>NZ_JAHVJZ010000005.1 GCF_019801015.1 Marinobacter nauticus
GCCTAATTCGTCCCCCGAAGGTTCAGAATCATCGTTTCCGCTCGACTTGCATGTGTTAGGCCTGCCGCCAGCGTTCAATCTGAGCCATGATCAAACTCTTCAATTAAAGATTTTGATTGCTTCCGAAGAAGCTACTCAATGAATACTGAATTAACTTGGTGTCACTCAGTAGCATCGAGAAAATGATGATTTCTCAACACTGCGTGAGTGCCCACACAGATTGTCTGACTAATTGTTAAAGAACGTTGCCTCTCTCAAGGCAGGAGGCGCATTCTACGCTTTCCTCCGTCATCGTCAAGGGTGTTTTTCAACTTTCCTTTCCGACCGTCGAGTTTTTAACCAGGAGCCCTTCCGGGCCTTGGTGGCTCAGCGTTTTGTTTTCCGCTGTGCCCCGTCGACAGGAGCGCATTATAGGGATGGATTCGGCGGCGGCAAGGGAAAATTTCAGAAAAATGACTGACCGGACAAAGACACAGCAACCGTACAGCTTATCCAGATGTTATCCACAGAAAAGGGCCCAAAACCGGCGTTTCGACGCGGTTTTGAACCCTTAACAGAGGAAGGTAACGAGACTCAGAAGTGCAGAACGCCGTGAATAAAGAGGCCTTCTATATTGATATCCGCGGTCAGGTCGCCCACATCCGCTTCATCCAGGTCCAGATCCAGTACCCGGTAGCCCACTTCCAATCCCAAATCGACCGCCACCAGATCCAAGGTCCAGCCAAGACGGGCCTGGTAATCGAGGAAGCTGGAGTCTGAGTAGCCGGTGCCCTGGAACTCTGCAGCGGCATAAAGGCCGGTTAACGGCAGGTCAACCCGGGCCGCGGCGTAAACCATCGGCATCCACTCATCAAAGCTCTCCTGGGTGGAACCCTCGATAAGAGTCAGCTCGACCTGCTGCAGATACTGAATGGCGGTTGACGCTTTGACTTGCCGCGCGGTCAGACCCAGGTCCAGATCGAAGCCGGTGTCCCACAACTCGTAATAAAGGGTGACATCAATATGCTCGTAGTCGAGATCCGTCCAGGTTGTCGCACCACCGGGGATGATCACACCGCCAAACTCAAAGTCGCGCCCCAGTTGTCCCTGACCATCCGTTTCAAAGCTGACGGTGGCCACCTTTATATTGGGCAAAATCGGCACCGGGTGCTCAAACGCGATGTAGGCCTGGTAGCCGCTGTCATCATCGCTGAGTCCAAGATCCTGCTCCAGGTCCACCGGGTCACTGCCCAGCTTGCCACTGGTGCTGCCCTGGAAAGTACCGCCGCCGGCATAAATTCCAAGTACATCGGCCTGGGCCGGCATCACCGCTGCCGCCAGCAGCCCCGCATACATCCATTGCTTCATCATCGCTTCCTTGTGCGTTTCCATGCATTACCGGATGGGTAACACAGGGATGTTACATAACTTCCCTGGCAACATCACGGCGGCGCGCGACCGGATAAACTTAAGCGTTGTGATCATAAAGGGTGTTATCCACCTTCACGGTGGTCTAGATTGACTGCATCCCTGACCGAGAAGGACTGACTATGAGCACAGTATTCCATCTGGACCTGACTCAACCCATGCTCGAAGGCGCCACCCTGGCCATCGTCCCCGGCGATCCGGAGCGGGTAGAGCGCATCGCCAATCTGATGGACAACCCCAAGCCTTTGGCCAGCACCCGGGAGTTCACCAGTTATCTGGCATATATAGAAGGCACACCGGTGGTGATCTGCTCCACCGGGATTGGCGGCCCTTCAACCTCGATTGCCGTCGAGGAACTGGCCCAACTGGGTATCCGCACTTTCCTGAGGATTGGCACCACCGGCGCCATCCAGCCGGACATTGATGTTGGCAGCCTGATCGTCACCACCGGTTCGGTGCGACTGGACGGTGCAAGCGGACACTTTGCCCCCATGGAGTATCCGGCCGTCGCCAATTTCGACTGTACGGCCGCACTGGTGGACGCCGCCAAAACCCAACCGGTTGCTCTGCACACCGGCATTACCGCCAGTTCCGACACCTTCTACCCGGGTCAGGAGCGTTACGACACCTTCTCCGGCCGAGTGACCCGTCGTTTCCAGGGCTCCATGGAGGAGTGGCAGGCTCTGGGCGTGCTGAACTACGAAATGGAATCCGCCACCCTTCTCACCATGTGTGCAGCGCTGGGCCTGAAAGCGGGTTGTGTGGCTGGCGTGATCGTGAATCGCACGCAGCAAGAGATCCCCAGTCCGGAATTGATGAAGCAAACTGAGGTGACCGCCATTACCACCGTGGTGGATGCGGCCAGGCGTTTGTTATCCTGAAACGCAAAAAGGCGCCGTTAAGGCGCCTTTTTCGTGCTCGTCAGCCGGTTCAGAAGGCTTGGACGATCACGTACAGAAACACGCTGATACCGCCGAAGATTGCGGCGACAAAACCGTCCATATGCTTGTTTTTGTTGCTCATGGCTTGTCCTTTTACTGCAGGTGAAGCCGCAGGGCGGCAGAGGCTTTCGATTATATCGAGGCCCCACACTGCGAAAAGGAAAACCGGTCAGCGGGGTGCGGATCTTTTAACCGGATCACGATTAATCCAGTGCGGCTTTTAACTCCGCTTTGTGCTCATGCGCCCACTCGGCATTTAATCCCCCCCAGGCCTGGATCTCGTAATAGCCATCGTTGTGACGAATGCCGTCTTCGACAAACTGCACACGAACGCCGAGACCCGGCAGCGCTTTGAGAATGTCCTGGATGGTTCGTCGCGGCCAGCCGAGGTGACGGATCAAAGCTGGCACGGAAGGGCGTTCCAGCTCTTCGATGGCCAACAGCAGCAGTACGCGGCGACAAAAGGTGGGGTTCAGCATGGACAGTCCCTCTCCAATAGGTGGGCAGACACCATACCGAATTGAACCGGTTAAAAAAAGTGCGCACCGAAGTGCGCACTGGGATGATCACATTGTTACGGTTCAAACCGGATTGGAATCGGGCGCTGTTGCATCTTCACTGCATCGGATTTGGGGATCTCTACGGTCAGTACCCCCTTTTCATAGTGCGCCCGAATCGCTTCGGGATCGCGAACCGCAAAAGGCAGGACCACCGTCCGTTGATAGCTGCCGTAGTGCCGTTCGCTCATATGGTAATCATCCGTCTCCTTGGCTTTCTCGGTTTCCCGGCGCGCTTTCAGGCTGAGTCGGTCTCCCACGCAGGTCAGTTCGATCTCCTTTTCACTGAACCCGGGCAGATCCGCCTTCAGAACCAGTTTCTCCTCCTCTTCCTTAAGGTCCACTGCGGGGAGCAAGACATCAGACACCTCTCCCCACAGTGGCAGCCAATCCCTGTCCCAACGATCAGACAGGGTCGGCATACGCTGCGCCAGTCGGCCGAAAGGGTGGTCCAGGCCAGTAACACTCGGGTTACGCTTTTTCATACGCCCCTCCGTCTGTCTCATGGACCTCTTTAAAGATAAATGCTGACAGCAACCACTGCCGTAATCGGCTTGACCGGGATCAAAAAGCCCGGCGATTTTGCCGGGCTTGTTCATTACCGTACCGATCAGTGCTCAAGGAAGAGGTAGTTCTGCCAACTCTTCATCCGCAGCAGTACCCGACGAATGATGGAGACATGGGTAAAGCTGTCGGAGTACACCGCAATTTCCGCGTGGGCACCATCCGGCAGTTCCAGCTCGGTAATTTCATCGAGCAGAGACACTTCAACAAATGCGCGACCGCGACGGATCAGCAGGTCGGAACTGAGCAACGTGCCCGAAGCCTGGATCTGACCCTCGGCAATATTGGGGAGCACCTGGCTCACCTGCGCCTTGAACACCCGTCCTGGTATCGCCTCAAAAATCACTTCCGCTTCGTATCCCGCCTTCAGGCGCAACAGAGATTTCTGGTTAAAGGCGCCCACAAAGCGGTCTTCCTCTTCGTTGATGAACACCATCACCGGTCGCAACGGCAAAGGCACTGCCATCATCCCCGGGCGTAACGCCATCTGAGTGACGTAACCGTCGTCCGGTGCCCGCACCACGGTTTCCGCCAGATCGACCTGCGCCTTGTCCAACAACGCTTTGGTTCGCTGCACCTGCGCTTCGGCAGTGAGGTACAGCTGACGCCGGTTGTCCAGTTCCAGCTCAGTAAAGGCACCGCCACGCTTAAAGCCCTCTTCGTAACGCTTGAAGGCGGCCAGGGTACGGTCACGCTCGGACTCAGCGGCAGTCAGCTCTGCCAGGTAGCGATCGACTTCATCGCGGAACCGGGCGTCATCAATCCGGAACAACACGTCACCCTTCTGCAATGGCTGATTGGGCTGTACCGGCACCTCGACCACGATGCCCCGCACAGTGGGCACGATCGGCGTAGCCACGTACACCTGGCGGGCAAGGGGAGTAAAGGGGTGGTTGTAGTTCATCAGCAGCAACAGCGTGCCGATCAGCACCACGCCTCCCAATACCGCGGTGGGCACCGTCCATTTATTGAGAGGAATGTTGAAGACTTTGAATACCCCGACGCACAAGGCGGCGTAAGTCAGAATAAGCAGCAGATCCATCAGGCACCTCCCTGGCCACGGCGGACTTCGGCTTTCAGCTCCGCCAGTTCACTGCGCAGCTGGGCCACCTGGGTTTCCAGCTCGGTTTCCCGATCTTCAAGGGCGGTCTCCCGGCGCTCCAGGGCTTCCTGACGCTCAATAAAACCCCAGCCACGCTCAGACCGGTAGAGCGTGGCCCAGATCCACAGGAACGGCCAGATGGCGTGCAGGGTAAACAGACTGACCCACCCGGCGACGTGGATGGCATCCTGATGCGGATGGTCGCGGTGTTTGGCAATTTCGTAAGGGATATCGTGGATGGCGATGATGCCGTAAAACAGCACCAACCCCACAAAGACGAGCAACCCCAGGGCAAAGTAATCGAGAAACATCGGTGGCTCCTTTTCCGATGATGTTCACTGTCCACTCTGCCCCAGAGCTTAGTTCAAATCCAGATCTCTTCCTTCTTTCAATAGATTACGGACGGATTCGATCAGTTCGCGATTCTCGCTTTGCTCATTCCAGGCACAGAACACCTGACGCTCTACGGTGGGTTCACCCTCCACCAGTTGGAGATGGCCATCCTGGATCAGGGACGCCACCCGATCTTCCGGCAGATAGGCGCTGCCACCACAACTGAGCAAAAAGCGCAGAGCGATGTGGCTGGTGCTCACCCGCAGCACGGGCTGCGGTGTCGGGCCACTCTGACGCGCCAGTCGGATATCAAACGCCGTGCCCCAGTCGACGTGAACATAGTCGGTCATGCTGGCGTCGGCCGCGGTCGTCACCGGCAGCAAGCGCACGCAGGGCAGCTCTTCAATCGCCAGCCCTTCCGCTTTTGGCGGATCAAACATCACCGCCAGATCCAGCGTGCGCTCAAGCAACTGGCGGGTCAGTTGAGCCGACGGCAGCGAATCTGCCCGCATCGCCAGTTCCGGCATCGCCTGATGGATGCGTGGCAAGGCTTCACTCAATACCCCGTCCCAGATATTCGCGGTACCGCCGATCGCCAACTGCTTATGCTGGTCTTCGCCGAGGGCCACCTCAAGCCGGGCCCGTTCCAGGTTGCTCAAAATCGCTTCAGCATGCGGCAGCAGACGCTCCCCGGCGGCGGTCAGCGTCAATTGACTGCGCTGACGGGCAAACAGGGCAACCCCGAGGTTCTGCTCAAGCTGTCGAATCCGAAAGCTGACAGCGGATTGGGTCAGGTAGAGGTTCTCCGCAGCCCGGCTGAATCGGCCGGCTTTGTAGACCTCCATAAAGGTTTTAAGAAGCTCTGTATCCATAGTTTCGCTTTCGTTAGGCGCAAAAATTTTTCGCTTTGGCGTTTGGCCATGAGCCCTATACTAGCCGCCCCCCAAACCGGCGGGCCAGCACCGAGTCGAAATTTGCAGTAAGACTTTGATATTAAACAACTTAACTTTTACCGGAGATCACCCCATGCGCGGCTGGATCATCTACAAAGATTGCGCCACTCTGCTTAAGCCTGAGCGCTACGAAATTGACCGCTTTATGGAAGAAGCCGCCAAGCAGAACATCCAACTGGAAGTGTACGCCCCCGAAGACTTTGACCTTGAGGTCACTCAGGGTGGCGACCGTAGCATTCTGCTGCATGGGGAGCGAGTCTCTCTGCCTGACTTTGTGCTTCCCCGCATGGGTTCCGGCACCACTTACTTCGCACTGGCTCTGATCCGCCACCTGGAGCGCCTTGGCGTTTACGTGGTGAATCAGTCCCACAGCATCGAAGCGGTAAAAGATAAGCTGTTTACCCAGCAGATTCTGGCTCAGGAAAACCTGCCCACCCCGAACACCATGCTGGTGAAGTTCCCGGTGGATGTCGAGCTGGTCAAGAAATCTCTGGGTTTCCCGGTGGTGATCAAAACCCTGTCCGGCAGTCAGGGCAGCGGCGTATTCCTGTCCAAGGATGCCAGTGAATTCAATGATCTGATGCAGCTGATTGAATCCACGGCGCCCAACGCCAACATCATTCTGCAGGAGTTCATCAAAGCGTCTCACGGGCGTGACCTGCGTGTGTTCACCATTGGTGGCCGTGCGGTGGCCTGCTTTGAGCGCATTGCCAAAGATGGTGACTTCAAAGCCAACTACAGCAACGGTGGCAGCCTGAAGCCTACCGAGATGACTCCCGAGATTGAGTGGCTGGCCACCCAATGCTCCCGTGCTGTTGGCCTGGATGTCGCCGGCATCGACCTGCTGTTTGACACCGACCACTTCAAGATCTGCGAAGCCAACTCTTCCCCGGGCTTTGAGGGTCTGGAAAAAGTGGTCGATATCAACATCCCGCAGGAGATTTTCCACTTTATCCGTATCCGTCTGGGCCTGTTCGACAGCCCCAAGTCTCAGGCCAAAGCCGAGGCATAAGAAACCTTTGCCCATAGCGCGAAAATTTTTTGTTTTAGCTGTCACGCGGCTCTCATATATTTTTGCCAGCGTGACGCTAACTCTGATTCATTGAGGCTGAAAACACATGACTGCAAGTCAAAGCTTTAGCTCTACGCAAAAATTCTTTGATAACCGTCATTTTCCACGTGGGTTCCGTCGTAGCGGTACCTTTACCATCAACGAGGCCGACCTGCTGGAACGCCACGGTCAGGCGATGATGTCCCTGTCCAACGGCAGCCGTGCACCGAGCACCGACGATGAAATTCACTTTGTGGAGTTTGTTCAGGGCAAAGTGGAAGGCTGTACGCCGCTGGAGCGCCTTTGGGCCAAGTACCTGAAAGCGAGCCTGGGCAAACGTCTTATCACCATCAGTGGCAGCCCCCGCGGCACCAATGACGACAGTGATGACGACAACAGCAGCAGCGACGACCTGGACGACTGATGCCTGAAAACGCCACCCACTGAGGTGGCGTTTTTGCACTCATCGCGGAAATTCCCCTTTCCGCTCATGACACTACCGCGGACTGATGGCACACTGTGCCGAACGATGAAACGGATTTCCGCCACTCATGCCAACGCTGCAGGCAGCAACGCTTTCCCCCTCGGCCTCACCCAACCGCAGTCCTCAACAGACGGTGTTTGCGATCGCCCAACAGGCCGCGCAAGCCACCGCTCCGCACAGCTACTGCAAGGCGGTTTTTGAACTGCTTGGCGCGTGGCTTCCCGCTAAAGAGGGGTTTATTGCTCTGCATCAGGACGCCGGACCCCAGGTACTGTGGTGCAGGGACAGCCGTGCTCCCGTTGCGCCAGACAGCCTGCGTCATGGACTGACCGACCTGCTGCTAAAGAGAAAGCGTTCGCTGTTTCTTCACCAGGTGGAGATCAGTGCCATGATCACCCGCGGTCAGATCCGGCTGCTGGGCGCATTGCCGGACAGTTGGCTCGGGGTGTTGCTGGAGCACGAGGGTGAACTGATAGGCGCACTGGTACTGCAAAGCTACGATAAGCAGCGCTACACCGCCGAGCATTTGGAACTGGTGGAAACTCTGGCCCCCTATATCGCCCAGGGGCTGGTACAGCAGATGCAACACCGTCCTCGCCTGACTCAGGGGCCAGAACACTCCGAGCGCATCCTGTCGGTGCTCTACCGCATTACCGAGCTCAGCCAATCTCCGGCTCCGCTGCCGGAGCTTTACGCCGGCTTCCACACCTTGGTGGGGGAGCTGCTGATGGCGGACAACTTCTACATTGCCTTGCTCGATGACAGCGGTGAGCAGTTGCACTTCCCCTACAGCCGGGATGCTTATTCCCCCGCCCCCGAGGCCAGGCGGATGGGCCAGGGCCTCACCGAGTACCTGCTCAGCCACAACGCCCCCGTATTGCTGAATCATGAGCAAATCGAGCAGTTGATTGAGCAGGGACATATTGTCTCCCTGGGCCGCACTTCTCAATGCTGGCTGGGTGCACCACTCAGCCACGATGGCATCGCGCTGGGCGCGCTGGTCATCCAGGATTACCACAACCCCTTTGCTTACGGCGAAGAGGAACGAAAGCTGATCGCCTATCTGGCGCACCACATTGCTGGCGTCATTCGCTGGCGTCGGGCCGCAGAACGCCTGGCCAACAACCAGCAGGCGCTTGAACAAGCGGTTCAGAGTCGTACCCAGGAGCTGGAGCATGAGATCAGCGAGCGGCGCCGGATGGAGTCCCAACTGCGCCACGATGCACTGCACGATGAGCTGACCAGCCTGCCTAACCGCAGCATGATCATGCAGCGGCTTCATCAGGTGCTGTCCATCAAAGCCCGCGACCCCAATTTCCATTACGCCCTGCTGTTTCTCGACCTGAACCGATTCAAGGTGATCAACGACTCTCTGGGGCACCTGACCGGAGACCGATTGCTGGCCCAGGTGGCCAACCGCCTTGCAGGCTGTGTGCGCGGGTCGGATACCGTCGCCCGGCTCGGTGGCGACGAGTTTGCCATTCTGCTGGAGCATCTGAGTTGCGACGATGACGCCCTTCAGAGCGCGGCCCGCATTCAGGCCGTGCTGGCCAAACCCTTCCACATCGATGGTGAAGAGATCTACAGCGGCTCCTCCATTGGCATCGCCTTTGGCCTGGCACACTATGAAACCCCGGTTGAACTGCTTCGCGATGCCGACGTGGCCATGTACCGCGCCAAGCAAAGCCACCGGGCGGCGCCGGTGGTATTTGACAACAGCATGCGCGAAGAAGCCCAGTACCGCATGAAGCTGGAGAACGAGCTGCAGCGGGCGCTGGAATTGGAACAGTTTGAAGTGCACTACCAGCCGGTGTGGAACCTGGAAACCGAGCAGTTGGTCGGGTTTGAGGCGCTGGTCCGATGGCGCCACCCGGAACGTGGCCTGCTGCTGCCCGGTGAATTCATCGAGCTGATGGAGGAGACGCATCAGATTCTCCACCTCGACCGCTGGGTACTGAATCAGGCTTGCCAGCAGTTTGCCCACTGGCAAAAGAAATACCCGCGGCTCTCCCGGGTGGGGGTCAGCGTCAACCTCAGTTCCGAGTGGTTCAACCGGGCAGACAGCCTCGACGTGGTGATGCAATCGCTGAAACAGTCGGGCCTTTCGCCCCACTCCCTGCTGATTGAGATCACCGAACGCTCCCTGTTGCACCAACCGGATCAGGCGGTCAATGTGTTGCGTCAGCTCCGTCGCCTGGGCATCAAGCTGATGATGGACGATTTTGGCACCGGCTACTCCAGCCTCAGCTACCTGCATCGTCTGCCGCTGGACGTGGTAAAGGTGGACCACAGCTTCGTCAGCCGACTGCATGAGGACCCGAAAGCGGAAGCGATCATTCAGGCGATCCTCAGCCTGGCGACCGCTCTGGGGATGAAGGTGAACGCCGAGGGCGTCGATAACCCCAAGCAGATTGCCATTTTGAAGCAGATGCAGTGCCACTACGGTCAGGGCTATCAGCTGGGACGACCTCTCCCGGCAGAGCGAGTCAGTGACTTTCTTGCCGGAAAAAGCACCACCCGCTAGACCCATTTCGCTAAACTGTTCGCTACATTTTGCCAACAATGCGAGTGCGTCATGCTCTGGAGCAGATGGAGCCTGTTCCCTGTGTTGGCGGGATTGCTCTGGCTTGGACTGGCCAGCATGATGCCCCGCCTGAATGCCCCCACCGCGGCCCCCAACTATGCCGAGCCCCCGATGCAGCGGGGTGCCCGCTCTGGCGTCGATCGCGGACGGATAGGTCCCAGCGACCCCGATTTCGACCTGTTGGCCCAATCCTACCGACGCCATGGCTCCGTAATTGAGCACGACGGACAAATCTGGCTGGCTGACGACAATGGCCGAACGCTCGAAGGGTTTATCGCCATCGCCGAGGCGCCCACCGAAGCGGCGATGGAGGACACCATTCGCACCTGGTGGCAACGCTTTTACCAGGACCATCGCTGGGGCGACTGGAGCCAGGATTGGCTCAAACCCGAGTGGCTGGGTGAGCTTCATGAACCCCTGCACCACGCGCTGATGTGCCGGGAGCGACGCTGCCTGGTCGGCCATGATTTTGATCATGAAGCAGAGTGGAGCCGGGCCGTCGAAGCCCTGCAACAACGACTTCCCCGCCATGTTGAGCTGAGAGAGTTCCGGACCCACTCCCACGCCCTGCTGGTGCTGACACGGTATTGACGGTTGCCGGGGCGACCCCGGCCGCCACAGGCAACAAAAAACCCGCCAGTTGGCGGGTTTTTGCTTTTGACTCAGTCTCAGCAGACGTTCAGAACCTTGATGGCCAGACCGCCGCGGGAGGTTTCCCGGTACTTCGGATGCATATCCTTACCGGTCTCGTACATGGTGGCGATCACCTTGTCCAGAGACACACAGGGCTCGGAGTTACGACGCATCGCCATACGAGTGGAGTTGATCGCCTTAACGGAAGCGATGGCGTTACGCTCAATGCAGGGTACCTGCACCTGACCCGCTACCGGGTCACAAGTCAGACCCAGGTGGTGCTCCATCGCGATTTCAGCGGCGATGCACACCTGAGACGGGCTGGCGCCCATCAGTTCGGCCAGACCAGCCGCAGCCATGGAACAGGCCACGCCCACTTCGCCCTGACAACCCACTTCCGCACCGGAGATGGAGGCGTTCATTTTGTAGAGCGCGCCCACGGCACCGGCCGCCAGGTAGAACTTGGTGTACTGCTTCACGCCCACCTTTTCGATGAACTTGTCGTAGTACGCCAGTACCGCCGGGATGATGCCCGCAGCACCGTTGGTCGGCGCGGTCACCACGCGGCCACCGGCGGCGTTCTCTTCGGAAGCAGCCAGCGCGAACATGTTCACCCAGTCGATGATCGCCATCGGGTCGTTGTTGGTGCGCTCGTTGGCAATCAGTTGACGATGCAGTGCCGCAGCACGGCGCGGCACCTTCAACGGGCCCGCCAGCAGACCTTCAGTGGCACAACCACGCTCAATGCACTCACGCATCACGTTCCACACCTGGCCGAAACCTTCGTAGATGTCGGACTCGCTGTGGTAGGCCTTTTCGTTTTCCATCATCAGCGCGCTGATACTCATGCCGGTTTCCTTACACAGAGCCAGCATGCTCTCTGCATCGGTAAAGGCATAAGGCAGCGGCTTCAGGTTGGCGTCCGGCTTGCCAAAGTGCTCTTCCTCTACGATGGCACCGCCACCGATGGAGTAGTAGGTCTTGGAGTACGCCACTTCGTCACCGATGTAGGCGTGGATGCTCATGCCGTTCTCGTGCAGCGCCAGAGTGTCCTCATGAAAGGTCACGGCGTCACGCGGGAAGTCCACGGTGTGGCAGTGCATGCCCACCGGCAGACGCTCGGTCTGTTCTACGCGGCTGATGAACTCGGGAATGCTGTCGATGTCCACGGTCTCCGGGCTGTTACCGCCCAGGCCCATGATGATCGCGATGTCCGTGTGGTGGCCCTTACCGGTCAGAGACAGGGAACCGTAGATATCCACGCTGATGCGGGTCACCTGGCGCAGCTTTTCCATGGCGCGCAGATCATCAATGAACTGCTTGGCCGCCTTCATGGGGCCAACGGTATGGGAGCTGGAGGGGCCAACACCGATTTTGAAGATATCAAACACACTGAACATCAGGGTTTTCCTCGAAGAAGCAGGGGAAAAAAAGCCGGGGTCAGGACCCCGGCTCAGGAGTCAAAAGGTCGGTTAGAAGAAACCACCGACAATGGAGCTGATGGCGATGAGGCCCATCACGGTCACGAAGATGTTGGACAGCTTGCCGTCGTACTTCTTCATGGCCGGAACCTTCTTGATGGCGTACATCGGCATCAGGAACAGGATGGCGGCAATGAACGGCGCACCCAGGGATTCAATCATGCCCAGTACGGACGGGTTGATGATGGCCACGCCCCATACAGAGAAGAAGAAGAAGGCCACCAGAGCACGGTCGAATTTCTTCTCGCCCATGCGCTCAACCGCTTTCGGAGCAGACTGCTTAACGATACCGGCCAGACCTTCTTTGGCACCCAGGTAGTGGCCGAAGAAAGAGGAGAAGATGGCCAGGAACGCAACCAGCGGACCGACGTAGGAGATCAGCATGGAGTCGTGAACGTTCGCCAGGTAGCTCAGGATGGAGATGTTCTGAGCCTTGGCTTCAGCCAGCTGCTCCGGAGACAGCGCCAGTACGCAGCTGAATACGAAGAACATTACGAAGCCCAGCAGCATGCCAGAGGCGCGCATCAGGATGGCGTCGGACTTCTCAACGGCTTTTTCGCCGTGGGCTTTACGCTGAGCCAGCGCCATGGAGGAGATGGCCGGGCTGTGGTTAAAGGAGAAAATCAGCATCGGGATGGTCAGGTAAACCGCCAGCAGCATGGCGTCCATGGACGGCATTGCATCAAGGCTCATCGCAGCCATAGACCAGTCCGGGATCAGGTATACGGACATGGCGAACAGGATGAACACCAGCGGGTATACCAGCATCTCGGTGACCTTCAGCATCAGCTTCTGGCCCAGGATCATAACGCCCATCATCATCGCAACCAGAACACCAGACAGCAGCCAGCGCGGCATGGAAGCCAGACCCAGCTGGTTCACCAGGAAGCTGTCAACGGTGCTGGTAATCGCGTTGCCGTAGATCAGTACGATGGGGTAGATGGCGAAGAAGTACAGGAAGGTGATCAACCAACCCGCCGCTTTACCAAAGTGCTCTTCCACCACTTCAGTGATGTCGGCGTCTTTCTTGGAGGAGGACAGGACGAAACGAGCCAGAGCACGGTGAGACAGATAAGTCATCGGGCCTACCAGCAGTACCATCAGGATCAGAGGCCAGAAGCCTTCCAGACCGGCACGGATTGGCAGGAACAATACGCCGGCACCAACAGCGGTACCGAACATGGACAGGGACCAGGTCAGGTCCTGCTTGGTAAAGCCAGACTTGGCAGCAGTCTGGGTGGCGGTTGCAGTGTTGTGGTTCTGCATTTGAAATCACCTATGAGTGTTCGAGTTAGCGGGGGCAAGAATAGGGATTTCCCCAGCCAAAAACGTGATCAAAATCACTTCACCAAACAGCTCAGGTGACGCATCTCACAAATCCGATCCAAAGTGAACTTTTTTCGAAGATTGGTAATACCATTTTACCTTGATATTCATCACTGTGAGCGTTTTTCACTGTGATATCGCTCACATGCCAGTTCATGTGACCATCCGAACAAATTTCACCAGACATTTACGCCAGTGAAACTTTATTACAACATCAGCAATCTCAGACCCAAAAGGGCCATAAACGCCGCAAAAGCGCGTTGTAGCACGTGAGCTGGCAACTTTACTGCCAGAGCCGCGCCGACCCGGACAAACTGAGTGCTCGCCACCACAATACCAATAAAAGCAGGAAGATAGACGTAACCCAGGCTCCACTCCGGCAGGTTGGGTTCTCCCCAGCCATTGATCAGGTAACTGGTTACCCCGGCCAGAGCAATCGGGAACGCCAGCGTGGCGGACACCCCCACGGCCCGAGTGATCGGCAAAGAACACCAGCGTAAGAAAGGCACACTGATGGTGGCACCACCAATGCCGAACATGGAGGAGATGGAGCCGATCAGTCCGCCAGCCAGCGCCAGCCCCGGCGTGGACGGCAGAGTCCGATCCGGATTAGGCCTCAGGCTGAACCACATCTGCGTGGCCACCAGCAACAGGAAGATGGCGAACAGCCGCTCCAGCAAGGCACCAGGCAGCAACGCGGCGATGGAACCGCCGGTAAAGGACCCGAGAATGACCCAGGGCACAAACCGCTTCACAATGGCCCAGTCCACATTGCCCCGTTTATTGTGAGCACGAATGCCGCTGCTGGACGTCACCACGATGGTGGCCAATGAGGTTCCAATAGCCAGATGGATCAAGATCTCCGGGGCCACGCCCATCCAGGGCAAAATGGTCAACAGCACCGGCACGATGACCAGTCCTCCGCCAATCCCGAACAGCCCTGACAGGATGCCCGCCAACGCGCCCAGCGCCAGGTAGATCAATACGGTCAATAACATAAAGGCTCACAACAGCGACGAATTTGCCGCCATTGTCGCAATGGCCGTGGCAAAATAACAGCCTCAGCCCCGCTCTAAGGAGTCTCCATGTCCACCGCTCGTATCGCTGTTGCCTCCCACAATCCGGTTAAGGTCCGGGCGGCTCAGGAGGCTCTGGCCAGCAGCTTTGCTGACCGGGTTTGGCTTACCTGCCCCCACTCCGTCTGCTCCGGCGTGTCCGAACAGCCGATGACGGAAGCGGAAACCCGGGAAGGGGCACTGAATCGGTTGGCCAATCTGAAGCAACATCAACCGGATGCCGATTTTTTTGTCGCCTTTGAAGGGGGCTACGACAGGCTGGATGGCGTGCCCTGTACCTTCGCGTACATTGCCGTCTGTAACGGCGTGCGCACTCAGGTGGGTCGCAGTGCCGCCCTCCCCCTGCCACCGCGCATCGCAGCGCGTCTGGAACAGGGTGAAGAGTTGGGCCCGGTGATGGACCACACCTTCGCCCAACACAACATCAAGCAGAAAGGGGGAGCCATCGGTGTCCTCACCGGAGGACTGATGGATCGAGCAGGGGTCTATCGCGATACTCTGTTGTTGCTGCTGGCTCCGTTCCGCTATCCGGAGCTTTACCCCGACAGCGTCAAGGAGTGATGCCATGAAACAGAATCGTCTACCCAACAGTGAACTGTCTGTCAGTGCCCTGGGCCTGGGCACCATGACCTTTGGTGAGCAAAACAGCGCGCAGGACGCCTTTGAACAGATGGACCTGGCCCACAGTGCCGGCATCAACTTTCTCGATGCCGCCGAGATGTATCCGGTCCCACCACGGCCGGAAACCCAGGGCGCCACAGAGTCGATCATCGGTGATTACCTGCGCCGCCGTGGCACCCGCCATCAGTGGGTGGTGGCCACCAAGGTAGCCGCACCGGGTGGACCGGTGGATGGCCTGCGACCCGACATGGCTCTGGACCGACGCAACCTGTTTGCCGCCTGTGACGCCTCGCTGAGCCGACTGGGCATCGATTGCATTGACCTCTATCAGGTGCACTGGCCACACCGAAACACCAACTTCTTTGGCCAGTTGGGTTATCAGACCGAGCAGGCGGAGTCCGCGACCCCCATTCTGGACACCCTCTCCGCGCTGAACGATCTGGTTCAGGCGGGGAAGATCCGTTATGTCGGCATCTCCAACGAAACCCCATGGGGTGCCATGCAGTACCTGCACCTGGCCGATAAGCACGACCTGCCCAGAGCCGTCAGCATCCAGAACCCCTACAATCTTCTCAATCGCAGTTTCGAAGTGGGCATGGCTGAAGTGGCCCACCGGGCACCATTGCCGCTACTGGCCTACTCGCCCATGGCCTTTGGCACACTGTCCGGCAAGTACCGCGAGGGCCGCCGTCCGGAAGGCGCCCGGCTGACCCGCTTTGAGCGTTTCAAACGTTACACCGGCCCGGCTGCCGACGCCGCGATCGACGATCTGTTGACCATCGCCAGCGCGTTTGGCCTGAGCCCGGCCCAACTGGCGCTGGCCTTCGTCCGTACCCGACCGTTCACCGCCAGCACCCTGATTGGTGCCACGACGCTGACTCAGCTGGAGCAGAACCTGGCCAGCGTTGAGTTGGCCTGGAGCGATGAGCTGGAAGCCGCCCTGCAGGCACACGGGGAAACGCACCGCTATCCCTGCCCCTGAGTCTTGAAACCGGTGGGCGCATCAAGCATGCTCTGCGCCCCAATGAGAAGGATACGCCCCATTCCCATGAGCCTGGACACCCTGCGCGACCAGTTTCCGGCCCTGCAACAGCCGGACCTGATCTACCTCGACAACGCCGCGACCACGCAAAAGCCCAGTGCGGTGCTGGAGGCGATGCAACGCTTTTATGAGGCGGATTACGCCAATGTGCACCGGGGCGCACACCGCTTGTCTGCCCGGGCAACCCGCGCCTTTGAAGGCGCCAGAGACACCCTGGCGCAGTTCATCAATGCGCCTCAGCGTGAGTCCGTCCTCTTTACCCGGGGCACCACCGAAGCAATGAACCTGTTGGCCACCAGTCTGGGGGCCATCACTCTGAAGCCGGGTGACACCATCCTGATCGACACCTGGGCGCATCACGCCAGCATTGTGCCCTGGCAGCAGGCGGCCCAACGCGCGGGGGCCACCTTGCGCCCTATCCCCATGGACGCCGAAGGCCGGCTCGACCAATCGGCATTTGTGGCGCTGCTGGCGGACCAGCCCAAAGTGGTCATTCTTACCCAGATAGCCAATGCGCTGGGGGCCAGAGCGCCCCTGTCCCGGTGGCTGCCTCTGGCCAAAGCCGCCGGCGCAGTGACCGTGGTGGACGGCGCGCAGGCCGTGGGACACGACATCGTGGACGTTCAGGCTTTGGGCTGCGACTTCTACGCCTTTTCCGGCCATAAGATGTACGGCCCGACCGGCATCGGGGTGCTTTGGGGCAAAACGGAATGGCTCAACGCCATGCCGCCCTACCAGTTTGGCGGCGAGATGATTCAGAAAGTCAGCTTCGAACAAAGCAGCTTTAACCAGCTGCCCTTTAAGTTTGAGGCGGGCACGCCCGCCATTGCCGAAGCGGTGGGATTGGCTGCCGCCGCCCGATGGCTGATGATGCAGGACAGAACCGCCATTGCCGCTCACGAATCCGTGTTGCTGGAGCGGGCCAGAGAGGGCCTGAGTGCCATCGGCGGCATCACCCTGTACAGCGCCTTTGAAGACAATGCCGGCGCGCTGGCCTTTAATATGGATGGTGAACACCATCAGGATGTCGGGATCTGGCTCGATCAGGCGGGGATTGCGGTGCGATGTGGGCACCATTGTTGCCAGCCATTGATGGATGCCCTGAAGGTCAGAGGCACCTGCCGCGTCTCCGTGGCCGCCTACAACACCGCGGCAGAGATCGACGCCTTTGTCGACGCCGTTCGTGAGATGAGAGAGTTTTTAGATGAAGATGCCCACTGAGGCGGAGTTCCTGGCCAGCCCGATGGGGCAGGCGATCACCCAGGACGCACTGGACGCTGAACTGAAAGCACAGGGTCATTGGCAGGGCCGCTATCGCCTGCTGATGAAACTGGGAAGCCGGATGCCATCACTGGACGCGACCTGGCACCAGAGCGATGCCGAGGTCGCCGGGTGCGAAAGCGCCACCTGGCTGCACCACCGCGAAATTGAAGGGAGACACTACTTCCTTGCCGACTCCGAAGCCCGCATCGTCCGGGGCCTGCTGGTGCTGGTGCTGGCCGCCTGCAACGGCCTCGACAGCGCCGCGCTGTCACAAGTGGATCTGGACCGCTGGTTTGCTGAGCTGGGCCTGGCTGATCACCTCAGCCCCTCCCGGGCCAGTGGCCTGAACGCGGTGGTGCAGTCGATTCGCAAGCTGGGCCATTAACGGCCGCTTCTTCGCTGCCGCTGGCCGAACTGCGCCTCCAGTGTCAGCCTCAGCTCAAGATTGGTCACGTAGTCGTACTTGCGTGGCCAGGTCAGCTGCGGCTCGATCTCATAATAGAGCCAACTGCGCAGGAAGTTACGGCGGTAGTTGGCCCCCAGCCGGATGATCTCGCTCTGCTCCTCTTCATCGTGAGTCTGCCCTGAGACCGTGACAAAGGTCGCCAGCGCCGAACGGCTGGTCAGGCGCTCTGCCCGAATAAAGGTGGTGCTCCACTCCAGCCCTTCGGTCTCCTGACCGTACTTGGCCCGACCATGAAAGCGGTACCCGGAATAGTCGTAGAGCCGTTCAATGGTCATCCGCGAGGTTTCACTCCAGCCATCCTGCGCCTCAACCTTAAGCTCCTGAGAGAGCTTAAGCACGGTGCGCTCATCCAGATCGTTGTAGTAACGCGCCCGGGTGCGGACAAAGGGATCGAGCCCGGAGTCGATCTTTACCCCGACGTCGAAGGACAGGTCCCAGGCTCGCAGATCCACCGGAATAAAGCGCAGAGCCGCGCGGGTGCCGCTGTCACCGTCTTCAGACTGCTCATCCCGAACCTCGGTCAGTTCGCTGTCCGGGTCCGACTCCACCAGCAGCTTCAGTCGTCGTTCGGTATTGGGCAGGTAGTAAGCGGCGGAAACCCGCACTTTGAAATCATTGGATTCGCGCTCAAAAAAGCGTTGCTGCAAACGCAGCCGGAAATGGCTGGATGCCTGATCCGCTTCCTCACTGGGGCCAAAGAATTCATCGAACCAGACCGCACTGCCCTGGGCCGACGTGGAGAGCATATTGTGGGCTTTGTCGTACCAGCGCAGGTCCACCTCTTCGGTGGGGTCTTCCAAGGGGGGTTCCTGAATCGGTTGAGTGGTGGTCTGTTGCTCGGTTTCGGCCGTTTCCGACACACTGGCGTTGGCCAGCATCGGATGAATATCCGAGCTCAGTGCCAACACCAGAATCCCTGTCGCAATCATCCCACAACACCTTAGCCAACAACCTGTTGACCTCAGTGTAACGGATTAAGCAAGCGCGCTCACTCGCTGTTTTTCGCCGCTTTTTCCGCCAATTTCAGCAGCACTCGGCTGGCAGCGACAAAGCCAAAGGTGCCGGTCACGGGTGTGACAGCGCCAAAACCGCTGGAGCAGTCCATCGCTTTCGGGCCTTCCGCCGCGGACTTAGCCAGACAAACGCTGCCATCCGCACCGGGATAGCGCAGCTGTTCGTCGGAGAACACGCACTCCACCTGGAAGCGACGCTTTGGGTTCTTGGAGAAGTTGTACTCGCGACGCAGCAGGTTACGCACCTTAGCCGCCAGCGGGTCCTGATAGGTCTTGGCCAGATCCGCCACCTGCACTCGCGTCGGGTCCAGTTGGCCGCCGGCACCGCCCACCGTAACAATGCGGATCTTACGGCGCTTACAGTGGGCAATCAGTGCGGCTTTGGGTTTCACGGCGTCGATGCAGTCAACCAGATAATCGAGCCCCTGGGGCAACACCTCATCAAGGTTGTCCAGATCAACAAACTCCTCCACCTCGTTGACCACGCAATCCGGGTTAATGGCGCGGATGCGCTCCGCCATCACCGCCACCTTGGATTGGCCGACGGTATGACTCAGGGCGTGGATCTGACGGTTGGTATTGGTGGTGCAGATGTCGTCCAGATCGATCAGGGTGATCTGACCGATGCCCGAACGGGCCAGCGCTTCTGCCGCCCAGGTGCCCACCCCGCCAATGCCCACCACACAGACGTGCGCCTGAGAGTAAGCAACCAGTGCAGGCTGGCCATAGAGGCGGCCGATACCGCCAAAGCGTTGCAGGTAAGCGTCGTTCATCGTAGACGTTCCAGTGACCAAAAAGGCCGCGATTATAGCAGCAATGTCTGACGGGCCAAGCGTGGGCGAACCCCTCACCCTAGTGCCTCTGATTTTGGCTGACAAGTGACCGCTATGCCCCATTGATCACAATACAACCAGCTCACATCTTTATTTCAGACAAAGGTGAGTCAGATCAAATTCTTGGGCCGTTTTGCGTTACTTCACAAATTCCCCATGACAAACTGCCGCCAACTTCACCAATTCTGGCGAAAGCAGCCTAACAAACTGCTAACAAACGGATTTTTGAACTGCCCCTCACCACCTGCATAAAGAAGGGGCGGGCAACCCAAAGAGGACAAGAAGTAATGAAGCAACGCCTGTTATCTGTCGCCGTGGCCTCCCTCCTGGCCGGTTTCTCCACCCAAGCACTGGCCGATGGCCCTACCTTCTACGGTGACCTGAACGTCTCCATCACCGACAGCGACACCGGTGTTCTGCTCCAGGGCACTGAAGCCAAGAGCGGCACCGTACTGGAAAACAACTCCTCCAACATCGGTATCAAAGGCACCCACGACATCAACCAAAGCCTGTACGTTGTGTACAAAGCGGAAGTGGGTGTGAACGGTGGTGAGCAAAGCAACGGCAAAGACCCCTTCAGCAGCCGTAACACCTACGTTGGTCTGGGCGGCGGCTTTGGTGAAGTGGTGTTTGGTCGCAACGACACCGCGTTCAAAGGCTCCGAAGCCGGTGTGGACGCTTTCGGTAACCTGAACGCCGACATCTTCTCCATCCTGCCGGGTCAGGACCGTGTGGGCGACAGCATCACCTACACCCTGCCGAAACTGGGCCTGTTCACTGGTAAAGCCACCTACCTGCTGGAAGACGATTTCTACGCTGCAGACGCCGTTAACGAAGGCAACAACTTTGCTGTTATGGGCGGCTTCGGCGACAAAGGCCTGAAGAAAGCCCCGTACTACATCGGCTTCGGCTACGTGGACGGCATCAGCGACCTGACCTCCTACCGCATCACCGGTCAGCTGAAACTGGCTGATCTGCAACTGGGCGCCATCTTCCAGGACTCCGAGAAGACCAGCAACAGCGACGTGACTGCCAAGGGTTACATCCTGTCTGCCAAGTACCCGCTGGGTAACTTCATGCTGAAAGGCCAGTTCGGTTACGACGACGGTGGCATGGGCGCCTTCGGTTCCAAGATTGAAACCGACGGCACCGTGAAAGAGGTGACCAACTACACCGTTGGTGTGGATTACACCCTGACCAAGTCTGCCTACGTTTATGGCCACGTGGCGTACTACGATGCCTCCATCGACAACGCTGAGGACATCGACGATACCCTGATCACCGTGGGTATGCGTTACCGCTTCTAAACCTCCCGCTCCCGGGACACAAAAACGGCAACCTCAGGGTTGCCGTTTTTTTTCGCGCTGGCGCCGGACTCACCGTCGCACCAGGTGGTAAACCTGCTCTTTGAGCCAGGGCACGCCCTTAGCGACAAAGCGGGGGTTGTCCGCCAGCACATCGTGACTGGCCAGCTGCGTCACATCAAAATGGGCCTCAAGGTATTCACGCACCTGACCCTCTGCCACCGCGAACGGCGGTCCCGCCATGGTGTCCTGGGGGTAATCCAGGGTCACCAACAAGCCCACCGCACCAGGATGAACCAGTTCCGCCAGCTTGGTGACATAGCGCGCTCTCATCGCCTCAGGCAACGCGATCAGCGCGGCCCGGTCATAAAACGCCGCATCGGCCGGCACCTGGCCAGGCGTAACCTGGAAAAAGTCCCCCTGCAACACCGCCAGTTCATCCAGCTGATAGCGTTGCAACGCCCCATCAGCCTGCGGCTTGGGCACGTCACCCAATTGCGCAAACAGGGACTCCACCGCCAGGGTATTCAGCTCCACCCCAACCACCTGATGCCCTTCACCCGCCAGATAAGCGAGATCCAGCGATTTCCCGCACAGCGGCACCAGCACCGGGGTGTGGGCATTGAGTTTGAGTTGCGGCCAATGCTCGGCCAGGTAGGGGTTGATGTGGTCAAGGTGAAAGCCGGTGACGCCCCGCTCCCACTTATCATGCCAAAACGCCGCTTCCATGAGCGCCCTCCAAATTCAGAAACGGGCCTCAGGGTAACGACCCTCAGAGCGACAGGCAAACAAAACGGGGGCCTGAGCCCCCGTTGATGATTCGGTGTGATTCAGCGCGACAGGCCAAGCACCTGGCGGGCTTTGTTCAGCCACACACAGTTGTCGCAGTTGCAGGCGCGGCGATTCAGATGTGCCGCAGTCAGCTGCGCCTCAACATAATCCACCGCCTTCACCAGCTCCCGACGAATGTCTTTGGGATCTTTGCGCTCAATGGCCACCAACTCATCGTTGTGGTTCAGCCATTTGCACTCCATATCCTGGTGACAATACATGCAGCGATCGTCCACCGGATTGTAGAAGGTGGCATGCGGACAAAATCGCACGTCCATGTTGTCCCGCATTTTGCGGCGGGGATAGGCCAGCAGGTCCGCCAGGGTGGCGGGATCCACAGAAAGAATGGGGTCTGTCATCGTAACGCCCTACCCTAGTTCATTACCCATATGCAAATAGTCGCACAAAGCGTGGCTGTGCTCTTGATTGGGATCAAACACTCGTGAGACTGATCACGTTTGCGCCACAGGACCGTCACTCGGTATGCTGAAACACCTAACCACAAGGAGTGTCCGGTGGGCAGTGCCAAGCCGCTTCAGCAGTTTTACATCTCCGAGGAGCAGTCCATCTATCTGCTCCGGGAAGAGGACGCCCGAAAACACCGGCAGTGGGTTTCGCTCTGTCAGCAACAACTGCGTCGCCTGGGCTACCAGCAGGTCCACTTTATTGGCAAAGGGGTGTTTGGCTTTGTCTTTGCCGGCCGGCTGGGTGACACCGAGCAGGTCTTTAAATTCTCCCGCCGCACCCTGCCCGAACGCCTTCAGGCCCGCCTGCAGGAGGAAGCGGAAATTCTTGCCCCGCTGAGCCACCCCCACATTCCCGCCCTGGTCCGCTACGTCACCGCTTCCGGTCAGGGCATTCTGCAGATGGAGCGTGCCCCGGGGATCGATCTGGCCCACTTTGCCCAGCGCTGTGGGCCGATGCCGGTGACCTACCTGGTCCCCATCGCCGCGCAGTTGGCAGAGATACTGGCGTACCTGCGAAGCCTGCCCCGTCCGGTTGTCCACGGCGACATCAAGCCTTCCAACCTGGTGTTTGAGCACCGCCGCAAGCATCTCTCGCTGGTGGACTGGGGCTCGGCGGTGCTGGCACAGCGGGATGCCCTGGACGAGCCCCTGGGGACGCACCTGGGGCTGGTAGAGGGGGATCGGGACTCCAACGCCCGCATGGGCGACGTGTTCTTTATTGGCCCCGAACAGCTGGCCGGGGCACCCAGTTCGCCCCGCTTCGATGAGCAGGGGGCGGCCGCCACCCTGTACGCGCTGGCGTCGGGCCAGATAAGCCGTTTTGGCAGCCGATTGCTGCCGGCCGCCAGTCTGGGCCTGCCCCGCCCATTGGCTGAAACCCTCGACGCCATGCTGAGTGACGACCCGGTGATGCGGCGTCAGGGGGGCGATCACTTTATCAAGAGCCTTCCCGCCAGCCGCCATTGGCTGTTGCTGCCGCTGCCCGCGCCACCGCCGACGCCGTTGCTGCCGGTCTGGGCCCATCAGCAGGGTAAAGCGGTGGAAACCGTGGCCTACTCATCTCGCAAATCCTTTCTGCGGGATCATCAGATTGAACCGCTGCCGCCGGAGCGGGAGGCCGACCTGCAGCTGGCCCATTACTACCGGGACTTTATGGTGGGGATGGGGGATAACGAGAAGGGCTTTGTGGCGGCCGTCGGGCAACTGGGACATTACCCGCTGCTTGGCGGACTGGCACTGCATTGGCACGACGGTGGGCTGGACATCGACTCCAGCCTGAATCTGCAGGACCCCACCCTCAAGGTGCCCTTTATTCAGGCGGTCAACAATATGGTGAACCTGGCCCGGGGGATCCGTCCGGCCCCACAGGCCAACGGTAAGGCGGTATTCAAAGCCTGCTTCTTCAACGCCCGTGACACCCTGCACCTGACCCGCGCCAACGCGGATACCCGGTTTGTGCCCGCCCCCGAACTGGCGCTGCCGTTTGAGATCAGCGATGCGCCGGAGCTGGAGGACAAAACCCGCCTGCACTCCTACTTCGAGGACGGCCAGGACCCGGATGAGAACCTCATGCTTCCGCCCGCCATCATGAATGAGCTGGCCCGCCTGAACCTGATCCACCATACCGGCTGCATCATCTTCGAGGTGCTGGAGGATCACATGAAGATCCACTCCTACCTGCGCTTACTGAACCCCCGAAAAGCCAATGAGTTCCGCGCCTGCCTGGCCCGCATTCTCGATGCGGTGGGTGAGATTACCGATCTGGGCATTGCTGGCTTTATGAAGCTGCCTTACAAGAACACCCGTGCGTTCACGCCTCAGGCTCAGGTGCCAGCACGCTACTACCCCAAAGACCCTCGTCGCCCGGAAACCACTGCGGGGCCATAAGGCCCCGCAGTTTGTGTCTCATCAGATGGGCGAACCCGGCGGCAACGGCAAAGGCTCGGCGATGGCGTTGAGCTCCTTGTCGGTCAGCCCGCTGCGCAGCACCTCAGCCAGCATGCGATAGTGCGCGGCATCCCGATCCGGCGCCCGACGGGCCCGTCGCTCCAGCTGTTCGGCGTCTTCCAGCATCCGTGCCCGGACCTGCGCCTTCACCTCAGACGTCGCCCCGGCGGAGCGGAACAGCGTCAGATAGCTGTCCACCAACACCGCCTGACTGCGGGCCAGCGCTGCGCCCGGCAGGCCCGGCTGGCTGTCCGCCAGCAGTACCGCTTCCGACAGCGAATCAAACAGCCACTGCGGACCGGGCAGTTCGCTGTCCAGCCACTGTTGCTGCGACAAACGGTTTACCCGGGCCGGGTCCAGCAGTTGCGCCAGCACCTGGCGGCTGGCCACTTCCGCCAGTCCGGTCAGATCCGGGATCCGGCCCAGCCGGGAACCAAACTGCTCCCGGTCCGGATGACTGCCATACGCCAGCGGCGACCACTGCATGGCTAACGGCTGCGGCAGAGCCAGCGCCTGCGGAGCGAGGGTTTTAAGCAGGCTTTCCAGCGCCGCTTGCTGATACTCCGGGGCCACCGCACTCGGTGCCTCTCCGGCGTAGTCGTAGCTGACACCGCCAATCAACCGGGTGGCCGCTTCAACCTGGTAACGCTGCATCAGGTAGATCGGCACCAGCAGATCGCCCAACGCACTGAGGGGTTCGCCGGGCAGCAGAGCCTGCGGCCCCAGCTGCGCCAGGGCAATCTGGCGAATGGCCATCATCTCATCCAGCCGCACTACCGGATCGGTGCCGTTATCCCACAGGTGCGCCTGGGGATGGGCGGCGGACGCGCCACGGGCATCCGGGTCACTGATAAAGCGAAGGCCCGCTTCCCGCGCTTCCCGGGCCAGTTGCGCCTGTGCCTCAGCTTCCGGCAGCTGATAGTCAGCGTAGCCAAACGCGATGGCGTGTTTGTCCCACGGGCTGAGGCCTACACTGTATGCCTGATCCAGCACAATGGTATCGCCTTGCAGCGTGATGTTGGGATGGGGGTAATCCAGCACTGAAGCATCGCCACTGGCTGACGCCGCGAAGTTATGAGCCAGGCCCAGGGTATGGCCCACCTCATGCGCCGAAAGCTGGCGCAACCGGGCCAGCGCCGTCGCTTCTGCGGCCGCCAGTGCCGCCTCGCGATCGTCCCAGCCCGCGGTCATCCCACGGAAAATCTTGTGGTCCTGACGGACCCGCAGCGACCCCAGGGTGACGTGACCTTTGAGGATCTCTCCACTGCGGGGATCCACCAGCGCATCGCCGTAAGACCAGCCCCGGGTCGCCCGGTGTACCCATTGGATGATGTTGTAGCGGATGTCCTGGGGATCGGCGCCTTCGGGCAACAGTTCTACCCGATAGGCATCGATAAAGCCCGCCGCTTCGAAGGCATCCTGCCACCAGCGGGCTCCCTCCAGCAGCGCACTGCGCATCGGCTCCGGCGTACCGGGATCGAGGTAATAAACGATCGGTTCTTTCACCGCCGACGGCGCGGCTCCGGGGGTAACTTTCTCCAACCGGTGACGGGGCAGGTACTGCACCGCCATCGGCTCGGCCAATGACGCGGCATAATCGTCGTAACGGTAATCAAAGAAGCCCGACTCCGGGTGGAAGCCGCGTGGCGTCATCGGCTCATCCGGTAAGGCCACAAAGGAGAGACGCACCTGCAGGCTCAGGCGCTCAGGGTCCGGCGCAACCTGCTGAACGTGGCTGCCGGGGTCCGCACTGGTGAAGGTCAGTTGCAGATCGAGGTCGGCGTTGTTCGGAAAGCTTTTCACGCTCTCTGACAACACCAGCGAACGGCTGCCATCCAGATGAAAGTTGCCCTGTTCGGTGGCACTGAGGCGGGCAGCGATGCCATGAAGGTCGGAGAACAGCAGCTCGCTCAGCTCCGCTTTGCCGGACTCCAGCGTTCCCACCCACAGTACCGAATCAGCAAACGCCTGGGTCAGAGCCGCTTTCTCAGCAGGGTTGTCCGTATAAGCGCGATAGCGGGTGTTCAGTTCCCGCAGCAGCAGACGATTGCCGTGTTGCTCAAACTGCACCAGCCGTCGGCTGCCCAGCTGGCCCCGATCCAGGCCGATATCATTGGAACCCACGCCCTGGGGCAGGCTGGTCACCAACAGAAAGGGCGTGTCCAGTGGCGGGTTGTCCAGCAACACCTGCCCGTCATCATCAAGAGTCAGATCCAGAAACCGGGCTTGTTCGGCACTGGTGGGCAGAGAGAGGGTCACGGCCAGCAGCAGCCAGGCGATCCTTGCAAACATGGTGTACATCCATAGGTGACTGATTCCGCTCAGCTTACCTTTGGGGGCAGATCACCTCAAGGGCAGTGCAGGCTCAGGCAGACGCTGAAGGCTGAACAGATACGCGGTCACGCCTGCGGCGATCGCCAGCAGCAGGAGCTTGACCGGCCACAGGGGCACCAGAACGATGGCAAGACCCATTCCCAGCCATTTACCCGCGAGGCAACGGCGCAGTTGACGCCGGGTCAGCCCTTTGCGGGTCACAAAGTTTTGCAGGTACGGGCCCAGCACCCGGTGATGAAACAGCCAGTGTCGCATCCGGGGGGAGGAGCGGCTGAAGCAGTAGGCGGCCAGCAGCAGAAACGGCACGGTCGGCAGCAACGGCACCACCACCCCAGCGCTGCCCAGCGCAATGGCGAGCCAACCCACCAGCATTAACAGGGGGCGAAACGGCGCCGACACCAATGACTCACCACCCTCCAACTTAACCGCAACATCGCCACTTTTAACCATTTTTTCACTGCACTTTCCGCACATTACCTCGATCTCCGTCACGGACAATCTTTGCACTGAGTGCGAGTCTATATGCGACCGATTCTTATTTCTATTCTTATTTTGTTATGACGGTGAAACTTGATGAGTCCCTCACGGGACGCTTGACCCGTGACCCGATGACCGGCGCTTTCCGGAAAAAGGAAACCGCCCACATTCAGGTGATGGGGTCGCCCATTCTGCCGGAAGATCAGGGGTCTCACTGGCAAACATTGCTGCGCCAGGGTACGGCCGATGGGCCGCGACTGGCGTATCTGCACATCCCGTTCTGCCGCACCCGATGCAGCTACTGCGCGTTTTTCCAGAATCGCTCCAGCGAAGAGAAGATTGCCGGTTACCTGAAGGCTCTGCACCGGGAACTGGCCATGGCGGCAGAACAACCCGCGCTGACCGGCGCACCTTTCGATGCGGTTTATGTCGGCGGCGGCACGCCCAGTGACCTGAGCCCGCAGCAGATCCAGGAGCTGGGCCAGGCGATCCGCGACACCCTGCCTCTGCGCAGCGACGCCGAGCTGACCTTTGAAGCCCGCTTCCACGGTTTTGATCAGGGCCGCTTCCAGGCCTGTCTGGACGCCGGATTCAACCGCTTCTCCCTCGGCGCACAGAGCTTCAATACCGAGCTGCGCCAGCGATTGGGCCGCATTGATGACGGTGATACCGTTTTGCGGGCACTGGAACGGATGTGCAATCAGGATCAGGCCGTCATCGTGGCGGACCTGATTTACGGACTGCCGGGCCAGACTCTGGCGGACTGGCAGCGGGATCTGGACACACTGGTGGATACCGGCGTCGGCGGGGCCGACCTCTATCAGCTGATTCTGCTGCCGGAAAGCCAACTGGGCCGCGCCGTCAACAAAGGCCGGGTCGCCCCGCCTCCGGGCACCGTGGAAAAAGCGGCCATGTTTGAGGCTGGTCTCAACACCCTGTCACGCCATCACTTTAACCGGCTCAGTGTCAGCCACTTCGGCCGGGACCGACGGGAGCGCAACCGCTATAACCACCTGTCCAAGGCCGGGGCCGAGCTGGTGCCCTTTGGCGCCGGCGGCGGTGGCCGTGTTCAGGGCCACGGCGTGATGCTGGAGCGGCAACTGTGCCGCTACCTGGAGCGCATCGACGCCGGTGAAAAGCCGATCGCGATGATGACCCAGCCCCATGAAGAACACACCCTGAGGTATGCCCTCGGCGGAGGGTTCGATCTGGGTTATCTGGATCTGGATCGGCTCTACCACCACGAAGATCGCGATCTGGCAGAGGAAGCCGCCCCGCTGTTTCAGGCGTGGCAGAACCATGGATTGGTCGAGCGGGATGGTCGCTACCTCAATCTGACCAAAGCCGGCCAGTTCTGGCACATCAACCTGCAACAAGGGCTCAACCAATACCTGGACGCCCTGAACGAGCAACAACAACAGGCGAGACTGAATACCATGTCCGATCATTACCAGCGCATTAACACCCTGAGCCAGCAGCAACCCATGTCCTCTCTGGCGCAAATTGGCCGGCAACTGGGGTTGACCGAGCTGGCCACGGTTCAGTCTCTGCCGACGGAAGAGGCAACCGTAGTGGACGGTCGCCACTTTGATCGGCTGATGGCGGCGCTGACGGACTTCGGCCCCACCACCACCGTGATTGAGGTGGCGGGCCAGATCCTGGAGTACAAAGGCGGCTTCCCGGAAGGGCGCTACGGCCACGGCTTCTATAACCTGCAGGGCGAGCACCTGCGCGGCCACCTGGATCCGAAAGCCGTCTGCCACATCGCCTTTGTCCGCCGTCCCTTTATGCGCCTGGAGACCCGGTCGTTATGGTTGTTCAATGCCGATGGCCAGTGCAGTTTCAAGATCTACCTGGGCCGTGACGAGAAGCGCAAGCTGCTGCCGCAACAGGTGGAGAAGTTTGAGGCGCTGGAGCAGGAGCTGCTGGCCCTGGACGCCACACTGCCGCCAGCGGAACAAACGCTGATCATGACCCAACCGGCGGATGAAGCCCGCCCGGCCACCTGTCCCATCAGTGGCATTCAGCTGAAACCGGGCCAGCAACTGAGCCCCGAGCAGGACGCTCAGGTGCGGCAGAGCCGTTGTCCGATGAAACGACTGCTGGGTCGCTGATCGACTTGCCATCCGGCCACCGTTGCTTCAGGTTGGGGCGGTGGCCATCAGGAGGCAGGGATGCAGAAAGGGATCATAATGGCGGTGATGCTGCTGACCGGTTGCAGCACCACAGAAAACTTCCGGGGATACCTGGATTACGGTACGGAGTCGATGGTATTCCGGGACTGCCGCAGCGGCGAATTCTACTGGCTGGGCACCACCGGAGGGGCGCCCGCACAGTGGGCGGCGATCCACGCCATCGTCAATGACGTTTCCGGCTGTGCTGGCGAACGCTGGCAGTGCCCTACTCCGGATGCGCCGGTGGCGGTGGTTGGCCGCTTGTCGGAACCCGGCCAGCACGGGCCGTTCGGGCAGACCGGGCGCAAGTTAGATATTCTTGAGGTGACGCTGTTGGACAGCAACGCCTGCCAGCCCTGATGGGCGTTACTCCTCTCCCGGAAGCAATCGCTTCATCCGGATCAGATGGATGCTGACGGCTACGGCAATGGCAGCCAGTCCCCACTTCACGGCAACGACCGGCGCGATGGTGATGGCAATCGCCATCCCCACCCACAAGCTGACCAAAGAGGAGATCAGTTGCTTGCGGGTCAGCCCTTTGCGTTCCAGATAGTTGCGCAGATAGGGACCCAACAGCCGGTTATTGAACAGCCACACCTGCATCCGCGCCGAGGAACGACTGAAGCAGAAGGTCGCCAGCAACAGAAACGGCACCGTCGGGATCAGCGGCAGAAACACCCCCAGAGTGGCGGCAGCCACGGCCAGACAGCCCACCGCCATCAGCAGGTATTTCAGTGGGCCATGCACCGGCGTCGGACTCATCCGGCCTGAACCCCTTTTTCAAGAAACGACTTCACGGTTTCAAACAGCTCCGGCAACACGATCGGTTTGGTGATGTGGGCGTTCATCCCTGCCGACAGGCTCTTCTCCCGATCCCCAGCCATGGCGTGCGCCGTCATCGCAATGATGGGCAGAGTCGGATGGGTCTTGCGCAGTGTCCGGGTGGCCTCCAGGCCATCCATGACCGGCATCTGAATGTCCATCAGCACCAGGTCAAACGCTTCGGCATTCACCAGATCCACCGCTTCCTGACCATTGCCCGCAACCGTCACCTGATAGCCCGCGCTTTTCAGCAGCTCGGTGGCGACCTGCTGGTTGATCAGGTTGTCTTCCACCAGCAGGATCCGCGCGCCTTCCACCTGCGCCTGCGCCTCTTCATGGGCTTCCACAGGATGGGCATCCACCTGGCCGTTAAACGCCTCAACCACCTCATCGTAAAGCTCCGAGGCCTTGAACGGCTTTTGCAGCACCGACTGGATCCGCCCATCACGCACTTCGTCGCTCAGGGGGTGGCCGCTGTAGGCGGTCATCATGATGATGGTCGGTCGACGCTCGAGGCGACCGTCGGCCAGCAGCTCATCGATGCCATCCAAAATCTCGATGCCGTCCATACCCGGCATCATCCAGTCCAGCAGGATCAGGTCCGGCTGCTGCCGCGCCATCTTCTTCAGCGCGGCTTTACCGCCGTCCACGGTCTCCACCTGGGAGAAACTGAAGTCGCGCAGGTAGGTGGAGTAGATCTGCAGGGCAGTGTGGTTGTCGTCCACCACCAGCGCCTTCAGGCCACTGATCTCCGCCGGCAACAAACGCTCCTTGCGCTCTGGCTCCGCCACTCGCTGGGCATCAATGGTGAAGCTGAAGGTGGTGCCCTGTCCCGGCTGGCTTTCCACATCAATGTCGCCCCCCATCATCGCCACCAGATGCTTGGAGATGGAGAGGCCCAGTCCGGTGCCGCCAAACTGGCGGGTGGTGGAACCGTCCGCCTGGCTGAACGCGTCGAACAGGTGGCGTTGCTGGTGCTCGGAGATGCCGATGCCGGTATCCCGCACCCAGAACTTCAGCGTGATACGGCCATCCCGCTCCTTAAGATCTTCACAACCCAGCTCCACCTCGCCGTGCTCGGTAAACTTCACCGCATTGGAGAGCAGGTTAACCAGCACCTGGCCCAGGCGCAGCGGATCCCCCATCAGGTGCAGACCCGCTCCTACCGGGGCGTACAGCAACAGCTCAACCCCCTTCTCCTGGGCCTTGAGGCTGTTGATGGAGATGGCGTGCTCAAGCACCTTATCCAGCGCGAATTCGGTCTGTTCCAACTCCAGTTTGCCCGCTTCAATCTTGGAGAAGTCGAGGATGTCGTTGATGATCCTCAGCAGCGATTCGGCGCTGATCCGGGCTTTGTCGAGGTAGTCCTTCTGGCGCGGGTCAACGTCGGTACGCAGGGCAAGATGCAGCATCCCCAGTACCGCGTTCATCGGCGTGCGGATCTCGTGGCTCATGTTGGCCAGGAACTCACTCTTGGTCCGGTTCGCCAGTTCCGCATCCTGCTTGGCTTCGAGCAGCGCCACTTCGTTCTCTTTCTGACGGGTGATGTCCTTATGGGTGCCCAGCAGACGAGTGGGTTCACCGAGGTCATCAAACTCAACCGCCCGGCCACGGGACAGGATCCAGTGGTAATGGCCGCTCTTGCCGCGCAGTCGGAACTCCATGCTGAAGGACTGATCCGGCTTATCGAGGTAGTCGTCGATATAGCGCTCCACCCGCTGACGATCGTCCGGGTGCATCAATTCGTAGTAGGTTTCAATCAGCAGCGGAAACTCATCCGGCTGATAACCCAACATGGTGTAGTAGGCCGGGTTACAGATCAGCTGGTTGGAATCCAGGTACCAATCCCACAAACCGTCTTCCACCGCATCCATCGCCAGGTGATAGCGCTCTTCGGAGCGCTTGAGCTGCTCCTGCTGCTCCGCTTCCCGGGTGATGTCGCGCCAGACCGCAATCATCCCCAACAGCTCACCACGACGGGTATAGAACGGCAGGCGCAGGGCATCAAGCAACTTGCTTTTGCCCTCAATCATGACCCGTTCCTGATAGCGCAGCGGCACCCGCTCCTTCAGAACTTGAATGTCCTCTTCACGGATGCGGCGGCCCCGCTCGGAGGGGTCGGTCTCGGTCACCAGCGCCCCGATGATCTCGGACTCACTCTGTCCGAGCACCCGCTCAGCGGCTTTATTGCACCCCAGGTAGCGCCCTTCAGTGTCTTTAAACACGATCGCTTCCGGGATGGCATCAATCAACGAGCGCAGCAGCGAGAAGTCCCGCTCCCGACGCTCGTTGGCCAGTCGCAGGCGTTCGGTGCGCTTGGCCACCAGCTTGTCCAGTCGTCGGTTCTGCTCTGCCAGATGGTGGGTGTATTGCTGGTTCTCTTCAAAGATGCGGGTGATCAGCTCGAACCAGGGCTCCCAGCCCGGTGCGATGCGCTTGGGCAAAGCGCGAGGCTGTTGCGCTGACAGTTCGAGGTGATTGAGCAGTTTGGCCGCCGGGCTGACAAACGCCCGACGGGTCAGGTAGTGCACCGCCGTGATCAGAATGGACAACGCCAGGATCACCATCAGGAAGGTGACCTCCAGTTTGTCCCAGGCTTCGGCCACCAGCTCATGCTCCGGCTGGAGATACAGCAGGCGCCACGGCGCGTTTTTCAGCACCACGGAACGCACATAGTAGCCATTGATCACCTCGCCGTCGGTGGCCCCCATCAGCAACTCCTGGGGCAGGCTGTGCAGGGCCGCCGGGATCTTCTGACTGAGCTGATAAGAGCGAGGGTTGGGATCGTCATGCATGTCGGGATAAGTCAGCAGGTTGTTCTGCTCATCCAGCAACAGCACGGTACCGGGCACTTCGAAATAGCGTTCAATCTGACGGGACAGTGTGGTCAGCTGGAGATCCAGCATTACCGCTGCAATAAACTCATCGTCCAGGTAAACCGGGATCCCCATGGTGGTGATCAGTTCCCCCTTCTGATTGCGGCTGACGCCACTCCAGAACACCTTACGCTGGGGATTGTTCTCCGGGGCCGCCAGCTTGAACAGCGGGGAGTTCAGAATGCGGCGATTGAAGTTGTCTTCACTTTCCGGCCAGGGGTACACCGACATCATCCGGTGTTTGGAGATGTAGTAGATCTGGGACGCTTTCGGCGCCATCTGCTGGGCCACCGGGAAGGTCACCGACATCTGGTACAGCATGTCCAGTTCGCGGTAGAAGGCGTCACTGCGTCCAGCCAGGCGGCCATAACCACTGATCCGCCCCATCCCTTCAAACGCGGTATTGGTGTCTTTGTAGGTGGGCTCCAGGGCGAAATACTGGCCACTGGCGTCAAACCGGCCAATGTCAGGGAAGCGATCGATGCGGGCCAACTCGCCCATTTTGATGTGGGTCGCGGCAAAGTCCCGCAGTGAGGTCAGGGCGTGGATACTGTTGTCCATCAGCAACTCAACCTGCTGGCTGTGCTGAGAGATCTCCTCCACTTTCTGGTCAATCAGCTGGCTGCGCTGGCGGCCGTACTCAAGCCAGGCCACAAAAAGTGCCAGCAACACCACCCCGAGGTAGGTGTAAAACACAGCTTTATTGTATCGACGCAGAATGGGTGCTTTCACGTGCTGGGGATCCCCGGAACAATCTGTGGTGGAGTCTATCAGAACCCCCGGACTTAAGGCAGGGGATCCCTGTTTCGGCAACGGCTTAGCCTTTCCACCCTGTCCGACTCTGTGAGCACCGATAGGTTGCGTAAGGGTACGAAAATTTACCTTTCTTTAACCTGAACGGACACACCGGCCTGATGGCCGATGTGTCCGTCAGAACGCTCACAGGTTCTCTTCAGCGAACGAGGCCAGGCGAGAGCGCACCACCCCATTCAGATACACGTTGGCACTGCCTTCAAAGTCTTTAAACCGCTCAACGATATAGGTCAGGCCTGACGTGACCGCTGTCAGGTAGTTGGAATCGATCTGCGCCAGGTTTCCGGAGCAGACCAGCTTGGTGCCCTCCCCCATCCGGGTAATGATGGTTTTGATCTGAGAGGCGGTCAGGTTCTGGCACTCATCCAGCAACACAAAGCTGTTCTGAATCGAGCGCCCACGCATGAAGTTGACGGATTTAAACTGGATGTTGGCCTTGTCCATGATGTACTGCAGGCTGGAGCTGGGGCTTTCGTCGTGCTTGTGCAGCACCTCCAGGGTGTCGGTCACCGCCGCCAGCCAGGGCATCATCTTCTCCTCCTCGGTACCGGGCAGGAAACCGATGGATTCGGCAATTTCCGGGGTGTTTCGTGTCACCAGCACCCGGTCATAACGGCGCTGTTCCACCACCTGTTCCAGCGCGGCGGCCAGTGCCAGCAAGGTTTTGCCCGAGCCCGCCGGGCCGGTCAGGATCACCAGATCGACGTCCGGATCCATCAGCGCCTGCATCGCCATCCCCTGATAGACGTTTTTCGGCGAAATGCCCCAGGCGTGGTACCCCATCAACCGCTCCCGGCCCAGATCCTTGATGGTAACGCTGTGCTCATCCAGCCCTTTTACCTGCCCGCAGAACGACTCACTGGAATCCACCAGATATTGATTCTGATACACGCTGTCCACCCCCAGCGCTTCCCGGTCCAGGGTGTGGTAAACGAATCGTCCGGCCTGGTGGCTGTGCACATCGCCGACCCGATCCCACAACTTGCCATCGATTTCAGCAAACCCGGTGGCCAGAAAACGGATGTCCTCCACCAGCTGGTCACTGCGGTAATCCTCCACCTTACGCAGTCCCGCCCCTTTGGCTTTGAGGCGCATATTGATGTCTTTGGTCACCAACACCACTTCGGCATCGGTACGGGTTTGCTGGAGGTAGAGCGCGGAGTTGATGATCTGGTTGTCGTTGTGGTCGCCGGGAAGGGCGATGGGCGTATCAAACTGGACTTGGTGATCGGGGAAGATGGCGAGGGTTCCGGCGCTGTCTGGGTGACTCTCCCTCAAGGGTAAGGGGACACCGGCAACCAATTGCTCGGGCGGGGCGCTGCCAACGCAGTCCTCCAGGGCCCGGATGGCAATTCGGGCGTCTCTGGAGACGTCCTTTTTCCTATCTTTAATCTGGTCCAACTCCTCCAGCACGGTCATGGGGACCACCACGTCGTGCTCTTTGAATGAATAGATGGCGAGGGGTTCGTGCAGTAACACATTGGTGTCGAGCACAAAGAGTTTCTTCTCCGCCTGGACCATGGCACCTCCGCTATGCTTTACAGGTTTTTCCCGGTAAGGAGCAGGGCGCGGACAATCGCCTTTCACAACGTCAATGAGTGTGGCGATCACCACGCCTCACAAGACCTACCATGACAGATAGGCTGGCCTTTGACCAGCATTTCAAGGAGCCAGCCTAGCGGGTGATAAGCGGAATAAACTCATGTAATATACGCGCCTTTTTCCGCCCCCCTCAGACACATCAGGAGTAGCGTAATTCATGTCCTTTGCTCTGGGTCAACGCTGGATCAGCGACACCGAATCGGATCTGGGCCTGGGCACCATCGTGGCGATCGAAGGCCGCATGGTGACTCTGCTGTTCCCCGCCACCGGTGAAAACCGAATGTTTGCCGTCCAGGACGCGCCCCTCACCCGGGTTATCTTTAACCAGGGTGACGAAGTGGCCAGCCATGAAGGCTGGCGCATGACCGTCACGGAGTTGACCGAGCAGAACGGCCTGGTGACCTACCAGGGTACCCGCACCGACGACGGTGAAGCCGTCTCCCTGCGAGAGACCCTGCTGGACCATCAGATCCGTTTCAATAAACCTCAGGACCGTCTGTTTGCGGGCCAGCTGGACCGCATGGAGCACTACGTTACCCGTTATCTGTGCCAGACCCAGCGCCACGCCATGCAGCAAAATCCGCTGCGCGCCCTCCAGGGCCCCCGTGCCGGCCTGATTGCTCACCAGCTCCACATCGCCAACGAAGTGGGCCATCGCCATGCGCCGCGGGTACTGCTGGCCGATGAAGTGGGCCTGGGTAAAACCATCGAAGCGGGCCACATCCTGCATCAACAGCTGCTGTCCGGCCGCGCCGAGCGGGTGCTGATCCTGGTGCCGGAAACCCTCCAGCATCAGTGGCTGGTGGAGATGCTGCGCCGCTTTAACCTGCGCTTTGCTCTGTTCGATGAAGAGCGCTGTGTGGAAGCCCTGGCCGACTGCGACAACCCGTTTGAAACCGAACAGCTGGTGATCTGCTCCATCGACCTGCTGCGCAAGAAGAAGCGCTTTGAACAAGCACTGGAAGCGCCGTGGGACCTGCTGGTGGTGGACGAAGCTCACCATCTGGAGTGGAGTGAAGACAAGCCGAGCCGCGCCTACCAGGTGGTGGAAGAACTGGCCGAAGCGATCGCCGGCGTACTGCTGCTGACCGCCACCCCGGACCAGCTGGGTCACCAGAGCCACTTCGCTCGTCTGCGCCTGCTGGATCCGGACCGCTTCTACGATTACGACGCGTTTCTGAAAGAGGAAACCGAGTACCAGAGCGTGGCCAACGCCGCTGAAGCGCTGCTGTCTGACCGTGCCCTGACTCAGGATGAAACCGAGGCGCTGGCCGCGATGTTGCCGGGGCAGGCGATCGAAACCGCCGACGCCGACGCGCGCGAATCCCTGCTGCGTCAGTTGTTGGACCGCCACGGCACCGGCCGGGTGCTGTTCCGCAACACCCGTGGCGGCGTCACCGGCTTTACCCAGCGTCACCTCAACGCCCACCCGGTGACTCTGCCCACTCAGTACGCCACCGCCGTGCGCGTCTCCAAGATGCTGGGCAGCAATGGATCGCTCGAGCAGAAGGTGATCAACAACCTCTACCCGGAAAAGCTCTACCAGGAGTTTGAAGGGGAAGGTGGCAGCGCCAGCTGGTGGACCTTCGACACCCGCGTCAGCTGGATGCTGGAGTTCCTCAAAGCCAACCGCTCCAAGAAAGTGCTGGTGATCACCGCCAAAGCTTCCACCGCTTTGCAGCTGGAAGAGGCCCTGCGCACCCGGGAAGGGATCCTGGCCGGCGTGTTCCATGAAGGCATGTCCATTCTGGAGCGGGATAAAGCCGCCGCCTTCTTTGCTCAGCAGGAGGGCGGTGCCCAGGTGCTGATCTGTTCCGAGATCGGCTCCGAGGGACGAAACTTCCAGTTCGCCCACCACCTGATCATGTTCGACCTGCCTCAGAACCCGGACCTGCTGGAGCAGCGCATCGGTCGACTGGATCGAATCGGTCAGACTCAGGATGTGCAGATCCACGTGCCCTACATTGAAGGCAGCGCCCAGCAACAGCTGATGGACTGGTATCACCAGGGCCTGAACGCCTTTGAGCAAACCTGCCCGGGTGGCCACCTTATCCACGCCGAGTTTGGTGAGGAACTGCTGCAGGTACTGGCCGGTAACAGCGAAGACCTGTCGGGTTTGATCGATCGCACCGCGGAGCGTGCTGGTGAGCACAAAGCGGCGATGGAAGCGGGCCGCGACAAGCTGCTGGAGATCCACTCCAATGGCGGCAAACAGGCGGACGCCCTGGTGGCCGCGCTGGAACAGGAAGACGACGACACCGACTTTGTCAGCTTTATGCTGAAGTTGTGGGATGTGATTGGCGTGCAGCAGGACGACCGTGGCGAAAACGCCGTTGTCCTGACCCCGACCGAACACATGCTGTACCCCAGCTACCCGGGACTGCCGGAAGATGGCCTGTCCGTCACCTTCGACCGCGACACCGCCCTGTCCCGTGACGACTTCCAGTTCATCACACCGGCGCACCCACTGGTCAGCGTGGGCATCGATATGGTGACCAGCAGTGAAACCGGCTGCGCCACCGTGTCGCTGATGAAGAACAAGGCGCTGCCCGCCGGTACCCTGTTCCTGGAACTGATCTACATGGTGGAAGCCACCGCGCCGGCAGAGGTTCAGCTGGGCCGCTTCCTGCCGCCGACCCCGATCCGCCTGCTGCTGGATAAAAGCGGTAAGGATCTGGGCCAGAACGTGGACTTCGAGACCTTCAACCGTCAGCTGATCCCGATCAACCGCCATACCGGTTCCAAGCTGGTGAACGCCTCGCAAGGGGTGATGCACCCGCTGATCGCCAAAGCGGAGCAGCACATGACCGGTCGTCTGGCCGAGCTGGTGGCGGCCGCGGAACAGAAGATGCAGCGGGAGCTGGGTGAGGAACTGGGTCGTCTGGACGCGCTGAAAGCGGTCAACCCCAATATTCGCGACAGCGAACTGGACGCCCTCCGGGAGCAGATGAACATGGTCAAAGCGCACCTGAGCCGGGCTCAGATCCAGCTCGACGCCATCCGTCTGATCGTCGTGACGCCGCAGTAAGCGCAACCCGAACAACTGAAACCCAAAAGCCCCCGACATTCGGGGGCTTTTTTATCGGCAAAAGACAGGCTAACTATTCCGCTTGTGCCTCACTCAGCGGCGCCGGTTGGTCCACTTTGCCTGACGCCCGGTTGAGGAACCAGAGCCAGAACAGGGGCAACAGCAACATTTCAAAAAACACACCGATGCTTTCAGCTCCGCCAAACCACCACATATTCTGGAAAAAGCGCACGATGCCAGCCGGATCCCAGGGCGCAAAGTTGAGGTTTCCGTGTAAGAGCATCGAAATGGCGATCACCACACCGATGCAGAGCCACTTTTTCTGCGGTTCGTAACTGTGCACCAGGTACGCAGGCAGCAGCGAGGCCAAACCGATGCCCACCAGATTCTGGCCAATATGGTAGAGGTGAGAATAGGCTTCGGGTTCAAACCACCAGAAAACCATTCCGGCCGCGGCAATACCAATGGCCTGAAGGTTAAGCACGAAGTAACACACCCCCAGGCACAACCCCAGTAACAAGGCTCTCAGATAGTGCATCTCTTGTTCCTCAGAAACGGGCGGTCAGGCCAATTCGCCCATTCAGGCTGTCATCGTGATACACCACCGCCTGGGCAGACAGGTTCCTGCCAAACTGCCACCAGTATCCGGTACTGACGATCACTTCATCATCACTGCCTACCGGCAGATCGGCGTAGGCATAGGCGAGCCCGGCAAACCAGGATTGGGTCAGGTAAGCGGTGGCAGAGAGGGTGTACTGGTCCAGCTCAAAATTGGCGACATCAGTGCGGGTCCAGGCCGCATCAAACCCGATGCCACTGATGCCATCCAGCCCCCAGTAACCACGGTAGTCCAGCCCGTAAGACGACAGGTCGAAATCGGTATCCCGCTCTGAATAGTGGAGCCGCACACGCTGTCCGGGGGCGAAGAAGTAACCGCCATCCAACTGAAACTGGTTTACCGAGCCACCGACATCCAACCGCACGTACTCGACCCCGACAAACCAGCCACTTTCCGCCTGATAACGTCCGCCAAACAGCGCCACGTTGTCATCCGAGTCGAACAGAAGCCCCACATTCACAAAAGAGGCCGGGTCAAGGAATCGATTCAGCCAGTAGGGGGCGTCCCCCACTGCCACAGGGCTGAAACTGTATGAATAGGCCAGATCAACAAATTCACTGTCGCCCAAATTGAGCGCCATCGACGCCTCATGCTGAAAGCGGTCCTGAGCCATCGCGGCTCCGGCGAACCACATGGACGCGACAAGCGCGCAAACCTTCCCTGGTTTCATATCAAACACTCCAGATTGTTGTTCTTATCGATGCCATCCAACCGCTCTTGCCACCGTCCCTGATGGCAGATTGATTTACCTACGCCTCAGCCACTCTCTGCCCAACTGAGGCTCCCGCAAAGTAACATCACAGTAACACTTTGTGTATGACATTCAGGGGATGAGTCTGGGCTCTTGTTCTCCAATGGGTGTTCAAGCCACAATTCCGCTCACTGAAAAAACCAAGGTTTGCCGATGTTTCGTTGTCTGATTTTGAGCCTGCTGATGCTGAACTGCGCCGCTGCCCAGGCCAGTGACTCCCTCACTTTTCCGGCCCATACCCCGGGCAGCAAAGGCACCGTGGTGGTGGTGGCGCCAGCCGGAGCGCCGGTGGACAGCGGCCGATGGCAGCGTATTCTGCTGCGCACCCTGCCGGAGCACGGTTGGCAAACGCTTTCGGTCAGCTATTCCGACGGTCCTGAAGTGTTACCGGGGCTGATTGAAGGGGCGCCTGCTCCGCAATTCTGGGTGCTGTCCGGTGCCCGTGCCGGCACCGTGATTGCCGCACTGGCCGAGCGACAACTGCCGAAACCTCAGGGCTTGGTTTTGCTTGGCCCCTACCTGCCCGACAGCGAGGCCAATGCGGCCCTTCCGGGTCAACTGGCCGCACTGGGCATTCCGGTTCTTGATTTGAATGGACCGGGAGATCACCCGATGGCCAGAGCCACCACCACAGAGCGGCACACCGCCAATCGGCGTAGCGGAAACCCGAACTACCGGGCCATGACGTGGTCACTGGACTGGGATCAGAGCCCGGACACGCTGGCACAACGGATCCGGGGGTGGATACAACCGCTTCAATAAGCAGCAGAACGAAAATTTTTTTCGGCAACTGGTGCGGGGCTGAGACCGTGCTCACCCCGACCAGGCTACCCTGCCATAAGACAATGAAACAACAAGGAAATGCCTCACACTTTCTGCATCTAAGAGTGCGATGGGCGCTATCTCTTCAATCCGGTTTTTCGATGGCTTAACCCCACTTACCCTGTGGTCATTCACAGCACAGAGACCCGCCCCAGCCGGGGCGACCATCGAACAGGGAGAAACCATCATGCGCCGCACTTTACTTGCTACTGCCATTCTCGCGACCACCGGCCTGGCCCAGGCTGCCGAGCCCATTCAGGTGATTGAACCTGCCACCATCACCAACCCGGAAATGGTAGAGCTGGGCAAAAAACTGTTCTTCGAACCGCGTTTGTCCAAGTCCGGCTTCCTCTCCTGTAACAGCTGCCACAACCTGAGCCTGGGTGGCGTGGACATTCTCCCGACTTCCATCGGTCACAACTGGCAGGAAGGCCCGATCAACGCCCCTACCGTGCTGAACGCCAAGTACATGCTGGCCCAGTTCTGGGATGGCCGTGCCGCGACGCTGCAGGAACAGGCCGCCGGCCCCATCGCTAACCCGAAAGAGATGGCGCTGGAACATGAACTGGCCCTGGATGTGCTGCGCGCGATCCCCGGATACCAGACGGAATTTGCCCAGGTGTTCGGCGAGAAGGGGATCACCCTGGATACCGTGACCGAAGCGATCGCCACCTTTGAAGAGACCCTGGTGACCCCCAACAGCCGCTTTGACCAGTACCTCAACGGCGATAAGCACGCGCTGACCGACAACGAGCTGGCGGGCTATGAGCTGTTTAAAAGCAAAGGCTGTGCAGCCTGCCACAACGGCCCGGCGGTCGGCGGTACCATGTATCAGAAGATGGGTCTGATGCAGCCGTTTGTCACCGATAACCCGGCCCAGGGCCGCATCGACGTGACCGGTAAAGAGCATGACCGTATGGTGTTCAAGGTGCCGACCCTGCGTAACATCGAGCTGACCTACCCCTACTTCCATGACGGCTCCACCTACGACCTGAAAGAGGCGGTCATCGTGATGCAGCGGGTGCAGCTGGGTCAGGAACTGACCGATAAAGAAGCGGATCGCATCACCGACTTCCTGAAAACCCTGACCGGTGAGCAGCCGCAAATCACGCTGCCGATTCTGCCGCCCTCCGTGGCTGAAACCCCCAAGCCGCAGCCTTTCGGTAAGTAACCGGCAAGAAAACGCCCCGCAGATGCGGGGCGTTTCACTTTACGGTGTCGGCAGATAGCGCCGTAATGTGCGCCACTGTTCATGCTTGAGGTCCCGGGGGGAAACGGCGCCATAGAGGAAGGGGCGCTCACCGGGCACCGGCAGCAACTCAAGATAGAGAGTCTGAGGCTGGCCGGTCACAAAGGGCTCCACCCATTTCAGCTCCGCCAGATACCCGCCCACCACGGTGGTCATGGTCAGGGAAACCGAATCCGGCTGGCACTCAAACTCATTGCCTTCGGCCACGGTCTGACACAAGCCCTGATAGTAGAGGGTCAGCAGCCTGGCAATGCTGGCTCGGTCCAGTGGCGTACCGGGATCCAGCGAGAAGGCAAACAGATAGCTGAAAAAGTCGTTGGCCTGAGGGTCATACATGCCCGGTGAAAAACGCAGCTCTTCCACCCCTTTAAAGGGCAGATTGGGCGCGAACTCCGGCGGCAGAGCGATCCGCTCTCCCCGCCAGCCGGCAGGCTCCGGCAGCAGCGTCATGGCGGCGGTGGTCAATGCGGGCGGATCAACCGGCTCCGGGCTGGCCGTCTCCTGGGTGACGGTCGGTTCCTCCTGAGCCAGGGCACTCATGCTGATTACCGCGGCCAAAATCCAGGGCCAAACTTTGCCGTTCATAATGCGTCCTCTGTCAATGACACCTCACTGATATGCTTGAGAATTGACGAAAAAGCAACCTTTGTCACCTGATGGGCAAGTAACGTAATGAGTCAAAAGCGAATTCCCGCCTCAGGGTTGCCTATGGTTTCTTAAGCGCCTAAAATCGCGGCGCGAATCCCATAGAGCGAAGCCAATATGGACCCCATTCCCAGTCCCAGGTGGGACAAAAAAACGAACCTGAATCAAATAACTGCCTAGGTCTGCGGAGTCCACGCCTGATAGGGAATTCATCCCTGCCACTCCGCCGCCGGGTACCGGAGGTGGAGTATGCAAAAAGAAGCGCTTTTTGCCACCCTTAGCGAAGCACTCGCTGCTCATGACAAGCGCGCCATTCGGGCGCAGCTTGAGCAGATGCACGTTGCTGATTTTGCCGAAGCGGTCCGCAGCTTTAACGCCCCGTTGGCGGCACAGCTGCTGGATCTGCTGTCCCTTCCCGATCACGCTGAAGTGTTCGGGTACCTTGATCCTCAATTGCAGGCCGATATCGCCTGCAAAATGCCCCGCAATGAGCTGGCCGCGCTGTTCTCCCAGATGGAGTCTGATGAGCGGGCAGACCTTTACAACCGACTGAGCGAAGCCCAACAGCAGGCACTGCTGCCCGGCCTGGCCCAGGCGGAGCGGGAAGACGTTCGTCGCCTGGCCTCCTACCCGGAGAAGACCGCCGGCGCGATGATGAGTTCCGACTACGCCACTCTGCGCAGTCACTGGACCGTCCGCAAAGCGCTGCAACGTCTCCGTCTGGAAGCACCGGACAAGGAAACCATCTACCAGACCTACGTGATCGATGGCGATCGCCACCTGGTGGGCACCATCTCTCTTCGGGAGCTTATTCTCTCCAGTCCGGACGCCCTGATTGCGGACATCATGCTGACTGAGGTGGTGGCGGTCCGGGTCGATGAAGATCAGGAAGACGTGTCGGAAAAGATCCGTCACTACGACCTGCTGGCTCTTCCGGTTCTGGACAGCGCCGAGCGCCTGGTGGGCATCGTTACCTACGATGACGCCATGGACGCCGTGGTCGAAGAGGCCACCGAAGACGCCCAGAAGATCGCGTCCGTTGCCGCCCTTGAAGCGCCGATGAATCAGGTCACCTCCTGGGAGCTGTACCGGAAGCGGGTTGGCTGGCTGGTGCTGCTGGTGTTTGGCGCCCTGCTCTCCGGAGCCGGCATCGCCCACTTTGAGGCGATCATCGAATCCAACGTGGCACTGGTGTTCTTTATGCCGCTGCTGGTGGGCAGTGGCGGTAATGCCGGCTCCCAGTCAGCCGCACTGATGGTGCGGGCACTGGCCACCGGCGAAGTGGACCTGAAAGACTGGGCCAAGGTTCTGGCCCGGGAAGTCTTTGTGGCTGGCGCGCTGGGCCTGACCATGGCCGCTGCGGTATTTGGCCTTGGCATGTTCCGGGGTGGCATGGAGATCGCCATTGTGGTGGCCTCCGCCATGGTGTGCGTGGTACTGGCCGGCTCCCTGATTGGCCTCAGCCTGCCCTTTATCCTGTCCAGAGTGAAGATGGACCCGGCCACCGCATCTGGCCCGCTGGTGACCACCATCGTCGATGCCACCGGGGTGATCATCTACCTCGGCTTTGCCAGCATGATGCTGGACCTTGGGGTCTGAATCAGAGCCCGGCTTCGACCGAAATGGAAACGCCGCCCGATGGGCGGCGTTTTTGTTGGCTCAGCGCACTCAGGACTCGAGGTCGTAAACCGTATAGCCCTTCTCGCTCAGGCAGCGACGGAGCACCAGAGACTGGACCTTAGTGGAGGAAACGCCCCCTTCCGCCGCGCCCACGCTGGCCCCGACTAACGCGCCAGCCAACGCGCCGGCCACCGCACCTTCCCAGCCATCCTCAATGGCCCCGACAACCGCTCCGCTGCCGGTGCCGACTGCTGCGCCATTGGCCGCGCCCACGGCGGCCGCTTCCGCTTTGTCCACCGACTGGGCGTAGGACTCACAGTAAGCCAGATCCTGTTCGTACTGAGCCGGATCCACCCCACTCATGTCCACCACCGGCGCCTGGTTGTACGCGCACCCAGCGCTGAGCACGGCCAGCGCCAACATCATCGTCATTCGCATCATTACACTCCTTGTCCGGGCCATTCCGGGCCTCCGTTTTAACTGACGCCTTTTCCCTCATTATGGCAAGCATTAGAGTCGGTTGTGCATCAATGAGTTCAGTCTGGATTCAGCCCAAAAAAAAGCCGCCCATTCGGGCGGCCTTTTTCTTTGAACTGGGGTTACTGGTCGAAACGCTTTGCGGGCTTGGCAACCACGCTGCGCTGATCCACCCGCACTTCGGCAATCTGCACGGTCAGTTCGTCAGCCACACGGAGTACCGGCTCACCATCGAACTTAGCAATGCCGGTCTCGCCGCTGCACTCCAGACGCTTCTTGTCTTCGCACAGGAAAGGCGCCGGAACAAAGGCCACAGCCCCGTTCTCTTTCAGACGAACACGCACACCGCCACGATTGATGTCGATCACCTCGGACTCGTACTGGCGCTCGCCGCCCTCTTCCGCTTTCAGGAAGCGGGCGTACAGCCAATCGCCGACGTCTCGCTCACACATGCGATGCAGCTTGCGCTTCTCCGCCAGGTGGGCCAGCAGCTCATCATCCAGTTCGTTCAGGGCGCCCGGCTGACCGATGATCGCTTTCAGCAGGCGATGGTTGATCATATCGCCGTACTTACGGATCGGTGAGGTCCAGGTGGCGTAGCCGGTCAGGCCCATGCCGAAGTGCGGCTTCGGCTCGGCCGCCATTTCAGCAAAAGCCTGCATGCGGCGGACGCGGGCATCCAGGTAACCAGTAGGCTGGGCGTCCAGGTCACGGCGCAGCTGGCAGTAACCTTCCAGCGTGGTGACCTTCTCGGCGCAGTGGGTCAGGCCATGCTCAGACAGCAGCTCAATGGCCGCCGGGATCTTCTCCGGATCCAGACCGGCGTGGCTGTTGAAGATGCCTTTACCCAGCTTGTTGCCCAGCAGCGCGCCACAGGCGGTGTTGGCCAGGATCATGCACTCTTCAACAATGCGGTTGGCGGTGCGGCGGTACTCGGCATGGATGGCCAGCACGTTACCGGCGTCGTCCACTTCAAAACGGAAGTCCGGGCGGTCCGGGAACACCAGCGCATGCTCATGGCGCCAGGCGGTGCGGGCATTGGCCAGTGCATGCAGGGCATTGACCTGCTCTGCGATGACGTCGCTTTCCGGTTGCCAGGCATTCTCCACGCCTTCCAGCAGATCGGACACTTTGTCGTAAGCCAGTTTGCCCTGAGAGCGGATGGTGGCCAGGAAGAACTCCGCTTCGCCGGTCAGCGCGCCATCAGCGGCCACCTGGATGCGGGCTGCCACCGCTGGGCGGTCTTCCCCCTCGACCAGAGAGCACAGCTCGTCCGCCAGCTGGCGAGGCAGCATCGGCACGTTAAAGCCCGGCAGATACTGAGTGAAGGAGCGCTTCTTCGCTTCCTCATCCACTTCGTCACCCATGGCCACGTACGCGGTCGGATCGGCGATGGCCACCGTCAGTTGCCAGCCGCCCTCGGCTTTGGTTTCAACGTACAGTGCGTCGTCCATGTCTTTGGTGGACTCGGCATCGATGGTCACAAACGGCAGCGCGGTCAGGTCGGCGCGCTCCGCCTCATCACCCAGCGCCCACTGGGCCGGATCGGCAGGTTCCACTTTGGCCAGGTCGTGCTTGGCCAGAATCACCCACCAGGGCACGTGCGGATCGTCGGTGGTCGCCACCAGCTCAGAGACTTCAGCCAGGAAGGTGTTGTCGTCAGGACGCAGCGGGTGGCGCTTCAGATGGGCCACCACGTAGTCGCCATCTTTCAGGCTCTCTTCGTCCACGCTCTTTTTCACCCGGGCGCGGATGGCGTCTTTGATCAGCGGATGATCCGGCACCACGTTCACGCGGCCCTTGATGCGCTTAATGCGACCAACAAAGCGGGTCAGGAAAGGCTCCAGCAAGGTTTCCGGCTCGGCGCTGGTTTTCTCGCCCTCGGTACGCAACACCGCGGTCACCTTATCCCCGTGCATCACTTTTTTCATGTACGGCGGCGGCACAAAGTGGCTTTCGCCCTTTTCGGTTTCGATAAAGCCAAAACCCTTATCGGTCCCTTTTACGGTGCCTTCCACCGTCGGCAGGGTTTCGCGAATTTGCGCTTTAAGCTGTTGCAACAAGGGGTTGTCTTGGAACATCCGTCGTCTCTTGGGTCGAGGTTAACAACCGCCCCCGGAAAATCGGGCAGGGACGGCCAGAAAAACGGCAATTGTACGGGATCTGACGGGTGGGGCCAATGGCCTTGGAGGCGTTGTGACACAAGGACTGGCGACGCTTTTATCCGGTCGCCGCCAGCCTGTGGAATTACGGTGTATTTTTGCTTTCCTGGCCGGGGTCAGACCCGGTTTACCGGCGCGCCTTTTTGCCAGGCCGCCAGGTTGCCCAGCACGATATTCAGCAGGTTATTACGGGCCTCGAACGTGGCCCAGGCGTTATGAGGGGTCACCACGCAGTTGCGGGCGCTCAGCAGTGGATTATCCGGGCTGGGCGGTTCCGAGGAGAGCACGTCCAGGCCCGCACCGGCAATCACCCCACGGTTCAGCGCATCGGCCAGGTCCGCTTCATTGACCAAACCACCCCGGGCCGTGTTGAGTAAGCGAGCTTGCGGTTTCATGGTGGCCAGCAGCTCAGCGTTCACAAACCCGGTGTTGTCCGGGGTCTGGGGGCAGTGCAGGCTGACCACATCGGATTCGGCGAACAGGGTGGCCTGGTCCACCCAGCGGTAACCTTCCGGCAGGGCTTCAATGGGGGTGCGGGTGTGCACCAGGATCGACATATTGAATCCCCGCGCCATCCGCGCCGCGGCCTGGCCAATGGCGCCGAAGCCCATCACACCGAACGTTTTCCCCGAGAGCGCCATCAGCGGGCGATTCCAGAAGCAGAATTGGGGAGCCGCACTCCACTGCCCCTGCTGCACCGCCTGATGGTGCTCGGCCACCGCACTGGCCTGATGAAGCAGGTGCGCAATGGCCATCTGAGCCACCGATTCCGGGCCATAGGCGGGGGTGTTGGTGACCACGATGCCTCGCGCCGCCGCGGCGTCCAGATCCACCACGTTAACGCCGGTGGCCGTCACCCCGATGTAGCGCAGTTTGGGCAGGGCGTTCAGAGCGGCGCGATCCAACACCACTTTGTTGGTCAGCAAAACGTCAGCATCGCTGGCCCGTTCGAGCAGTTGCGCTGGTGCGGTGTGGTCGAAGACCTCCCACTCACCGAACTGTGCCAAGGGCGACCAGTCCAGATCTCCGGGGTTCAGTGTCGCTCCGTCCAGCACCACGATTTTCATTACCGCTCCTTAAAACCAGATTCTCAGACCCAGGGCGTAATCCACGTCAAAGTCCCCGGCATCACCAAAGGTCACATTGGGCACCACCTCACCGAACAATTCAACCATATCGGCGCGGGCACTCAGGCCCACTTTGGTGCGCAAACCCACCGGAGCATCACTGTTGTCAGAGACCTGGCCACCCAGACCAAAATACAGCTGGGGGAATTCACTGGTGTAAAAGCGGCGGTCCACATTCAGCACAAAACGTTCGGTGCCAATGCCCAGATCCCAGCGGCCGACGCCAATGGCAACCGCTTCGTCACTGCCAAACTGATAACCCACTGCCACTCCATGAGCAGCCTGAGCCGTCAGGGGCAGAGACAACAAACCGATGCATGCCAGGATGCGTTTCATACTTCCTCCAAAGGGGGGCGTTTCCGCCCGATGCAGAGCGCGTTTGCTCTGAAAACTGAACCGAATTAGGTTCGGCATTGTAGAGAGAGAAGTGAAACATCGTACAGGCGAATGCCGAGGAACTGTGGTGAAGCTCAACTTTGTCGAAAAGGCGCTGGTAAACAACCCCTTCCGGGCCTTTGCCCAGCGTCACTTTGAAACCCCGAGGCTGATGGCATTGGGTGGCCCCTGTCCCGGCGCCACTGCGCTTGAGATCGGCGGCGGCCAGGGTGAAGGTGCCCGTCTCATCAAACAGCGATTTGGTGCCGGACAGGTGCTGAGTCTGGACCTGGACTTTGAGATGGTCAGCCGGGCCCGGCGACGGCTTGGCACAGAATCTGACATTCAATGTGTGCAGGGGGATTGCACCGCGCTACCGCTGGCGGATCACAGCGTTGATGCCCTGTTCGATTTCGGCGTGGTTCACCATGTCCCCCAGTGGCAGGATGCGGTCCGGGAGCTGAACCGGGTAGCCCGCCCGGGGGCGACCCTCTACGCCATGGAGGTGTACCGCAGCCTGATCTGCCATCCGCTGTGGAAACGGGTACTGGAACACCCGCAAGAGAATCGCTTCGATCAACGGGAGTTTATCGCCGCCTGGGAGGCACTGGGCTGGACCCTGTTAGGGGAAAAGCATCTGAGCAGCGGGTTAGGCTGGCTGGCCATGAAAAAAGGGCAGCCCGAGGCTGCCCTGCAATCCTGAACCGGGTGCACTCAGAAGCGCACCCGCAGCCCCAGATTAAACTGGGACTGAATCATGGTGTCCGCTTCGACGCGCACCGTACAGCCCTCATCGCACACCAGGTTGGTGGAGTTGTTCACGGCGGTGAACATGGCCCGGTAGTCTGCGGTCAGTGCAAGATGCTCAAACAACAGGTACTCAGCACCCAGCCCCAGACCCAGTGAGAAGAAGGTCTCGTTGGAGTAGGTTTCCTGTGGCTTGATGCGGGTGGCGCCGACACTGGCCGTCACGTAAGGACGGAAGTCGTTTCGCGGATAAAACAGGGTGCCGCCGATGTGGTAGTACTCCACATCCACATCGATGCCGGAGGTCGGCGCGAAACTGCCCTCTTTAAAGGTGCTTTCCTGCTTGCTGTAAAACAGGTACACGGCACCGGGGTCATTGGTTTCCACCCCCATCATCAGTCCGTAGTGGGCCGCGTCGTCAAACTTCAGCTCCGCAATGGTTTCGCGGGAACTGTTGCCGGTTTCCTCATCCACCACTTTTTCGGTCACGTCCAGGGTGCCGCCAGCGGTGTAACCGTACATCGGGGCGATAAAGTAGGTTCGGTCGGCCAACGCCGGGGCCGCCACCAGGCTTACCATCAACCCCACCGGGGCCAGTAACGCTTTCATGCTTTCTCCTCAGCTCTCTTTTGCCCGACGCAGCACTTCCCACGCCGCTTGAATGTCCTGGCTTTTCTGTTGGGCCACTTCGGCCATCTCCGGCGGCAGGCCCTGACTGGCCAGCTTGTCCGGATGGTGTTGCGCCATCAGCTTACGGTAAGCCCGTTTCACTGTGCGCAGGTCGTCCCCGGGTTGCACGCCAAGTACCCGACAGGCGTCATCCAGTGAGAATCCCTGACGGTGACCCCGCTGCTGCCCCTGCCACATGGCGATCAACTGGGCCAAATCCTCTGGGCTGAAGCCAAGATGGGCGGCAATTCGGGCCAGGATCTCCCGCTCCCGCGGGTTCAGCTCACCATCAGCCAGCGCCGCCTGAATCTGGATCTCCAGAAAGACCCGAGCCAGATCCCGTCGCCAACTCAGCGCCCCTTTCAGGCTCTTCAGCCGGGCCTCCAGCGGAAAGTCAGCGGCCTTGCCTTCGCGGTAGGCCTCCTGTGCCGCCTGGCGTGCCCGCCCCCGCAGACCCATGCGATCCATCAGCGCGGTGGCCAGCGCAATGTCCGCCTGAGTCACCCGGCCACTGCTTTTGGCAATGTGGCCCATTACCGAAAAGGTAGTATGAAAGAATGGGTTATAGCCAGAACGACGTCTATCCCAAAGGACATGACCAAGATACGCTCCCAGAATCGCGCCGAACAGTCGCCCGAACAAAAAGCCGATCAATGCCCCAAAAATCTTGCCTTTAATCGCCACTCAGCAGGGCCTCCAGCGCCGTCAGACGTGCTGGCGTCCCGACGTCGCACCACAGTCCGTCAAAGCGCTCACCGCTGACCCGGCCTTCGGCCATGGCCGCTTTCAACAGCGGCACCAGGGAGAAATGCCCCGGCCGGCACTCGCGAAACAGATCGGGATGGAACAGAGCAATACCACCGTAGGTGAGCTTTGCCGCTCCCTCACTGCGAACCCGGCCCTGCTCCAGCGCAAAGTCGCCGCAAGGATTGTGCTCCGGATTGGGCACCAGGTAGAGGTGGGCCAGGTCCCCCTTTGCCAGCGTCGGCAGGGTTGGCCACTGCAGATCGCAGTAGATGTCACCGTTCATCAGCAAAAAGGGAGCATCGCCCAGCATCGGCAGGGCTTTATGGATGCCGCCGCCGGTCTCCAGCGCCTGATCGCCCTCGTCGCTGTAATGGATCGTCATCCCCCAGCGCGAACCGCTGCCCAAAGCCGCTGGGATCTGCGCTCCGAGCCAGGCGTGATTCACCACCACATCCGACACACCGGCACCGCAAAGACGCTCGAGGTGGTATTCCAGCAGGGGCTTGCCCGCCACCGGGATCAGCGGCTTAGGGGTATGGTCGGTCAGAGGACGCATCCGCTCTCCCCGTCCGGCAGCGAGAATCATCGCCCTCATTTCGCCTCCCAGGCGGGCTTAACCCGACACTCAAGCCATTGGGCCAGCGGGGCCAGTCGCTCATCGCGCTGGCCGATGTTGATCAGATAGTCCAGCACCCGGGGCACGTCCGCCAGGTAGCCGGATTTACCGTCCCGTTGGTGCAGCCGGGCGAAAATGCCTGCGGCTTTGAGATGACGTTGCATCCCCATCAGATCCATCCACTGCCGGAACTGCGCAAACTCAACGTCGGCCTCCAGCAATCCGGCCTGCTGCAGCCGTTCAAAGTGGCTGTGGGCATAGGTGGCCACCCAGGCTTCATCCAGGCGCCAGTAGCAATCCCGCAATAGTGAGACCAGGTCATAGGTGATCGGCCCCAACAGGGCACCCTGGTAATCAATCAGCGCCAGGCCGTCATCCACCACCATCAGATTGCGACTGTGAAAGTCCCGGTGGATCCCCACCTGAGGCTGACTGAGGGCATTGCTGATCAACACCTCACAGGCGTCCTGCCAGAGCTGCTGCTCTTCGGGGTTCAGGGTCAATCCGAGGTGCGCGTGCAGTAACCATTCGGGAAAGATCGCCAGTTCCCGCTCAAGCAGGGCCCGGTCATAACGGGGTAAAGGGCCCATCGGACTGTGGGTGATGGTGGCAATGGTGGGCAGGAAGGCCAGCGCCCGGCGATACCAGAGGTCCGCATCCGGTCCCTGCAACGGGCCTGCCAGATGCTGATCCCCCAGGTCTGTCAGACACAGGAAACCCTGGCTCAGATCCTGCGCCAGCACTTGCGGCACCGGCAGACCAGCTTCCTGATAGGCCTGGGTTAAGGCCAGAAAGGGGCGACAGTCTTCTTGCTCTGGCGGGGCGTCCATGGCGATCTCGGTGCGGCCCTGGCGGTGATAGCGAAAGTAGCGGCGAAAACTGGCGTCGCCAAAGATCAATACCGGGGCTGAGGCTTCCCCAGCCCAGACGGTGTCAAGCCAGCGAGCCAGGGCTTGCTGACGGCTCTCATTGTGCATCCGTCATCCAATGGTCGAGAGGGTAAATTTTGTTTATCATACCAAGGTTTCGGTCCATGACAGGAACCCGGTGACGGGGATCCGGTCTGATTAAGGGATTGATCAGGCCTGCACTTCTTATTTTTTGGCCACACTATCTATTTCACTGTTTTAGGGACACGATGCGCTTTCCCCTTGTCATTGCCTGTTGCTGCCTGCCTCTGAACGCCTGGGCTGAGTCCCTGTCGGTGCCGCGTTGCGTGGTGAACCCCCCAATGGACCTGCTGCCCGTCCAGCCCGACGACGCAGAGGCCAATCTGGCACCCAACCAGCTTCCGATCGAAGTAAATGCCGACCGCAGTGAAGCCAGCGCCGGCGATTCCGCGCGCTTTGAAGGCAACGTAAAACTGCGTCAGGGGATGCGCCAGATCACCGCAGAAAGCGCCGAAGTTTCTCAGGCCGAAGGCAGTTTCTCTGCTGATGGCGGGCTGATGTACCAGGATTCCACCGTGGCCATCACCGCGGACTCCCTGACCGCCGACATGGACGACTACAATGCAGAACTGAACAGCGCCCGCTATTGGCTGCGTGGTCAGCAGGTCCATGGTGAAGCGAAGCAGCTCAAGATCGCCGGTGACAACAATCTGCTGCTGAGCGGTGCCACCTTCACCACCTGCCCCCAGGAAGACCCGGACTGGTTGCTGGAAGCGAAAGAGATCAACATCGACGCCGAAGAGGAATGGGGCGAGATCTGGCACGCCAAGGTCAAACTGTTTGATGTGCCCGTCTTCTACGTGCCGTACATGACCGTACCGGTGTCCAATAAGCGAAAGAGCGGCTTCCTGTTCCCGGAGATCAGCACCAGCACCAAGAACGGTGTCGATGTTTCCATTCCCTATTACTGGAACATCGCGCCCAACCTGGACGCCACTCTGACGACTCAGTACATGTCCAGCCGTGGCCTGTTCCTGAAAGGGGAAGGTCGCTATCTGCAACCCTACGGTGAAGGTCAGGTCAACCTCGAATACATCAACAGCGACAGTCTGCTGAACGACAGCCCCGAACGCTACCTCATCCATTTTGAGCACGCCGGCAAGCTGGAGAACAACTGGCGCCTGTACGGTAACTTCACCACCGTCAGCGACGACAACTACTTCAACGACTTCGACTCTGATGTCAGTGCCTCCACCGACAACCAGATCTCCCGGGAAGGCGAAGCGGCCTACTTTACCGATGCCTGGGACTTTGCCGTCCGAGTGCAGGACATTGAGGTGCTGGGTGACAGCAGCAAACCGTTCCAGGTGATGCCGTCACTGACCTTCGATTACCGCAACCCGAACCTGTGGGGCCCGCTGGATTTCACCTTCGGCACTGAGCTGACGCACTTCGCTCACAAGGAAACCGACCATCTGACGGCCACCCGCTGGCACATGGAACCGACCCTGACGCTGCCCTATCAAACCCCGGCAGGCAGCCTGACCACCGAGGTCAAGCTGATGCAGACCTTCTATGAGCAGCGTGACCCGGACGATCAGCTGGAAGATTTTGTCAGCCGGACGCTGCCTCAGTTCCGGTTGCACGGTCAGATCAACTTTGAGCGCGACAGCGCGTTTGGCAACGGCACCTACACCCAGACTCTGGAGCCCCAGTTCCAGTACCTCTACATTCCCAAGGTGGATCAGTCCGATATCGGTTTGTACGACACCGCGCTGTTGCAGGAAGATTACTACGGTTTGTTCCGGGATCGCCGCTTCTCCGGCCTCGACCGCATCGCCGATGCCAACCAGTTGACGCTGGGTGTTTCCACCCGCTTCTTCGATGGCGACCACGCGGAGCGCGCCCAGCTTTCCGTGGGTCAGATCCTCTATTTCTCCGATTCCGAAGTGAACCTGGGTGATGACGAGAGCCAGATCAGCAGCTCCAACTCGGCGCTGGCGGCCGAACTGGAACTGCAGGCGTCCCGACGCTGGTTCCTCAGCGGCAGCCTGCAGTTCGATACTCAGTCTGGCGACACCAATAAAAGCGAGGTTCTGGTGGATTACCGGGCGGGCGCCGACAAGCTGATCCAGCTGTCACATCGCTATGTACCGGACCTCGGCACCGACGTGGATGGCAACGCCATCGACATCAACCAGGCGGGCATTCGTACCACCTGGCCGATGACCGATGAGCTCTATTTCGTCGGTAACTACTACTACGACTTGAACTTGAGCCGCTCCGTGGAATCTTATGCAGGGTTCCAGTACGAATCCTGCTGCTGGGCGATTCGTCTGGCTTACTACCGCCACCTCAACACCAATTACGAGGACGGCAACTTCGACACCATCAGCCCACGGGATGACTTCGACAGCGGCGTCACTCTGAAATTTGTGCTGAAAGGGCTGGGCTCTTCCGGCCCGCTGGGTGTGAAGGACATGCTGGACGAGGGGGTATTCAACTACCGCCGGCCCTATTACCTGCGTAACTGAGGCCACAGAGTATGTTAGAGTGCCAAATCCTTCCGGGCGCATTACTTGATTCGCGACGTGGAACGCGAACACCGACAAGATGGACTTGAGTATGACTTTACGACACCTGCTGATGGGCGCCGCCGCTGCCCTGATGTTCGGACAGGCCCTGGCCCAACCCCAGCCTCTGGATGAGGTGGCGGTACTGGTCAATGACGGCGTGATCCTGAAAAGCGAAATCGATGAGCGCATGGCTTCCGTGAAGCGGGGTGCACTGCAGGCTGGTCAGGAGTTGCCTTCCGATACCGCCCTGCGCACTCAGGTCATCGACCGATTGATCGCCGAAAGCCTGCAGTTGCAGATGGCCGAGCGTATGGGCCTGATGATCAGCGACATCCAGCTGGATCAGACCCTGGAAAACATGGCTCGTGAGCAGGGCATGACCCTGGTCGGCCTGCGTCAGGAGATCGAATCCGACGGCACCAGCTACGCCGCTTACCGTGAGCAGATCCGTCGCGAAATCACCATCGGTCAGGTGCAGCGCATTCAGGTGCAGCGCCGCATCCAGATCTCCCCGCAGGAGATCAACACCCTGGTAGACATGATCAACGAACAGGGGCTGCAGAATGCGGAGTTCCACGTTGGCCACATCCTGATCGACTTTGGTGGCGATGAAGCGGCAGCCCGTGAGCGCGCAGACAAAGTGCTGGAGATGCTGAACGACGGCGCCGACTTCTCCAAAACCGCCCTTGCCGCGTCCTCCGGCCCGAAAGCGCTGGAAGGCGGCGACTGGGGCTTTATGAACATCAACGAGATGCCCACCCTGTTTGCCGAGGTGGTCAAGGACGCCAAGAAAGGCGACATCATTGGCCCCATTAAGAGCGGCGCTGGCTTCCACATCGTAACCATCTACGACACCCGTGGTCAGGAAGTGCAGGAAGTTCAGGAGGTGAAATCCCGGCACATCCTGCTGAAGCCCTCGCCGATCCTCAGTGAAGACATGGCGAAAAACCTGCTGATCGAATTCATGGCGGACGTAAAAGCCGGTAAGGCCGACTTCGCCGAGCTGGCTCGTGAACACTCCGATGACCCGGGCTCCGCCACGCGTGGCGGCGAACTGGGCTGGGCGGACCCCGGTATGTACGTCCCGGCCTTCCGCGACACTCTGAACCGACTCAAAGTGGGCGAATACTCCGAGCCGTTCCGTTCCAGCCACGGCTGGCACGTGGTGCAGCTGGAAGACCGCCGGGTGACCGACGCCACCAACCAGGCCAATACCGACCGCGCCTACCAGCTGCTGTTCCGCCGTAAGTTCGGCGAACAGGTCAACGCCTGGCAGGAAGAGATGCGGGCCGGTGCCTACATTGAGGTGGTGGATCGCAGCGGTCGTCGTTCATGATCCCGCGCATCGCCGTTACACCCGGCGAACCCGCCGGGATTGGTCCGGACCTGGTGATCAAACTGGCGCAACAGGATTGGCCTGTTGAGCTGGTGATCTGTGCCGACCCGGACCTGATGACCCAGCGCGCCAAGATGCTGGGTCTGCCTCTGAGCCTGCGCCCGTATCAGCCCAGCCAACCGGCCCGGGCACAGCAGGCCGGCACCCTGACCATTGCCCCGGCCAAACTGGCTGCCCCGGTCAAACCGGGCCAGCTGGACGAGAGCAACAGCGGCTACGTGGTGGACACCCTGCGCTTCGCCTGTGAGCACAACCTCAGCGGCGAATTTGCTGCGGTGGTCACCGGCCCGGTGCACAAGGGGATCATCAACCAGGCCGGCATCAGCTTCTCCGGCCACACCGAGTTTTTTGCTCAACAGGCCGGGTGCCAGGACGTGGTGATGATGCTGGCGACGGAGGGATTGCAGGTGGCCCTGGTGACCACGCACATCCCGCTGGCCTACGTATCCAAAGCGATCACGCCGGCACGCCTTGAGAAAGTGATCCGAATTCTGCATCAGGATCTGCAGGACAAGTTCGCCATCGAACGTCCCCGTATCCTGGTGTGCGGCCTCAACCCCCACGCCGGGGAAGGGGGCCACCTTGGCCGGGAAGAGCTCGAAGTGATCGAGCCAACCCTGGCCGCCCTGCGCAGCGAAGGGATGTTGCTCACAGGCCCTCTGCCGGCAGATACCCTGTTCCAACCCAAGTACCTGGAGCAGGCCGACGTGGTTCTGGCCATGTACCATGACCAGGGACTGCCGGTGCTAAAATACAAGGGATTTGGGCGTGCCCTGAACATTACACTGGGGCTGCCTTTTATCCGCACATCCGTCGATCACGGCACTGCCCTCGAACTGGCTGGTACTGACCAGGCCGACTGTGGCAGTTTCCGGGTCGCCCTTAGCAAAGCGATAGAGCTGGCAACACATCAGAATTCATGAGCAACAATGTGCATTTGGGCCACCGCGCCCGTAAACGCTTCGGCCAAAACTTCCTTCACGACATGTCGGTCATTGACCGCATCGTCGCCGCGATCCGTCCCGATAACGACCACATCATGGTGGAGATCGGGCCGGGTCTGGGTGCCCTGACTGAGCCGGTCGCCGATCAGGTGGAACACCTGAACGTGGTGGAACTGGACCGGGACCTGGCCGAACGTCTGCGCCACCAGCCGCGCTGGGGACGCAAACTGACCATCCACGAAGGGGATGCCCTGAAGTTCGACTTCAACCAGCTGGCAGAGCCCGGCAAACGGATGAAGGTCTTCGGCAACCTGCCCTACAACATCTCCACCCCGCTGATGTTCCACCTGTTTGAAACCGTGGACAGCGTGGAATCGATGCACTTTATGCTGCAGAAAGAGGTGGTGGAGCGTCTGTGCGCAGGCCCGGGTCATAAGAACTATGGCCGCCTGAGCGTGATGGCCCAGTACTACTGCCAGTGCATTCCGGTATTGGAAGTGCCGCCGGGCTGCTTTACCCCGCCGCCGAAGGTGGACTCCGCTGTGGTTCGTCTGGTGCCGCACAAAGAGAAGCCCTACCCGGCCAGCAATGTGGCAAAGCTGGAGCAAGTGGTCGCCACCGCGTTCACCATGCGTCGCAAGACCCTGCGCAACAACTTTAAGGGCCAGCTGAACGACGATGAGTTCGCGGCACTGGGCATCGACCCGACTCTGCGTCCTGAGCGCATCAGCCTCCCCCAGTTTGTGGCTATGGCCAACTTCCTCAGTGAGCGCGATGCAGCCTGATTCCCCTCTGGCCATCGAGGTAGCAACCCAATACGTGGAGGCTCAGTCTGAGCCCACTAAGGGGCGCTACCTGTTTCACTACAGTCTGGAACTGACCAATGTCAGTGACCAGACCCTGACCCTGAAGCGCCGTAAGTGGCTGATCACCGACGGTAACGGGGAACAGATGGAAGTGGAAGGCGCTGGTGTGGTGGGCGAAACCCCCACACTGGAACCGGGCCAGACGTTTCGCTACACCAGCTCTGTTGTGCTGACCACGCCGCTGGGCAGCATGACCGGCTTTTACACCCTTCACGGGGACAATGGCGCCATCAAGGCTCCCGTTCCCCGCTTCCAACTCTCCGTCCCGGGAACCCTGCACTGAATGGCCAACTACTTTGTCGGGGATATTCAGGGCTGCTACAACGAGTTGTGCCGACTGCTCGACAGCGTCCACTTTGACCCCGCTTCCGATACGTTGTGGGCGTGCGGTGATCTGATCGCCCGAGGCCCGGATTCGCTGGCGGTGTTGCGGCTGATGCGGGAACTGGGCGAAGCGGGCCAAACCGTTCTGGGCAACCACGACCTCCACCTGCTGGCGGTGGCCGCCGGACTGAAAAAGTACAAACCCCGGGACCGGGTGCAACCGCTGCTGGAAGCGCCGGATCTGCCGGAGCTGATCCTCTGGTTGCGCCAGCAGCCCCTGCTGCACGAACTGCCGGAACATCGGCTGTTGCTGAGCCATGCCGGCCTGCCCCCGCACTGGGACCTGGCCACGGCGAAGGCCCGGGCAGAGGCGGTGTCCGACACCCTCAAAAGCGACCATTACCTCGACTTTATCGGTCAGATGTACGGGGAAAAACCGGATGACGACCGCACGCTGAGCAGTGAAATCGAGCGCCAGACTTACACGGTCAATGCGCTGACCCGGATGCGCTTTCTGCACAGCGATGGCCGGCTCGACTTCGCCAGCAAACTGGGGCCGGACGATGAGCGGGCTCTGGTGCCCTGGTTCCTGTACCCGGAGCATCAACTGCTGCGCAGCCACCGGCTGGTGTTCGGCCATTGGGCTGCCCTGATGGGCCGGACTCACACCGCCAATGCCATTGCACTGGACACCGGATGCTGCTGGGGTAACCACCTGACGCTCTGGTGCCTCGAAGACGACAGCCGTCACTTCCAGACCGCACTGGACTGATCTCCCTCTCCATTTGCTCAAGTTTTATTCACAGTGGCCGATCCTTATGATTGGCCACTGTGATTTTGGTCTCAGGCTGATAACATGTGGGCAAAAATGGAACAAAAACAATAATTCAGGGAGAGGGTTATGAAAATCACGGTCGCCATGCGGATCGTAGGGGGCTTTGCGCTGGTCACCCTGCTGCTGTTGCTCCTGGGCGGCATGTCACTGCTGAGTATCGGTACCGTCAGCACACACACAGAGAGCTTTAAGTCCTTCTCCCTCCCTGCCAAAGACGCCACCGGCAGTCTTGAGCGTCTGCTTAACGCCCAACAACTGGCACTGGTTAACGCCTATTACAGCCAGGCGGAAGACCAGCTCACTGCGCAACGCGCCACACTGAATGGCCTGCAACAGGAGTGGGGGTCCACCCGCGGCAGCCTGCAACAGTTGATCACCAACGAATCCAGCCTCAATGCCCCTCTGAACGCCGTCAGTGCCGAGCATGAACGCTACTGGCAACAGGTTCAGCGCCTGCTGCAGGCACGCCAGACCGCATTGGTGGCTCAGGTCGCCCTGGCCGAGCGCCTCTCCAGTCTGGAAGAGCAGGTCGACGACACCAGCTCCATGCTGCTGGACGTGATGGATCTGGAATACTCCGACAACGAGCAGGACCGCACCCTGGCTGGCCATGCCAGCACCCTGGAAACCAGCCTTATCGGCCTGATCTCCATCGCACTGGAGTTACCCAAAGCGGAAGACTCCACGCTGGTTGAGACCCTGGATGGCGAGCTGAGTTACCTGCTGAGCAACCTCGAGTACCTGCAAAGCAATCTGGTCTGGACACGCCCAGATGGCAGCAACCGGATTGACGCCGATCTGGCTGCCGACATCGACCAGAACCTGGGAGAGATTCTCAACGCGTTCGACGACAGCTCCGGCGTAGTGGCGGAACGCCTGTCCGGGCTAGTGGCCCAGTCCGACGCCAGCGCCGCCCTGGCTCAGGCACGCGCCGGGCAGAACACACTGCAAACGCAGATTGATGAACTCCACAGCCAGGTGATCCTCATCAGTAATGCGGCCGGAGACGCGGCTCAGAGCGCGCTGGAGAGCAGCGGCACACGAACCATGGTGGTGATGGTGCTTTCCATCCTGGTAGCCTCCACCATCGGTTACGTGACCATCCGTGCCATCACCCGTCCACTCAGTCAGGTAAACGACGCCCTGGCGGTACTGGCGCAGGGTGACCTGACCCAGAAACTCAGTTACCACCGCGACGATGAGTTCGGTCAGTTGGTGGGCAACACCAACCGGCTTGTGGACAGCCTGCGTGGGCTGATTCAATCCATCATCGACCGCGCCAATCAGCTGGCCGCGGCGGCGGAGGAAACCTCTGCGGTCACCGCCCAAACCACCTCCGGCATTCAGGAGCAGAAGAGCCAGGTCGACCAGGTGGCCAGCGCCACCACCGAACTGTCCGCCTCCGCCAGTGAAGTGGCCACCGGTGCCAGCGATGCCCTGGGTGAGATCAAGCTGGCTGATGATGAAGCCAAGCAGGTGAAAGCGATCTCCGGCGCCAATGGCGAAGCGATTCAGGCCCTGGCCGATGAAGTGGAGCGGGCCAGCCAGGTGATCCATCAGCTGGATGAGAACAGCGCCGCTATCGGCGGGATCCTGGATGTGATCCGCGGCATCGCCGAGCAAACCAACCTGTTGGCGCTGAACGCCGCGATCGAAGCGGCGCGAGCGGGCGAACAGGGCCGTGGTTTTGCCGTTGTGGCCGATGAGGTTCGCTCACTGGCCTCCCGCACTCAGGACTCCACCACCGAGATCCAACAGATGATTGAAGCCCTGCAACAGGGGGCCAAGGAAGCGGTGTCGGTGATGCAGCAGGGTCAGAGCCAGGCGCAGCAGAGCGTGGCCAAGACCGAAGAGGCCAACCGCATGCTCGATGCCATCGCCGAAGCGGTGGACCGGGTTTATGCCGCCGGCAACCAGATTGCTCAGGCCGCCCAGGAGCAGGACCAGGTGGCCCAAACCATCTCCAGCCGCCTGGAGCAGATCGCCGGCATCGCCGAAGAGACCAGCTCCGGCGCTGTACAGACCGCCACCTCCAGCCAACAGGTGGCCCAGTTGGCGGAAGAGCTTCAGTTGCAGGTGCGCGAGTTCAAGGTCTGATCCTGACAGCAACAAAAAAGGCGGCCCAAAGGCCGCCTTTTTTCATTGTCGCTGACTCAGTTGGTGCGCTCGGTGATCGCCGCGGCGATCTCGCTGCCAGCAAAGCCCTGGCTGTCCGCCCACTGCAATACCGTCTGGCCATCGGCTTCCGGTGCCGACAGGGTCTTGCGGGGCAACTGCTTCGCCACAAACACGCCCACGTCCTGCGCATTGCTCAGCATCGCCGTACGCAGCAGGCTGTTGCCGTTGCAGGTGATGCCATCATAAACAGAACGCAGTTTAATGCGGGTATCCTTCAGCTTCTTACGCAGACGATTTTTATCGTCAGAAGCCACGTAGTCACACACACTGGCGATCAGCTGATCGGCATTGGCGTGACTTATCGGGGTGTAGGTCAGACTGACAGCGGCCAGGCCGGCCGCCATGAATAAAGCGGTAAGACGCATCATTTCGCTCCCTGTAATTGACAACGTTCACAGACTTCTAACGGTCCGTTAACCACAGCTTATAACAGGCGGAAAAATAACGGTATATCTTTAATCTACTTGTCGGTCCAGGGTGCGGAAAGTCAGCGTAAAGGCGTTCTTCTCATCCGGCAGATAGACGCTTCGCTCAACCTCAGTCCAACCCAAAGGCCGGTAATCAGGGAAGTGAGTATCGCCCTCGACATCCAGATCCACATCGGTGATGTAGAGGCGGTCAGCCTGAGGGAGCATCGCCGCATAAAGCTCACCGCCACCGATGATCATCAACTCTTCCACCGCACCGGCAGCGGCAATGGCGGCCTCGATACTGGCAACAACGGTGACCCCTTCCGGGGCGTAGCCGCTCTGCCGGGTGATCACGATGTTGTGGCGGCCCGGCAGGGGGCGGCCAATGGATTCGTAAGTGCGTCGCCCCATCACCACCGGCTTACCCAGGGTGACGGCTTTAAAGTGCTTCAGATCGGCCGGCAGGTGCCAGGGCATCTGGTTGTCTTTACCGATAACCCGGTTTCGGGCCATACAGGCGATCAGTGCGATCCGCATCGATTCAGTTCCTTTCTTGTTCCGCTCAGATGATGGAGCGGTTACGGTAATACAGCAGTCCTGGCAGGGCCAGGCCCACACTCAGTGCCCCAACGATAAACACCGTCTTGATGCCGTTCACCAGCACCTGCTCAATCATGGGTTCACTGGCCCCCACAGCGCTCATCTCCACCAACCCGATAACGGTGTTGAAGGCGTAGCTGCCGGGGATCATCGGAATAATGGCCGCCACCCCATAAAGTTGCATGGGCGCCAGGGTTCGCCGGGCCCAATGCGCGGTCAGCCAGCCCACCGAAGCCGCCGCCACAAACGTGGCCCACTCAATCGGCGCGCCCAACTCCATGCCAAGCCCTCGGATGCCAAACCCCAGGGCGCCAGCCAGGCCGCAACGCCACAGGTAGCGACCGGGCACGTTGAAAGCCATGGCAAAACCCACCGCCGGGACGGAAGCAATCAACGCGTTCAGAAACAGGTGCAGAAGATCCATTACAGCCACCCCAGACCGGTCAATTGCATCGCCAGAGTGATGCCAATAGCAGCGGAGATGGTCATCAGTGTGGCCTGGCCCCATCTGGCCATCCCGACGTTGTAGTGCCCTTTCACCATATCGGCGACGGCGTTGATCATCGGGAAACCAGGCACCAGCATCAGCACGCACGCTGCGGTGGCGATTTCAGGGGTGTCAGTCCACTCCATCAATCCCCCGAGGCGGGTGAGCAGCGTGGTGACAAAGGCGGTCACCGCCCAGTTCACCAGAACGTTGTAGTGATGGCGGGCAAAGGATTGTCTTACCGCCATGCCCACTGAGGAGGCCAGTGCGGTGATCAGGCAGCCCATCAGGTCTGAACCAAAGAAATGGGCAAAGGCGGCGCAGGAGGGGCCGATGATGGCCACCACATACCAGCGGTTCCAGGTCCAGGGGGTCAGTCGGGAGAGGCGGCGGGCCGCCAGGGTGAGATCAACGATGCCTTTCTCGGCCTGCACACAGATGCGCTGTACCTCGCACACCATATGCATGTTCAGGCCATGCTCCCGAAGCCGTCGGGTGGTGGTCACACAGCGTCCCTGATACAGGGTGGTCATCACCAGTGCGTTGGCGGAGATGGAGAGCTCGACGCTGTCGACACCAAAGGCACGGCCCATACGTTGGCCGATGTCTTCGACCAGCTCACTTTCCGCCCCCCAGGCCAGCATCTGCTGCGCGGCGCGCACCGCCACCCGGGTGATCTCGTTTTGTGTTTGAACGTCCATTTCGAGTTGTTGTTCTTATTCGACAAAAGGGGACCCTGAGGTCCCCTATGGTACGGCATTGCCGGTTACTTCTGATACACCACTTCGACGTCGTAATCGTCGTCGTCCCAGTCGTCCCAGTCGTCGTCATCTTCTTCGACCACTGCGTCACGCATCTGCTGAGCGTGGTAGTGCTCCCACTTGAAGCTGACCTCTTCTTCGCCCTGCTCCTCCACGATCTCGTGAGGCAGGGTGTCGAGCAGTTGCATCAGCTGCTTGCACAGCACCTCGGTGCCCTGCTTGCTGATGGCCGCGATGGTGTGGACTTCGCCTTCCCACTCCAGTGCTTCAACGATGGCGTTGATGCGCGCTTCGCGCTCCTCTTCCGGCACCAGATCCAGCTTGTTCAGTACCAGCCAGCGCGGCTTGTCGAACAGCTTCGGAGAGTAGGCGTTGAGTTCCGCCAGGATCGCTTTGGCACCTTCGGCAGGATCGCTCTCGTCAAACGGGGCCATATCGATGATGTGCAGCAGCACACGGCAACGCTCCAGGTGCTTGAGGAAGCGGATCCCCAGACCAGCGCCGTCAGAGGCCCCTTCAATCAGACCCGGAATGTCCGCAATCACGAAGCTCTTGGACGGCTCAGGACGCACCACGCCCAGATTCGGCACCAGAGTGGTAAACGGATAATCCGCCACTTTCGGCTTGGCCGCAGATACGGAGCGAATAAAAGTGGACTTACCCGCGTTGGGCAAGCCCAGCAAGCCCACGTCCGCCAACAGCATCAGCTCCAGGCGCACTTCACGGTGTTCGCCTTTGGTGCCCAGCGTCTTCTGACGGGGGGCACGGTTAACGGAGCTTTTGAAGCGGGTGTTGCCCAGGCCGTGGAAGCCACCTTTGGCCACCATCAGCTTCTGGTTGTGCTGAGTCAGGTCACCGATCACTTCACCGGTATCTTCATCCACAGCGCGGGTACCGACCGGCACTTTCAACACACGGTCATCACCGCGCTTACCGGTACAGTTACCGCCACGGCCGTTCTCGCCGCGCACAGCCCGGTGGCAACGCTCAAAGCGATAATCCACCAGGGTGTTCAGATTCTCGTCGGCGACCAGGAAGACATCACCGCCATCCCCGCCATCACCGCCGTCCGGTCCCCCTTTGGGGATGTATTTTTCCCGGCGGAAACTGACGACACCGCTGCCGCCGTCACCGGCTTCCACCCGAATGGTGACTTCATCTACAAACTTCATGATCCAGCCCCTTTCAAACCCAATTCATTGGCCCCTCTTCCCGGCCTGGAACCTCGCCGGGATGGCGACAGGAACGCAAGCGAACCAATGAATTGGGGATCGGTTTTTAAGTATACCCTTAGTACGCAAAAAGCCCCGGCAGTGCGGGGCTTTTTCATCCGGTCAGTCCGGTTTACTCGGCAACGATGCTCACGAATTTACGGTTTTGCTTGCCTTTCACTTCGAACTTCACCTTGCCGTTGGCAGTGGCGAACAGGGTGTGGTCTTTACCAACACCTACGTTGTCACCGGCGTGGAATTTGGTACCACGCTGACGAACGATGATGTTACCTGCCAGAACAGATTCACCACCGAAACGCTTAACACCCAGGCGTTTGCTTTCAGAATCACGGCCGTTACGAGTAGAACCGCCAGCTTTCTTGTGTGCCATCTCTCAGAACTCCTCGATTAACCGTTGATACCGGTGATCTTCACTTCAGTGAACCACTGACGGTGGCCCATCTGCTTGCGGTGGTGCTTACGACGACGGAACTTAACGATCTTAACCTTATCGGCACGACCGTGGTTCACAACCTCAGCAACAACCTTACCGCCTTCTACCAGAGGGGCACCTACTTTGATTTCTTCACCGTTGGCGATCAGCAGAACCTGGTCGAACTCGATGGTGGCACCGGTTTCTACGTCCAGTTTCTCCAGACGCAGGGTTTGGCCTTCGGCGACACGGTGTTGCTTACCGCCACTTTGGAAAACCGCGTACATAATAACTCCGCTATTTCACACCGCTGTCACCACCGCATAAGGGGGGTCTGGGTGCGACTAAAACTGTTTGACAATGGGCGCGCATTCTACGGCATGGACACTAAACAGGCAAGAGGCCATTGCAAAAAGATCGCTAGAAGGATCGAGATTCTTCCAACGATTGGTCAATGGCACTGTTAACCCGGGGGAATTGCGGTAGAATTGGGCGCCGCCGTACCACAATAATAGTAGGCATGGGCCTACAGAATCCAGACCTTGGAAGAGATATGGACTTAAACGCCATCCGCGACCTGGCTGACCACGACATGAAAATGGTCAATCAGATGATTTACGACCAGCTCCACTCCGATGTAGTGCTGATTAATCAGCTGTCCTTCTACATCATCAACGGCGGTGGGAAACGGATGCGCCCGCTGCTGGCAGTATTGGCTGCACGGGCAGTGGACTACCAGGGCGAAGATCACGTCAAACTCGCTGCCATTATCGAGTTTATCCACACCGCCACCCTGCTGCACGACGACGTGGTCGATGAGTCCACCATGCGCCGTGGCCGTGAAACCGCCAACGCCCTGTTCGGCAATCAGGCCAGCGTACTGGTTGGCGACTTCCTCTACACCCGCTCGTTCCAGATGATGACGGAACTGAAGCGCCCACGTGTCCTGGAAGATCTGGCCGACGCCACCAACGTTCTGGCGGAAGGGGAAGTGCTGCAGCTGATGAACTGCAACGATCCCAACACCACCGAAGAGAGCTACATGCAGGTGATCTACTGCAAGACCGCTCGCCTGTTTGAAGCCGCCACCCACCTCGCCGCCGTGATCGCCGATCAACCCGCCGAAGTGTGCCAGGCGCTGTCCGACTATGGCCGCTACCTGGGTACCGCATTCCAGCTGGTGGATGACGTGCTGGACTACACCGCCGACGAGGAAGAGCTGGGCAAAAATCTCGGTGATGATCTGGCCGAAGGCAAACCGACCCTGCCGCTGATCCACGCCATCGCCAACGCCCCGGAAGCGCAGAGCCAGCAGATCCGTTCTGCCATTGAAAACGGCGGCTGTGACGAAGTGGATGATGTGGTCGCCACACTGAACCAGGTGGGCTCGTTGGAGTACACCATGCAACGGGCCGTCGAAGAGGCGGACAAAGCGATTGAGGCGCTCTCAGTACTGCCCGAGACGCCGTTCCGTGATGCCCTGGCCTCTCTGGCCCGCATCGCGGTTGAACGCCGCAACTGAGCGCCGAAGCTCAGGCACAAAAAAAGCGCCCCGATGGGCGCTTTTTTTATGTGGCTGGCATTAGCCGTTCACAAAGGCTTCGCCCTTGCTGATGTCGCCACTCAGAGTTTCCAGCATGCCGTCCAGAGCCTGCTTTTCAAAGTCGCTCAGCGCGCCGTAGGAGAGCACCTTCTCAACACCGTTCATGCCCAGCTCAACCGGCTGAGCAAAGAAGCGGGTGTGCTCACCGGCACCTTCCACGTAAGCGCACTCCACCACGCCCTTCTCGCCCTGCAGAGCACGAACCACGGAGATACCAAAGCGGCAGGCCGCCTGAGCCATGGACAGAGTGGCACTGCCGCCACCGGCCTTGGCTTCCACCACTTCGGTGCCCGCGTTCTGGATGCGGTGGGTCAGGCTGGCAACCTCTTCATCGCTAAAGGACACGCCTTCCACCTGGGACAGCAGCGGCAGGATGGTCACGCCACTGTGGCCACCAATCACGTTGATCTTCACCTCTTCCGGGCTCAGACCCTTGGCTTCAGCAATGAAGGTTTCGGAGCGGATTACGTCCAGAGTGGTCACGCCGAACAGTTTGCTCTTGTCGTATACGCCAGCGTTCTTAAGGACTTCAGCGGCGATGGCTACGGTGGTGTTCACCGGGTTGGTGATCACACCGATGCAGGCGGTTGGGGCCACTTCAGCCACTTTGCCCACCAGGTTGCGAATGATGCCGGCGTTGACGTTGAACAGGTCGGCACGGTCCATACCCGGCTTACGGGCAACACCCGCAGAGATCAGAACCAGGTCGGCGCCTTCCAGGGCCGGAGTCGGGTCTTCGCCCGCGAAGCCTTTGGCGTTAACCGCGGTCGGAATATGGCTGATGTCTACGGCCACACCCGGAGTGACCGGAGCGATATCATAAAGGGCCAGATCACTGCCTTTGGGCAGATTCAGCTTCAACAACAGGGCCAGAGCCTGACCAATGCCGCCAGCGGCACCCAGTACTGCAACTTTCATCGTATTCTCCATCTTTCCATTGATGTGACTTGGATCATCTTTCCAGTTGGCGCCCACCATACCCAAAGCCAATTCTGATGGCAATGCGACCAAGGGTGGTTGTCCGCTCTGTCATCACAATCGGCAATAAGTTGGTGTCATTGAGCCTTAATCGATGAATTTTTATTCCCAAGATATGAATATCACTTGCTTTTTAAGCAGAGCTTATTCAAAGTGGCCCTGTCCAAACGGCAGAATCGATTACGACAATGAGAAACGCCAACGCACAAGAAGAGCTGGTCCGCGCCTTTAAGTCCCTCCTCAAGGAGGAGCGCTTCGGCTCCCAGGGGGAGATCGTGGCTGCACTGCAGGCCGCCGGTTTCAACAACATCAATCAGTCCAAAGTGTCACGGATGCTGAGCAAGTTCGGCGCCGTACGCACCCGTAATGCCAAGCAGGAGATGGTGTACTGCCTGCCTGCTGAACTGGGGGTGCCGACCGCCAATGCCCAGCTGCGCAACCTGGTGCTGGACGTGGACAACAACGGCGCCATGATCGTGGTACGCACCAGCCCTGGTGCCGCCCAGCTGATTGCCCGCTTGCTGGACTCCATGGGTAAAGCTGAAGGGATTCTCGGCACCATTGCCGGGGATGACACCATCTTTATCGCGCCCAGCCAGATCGAGGCGATGGCGGAGACTCAGGCCACCGTTAAAGAGCTGTTCAACTACCACGATTGAGCACACCAGAAACAAAAACGCCCGGCAAAAGCCGGGCGTTTTTTTATGGCATGAACTTCGAGTTACAAGCCAGCCGCCTGCTCCATAAAGTCGATGGAGGGGGCAAAGTAAGCCGCACCGTTCACCGCCTGGGTGAATTTCAGCAGGTGATCAAAGTGTTCACCGTCGCCGTGGATCATCGACTTCAGCTGCGTGGTGAAGTGCAGTGGCGTTTTGCAGCAGGAGATAAAGAACAGGCCCTGCTCCTGCATGTTCCCATAAGGCATGCTCTGACGCAGGATCTCCATGCTGGCACCGTCTTCGTACTTCAGGTTCACCCGTTTGATGTGGGCGAAGCCAGGCTTGGCAGCACTGGGGTACTCAACGTTTTCCACCTTGGTGCGGCCAATGGTGTCTTCCTGGGTTTTCAGGGACTGGCGCTCCCACAGCGGCATATTGTGCACATAACGCTGAGTGTGGATGTAGCTGCCACCGGCGAACGCGGCGTCTTCCGCTCCAACCAGGGCCACTTCACGGCGGTGGGCACCGGTCGGGTTTTCCGTACCGTCAACGAAACCGGTCAGGTCACGGCTGTCCAGATAGCGGAAACTGCGCACCTCCTCCACCAGCTCGGCCAATCCGGCCAGGCGGCGGCACACTTCGGTAGCGGCGATGTGGTTCACATCCAGCCGATCACTGCGGATATGGACGAACAGGTCAACCGGCTGAGTCGGAGCGCTGCGATCTTCCGCTTCAAAGCTGGGGAAGGGGGCCAGTTCTGCCGGGCGGCCATTGGGATAGAGGGTATCCCAATAATTGGCGCCCACGGCCACAAAACCATTGAAGGCGCAATCGGCGTTACGGTCCGCCGAGGTTTGCAGCCAGGCAGCCAGGCCTGCAATCACTCGGGGCAACGTCGCTTCAGCGCCATCAGTGGCGTTAAACATCAAATAGATACCGTGCAGGTTTCCTTCTGCACAGATCCCACCCTGCTCCCTGGGCATGCGTCCTTCCTTGTTGGTCATCTCGCTGGACATGATCAGTACCGACAGATCTGAGTTCAAAAACACAGTCTGCGCAGAGCAGGGGGTGCTGGCAAGCTGTCAGCGAGAAAAGATTGATTTACCCCAACTAAAACAGCACCAAAGCATGGGGCAGCGCGGCCACGGCAACCCGTTGTCCCTGCTCCAGCCCGACATGGCCAGAACGCACCGCCAGCTCCACCGGACCCACACTGACCTGATAGTCACAGTAGGTGCCTTTGAAGCGTCGCCCGGTGATCACACCGCTGCCTTCAGCATCCGGCTCCAAAGCCAGCTGCTGAGGGCGCAAAAGCAGTTCACCCCTATGAGTGGGCGGGAATCGCAATGGACTGACGCTTTGGATCGCGCCCAATGGCGTGTCCACCACGTGTTCACTGGCCACCACCGCATCCAGGTAGTTACCGCCACCGAGGAAGTCCGCCACAAAGCGGCTGACGGGACGGTAGTAGAGCTCCTCTGCCGGGCCGGTCTGAACCACTTTGCCTTCGTGCAGAATCGCCAGCCGATCAGCAAAGGCAAAGGCCTCCTCCTTGGAGTGGGTCACGAAGATGGCACTGACCCCCTGAGACCGCAGAATGGTCCGGATCTCCGCCATCAGCTCGCCACGAACCTGGCTGTCGATGTTGGAGAAGGGTTCGTCCAACAACAGCAGTTTCGGCTTGTAGGCCAGGGCTCGGGCAATGGCCACACGTTGCTGCTGGCCACCGGACAGTTCATGGATATAACGCTCACCAAGGCCGTCCAGCTTCACCAGTCGAATCATCTCTTCGACGCGCTCCCGGGCCGCCTCTTTTGGCCACTTACGCAGGCCGAAAGCGACGTTTTGGGCCACGGTCAGATGGGGGAACAGGGCGTAGTCCTGGAAGATCACCCCAACCCCACGCTGCTCAGCCGGGACCAACGCATCGGCGGCGGAGATCACGTCACCATCCAGCGCGACCTGGCCAGCGTGTACCGGCATCAGGCCGGCAATGGCCCGCAACAAGGTGGTTTTGCCGCAGCCACTGGGGCCCAGCAGTGCCAGGATTTCATTTTCGGCAAGGGTCAGGGCCAGGTCGGACAGAATCCGCTTGCCATCGTATTCACACACCAGGGCGTCGATACGGAGTTTCGACATCAGTGAACATGCTCCAAACTGCGATTGAGATACAGCACCGGTACCAGACCCACCAGCACAATCACCAGTGCCGGTAATGCGCCCAGTTCGAGGGCCTCATCGGAGACGAATTGATACACGTAAGTGGCCAGAGTTTCAAAGCCAATCGGCTTAAGCAGCAACGCTGCGGGCAGCTCCTTCATCGCCTCAATAAAGACGATCAGTGCCGCGGCCAACATACCCCGGCGGACCAGGGGCAGATGCACATGGCGCAACACCGCGGCAGGACCATAGCCCATGGTTGAACCCGCCATGTCCAGTGACGGGCTGATGCGCTTAAAGCTGGTTTCAATGCTGCCCAAGGCCACCGCCAGGAAGCGCACGGTATAGCCAAACACGATGGCCACCATCGAACCGGACAGAACCAGGCCCGGCAAGCCCATGCCCATCCACTCTGCCAAGTCGTTAATGGCAAAGTCTGCGCGGGTCAGCGGGATCAGTACACCGATCGCCAGTACGGTGCCCGGCAGGGCGTAACCGAAACCGGCCACCCGGCTCGGCCAGCGGTCCCAGCGACGGGGGCTGACCCGGGCCAGGAACTGCAGTCCCAGTGCGATCACCACGGTCAGAATCGCCACGATGGCGGACACCAGAAGGCTGTTACCGCTGTAGGCCCAGAATTCGCTGAGGGCGTTCGGGTCGAAGTACTCGATGGCGTAATCCAGCAGGATCAGTGCCGGCAACAGGAAGGAGAGAAACAGCACCAGGGAGCAGAAGCCGGTGGCCAACATCGCCCGCCAGCCGGTCAACCGGTAGAAGTAATCCTCGCTCTTGCCTTCCGCCTTCTGGAACTGCTGCTGACGCCGACGCGCCATACGCTCACCAAACATCAGCACCGCAATGCCCAGCAGCATCAGGGTCGACAGACGGGCCGCACTGCTCATGCTGCCGTGCCCCAGCCAGGTGTCATAGACCGCAGTGGTCAGGGTGTTTACGGCGAAGTAACTCACCGTGGCAAAGTCCGCCAGTGTCTCCATCGCCACCAGGGACAAGCCCACAGCGATGGCGGGCCGCGCCAGCGGCAGGCTCAGGCGCCAGAAGCTCTGCACCGGGGTGCAGCCCAACGTGCGACTGGCCTGGATCAGGTTACTGGCCTGCTCCAGAAACGCGGTACGCGCCAGCATAAAGACGTAGGGGAACAGCACCAGAGAGAGCATGATGGCGGCACCGCCCAGAGAGCGTACCGAAGGGAAGTAGTAGTCAGAGGGACCTTGCCAGCCCGCCAGATCCCGCAGCAATCGCTGCACCGGGCCGGCGTAATCCAGCAGGTCGGTGTAGACGTAAGCCACGATGTAGGCCGGCATCGCCAGCGGCAGCAACATCGCCCACTGGAACACCCTTTGGCCCGGGAAGCGGCACATGGCCACCAGCCAGGCGGTCGGGAGTCCGAGCAGCAAACTGCCGAGACAGACCAGCAAGATCAACGACACCGTGTTGGCCACGTAGGCATTCAACACGGTGTTTTTCAGGTGTTGGAACACCTCCTGATCGGAGTGCATCGATTGCACTACCAGCGCGATCAGGGGTAACAGCAGGGCGGCCGCCATCAGGTAGCCGCCCACACTCCAACGTCGCGAGAGTGTCAGGATCATCGGTTACAGATCGAACTGCACCTCGTCGAGCAGCTTCACTGCTGCCGCGTGATGTTCAGCCAGTTGTGCTACCGGCAGTACGTCCGCTTTGTACTGCCCCCAGGATGCCACCAGCTCAGACGGGGCCACCTTCGGATTAACCGGGTATTCGTAGTTCAGTTGCGCGTACAGGCCCTGGGCCTTCTCGCTGGACAGGAACTCCAGCAGCGCCTTGGCGCCTTCCGGGTTCTTGGCATGCTTGGCCATTACACCGCCGGACACGTTCATGTGCGCGCCACGGTCGTTCTGGTTCGGGAAGTTGATTACTACAGCCTCAGCCCAGCCACGCTGGTTCTCGTCTTCCAGCATCTTGCCGTAGTAGTAGCTGTTGCCGATGGCGTAATCACAGGCACCTTCCGCCACTGCGCGTACCTGGGCACGGTCGTTACCCTGCGGCTTACGAGCCAGGTTGGCTTTTACGCCTTCCAGCCAGGCTTTGGTTTCGGCTTCACCGTGGTGCGCAATCATGGACGCTACCAGAGCGATGTTGTACGCGTTCTTACCAGAGCGCATGCAGATTTTGCCTTTGAACGGTGCGGTGGCCAGGTCTTCGTAAGTGATGTCAGAAGCCGCGCCTACGCGATCTTTGGCGCTGTAGATGTTGCGCACGCGCAGCGTCAGAGCAAACCACTGGTTGTCCGGGTCGCGGTACTGGCTCGGCAGGTTTTCGCTCAGCACTTTGCTGTCAACCGGCTGGGTCAGGCCCATATCCACCAGCGTCGCCAGACGGGAGATGTCGGTGGTCAGCACCACGTCTGCCGGGGACAGACGGCCTTCGCGCTTCAGACGCTCTTCCAGACCCGTCTGAGCGAACACCACCTGGGTCTCGATACCGGTTTCTTTGGTGAACATTTCCAGCATCGGCTCAACCAGGAACGGCTGACGGTAGGAATAGACGGTCACGGTCTGTGCAGCGGCAGCCATAGAGCTGGCCATCAGCAGCAGTGCGGACAAAGCAAAACGACCCATTGTGGAGGACTCCTTTCGGTGGAATAAGAATAATTCTCTTTTACGTTAAAATAACCCTTTACCCGAACTCCGGCAATGACCGACATCAAAAAAAGCCCCCTTCAACAGGGGGCCTTCGTAACGGTTTGGTGACGTTTTGAGCAAAGTCAGTTGGCGCCCTTCACCGAAACAAATTCCGGGTAAGCGTCAATGCCACAGTCAGACAGATCCATGCCGTCGTATTCCTCCTCCTCGCTGACCCGAATCCCCATGGTGGCTTTCAGCACACCCCAGGTCACCAGACTGGCACCAAACACCCAGGCAAAGATAACCGCAGCCCCTGCCAGCTGGCCGGCCAGAGTGGCATCGGCATTGGACACCGGCACCACCAGCAGGCCGAACAGGCCGCACACGCCGTGGACAGAGATGGCACCGACCGGGTCATCGATCTTCACTTTGTCCATAAACACGATGGAGAACACCACCAGGCCTCCGGAGATTGCACCGATGGCGCCCGCCAGAGTCAGAGAGGGAGACAGCGGGTCGGCGGTGATCGCCACCAGGCCAGCCAACGCCCCGTTCAGGATCATGGTCAGGTCCGCTTTGCCCCAGGTCAGTTTGCACACCAGCAGCGCGGCGATGGCGCCGAAGGCTGCGGCCGAGTTGGTGTTGACGAAGATCTTGGCCACTGCTGTCGCGTTCTCCGCATCAGAGACCATCAACTGAGAACCGCCGTTGAAGCCAAACCAGCCGAGCCAGAGAATAAAGGTACCCAGAGTCGCCAGAGGCAGGTTGGACCCTGGGATGGGGTTAACGCTGCCATCCGGGTTGTACTTGCCCCGGCGGGCCCCCAAAAGAAGCACCCCGGCAATTGCCGCAGCAGCGCCAGCCATATGCACGATGCCGGAGCCGGCAAAGTCCACAAAACCCAGTTTCTCGGAGACAAAGCCACCCCCCCAGGTCCAATATCCCTCAACTGGATAGATAAAGCCGGTCAATACCACGGCAAAGGCCAGGAATGCCCAAAGTTTCATGCGCTCAGCCACCGCACCGGAGACGATCGACATGGCGGTCGCCACAAACACCACCTGGAAGAAAAAGTCTGACTCCAGCGCGTGGTCCGCGTCCTCCGCCTGGGTGCCAATCAAGCCACCGATGCTGGGCAGCCAGCTGCCTTCCGGGTTGTCCACGTACATGATGTGGTAGCCCACCAACAGGTACATGGCGCAGGCAATGGCATAAAGGCACATGTTCTTGGTCAGGATCTCAGTGGTGTTCTTGGAGCGGACCAAGCCCGCCTCCAACATGGCAAAGCCCGCGGCCATCCACATCACCAGAGCACCGGAAATCAGAAAATAGAAGGTGTCCAATGCGAAGCGCAGTTCCGCTACGGTGGCACCCAAAGCCGTCACTTGTTCCATCGTCTCTCTCCCTTAAATCGCTTCGGCGTCCAGTTCACCGGTGCGGATCCGCACCGCCCGCTCCAAATCGATGACGAAGATTTTCCCGTCACCGATCTTGCCCGTGCCCGCCGCAGCGGAGATCACTTCAATCAGCCGCTCCACGTTCTCAGAGGCGGTGGCGATCTCCAGTTTCACCTTCGGCAGAAAGTCCACCTGGTACTCCGCCCCCCGATACAGCTCGGTGTGGCCTTTCTGACGACCGAATCCCTTCACTTCCGTCACGGTCAGTCCTTCCACTCCCAACTCGGCGATCGCCTCGCGGACATCGTCGAGCTTGAAGGGCTTGATGATTGCGCTAACCAATTTCATGCCGTTCTCCTAATCCCTGCAGTCGCTGGTGCCATTGCTCTATCAACCTCTGTGCCACTAATTTTTATTCATCATTTTCAACACTTTATTCACAAAGCCATTTTGCGGTGATGATTTTTTGCACCGCTGTGAACCGACATTCAGTCGTCAGGGCACCAATTTGGTGCACAACAGAAACCGCCAACAAAGCCCAATAAAAAACCCACCCTGATCAGGGTGGGTTGAATGAGAAACGGCCTTGGAGTCGGGGCTAACTGCGGACCTTGTTGTACACAAACAGCACCAGCAAGGCCCCCAGCACAGCCAACACCAGCGAGCCCACGTCAAAGCCGGATACGCCGCCCCAGCCCAGCATCTGTCCGATGTATCCCCCAACAAAGGCACCAGCGATGCCCAACAGAATGGTCATTACCATGCCGCCGCCATCCGGACCGGGCATGATCCATTTGGCCAGCGCCCCCACAATCAGGCCCAAAATAATCCAGCTGATAAAACCCATACTCAGCTCCTTAGTGATAGCGCGCTCCGCTCGAGCGCTGTCAGGGGTTTGTCCTGATTAACCCTAGTCGCTGGGCAAAAAAATGCCCCCGCTTCTGCGGGGGCATGGTATCGACTCACATCGAGTTACTGAGCGTCAGTGCCGTACTTCTCCTGGTACTCCTTGTCCCACTGGGGCACAACGGTTTCCAGGAAGGCGTCTTTGGCTTTCTGCATCGCCGGCTCATCCAGGCCAACGGCGATCTGCGCGGCCGCCTTGGTGGAGATGTCCGGCAGCGCGATCGGGTCCATCTGGCCATGTTTAGCCAAAACCCGGGCCAGAGAAGCGCGGGCATCCGCACTGCGTTCCAGAGAGGTTGCCAGCAAACGCAACGCTTCAGACGGGTTGTGAGCGTGGACGCCATGAGAGGCAATGGCCATATCCCAGCGCCACTGAGCGTGACGGATGGCGGTCAGAGCGTCTTTCATCTCCGCTTCGGTGGCACCGGCATCCCAGGCCGCCTTGGCTTCAAAGTGCGCTTGCACCAGTTGTTTCTCAGCCTTCAGCTTGGCTTCGGTGACCATCTCTTTGTAGTGCTTGGTGACCGATTCCAGTTCCTCTTTGGACTGTTCGTGGCACTGGGCACAGGTGAACTCGAACTGATCGAACGGGTTGCCAACATTATGGTCGGTGTACTTACGCCCTTCGGCGTTGGTCACACGGGGCATGTGACAGTCAGTACAGGAAACGTCGTTACGACCATGGGTGCCGGTTTTCCAGGTTTCGAAGCCCGGGTGCTGCGCTTTCAGCATCGGCGCCTTGGAGAGACCATGGGTCCAGTCGGAGAACTGGATGGCGTCATAGTATTTCTCCATTTCGTCTGCGCTCAGGCCATTGTCCCAGGGGAACTTGACGAACTTCTTGTCCGGCGTGAAGTAGTACTCCACGTGGCACTGGCCGCACACCATGGACTGGCGATCAGATTTGCTGGCCTTATCCCAGGGCATGCCGATGGCTTCCATCGCGCGATCAGCAAAAGGCACAGAGATGCGCAGACGCGCATTGTTGTCATGGCAGTTACCGCAGCCGATCTCGTGGGTGATCTCGTTGCCACCGCGGGCCCACTTACCCTTGAAGTAGGCGTCTTCACCATTGGCTTCGATGTAGCGGGGAACGTCCGGGGACTTACAGGACCAACACGCCATCGGCATCGGGCCATCGTCCGGGCCTTTTGGCGCACCGGTACGGAGCGTCGCACGCAGGTCGGTGATGGTGTAGTGGTGGCCCCGGGCCTTGTTGTAGTCCTTGGCAAAGCCGTAGCCTGCCCACAACACCACCAGCATCGGATCCTCTTCCAGCGCATCAACCACTTCGCTGCTGTCCTTAGTCTGCTGCCAGGTCGCGTACTGATGTTTAAACTTGGCAAACTGACTGCTGTCTGCCTCGGTAATCTTGCCGGCTCCCAGTGCCGCAGTGCTCACCGCCATCAGCGCCGCCGCGCCATATGCACGCCATCGCAATGTGCTCACCATCATCCTTCTCCTTGTTTTTGCGAACTCGCCAGTGAAATCGATTCACTAAGCCTAGACTAGCGGCGATTAATGACGAACCCAAGTCAACAAAAGTCCAATCTTTCATCCACTTGATTGTGATCAACTTGTTCCGGCGCTACGCCAATTGAACACAGTTACCCAGAGCGACCCACCAGTAAGCAACGGAAATGCAACGTCGATTTGTTCACACTCTGTCCGATTTGGCTTTGCGCGCTTCCCAACAGTCGGCACAATATCGCCATCCAATCGTCCGGAGCGCGTATGGCCCGAACCACCCGCTTAACCACCAGCGTCATCCACACCATGCTGCTGGTCATCCTGCTGTTCAGCCTTCAGGGAGGCCTGAGCCTGATCACCGCGCTCTACAGCACCGGTGACGCCCAGGCGATCAACGATTCCGGCTCCCTGCGGATGCGCTCCTACCAACTGCTGTTTCTGGCCAACTCCGAAGGCCGTAACCTCGAACAGAAACTGGAAGAGTTTGAGACCATCCTCTACTCCCCCGCCCTGGCCCGTTCAGAAGCCTGGTACATGCCGGAAGACACCGGCTATCACTACCGCCAGGTACAGGAACGCTGGAAACTGATGAGGGCGTACGCCCAAGAGGGCAATTCACGACGCTATGTCCGTGAGGTTCGCGGCTTTGTCGATGAAATTGATGCCTTTGTGGATTCGCTGGAGAAGTTCAGCGCGTTCAAACTGCAGATCCTGGTGGTATCGCAGATATTGGGCATGGCGACCATGGGCGCGTTGACGCTCTATGCCCTGTTTTATGTACGGCGGCAGTTTGTTCAGCCGCTGGAACGCCTGGAGCGTGGTGCAGAAGCGATCGCGGCCCGGAAGTTTTCTTTTGAGCCGCTGCCCAGTCGCTACCAGGAGCTGAACACATTGAATCAGACCCTGGCCAGCACCGCGTCGGATCTGGACACCCTTTATCAACAGCTGGAGAGCAAAGTCGTCAGTCAGGACATTGCCCTGCGTCAGGCCCATGAACGTCTGACCTTTCTCTATGACGCCGCTCGTACGCTCAGTGGCACAGGGATGGAAACCGGCGTGTTGCAGCGTCTGATGCAGGACTTACGGCAGCACCTGGATGCCGATGGCGTGTGTCTGCAACTGCATGGTGAACGACCGCTTTGTCTCGGCACCAACCAAGGTACCCCCGCCACCGCCGCCATGACCAAAGGCAGCGAACCCTTGGGTGAAGTGCGCCTGTACCCGGCGGAAAAAGCCGACCATGACCTGCTCAACAACTTTGCTCTGCTGCTCGGCCGGGCCGTCCAGCAGCACCGGGATGCCCTGCTGCAGGAGCGCCTGGGGCTGATGGAGGAGCGCGCGGTCATTGCCCGGGAGCTGCACGACTCGCTGGGCCAGTTGCTGGCGTACATGAAAATTCAGCTGACGCTGCTGAACCGGGCCACTCAGGCCGGTCAGCCGGAGGGGATTGAAGAGGCGCGGCAGGCCCTGAAGCAATCGGTCGACAGCGCTTACCGCCAGCTCAGGGAGCTGCTCACCACCTTCCGTCTGAAGGTGGAAGCGCCGGACCTGCCCAGTGCACTGGAGTGCATCCTGACCGAGCTGGAAGAGCGCAGTGATGCCTCGCTGACCCTGGACTACCGTCTGCCTCCACTGACCCTCTCCGCGACCCAGCAGGTGCACTTACTGCAACTGCTGCGGGAAGCGGTGGTGAACGCCATCAAACACGCCAATGCCAATGAAATCAGACTTTGCTGCGCCAGCGAAGGCGATAAACTGGTGATGAGCGTGGAGGACGACGGCGTCGGCATGACCGCACCGGACAATCCCGAAAACCATTTTGGCCTGAACATCATGCAGGAACGCGCCCGTCAGATGGGCGGTACGCTGCGGGTCGATAGCTCACCACTGGGTGGCGTTCGCGTTCAGGTCTCTATCACCAATCCGATGGAGGATTCCCATGGCTGAACCCTGGCAACTGCTGCTGGTGGACGATCACCCGATGTTGCGACGCGGCCTGTGTCAGTTGCTTGCCGGCGACACACGCTTCCTGCCCCCTTGGGAATCCGGAAATGGCCCGGAGGCTTTGGCGCTCCTCGCCCGTCAGCAACCGGACCTCGTTTTGTTGGACCTGAACATGCGCCCTCTGAGCGGGCTCGATACCCTTCGGGCCATCCGGCGTGATTTCCCCGACCTCAAGGTGGTGATGTTTACGGTTTCCGACCATCCGCGCGACGTTCAGGCGGTGCTGGATGCCGGTGCCGACGGCTACCTGGTGAAAGACAGCGAACCGGAGGAGCTGGTGGAAGGGTTGGCCGAGGTGATGGCCGGTCTGTCGGTGATCACCCCGCGACTGGAAACCGCCCTGGCGGAAGCGGAGGTGAACTGGGCCACCAACCTGACGCCGCGGGAGCGCCAGATTGCCGAATTGATTGCGGAAGGGAAAAGCAATAAGGCCATTGGCGAAGCCCTCTTTATCAGCGAAGGCACCGCCAAGGTTCACGTGAAAAACCTGATGCGGAAAACCGGCTGCCACTCCCGGGTGGAGCTGGCGATCATGGTCCGCGGCGGATAACCGGTTCAGCGCCCGGCGAGGAACGCCTGCCAGCTGTCCAGTAACAGCTCAAAATCCTCCAGGCCACATAGAGCCTCGCTTTCGGCATCGTAGTAATCCAGATCCGGATCCAACTCGATGCCGTTAGCCTGCCCCAGCGCATGATCCTGCACCCGGACAAAGTCCGTGGTGATCTGCAGGGACTGCTCAGCGCCATTCAGCAGCCACTCCCGGCGCTGACCATGACGGATCTCCGCCAGCGCATTACGCAGACGCATCAGCGCCTCCGCTTCCTGACACTCTTCGGTCAAATAACGGCCCAGCGCTTCATGGCCCATGGACATCAGAACCAGCGGTTGCCCGCCCAGTTCGCGGCGAAACTCGTACTCCATACATCCTCGAGGTGATCTCCGCCCCATGGCGGCAATTCCAAAATGCGGGACCGACGGCAAATTCACACATACACCAAAGGTCGGCTTGTGTGAGCCAAATCACCGCTATACAACTAGGATCCATTGTAACCCAGCGCCTCTGGCTGCGCTCCACAAAACCGGGAGACCCCCATGTTCAAAGCCCTTCAACTGCATCAGGACGAGGCAGGCCAAACTCTGGCTCAAATTGTGGAACTCAACAATGACCACCTGCCGGAAGGCAACGTCACCGTCGACGTCCAGTACAGCTCGCTGAACTACAAGGACGGCCTGGCCATAACCGGCACCGGTAAAATCATCCGGGATTTCCCGATGGTGCCGGGCATCGACTTTGTCGGGACCGTGTCCGACTCTGAGGACCCGCGTTACCAGGTGGGCGATCAGGTGGTATTGACCGGCTGGGGCGTGGGTGAGCGTCACTGGGGCGGCATGAGCCAGCGCGCCCGGGTCAAAGGTGATTGGCTGGTGCCACTGCCGGCCGGACTGACCCCCGAACAGACCATGGCCATCGGTACCGCAGGCCTCACCGCGATGCTGTGCGTTCAGGCACTGGAAAACGCCGGCGTGAAACCGGAGCAGGGCCCCATCCTGGTGACCGGTGCCAGCGGTGGTGTGGGTTCCGTTGCGGTCACTCTGCTGGCCAAAGCCGGCTTTGAAGTGCACGCCATCACCGGCCGGGAAGACAACGCCGAGTGGCTGCAAAGCCTGGGGGCACACACTGTGCTGCCACGCAGCCAGTTTGAGGGCCAGTCCCGTCCGCTGGATAAAGCGATCTGGGCCGGTGCCGTCGATACCGTCGGTGGCGACATTCTGGCTAAGGTGCTGAGTCAGATGGCCTACGATGGTGCTGTTGCCGCCTGTGGCCTGGCTGCCAGTTTCTCGCTGCCCACAACAGTGATGCCTTTTATTCTGCGTGGGGTAAAATTGCTCGGCGTCGATTCTGTGATGTGTCCTTACGAGCGCCGTATGGCGGCCTGGGAACGTCTGTCTGCCGATCTGGGCGACGAACAGTTCGACGCGTTCAGCACCGTGGCCCATCTGGATCAGGTGCCCGAACTGGCCCAGCAGATCATCAAAGGCCAGGTACGGGGACGGGTGCTGATCAAGCCCTAATTGCCGTATCGGAGACGCGCTCGGAATGACCGACACCCAAACCCGGATCATGGAACTTGAGTCCAAGATCGCTTATCAAGACAGTACCATCGAACAACTGAATGAAACCGTGGTCGAACTGAGCGCGCAGGTGCAGAAACAGGCGGAGCAGATCCGCCTGTTGGCCGAGCGCATCAAGTCACTGCCCAACAGTTCGGTGGCTGACCTCAGCGAGGAATCCCCACCACCGCACTACTGACAGGAGCCCCGATGACGCCGATGGCCATAGCTCAACTGGGCGAGCCAATTTTGCGACAGCGTGCTAACGCCGTCGCCGAACCCACCTGTGCTGAGATTCAAACTCTGTGGCGCCGTATGCTGGTCACCATGGAAGCCGCTGGCGGCGTGGGCATTGCCGCGCCGCAGGTGTTCCAGCCGGTGCGGCTGATGATCATCGCCTCCCGTCCCAATGCCCGCTATCCCGACGCACCACAGATGGACCCGGTGGTGCTGATCAACCCCGACATCGAATCCACTGGCGGCGAGGCCGTTGCCTTTGTTGAGGGCTGCCTGTCGGTGCCCGGTATCCGGGGTAAGGTCACCCGCCCCAGCGAGGTAACCGTCCGCTATACCGATACCGAAGGACAGCCTCAGCGCCTCGCCCTCTCCGGCTTTCCGGCGCGCATTTTTCTTCACGAATTTGACCACCTGGAAGGGCGCACCTTTCTCGATCAGGTCGACAGCCCGGCCGATCTGGTCGCCCAATCGGTTTGGGAGCGCCAATGCCAAAGCGCCTGATGGTCACCCTGGTGGTGTTGGTGCTGGCCGGGTGCGCGGGCAGCAGTCTGTTTCAGCCCTATCCGTCCCGGATGGTGCCGGTGAAACAAGCGCTGGAGCAAGGCAACAGCCAAAGTGCTCTGGCACAACTGGAGCCGGGCCTGAGCGGCAGTGATGCCCTGCTTTACGCCCAGGAATCCGGTCGGGTGGCCGCATTAGGGGGCGACACCGCCGCCAGCCAGACGTTCTACCGCGAGGCCATGGCCCAGTACAGTCGCTACGACTGGAAAGCGATCGTCTCTCTGACCGATCTTACCGCCCAGGTGGGCGGCTCCACCGTCTCCGACAACCTGATCCCCTACCACGGCCAGGCGTACGAGCGGGTGATGGTGCATCAGCAACAGTCGCTCAATTACCTGTGGCAGGGAGACCTTGAAGGAGCCCTGGTGGAGGTGCGACGTGCCGACCAGGCGCAAACCGAATCCCTCAAGGCTTATCAGGACGCGCTCAAGTCCACCCGCGCCATTGAGAACGCCGCCGTGGATGCCGAGCTGAATGAACTGGATAAGCAGGCCGGCAAGGCCCCCAACTCCTTCATTAATGCCTATGTGCTGATGAGCAACGCTGCGCTGTACGAAGCCAATGGCCAGCCCAACGATGCCCTGATCGACATCCGCAAAGCGCTGCAGGTGTACCCCGACAACCGGATGCTGCAACGGGAGTTGGTTCGCCTCTCCTGCCAGTTGCGGATCGACTGCGATGAACTGACCCAGCGCTACGGTGACCCGGTGCTGCCCAGCGCGGGCCAGGGCCGCCTGGTGGTGTTGTATGAGGCGGGCTTCTTGCCGGCCCGGGACAGCGTCTTTATCCCCTTTACCTGGGATGGGCTGTATCAGCAGGTTGCCCTGCCCACTTATCGCGCTGGAGGGCCTGAGCCCACCCCACTGAGCCTGAACGTCGGCGGCACTCACCTGACCACCGAACCGGTGGCCGACCTGGATGCCATGGCCGCCAGGGCACTGCGGGAGCAGTACCCCTTTATCCTGCTTCGTCAGGGGATTAGACTGACCGCCAAGCACAACGCCAATCGCTGGGCCGAGCGCAAAGGCGGCGACCTGGGGGCGATCACCATGGAAGTGTTTAATGCCCTGACCGAGCAGGCCGACAAGCGCAGCTGGCTGACCCTGCCGCGGCAGGCTCAGGCCTGGGCCGGCTTTATTGACGCCGGCGAGTACCCGGTCACCGTTGGCAGTGAGAACACCTCAATCACCTTGAGTCCGGGCCGCACCACCGTGCTCTGGATCGCCCGCCAGGGCGGCCTGACCCGAATTCAGTCCATACTGATCTAAGAAAACGCCTAAGGAACCGAACCATGACGATCACCAGCCCGAAAATTCTTCTGTCGCTGATCCTGGCCCTGGTGCTGGCCGGCTGTCAGTCCAAAGTGGAGTACCGTGACGCCACCGAAGTGGAAACCGTCGACATCAGCTTTGGCAGCTCTGACCTGCAGGCAGTGGCCACCAAGATGGTGGACTCCATGCTGACCACCCCTTCCGTGGTGCGCCTGACCGCCGACGATCGCCCGATCCTGTTCGTCGACCGCATCACCAACAAAACCTCTGAGCACATCGACACCGAGTCCATTACCGACACCATCAGCACCCGCCTGCTGCGCAGTGGCCAGTTCCGCTTTATCGACATGACCCGTGTGGATGCGGTGCGCAAACAGCTGGATTACCAGAACAACTCCGGCATGGTGGACCCGGCCAAGGCGATCCAGTTTGGCCGTCAGGTGGGCGCCCAGTACATGCTGTACGGCAACCTCTCCAGCATTGTGAAGCGCGACGGCTCCACTCAGGACGTCTACTACAAAATGACCATGCGACTGATGGATCTGGAAACCGGCCTGATTGAGTGGGCGGATGAGAAAGAGCTGCGCAAGCAGCAGAACCGCTCCTTCCTGGGGCTGTAACCATCAAAAAACGGGGGCCAGCGGCCCCCGTTTTGTTGTCCGCTTATTCCGGCTTAAACACCCCAATCACTTCACCGCCGGCCTGCTTTTCTGCGGCGTCTGAAGCCTGGTGTTTCCGATACCCGCAGGCCACGCATTCCATCACTTCAACGCCGGATTCCACGTACAGCATCACGCTGTCCTGCTCCTGACACTCGGGGCACTGTGCCCCGGCGATAAACCGCTTCTTAACCGCCATCTGTTTCCTTTTCCTGCTGGGGGGCGAAATACGCTATCATCCCGCCACTTTTCCACGTTCCGAGTGCCCTATGATAACCCTGGACAAGGTTCAACTCATCCGCGGTGGCAAACGTCTTCTCGACGACGCCAGCCTGACCATCTACCCCGGCCACAAACTGGCCCTGGTGGGGGCGAATGGCGTGGGCAAATCCAGCCTGCTCGGATTGCTGATGAACGAGTATGGCGTGGATGCGGGTGAGTGCCATGTTCCGCCACACTGGCGTCAGGCCAGCGTGGCCCAGGATACCCCGGCACTGGACTGCTCGGCGCTCGATTACGTGCTGGATGGCGACGTCCGTTACCGTGCCCTGGAGCAGGAACTGAGTGATGCCCAGCACAGTGACGACGGCACCCGCATTGGCCACGCTCACGATGCCTTTGAGGCCTACCACGGCTACCAGGTGCCCGCCCGGGCGTCGGAGCTGCTGAACGGCCTGGGCTTCTCTCAGGAAGCGCAGGGCCAGAGTGTCCGCGCGTTCTCCGGGGGCTGGCGTATGCGCCTCAACCTGGCCCGGGCCCTGCTGATCCCCTCGGACCTGCTGCTGCTCGACGAACCCACCAACCACCTGGATCTGGACACCCTGATCTGGCTGGAGGGCTGGCTGAAACGTTACGACGGCACCCTGATCCTGATCAGTCACGACCGCGACTTCCTCGACGCGGTGGTCGGCGAGGTGGTGCACGTGGAGCACCTGAAGCTTAATCACTACCAGGGCAACTACAGCCAGTTTGAACGCCAGCGCTCCGCTCGCCTGGCACAGCAGCAGGCCAGCTTTGAGAAGCAGGAGCGCCAGCGTGCCCATATGCAATCCTTTGTCGATCGCTTCCGGGCCAAAGCCAGCAAAGCCCGACAGGCGCAAAGCCGCCTTAAGGCGCTGGAGAAACTGATGGTGGAAGCCCCGGCCCACACCGACTCCGGTTTCCAGATGGCGTTCCGGGACCCCATCTCCCTGCCCTCTCCGCTGCTGCGAATGGAGGAAGTTCAGGGCGGCTACGGTGACGTCACCATCCTGCGCGACATTCGGCTGAACCTGGTGCCCGGCAGCCGTATTGGTCTGCTGGGGCGAAACGGCGCGGGCAAGTCTACCCTTATCAAATTGTTAAGCGGTGAGCTGGCGCCCCAGGCCGGCGAACTGCTGATGAGCCAGGGGGTCAAGATTGGCTACTTCGCTCAGCACCAGCTGGAATCACTGGACCCACGGCACTCCCCGCTGGACCACATGATGCAGCTGGCGCCGGATGCCAAGGAGCAGGAGCTGCGCAACTTTCTGGGAGGCTACGGCTTTGGCGGTGACAAGGCGCTGAGCCCGGTGGCCCCATTCTCCGGTGGTGAAAAGGCCCGTTTGGTGCTGGCACTGCTGGTGTGGCAACGGCCCAACCTGCTGCTGTTGGACGAACCGACCAACCACCTGGACCTGGAGATGCGCCACGCGCTGACCGTGGCACTGCAGGGTTTCGAAGGGGCGATGGTGATCGTCTCTCACGATCGCCACCTGTTGCGGGCCACCTGCAGCGACTTCTATCTGGTGGACGCTGGTCAGGTCGCGCCCTTTGATGGTGATCTGGAGGATTACCACCGCTGGTTGCTGAAAGGTGATGAGGCGGAAGCGGTGACCGAAACGGCCCGCCCGGTGGACGACAAAAAAGCGCGCAAACGGGCGGAAGCGGAACTCCGCCAGCGTCTGTCGCCGCTAAAGAAAACGCAGGAAAAGGTCGATAAACAGATGGCAAAGGCGCAAGCGCGATGGGACGAGCTGGAACAGCAACTGTCCGACAGCGCGCTGTACCAGGACGACAACAAGGCCCTTCTGACTGAGCTGCTGAAAGAGCGTGGCGATCTGCAGAATCAGTTGGAGGAGCTGGAGATGGAGTGGCTGGATCTGCAGGATCAGATCGAGCAACTGACGCAATCCCACCAGGAGGGGTAATGCCGATCACCGCCGAGCAGTACTGGCAATTCAGTGAACACGTCTGGCAACAGGAAGGCGCCCGCCAAACGGCGCTGGAGCTGCAGGATACCCATGGGCTGGAGCCCAACCTGCTGCTGTTGGCCCTGTTGCTCGAACAGCAGGGCCAGTTTCTGGATCAGAGCCAGTTCCGGGCACTGAAAGAGGCCCAGGCGTCCTGGTGTGAAAAGATGCTGACCCCCTATCGCCAGCTGCGTCGTCTGGCCAAGGACAATCTGCCGGAAGCCAGCTATCGCCAGATGCTGGAGGTGGAACTGGTGATGGAAAAACGCAGCCAGCAGCTGATCCTGAAAGCGCTGGCCCTGATGACAATCCAGCCTGAAGGGGACAACCTGACCGCCTGCCTCAAAGCGCAGAACATCGATCCGCTTGCCCTGCCCGGCCCGATGCTGACCCAGCTGACCCATCTGTTTCAGTCCAGCGAGCCGGACCTTCCCATCACACTGGCCGGCTGAAGATTAAAGAGAAAGGGCGCACCGAGGTGCGCCCTTTTTGATCAGCCGGTCAGCCGTCGTGCCAGCCGGGTCGCGTTACGCCCGACAATGCCATAGAGCGTCAGCTGAGGGTTGGCGCCGAGACTGGTGGGCAACATCGAGCCGTCCATCACCGACAGGTTACTCAGCTGGTGATGCTCTCCGTGGTTGTTGACCACGCCCAGAGCCGGGTCGTCGCTCATCGGGCTGCCTCCCATAATGTGCGCGGACGCCACCGTGGTTTTGCGCGGTGCCATCTGCAGCCCGGCAATCCCCGCTTTGGCTTCGGCCCAACTGTGCCACCAGGGCAACTCATCATCCACCGTCAGCACCCGTTTGGCGCCAGCGGCAAATTGCGCTTCCGCCATCGCCAGATGAGCCCGCTTTGCCGCATCCCAGAAGGCGTCATTCAAGGGGTAGTCCAGCACCGGATCACCGTGATCGTCCAGCGTCATGATGCCGCCGGGGCTGGCCTCAGAGAAGCCGTCCCGCACCAGCGCAATCGTGCCCTGAATGTGGTCAAACCGGGTCATCAGCTCGGCATGGCCCCGGCCAAAACCGGGCACCTTGGTGGCGGTCAGAACCGGATGCAGCGGCGCCACCTCCAGCTTGAAGCCCAACCCCTGCTCGGGCCAGACAAACTGATCGGAGTAAACGCTTTGAGGCGCACCGGCGTGGGCGCTGACCGGCAACTCAAAATCCGCCACCGACAGCAGTGAGGGGTGCAGGAAGGTGCGCTTGCCCAACAGCGCCTGAGGGTCCGGCGCGTTGGAGCGCAGCAACAGCGCCGGGGTGTGCAGCGCACCGCCGCACAGCAGGTAATGCCGGGCCCGGACGGTCACCGTCACGTCCCGCCTTTGATGGCGGGTATCCCGGGTACGGCACACCAGGGCAGTGACCTGATCGCCCCGCTGCTGCAACTGCCAGGCTTCGGTTCGGCTCAGTAGCGTGGCCCCGCCATCCAGAGCTGCGGGGATGGTGCTGACCAGCATCGACTGCTTGGCATTGATGGGACAACCCATGCCGCAATAGCCCAGGTTGGCGCAGCCTTTAACGTTTCGGCGGATGACGGTGTATTCCCAGCCCAGAGCCTGGCAGCCCTGAGCAAGGACGTCGTTATTCTTGTTGGGAGGCACCGGCCAGGGGTGGATATTGAGGCGCTGCTCGGCTCGCTCGAACCAGGGGTCCAACTCCGCCCGGCTCAGTCCGTTAATGGCATGATGGCGGGCCCAGTGCTCCAGCGTATTGACCGGCGTGCGGATGGAGGTGGTCCAGTTCACCGTGGTGGAGCCCCCCACACTGCGCCCCTGCAGCATGCCGATGGCACCATCACGGGTCTTCATTGCGGCGGACTGCTGGTACAGGTCCGGATAGGCGACCCGCTCCTCCATCACAAAGTGGCTGGAAGAGCGCAGTGGCCCGGCTTCCAGCATCACAACACGGAGGCCAGCCTGAGTCAGGATCTCAGCCGCCGTTCCCCCACCGGCACCGGTGCCGACAATCACCACATCGGCTTCCAGTTCCATCGGCGCATCCAGTGCCGCGCCGTCGATGTGCCGCCAGCCTCTGGCCAGCCCTTGCTTGATGGGATCCGCAATCATCCGTCTACCCTCGGCCAGCTCGGTTTCTGATAGCCCAATGGGGCCCAATGGGCGGGGTCGGCATACCAGGCCGCCTGAATCAGCTCCTTAAGGCCCTGATAGGCGATCACCAACGTCTCCATAAAGTGGTGTCGCCACCCCTCCAGCATCTCCGCCAGCGCCTCCGGTTGTCGCGCCAGAAGCGGCGTGATGCTGCCGGTCAGTGCCAGCACGCCGAGTCGATTCTCCAGCAACCCGAACAGTTCATTCAGCTGCGCCTGGCTGCCCGCAGGCAGGGTCAGGATAGTCTGAGCCACCTGGTGCGCTACCGCATCCGCGCGGGCGGACAACTGCGCCTCTGGCGCCGCCCCGGCCAATACCGGTACCACCAGGGCGCGGAGCACCCGGGCCTGCGGGTCAGTCAGTCCCGGCAGTGGCGTTTCCGTGGGCCACAGCGCGACGCCAGCGGCCACCGCTGCGGTCCCCACTAAACCCGCCATCAGAAATTGGCGTCGATCCATGGTTCCTCCCTGGAATCCAGCCACCCCGACATGATGGGATGACTCTGCTCATGGCTCAGGCTAGAGTATCAAAACCTTTACGCATTTAAACACCCGTTTAACCATGAACAGCGCGGACCAGTACCGTCCGAGCCGATGGTGGCGCAATCGACACCTGCAAACCATCTGGCCACTGATATCCAAACCCCGGCGTCGTCCCACGCTGCATCGCGAGCGGCTGGAGCTGCCGGACGGTGACTTTCTCGATCTGGACTGGTTGGCGCCGCCCCGCCCACACCAGCCGATCCTGTTGATACTGCATGGCCTTGAGGGCAGTGCCGACTCCCACTATGTCCGGCGGTTACTGCTGGATTGCGAGGCGCAGCAGCGCACCGCAGTGGTGATGCACCAGCGTTCCTGCTCCGGCGAGCCCAACCGGCTGGCCCGCAGCTACCACAGCGGCGAAACCGATGACCTTGGCGCCGTTCTGGCCCACCTGACCCAGCGTCACCCCAACCACCGCATCCAGGCAGTGGGGTACTCGCTGGGAGGCAATGTGCTGACCAAATACCTGGGGGAGCAGGGCAAGAGCAGCGCCATTGAGCGCGCGGCGGTGGTTTCCGCGCCGCTGGACCTTGCCCAGTGTGCCAAAGCGATGGAGCAGGGGTTCTCCCGTGTTTACCAGAATCACCTGGTGAAACGTCTGAAACGAAAAACCGCAGCCAAGCTGGCGGATCCCCGGCTGGCACCGTTGCCACTGGCGCTGGAAAAACTGGATGGCCTCACCACCTTCTACCACTTCGACGATGCGGTCACGGCACCACTGCACGGATTTGCCGGCGCGGACGACTACTATCAACGGGCCAGCGGCAACGGCTTTCTGAAAGACGTAGCGGTGCCCACTTTGCTGCTGCACGCGCTGGATGACCCCTTTATGACCGAAGAGGTCGTCCCGCCCAAAGAGCGCATAAGCCCCTCGGTCGAGCTGGAGCTGTGTGACTATGGCGGGCACGTCGGCTTTATCGAAGGTGGCTGGCCCTGGGCACCACGCTTTTATCTGGAGCGTCGCCTGCTCAATCACTTCAGCCGCTAACCCGTTAAAAATGCGCCTACACTTAGCTCCGTACACCGGTCAGGAGCACCTATGGGGCATCAGGCAACGCGGTGGAGCAGTACAACAGGGACAGTGGGCGCTATTCTCAGTTTTCTCTTCACCTCCTTGCCAGGCCTGGCGGCGGAGACGGATCCGTTGTGGGCGCGCTCCCAGGCCCCGGTCAAAAGCCTGATGCTCAGCCCCATCGCCCGGCCAACCGAATTCAAACCTCAGGAATGGCAGGTGGCCCTCTCCATCAATCCCGCCAGCATTTTTGCCACCGACAAGAACGTCAAAGCGCCGGAAGACCCCTACGCCTATGAGCTGGACTACTACACCGTCGAATACCGGGTAGACCTGCGCTACAACCCCAGCGAACGATGGCAGTTCAGTGGTTCCTACGCCCACCGGACCACCGACGATGCCCACCTTGACCAGCTCACCCTCAGCTTTCACAAGCTGTTTGGCATCGACCAGAACGGGCGCACCCAGGTCCCCAAGCACCGATATCTGATCAGCATTCCGGATCAGGGCCTGATGCTGACCGACTTCAAAGGGGAAACCTTTGCCCATCAGCTGGAGCTGGCGGTCAGCTTTCTGGCTTACCAGTATTTTCGCCATCAGCTGGCGGTGACCCTTTCAGCCCAATACAACGACCAGCGCTTTGTGCCGCGTCAGGGAGGCGACCTTGATGGCGGACTGCAACTGGATTACAGCTACGCCTGGGAAGACCATCGCCTCAACGCCCTGCTCGCCTATACCCACACCGGTACGGAAATGCTGCTCGGTTCCCCAACCCAACAAGATCTGCTGCACGCCGGGCTTGGCTACCGCTACCGACTGACGCCGCGCCATTTCCTGTTCACCGAGTACCTGTTTTCTCAGGGGGCACTGAAGGACCTCGGGCCGCTGGAAGATCCGGTCCATGAAATCAATCTTGGCTATCGCTATCAGCGCGGCGAGCTGGCACTGGATTTTGTTATGATGGAAAACGCGCTGAACGCAGATAACAGCGCGGATATCGCCTTTAATTTTCGACTGAGCTACCGATTCGATGTTGATTGACTACCCAACCCTGAAAAGCGCACTGGATCCCGACACCCTGGAAAACCTGTGCCGGGAGTACCTGATCCGCCAGATTGGCGACGAAGGATTTGACCATACCGACAGCACCGGGCTGGCCGATGGCATCCTTCGGGTACAGCAGGCACTGGCCCGTGGCGAGTTGGTGGTGGAGTATTCGGAAGCGGATGAAAGTGTGGCGATTCGCCGTCGGGAAGAGTTGGTCTAACTTGACCCAACGGGGAATTGACCCGTATAAAACCTCAACTTGGAACCCATTCAGGCAGAAGGATCATGTCGGCCAAACACCCAATTATCGCGGTCACCGGTTCTTCCGGAGCCGGAACGACAACCACCACCACCGCCTTCAAGCACATCTTCCGTCAGCTGGAGATCGATGCGGCGTTTGCGGAAGGGGACAGCTTCCACCGCTACACTCGGGCGGAGATGGAGGTGGCGATCCGCAAGGCCAGAGAAGAGGGGCGGACCATCAGCTACTTTGGTCCGGAGGCCAACGACTTCAAAGCCCTGGAACAGTTCTTTGAGCATTATGGCGACTCCGGCGCCGGCCAGATACGCCACTACCTCCATACCTTTGATGAAGCGGTGCCCTTTAACCAGATGCCCGGCACCTTCACCCCCTTCCAGCCGCTGCCTGAGGGCAGTGACCTGCTCTACTACGAAGGCCTGCATGGGGGTGTCGTCACCGAGGATGTGGATGTCGCCAAACACGTCGACCTGCTGATCGGCATGGTGCCCATCGTCAACCTGGAATGGATTCAGAAAATCATCCGGGACACCAACGAGCGGGGCCACAGCCGGGAAAAAGTGATGGACTCCATCGTCCGCTCCATGGACGATTACATCGCCCATATGACGCCACAGTTTTCCCGAACCCACATCAATTTCCAGCGTGTGCCAACGGTGGATACCTCCAACCCGTTCTCGGCGAAAGACATCCCAAGTCTGGATGAAAGCTTTGTGGTGATCCGCTTCCGTGGCATTCAGGATGTGAACTTCCCCTACTATCTGCAGATGATTGAGGGCAGCTTTATGTCCCGGGTGAATACCATGGTGGTGCCCGGTGGAAAAATGACCCTTGCGATGGAACTCATCCTCACGCCGCTTATCCGGAACCTGAAAATGAAACGTCAGGAAGCCCTGCTGGCCGACCAGGCCAGTGCCTCGCTGGACGCGTCGAAGCCGCCTGGGTCATAAAACTTTTTGCCGGAAATGAGATCAAATCGCACTAGGATGGTGAAACTTCGATCTGGCTCATGGCCACTTACCCTTTACCCGTTTAACATTTGCTCTTAGAATTTCGAGTAATATCCAGTTTCTTATCCTACTGAAGGGAAAAAGACTATGGTGCTTATTGGCAAGCCCAAACCCGATCCAACCCTGGAGTGGTTCCTGTCCCACTGCCACATTCACAAGTACCCGGCGAAGAGCACTCTGATCCACGCCGGTGAAGAAGCCGATACCCTGTACTACATCGTTAAGGGTTCCGTGGCAGTTCTGATTAAGGACGAAGAGGGCAAGGAGATGATCCTGTCCTACCTGAACCAGGGTGACTTTATCGGTGAGCTGGGTCTGTTCGAAGAGCAGCCCGAGCGGACCGCCTGGGTACGCGCCAAGGCGCCGTGTGAGATCGCTGAGATCTCCTACAAGAAGTTCCGTCAGTTGATCCAGGTTAACCCGGACATCCTGATGAAGCTGTCTGCCCAGATGGCCAATCGTCTGCAGACCACTTCTCAGAAAGTGGGTGATCTGGCCTTCCTCGACGTGGCAGGTCGCATTGCTCAGACTCTGCTGAACCTGGCCAAACAGCCCGATGCCATGACCCACCCGGATGGCATGCAGATCAAGATCACCCGTCAGGAGATTGGTCAGATCGTTGGCTGTTCCCGCGAAACCGTGGGCCGCATCCTGAAGATGCTGGAAGAGCAGAACCTGATCCAGGCCCATGGTAAAACCATCGTGGTCTACGGCACCCGCTAAGGGCTCCGGCAGAATCAAAAAAGGCACCCAATCGGGTGCCTTTTTGTTTGGCTGCGGTTCAGGCGTTCAAGCCTAGACTGAGTTCAGACCTCTGGTTCTGATCGTGAACCTGCTACTGCTTTAGCCGCCCTCACCGGGCGGCCTTTTTTTGCCCGTTACCGCGACGGCTCAGCGCGCGTCAGTGGATTCGAAGATCTTGTCCGCCGAAGCGGCCACGAAACCGGTGTACAGCTGACCATCAGCCTTGGGATAACGCAGAGCAAACTCGTAGAAGCAGCTCGGAATCACCCGCTCATCGTCGCTGAACGACACCGCCACCTTATCCGCCAGTGTCGAGGATTGCTCCAGCAGCACTTCGGCAGAGCCTTTGATCTCACCACCGCTGCTGTTCAGCGCAAAGCCCGCGTCTTTGAGAGCCTGATTCACCGCTTCCAGGGTCTCATAGCCGTCCAGCGCATTCACATCCACGGTAAAGTGGTTGGCCCGATAGCCGAACGCTGACAGCCAGGCCGCGTACTCGCTCTCTTTCAGCAGCGCGTCATACTGCGCCTGGCTGACCTGCCACTGGGCACCGGAATAGAGGAAGTCGGGCGCATCCGCCGCATTGGCCGGCAGTTGTGCCACCATCGCCTTAACCGTGTCCTGCAACTCAGTGGAACACTGCTCCAGCAGCAGCTCGGAGATGAACACCTTGGGTGCGGTCGGGTCCGGATGCTCAAAGTGGCGCGCCGCCAGCTTCTTCTGCTCAAACCGATACTCACCTTTGGCTTCATAACCCAAAGCCAGGAAGTGGGCAGCCAGCTTTTCCAGCCCCACTTCCGGCAGGTTGAAGGTCCGGAACGCCACATGATCGTTGATGATCGCCTTGCCGCCGCCGAGCAGCTTGTGGATGGCGGTCGCGGACGGACACTGATGCTGGTAATCGTCCCACAGGGCGCCGAACAGAGATTCGACGGTGTGTGCCTTACTCATATTTCTCTCCTTGAAACGCGTTTACAGCTCCAGTCCCGGAGCCAGGCTGGCCGGCATGGTTACCGCATCGGACTCGACAGAGGCCACCGGGTAGGCGCAGTAATCCGCGGCGTAATAAGCGCTGGCGCGATGGTTGCCACTGGCGCCGATGCCACCGAACGGGGCAGAGCCCGCCGCACCGGTAATCTGACGGTTCCAGTTGACGATGCCGGCGCGGCTGCGCGGCAGGAAGTAATCCCAGTCAGCACGGCTGTCAGACAGCAGGCCCGCAGAGAGGCCATAGCGGGTCTGATTGGCCAGCGCGATGGCATCATCGAAGGCGTCGTAGCGCACCACTTGCAGCAGCGGGCCGAAATACTCTTCGTCGGGCAGCTCGGCAATGGCCGTCACATCCAGGATACCGGGGCTCACCAGGCCGGTGCCGGCCTTCAGGTGGGTCAGCGGCAGCAGCGCTTCCGCCCCCAGGCTCACCAGGTTGTTCTGTGCCGCCACCATCCCTTTGGCCGCCGCCTCGGAGATCATGCTGCCCATAAACGGTGCCGGCTCTGCGTTCTGCTCACCCACACGGATTTTGGCCGTGGCTTCCAGCAGAGTCGCCAGGATGCGATCGCCCTGCTCAGTACGGGGCAGATAAAGACGACGTGCACAGGTGCAGCGCTGTCCACTGGAGATAAAGGCGGATTGGATGATGTCGTGCACCGCAGCGCGCTCATCCGCCACTTCGCGGACGATAAGCGGGTTGTTGCCGCCCATTTCCAGGGCCAGGATTTTGCCCGGCTCACCGGCAAACTGCTGATGCAACAGATGGCCGGTACGGGAACTGCCGGTAAAGAACAGGCCATCGATGTCGGCGTTCCCCGCCAGCGCCTTGCCGGTTTCCAGCTCGCCCTGTACCAGGTTGATGACGCCATCAGGCAGGCCAGCCGCCTGCCACAGCTTCAATACCACTTCGGACACTTTGGGGGTCAGCTCGGACGGCTTCAGCACCACCGTGTTGCCAGCAATCAACGCTGGCACGATGTGGCCGTTGGGCAGATGGCCCGGGAAGTTGTAGGGGCCGAACACCGCCACCACGCCATGAGGCTTGTGACGCAGCACAGCACGACCGGCCGGAGCCTGGTTTTCCGCCACACCGGTGCGCTCGTTGTAGGCCTTCAGGGAGAGGCCGATCTTGCCGATCATCGCGGCGGCTTCGGTGCGGGTTTCCCACAGCGGCTTACCGGTCTCATCGGCGATCACCTGGGCGATCGTGTCCTTGTTGGCTTCCAGCTGGTCCTTAAAGGCTTCAATGACAGCAACGCGCTTGCCCAGACCACCCAGGAACCACTCCAGCTGAGCCGCGCGCGCGGCGCTGACAGCCTGCTCAACCTGAGCCGCACTGGCGCCGTTACCACGCCAAATCACTTCGGAGGTGGCCGGGTTCTGAGAGACAAACTCCGGGCCCTGACCTTCACACCACTGGCCATTAATCAAATGGGTCATTTCGCTTTCCTTGTTACAACGGCAGGTACCAGAGCGGGTCCCCGGCCTTAACCATCAGCGCTTTTGCGGCAGCGGTACTGATTCGAACCTCGCCGCGCTCTTCATTCACATCCACAACAGAGCGCAACACCCGGTAATCGGGCATGCGGCCGTTACTGAGGATCCCCTCTTCGCCTTCCGCCAGGTCATCAATGACCACGGAGAGCTTCCGGGTGGCCCGCACCGAGCGGATTTGGTCGCGGGCACACTCGACGGTCGGCCCGGCATCAAAGATGTCCACGTAACCGCGGCAGCGGAAGCCTTCAGCCTCCAGCAGAGAGAGGGCCGGACGAGTATTGGCGTGCACCTCGCCCACCACAGCCTGGGCCGCAGGACTGAGCAGGTTCACGTAGATCGGGTTGCGGGGCATCAGCTCCGCCACAAACACCTTATCGCCAATGCCGGTCAGGTAATCGGCGGTAGGGAAATCGATGCCGAAGAAATGATCTTCCAGCCACTGCCAGAAGGGTGAATTGCCCTGTTCATCGGACACGCCTCGCATCTCGGCGATCACCGTGTCACCGAAACGCTTCGGGAACGCCGCCAGCATCAGGAAGCGGCTGCGTGACAGCATCCGCCCGATGTTATCGCGACGCCAGGCGTCACGCAGGAACAGAGTGCAAAGCTCAGAAGCGCCGGTGTAATCGTTGCAGAGGGTCAGGGTTTGCACCTCGCGGCGAATCCCCAATTTATCGGACACGTGCACATCGGTGCCCAAACGGTAGTGGTAAAACGCGTCCTGGCTGCCTACGGCGGCTTCCAGGGCGCAGGTGCCCACCACCTCGCCGGAGGCAACGTCCTCCAGCACCATCAGATAGCCTTCGTCACCCGGGGTCTCCACGGTTTTGTGGAAACTGGCGATGGAGCGGGCAATCTTCTTTTTCAGCAGGGTTTCATCCACCGGCAGCGAGGTGAAACCGTGTCCGGACTCTTTGGCGATGGTCAGCAACGCCAGGTAATCGCTTTCGCGGATCGGCCTGATCAACAACATGGGGTTCTCCTTATCAGAGCTGGCCCGGCCGAAGCCGGGCCAAACCTTTAGCCGTTGACGACCTTGGCGACGGCACGCTCAAAGCGGGCCAGTCCTTCGTTGAGATCCGCTTCCGGGATCACCAGGGAGGGGGTGAAGCGCACCACGTTGGCACCAGCCACCAGGCACATCAGGCCTTCATCAACGCTGGCCACCAGGAAGTCGCGAGCGCGACCTTTGAAATTTTCATTGAGCACGGCGCCCATCAGCAGGCCTTTGCCGCGTACTTCACTGAATACGTCGTACTTGGCGTTGATCGCCTCCAGTCCGGCACGCAGCTGCGCTTCGCGCTCTGCCACACCGTTCAGGACCGCTTCGGTGTTCACCACGCCCAGTACCGCGTTGGCAACGGCACAGGCCAGCGGGTTGCCGCCGTAGGTGGAACCGTGGGTGCCCACTTTCAGGCTGGTGGCGATCTCAGCGGTGGTCAGCATCGCCGCGATGGGGAAGCCGCCGCCCAGCGCCTTAGCGGTGGTCAGGATGTCCGGGGCAATGCCGTAGTGCTCATACGCATAGAGCTTACCGGTACGGCCAACACCGGTCTGAACCTCGTCAAAGATCAGCAGCGCGTTGTGCTGGTCACACAGCTCACGTACCTGACGCAGGAACTCCGCGTCCGCCGGTACGATGCCACCTTCGCCCTGGATCGGCTCCAGCATCACCGCGCAGGTGCGGTCGGAGATCAGGGCCTTAAAGCCTTCGATGTCGTTGTAGGCCAGGTGATCGATGCCACCAGGCTTAGGACCAAAGCCATCAGAGTAAGCGGGCTGGCCGCCCACGCTGACGGTAAAGAAAGTGCGACCATGGAAACCCTGGGTGAATGCGATGATCTGGTCTTTCTCTTCGCCGTGGTGATCCAGGGCATAGCGACGGGCCAGTTTCAGCGCGGCCTCGTTGGCTTCGGCACCGGAGTTGGCGAAGTAGACGCGCTCGGCAAAGGTGCTGTCGACCAGAGTCTTGGCCAGCTGCAGAGCCGGCTCGTTGGTCATCACGTTGGACAGGTGCCACAGCTTGTTGCCCTGCTCATTCAGGGCACCAACCAGAGCGGGATGGCAGTGACCCAGGCAATTCACGGCGATGCCGCCGGCAAAGTCGATGAACTCGCGGCCGGCCTGATCCCAGATCCGGCTGCCCTCACCCCGAACCGGAATGATGGCGGCGGGGTTGTAGTTGGGCACCATAACGTCGTCAAACAGGGCGCGATTCAGCTTATCAGATCCACTCATTGCTTCTTCCTCGTTACCGGCAGCCTTGGCCTTCCCGGCTTGTTATTAGCATTCCTATAACGGCAAACAGTATAAAAACACACAACACGAGTCAAAATATGACTGACAGCCGTATTTTTTGCAGTTTTGCACGTCTATGCAGGCGTTGAGCCGTTGCCGCTTCACAAGACAATAGCGCGACTCCGAAAATAAACGACTGTTTTAAGTGGCAAAGTTATGACAGCGATCGCATTCGAAGGGGTTTCGCAAGGAAAGCTGTATACAAAAATAAACTGGCTTATGCTGATTTGGTGCGCATCTATTCAGCAAAATTAGTCGCTTTTCCATTGGCTATGACGTGATAAATGGTGGTGCGCCAGCCATTGATTGAGCTCTTCCGGCGATGCCAACCGACGTTTGAGCAGACTGTGGTGGATGGCGATCGCCCGGGACTGGATAACCAGACGGCTCATCGGGTCCGGCTCCGACCGGTTGAGGCGCACGATAGACCGGTAAAGCGCCAGTTCGCCCAATTGCCAGTGCGCCAACAGCTTTTCGCCCCAGCCCAGATGCAATTTCAACAGCTGCACCAAGGGCTTGCCGGGCAGCTGCAGCGGCAGTACGGCATCGTGCACCGCCTTAGCGCCTTCGTCACGGGCCTGAGTCAGCCAGCTGGATTTCATCCGGAAGAACTCCCGCGCCCCAACCTGTAACAGCAGCACCATGTCCAGACAGTGCATCAGCGCCAGGATCCGAGCCTGCTGGGGAGGTTGCCCCAATCGTCGGGCCAGCGCCGCAGCGGCATCGGATTGCTGACGGGCAAAACGCCATAGCTTACGCAGGCGCAGTCCCAGCCCCTCTTCCCGGCCCATGCTCCAATGCTGGAACATCAGCCAGGGCAGGATCCGCTGAAGCGGTTCCATCCCCAGGTAATGGAACACCAGCCGGTGATCGGTAAAGGTGACATCCCGACGAGTGAGCTTGTGCTTGGGGTTATTCATGTAGCGCACCAACCCATCGCACAGCCACGCCATGTTGGCCATCAGGCCGAGGATCCGTTCCCTGTCCGGAGTCTCCGACATCAGAAGATCGAGCAGCTCGAAGTGCTCAGAGCGGATCGGCGTGTCCGCCATCAGCTCCGCCGGATCGTTCATCAGCTGGATAAGGTGGTGGGAGAAGTGACTCAGAAACTGGTTTTGAGCCAGCAAGCGCTCTTCGTATTCGGCTCGCTGTATCTTCCAGCGAGCCAGCAGGGCCTCCTGCTCAACAGCCAGCTTATGGCGCCAGATGTTCTCGTCCACCATTTCATAGGGGACGCCCTGGCTGTGAACGGCACGCTCCAGCATCAAATACTGGAAGAATCGTCCCTGAATGTCCGGGTCCCCGGAGGAGCGGGGGGGCCTGGCTGCCTCTGCCATACTGAATCCGTTGTTTGCTCTAACTCATTGCATTGTAAGCATAGTCTGCTAGCAGAAAGAAAAAAATGGGGCCTGACCAGGCCCCATTTTTGTCACTTCAATGTTTCCTCAAACAATCGATGGATGCGCCGGTACTCATCCAGCCAGCTTGAAGGCTCCCGGAAGCCATGGGGTTCAATCGGGTAGATGGCGGTTTCGAACATCGGCTTCTCCAGCTCAATCAGACGCTGCACCAGGCGTACGCTGTCCTGGAAAAACACGTTGTCATCCAGCACGCCGGACATGATCAGCAGCGGTTTCTCCAGTCCCTGGGCGTGCTCAATGGGCGAGCTGCGCTCATAGGCTATCGGATCGACCTGCGGGGTATTGAGGATGTTGGAGGTGTAGGGGTGGTTGTAGTGAGCCCAGTCGGTCACCGGACGCAGAGCCGCACCGGACTGGAACAACTCCGGCTGAGTAAACAGCGCCATAAAGGTCATAAAGCCGCCGTAGCTGCCGCCGTAGGTGCCCACCCGCTGACGATCCACCGACACGTTATCGACCATCCAGTCCACGCCGTCGGCCAGGTCCTGCACTTCCGGCGTGCCCATCTGGCGATAGATGGCCGTACGCCAGTCCCGGCCATACCCTTTGGAGCCCCGGTAATCCATGTCCATCACCACATAGCCCTGCTGAGCCAACAGGTTGTGGAACATAAACTCGCGGAAATAACCGGACCAGCCAAAGTGGGCGTTCTGCAGGTAGCCGGCACCGTGATTAAAGATGACGGCCGGGTAGCGCTTGGCGGGGTCAAAGCCCTCAGGCAGATAGACCCGCGCATACACCGGGTCCGCCTGATGGCTGGAGGGAACCGCAACCACCTGCGGCGCCTGCCAGTCATAGGCAAGGAAGGTGTCCGTGGTGGTGTGGGTCAGTTGGCGGGCCGCCTCACCCAACGGCTGCAGGTACAACTCAACCGGGCGGGTGCGGCTGGAATATTCGAGCAGCAGCGCGGTTTCGTCCGGGCTCAGCTGATAATCCAGCATCCCTTTGAGGTCCGTCAGCTGTTCGATACGACCGTCGGCCACCGCCACCCGGAACACTTCGTACTGACCCGGATGGTGCGGATTGGCTTTGTAGTAGAGGTGCTTCTGGTCCTGGCTCAGCGTCAGGCTGCTGACCACCTGACGCCCCTCGACCAGCGCTTTGGCTTTGCCACCTGCCGGCTTCAGGTACAGGTTGGAGTGGCCACGCTCTTCAGACAGATAGTAGAGGCTGTCCTCGCCCAGCCAGCCAAAGTCGTTGTGGGTGTAGTTCACCCAGGCGTCGTCGTGCAGACGGTGCTCTGTGGTCAGGCGGCCTTTGGCCAGGTCCACCGTCGCCAGCCAGCGATCCTTGTTGTCCGCCGCTTCGATCATCACTGCCAGCTTGTCCTGGCTGGGATGCCAGACCATGGCGCTTTGCTTCCAGCCCCAGTCCTGCATGAGGTGGAGGGTACGCAAGGCTTTCTCGCTCTTATAGCTTTCGCCACGGGCTTCCGCGTTCTCACGCTTAACCGCGGCCAGCACATCCTCGTCATAGCCGGTCAGGCCTTCCCAGGTGACATTGACCTGCTCACCGGTTTCCCGATCCAGCACCACCAGACGGTGCGGCTTCACCTCGGCTTCCGCCACCCGGGCGCGGGCAGGCACGGCATCAACGTAGCCCCGTTTGTCGAGGTAGTTCGGCATGATGTCGTGTTCGCCGCGCCAGCTGGCGTTTTTATCAGTCACAGCCACCATCAGGTAGCGTCCGGAGGGGGAGACGGAAAGCTCAACCAGACGCTCGTCAGCGCCCAGGTAGAACGGCTGGGGCGCCAGGGTGGGATCCTGGCTACGGCGCTTCTGCTCAAGGGCAAACTGTTGCTCCGCATCCACATATTGCTGAGCCACGTACTGGATGAGGCGGGCCTGTTGTTGTGCCAGGTAACCCTCGGCCTGCTCCACTTCAGGGGCCGCTTCAAACTTCAACTCCGCCAGCAGTGTGCGGGCACCGGTTGCCGGGTTGACCGCTTCAACCCGGTCGCCAGCCCAGACGGCGAGGCGGCCATCGCTCAGAAAGCGGAAGTCCTGCCAGCTCTGGCTGTCCCGGGTCAGTTGATGAATGGTGCCATTGGGCAGGCTGCGGACAAACAGGTTGCCCTCATACAGCCAGGCCTTGAGATCGCCGGAAGCGTTGACCTTGCCCGGCTGAGTGACCTGGCCCCACTGGCCCAGGGCCAGCATTTCCGGTGCCCCAGCCAGCGCCTGTTGGTAACGGTCACGCAGTTTGCTGCCGTCCTGCTTGCGCTGATAGAACACTCGCTGACTGTCGTCGCCCCAGTAGGCGCCCATGGGCGCGTTGCCGATCCAGTCCGGATCCGCCATCACTTGCTTGAGGGTCAGCGCCTGCCCGGGCAGAACCGGCGCGGCGAGTGAAACGGGGGATAAGGGGGTTTGCGGCTGAGTCGCCTCAGGTTCAGCGGCGCAGGCGCTCAGCAGTGAGACCAGGCTGCACGCCACCATCCATTTTTTCATTGTTATAGTCCTTGCTCGTGGCTGAGCCAGCGTTATACCACGAGCGCAAAGACTCACACAAAGGTGCGCAACAATTCCTTACTTTTCAGTAACCATTCAGGAAGTTTTTGAGCAGCTGCAGGCCCTGCTCAGTCAGGATGGATTCGGGATGAAACTGGACCCCTTCAATGGGCAGGGTTTTGTGGCGCAGCCCCATGATCTCCTGCGCGCCGGACGGGGCCTGACACCAGGCTGTGACCTCAAGACAATCCGGCAGGGATTCCGGCTCCACCACCAGAGAGTGGTAGCGGGTGACCGTCAGCGGATTGGGCAACCCACGAAAGACCCCGGTGTTGGCGTGGTCGATGGCGCTGGTTTTACCGTGCATCACCCGTTCCGCCCGAACCACCCTGCCACCAAAGTGCTGGGCGATGGTCTGGTGCCCCAGACAGACACCAAGAATGGGCAGAACGCCAGCAAACTGTGCCACGGCATCGAGGCTGATGCCGGCCTGATCCGGGTTCTTGGGGCCGGGTGAGATCACCAGATGATCCGGCTTCAACGCGGCAATCCCGGCGCAATCGATCTGATCATGACGACGCACCACGACCTGCGCACCCAGCTGCTGGAAATACTGCACCAGGTTGTAGGTAAAGGAGTCGTAGTTGTCGATCATCAACAGCATGGCGGGTTCCGGGCCAATTCAGTGGCTGCGGATGATAGCAGGGCAGCGCCGGTATGGGGAACCGATGTCGCTGCCCTGGCAGGCAGGAAGCCGTAAAGTGGCCGGGTTTACTGGTGGCCCCAGGGCACCGGTGGCAGGGCAACCGGTTTGCTCAGATCGAAGTCCACTTTGAAGTCTCGCCCGTCCCGGGTCAGCTGATAGGTGAAGACTTCCGGGTAGATGTACATGTGCCAGGTATTGCCGTTGGACTGAGGGAAGCCCAGCCGGGTAAACAGATCTTTCGAGTAGTCATCCGCCGGGAAGGATTGCGCATTGGCCCAGCCACGGTGCTGAGTGTGCCCGCCATACATGGTGGACTCATCATGGCTGCCATCCTTATGGCGGTGATCATGCTTGAGCAGGATCCCGGCACCGGTCTTGGTCAGGATCCAGGTGCGGGAGTGATCGTCTCCGACATGAAACGGGATTTTGAGCTGGTCTTCGCTGCACTCCCGGACGTGCATCACCAGTCGCCGGTCGCTGAAGCCGTCTCCCTCTTTGGCACCGGAAACCACCCGCCCCTCATACGCTTTGCCGCAATGCGCGCGGATAAGGTCAAAAAAGTCGTCCTGTTCCGGTACCGATGTGGTGAAAGCGGCCAGAGACCCAGCCGAGGCCAGCACCGCCAGCCCGCCAAAAAAATACGCTGATTTGTTCATTTTTGTTCTCCCTGTAGGCACCGGGAATATTGGGAGAAAAGGCCCGCAGGGGCAAACCGAAGGTGTGGAACAAGATCGCAGTGGAGCGGACCCTTCCAGCCAATTAAACCAGTGGCTGTAGCGGCATCAGGGTATCCGTGAATTGAATGGTCCCAAAGCAGGGATTTCAGGCTTATCGGCAGCGCTTTTGCCATAAAAAAAGGAGCCATTAAGGCTCCTTTTTCTGCTCAAGGCCTGAGTTACAGGCTCTGAGTGAAGGTCCGGGTGATAACGTCGCGCTGCTGCTCCAGAGTCAGGGAGTTGAAACGCACGGCGTAGCCGGAAACGCGGATGGTCAGCTGGGCATTTTCGGACAGCACGTTGTAGTCGTCGTTGGACGCTTCACCGGCTTCAATGCGCTCACGAGCCTGCATCACTTTTTCCAGGGTTTCGCGCTTCAGCACGTTCACGTTCAGGTGCTGGCCACCTTCACGGACCGGCGGAGCCTGTACGGTCAATTCACGAGACTCGTACTCGCCCAGTTCAGCCAGAGCGACCACCTGATCCGCCTCGTAGTGAGACGCGGCAGCCAGACAGCGAGCTTGTTGCTCAGCGTCGTCGATCAGCCAGATGCTGTTCAGCAGATTGGGGTTCGCAGATTGGGTGATTTGAATGCCTTTAACCATGGGGTACCTCTGGGCAAGCCAAATTGTGTGATAACTGTCACACACCCTACCTGAAATGGCGCCATTTCTCTCGCGATCAATTCCCCCGCAAGCATGAGCAACCCTAATCCGAGAAGGGTTATAATATGCTGCTTGCCGCGTCCACAATTCGTTGAGCTTCGGTCACGATGGCGGACACCAGTTTTTCCGACGCCGGGGGCTGGGTTCTGCCCTTCAGGGAGACGATCCCGAAAGTGGCCTGAATCTCGTCCAGATCCCCCACCCGCAGTACCCCGAGTTTTCCTTCCACCAGCTCCTGATGAACGCTGGCCAATGGCGTCAGTGCCACCATATGACTGTCGAACAGCGCCGGCTTAACCGACAGGAACTGGTCAAAGCGAACGATGCGGCGTCCCGCCACCATCGGCCCCAGAGTCAGGCCTGGGATGTGCTTCTCAAGGAAGGCGTCCGGCAGGTTGCGTGGCAATGCCAGGGGATACTGAAGCAGGTCGGAAAGGTGAAGGTCACGCCGGGCCAGAAGGGGATGTTGAGGATTGCAGCACATCAATGCTGGCTGAGGGGCCAGCGGCACCACTTCCAGCGCTTCATGACGATCGAGCCCGGTGGCCGCCACTTCGTCAATAAAGTAGTTCAGCTCTCCCGCTTCCAGCCACGCCAGTGAGCGTCGCCAGTTGTCCACCCGCAGTTCCAGATTGAGGGTCGGGTGTTGTCGGGTTAACTCCCCCACAACCGGCCCTATCAGGGTCTGCGCCGGAATGGGGCTGGCACCAAGGGCGATCTCGCTCCAGTCGCCGCTCTGCATCAACTCCAGCTCCATGCTGAGTTGACGAACGTCGCGCAGGATCCGCTCACCGTGACGCAATACCGACTCGCCATAGGGCGTGAGCGCCACGCCGCTGCGCTGTCGGTCGAGCAATCGGGCTTCCAACAGCTCTTCCATTCGCTGAATGCTTCTGCTCAGGCTGGGCTGACTGAGGTGCAATGCCTCCGCAGCCGCACTGAAGCTGCCTTTTCGGCACAACATCAAGAAATGACGCAGGTGCCGGATTTCCATGGTACTGGTCCGCATACTTCTTCCCTCAGGGTTGCGCCTGCATCGGCTATCCGTCCATTGATAGCCGCAGGTTCCCTAATTCTTGTTATCCATACCCTCTATACATTTCGGTGGGGCAGTTTTAATTGGTCAAATGCATGTTAGCAAAGGCCCGACACGCCGTAACCATTTTTTAACGCGGCATATTCGTTGATACAAAGGGAGCCCCCATTCGCTCTGGCCCTCAGCTGAATTATGCACGCAACGCATGAATGTTAATGAAATTTTGCATTGGAATGATGTGTGTTTATTAAGCACCATCGATTGCAGAGCAGTTGAAACTGCCAGCTCTGCAGTCCAATGCCCGTAGGCAGGGAGAGCATCTACGACATGACCAGGGAACGCCCAATTCGGGCTAGAGGGTTTAACCATGCAACTGAAAAAAGCGACTCTGATGACGCTGGCGGCAATGTATGCCGGCAGCGTCGGCAGCATTGCTGCCGCGCCATCAGGCCATCAGACCATCTACAGCGGCAGTGACCTCCGTTCAGTCAACCTCGCAGAGGCAATGATTGAGCCGCAGGAGAGCGCCCGCCGTCACAATGTCACCGGGCAGGAAATGCGCCCCGGCTCCAACGGCCTTAACGTTCATCGTGCCATCTCTCCCATCGGCGCCAAGGTGCCGTTCGACTGGGAGCAGGATCTGGCCAAAGGTGAGCACACCTACATCATCCAGCTGACCGACGCGCCGGTTGCCCTCTACCAGGGTGAGCGTCAGGGCTTTGAAGCCACCTCACCGCGCGCCGCCAAGCCGGGCATGCGCAGCACTCAACGCTATGGCACGCTCAACGTGAAGAGCAGTGCGGTGAAGAGCTACCGCAGTTTCCTGACCGAGCAGCAGGACCTCACCGCCAACCGCATCCAGTCTGTCGCCCCTGGCGTACAGATTGAGCGTCGTTTCAGTATCGCGCTGAACGGCATGACCATGCGTCTGACCCAGGCACAGGCCGCAGAAGTGGCCAATATGCCAGGCGTAAAGGCGGTAACCCGTGCCAAAGAATACCAACTGTTTACGGACGTGGGCCCCGAGCACATCGGTGCCGACAAGCTGTGGCAGGGCCAGGGCGTTCCGAACAACCTGGACATCAAAGGTGAAGGGATCATCGCTGGCATCATCGACACCGGCATCAACAGCGACCACCCCTCTTTTGCCGCCGTTTCCGGTGACGGTTACGAGCACACCAACCCCTTCGGCGAAGGCAATTACGTCGGCGACTGTGCGATGGACGAATACGCGCACATGTGTAACGACAAGCTGATCGGTGTTCGCTCCTACGACATCATCACCGACACCTACGACGACCCGATCTTCCAGCCTGATCTGGGTCCCTGGGACTGGGCCGAGAACAAACGTCCGCCCAACGGCGAAGACTATAACGGCCATGGCTCCCACACCGCCGGCACCGTCGCCGGGAACCTGCTGTTCGATGTGCCCTTTAAGCTGGGCGGCACCGAAGAGGTTCACGACGGTTTTGATACCCCGCTGGTGTTCCCGCAGGTCTCCGGTGTGGCCCCCCGCGCCAACATCATCGCCTATCAGGTGTGTTACCCCGGTGGTGGCTCCTTTGGCGAAAGCTATGGCGGCTGTCCCGGTGACGCGCTGGTGGCAGCGATTGAAGACGCCATCGTCGACGGCGTTGACGTGATCAACTTCTCCATCGGTGGTCTGGAAAGCCTGCCCTGGTACGACGCCATCGAAATGGCCTTCCTCGCCGCCCGCGAAGCCGGTATCTCTGTTGCCGCCTCTGCCGGTAACTGGGGCTCTTACGGGCCTTCCCTGATCGACCACGTTTCTCCCTGGCTGACCTCCGTTGCCGCCAGCACCCACGGCCGTGAAATCACCGCCGAAATGGGTGGCCTGAGCAACTTCGTCGGTGAAAATGCGCCGGCCGAGATCATGGGCCAAGCGATCACCGGTGAGTTTACCGGCACCCTGGTTAACGCCTCGGACTACGGCGACGAGCTGTGTCTGGAGCCCTTCCCGGAAGGCACCTTTGAAGCCGACCACATTGTTCTGTGTAAGCGTGGCGACATCGCCCGTGTGGCCAAAGGCACCAACGTTGCCGCCGGCGGCGCAGGCGCGGTCATTCTTTACAACGCGATCTCCTGGGATGATGGCCAGGGCGGCAATACGCTGAACCTGAACCCCTTCCCGATCCCCGGCCTGCACGTGGACTACTTTGCCGGTCAGGATCTGGTGAATTGGGTGGCCAGCACCGATGTGGCTCAGGCCACCATCACCGAATCCGAGCTGATCACCAAAGAGCGTGAAGCGGACGTTCTGGCAGGCTTCTCTTCCCGCGGTCCGAGCACCAGCAACCCCAACGTGATGGTACCGAATGTGTCCGCACCGGGTGTGGACGTGTTCGCGGCCTACGCCGATGAGATGCCGTTCAGCAAGTACCCGTCGCCGACCGACTACGCCGCCATCAGTGGTACCTCCATGTCCGGCCCGCACGTTGCCGGTGCCATGGCACTGCTGACCCAGGCGCATCCGAACTGGACGCCTGCCATGATCCAGTCTGCGCTGATGACCACCGCGCAGATGGGCAAGTCCTACGACTACAGCTACCCGCCGAAACTGGTGGAAGCCAGCTTCCATGAGATGGGCAGTGGCGTGATCAACGTCGCCCGCGCGGTTAAGGCTGGCCTGGTGATGGACGAAACCGGTGACAACTACCGTGCCGCCAACCCGGAACAGGGCGGTGACGTCACTGCGCTGAACGTGCCCTATCTGGTGCACAACGACTGTCAGGGCACCTGTACCTGGATGCGGACTTTCACCGCCACCACTGATGGCACCTGGACCGTCTCCGCCGAAGAACTGGCAGCCGATGGCGCGCCGTTCCTGGAGCTGGAAGCCTACCCGGCAGAGTTCAGCCTGATGGCCGGCGAAACCCAGAGCATCATGGTGACCGCCACCATTCTGGATGTGGAAACCGTGAACGCCACCTCCGCCAGCAACCAGGTGTTCGGTAAAGTCCACCTGACCCCGGCCAACGACAGCCTGCCGCACCAGTACCTGCCGGTAATGGCGCGCTTCGGCAACGACAGCCTGCCCGAGATCGTTCATGGCACCGTGCACCGCGACAGCGGCACCATGCTGACGCCGGAACTGATGACCCGTGAAATCGCCGAACTGGGCGTTAAGGTCAGCGGTCTGGTGGCTGGTGAGATGATGCACTTCCAGCTGCCGAAGGCGCAGGGCTACGAATTCGCTAACGGCGAGTCCCTGGCCAGCAATGACGGCTTTGCCATCCACTTCTTTGATGTGCATGAAGGCACGCGTCGACTGGTGTGGGAAATTGCGGATGAAGATCGCTTGGTGAAATCCCAGATCGACATCGGTATGGACCTCAACGATAACGGCCTGGTGGATTGGTACGACGAAGCGATCTGCTACTCCTTCACCGATCTCAACGACTACTGTGCCATTAACGACCCGACCCCGGGCCGCTACTGGGTGATGGTGTCCAACCATAAGGACGCCTACGACGATAGCGCTGATATCGCCGATAACATCACCACCAGCCTCGCCATCATCACCGATGAAGATGCGCAGAACCTGGCGGTTTCCGGCCCGGCCAGCACCGATGGCCTGTCTCCCTACCAGCTGCAGATGGACTGGACCCTCGACAACGTCGAGATGGGCCAGAAGTTCTACGGCCTGGTGGAAGTGGGCAACAGCCCGGCCAACGCGGGCAACATCGGTAAGATGGGCATCAACCTGACCTACGGTGGTGACGACGTGAAAGTCAAAGCCAGCCAGCCGCAGGCCGGTGAAGGCGACATCGTCACCTTCGACGTGGAAGTGATGCCGAACCTGATGGGCCTGGAGCGCGACGTTACTCTGGACATCGAACTCTCCTCCGGTCTGCAGCTGCTGGACGGCACCCTGTCTGCCATCAGCAACAATCAGAACCTGGCCGACCAACTGGTGATCGAAGGCAACAAGATCAGTCTGGCCGCCAGCCAGATGGCCAGTAACGCCATCGACCGTGAGTACCTGTTCACCACCAGTGTTGACGACGCCACCTGTCGCATTCCGATCGGCTCCAACCCGTACTACCTGGATCTGTGGGACGAAGCCTACATCGAGCCCGACCCGGCCATTCAGGGCCCGGCCAACATGACCGTGATGGCCTCCCTGTCCATGTTTGGACTGGATGAGATCCCGCTGTACGGCAACTCTGAGCACATGGAGCGTGACATCATCCAGTTCTCTCCGGGTGGCTTTATCCAGGTGGATTCCATGCCGCTGTTCTGGGGCGCGCACTACCCGATGGATGCGGACTTCTTCCCGGATACCGTAATCGGCCCGCTGTGGCGTGGTGACGGTAACTCCGTGTATGAGTTCAATATGGACAGCGAGTCTTACGACGGTGTCTCCATTGCCACGACCACGGATGGTCGCTACCTGGTGGTGGAGTGGGACAACATGCGTCAGGGCTTTGCCTGGGGCATCAACTTTGACCCGGATCCGGAAGCGCGTTACAGCTTCGAGCTGATCGCCTCCACCAAGCTGGACTTCGCTCCGGGTGAGCACGAGTTCATCTACGCCTACGACAAGATGACGGGCGCCAAGGGGCACCTGGGCTCCATTGGTCTGCACGGCTACTACGGCCCGCGCGGTACCTTTGGTCCGGCCTACGGTTACCTCGGTGACAGCTACGCCTTTAACGACGTGGACGAGATGGTGGAAGAGGGCATGGTGCTGTGTGCCAACTACCAGGGCCCTGAGCAGTCCGCCATCACCCTGAGCTTCGCCGCTCGCATCAGCGCCCAGGCGGTGGGTCAGCAGCAGTCTGTTGAGGTGACCAGTGCTTATACCGGCAGCGATGCCCTGATGAGCAAGGCAACCGTAGATGTGGCATCCAACCTGAGCATCGGCGCTCTGTCCGACATGACCGTGGACGAGAACGGCAGCATCACCTTCGAAGTGATGGTTCAGGACCGGGAAAACACCGCCAATGGCATCGCAGTGTCTGGTGATAACGTGACCGCCACCGTTGATGGCAACATGGTGACTCTGACGCCGGACGCGTTCTGGCACGGTGAAACCATGGTCACGGTGACCGCTTACGATATGGCGTTCCCCAATGACGCGGCCAGCACCGAATTTATGCTGACCGTTGTGTCCGATGGTGAAGTGGTGGCCGGCCTGGTAAGCGTCAACGCCACCGCGACCGTCAGCGGCAACACCATCATGCTGAGTGCAGAACCGGTTATTGAAGGCACTCAAGGCATTGATGGCCTGGTCGAGAGCTGGACTCAGCTGGAAGGTCCGGAAGTCACGCCTGCGGCCTCCATCATGGATGCCGAGGTGGGTGAATACCGGTTCCAGGTGACTTACACCCTCAATGGCACCAGCCTCAGTGCTGAAGTCTCTGCAAACGTCAGCGATGCCGTTGCTAAGCTGGTCAGCATCAACGCCTCAGCAAGCGCCAGCGGTGACACCATCACTCTGTCTGCAGAGCCGATGATTGAAGGTACTCTGGGTCTGGAAACCCTTACCGAGACCTGGACTCAGCTGGAAGGCCCGGAAGTCACTCCGGCTGAAACCATCGCCGCCGCTCCGGAAGGCACCTATCGTTTTGAAGTGGCCTACACGCTCAACGAGGAAAGCCTGAGCAGTGAGGTGACCGTGACTGTGGCGTCCGCGAAAGCCGACAGCGACAGCGGCTCTCTGGGCTACCTCGCCCTGATGATGCTGGCACTGCTGGGCTGGCGCCGCCGCGCTTAACCCGATTCAGTAACGCAAAGCCGCCCGGAAGGGCGGCTTTTTTTATGGCGTCAAAATCGACTCAGGGTGACGTCAGAGACGTAGCAACTGGACTTGGCACTGAGCAGGGCAAGAAGGTATTCCGCGGCTTCATCCGGCGACATAAAGCCGCCGCTGTCCACATGATCGGAACCGGCCCAAAAGGCACTGCGGATCCCCGCCGGGTAGACGTTAATCAGGCGCACCGGCTGGCCCTTCAGCTCCTGCCTGAGGGCTTCAAGAAACCCCCGCATTCCCCACTTGCTGGCGCAATACACCGCTTCGTGCGATTTTCCCACCTGAGCCGCAGTGGACAGCACATTGGCCAGCACCACTTCACGCTCGCCCCAGCGCCGCACCACTTCACGCGCCACCCAGATGGTGCTGCTGAGGTTGCTGTTCAGCATCGTCAGAATCGCGTCATCGCTTTGCCCGGAGAGCGCTCCAAAGTCACCAACCCCGGCGCAGTGAATCACCCGCTCCGGTGCCCCGCCCCAGGCTTCCGCGTAATCAAACGCCTGATGCACCGCCTCGGCATCGCTGAGCTCCACCGTGATGGGCAGAACCTTGTCACCCAGCCTCTCCGCCAGCGCAGCCAGCTTGGTGGACGTTCGCCCCATCATCGCTACCCGGTGGCCCTCTGCCACCAGCTTCTGGGTTAATGCCCGGCCCAATCCGGACCCGGCGCCGGTTACGATATGCATGGTCATGCCGCTCTCCTTGTTGCTGTGTTAACAAGGATAGAGGGCAGGCTCCTCCCGGACGACCAATTTTGCCTGCTGTTCGATCGCGGCCAACAGCTGCTGTGCGGCAGGCGCTGCGGTTCGCCCTTTCAGGGAGACGATGCCGTATTGGGCCTGGATCGGCTCCATGTCCGTCACGTTCAACAGCGCCAGCTGCCCGGTCACCAGCTCCCGATGAACGCTGAGCATTGGGGTGAGTGCCAGCACCTGCCCGCTCTGAATCGCCGGTTTAACGGCCAGGAAATGGTCGAAGCGGATAAAGCGCCGGCCCGCCACCATCGGCCCCTCCACCAGCATCGGGAAGTGACGCTGCCAAAACGGCTTGGGCAGGTTGCGGGGCAACGCCAGGGGGTATTGCAGCAGGTCGGCCATGGTCACCTCGGGCCGGGCCATCAGCGGATGTTTGGGGCTGCAACAGATCACCACCGGCTGCGCCGGCAGAGGGTGCACCTCCAGGCCCTCCCGATGGATCAGGCCGGTCGCATCAATCTCCTCCACCAGGTAGTGCAGCTCCCCGGACTCCAGCAGGCGCAACAGCCGACTCCAGCCCTCCACCCGCAACTCAAGGTTTAAGGTCGGAAAGCGCTCGGTCAGCGAGCTCAGTACCGGCCCGATCAAGGTTTCCGCCGGGATGGGACCGGCACCGATGGTCAACTCCACCCAGTCTTTCTGATGGATGAACTCCAGCTCCTGACTCATCTGCCGGACCTCCCGGACAATCCGCTCACCGTGGCGCAGCAGCGCTTCGCCATAGGGTGTCAGCACGACACCACTGCGGCGGCGGTCAAGCAACTTCACATCCAGCAGTTCTTCCATTCGCTGGATGCTGCGGGACAGCGTTGGCTGACTGATTCTCAGGACCTCTGCGGCCCCCCTGAAGCTGCCCTTGCGGCAGAGCATCTGGAAATGACGCAGATGACGGATCTCAATCATGTTGGTGCGCATCGTTAACCCTCCGTTCCGTTCACCTGAATTCGGCCCCCCCTCCGTTGGTCACCCTAAAACGACGCCCCCAGTCCATGAATGGAAGGGGGCCAAGCGTATTGAAGCGTCCAAAAGGTGTGCCGGAACAGTTAATTCGCTCTTAAGTTGACAAGCATTCGGGGGTGGAAAAGAGTCAGGGCCCTGGCAGCAGGGCCCTGAGAGTAGTCAAACCACAGCGGGCTTATCTGCGGCGCTGTCCGGCCAGCAGGCCGAGCAGCAGCAGGCTAAACCAGGCCAGTGTCCCACTGTCCTTTTTCGGCGTTTCCGGCTCCGGTTCCGGCGCCGGATCCACCCCGTCGGACAGCACGCTCAGTGTGAAACGCACGCTGTGCTGATCATGCGGGTTGACGTTGTCGCTGACGGTGACCGTCACTTCGGTTTCACCGTGCCAATCCGCCGTCGGCGTCAGGTCGAAGGTGTCACCGGAGCGATGTCCGTGGACCACCGCGCTCAGGTGCTCGCCGGTCACGGTGATGGTGTTGGGCGATACGCCCCCGTCGGCGTCGGTGTAGTGCACCGCGATGCCCTCAAGCACCCCGTTTTCGTCCACCTGCTGATCCGCTATCGGGTTCACCTGAATGTTGGCGGCAACCGCCACGGTGACCGCTTCGGTCAACAGGCCCACACCGCCGACATCCGCTTCGACACCAATTCGCTGCTCACTGCCGTACGCGGCGTCACTCACCGCCACCCGGAAAGTCAGAGGCAACTGGCTGGATTGGTCGCTGACGATGTCGTAGCACACCACCAGACCGTCGCTGAGGACGTCACCGAGGTTGTCTTCCGCGAACGCCACCCCACTGTGACCGTACAGCGGGCTGAAACCGGCCCTCGGTCCCCAGTAGCCACGCAAGCCAATCACGCCATTGCCATCCTGGCTGCCAAAGTCGAGGTTGTCGTAAGCCATGATCACTTCGAACTGGCCGGCATCGTGACTGCTGTGCTCCCGCATGAACATCTGGAAGTCGTAGCGGTCATCCCGGGGAGCAACCACTTCGTTCCAATCCATATCCCAGGATTTGTCGTGGGTTTGCGCCCCCTGCCAGGTCACCAGGGTGTACTGGTCGTAGTAAGCGATATAGACGCCGCTGGACTGGGCCGGGTCCCAGTGGGGCTGATACATCGACAGCGTCCACTCCTGCTCCCAGCTGTAGGGGTCAAGGCGGGCGTTATGCCAGGGCGCCAGAACAAAGTCCGGCGGCGTACCGTAGTCCTCGCCGGGCATCGGCATCTGAATCTGGTGCAACGCGATGTCCCAGGGGTTGTACTGCAGGTAGTCCGCCTGCACCCAACCGCGGGAGCTCAGCACCACTTTGTCGGTACGGAAGTAGTCGCCGTTGTCGAAGGGTTGGAAGTCGTTAGCAAACGTGGGGATCTCCACATCATGAACCCAGTTGCCCCAGCCCCACTCATTGACCTCGTAGAAGGTGCCCCAACTCGGCGTAAAGCCAAACCGGGTCAGGTCAACGAACTTGCCATCCAGCGGTGTGCCATCGGGGTAGTCGATCGCCCACGGCGTGCGGCACTGGGGGTTATCCAGGTTGGTGCTGACCTGATAGTGAGCATGAACCGCGGAGGTGTCCGCCTGAACGCCCTGCCATTTCAGGCCGGTTTCCGTGATCTCCAGACCCTCCATCTGCGGCAGAGAATCGGCAATCAGCGTCAGGCCGGAGGGCACAGTGACCGCCAGATCGACCTGCCGATCCTGCCCGGTCCGGTTGGCCTGGGTTAGGACAGACACTTCAACAATGTCCCCCACCCGTGCCGCACTCTGAGACGCTTCCGCCTTCAGCATCGGCTCACCGCCGTTCAGGTTCACCGGCATCATGATCACCGAGCCCGGCTCAGCCCCTTCAACCTGCACAGCGACCGCACTGTAGAGGGTCTGGCCCGGCTCCGGCGCCTGATGCCACTCAATGGTGATGTCGGAGTGTTTGGGATTTTCCGGGTTGGCCTGGAACTGCGTGGTCAGCGTCTGGCCCGGGGACTTAGCCAGCGTCACAATGCCAAACTCGTAGGTGTCCACGTTCTCCCAGGGGTACAGCATGTAATTCGCCAGCAGCACCTTGTAGGTCCCGGGTTCCGGGTGCTCAATGCTGCAGTATTCCCCCTTGGAGGTTTGCGGCAACTGAGAAGCACAGATCGCTTCGGACAGGTGCAGTCGACCATCGCCGTCGTAGTCCCGCAGTACCCAGAGATCAACATCGGCGTAGTGGTTGAGCGGATCTTCGATGCTGGAACCCAGGCGGCCGAACACCTCCGCCCGCAACAGCGCCGTATCCTCGGGAACGGTGACATCAAACACCTGAATGTTATCCAGTTCGGTGTTCCAGAACCCCTCGTTGTCCACCATCGCGACGCCCGATTGCAAGCGCGGCAGAGCCACCTGATGCACCTCAGCCGGCACCGGTTCATAGGCTTCTGCCGTCAGTGCACCGGCGGGCACGCCGAGTGGCACATCCGGCACCACCTGCTGGCCCTGCTCGGTATGCGTGATCACTTCAATGCTGTTGGGCAGGGCTTTACCCGCGTAGCTCGCCAGATAGGGCCAGTAGGCTCCCGGGCTGGTGCCATCGGCACTGTTGAACTGAATCTCACCGAAAGCGTGGTGATAGGCACCGTCATACCAGGCCAGGTCGATGTCGGAGAACGCCACGGAGACGGTCAGGTCCAGCGACTCGCCCGCTTTGAGGGTGAACTGGCTGGGGGTGATGGTGACTTTGGCGGTGGGGTCCAGCGCGTAGTCCCAGAACAGCGGATGCTCTTCCCCCGCTACCGCCTCTGCTGACCAGCTGCCGTCGCGGGTCGCCCGCACGGTACGGGTCCAGGAGCAGACCCGGCCACAGTCGTTATTGATCATCTGCGGCAGGTTCAGGTCACGGACACGGCCGCCATTGTGGGGATTGGCCCGACGGAAGTTATCGGCGGACTCATCCATGACCAGCCCCGCATTCAGAGCGCGCTCCACGTTCGCCAGGCCATGACCCGCCCGGAAGACCCCGGCCACTTTGGTCGGATAGGGATAAACCGGATAGGGGGTTTTGATGGCCTGACTGTCGGCGGTCATCTGCAATGCGGATTGCACCTCCGAGGCCGTCCATTGCGGATTGGCCTGGCGGATCAGTGTCATCATCCCGGCAATGTGCGGACTGGCCATGGAGGTGCCACTGATGGCGTTATAGGCGCGGGTATCGCCATAGGGGTCAAACGGATTGGTCTCCGTCCAGGCCGCGAATATGTCGACACCGGGCGCAGCGATACCGGGAGAGAACAGCTCCTCAACCGTGCTGGAGGGGCCTCGGGATGAGAAAGACGCGAGCCAGTCGGCGTCATCCGGATTGATCACCCGATCCACCTGAGAGGCGGAGATGGTGCCGGTCAGGCCGGTGCCTGACTGCAGCCAGGGCAGTAAGCCGGGGGTGTTCCAATCCCCGTAGTATTGCTCCGCGGTCAGGTGGATGCCGGGGATCACATAGGTGTCATCCACCACCGCATCCCCCTCATTCCAGGTGTTGTAGAGCACAAAGCCCCCTGCCCCACCCTGCTGAACGTTCACCGCCTTCTCAATCCGCGCAATGTCACCCCGTTCACACACCACAATGTGGCTGTCGAGGAACGTACCGGGGGCAAACGGGAGATTACAACGGGCGTCACCGTAGTCCGCTGCCAGGACAAACTCACCGGTAAAGGCCGGTGAGTTGCCGGCGCCTTCAATGGTGCCCGGATTCAGTGTGGGATCACCGCCACTCATCGCTTCAAGCGCCTTGCCGCTGATGCTGATGCTGCGGGCATGCGTGGTGGCCGCCACATTCAGTACCCAGGGCGAGGTGTGGTCGACAGTATAGAGCGAATCCGTCCCTCGTGAAGCCCCGGCATTGCCCGCCGACAACGCCACCGCAACACCGGCTTCGCGCGCTGAGAGGAAGGCCATTTCGAACGCGTCATCCCAGGGGAAGCTCTCGCTGCCCCCAATGGACATGTTGATCACGTCCACGCCGTCCTTGATCGCCTGCTCAATGGCGAACAGCATCGCCTCCCCCGGACAGCCACCGACGGGGTGACAAACCTGGTAGGAGATCAGATTGGCGTGCGGCGCCACACCCGCAATACGAGGCATGCTGACGCCCATCGGGATGCCGGCTCCGCCGCCAAATTCCGGCGCCACCACATCAACATCAAACAGCACGTTCCCGGCAACGGTGCTGGCCACGTGGCTGCCGTGGCCGTTGTAATCCTCGCCGAAATGCTCCGCGCCGGGCACATCGCCATATTCACCGGTAATGGACGCGTGGGTATAAACGCCAATCAACTTGTCGTTACAGCGGTCAGCAAACTCCGCCAACGCACAGTCACCAAGATAGTGACCGGCACCCAGCGGGTTGGTGTGGACAAAACCGTCGCCGCCGACGGACGCAAAGGAGGGGTGGGCGGTGTTGATGCCGGTGTCGATGATGCCCACCACCATGCCCTGCCCGGTATACCGGCCGCCGTCATGGGTGGTACTGCCGTCCCAGACGCCTGCGGCACCGACGTGCTCCGGTCCGACATCGGTGTGCAGCTCGTAGTTGCGGGCCCGCTGTACGTAAGCCACTTCCGGTAACCGGGCCAGACGCATCGCTTCCTGCTGTGTTACCTCAATGGATAACGCATTGATGGCGGTGGTGAACTGGCGCCGCACCTGCCCCTGTACCTGCTGAATCACTTGCTGCTGGGCACTCAGAAGATGGTGGGTGTAGGCATCGATCGCGGCTGCCGACGCCGCCGGGCGGGCGCCACTAAACAGTTTGGCGTTGTGCGTTTGGCCCTGAAGTGATGGTCGGGTGGCGGCGAGGCCGGGCAAGCGGCCATCGTAGGTCGCAACCGGCGCATCCTGAAGTTGAACGATGTAGACGGCAGTGCCGTCATGGCGCTCCTCCGGCGCAAACTTGCCCTGGCCAAACCGGGGCGTCATGGCAATGTTGGCCAGGCCATCGCGCCGCAGAGGCGTGATCTGTTGTTCTGCTTTTTGGATCTGGGCCTGTTGTTGATGTTGGTAGAGCGCCATGGCATCGATGGTCCAGGGTACCCGGTCACCGCCCCCCTGCGCTCCGGCCAATGCGCCGGCACCGTAAAGTGCACTGGCGATCATCATGGCTACGGATTTTGTTTTCACAACGTTTCTCCCTGTTATTTTCCGCCTCAGAAGTCTCAATCCTTCCGACACATTTATATTTCACAAGGGAAAAGATTTATTCAAACACATTGTTTTCATCGTGTTGATAGCCAGCGGTAATATTAAGCCCGGCCATTTAATTAAAACCAATCCAAATAGTGACCACTCAAACCATTAAATTAGTCCAAACTCATCGCCACGATGCATAAAGTGCAAGGCTTCCACTGAGCCCGCTGGGCCAAGCTGCCGGGCATGCCTGCCAGAGCGAGCCAAAAACCATTGTTGTAAATTTTGATGAGTCGTAATTATCGTTCCGATTAATAATGCGAAATGAACGGACACACCGTTAAACAATACTTATCCGACTCGACACCAAAAACAATTCAGAGGCCGATATCATTCACATCCGGTTTATTTTCCTTTTCCGATAAGAACAGGCACAAAAAAAGCGACCCGAAGGTCGCTTTTTATTGAATCGGTTGATTCACTTGATCACTTTCAGCGTAGGCCGTCCTTTCGGACGCTCCGGGGCAGACTCTTCGAGCACTTCCGGCGCTTCTTCAATCGCGCCATCCGCTTGCTCGTAGGCCGCTTCAGGCTGGAACACGGTTCCGGCACCGTTTTCACGGGCGTAAATCGCAGCGACGGCATACATAGGAATGCGCAGTGCATGCGGCTGGCCGCCAAAACGGGCATTGAACGTGACTTCCTCGTTACCCAGCTGCAGATTACCCACAGCATGAGGCGCGATATTGAGCACGATCTGGCCGTCCTCAACAAACTGACGAGGTACCTGAACGCCGGGCATCTCCGCTTCCACCACCAGATGGGGTGTCAGGTCGTTATCCAGCAGCCATTCGTAGAAGGCCCGCAGCAGATACGGCCGGCTGGGGCTCAACGCTTTGCTCATACGCCGATGCGCAGCTCGCGCTCTGCTTCGGTCAGAGAGGCCTTGAAGGACTCACGCTCGAACAGACGAGTCATGTACGCCTTCACTTCGGCACTGCCGCGACCGTTCAGTTCGACACCCAGCAGGGGCAGACGCCAGAACAGGGGAGCCAGGTAGCAATCCACCAGAGTGAACTCTTCGCTCATGAAGTACGGCGCTTCGGCAAAGATCGGACCCAGAGCCAGAATGCTCTCAGCCAGTTCTTTGCGAGCCGCAGCCGCACCGTCATTGTTCTGGATTCGCTCAGCCAGGGTGTACCAGTCATGTTGAATGCGATGCATCATCAGACGGCTCTGACCGCGGGAAACCGGGTAAACGGGCATCAGCGGCGGGTGGGGGAAACGCTCATCGAGATATTCCATGATGATGCGTGCGTTGTAGAGCACCAGTTCCCGGTCCACCAGAGTGGGTACGCTGTTGTACGGGTTCAGCTCGGCCAAATCCTGAGGCAGTTGATCCGGATCCACCTGGATCACTTCAACGCCTACCCCTTTCTCGGCCAGAACGATGCGAACCTGGTGGCTGTAAAGATCGCTGGCACCGGAATACAGGGCCATAACAGAGCGTTTGTTGGCGGCAACAGCCATTGATACCCTCCGAAAAGTTCAGATAGCAGAAACAGCAACGGGGGGCACGGGGCCCCCAGTTGCGCAAAGGACAGATTGTAACCTTTTATCGGCGATTAGTGTACATCCCGCCAGTACTCCCGCTTCAGCAGGTAGGCCAGCACGAAGAACACTGCCAGGAAGCCCAGCACCCAAACACCCATCCGCTCACGTTCGAGACGAACCGGATCAGCGGAATAGGTCAGGAAGTTGGTGATATCCAGCACCAATTGGTCGTACTCCTCAGCGGACATGGTGCCGCCACTGGCTACGATGGTGCCATCTTCCTGCAGGGTCGGAACACCCTGGTAGCTTTCCAGCACATGGGGCATACCCACGGACGGGAACACCAGGTTGTTCACACCAAACGGACGCTCCGGATCGGCGTAGAAGGTCTTCAGGTAGGAATACACCCAGTCAGAACCACGTACGCGGGCGATCATGGTCAGATCCGGCGGCGCCGCACCAAACCACTTGGCTGCATCCGCTTCCGGGATGGCGTTCTCCATCAGGTCACCGATTTTAGCGTCGGTGTAGATGAGGTCGCGCATCTGGTCCGCGGTAAAGCCGATGTCCTCAGCCACGCGCTCATAGCGCTGGTACTGAGTGCTGTGACATCCGGAGCAGTTCTCCATAAAGGCTACGGCACCGCGTTGCAGGGAAGCCTGATCAGCCAGGTCAATGTTAGCGGGCACGACGTGCTCGTTGTTGCCGCCAGCAGCGTAGCTCAGGGCCGGCAGGGCAGCGATGATTGCGATGATGAACTTCTTCATTAGCCTGTCACCCTTTCCGGAACCGGTTTGCATTTCTCGTTCTTGCTGTAGATGAACAGCAGGACAAAGAAGCCGAAGTAACCCAGAGAGAAGATCCGCGCCAGCAGGGTATACAGCGGGGTCGCCGGCAGGGCGCCCAGGATACCCAGAGCAATAAAGCAGACCACGAACTGGGCGATGTTCAGCTTATGGATGCCGCTGCGATAGCGGATGGACTTCACTTTACAGCGGTCCAGCCACGGCAGAAGGAACAGGACAATAATGGCGGCGCCCATGGCAACTACACCCAGCAACTTGTCCGGAACCGCACGCAGAATCGCGTAGAACGGGGTGAAGTACCATACCGGGGCAATATGCTCAGGGGTCTTCAGCGGGTTGGCCGCTTCAAAGTTCGGCGGCTCAAGGAAGTAACCACCGCCTTCCGGCATAAAGAAGATCACGTAGCAGAACAGAATCAGGAAGCCCGCCACGCCTACGATGTCCTTAACGGTGTAGTAGGGGTGGAACGGAATCGCATCCAGCGGCCAGCCGTCCGGGCCTTTGTTCTTCTTCACTTCGATGCCGTCCGGGTTGTTGGAACCCACTTCGTGCAGCGCAATGATGTGCAGGAACACCAGTACAACCAGTACCAGCGGCAGGGCAATCACGTGCAGGGCGAAGAAGCGGTTCAGGGTCGCACCAGACACCACGTAGTCACCACGGATCCACAGGGTCAGGTCGTCACCAATCACCGGAATGGCGCCAAACAGCGAGATGATCACCTGGGCACCCCAGTAGGACATCTGACCCCAGGGCAGCAGGTAGCCCATAAAGGCTTCCGCCATCAGCACCAGGAAGATCAGCATACCGAAGATCCACAGCAACTCACGGGGCTTCTGATAGGAGCCGTAGATGAGACCGCGGAACATGTGCAGGTAGATCACCACGAAGAACGCGGAAGCACCGGTGGAGTGCATATAACGCAGCAGCCAGCCGTACTCCACATCACGCATGATGTATTCAATCGAGGCGAAGGCCCCTTCAGCGGTCGGCACGTAGTTCATGGTCAGCCAGATACCGGTCAGGATCTGGTTAACCAGTACCAGCATGGCCAGTGAGCCGAAGAAGTACCAGAAGTTGAAGTTTTTCGGTGCCGGATACTGACCTACATGCTTGTTGTAGGTCGCCGTCATCGGGATCCGCTCGTCAATCCAATCGACAATCTTTTTCATGATTACGCCGCTCCCTCGTCAACGCCGATCATCACGGTGGCATCGTCCACATAAGTGTGGGGCGGAATCACCAGGTTCAGCGGGGCCGGTACACCGGCAAACACCCGGCCGGCCATATCAAACTTGGAGCCGTGACAGGGGCAGAAGAAACCAGACTCTACACCTTCCACCTGCTGTTCAAACGACTTAGGCAGGTAAGTCGGGGAACAGCCCAGGTGAGTACACAGGCCAACGGCAATGAAGTACTCATCCTTGATGGAACGGTAGGGGTTCTTCGCGTATTCCGGCTGTTGAGGCTCATCGGAGCCCGGGTCACGCAGCTGGTTGGCCAGCGTGTCCAGGTTTGCCAAAACTTTATCGGTGCGACGTACAATCCAAACCGGCTTGCCGCGCCACTCGACGCGCAACATTTGGCCTGGTTCCAGTTTACTGATATTCACTTCTACTGGCGCGCCGGCGGCTTTCGCCTTAGCGCTCGGGTTCCAAGATTTAATGAAGGGAACCGCAACAGCAGCAGCGCCAGCTCCGCCAACCACAGCGGTGGCGACGGTCAGGAATCTGCGACGTCCAGTATCGACAGGCGCATTGCTCATCCACTTATCTCCCGTAGGGGTTCTGCTTTTTCTGAATAATTAGGTGGCTTTTTAACCAAAACCGCCATTTTGCGCAGCATTGCGGTTTCGGAGCGTGGCCATTATATAGAAAAACCCGACACAGGTCATACTTTCGGACTCAGATTGAGCCAAATCACGGCAGAGCGCGGCTTGAGGGAGACTCAGGAGGGGGAAATGAAAATTTTTGTCGTAAAAAAAGCGTTAAAAATCAGCAGCAGATAAAGAAAAACCCGACCTTTCGGCCGGGTTTTTCCAATCGAACCAAAGTTCCAGCGAATTAACGCTTGGAGAACTGAGGACGACGACGTGCTTTGCGCAGACCAACTTTCTTACGCTCAACCTCACGGGCATCACGAGTAACAAAGCCAGCTTCACGCAGAGTCGGACGCAGGGTCTCATCGTACTGCATCAGAGCACGGGTGATACCGTGACGGATGGCACCGGACTGACCGGTGATACCACCGCCAGATACAGTTACGTAGATGTCCAGCTTGTCCAGCATCTCAACCAGCTCCAGCGGCTGACGAACTACCATGCGGGCAGTTTCGCGGCCGAAGAATTGCTCCAGAGAACGCTTGTTGATGGTGATGTTGCCGCTACCCTGCTTGATGAATACACGAGCAGTAGAGGTTTTGCGGCGGCCGGTACCGTAGTATTGAGTCATTGCCTATATCCCCTTAGATATCCAGAACCTGAGGCTGCTGTGCAGCATGCTTGTGCTCGGCACCAGCGTACACTTTCAGCTTACGGAACATGGCGCGACCCAGAGGACCTTTCGGCAGCATGCCCTTAACCGCCTTCTCGATGATCATTTCAGGCTTACGAGCCTGCAGATCGGAGAAGTTGATCTCTTTGATACCACCCGGGTAACCGGAGTGACGGTAGTACATCTTGGCAGAAGCCTTGTTACCGGTCACGGTTACTTTCTCAGCGTTGATGATAACGATGTAGTCACCGGTATCAACGTGAGGAGTGTACTCAGGCTTGTGCTTGCCGCGCAGACGGCGAGCTACTTCGGTAGCCAGGCGACCCAGGGTCTTGCCCTCGGCATCGATGATAAACCAGTCGCGTTGTACGGACTCTGGCTTAGCAGTAAAAGTTTTCATTAGACTAAAAACCCAATCTTAGCTGTTACAAAAGCGCCCTGTCGGGGTCGACAGTGCGACCTCTCCTGGCCTCCCACCCGTCCCTTCGAACGCGTCAAGACCTTGGTTTTGGTGACCAAACGATCACCTGTAACGTGGGCAGGGCGCGAATTATAGAGCAGGGCGATGCAAAAATCACCTGATTTTTTGCCCGCTGTCTGTCGATTCAGGGCAGGTGGGGCCGGGCCAGGTATTCGTGGCTCTGCATCTCAGTGAGGCGGCTCAGGCAGCGTTTGAACTCAAAGCTGACCAAACCGTCGGTGTAGAGATCGGGCAGAGCCACGTCGGCGGAGAGAATAAGCTTCACTCCCCGCTCGTAGAACTCGTCGACCATGGCAATAAAGCGGCGAGCCACATCATCACCGGTGGTCTGTGCTCCCATTTGGGTGACCCCGCTGAGGAGCACGGTATGGTACAGGCGTGCCAGCTCCATGTAATCGCTTTGACTGCGCGGTCCGTCACATAACGCCAGAAAATCCAGCAGAACCACACCATCCGCATTGCGTTTCACCGCAATGGCACGGCCCAGCACATCAATACTGCCGCCAGTCTGTCCCGGCTCCGGCGCCAGCTGGCCAAAGTAGCGCTCCAGGTTCTTATCAGCCTGCTCATCCAGCGGGTAGTGATAGATCTCTGCCTGCTCCAGTGTCCGCAGACGGTAATCGATGCCGCTGTCGACATTAACCACATCGCAGTTGGCATTGATCAGGGCAATGGCGGGCAGGAAGCGAGCCCGCTGAAGGCCATTGCGGTAAAGCTCGTCCGGCGGAATGTTGGAGGTGGCCACCAGCACAACGCCACGGGCAAACAGCAGCTCAAACAGGCCGCCAAGCAACATGGCATCGGTGATGTCGGAAACAAAGAACTCGTCGAAGCAGATCACCTCGGCTTCACTGGCCAGGATATCCGCTACGGTTATCAGGGGATCCGCCTGCCCTTTCAGCGCGTTCAATTCATCATGGACGCGGTGCATAAAGCGGTGAAAGTGGATGCGCATTTTGCGCTCGAGGGGCAGGCCGTCGAAAAAGGTGTCGACCAGGTAGGTTTTACCCCGCCCCACTCCACCCCAGAAATAGAGGCCCTGGACCGGCGATGGCTCGCTGCGTCGGCCCAGCAGGGCCATAAATCGTTGTCCCAGGCCGGGGGCTTGGGACTGGCGCGCCATCAGGTCGTCGTAAAGCCGCTGCAGATGGGTAACCGCCTGCTCCTGGGCTGCGTCATACTGAAAGTCGTCGCGGGTCAGATCGGCGCGATAACGCGCCAGAGGAGTCGCACTCATATCATCCATGAAAAGAAAGCTTGGACCTGTTTGTACGGCGCCGCAGTGTATCATGTCACCAGGGGTCAAGGTATATTGACGCCATACTCGGTAAGCGTAACCGCCAGTAGGGCGAGATCTGAGAGGTAAAGGAGAGGCTATGAACTGGGCGTTTGGCATTTTGCTGTTTTTCGCAGGGATGGGCGTCGGCTACCTGCTGCACTGGCGTATGAAGGGCAAAGAAGATGATCAGCAGCAACTGCGCCGTCAGTTGGAGCAGGCACGCTTCGATCTGGACCAGCAACGTCAGGAAGTTGCGGATTACTTTGAGCAATCCCGGGAAATGATGGTGCAGCTGAGCCAGAGCATGGATAAGGCCAATCGTTTCTGGAACGAATCTGCCCAAGGGATGCTTGGCGACGGTCAGGTGATGCCATTGACCCTGAACCAGCCTCCGCTGGACAGTCTGGAAGAGATTCCGCCCAAAGATTACGTTCAGGGTTCCCACGGCATCATCGGCGCGAAGGATCGTATCGCCAACGGATAATCCCCCCGGCGGGAACTTTCTCCCATCCGGCAGGGTCGCAAAGGTTACTGTGATTCGACATTGATGTCAGGAGATTGATTCAGTATGAAAAAAACCATGACCCTGGTGTCTGCTGCGCTGTTGAGCGTGGGCATGACCGCTGTAACGCTTCCCGCTCAGGCCGCCTGGCCCAATGCGGTCAACGGTCAGGCGCTCCCCAGCCTGGCCCCTATGGTTGAGGCGGTGGGTCCCGCCGTGGTTTCCGTATCGGTGGAAGGCACTCAAGTCGCCCGTCAGGCGATCCCGGAGCCTTTCCGACACTTTTTTGGTCGCGAGCGCGAGCAGGTTCGCCCGTTCCGAGGACTCGGCTCCGGGGTGATCATCGATGCCAGTAAAGGCTACGTGATCACCAACCATCACGTTATCGATAACGCCGACAAAATCCTGATCAACCTCAGCGACGGCCGCGAGTTTGAAGCCAAGCTGATTGGCTCTGACCCCGCCACCGACGTGGCAGTATTGCAGGTTGATGCGGACGACCTCACCGCAGTGAAATTGGCGGACTCCGATTCCCTTCGCGTGGGTGACTTTACCGTTGCCATCGGCAACCCCTTCGGGCTGGGTCAGACTGTGACCTCCGGCATCGTCAGTGCTCTGGGCCGCAGCGGTCTGGGTAACGGCGAAAGCCTGGAGAACTTTATCCAGACCGACGCCGCCATCAACAGCGGCAACTCCGGCGGCGCGCTGGTGAACCTCAACGGGGAGCTGATCGGCATCAACACCGCCATCATTGCCCCCAGCGGCGGTAACGTCGGCATCGGCTTCGCCATCCCGGTCAATATGGTTCAGAGCCTGACCGCCCAGATCATCGAGTTTGGTGAAGTGCGCCGTGGCGTGCTCGGCATCCTTGGCGGCGAGCTGACCAGCGAAACGGCCAAGCTGTTTGGCCTGGAAACCACGCACGGCGCCTACGTCAGTCAGGTGTTCCCGGACTCCGCTGCCGATGCGGCAGGACTGAAAGCCGGCGACATCATCACCAGCGTTGACGGCAAGAAGATTAAATCCTTCCAGGAACTGCGCGCTAAGGTCGCCACCAAGGGCGCGGGCGCCACCGTTAAGTTGGGTGTGATCCGCGATGGTGACGAGGAAACCTTTAAGGTCACGCTTAACGAAGCCCCTGGCGAAAACGTTCAGGCCAGCGTGATTCACCCGGCACTGGAAGGCGCCAAGCTCTCCAGCTATGACCAGGACGGCGTGCGCGGCGTGGTGGTCAGCGAGGTGGCGGAACGCTCTCCGGCAGCCGCACAGGGTCTGGCTGAAGGCGACGTGATTGTGCAGGTGAATCTGCTCAACCGTGGCCGTACCAAGGTTCGCGATCTGGGCCAGCTGCGCGAGCTGTTTAAGGATTACCAGGGCGTATTTGCCGCCACCATTCTCCGTGACGGGGTGGCCCGACAGGTGATTCTGCGTTAACCGACTCAGTGATAGGATAAGCGGGCGCGTCTTGGACGCGCCCGCTTTTGCTTGTCCCGCTTTCGGCGCCACGGTAGCCTTTTAGCTTCAATCTATTGGAATCCAACTCCATGACACTCACGGCAATCCTGCGATATCTGCTTAAACCTGTGCTGGCTGGTCTGGCGCTGGCAGTCATCATTGTGCTGCTGACGCCCAGCCTTCGTGAGCAGATCCCGCGTTTGGGCGGGCCCACCAGTCAGGTAGAGCGCACCAGCTTCTCCCACGCCGTGAGAGAAGCCGCCCCAGCCGTAGTAAACGTTTACTCTCAGCGACAGCAACGAGGACGAGCGGGCGCTCAGTTGACCCCGCAAGGCCTGGGCAGTGGCATCATCATGCGCAGCGACGGCGTGGTACTGACCAACTACCACGTGGTGAGTTCAGCGGATCAGATTTACGTGGCTCTGCAGGATGGCCGTTGGGCCAATGCCGAGATGATCGGTTCCGATCCCTGGACCGATCTGGCGGTACTGCAGATCAATCTGGATAACCTGCCCACCATTCCGCTGGACACTCAGCGCAAGGCTCAGGTGGGCGATATGGTGCTCGCCATTGGCAACCCCTATAACCTGGGCCAGACCATCACTCAGGGCATCATCAGCGCCACCGGGCGCAATGGCCTCTCCTCCAGCTACCAGGACTTTATCCAGACCGATGCCGCCATCAACCAGGGCAACTCCGGCGGCGCGCTGGTGGATGCCGACGGCTTTCTGGTGGGGGTGAACACCGCCAACTACCAGTGGCTGGGTGATGCCGGTGTGGGGCTGAACTTCGCCATCCCGATTGAACTGGCGTACAAGATCATGAACAAGCTGATCAAGGATGGCCGGGTGATTCGGGGCCACCTGGGACTGACCGGCCAACCGGTAACCCAGACCACCGCCCGCCTGTTGCGACTGCAGGATATGATCGGTGTCCACGTCACTGAGGTCGACGCTCACGGCCCCGCCGCGCGCGCAGGACTTCGCCCTGATGATGTGCTGGTGGCGTTCAATGGTGAAACCATCACTGGTGCGGATATGCTGATGGACAGCATCGCTGAAACCCCGCCCGGCACCGAGGTGAACATTACGCTGGTGCGTCGGGGACAATATTTCAGCGTCCCGGTAACCATTGGCGAAAAGCCCTCGGCCCCCACCCCACCACTGCGCTGATTTCAGTTTCGGGGCGACCGGGTCGCCCTGCTTCTTCAGGTACCCCCTGAAGGAGCCCGCCCATGCTCGCCCCTGTCACCGCTAACGCTCGAACTGCCTCAGCTCTGCCCCTGGTCAGCCTGAGCGCCTTTACCGGCCCTCGTCTTCTGGTGATGAACAACAAAGGGGGTGTGGGCAAATCCACCATCGCGACCACACTGCTGCATCAGCTTGAGGCGGACGGCCATACGCCGGCATTGGTGGATTTCGACCCTCAGGGCTCCAGCATCGACTGGGCCGAAGAGCACGGCGGTTTCTGGGCCGTGAATGACGACCCGCGCCGGGAGCGGCTGGAATCGATGCGCTTACGCATCCCCGCGGGGACCAGCCACGTCATTATGGATTCGCCGGCCAATCTGGACCCGCTGCTGCTCAACCGTCTGCTGGATTACGCTGACGCGATCCTGATCCCGACTCAGGTCAGCCCGATGGATGTCCGGGCACTGGGACGCTTCCTGCCATCTTTGTTGCTCCATCCCCGCTACCGATCCCGTAAGCCGCAACTGGGGGTGATCGCCAACCGGATGAGTGCCGAAGCCAACACCGATCTGCTGGAGCGGTTTCTGGCACCGCTGCGCCTGAACCTGCTTGCCCGATTGCCGGAGCGCCCGGGCGGCCAGTGCAGTGACGCGCCGTTGTGGGACGCACTCCGCGGCTGGCTGCGACACTGAGCGGTCAATTAAAGGCATAAAAAAAACGCCCCGAATGGGGCGTTTTTTTATGCACAGAGCTCAGTGCTCGCCTTTGAGGCGAACCACGTCCGCACCCAGGCCCGCCAGCTTATGCTCGATGTGCTCGTAGCCGCGGTCCAGGTGGTAGATGCGATCCACGATGGTGGTGCCTTCTGCCATCAGGCCGGCAATCACCAGGCACGCGGAAGCGCGCAGGTCCGTGGCCATCACCTGAGCGCCCTGCAGGCCCTCCTTACCGGTGATGATGCAGGTGTTGCCTTCCAGCTCCATCTGAGCCCCCATGCGCTGCAACTCAGGCACGTGCATAAAGCGGTTTTCAAAGATGGTTTCGGTGACGTGGCCGGTGCCCTCTGCCAGCGCATTCATGGTGCAGAACTGCGCTTGCATGTCGGTGGGAAACGCCGGGTGTGGCGCGGTCTTGATAGAGACCGGCTTGGGACGACGCCCCTCCATATCCAGGCTGATCCAATCCTCGCCCCGGCCAATAACGGCGCCCGCTTCTTCCAGTTTCAGCAGCACCGGCTCCAGCGTTTCCGGCGCCGCCTTACGGCACACGATGTTGCCGCGGGTGGCCGCAGCCGCAACCAGGTAAGTGCCGGTTTCGATGCGGTCCGGCATCACGTCATAGTGAATGCCGGAGAGGCGTTCTACGCCTTCGATACGAACGGTATCGGTACCGGCACCGGTGATTTTGGCGCCCATGGCGTTCAGGCAGTTGGCCAGATCCACCACTTCCGGCTCCCGGGCCGCGTTCTCAATCACGGTGATGCCGTCAGCCAGAGTGGCCGCCATCATCAGGTTTTCGGTGCCGGTAACGGAGACGACGTCCATCAGAATGGTGGCACCCTTAAGGCGGCCATTCACCCGCGCTTTGACATACCCCTCTTCCACCACAACATCCGCGCCCATCGCCTGCAGACCCTGAATGTGCAGGTTCACCGGACGGGCACCAATGGCGCAACCACCGGGCAGGGACACGTCCGCTTCGCCGTATTTGGCCACCAGCGGTCCCAGCGCCAGAATGGAGGCACGCATGGTCTTAACCAGGTCGTAGTGCGCCACATACTGGTTCAGAGTGGCCGGATTGATGGTCAGCGCCGAGTCTTGAAGGTCGCTGACAGTGGCACCCATCTGCCGCAGCAGGGCGATGGTGGTGTTGACGTCGCGCAGCGCCGGCACGTTGCCGATGCGCATCTCATCTTCCGCCAGAATGGCCGCCATCAGGATCGGCAGGGCCGCATTCTTGGCGCCGGAGATGGTGACCTCTCCGGACAACGGGCCGGCGGCCCGAACTTGTAATTTATCCACTTATGCTCCGCGGGCTCAGCCGTTGAAAATTTTCTCGCGCTGCCACTCCGCTGGCGTAAAGGCCTTGATGGTCAAGGCGTGCAGGGTTCCGTCCGTTACTTTATCCATCAGCGGGGCGTATACCGCCTGCTGACGGCGCAGCTTAGTCAGGCCATCGAAACAGTCTCCCACCACCAAAATGGTGTAGTGGCTGCCATCGGCGGTGACCCGCACTTCGGTCAATGTCATCTCGGCCTGCAGGCGAGCTTCGATCTCTTTCGGTTCCACGCTTGACTCCTCGCTATGGTCTAGGTGCTTTGTAGGCGGGCCTCGACCAGTTCCAAATCATACAGTTGCATCAGGCGCGTCAGCGCCTGTGGACAGTGTTGCCAACGCAACCCCTGCCCCTGTTTTCGAGCCTGGCTCTCCAGCTCCAGCAACAGCGCCAGTCCGGCGCTGTCCACTTTGCTGACCGCGCCCAATTCCAGCACGGACAGCGGCGCAGCCAGCCATTCAGCTTGTAAGGGCCAGAGTTCCGGCACCTGGTGCTGGGTCAACTGGCCCTCAATCGTCAGGGTCTCCCCCTCCCGCCGTATCTGCGCCATCAGGAATCGGCCTGTTCAGCGGTCAGCTTGGTGGCGTTCTTCTCCGCCAGCATGTCGATCACAGAGTCGATGCCATTGCGGCGGATCAGGCCACCAATCTCCTGCTCTTTCGAGGCCAGCAGGCTGACGCCCTCCGCCACCAGGTCAAAGGCTTTCCACTCTCCCGTCTTCTTGTTGCGACGGGCTTTGAACTGGACTGAAATCGGTGGCCGGGCATTATCAATGATGGTAACGCCTACGGTGACGATGTTTTTGCCCTCAAAGGGACGGGCCGGAGCAAACTCCACAGTTTGATCCCGATATTCCGTGAACGCCTGGGCAAAGGTGGCGATCATATACCGCCGGAACTCCTCCGTGAACCTCTGGCGTTGCTCCGGAGTGGTTTTCTTTAGCGCCGGCCCCATCACTTTGTAGGCCGCGTACTTGTAATCGACGTAAGGCATCATCTCCTCTTCGACGATCACCTTAATGTGGTCAAGGTCTTCTGCAATCAGGTCTTTATCGGCGGCAAAGCGATCAAACGCCTGTTGCGCCACAACCTGAACCACCTGGTACGGATCGTGGGCAAAATCGTCCTCAGCCGCTAACGGCATCACCACCAGCATCAAGAGTCCGCACAACCACTTTTTCACCATGACGTTCTCCTTATTTGTCTTCGCCCACGCTATAGAGGAACTGACCAATCAGATCCTCCAGCACCATGGCACTGCGGGTGTCCTCAATCAGGTCCCCGTCCCCAAGCAGGTCAATGTCCTCATCCATAAACCCCGGCGTCAGGCCAACATACTGCTCACCCAGAAGCCCTGAGGTCAGGATAGACAGGCTGCTGGTTTCCGGAAACTGGTCGTAACGGGTCTCCATCGCCAGCTCCACCACCGGGATCATCAACTCCGGGTCCAGCGTGATGGCGGCAACCCGCCCAACGACCACACCGCCGACCTTCACCGGCGAGCGCACCTTCAGCCCGCCAATGTTGTCGAAATGGGCCACCAGGGTATAGGTGGGGCCATTGCCTCGGGGGTCAATGTCCGCCACTTTAAAAATCAGAACCAAAAAGGCTACAACACCGGCCAGCAGAAAGCCGCCAACAGCCAGTTCAATCTTCTTCGACATAATCATTTCCCAAACATGATGGCGGTCAGGACAAAGTCCAGGGCCAGTACGGCCAGTGACGAGTGAACAACCGTTTCCGTGGTCGCACGGCTGATCCCCTCTGCGGTGGGTACCGCGTCATAGCCTTTGAACAGCGCAATCCAGGTCACCACGAAGGCAAAAACAATGGATTTGATCAGACAGTTAAGGATGTCTTTCTGCCACTCGACACTCGCTGTAAGGATGGACCAGAACGCACCGGGATCGATCCCTTTCCATTCCACCCCAACCAGATGGCCCCCCCAGATGCCGATGGTGGTGAACATCAGTGCCAGCAGCGGCATCGATATCACCCCGGCCCAGAATCGGGGGGCGACCACGCGATGCAGAGGATCCACCGCCATCATCTCCATGCTGGCGAGTTGCTCGGTGGTTTTCATCAGGCCAATTTCCGCGGTCAGCGCCGATCCGGCCCGACCGGCGAACAGCAAGGCGGTGACCACCGGCCCCAGCTCCCGCAGCAGCGACAGTGCCACCATCGGCCCCAGGCTTTCCTCGGTACCGAAATCGACGAGAATGATGTAGCCCTGAAGCCCCAGCACCATGCCGATAAACAGGCCAGAGACCAGGATGATCACCATCGACAACACCCCGACCTGGTAGAGCTGCTTGATCAGCAGGGGCATCATCTTGCCGGGCTGCGGTCGTCGAACCAGCGCACCGGTCAACATCAGCCCGGCGCGGCCCAGTCCGGCCACCCACTCCAGCGCACCGCCGCCCAGGCGGCGTACCCGTTCCAACATCATGACGTCAGCAGCTCCTCAAGGTAGGACCCGGAAGGATGGTGAAAACGCACCGGGCCATCCGGTGCGCCATCGAGAAACTGTCTGAGCTGAGGCGTGTCCAACTGACGAATCGCCTCCGGCGTGCCCGCGCCAATCACCTGGCCTTCGGCAATCACGTAGACCTGGTCGGCGATGCTCATCACCTCATCCACGTCATGAGACACCACCACAGAAGTGAGGTTAAGGGCGCTGCCCAGCTCCCGGATCAGTTTGACCAGCACCCCCATTGAGATGGGGTCCTGACCGGCAAAAGGCTCGTCATACAGAATCAGCTCCGGCTCCAGCGCAATGGCTCGGGCCAGCGCAGCACGGCGTTGCATCCCGCCGGACAATTCAGAAGGCATCAATTGGGCGGCACCACGAAGCCCCACCGCTTCAAGCTTCATCAAAACCAATCGACGGATCAGTGCTTCCGGCAGTTGGGTGTGTTCACGCAGGGGGAAGGCGACGTTGTCGTACACGGACATATCGGTAAACAGCGCGCCGGACTGGAACAGCATGCTGATGCGGCGACGCGCCTGATACAGCGCCTTACGTGACATCGCGTGCAGATTCTGCCCATCAAACGTCACCTGACCGCTGTTGGGGGTCAACTGCGCACCAATCAATTTCAGCAATGTGGTTTTGCCGATGCCGCTGGGGCCCATAATGGCAGTGACTTTGCCGCTGGGGATGACCAGGGAGAGATCCCTGAAAATGGCCCGTTCGCCCCGGTAAAACGTGAGGTGCTCGACCGTCACCAGGGCAGCGTCTTTATGCGATGGATTCTCCATAACCGGTTCAGGCATGCGCCTGCGAAACTCCCGCTTCTCGCCAGACAAGAGGTCCATTCTACGGCGGGAACAACCGCTTAACAATCTGCTGCTCTTTTCTTTTCCCACGCTTCGGGGGAAAATGCGCGGATTATTTTTCACCCCCCTGAACACCATGATACTGAACCTGTTGATGCTACTGGGCGGCCTGATTTTACTGGTCTGGAGCGCTGATCGCTTTGTTTACGGCGCTGCCGCACTGGCGCGCAACCTTGGTCTGCCGCCGCTCATCATTGGCCTCACCATCGTCTCCATGGGCTCTTCAGCGCCGGAAGCCATGGTGGCCACCACGGCGGCCATGGGCGGTTTGCTCGATACCGCTGTGGGTAATGTTGTGGGTTCCAACATCACCAACATCACCCTGATTCTGGGGGCCACCGCGCTGCTTCGCCCGATGGTTGTCGGCAGCTCCACCCTGATGAAAGAGATGCCGCTGATGCTGGCCGGTACCGTACTGGCTGGCTGGTTGATGCAGGATCTGCTGCTCGATTTTGTCGATGGTGTCATTCTGATGACCGCCTTTGTCATCGTGATCAGCACCCTCACCTGGGCCGCATGGCGCAACCGGGATACCGACCCGATGGCCACCGAGTCCGAAGCCGAAGTGCCGGACAATGTGCCGATGGGCAAGGCGGTTTTCTGGCTGCTGGTGGGCATGGCATTGCTGCCGGTCGCATCGAACCTGATGGTGGACGGGGCGGTCTACATCGCTAAGTGGTATGGATTGTCCGACCTGGTGATCGGCCTGACCATCATCGCCATCGGCACCAGCCTGCCGGAACTGGCCGCCTGCATCGCCGGCGTGCTGAAGAATGAAGATGACCTCGCCATCGGCAACGTGGTGGGCTCCAACCTGTTCAACATTCTGGCGGTTCTGGCACTGCCCGCTCTGATCGCAGGCGGGCCAATCAATGAACTTGCGGCCGGACGCGACTTCTACGTGATGCTGGGTACCAGCCTGGCACCGCTGCTGCTACTCTGGCTCAAACGCAGCCGCACCATCGGCCGGATTGAGGGCGCGCTGCTGCTTATCTGTTTTATTGCATATCAGTTCAGTCTGTTTACCCACGCAGGCTGATAAGGGAGTAACGATGCCGAACGCTTCGCAGTTTCGTGAATGGGGCCAGCGGGTCATCGAGATCGAAAAAGCCGCCATTGACGGACTGAACCGCTTTATTGATGACGCCTTTATTGGCGCCTGTCAGACCATCATGGCCTGCAAAGGCAAAGTGGTGGTCATGGGCATGGGCAAGTCCGGGCACATCGGCAACAAAATTGCGGCCACACTGGCCAGCACCGGAACACCGGCGTTCTTTATGCATCCGGGTGAAGCCAGCCACGGCGATCTGGGCATGCTGTCCAAAGAGGATGTGGTTATCGCCATCTCCAACTCCGGCGAAGCCGGAGAGATCATGACGCTGATGCCGGTAATTCGCCGCTGGGGCGTACCGGTTATCGCCATGACCGGCAAGCCGGAATCGAGCCTGGCGAAAGTGGCCCAGCACCACCTCTGCATTGCCGTGGACGAAGAGGCTTGCCCACTGGGGCTGGCCCCCACCTCCTCCACCACCGCCACGCTGGTCATGGGCGACGCGCTGGCCGTGGTGCTGCTGCAGGCCAAAGGGTTTACCGCTGACGACTTCGCCATGTCCCACCCCGGTGGTGCACTGGGCCGTCGACTGCTGCTGCGGGTCTCTGACCTGATGCACAGCGGCGAGCGCCTGCCCCGGGTCACCGAAGCGGTGACCATCTCCGAAGCGCTGCTGGAAATCTCTGCCAAAGGTCTGGGCATGACCGCCGTGGTTGATGACTCCGGTAAGCTGAGCGGTCTGTTTACCGATGGTGATTTGCGCCGGGTGCTGGATGCCCGCGTGGACATTCACACCACCCCCATCGGAACCGTAATGACCAAGAACCCGGTTACCATTACCGGCCCTCTGCTGGCCGCCGAGGCGCTGAAGCTGATGGAGGAGCGGAAGATCAACGGGCTGGTGATTGTCGATAATGAAGGGCGCCCCGAAGGCGCGCTCAACATGATGGACATGCTGAAGGCAGGAGTTCTGTAATGATCGATACCTTGTACGGTCCGGTAGAGGAAGCCGTAGTCAAACAGGCCAGCCGCATCCGTTTGCTGATCTGCGATGTGGACGGCGTCTTCTCCGACGGGCGGATCTACCTGGGCAACGATGGTGAAGAGTTGAAGGCCTTCCACACCCGTGACGGCTTTGGCGTCAAAGCGGTGCAGAATGCCGGCATCGCCGTCGCCGTGATCACCGGACGTAACTCCGCCATTGTCGAGCGCCGTATGACCGCCCTGGGTGTGGCTCACATCCATCAGGGCTGCGAGGACAAAGTCGCGGTGTTTGAACAGCTATGTCAGTCCCTGAGCATCAGCCCGGAAGAGTGCGCCTACATCGGCGATGACCTGGTGGATCTGGCCGTGATGAAACAGGTCGGGTTGGCGGTTGCGGTGGAAGACGCGCACCCGGCCCTGCTGCCTCATGCCCACTACCGCACCCGCATTCGCGGCGGATTCGGTGCCGTCCGTGAGCTGTGCGACCTGCTGCTTCAGGCCCAGGGCAATCTGGCCCAGGCCAAAGGGATGTCGGTATGAGACGGGAGCTGCTTGCCGGACTCCTGCTGTTGCTTGCTGCTGGCGCGCTGTACTGGCGCAACCTGCAGATTGAGGAGATGACCCCTCAGCAACACGCGGAATCGGAGCCGGATTTCGTTGCCCGCGCCCTGCGTACCCGCAGCTACGATGAGAATGGCCGTTTGGCCGCGCAAATCGCCGCAGACAGCATGCGCCACTTCCAGGAGGAGGGACGAACCGAGTTTACCGACCCGGTTTACCTGATCTACCCGGAAAACACCAATGGCGTATGGAAGGTTCAGGCACAGCAGGGTCACCTTACCGGCACCCGCCATGTGGCGCTGGAAAAGGATGTTATCATTACCGCCATTGAGCCAAATGAGCCGCTGCGGACCATTCGTACCGAATCGTTGCAGTTGGATCTGGAGACCATGGTTTTGACCACCGAGGACCCCATTCGCGGACTGGGTGAATCTTTCGAAGTCCGTGGCACCGGTCTCTGGGCCGATCTCAATCTCAACCAATTCAAACTTAACAGTAAGGTAAGCGCCTCATATGAAGTGCCTTAAAATCCTGGCCCTTATGCTCACCGGCGCCATGCTAAGCAGCCCGGTCCTGGCGTTGGACGGTGACTACCGCCAGCCCATCAAGGTGACCTCTGACAACTCCAGCGCGGACATTCAGAGTTACACCCTGATCTACGCGGGTAATGTCCGAATTACCCAGGGTTCCATGGTGATCAAGGCGGATGAGCTGAAGGTGATCTCCAGTGCCGAGAAGGGCAATGAGGTGATGATCGCCACCGGCAATCCGGCGACCTATACCCAGGTAATGGAGAATGGCCTGCCGGCAGAGGCCCAGGCTCAGGAGATCCGTTACGAAGTGCGCACCCGCCAGCTGACGCTCAGCGGTGAAGCCCAGCTCAGTCAGGCGGGCAGCCTGATGCGCGGCAACACCATCAGCTACAACGTAGAGAAGCAGCAACTGGTCGCGGAAGGCAAAGAGGATGAGCAGATCACCACCATCTTCCTGCCAGCCGACCTGGACAACGAAGGCAGCGAGCAACCGGAGCCGGAAGCGGAGCCGACGCCATGACCGATTCCATCCTCAAAGCCGACCAGCTGGCCAAGAGCTACAATGGCCGTCAGGTGGTAAAAAGCGTTGGCCTGGAGGTAAGAACCGGCCAGATTGTGGGTCTGCTCGGCCCCAACGGTGCCGGCAAAACCACCACGTTTTACATGGTGGTTGGCCTGGTGCAGAACGACAAAGGCCAGATCACCATCGATAACCGCGACATTACTGCGCTGCCAATGCACAGCCGGGCCCGCCAGGGTATCGGTTACCTGCCGCAGGAATCCTCCATCTTCCGTAAGCTGTCGGTGTACGACAACCTGATGGCCGTGCTTCAGATCCGCAAGGAGCTGACCAAAGCACAGCGGGAGGAGAAGCTGGAGCAGTTGCTGGAAGAGTTCAACATCACTCACATCCGCGACAGCCTCGGCATGAGCTTGTCCGGGGGGGAGCGTCGCCGCGTGGAGATCGCCCGGGCACTGGCCGCAGATCCTAAGTTCATTCTGCTTGATGAACCCTTCGCCGGTGTGGACCCCATCTCGGTGATCGACATCAAGAAGATCATCCAACAACTGAAGGATCGGGGCCTCGGCGTCTTGATTACCGACCATAACGTGCGGGAAACTCTCGATGTTTGTGAGTACGCTTACATCGTCAGCCACGGTGAGATGATCGCCCGTGGCGCCCCTCAGGAAGTGCTTGAGAACAAGCTGGTTCGCTCCGTGTACTTGGGTGATCAGTTCAGGTTATAGTGACAACCCTGCTCCAGGCGGGGGCTTTCCCGGCCGGGGCGGATCGACGATGGCAGGAAAGCATCGCGTGATAAGGATCGACGCTCGTTGATGAAAACTTCGCTCCAGTTAAAGCTCGGCCAGCAGCTGACCATGACCCCTCAGTTGCAGCAAGCCATTCGCCTGCTGCAACTTTCCACGTTGGATCTTCAGCAGGAGATCCAGGAAGCACTGGAGTCCAATCCGCTGCTGGAAACCGCCGAAGAGCTGGACCGTGAAATGGGCAGCGACGGCGACAGCGATGGTGCCGGTGATGACACCCCTGCCACTGCCACCGCCAGCAGTGACGAGCTGGAAACCTCCGAAGCCCTGAATCAAACCGAAATGCCCGACGAACTCCCGGTGGACAGCACCTGGGACGACGTTTACAGCGCGGCGCCTGCCGCCAGCGCCGGGGTCAGCCGGGATGATGACAACCTCTACCAGGGCGAAACCAGTGACGACCTCCACAGCCACCTGATGTGGCAGATGGAGCTCACCCCAATGAGCGACACCGACCGGGCCATCGCCACCACCATCATTGATGCCGTGGATGAGTACGGCTACCTCACGGTCAGCCTTGAGGAGATCCTGGAAGCTCAGGGCGATCCGGACCTGGAACTGGACGAAGTGGTGGCGGTGCTCAAGCGGGTTCAGCAGTTCGATCCGATCGGCTCCGCCTCCCGGGATCTGGCGGAATGCCTGATGATCCAGTTGGGCCAGTTTACTTCGGACACCCCTTGGTTGGCGGAAGCCCGCATGCTGTTGACCGAGCATATGGATCTGTTGGCTAATCGCGACTTTCGCACCCTGATCCGGCGCACTAAACTCAAAGAAGATGAGTTAAGGGACGCCATGCAACTGATCCAATCCCTCAATCCCCGCCCCGGCAGCAGCATCACCTCCTCGGAAGACCAGTACGTCATCCCGGATGTGTCCGTGACCAAGAAGCAGGGCCGCTGGGTGGTGGAGTTGAACCCGGATGCGACCCCGAAAATTCGCATCAACGAACAGTACGCGGCACTGTCCAGAGGCGCCCGCAACGCCAGTGACTCACAGTTTGTGCGGGGTCACCTGCAGGAAGCCAAATGGTTTATCAAAAGCCTGGAAAGCCGCAACGACACGCTGCTTAAGGTGGCCAACTGCATTGTGCAGTTTCAACAGGGTTTCCTGGAGTATGGCGACGAAGCGATGAAGCCGATGGTGCTTAACGACGTTGCCGAGGCGGTGGACATGCATGAATCCACCATCTCCCGGGTCACCACCCAGAAGTTCATCCATACCCCGCGTGGTATCTTTGAACTCAAGTATTTCTTCTCCAGCCACGTCAGTACTGACAGTGGCGGGGAATGCTCCTCCACCGCCATCCGGGCTCTGATCAAGAAACTGGTGGCAGCGGAGAACCCGAAAAAGCCGCTCAGTGACAGCAAGATGGCACAGCTTCTCGCGGAGCAGGGAATCCAGGTAGCCCGACGAACCGTGGCCAAATACCGGGAAGCCCTCTCCATCCCCCCGTCGAATCAGCGCAAAAGCCTGTAACGACGCGATACCAAGGAGGTCAACCTATGCAGATCAACCTTACCGGGCATCACATCGAGATTACCGACTCCCTGCGGGACTATGTCCACAGTAAGTTTGGGAAACTGGAGCGCCACTTCGAGCACATTAACAATGTGCACGTGGTACTGAACGTCCAGAAGCTGCAGCAGATTGCCGAAGCCAAACTGCACGTCAATGGGGGAGAGGTTTACGCCACTCATGAGCACGAAAATATGTATGCGGCCATCGATGGGCTGATCGACAAACTCGATCGGCAAGTTATCAAACATAAAGAGAAACTGTCCCGGCACTGATGGAGATCACCGAGCTGTTATCCCCGGAGCGGACCCAGTGCGCCGCTCCGGGGCTAAGCAAAAAGCGGGCACTGGAGCTGATCAGCGAACTCGCTTCTGAGCAGTGCCCCGACCTGCCTAAACACGAACTGTTCGAAAGCCTGCTCGCCCGAGAAAAAGTGGGCAGCACCGGCATTGGCAACGGCATCGCACTGCCTCATGGAAGAGTGAGCAAACTGGCGCACCCCATCGCCGTACTGATCAAGTGCGACGAGCCGATCCCTTTTGACGCCATCGACAGCAAGCCTGTTGACCTGCTGTTTGCCCTGTTCGTGCCCGAATCAGAACATCAAATGCACCTGGCCACACTGGCTGAAGTTGCGCGCAAGCTCAGTCAGAAAGAGATCTGCCGAGCCCTGCGCAAAGCCCAGGACAACCACACTTTGTTCGAGGTCATCACCCAGTGAAACTGATCATCCTTTCTGGCCGTTCCGGCGCCGGCAAATCTGTAGCCCTGCGAGTCCTTGAGGACCTGGGGTACTACTGCGTCGACAACCTGCCTCTGGAGTTGATGCCGGCACTGCTGAAAAGCCAGAAAGGGCAGAATGAGCAGGTCGCAGTCAGTCTGGATATCCGTAACCTGCCGGTGGAAATCCTGGACGTTGCGCGCCTTAAGCAGCGGCTGGATGACGACATCGAAGTCACCATCTTCTACCTGGACGCCTCAGACGAAAACCTGTTGCGCCGGTACAGTGAAACCCGGCGACTGCACCCGCTTTCCCGGGATGGTCGCACCCTGGCGGAAGCGATCGCCATGGAGCGCTCCCTGCTTGAGCCGCTGGCGGAAGAGTGCGATCACCACATCCGGACCGACGACTACTCGGTGCATCAGCTCGCCGACGCCCTGCGGGAGCGACTGCTTGGCAAGCCGGAAGGGGAGATGATGCTGGTGTTTGAATCCTTCGGCTTCAAACATGGCATGCCCAAACAAGCGGACTACCTGTTCGATGTGCGCTTCCTGCCCAATCCTCACTGGGATCCGACACTTCGCCCTCTGACCGGTAAAGACGAACCGGTCAAAGCCTACTTCCGGGCTCAGGACAGCGTGTCCCGCTTTGTCGATCACACCGAGCGGTTCCTCTGGAACTGGCTGCCGCTGCTGGAGCGGAACAACCGCGCCTACCTGACGGTGGCCATCGGTTGCACCGGCGGCCAGCACCGCAGCGTCTACATTGCCGAGGCGCTGGCGGAGCGCTTTGCCGCCAACCGCCCGCAGGTTCAGATTCATCACCGGGAACTGAAAGAGGATTAAGGGTGCTGGAGCGGCGCGTCACCATCATCAACAAGCTGGGTCTGCACGCCCGTGCGGCCACCCGGCTTGCCCAGCTGGCACAGACCTTTGATGCCCGTCTCACGCTCTCTCAGGGCGACCAACAGGCCACCGCCGACAGTGTGCTGGGCCTGTTGCTGTTGCAAAGCTGTCAGGGTAAAGAGGTGTTGATACAAGCCGAAGGCCCACAGGCCGAACCTGCCCTGGAGGCGGTCTGCCAATTGATTGCGGATCGCTTCGACGAAACCGAGTAGCCCCGCTTCAGAGTCGCCCCATCCCCATTTCGTGCATCCGCATCGGCATGGCATCGATCAGTTCAAACAGCTCGGCCGCATCAGCGGGCTGGTTCTGATGCATTTTCACTTCGCCGTCCTTGCCGATAAGCACCAGGGTAAAGTGCGTTTCCGGGGCAATAAAGTCTTCCCGCCACTGGTGGGCATCGCTGTCGGATAACTCACGGTCCCCGATGGACACCCGGCCCCCCACCACCGTAAACACCAACAGGTCCCGCTCCATCAGCCCCTCGGCCATCGCATCAAGGTGCGCCTGCTGATCGATCCAGTGCGGATGCTGCTCAGTCGGAGCGAACACCACCAGGGCGCGGTGGTGCCAACGCATGGCCGTCAGCGGGTCACTGAAGTTGTGGTGGGCAGGAAGCGTGGGATGGGCTTCCAGACTCATCACCAGAATCAACAGGCCAAAAACGCGTCCCCAAAGGGTCAGAAACAGTGTGAACATGGTGCCTCCTCCATCGCAGAAATCGCGATGACAGAGATCCAAACGATCGCAACCGGGGATCAGATCGATCTGACCCGCTCCCCCTCTCTTCGAATCAGCAGAATCACAAACAGCTGGCCGTTAAGCAGCAGAAACAGCCACCACTCAAACGCGTCTTCCCAGCGCTCATAGGCCTCCCCCATGGCGACGTCCAACACCAGGGTCAGCAGCGCTATCGCCAGGATAAGCGTACTCAGCGCCAGCACCTGGCTGCCCGAGCGGCGCCAGTGCCCACTTTGATACAGCGCCGCACCGACCGACACCTGAACCAGATAAGTGCAAAAAATAAAACCGGCCACGCCCGCACGGCGCACCACCGGAAAGTGCCCGCTGCCGTGGCCCAGCGTCAGGGTGTAGGTCATCAGCGCCAACGTTGCCAGCAACGCCAGCGGCAGCATCCACCGGCTCGGCGCCAATCCCTGCCCTATCAACCACGAGCGACTCTGCAGCCAGAACACCAAAAGCAGCACGCTGGCAGGCAGCATCAGCGCCTTGAACAGCCAATACGCGGTGCCGTGACGACCGGTGCGGCTGATGCTGACGCAATCCGCCCAATAAGGGACACAACCGGGGATCACCCCCTCCCATAAGCTTACGCCGTAACTCAGATGGGTGGTGACCAAAGGCAGCAGGGCCGCCAGCCAGCACAGTAATAACGGGTGATGTTTGCTCATTAACGCTAGGGATAGTTCATCACAGGCGTAGACTCAATGTGCCCCCCACGAACACGGTACGCCACCATGAACAAAGGCCACGTCATCCTGCTGCTGATCCTGTTTTCCGGCGGCTCCCAGGCCATAGAGAAAACCCTGCACTCTGCCCGCTGCGGCACCAAACTGTTGCGGGTTGGCAGTACCCTGACACAACTGAAAAGCGCCTGTGGCTCCCCCCAGGCCATTGAGCGGGTGGGCGGTGGCAGTAAGGAGTACAGCTATCGGCTCAGTCGTTCTGGCGGCCTGACCCTGTTCCGGATCAAACACAATCGCATTACTGCCATCCGCCTGGTGAAGTAGTCCACGATCCGGGTCTAGGCTTTTCCACAGAGGGGAACGGTTTGGAGCGGGGATGACGGGAGAGGCGCTGTTAGCGGTGATTCAGGCTTTGGGGGGACTGGGCCTGTTCCTGCTGGGCATGCAGGTGATGACTGACGCGCTCAAGGCTCTTGGCGGCCCAGCCATGCGTCGGGCCCTGATGCGTTACACACAGACCCCGGCCAGCGGCGCCCTGGCAGGCTGTCTCTCCACCGCGCTGCTGCAATCTTCCAGCGCCACAACGGTTGCCGCGGTTGGCTTTGTCGGGGCGGGCCTGCTGAGTTTCTCTCACGCTCTTGGCATCATCTTCGGGGCCAATCTGGGCACCACGCTCACCGGCTGGCTGGTCGCACTCGTCGGTTTCCGCTTCAAGCTCACGCTCGTTTTGATGCCACTGTGCCTGGTTGGGGTGCTGCTGAAGCTGTTCGCCACGCCGCGGGTCGGACAGTTTGGCCTGGTGCTGTCCGGGTTTGCCCTGATCTTTGTCGGCCTTGGCACCCTTCAGGCGGGCATGGGGCACTGGGACCCGAAACTGGCTCTGCTGACCTTGAGTGACAGCCGCATCATTCTGGTCTGCCTCGGCATTGTGTTTACCCTGATCACGCAAAGTTCCAGCGCTGGCGTGGCCACCACGCTGACCGCGCTGCACGCCGGCCTGATCTCCCTGGACCAGGGGCTGGCGCTGGTGGTGGGTATGGACATCGGCACCACCGCCACCGCGGCACTGGCCACCATTGGTGGCTCCACCTCAGTGCGACGTACCGGCTTCTCCCATGTGATCTTTAATCTTTTTACCGGCGGCGGCGCACTGCTCCTGATCACCCCCTACCTATGGCTTTGTGATCGACTGGGCGTTACCACGACCGACCCTGAGCTGTTGCTGGTGGCCTTTCACAGTCTGTTCAACCTGGCCGGCGTGCTGCTGATTTTGCCCTGCACTCCGCTGTTTTCCCGATTGATGTTCCGGCTTATCCCGGATCCCGGCCCCGACACCAGTCAGGCTCTGGAGCCCGCCTGGCTGAGCGACCCGCCGCTGGCACTGGGCGGGGTGCTGCATGCCAGCCGCCAGCAAGCCGCCGGCCTGTGCAGTCACCTTTCCGCATTGCTCGGCGGTGCCGGTCGCCGCCAGGATCTGCAGGCCATCAAACTCCAGCTATTGCAGAGCCAGGATTTTCTCGACCACCTCCACCTGCAACCCGCCGAAACCGGACAGTGGCCGGCACTGTTGGCATTACTGGCGGCACAAGACCACCTTTACCGGCTGCTGGAACGGTGTGAAGAGGAGGAGGAGCGGGCGTTGACGGCCCGCAGCAGCCTGAGCCTGAAGCGGGAAGCCCGGCAGCTCAGTGAGTTCATTGATGACCTGCTGCTGGCCCGGAGCAGGGAGCCGGACCCGTCGCAAATTGGCCGGGCCTGCTCACTTCGGGGGGATCTGCAGACGGCCACTGCTGAGCTTCGGCTGGCGGTGATGGGCCGGATTGGGCAAGGGGACCTCGACCGACAAGCCGGCACCCAGAGGCTGGAAGCGATTCGCTGGCTTGAGCGGGTCAGTAACCACCTGTGCGCGGTGTTAAGCCACCTCGATGATGCCAGAGAGCAGCTGGGGCAAGCGTGACGTTTGCTGAAGCAGAAACCACAACGCCGCCCGATGGGCGGCGTTGTTCGAATCCCGACAGGGCTCAGTTTCCGGCGACTTTCAGCGTATCCAGCAGGATCGGGCCGGTCTGCAGGCTGTGGCGGGGGTCCACATCGGAGCCCACAGCCACCATGGTGCGGTACATCTGCTTCAGATTCCCGGCGATGGTGATCTCATGAACCGGGTACTGAATTTCACCGTTCTCCACCCAGAAGCCAGCGGCGCCACGGGAGTAATCGCCGGTCACGCCGTTGACGCCCTGGCCCATCAGTTCCGTCACGTAGAGGCCGGTGCCCAGCTGTTTCAGCATCGCAGCCAAATCACCACCATTACGCTTGACCTGCCAGTTGTAGATGCCACCAGCGTGGCCGGTGTTGGTCATGCCCAGGCGGCGGGCGGAGTAAGCGGTCAGCAGGTAGGACTTCAGAACGCCGTCGCGGACGATATCACGGGCCTGCGTCGCCACCCCTTCGCCATCGAACGGCGCGGAGGCCAGGCCCATCGCCAGATGGGGGTTCTCTTCGATGCCGAACCACTCCGGAAACAGCTGGGTATTCTGGCTGTCCTTCAGGAAGCTGGCATCCCGGTAGAGGCTGGCGCCGGAGATGGCACCCACCAGGTGGCCCAACAGTCCGGTGGCCAGGTCGGCGCTGAACAGTACCGGCACCTGACAGGTTCCGATTTTCCGGGCCCCCAGTCGGGAGGCGGTATCCAGGCCGGCCTGACGGCCGACCTGCTCAGGCGAGGCCAGATCAGAGAAGCGGCGCGCGACGGTGTAGTCGTAATCCCGCTCCATGCCCTGATCATCCTGGCCAATCACCACACAGGAGAGGCTGTGGCGGGAGCTGGCGTAGCTGCCGATAAAACCGTGGCTGTTACCGTAAACCTTGATCCCTTCGTGGCTGTTAAAGCTGGCCCCGTCAGAATTCACAATGCGCGGGTCCGCCGCCAGTGCTGCCGCTTCGCAGCGGCTGGCCATCTCGGCGCCCTGCTCCGGGGTGAAGGATTCCGGGTGGTAGAGGTCCAGCTCCGGCAGCTGAGCCGGCATCCGATCCGGATCCGCCAGGCCGTTGTACTGATCCGCCGTGGTCTGCGCCGCGATGGTGGCCGCCGCTTTCACCGCTTCACGAATGGCGGTTTCCGACAAGTCTGAGGTCGAGGCATTGCCCTTGGCACCCCCACGGAACACCGAGATCCCCAGCGCCCCATCCTTGTTGAACTCCACGGTTTCCACTTCACCGTGTCGGGTGGAAACGGACAGCCCCTGCTGCTTGTGGATCGCCACCTCGGCTCCGTCCAGGCCCAGGGCCTTGGCGGAATCCAGGGCGCAGGCTACGGCCGCTTCCAGGATCCCTTTCTGTTGCGCTAACGGCTCACTCATCGGTCACACTGCTCTTGGTTTTTCGAAGCGGACAGGATAGCAGAGCCCGCTCCGTCCGTCCCCCTGTGCATTTACGGGATCTCGTGGCTCACCATCTGGTAAAATGGTCATTTTTAGCCTCCGGAGTGAACCATGGTGGAGTACGAGGACTATTACGAAGACGATTTCATCAGCAAAAGCCAGCTGAAGCGGGAGGCGGAGGCGCTGCAACAACTGGGTGAGGAGCTGCTTGCGCTCACCAAGGCCGAGCTGGCAAAAATCCCGATGGATGAAGATCTGGCCGACGCGTTTGCTCTGGCTCATAAGATCAAAGGTAAGCACGAAGCCTACCGCCGTCAGGTGCAGTATATCGGTAAGATGATGCGCAGCCGCGACCCGGAGCCAATGCAGGAAGCGTTGGATAAGATCCGCAACAAGCACAACCAGGCCACTGCCGAGTTCCATAAGCTGGAGCAGCTGCGCGAGCGCCTGCTGAGCGGTGGCAACGACGCTCTGCAGGATGCGCTGGCAGAACACCCGGCGCTGGCCGATGAGATGCAGCGCTTGCGCCAGCTGATCCGTCAGGCGGCCAAAGAGCAGAAAGAGAACAAACCACCGAAGTCCAGCCGCGAGCTGTTTAAACTGCTTCGCAGCACACTTCAGGTGTAAAAAAGGGCGGTCACAGACCGCCCTTTTTTTATTTCCGCTTCAGACGCTGTCCCACGCCCCACACCGCCAGCGCACCGTAAGCCACAGCCTGTCCCCAGAGCGTCACCAGCTGTGGCATCAGGTCTGCCGGGGCGGCCCCCAGCTGGTTCAACCGAATCATCCCCTGCATCATCGGCTCGGCTGGCACCAGCCCCCACAGCGCCACCAGCGGTAAGGGCAACGCCTCAACCGGCCAGACAAACCCGGCGATAAAGAGCAACGGCATAGAGCTGAGCACCAGGATCTGGCTGAGCAGGTCCCGTCGGGTCACCAACGACGCCAGGAAGATCCCCAACGAGGCGGTGGCCAGCAGAAACGGGATCAACATGCCCCACAGCGCCACCAGCGACCCCAGCAACGCCACATCGTAAAAGCGCAGAGCCGGGCCGAGATACCAGCAGGTGGCCAGGGCGAACGCGGGCACCAACAGCGCCAGGTCGACCCGGTAAAGCCGCCAGGCCGTGGCTTGTTGCCACAGCCCTGAACGACCCCAGCGACCCGTGCCAATCAGCGCCGCGCAGATCAGCATCAGCTGATGCAGGATCAGCACAAACAGGCCCGGCAGCACGTAGCTCAGGTAACCCAGTCCGGGATTGCTGGCGGGTACGACGTTCAGATCCACCCCGCCAAGCCGGCTGGTTTGCAGCGCGTAGCCATCGCCGGAAAACACCTGTCGCGCCACCCGGACCTGCCCGCTCAGTACCGTCGCTGCTGCGGTCACTGACTCAGCGATGGTGCCGTAAGGGAGAAAGTAGTTGGCGTTGGCAGCGACAATCACATCGCCGGTAAACCCTCGCCTCAGTGATCGCTCAAACCCCTCCGGGATCCAAACCATGCCAGCCGCCTCACCACTGAGCACCAGGGTTCGGGCCTGGTCCAGCTCGGTGACCCGGTCGGTAATGGTGACCCCCGGTGTCGCTCCGAGCGCCCGGAGCAATCTCCGGCTCGCAACCGAGTGGTCCTGATCCCAGACCACCACGGGCTGTGCGGTCGTCACTTCATGGAGATAAGGGGCCGGATACAGCACCAGGTAGATGCCCAGTCCGGCGAAGAAGGTGATGAGCAGGGCTTTGTCCCGCCACAACTGGCGAAACTCCTGTCGCCAGAGCGATAGCCAGGCATTCATGGCATCCGCCTCCATAGCCACAGCACCAACGGCAGCGGCAGCAATAGCGGCCACAGATCCAGCCACGGCGCGGTGCCGAGACCCCGGTAACTTTGCAGCAGGGGCAGGTAATGGCTTGAGGGAAGAATGTCCGCCCACCACTGCGCCAGGGTCGGCATGCTGCTGGTGGGCATGGTCAGCCCCATGTAGGTAAAGGCCGGCGTCAGCAGAGCCGCGCCGCTGGACACCAGCTGAGCGGATTCCCGGCCGGTTTTCACCAGCACCAGTGCCAAGGCTGTCAGCGGCACCAGCAACGGCAGCAGCGCCAGCCACAACGGCCAGAGTGGCGCATCATGGGCCACCATCAGAAGATCCCGCATCCAGAAGATCCCGACACCGGCCCAGGCCCATTGGATCCCCAACACCGCCAGCAACCATCGACCCGGGGCCTTACCACCCGGAGGCGTAAAGTAGAGGTTCAGCACCGAGAACAGCACCAGAATCTGCCAGATCGCCAGGCACAGTCCCGGCAACAGAAACGCAGCGTAATCCATGCCCCGGTTATTGAGGGCCGTCAGCTGAATGGCGACCGGCGACAGCTGCGCCGCCACCGCCGACGCCGGCAGCCCTTTTGCCAGCACCGCCAGCGCCCCCTGATTTTGCAACGCGTCCGCCAGGGCCAGCTGAATGGGGGCTTTCAGACGCTTGCCCATCAACAGGTACTGGCCGTTGTAACGCACATCCAGGGAGGGCGTGAGGCCATGGCGCAGATCGGCACTGAATCCCGCTGGCACGAAGACCTGGGCGTACACATCACCGCGCCGCAGTGCGGCAGCGGACTCCGCCATATCCACTTTCGCCACCAACTCAATAGCCGGAGCCGCCGACAGCGCCCGCCCCAACTCCCTGGACAGGGCGCTATGATCTTCGTCCACCCAGGCCACCGGCAGGTTCACCGGGGAGCGCGCAGAGAAGATGGCATACAGCAGCATCCCCATCAGCCAGGGGGCCACCAACAACAGAAACGCCTGCCAGGGGTCCGATTTGGCCCAGGCCAGCAGGCGTTGAATCAGGCTGTCCGCCGCCACGCTTTATTCGTCCAGCAACACAGTCATACCGGCACGCAGGCCAGCAATGGGCGCAAGCGGACGCAGCTCCACCTCAAAGGTGCGCATGTCGAAGTCGGCGCCACTTTCCGTCGCCCGCCAGGTGGCAAACTCCCCCTGAACCGCGCGATACGCCACCTCAAACGGGAAGCTGGCGTCCAGCGCCGGGATCCGAAGGGTCACCTGTTTGCCCTTGGCAAACTGGGCCAGACGGTCTTCCCGCACCTGAAACAAGGCCCAGGCGTCACTCATATCAACCAGTGTCACGACCGGGAAACCCTGAGGAGCTAACTCACCCTCCTGAAGCAACACCTGGGCGATCTCCCCGGCGCGGGGGGCCCGCATCTGGCTGTCCGCCAGCACCGCCTGCACTTCTGCCAGTTGGCCACGGGCGGCTTCCGCCTGCCCCTGGGCCGCTTCACGGGTCTCCTTACGAGCGCCCTCTTCCGCCATCTGGTACAAGGCCTCTGCTGCGCTGGCCTGGTACTGAGCCGCCTGCCACTGGGCATAGGCTTCGTCCCGCTTCTGACGCGCCACAACGCCGTCATCGAACAGCGCCTGAACCCGCTCATAGGTGGCTTTATGCAGGTTGGCGGCGGCCAGAGCCCGCTGCCAGTCATCCCGCGCCGCCTGGATCTGCTGGGTGCGCGCACCGGCATCCGCTTCCGCTTCCATCGCCTCGGCCGCCTTTACCCCGGCCCGGGCCTGTTGCAGCCGGGCTTCCAGCTCCGGACTGGACAAGGTGTAGAGCAGGTCACCGGCGGCCACCTGATCACCACGGCGAACCGTCAGCTCCGCCACCCGGCCCGGCACTTTGGAGGAAACGTGGTACTGCCGCGCCTCAATCTCGCCCTGCAGGCGATAGGGTTGAGGCTGATAGGCCTGGTACATGGCCCAGCCGCTCAGCACCGCCAACAGAGCGACGGCGCCGCCCACCAAAAGAGTCTGATTCTTGCTCATCAGGGCCCCATCCAATCAATCATCTGTTCCATACTGCCGCCCAGAGTGGTGATCTGTGCCAGCGCCACAAGGTACTGATAGCGGGCCCGGGCTTTGCCCAGTTGCACCTCCATCAGGCGCTGATCCGCGTCCACCTGCTCCAGTGAGGTGCCCAGGCCCTGACGGAACGCCAGTTCCCGCAGACGGCGATTTTCCCGGGCCAGTTGCTCGGCACTGTCCAGGGCGTTCAATTCGTATCTGGCCTGCTCCAGATTGGCGTACTGGGAGGAGAGCAGCAGCTTCAGGTCCTGCTCGGTCTGGGCTTTGCGGTGACGGGCTTCCATCTCGGCGCTCTTTGCCGCTTTGACCCGATCGCTGCGGCCATCGTTGGTGAACAGCGGCACCTTAACCCGCACACCCACCAGCCATTCCGGCTCCAGCTCTGACAGCACGCTGCTGTCTTCTGCCAGGGTGTAGCTGCCAAACAGCCCCACTTCCGGCTTGTAGCGGCCCCGCTCGGCATCGATGCTGCCCCGTGCCTGGCGCGTCTTGGCGTCGAACAGCGCCAGCGCAGGATGCCCCGCCAGCATGCTTTGCTGAAGCTGGCCCAGCGCCGGCGTCTGCTGCGGCAGGGTATTGCGGGTCACCGGCTGCACCTGGTCCAGTTGCAGCAAGCTGTCGAGTGCCTGCTGAGCCAGATCCCGCTGCCGCTCTGCCTGGGCCAGCGCGATCCGGGCCTGATCCACTGCGACTGCGGCATTCATCCGCTCCACGGCGGCGATCTGCCCCTGCTCCTCCAGTTTCTTGGCGTTGCCCAGATGCTTCTCCAGCGCCGCCACCTGGCTCTCTCTCAGGGTGACGTTCTGCGTCGCCAGCTGCAGACCAAAGTAGCGCTCTACCAGTACGGTGAATCGTTCGCGCCGTTTGATCTCCTGCTCCTGGGCCCGGGCATCCAGTTCCGCCTGCTTCACCGCCTGCGCCGCCTGGATGCGTCCTCCGGCGTAGATGGGCCAGCTGCCCACCAGCGAAGCGCGGTAGATCTCCCGCTCCGTCAGCGGCAGGGAGGGAAGGGGAAAGGGTAAGCCCGGCAGGGCCGGATTCAGGTCCAGCTCAATCGGTTGATCCAGGTAGGCATAGGTCCCGGACAAAGAGAGTTGCGGCAGACCCAGATCCCCGGCCACGTCACGTTCAGCCCGGGCGCGGTCGGTGGCCAGTTGTTCAGCTTTCAGCAGGTCACTGGCGGACTGGAGCCGCTGCCAGGCATCCGACAACGTCATGGGCGCGGCTTGGGCTGGGTTGGCCAGCAGGGCCAACAGCATTGCCAGAGTCACAGGCAGTCTCACGAATCCCACTCCTCAATATTAGAGTAATTACTCTATTCATTATCCGGATCTGACGATCCCTTGCAATGACTTAGGGTACACCCTTTTTAAAAACCCCATAAAAAAGCGGGCCTTTGGGCCCGCTTTTTTGAGAGGTGTTCGATTTATTGGGTGCCGCCGACGGTCAGCCGGTCCAGCTTCAGCGTGGGCTGCCCCACCCCCACCGGAACGCTTTGGCCCTCTTTGCCGCAGATCCCAACGCCGTTATCCAGCGCCAGGTCATTGCCCACCATGGAGATGGTCTTCATCGCTTCGGGGCCGTTACCAATCAGGGTGGCGCCTTTAACCGGACGAGTCAGCTTACCGTCTTCAATCAGGTAGGCTTCAGACGCCGAGAACACGAACTTGCCGCTGGTGATGTCCACCTGGCCGCCGCCAAAGTTCGGGGCGTAGATCCCCTTCTTCACGGACCCGATGATCGCTTCCGGAGCATGCTCACCGGCCAGCATGTAGGTGTTGGTCATCCGCGGCATCGGCAGATGAGCATACGATTCACGACGGCCGTTACCGGTGGGAGCAACGCCCATCAGACGGGCATTGTGCTTATCCTGCATGTAACCCTTCAGAATGCCGTTCTCAATCAGCACATTGTATTGGCCCGGCGTGCCTTCATCGTCGATGGTCAGACTGCCGCGGCGGCCTGCCAGCGTGCCGTCATCCACCACGGTACAGTGCTCGGACGCCACCTTCTCCCCAATGCGGCCGGAGAACAGGCTGGAGCCTTTACGGTTGAAGTCCCCTTCCAGGCCATGGCCTACCGCTTCGTGCAGCAGCACGCCCGGCCAACCCGGCCCCAGTACCACCGGCATCTCACCGGCCGGGGCTTCATCCGCTTCCAGGTTGACGCTGCCCTGACGCACCGCCTCACGACACAGGGCAAAGCCGCGCATCTGACCGTTGTCATCCAGCTCCAGCAGGCTGTCGTAACCGTAACGCCCGCCCATGCCGGCAGAACCGCGCTCGCGACGGTCACCGTCGGCCATGATGACAGAACAGTTCAGTCGGATAAGCGGACGAATATCGGCGGCCAGGGTGCCATCGGATGCAGCCACCAGAACCTCTTCGTACACGCCACTGAGGGACGCGATCACCTGAGTCACACGGGGGTCCAGATCCCGGGTGTACTGATCCATCTCCAGCAGCAGTTTCAGCTTGGCGTCGGAACCCAGGCTGGCGAGCGGATCGCGGCTGTCATACCGGGACTCGGCACTTTGCCGGGCCAGCGCCTGCACTTTGCCATTGCCCCCGGTCATCGCGATGCCACGGGCGGCCTGCGCGGATTGAGTCAACGCCAGACCGCTGATTTCATCAGCGTAAGCAAAGCCGGTTTTCTCACCGGTGATCGCCCGTACGCCCAGCCCTTTCTCAATGTTGAAGGAGCCCTCTTTAACGATGCCATCCTCCAGCACCCAGGACTCATGTCGGCTGGCCTGCAGGTAGATGTCGGCGTAATCCAGGCTGTGGTGATGCAGTTCTCCCAGCGCCTGATGCAACGCCCCTTCATCCAGTCCGGCGGGGGTCAGCAGCGAGGCGGAAACGGTTTCAAAACTCACTCGTGATACTCCATCTGTGCGCCGGGCTTAAGGCATCCGACGATGTTTCAGGGCGGGCAGGCGGTGGCGGATCCGGGCCATCTCTTCCCGGTCGATTTCCGCGCTCACCACCCCCTCCCCCTGGGGTAACTGGGCCAGGATCCGGCCCCAGGGATCCACCACCATGGTGTGTCCCCAGGTTCGCCGGCCATTGGCGTGTTGCCCCTGCTGGCCGGCAGCCAGCAGGTAGCACTGATTTTCGATCGCCCGGGCCCGCACCAAAGTGTCCCAGTGCGCTTCTCCGGTTGGCTCGGTAAACGCCGCGGGCAGAGCGATCAGATCGGCCCCCTGTTCAGCCAGGGCACGAAACAGTTCCGGAAAGCGGACATCGTAGCACACCGCCAGCCCCAACCGGCCCAGCGGCGTGTCGACCACGGTGATGCCCCGACCCGGGTGAGTATGGGTACTTTCCCGATAGCGGCCGGTGTCGTCCTCCACATCCACGTCAAACAGGTGGATTTTGTCGTACCGGCCGAGCCTTGCCCCATCCGGGCCATACACCAGCGACGCCGCATAAGCCCGTCCGTCCTCCGCCAGAATGGGCAGAGTACCGGCGACCAGGCAAAGACCAAACTCCGCCGCCAGCTCAGACAGCGCCCGCTGCATTGGGGCCTGTGCAGAGGCGTTTCCGGGTTCCGTCAGGTCCGGTTCTGCCAGCGTCGCCCAGCCCCCTTCGGTGCCAAAACACAGGGCGCACTCCGGCAGCACCACCAGAGGGGGTTCAGGGTGTTGGGGCAGTTGGCTCAGCCAGTGCCTCAGCCGACTCAGGTTCTGGCTCGGCTGGGGCTGGCTGGTCATCTGGATCAGGTGACACCACATCCTTTGTCTCTCCTTGTCCTTCGGTCGGCGCGTCCGGCTTGTCCAGCGCTTCCAGAATGCGGGCCTTGAGCGCCTCCACTTCGGCATCATTGGGCACCGTATCCGCGGTTTTTTCGGGCAGGGCGATCTCCCGCTTGGTGCGATCCACTTCATCCAGTATCGGATCGTCCAGGGTACCCGTCAGGTGGTAGCGCACCTGGGTAATCACCTCCAGTACCGGTTCCAGCATCTTACTGACGGCAAAGGCACCGAGGCCAATGGTCCAGGCACCGGTACTCATAAACACCACCGCCGGAACGCTGGAGGTCAGCGCCGGGGAAAAGGCGATAAGGTAATCCAGCTCTTTCGTGGTCAGGTTGGTCCAGCCGTTGACCCGCACCGTGCCTGCCGCTGCGTCCATCACGCTGTCGTTGGTCTTCACCACCCCTTGTTCAATCTGAACCGTGCCACCAAAGCGGTTAAAGTGCAGGCCGCTGCCAAACACGTCGGAGAAATCCAAAGACAACTTTCTCAGCAGCGATTCCAGGCTGAAAATGGACAGCAGACGGGCGCCACGGTCCGACACTTCGGACAGATGGCCTTTGCCCAGCCGGTAATCCACATTGCCGTCCAGCTCTGCCAGCTCCAGCTGCCACGGCGCGCCGGACCAAGTCAGGCCGTAGGTCAGCGTCATCTCAGATTCCCGTATCCCCTGGGTGAGGCCCAGCTGCTGAGCCAGATCACCGACGTCGGGAGAGCGAAGCTGTCCCTCAAAATGAGAACGGCTGAGCGCCTGTTCCGGATCCCATCGGCCGGTCATGGTCAGCCGGTGGCCCCCCTGAAACAGGTTGAACTGCTCAATCTTGTATCCGTCACCGTCCGGTCGAGCCTGCAGCTGCGCCTGGCCCAGGCTGAGCTCGCCAACGGTAAGTTCATTGACACTGATGTCCAGCTTCGGCATCCGCTCGATCCACGCTTTCGGCGCCGCGGGGATCGGCTCGGCAGGGGTCGGTTCCGCGTCCGGGGTGTCGTTGCCCAACATCAAAGCCAGGCGGTCGGCCACCAGGCGGATCCCGTCGGTCTTCAGGTCCTGTCCGAAGGTGGCGGTGCCCTGCAGGTTATCGCTGTCGATCTGGAACACCCAGCCCTCGCTGGTGGGGCCGCCACTGAGCAGCCCCTGGCCCAACGGCATGTCATAAAGGCTCAGTGCGTCGGCACGCACCTCCACCTGCTGCAATGCCGGGAACCAACGGGTACCAGCGGGGTTGGGGTTTTTAAAGGTGGCAAAGCTGTTGATCAGCGGGTCCCACTGCTCAATCGCCACGGCATCGCCGAGCCACTCGAGGTACCCGCCCGGCAAAATCGGCCGGGCCGCCGGGGTGCCCAATGCCACCTGATAAGACTTAAAACCACTGGCCTCAGCAAACGCCAGCTCGCCCCGGAACTGGACAGTCTCTCCCAATGAGGCCAGCACTTCGGCACCGGCTTTGTCGCCGGTCACCGCCAGTTTCAGATTCTGTGGCGTTTCCACCTCTTTGCCGACCGGCGCAGGCAGGTCGATGGCCAGCCCGACCAGGTCGGAGCGCAACTCAGCCTGGTAATCCAATCCGGTTTTGCCGATGCGCAGGGCGATCTCACCGCCCACCGGGGCACCGCCAATCAGGAAGGGGTCCAGGGGGCTCTGCAGTCGCTCCGGCATCCGCGCCATCTGCCACCGAGTGGCCAGATCAATGTCCACCGCGTAGCTGTCCTCCACCGGGGTGCCCACGATGGACAGCTCAGAAGGTTGGTTGTAGATGCGGGTCTGCAGCCCTTGTACCTGAATTTCGCTGTTGTTGAAGCGCAGCTCGCCCCGGGTCTGCTCAAGCGTAAGCGCCAACGGCACCACTTCGACAGCGGTATCCCAGAACGCCACCCGGCCCCGCACTTTCTGGGGCTCACCCTTCACTTTGGCGCCCAGCGGGAAGCTCAGGTCCAACGCCACCGGGAGTTTGTCATCGATGCGGATGGTTTCCAGCGTGCTGCCGACACTCTGCGCCAGGAAGCTGTCTTTCATCACCTCAATGGCGTCATCGCCACTGGCCAGCACACTGCCCTGGATCTCAAGCACCGCCCGGCTGCTGAGGCTGGGGATCCCCACCTGGGCTCCCTCGACGGAAACCGGCCCCAGCATGCCCTGACGCAACCACAGATCCATGCGGGCATTTTCGAACCGGGCCGCCACCAGGCCATCAGTGACCGCCGGCCAGTCCTTGAGGAAATCGAAGGTGAGGTCCTGCATGTCGAACTGGGCGATAAAGACCCCATCGTTATCCACATAGGGGAACGCCTTCAGGTCCCCGTGCCAAATCAACTGCGCGTTGTCGCTGTGGCCCTGTTTCAGTGCCCCGGCCAGATAGTCAGAGAGTCCTTCCCCCATGGCGCGGCGGGGAAAGTAACGGCCCGCTTCAGCGGCCCGTTTCAGATTCAGGTCGCCGTACAACTGGAGACGGGCCGGGGCCGCTTTGGGAAAGCCCACCGCGGCGCGCAATGACGCCTCCAGATCGGCATTGCCCAGCTCGAGATGCGGCAGGCGCAACTGGCCACCGGTTTCGCTCTGGTGCCATTCGGCCAGTGCCGCGAACCGATCCAGCTCCAGCGGCTCAGGAAACTGTTCCGGCCAGGTCAGGGTCAGGGACTGCTCCGGCAATTCCAGTCGGCCCCAGCCTCCCTGCCAACGGGCCACGCCATTGATCGGACTCAGGCCGGGTAAGCGGCCACTGTCGTGCCAGCTCAGGTCGGTAAAGGGCAGCTCCGCACGCACGTCATGGCCCTGTCGTTGCAGCCGAAGCGGGCCGAAGGTGCCGGAAGGATCCAGTGCCAGCAGCTCGGTAAGACGCTCGGAGCTGATCCCCGGAATCAACCCAAACAGCGGCTCCAGCCCGGCGGCCGGCAGGGTGTTCAGCCACAGCGCCATGGAATCGGCCCGGTGCTGCATCTGCAGCGACAGCAATGGCCAGTCCTCTCCGTTACTCACCAATGCCAGGTCCTGACCCAGCAGTTCGCCGGCAAACCAGCCCTCTTCAGGGGTGGGCTTCCAGTGCAACAGGCCGCTTTTCAGCGTCAGAGACTGGTTGCCTTCGTGCTGCCAGTTCAGGCCGCTCTCGCCGAACTGCACCGTGGCGCTGCGCAGCCCCTCTTCATCCAGGCTGGCCCAGGCTTCCAGATTGAGGATGCCACTGTAGTCCAGCTCATTGTCCATCAACTGACGGGCCAGCCAGTCGCCGATGTCCAGCTGGGCCGCTTTGACGTAAGCGCGGCCAAACAGGCGCCCGTCAAAGTGACGATTCAGCTCCAGCGCCAGAGTGAGAGTTTCATCCTCTTTGCGCGCCGCATCAAGAAACAGACGGCCTTCGCCAAGGTGGCGGCCATCCAGGTTTTTCCAGTTCAGGCTGGCGAGGTAGATCGGCGAGAGGGCGGTATCGCCCACCAGAATCCGGGCGGTCAGATCGTGGATGGAAAGCCGGCCGAGCTGAGTCAGCAGCAACTCCCGAAGCGGTTCCAGCTTGTCGTTGTCGCCACTCTCGGATTGCTCCTGCAGATTCAGACCCAACTCAACGCCGTCGATGGTGATCCGCTCCAGGTAGGGACGGAAATTCAGCAGGCTGGGCCAGAACGCCAACTGCAGCTGTGCGGTCTTTACCGTGAGAGAGACGGGCTGGTCCGGCTGGGGTGAGATGCGCAGGCCATGGATGGTCAGCATGGGGCCCTGAGGTTCCCAGCCCGCCCCCAGTTGGGCGATCTCCATCTGGATGCCATAACGCTGCTCAACGGTATCGATCAGGTCCTGCCGGACGCTGTCCAGCTCGGGCAACAGGGTGCGCACCAGGCTTACCAGAAGCGCCAGCGTAACCAATGCGGCCGCGAGGCCATACCAACACCATTTGCCCAGGCCCTGGCCCAGCCGGATCAGGGTCACATCATCACCACATCGAACTTATCCTGGGCGTACAGCGGCTCAGGTTTGATGCGGATCCGCTTACCCAGATAGACCTCAAGTTCCGCCAGACTGTGGGCTTCATCCCCTTCCAGGATCTCCTGCACTGCCGGAGAAACGTAGGCAACAAACTCATCGGCGTCATAGGCCCGGTCCACCCGGATGATCTCCCGGTAGAGCTCGTAACAGACGGTTTCGACCGTTTTCAGCTGCCCGGTTCCACGACACACCGGGCACTCACCACAAAGCACATGCTCAAGGCTTTCCCGGGTGCGTTTACGGGTCATCTCCACCAGTCCCAGCTGAGACAGGCCGCTGATGCTGGTTTTCACCCGGTCCTGCGCCAATGACAGCTCAAGGTTGTGCAGCACGCGGTTCTTGTGCTCTTCGGACACCATGTCGATAAAGTCGATGATGATGATGCCGCCGAGGTTGCGCAGACGCAGCTGACGGGCGATCGCCTGGGTCGCTTCCAGGTTGGTGTTGAAGATGGTCTCTTCCAGATTGCGGTGGCCGACAAAAGCGCCGGTGTTGATGTCGATGGTGGTCATCGCCTCGGTCTGATCGATGATCAGATAGCCACCGGACTTCAGCTCGACCTTGCGCTGCAGCGCCCGCTGGATCTCATTCTCAACGTCAAACAGGTCGAAGATCGGGGCCTTGCCACGATAGTGTTCCACCACCGCACTGACCTCAGGCATAAACTCCGCCACAAACTCCTTGAGAGACTCGTAAGTCAGGCGGGAGTCGACCTGCACCCGATCCAGCGTTCGGGTGGCCAGATCACGGACGATGCGCAGCGGCAGGGAGGGCTCTTCATAGAGCAGCGATACGGACTTGCCCGGGCGTTTACGGCGTTCCACCACTTTGCGCCAGACCCGACGGAGAAACGCCGCGTCCTGTGCCAGCTCCAGCTCCGAAACGCTCTCTGCGGCGGTGCGGATGATAAAGCCGCCGTCGGCGTCAACGAACTGGCCCACAATCGACTTCAGGCGCTCCCGTTCCGCGGGGTCTTCCACCCGCTGGGACACGCCCACATGGGCGGAGCCAGGCATAAACACCAGGTAACGGGAAGGCAGAGTGATGTCGGTGGTCAGACGGGCACCTTTAGTGCCGAGGGGGTCTTTGACCACCTGCACCATGATGTCCTGCCCCTGACGCACCAGCGAGACGATGTCTTCTGCCCGGAAAGCACGGGCCTCTTCTTCGTCGACGCATTCGGTGTGAGGGACAATATCGGAGGCGTGCAGGAACGCGGCCCGCTCCTGACCGATATCAACAAAGGCGGCCTGCATGCCAGGGAGTACCCGGGTCACCTTGCCCCGATAGATATTCCCAACGATACCCCGGCGGCTGCGCCGCTCCAGGTGTACCTCCTGCAACATGCCATGCTCCACCAGCGCCACGCGGCTCTCGGTGGGGGTAACGTTGATCAGCAGCTCCGCTGCTGCACCTTGTGATGGCACCTCGCCTCCCAAATATCTTTCGCCCAAGTCCCTGCGCTTAAAGGGATTGAATCAATTCACGGGTTTCCACCAACGGCAGTCCCACTACCGCTGAATAGCTGCCATAGATGGCACGGACAAAGTTGCCGCCCAACCCCTGGATCCCGTAGCTGCCTGCCTTGTCTGCCGGCTCGCCACTGTCCCAGTAGGCTTCAATCTGTTGTTGAGTCAACGCGCAGAATGCCACCTCGGTGGTGACCACCTGACTGCGTGTGCCCTCAACGGTTGCCAGTGCAATCGCCGTCATGACCCGATGACGGCGACCGGACAGGCTGGATAACGTGGCCAACGCATCGGCCCGATCCCGGGGTTTGCCCAGGATCTTGTCATCCAGCACCACAATGGTATCAGAGCCCAGTACCGGCCGAGCCACTTTCGCCATCGCCAGGCCCGCTTCCGCTTTCTGACGGGCCAGTCGTTCCACCAGTGCCTCAGCAGCCTCACCGGGTTGTGGCGATTCATCGATGTCGGGATTAAGCGTCTCAAACTCATAGCCGAGCTGAGCCAACAGTTGCTGACGGCGGGGTGATGAGGAAGCCAGATACAGAGTGGTCATATTATCGGATCTTAAATTGACGCCGCGTGCGACGAAGCAGCCAGAACACCCAGGGCCACAGCAACGGGGTGATCAACACCGGCTGCAGATAAACCCAGTCGATGGTAATGGCCGGGTTACTCAGGTATTCAGCCCAGTAAATCAGCAGGTGCAGCAGCAGCGACAGCGAAGCGATCACCAGCAACTGCTGGATCAGCGCAAAATGGCGCAGCTTCTGATACTGCAGGGCCACCAGGTAAGCCGTAATGGCCAACGCCAGCCCCCGGACCCCAAGCGTCCCCCCCATCAGGATGTCCAGCACCACCCCCACCAGGCAGGCAGAGAGAATGTTGAACCGGTGGGGCAGAGCCAGGACCCAGTAGGTCACGGTCAGCAGCACCCAGTCCGGCCGGGCGGCGGCAACCGCGGGTGGCAGCGGCATCACCTGCAGCAGCAGGGCTATCAGAATGGTCATCCAGATAATGGCACGACCAGACGCGCGTTCGTGGCTCATTCAGGCGCCTCCCCGGTCCACAGCAGCAACAGGTAACGAAGCCGGTCCAGCGCGGCGCTGGGCTCGGCACGAACAATGGCAAAAGTCTGCCCTTCAACCCGTTCCACTTCGGTGACCTGTGCAACCGGGTAACCTTCCGGGAAGCGGCCGCCCAAACCGGAGCTGTTCAGCCAGTCGCCCACCTGAATGTCGGTATTCATCGCCACATGGGACAGTTCCAGCAGGTCGGTCCGGCCTGAGCCGTGCGCCACGGCGCGAACGTCGTTACGGGCGACCCGCACCGGGATGGCGTGGGTCAAATCCGAGATCAGCAGCACCCGGGAGGTGGTTTGCCCAACCTCAACCACCTGGCCGACCACCCCTTTGCCGTCCAGCACCGGCTGGCCAACATAGACGCCCTGACGGCTGCCTTTATCAATCAACACCAGGTGTTTGAACGGGTCCTGATCCACACTCATCACTTCCGCCACCATGCGGCGGGAGTCGTGACGGGTCGGGGAGTCCAGCAGGGTGCGAAGACGCTGATTTTCCTGCTCCAGGTGCTCAAGCCGCTGAAGCCGCTCACTGATCAGCAACTGTTGCTGACGCAGAGCGTCGTTTGCCGTCTGCAGCGATTGGCGGGAGGCCAGGTTTCGGGACAGGTTATCCAGCAGAACCGATGGCATGGCTGCCATGTATTGGATCGGACTGACAAGGGTGGTGAGGGCGGCGCGAGCTGGCGCCAACCGGTCGTTCATCAGGATAAGGGCCAAGCAGAACAGTACCGCCAATAGAAGGCGGTACTGCAGGGAAAGGCCTCTGAGAAAAAAAGGCTTCATCGACGGGTCCGTTACTCGTCAGAGAACAGATCACCGCCGTGCATGTCGATCATCTCAAGTGCCTTACCACCACCGCGGGCTACGCAGGTCAGCGGGTCATCCGCAACCACAACCGGAATGCCGGTCTCTTCCTGCAGCAGACGGTCCAGCTCTTTCACCAGCGCGCCACCACCGGTCAGCACCATGCCGCGCTCGGAGATGTCGGACGCCAGTTCCGGCGGAGACTGCTCCAGAGCGGTCATCACGGCACTGACGATGCCGGACAGCGGCTCCTGGAGGGCTTCCAGGATCTCGTTGGAGTTCAGAGTGAAGCTGCGCGGCACACCTTCTGCCAGGTTGCGGCCACGAACTTCCATCTCTTTCACTTCGTCACCCGGGTAGGCGGAGCCGATTTCGTGCTTGATGCGCTCGGCAGTGGCCTCACCGATCAGGGAGCCGTAGTTACGACGAACGTAGTTGATGATCGCTTCATCAAACTTGTCACCGCCGACACGAACGGAGGAGGAGTACACCACGCCGTTCAGAGAGATGATCGCCACTTCGGTGGTACCACCACCGATATCGACCACCATGGAACCGGTCGCTTCGGAAACCGGCAGACCAGCACCAATCGCGGCAGCCATCGGCTCGTCAATCAGGTAAACCTCGCGGGCACCAGCGCCCATTGCGGATTCGCGAATCGCACGACGCTCAACCTGGGTGGAGCCGCAGGGAACGCACACCAGCACGCGCGGGCTGGGTCGGAAAACACCGTTGTTGTGCACTTGCTTGATGAAGTGCTGCAGCATCTTTTCAGTGACATAGAAGTCTGCAATCACGCCGTCCTTCATCGGACGAATGGCGGTGATGTTGCCCGGGGTCCGTCCCAGCATCTGTTTTGCTTCGTGACCTACTGCTGCCACGCTTTTCGGGCCAGAGGCACGCTCTTGGCGAATGGCGACCACCGAGGGTTCGTTCAGAACGATGCCCTGATCTTTCACATAAATCAGAGTGTTGGCGGTTCCCAGGTCGATGGAGAGGTCGTTGGAAAACAGACCACGAACTTTTTTAAACATGTGCCAGACCCGTATTAAATTCTGAGGGAGATGCGGAAAATCAGCTAACTTTACCAACGCCCTGCACTATCCACAAGCCGCATCTGCTCTGGCTTGCGGGGTGGATCGAGTCAACTTGCGCAGGGCTTGCCGAAGATCATTATCCCAGCGCAATTCGGGCTGAATTCAAGCGGAAAAGTTATTCGCTCAGCCGTTCTCGCCGAAAAATGACCTTATCATGACCTCGAAAGCGACCAAATGTGACCCGAGCTTTGGGGTTACAGAGACGATTGCTGGTGCCATCACTTTCAACGCATTGTCTTCCCAGCGCATCCTGAGCCGCCAGCCGGCCCCAGTACCATTGCAGATGGTGAGGAAACACCAATTGGTATTCCGCCAGCGCATCAAGCGCCTTACCGGCCGGGGCGATGGTGAGGCGGCCACGCCCGGCATCAAGGATTCCGCCGCCGCTGGCGCTCAGGCCGTCGTTGTCAAAGGTGAGGTCGGTGGCCAGATACGCGGTGCAGCTGTCCAGAGCGTTGCGGACAAAACGGCTGCCGTCGTAGTACTCCGCCCGGACCGGCAGGGTCAGTGCCTGATTCTCACTGCCGTACACGTTATCAATGACCATCCGGCCATAGCGGGCCTCAATGCCGCCGATGTCCTCGATGACCAGAGGCAGGCACGCCGTGCCGTCGCCATAACAGATGCCGTCCTGATCTTTCAGTGCATCGGAATCGATGGTCATATCCACCGCAGCGCCAAATGGGGCAACCAGACTTTCTCCGCGCTGATAAGCGATTTCAGTGCCATCCAGCCAAAGGATACGATCCTGGTCCGTGTCTCCGACGTTTTCCTCGGTCAGGGTGCCCGAGGTCACTTCGTCCACCGCCGGCCGGCCACTCTCGTCGGCGTAGCTGCGCGGCGCCAGGCCGGAGGCCAGCCGCCAGAAGCTGCTGTTGTAGTTCCGCGTCACCTGCCCCTGGACATTGAGCCCGCGGACGGTCAGGCGCGGTGCAGTGGCGAACCCCAACGGCTGCGCCAGATAACCCATGGCATTGCAACCCTCCAGCGTTGGCGTGTTGGCGGTCACTGACAGCGCGTAGGGGGTAAAGCGCCCAAGGGTATCCGAGCTGTGAGCGTCGATGGTGCGGCCCAGGTAATTCACACTGGTGCCGGCTTTCAGGCGCCAGCGGAATGCGCCCACCTCACTGATCCGGGTCTGAACCTGGGCCACCCCAGCCTGCTGCGCGGTAAACGACAGCGACTCACTGCCCGTGGTGGATGGCTTGCCGCCACCGGGCGCCACCAACTCAGGTTCAACATCGAGCTGACTCAAGAGAAAGTTGGGGGTGGTCGGGTTGTCGCCGAAATCGGTATCGCCATCGGCCGCCCAGCAGGCGGCTTTGACGCTGAGGTTAAAATCGCTGCCCGCGGCCCGGAAGGCACTGCAACTGACGTCGCCACTGGCACAGAGTGCCTCGCTGTCCGGGCTGGAGATGTGGAACCCCGCCGGTGCCACCACAAAGTCACTTTGCCCCTTCAGCTCAATGGTTTCCCCGGATTGTTGCTGCTCATAGCGGGCGCTCAGGCCCAGTTGGCCGGCGTCGTTGTAGTTGGCGAGCACCGTCGCCCGGCCATTGGCATCAAAAGTCAGGGTGCGGGTCTGACTGGTGCCGAAGGGCAACGTCTGCCCGTCCAGCGTCAACCTGGGGCTGCCCACCGGCGTCGCGGGATTCAATGCGCTGACCGTAAACGACACCTCCTGACTCCCGGTAAAGGCCGGGTCGCACTGCAGCGGGTTGGTGCTGTTGGCACGCACCGCCTGAATCTCAATGGTTTCATCCCGGCAGCCCAACGGCTCCCCGGGGCTCAGCAGTAACGCACTGCTGCTGTAGAGAATCTGGCACTGGGCAGCGCTCACCTCATTACCGTTCACCCAACAACTCACTGGTCCGGCCGTATCAGGATTGAGTGAAACGGTGACAGGCTCTGCCGTAGCGTGCCACAGGTTGACCGTGCTCTGACCGGTCACCGTGACCCGGTTGCCCCCCGCCCAGCCGCTGGTGGGACTGAGGGTGACACTGACCGCCTGGCTGGCCAGGGAGTTGCAGCTCGCGTCATTGCACACCTTGATGGTGACCGGCTCGCCACGGCAGGTGACCGCGTCGCCATCATGCTCGATGCGGTAGTAGAGATTGGTGGACTGGCCGTTATCACAGATACCGGACAGGTCGCCGTCTTCGAGCGCATCCAGATCGATGGAGATGTTGCTGTTGCCAGCCGCCATATAGTCTTCGCCGGCGGCGATCGCCCCTTCGAACTGAACCTGGCCGGTGAGCGTCACGTCATCGTCGATATAGAGGATCCCTTTGATCCGGGCCTGGGTCAGCGCCAGATCACCGTACACAATGATCACCAGATCTTCCGGTGCGCCACCCCAGTTGATTGAGCCATGGTCGATCACCAGCTCATTCACAAACAGACGGGTGCTGGTGCCCGGAGGCGACTCCGGAATGTTCAGGACCGCTTCGGTATTGCCGTGCCCCACCAGGCTGAGGGTGTCCAGGTAGTAGTCCCGCACCTCCGTGATGCGGTAGGGCGAGTTACACAGGCCACCGCCCCGGCACTTGGCTTCGATGTAGATGGAGCCGTCCGATTCGTCATTGTCCGGCAGGACGATGGAGTCCTCATGGTCCCCGCTGGGGGGCTTGGTAAAAATCAGGTCACACTGAGGCAGCGCCGATGCCGTCACCGGCATCAACGCCAGCAACACCAGAGCCATCGCGATAACGCGCTTAATCATAGGCCAATGCCTCAACTGTGCGGCTGACTCTCAGCGCAGCCGGGCCACACTCTGCGATGGCCTGCAGTTCAAAGCCATGCGCCACATCGTCGGACGCCAGGGCGGCCCGGTAGCCACAGGTCACCCGGACGTCACAGCGGTCAAAGGCCACGCTGTCCGCCAGCCCGGCCCCCGGAGTCAGGGTGACATTGGCCGCGGCACACGCGGCCTGGGCACTCTGCGCCCCGCGATTGAGGGTTTGTGCCAGCGCCCAGTCGATGCCGCTCTGAGCCGCCGCCCAGGTTCGGGTGCCGGTCACTTCCATGCCGACGTTTTCGCTTTCCTGTCCCAGGGTGCGCAGCAGTACGGTGCCCAACAGCAGCATCACCGTCAGAATAAACACCGCCATCACCAGCGCCGAACCCCGCTGTCGCTTAAGGCACATTTTCAAGCTGCACCTCCTGAACAAAGCGCTGGTCCTGGCCACCGGCTGCCACCCACCACTGCATCCGCACCAGATTATTTCGGCTGAGGCTGGGAGGCAGTTCCACAAAGGGGCAGTCCGGGTCGTCCAGCGTGGACAGATCACAACCGAGGGTGTTGTTGGTCAGCCCCTCGCCCATCAGCACCCCATTCCGGCGCAGGTCGCCCTGGTCATCGACACACCATTGCACCGCATCACCGACAAGGTAGTAGCGCTGAGCCGTAGAAAAAGGCCCGGAGGGCAGCGCCGCATCCAGGGTGAAACGCACCCGCTCACAATCGCTGCCCTGACACTGGTGGCTGTTGATGCTGCGCAGCACCGGTTGGTAGTTATCCATTAACGCCAGGGTCTGATCTTCACAGGCGTCGCAATCGCTGCTGGTGCAGCAGGACGGCGCATACGCCAGCATCCGGTCCGCGTTGCCATTGCCCGGCAATGGGGCCGAAAGGTAGCGCTCCGCCGTCAGGATGGGACGGAAACTCAGGCAACTCTGGGTAACGTCAAGCGAACCGGGCAGCGCATCGCGCACCTCCCGGCTGAGTCGCTGAGCGGCATAACGCACGTTGCCCAGTTGCTGCTGCCAGGCCTGCCCCTCGACGTAGATTTGGGTGCCAAAGGTGATAAAGCTGGTGACGCCCAGGGCCAGAATGCCCATCACCAGAATGGTCACCACCAGTTCCACCAGGGTCAGGCCCCGTTGACGCTGCCGAAGCGCCTCCCGAGCGACCATCAGAAATTCCCCCGCAACTGCGCAAACGCCATCGACTCGCCCGTCGGTGAGGTCACCGTCACTTCGGTCAGCTTGGCGCCACCGGGCCAGGGGGTGCCCAGGGCACCGGCGCTTTGACAACGCACGGCGATCGCCAGGCTGAAGCCGTTGTAGAGTTCGCCACCCAGCAAGCGATCGGCTGCGCCACTGAAACCATCGAACCGATCCAGCAGTTCCCAGCTTCCGGGGTCATTGGGGTCGGTGGCCGCACTGGCACACACCGCCGCATTATCGGCACAGCAGGTCAGGGTCGCGACCGGGCCACCGCCCAGCGGCGTGGCCACATCCAATCTTCGGCCGGCCAGTTCCGCCAGCACCGCCTGCCCCAGTTGCGCGGTTTTGGCGCGTTGCACCCCCATGGAGGAGCGCTCCGCCAACGGAAACAGCAGGGTGGCCATCAGCACCAGGGCGATGGCCAGCACCACCATGCCGACCACCATCTCGATCAGGGTAAAGCCCTTTCGGGTATCGGGATTACAGGCCATGGATATAGCCCTCAGACTCGATCCGCACGGTTTGCGGCGACTCCCCCTCGATAGCGATATCACAACCGCCGTTGCAGGGGGCCAAGGGGCGGCCCAGTCCGTCAAGACTCAGGCTAAAGGTGCTGCTGCCCGCCAGGGTCACGGAAGCCCGGTCGAGCGCATAAGGATTCTCACCGGCACAGGGGCCGGTGAGGGAAATTTGGGTCGGTGTCACCGACAGGGTGCAGCTCTGCCCCGCCAAGGCCCCCTGTTGCAGACGACGAAGCTCCCCCACCAGGGCATCCCGGGTGGCAAAGGTGGCGAACTGCGAGGGCCCCAAAAAACGGGACAGGGCATACAGGCCGAGAATGGCCACCAACATAATGATGGTGACCAACTCAACCAGAGTGAAGCCATACTGACGGGCTGTCACCCAAAGCCTCAATCAGCAGTCGGTGTCGGTAATGGCGTAGCTCGCCACCGCAGAAGAGGAGGACTCGGTGTACAGCAGGTAGCAAGACTGACCTGCGGAGAAGCCCTGAGGAACCACCTTCACGTCTCCGGTGCCTTCACGCAAGCCCCACTCTTTGGTGGCTTTGGTCGTATCGTCCGCCAACGTTTCAATGTCGCCTTCAAAAACCGCTGTCACGTCGCTCGCAGACGCTTTGACGTAACCGTACTCAGTATTTACCTGAGTGTTGTTGCTGTCGATCACCACGCTGCCACCAGCGGCGCGCTCTTCACCCTTGATAGCGGACTTGGAGTACACCAGAGCATTGGCTCCCTGAAGAGCACCTTTGGCACCATTCAGGGTCGCGATACGGGCGTCGCTCTGCAGGTTAATAAACTTCGGCGCCGCGGTCACAGCCAGGATACCAAGGATGATGATCACCACCACCAGTTCAATCAGGGTAAAGCCATTTTGACGTTTCATAGTCACTTCCTAGTTAAAGAACCAAAGATTAAAAGTTTGATTTAGTTATTAAAACTCACAACCTGACCGGAGGCCGGGTTGTAGGAGAAGCCTTTGCCGACATCGACGCCGACATCGCCTGGGATGCCATCGGCCGCGGCCAGGGTCAGGGTGCTGACCAGGTTGTAAACACACAGGTCAGCGGTGATCGCCGTGCCGCCATTGGGGGGCAGCACGCTGCCGCCCGCATTCTCTTCGGCGGAAACAGCGTAACGCGCTTCGCGAGCATCCTCGGTGTCCAACACGTTGGTTGGCGGGCTTTGCAGAATGTCGTTAAACAGGGTCCGGCAGCTGGCCGGGGTCATCGCGTCCGCATTGTTGCCGCCGCTGGGGTAGCCAAACTGGTTTACCGCAACGGGCAGACCGTCCACCACAACGCTGCCGGCAGGACGGTTTGCCACTTCCCACTGAGCACGCACAATGCCCACAGCGGAAGCCACACCGCCGGCCACGCCTTCTGCGGACGCCATCTCGGCCTCATCGGTCACATTGAGATAACGGGGCAAAGCAACCGCTGCTAGGATCCCCAGAATCACAATCACAATCACCAGTTCCACAAAGGTGAAACCCTTTTGCTGGTTCATCATCTGCCCTCCTTTGATAAGGCCAATCCAGTCCACTCGCGCCCTCCCCAAACCAAGGGGGCAAACATTCAGTCCGCGACAGACAACACCACGCTGCCGCTGCGACCGAAATAGGTCATCGCTGCCCGTTCGCCAAGGCGATAGCGGCAGCTGTCGGGTTCCGATCCCAGGCGCTCCACGCCGGTAATCAGCCCTTTGGTCGGCTGGCCCATCATGGCCTGCCAAAGAAATTCGCAATCCGGCTCCGGTAACGGCCAGCCGGACAAGTTATCCATTTTCAGTGCCACCGGACGCCCATCCGGAGCACGCCAGGCAATGCGCTCCTGATGCGGTGCCTTGAGCCACTGCGCCCTGGCCCAGTTGATGGACTGCAGCCAGCGGCTCTGAATCACCGATGCCGGCACCTCCGGCCCGCGTTGCCACAGGCTCGCCCCCACTGCCAGCACGATGGCCACCAACAGCAGGGTCAGGCCCAGATGCCAGGCGGCATGCAGATCGACACTGGCCCGGTCCTGGCGGTCCATCAGCGCCCCTGTACGGCGTTGAACATGTCCCACATCGGCAGGTAGATACCCAGTGCCAGCACCAGCACCATGCCGGCCACCAGCACCAGCAAAATCGGTTCGATCTTGGCGGTCAGCCCTTTCAGCTCGTAATCCACTTCCCGCTCGTAAAACGCCGCCACATCATCCAGCAGCTCGTCGATGCGCCCGGTCTCCTCGCCCACCGCAATCATCTGCAGCACCAGCGGTGTGAACAGGTCCGCGGCCGCAGCGGTTCGGCTGATGGTGTCGCCACCTTCAATGCCCCGGCGCATGCCGATAATGCGGTCGTGCATATGGCGGTTATCCACCGCATCCGCCACCAGCGAAAGCGACTGATTCACCGGCACACCACCACGCAGCATCATCGACAAACTGCGGGCAAACCGGCCCAGGCTGGCCCGGCTGATGATGGAGCCGACGATGGGCATACGAAGCTTCCAGCCATCCCACCGCAGTCGGCCGGACGGGGTGCTGAGCCAGAACTTTATCCCGACCACGGCCCCCACCAGGCCCACCAGAATCGCCGGCCACCAGGCTACGAAAAACTCCGAAGTGGCGATAAGAATGCGGGTGGGCAACGGCAGCTCGGCGCCAAACTTGGCAAACATCTGGGCAAACTTGGGGATCACCAGAATGTTCAGCACGCCGATGGCCACGGCGATAAAGCCCAGTACCAACAGCGGATAGCGCATGGCGGACTGGATCCGACGCCGGGTATCCTGCTCCTGCTCCAGGTGCTCGGACAACCGCTCAAAGGCCTGATCCAACCGGCCGGTGTTCTCCCCCACGTGCACCATGCCCACATAGAGCGGGGTGAACACCAGGGGATGTTGATTCAGTGCCGCCGACAACGTCCGACCCGCCGTCAGCTGCTCAACGATGTCCTTCAGCGCCGCAGCCATCAGCGGATGGCGCTGTGATTCCACCAAACCGGCCAGGGCCTGCAGCAGTGGGATGCCGGAACGGGTCAGGGACAGCATCTGACGGGTGAACATCAACAGCTCCGCCAATGGCAGGCGGCGGGCCAGCAGTGTCCGCCAGTTGAACTGGCGCGCCGGATCCACCCCTTCCAGACTGAGCGGAATGATGGCCCGGCGCATCAGCTGATCCGCTGCCGCGCTCTCGCTGTTGGCCTCCAGCACACCGTTAACCAGTGCGCCGGTTTCATCCCGTCCCCGGTACCGGAAATGAGCCATCTCAGCGCACCTCCTCAGGGTTCAGTCGCTGAGCCAGGGCCGCGCCCAATTCGCTGATGTCTTCCACCAGCTTCATCGCTTCTTCCAGGGTGGTGATCCCTTTACGGGCGTAATCCAGTGCCGCCAGTGCCAGCGGCTTGAACTGGCCACTGCGGCGCACGGCCTGAGCAAACCCTTCCGGATCGGCCCGGCGCAGGGCCTCCACCATGGATTCGTCCAGTTCGAGCATTTCATACACCCCGATCCGGCCCCGGTAACCGCTCTGGTTGCAGTGCTGACAGCCGCGCCCCTGTTTGAACTCCACCTGCAACAACGCGTCGCCACCGACGTGGGCAAGCCAGGCTTTTTCACCGGGGCTCAGCGCCTTAGGCACGGCACAACGGCCACAAACCCGACGCACCAGACGCTGGGCAATGATCGCGCGCAGCGCACTGGCGACGAGATAAGGGGCGGCCCCCATCTCAATCAATCGCAGGGTGGAGCTGATGGCGTCATTGGTGTGCAGGGTGGACAGCACCAGGTGGCCCGTCAGTGCACCACGAAGGCCGATCTCAACGGTTTCCTGATCCCGCATCTCCCCCACCATGATGATGTCCGGGTCCTGACGCAGGGTGGTGCGCAGTACGGAGGAGAAGTCGAGGCCAATCTTATGATTCACCTGCACCTGACTGATCCGCGGCAGGCGGTATTCCACCGGGTCTTCCACGGTGATGATCTTGCGCTCGGCCTGGTTCAGCTCATTGAGCATGGCGTAGAGGCTGGTGGTTTTACCGGAGCCGGTGGGCCCGGTCACCAGGATCATGCCGTGAGGACGGTGGATCTGATGGCGTACGCGGGCGATCAGCTCGGCCGGCATACCGGTCTCTTCCAGTTGCAGCAAACCCGCTGACTGGTCCAGCAGACGCATCACCACCGACTCGCCATATTGCACCGGCATGGTGGAGAGTCGCACGTCGATCTGATGCTGTTTTACCGTCATCTGGAAACGCCCATCCTGAGGCAGCCGCTTCTCAGAGATGTCCAGGCCCGCCATCAGCTTGACCCGCAAAACCAGCGCGTTGGCCACCCGGTACTCGGACAGGGTGTTTTCCATAAGCTGGCCATCCACCCGATAGCGGATCCGCAGCAGCTTCTCATCCGGCTCGATGTGAATATCCGACGCCCGCACCTGCACCGCGTCCTCGAAAATCGACTGCAGCAGGCGCACCACCGTGGTGTCGTTGTCGGCGTCCTCAGCCACCAGCGCGTCCAGGCTGAAATCGCTCTGGGCGCTGTACTCTTCCGACAGTTCGCCAGCGATGGAAGCGATCTTATCGGTGTGACGATAGAGGTTATCGAAGGCGTCCAGCAGCTGCCCTTCGGTGGCCACCGCCAGCTCAACCTGACGCGGTGCCAGCAGGGTTTCCAGCGTGTCGATTGCCGCCAGGTCTGCCGGGTCACTCATCGCCACGGTGACCTGATGATCATCACCGGCCACCACCAGTGCGCGATAGCGACGGGCGTGCACCTCAGGCAACAGTTGCACCAGTTCCGGCTTGATCCGGTGGGCACTCAGATCCAGGAACTCGATGTTCATCTGCTGAGCCAGAAACGCCAGCAGCTGCTCTTCGCTGATCAGCTTCAGTTCGATCAGGGTGCGGCCCAGTTTGCGGCCGCTCTGTTTTTGCGCCGCCAGGGCATCGGTCAGCTGGGTTTCGGTGATGATGCTTTCGCTCACCAGCAGATCACCGAGTCGTTGTTTCAGCTTGGTTTTCATCGATTCTCCAGCACCGTCAGGCGGTCACGAACATAGGCACGCGCCGCCTGACTCAGGTCGGCGGTTTCCAGGGCCCGGCGGTAGGCGTCGGTGGCCCCGCTGAGGTCGCGCCCGGAGTCACGGACATAGCCAAGGCCAAACCACCAGGCTCCGCGCGTTGGCTCCGCCTTCAGCAGAGCCAGGTAATCTTGCTGGGCCAGCGCCAGCCGGCCCAATTGTTGCGCCAGTGCCGCCCGGCGTCCCAGCCACTTGGGATCCGGGGTCAGACGGGCCGCCCAGTCCAGCCACTGACCGGCCAGTTCGGTATCGCCACTGGCGAGACTCCACTCTGCCGCCAGCAGTGGGTAAGCGGCCTGCTGCGGGAAAGCCCGTGCGGCTTCCATCAACGGGGCATCGGCTTCACCGCGCTGCGCCAGCAACGCCAGCCAGGCCAGACGGGCATCATGCAGGGTCGGGTCCAGCGCCAGCGCCTGCACCAGTAACGCTTCCGGATTGGCGGATTGCTGGGCCTGCTGCCAGAGCTGTTGCGCCTGCTCGGCGGGACTCAGGGCCGAGGCATTGATCGCCAGTTCCGGCTGGGAGGCCGGCTCTGCCGCCGGCGGCTCGGCCGTTGCCTCTGCCGGTTTCGCAGGCTCTGAACGGTTCAATGGCGGCTGCGCCGGCTCCGGCTCGGCCTGACGTTCGGGCAGCGCGGCCAGCTTCACTGGCGCTGCCGACGGATCAGCCACCACCGGCTTTGCTTCAGGCTCAGCCAACGCCACCTGCGGCTCCGCTTCAGGCGCTGCCGCAGATTCGGCCTTTCTGGCCTTTTCAGCAAACTCGGCCGGGGTGTCGACCGGCTCAGCAATCACACTGTCTGCAACCGCTTCCACTTCGGCGGCGCTGTCATCGCTGGCCACAAGTAAACGGGAGAGAGTCGGCCACCAGGCCCAGCCAATGGCCCCGATCAGCAACCCAATCACCAGAGGCAAACGCCAACGACGGGCCGCCCTTTGCGGCTCACCGCCCGGTACGGCAACGGATTGGGGCATCGCTCCACGTCCACCGCGCAGTTCCAGAGCTTTGAGGGTGTCGTTGATCACGCTCATGCCATGCCCTCCGGCCAGAATCGCAATGCCAGACCGGTGCCCAGCAGTACCATGGCCATCGCCACCAGCGCCCAGACCCGGTAACGCTGCCAGGGAGTCTGCCAGGGCTGAGCGGCTTCAGTGTCCTGCACCGCAGCGGCCAGCGTATCGTTGCCCACCCGGAACTCACCCCGGCCAAAGCTCAGCATCAGGCTTTTATGGCTCAGCACGTTAAGCAGACGCGGCACACCACCGCTGGCACGCCACAGCCCCTCAACCTGGGCCGCTGTAAAGAGGCTGTCGCCCTGGTAGCCCGCCTGCTTGAGCCGGTGGTTCAGGTAGGCAGCGCATTCGTTACGATTCAGGCCCCGCAGTGCGTAGGAGAAGGTGATGCGCTGACGCAATTGGCGCAGTTGCGGTTGAGCCAGACGCTGGTCCAGCTCCGGCTGGCCAAACATCACCATCTGCAGCAGTTTGAAGCGCTCCGTTTCCAGATTGGTAAACAGTCTCAGCGCTTCCAGCGTTTCATCCGGCAGCGCCTGAGCCTCATCCAGCAGCACCACCACCTGGCGCCCGGCCATGGCCAGCTCCAGCAGTTTATTGCTGATGGCGCTGGTCAGTTGCTGCTGATCCCCGTCGGTAGCCAGGCCCAGCTCCTGCGCCACGGCCCGGCGCATCTCGTCCGGGCTGAGGTAAGGATTGGGCAGGTAGGCCACCTGGTAGCGATCCCCCAGCTCCCGCAGCAGTTTGCGGCACAACAGGGTTTTGCCCATGCCCACTTCGCCGGTCACCTTGATAAACCCCTCGCCGGCCGCCAATGCGGTATGCAGCACCTGAAGCGCCTCCTGATGGGGCGCCAATCCGCAGTAAAACTGCGTGTTCGGGGTCAAGGTAAAGGGCAGCTCACGCAGCCCGAAGTGGTACAGGTACATGGATCAGTTCTGACTCGGATACCAGTTATCAAGCGTCTGTTGCGAGCGCTGCAGCTGTTGCTGCCAGGTGCCCGGCTCGACGATGGTGGGCCGCAGCAGAATCACCAGCTCGGTCTTCACGTTACGCTGGCTGCGGTTGGTGAACAGCTCACCGAGCAGCGGGATCTGACCCAACACGGGGACCTTGGATTCCACCTGCTCGTTGATGGTTTTCATCAGGCCACCGATCACCACCACATCACCGGTGTGGGCGCGGATCATGGTGTCCGACTCGCGGATCTGGCTCTGCGCCAGCGGCAGCTCCAGGGTGGTATCGAGCGCCGTGATCACCTTGACCTGCTCGGAGATGTCGGTCACCGAGGGATGAACGTGCAGCAGCACTTCACCACGCTGGCCAATCTGTGGCGTCACATCCAGCGCAATGCCGGAGAAGAATGGGGTCAGCTCCACGTCCGGCGTGGTGATCGGCGTGTCCGACGCCACGGTGGTGGCGCTGATGTCGGTCACGAAGTACTCGTCCGTGCCCACTTTGATTACCGCTTTCTGGTTGTTGATGGCCGTCACCCGAGGGCTCGAAAGGGTGTCCACGTCGCCCTGAGTGTCGAGCAGGGTCACCACGGCGTTGAAGTCGGTGCCACTGAAACTGATGCCGGTGATGCCGCCCACCACATCGGTGATGCTGTTGCCGAACTGGCCGCCGGTGGTGCCAAAGCTGATGTCGGTGCTGCCGATGCTGCCGGTCACTTCGCTCCAGTTGATCCCCTGCTGGTAGCCATCGCTCAGCTGCACTTCCAGGATCCGCGCTTCCAGCACCACCTGGCGCTCAAGGTTCTGCTGGGCCTGTCCCAGGAAATGCTCGACCTCGCGCAGTTCATTCGGGAAGGCGCGTACGGACACCAGGCCAGCTTGGGGCAGGGTCAGCACCTGACGACCCTCACCGCCACCCACCATCTTCTCCAGGGTTTTCTCGAGCTGGGCCCAGAAGTTGGTTTCGGTGCGAGTCTCGATAAAGGTGCCGTTGACAGAATTGCTCTGGCGATTGCTGCTGCCGCTGTTGCTATTGCGGTTATTGCTGCTGTTGCTGTTGCGGTCATTTCGGTTGTTGCTGTTGTCATTGTCATCAGACAGACGGCCAGCGTTCACCGACGTCAGGCTCAGGCCATTACGCTGCATCAGCAAGTAGTTAACCGGAAAGGTCTGGCTGCGCATGCCAGCAGGGTAGATCTGCAGCACCCGGCCCTGACGGCGGATGTCGTAGCCGTACAGGTCCTGCACGGTGTCCAGCACCTCATCCAGGGTAACCCGCCGAAGGTTGAGGGAGATCTTACCGCTGACGTCCGGGTGGATCGCCACGCTGTACTGGCTGTCCTCAACCAGACTGGCAAAAAACAGTTGCGCATCCACGCCGCGGGCCGCCACATCAATACGCGGCGCCTGAGGCTGGCTCATCGGTGCGGGGCGGCCACCCTCAAGCTCCTGCTGCAACAGCGGGGAAAGGGCTGGTGGGGGCGCCACGGGTTTCGAGGCTTCGCTGGCCTCGGCCAATGCCGACTTGGATTCGGCCGGGTCCGGCCGCTGCTCCGGCAGGTTCTGGCAACCGGCCAGCGCACCTGCGCACAACATCAGTGCCATGGCCCTGTGCAATGTCAGTCCCATCGGGTCTCCTGAGTCCTTTCACTGAATTTGGGGAACAGGCTGAGAAACTCGCCATTGCTGAGTTTCACGCCGTCTCGACGAATTTCGGTAATGCGATTGCCACCCAGGCGGTCACCCTCGCGATAAATTTCACCGCCAATCACAGCCTGGCGGTTGCTGCCGTCGCCCAGAATGCTCTGCAGCTCGCCCGCCGGGCGTGACTGAGCCGCCGGTGCACTGAGCCAGCTTGGGGGACGGGTCGGGTCCTGAGCCGCCTTAGCGGGAAGGACCAGCAGTAACAGTGCCGGTATGAGTGCCCACACGGATCGGCTCCTCCTCTGTGCCCAGGGTGTCCAGTTGCAGTTGCAGCCGCGCCTTGGGGTATTGGGTCACCTGGTAGTCCAGGAAACGCCAGTAAAATCGTTGCTCCAGTTGCTCCATCCGCTCCAGCGCGTCTTTGAGCTTGAAGTAGCTGCCTTCCAGTTCAAGACGGACGCCATGACGGTACAGGCCCCCCTCTTCCACCAGCGCCACCGGCGGCTGAATGCGCATCTCGATAAGAGTGACCCCTTCAGTGCGCGCCAACAGCTGAGCCAGCACCGCCGCCATCTGTTCCGGCATCACCAGGTCGACCAGCTCTTCGTTCAGGTCATTCTGGTGCTGTTCCAGCTTGCGGGTCAGCGTCGACAGCTCCGCTTCCAGCGCATCGTTGGGGTTGACGGTCAGCTGCGTCCGCAGTGCGTCGATCTGTTGGCTCATGTCACGGGACTGGCTCATCACCGTGCCGAGCTGTTTGGCTTTGCCGCCATTGGCCTTGAGCATCGGCTCCAGCGCCAGAGTCCAGATCAACAACATCAAGCCGACCAGCGCCGTCAGCGCGATCAGGCCACGCTCCCGCTGCGACAGCAGGGCAAACCGTTCAGAGGCTTGTCGTAACGCTTTCATCACTTCGCCTCCTCCTGAACCAAACCATGGCCAGCGGTAAAGCGCACCGGCTTACCCGCCTCACCCTGAATGCTGAGCTGACTTACTGCCCGGCCCTGAAGAGAGGGCTGTTGGCCTAACTTGTCGAGCCAGGCGGGGACAGCCGCAGCCCGTCGGGCCTGACCGCTGAGCAAGACCTGGTCCCGGGCGAGCTGGAAACGCTCAAGCCAGACTTGGTTGTCCGCGCTGGTGGCCAGGTCCGCCATCAGGCTTGAAAAGCCCGGCTCGGTCAGCAGTTCATCGCGGTCCAGCACATCGGCCAGACGGCGGAAACCCTCCAGTCGCTGACGAGCCTGCTCAACCTGGGCCACCAGATCCGGCCGGGGCTGATGAGCACGGAGCAACGCCGTCACCTGCGACAACTCCGCACTGACCCGGTTCTGTTCCGCCTGCGCTTCGGCCAGTTGCTGATCCAGCGTGGACGCCTGATAACGCAACAACATGGCAGTCAGCACCGACAGCACCACAACCGCGGCGCATGCCAGCAGCAGACGAGGCAGGGTCAGGCGGTCGCGTTTGGGCAGCAGTGACGGGGAATAAAGATTAACTCGACGCTTCATCTGCACGCTCCAGAGCCGCCCCATGGGCCAGCCAGTGATCGACCGGATGTTCGTCGGTGGTCATCGCAAAGATGGGCACCTCCAGCTGGGACTCCAGCAGGCGATGCAGGATCTGCTGCTGAGGCAGCGGCAGCACCAGAGTAATGCCGGCAATCGCAGGCTGGTGCAACTGGCGGTCGAGATAGTCGATGGAGCGCTGCAGCTCCAGGATCAGGGCATCCACCAGCCCCTGCTCCAATTCCGATTCGGACAGCAGGTCCAGTTGGTTAAAACCGCGGATATGACGACTCAGCAACAGCTGGCCTTCGGTGCCGATCAGCAACTTCAGTGGTTGATTCGGACGATGCCAGAGCAGCATCTGGGGGCGGGCATGAACCGGCAGCAGGTTGACCAGTGCCAGCTCTTCAATAGTGATAAGGCCAGCATTAAACCCGGCATCATCCTGGGCCTTCGCAAGGCGGGCCAGGTGCTGTTTGTCAGCCACCACCACCTGCAACTTGTCACTGCCGGAGGGCTGTACCGCCAGTTGAAAATAGTCGAGGTGAATACGCTCAATCGGAAGGTTTACCAGGTCTTTGACCGCAAAGGGCAGCGCAGCCGCAAGCTCGCTCTCTTCCACCTTTGGGCGGTCAACGGCGTGGATTTGGTAGAGCGGGTCCGTCAGAACCCACTGCAAACGGGCCGGTCCAGCCTTCTTTGCCAGCTCAGCCCATTCGGAGCGTCTCCAGCCGTCCATTTGCACCAGTTCACCCTTACGGGTAAGCAAACAGATGCCGTCGTCGCGAACCGCCCCACCCAGCAGCGAAGCGGAGGCAGACTTCCTTGTTAACCAACTGAGCACACGGCCCCCTAACGATCGACTCTGATGTGAAACTCCCGCTTTGGAATACCACAAGAGTCCTCAACGGCATAAAACAATTTTCTTATCAATACAGCTGGTTACTATATTCTGTAACCTTTTTGCCTTTGGCAAGAGAACATTATGCCGTCAAACAATTGACGGCGCTATCGAGTTGACGCCAATTATTTCTATGGCGAGTATGAGGATTACTCATCAAGCACGGCAGCGGCACCAAAAAGGCTACCTTGCCCCCCGTTGACACCTAAATTTTTGAGCGCAACCCACTCCGCTTCGTCCTCAATTCCCTCGGCCAACACTTTCACTTTGGAGTGACTGGCCGCCTGAATAAGGCTGGTGATAAACAGCTGATTTTCTGGCCTTAATGGCAATTGCCGCACCAGGCTGGGATGCAGCTTGATCCAATCAATGGCGAAGCGGTCAATGTAGTCTGTCCGCTCTACGGTGTGGCCGACCCCGTCAACACACAGTTGCACCCCCACCCGCTTCAGTTCCCGCAGTGTCGGGGCCAACTGGTCAGCATGCTGCACCAACTCGCGTTCATTCAGCTCGATGATCAGCTGTGCCCGACGAGCCTGATAGTTGGCCAGCAACATCGAGACTGACTTACCAAAACGGGGGTGCAGCAGCGACTCGGCGGCGATGTTGACGCTGAAAGGCAACGGATTATCACTGTTGCGCATCTGCTGCAGCCCCAGCTCCATCAGCACCCGCTCAATCCGGGGCGTCAAACCGCATCGGCGCGCCATCGGGCGATACAGTGCTGCCCGCACCAGTTGGCCTTTGTTGTCCCGCATCCGGCTGAACAGCTCGTAGCCCAACAGCTCACCATCGCGTCCCTTTACCGGCTGGTAGAACGTCGCCAGCGCCCGTCGGCTGAGGGCATTTTCGATCAGGCTGCGCCACCGCACCGTGCCCTGCGCCAACTCCCGGTCCACCGCGCCCTTGTCGTACATAAACCAGTTACTGTGGCCCTGGAGTTGCGCGGCACGCAGCGCCATCTCCGCCTCTTCCTGCACCTGGTCCGGACGATCGCCCTGGTTGTAATACGCCAGCCCCAGATGGACCAACTGCTCTTCGTCCGCCTCTTTGGGCAGGTCCAGGCGGGTGGTGATGCGTTGCAAACGCGCCGCCAATGCCTCCGCTTCCTTCAGCGGCAACATCGGGATCAGCAGCGCCAGCTCGAGCCAGTGGCGGCGGGCAAACACCGCATCATGGTGTTCGGCCAAGAGCGGTTCGCACAGGTCGACAAACTGTCGAAGTACGGTGACACGACTGTGGATGTTTAACCCTTCCAGTCCGCTGAACTGGATCAGACACACCACGCCCTGCCCCTCCATCAGGTCGCCGTGAGTTTGAGCCTGAAGCCGACTCTGGAAGAACATGGCATTGCCCAGTCCCAGCTCACTATCCAGGAAGGTGTTGGCGCGAATGCGGCGGTCCAGTTCCAGCTTGGCCTCCCGCTCACGGCGCCAAAGCCGGTGCAACTTGATCATCGCCCGGCCGACCGAGAGCGGTCGCTCCCCTTTAAGGGGTTCAGCCGCGGCATCCAGATCGCCTCGATTAATCTTCCGCGCCCGAAACGCCAGGATCTCCACCCCGGCCATCTCTTTGTTGAGCCAGAACATGCCCGCCCCAACCACCACCAGGGCAGCGATAATCCCCAGTGAAATCAGCACCCACTCCTCAAAGCCAAACCCCAGCAGCAGCATCGGCCGCGCCAGGGTGATCTTCATGATATTGCCGCTTCGCAGGGTGCGCTGGTAGGTCACCGACGGGCGTCGGTCGGGCTTTCCTTCCGCCTGCCACTGGTAGACCGGCTCGCCACCGCGCAGCAGGACAAAATCCCTCGCCCGGTAGCTTTTCAGCATATCGGGCAGCCAGACCACCACCTGCTCGAGCGGGACCCCGCGTTCGTACTGGATATCCACCACTCGGGCCAGGGCGCTGACGGCCTGGTCCTGGTTGCGGTTGGCATGGGAAAAGCTGGCGGTCCACGCACTGAGCAGCAAAGCCAGCGTGACCATAGTGAGAGAGGCGATCCAGAAACTGATCAGCCTTTGGGTTTGTTCGTGTCGTTTCTTCATCCGTGACTCTGTCGGGCAATCGGGACCGGCGGCATCGCCAGCAACCGATATTCAGGGCATTCATGCCTCCTCAGAGTTGGCCGTTTCGGCACCAGCGCCTCTGAGCTAACCGGTATCATCTCACCTTATGGCTGCGGACAAAACCGCGCAGGTGTATCCATCTCGGCGGTGGGGAAGTTCACTGCCTGCAGAGACAAAAAAACCCCGGTTAAACCGGGGTTTTTTCAGAAAGTGATTGCCTGATACTGGCTCAGAACGGGATATCGTCGTCCCAGCCTTCATCCAGATCCGGAGTGAAGTTCTGGTTGGCGTTCTGGTTCTGAGCCGGGGCCGGAGCAGACTGCTGAGCCGGACGAGACTGGCCACCGCTGAAGTTGCTGCCGCTCTTCTGGCCGCCGCCTTGTTGACCGCCACCGTAGTTGCCACCGCTCTGCTGACCGCCACCGTAGTTGCCGCCGCTCTGCTGGCCGCCACCGTAGTTGCCGCCGCTCTGCTGGCCGCCACCGTAGTTACCGCCGCTCTGCTGGCCGCCACCGAAGTTACCGCCGCTCTGCTGGCCGCCACCGAAGTTGCCGCCGCCCTGGCCACCACGGGAGTCCAGCATCTGCATCTGGTCTGCCACGATCTCAGTGGTGTAGCGGTCCTGGCCGTTCTGATCCTGCCACTTACGGGTTTGCAGTTTGCCTTCGATGTAAACCTTGGCGCCCTTCTTCAGGTACTCACCGGCGATTTCGCCCAGACGGCGGAACAACACCACCCGGTGCCACTCGGTACGCTCCTGGCGCTGGCCCTGCTGGTCTTTCCAGCTCTCAGAGGTTGCTACGGTGATGTTCGCCACCGCGTTACCATTGGGCATATAACGCACTTCGGGATCTTGCCCGAGATTACCTACCAAAATGACTTTGTTGATGCCACCGGCCATCGTTCTCTCCAAACCTTAATTTGATCGGCACAGACTACCACATGGATGAGCCGAGATTAACCAGTCTGCTGCATTCGGGTGAGCGAAAAATCACTCACCCCTGCAGCAGCGCCCGCGCCTGCTGGATGTCGAACAGATCATCCACTTTCAGGTAAGCCGCTTGTTGTTCCGGGATAACAATCACTTCCTTGATGCCCGGCAGGGACATCAGCGCTGCGGCCAGTTCGCCGGCGTGCTCACGATCCCGCACCGGCGCTTCCAGGGTAAGACTCTTTGCGGTTTCCGGTTCCGGCATCGACCACATATAAGCCAGCCACAGCAGGATCAGTACGGTACAGAAACCGAACACGCCCTGAGCGCCAAACACCTGGTAAAAACCGCCACCCAGGCCGCCGCCCAGGAATGCACCACCAAACTGGGCGGTGGAGTAGATGCCCATGGCGGAGCCTTTATCACCGGCAGGACTGAGTCGGGAGATCAGGCTCGGCAGCGCCGCTTCCAGGTAGTTCAGGCCGATAAAGAACAGCACGGTGCCCACAGCCAGTGCCGCCACAGAGTGCACACCAAGGCCCAGCGTAATCATCGCCGACAGTTGCAGCACCATGGCAAACAGGAAGGGTTTACGGCTGGTCTTTTTCTTCACGCCGTAGATGATCATCGGCACCATCAGCACCAGCGCCAGAATCATCGCTGGCAGATAAAGCGTCCAGTGGTCCGCTTTATTCAGGCCCGCGTCCACCAGTGCCAGCGGCAGAGCCACGAACAGCGCGGTGATCAACAGGTGCAGCACCATGATGGAGATGTCGAGGCGACGCAGTTGCGGCTCTTTCAGCAGCGCCCAAAGACGTTCAGGCACCGCCACCAGATCACCGGCGGGGGCTTTCTGCACCGAATTGGGCACCAGCAGATGCACCACCGCCAGCGCCACAAGGGCCAATACGGCGGTCAGAGCAAACAGGCCATGCAAGCCGGTGCTCTTGGCCAGGGTCGGCCCGGCCACCAATGCCACGGTGAAAGAGAGGCCGATAAAGGAGCCGATCACGGCCATCACCTTGGGCCGCTGTTCGTCCCGGGTCAGGTCCGACGCCAGCGCCAGTACCGCGGAAGCCACCGCTCCCATCCCCTGTAACGCCCGTCCCAGCGCCACCATGTAGATGGAATCCGCCACCGCAGCCACCACGGAGCCGATGGCAAACAGGATCAAACCGATGGTGATGATGGTCTTGCGGCCGAAGCGATCCGACGCCATGCCGGCGGGGATCTGCAACAGCGCCTGGGTGAGGCCGTAAGCGCCGATGGCAATGCCTACCCACATAGGGGAGAACCCTTCCAGGCTCTGCCCGTAGGTGGCCAGCACCGGCATAATCAGAAACAGGCCAAACATTCGCAGGCCGTACACGCTGGCCAGAGAGAAGGCGGCGCGTTTTTCGATGGCGTTGAGGCCCTGACTCACTGGGCGGTTCCTCATCGTATGTGTTGCGGGAAATGGGCGACAGTGTACCAGAGGTTAATCCCCTGTTGTGGCCATGCCCCGAGCAAAAGGTCGAAACAGGCTAGCGCCCGGACTGCTCTGTGACAATCATCGACCGGGTCCGGTGCCCACCAAGTGCCTAAACTGGGACACAGGTAGCAACTTTGCACTCTGTGTCTGCCCCGCTGAAAATACTGTTTTTTTATCCAGCTCGGGGTAAGATGATTGTTTCGATTTTCTGCTAAGCGCCGAGCCTGATGGACAAAATAGACGTACGGGGTGCGCGCACCCACAACCTGAAGAACATCAATCTCACCATTCCCAGAGACAAGCTGATTGTGATCACCGGTCTGTCCGGTTCCGGCAAGTCATCTCTGGCGTTTGATACGCTCTACGCCGAAGGCCAGCGACGCTATGTGGAATCCCTCTCCGCTTACGCCCGTCAGTTCCTGTCGCTGATGGAAAAGCCGGATGTGGACCACATCGAAGGCCTCTCCCCGGCCATCTCCATCGAGCAGAAATCCACCTCTCACAACCCGCGATCCACCGTGGGTACCATCACTGAGATCTACGACTACCTGCGTCTGCTGTTTGCCCGGGTGGGCGAACCCCGCTGCCCGGAACATCAGGTAGCGCTGACCGCACAAACCGTGTCGCAGATGGTGGATAAAGTGCTGACCCTGGAAGAGGGGTCCAAACAGATGCTGCTGGCGCCGGTGATCCAGGGCCGCAAAGGGGAACACGCCAAACTGCTGGAGTCTCTGGCGGCGCAGGGCTTTATCCGCGCCCGTATCGACGGCGAGGTGTGTGACCTGTCCGATCCCCCGGCGCTGGACCTGCACGTCAAACACACCATTGAAGTGGTGGTGGACCGCTTTAAAGTCCGCGACGATCTGAAACAACGCCTGGCGGAATCGTTTGAAACCGCACTGGAGCTGTCCGGCGGCATCGCCAATGTGGCCCCCATGGAGGGCGACGGCGAACCGCTGATCTTCTCCGCCAACTTCGCCTGCCCCTTCTGCGGCTACTCCATGAGCGAGCTGGAACCGCGGATCTTCTCCTTCAACAACCCCGCCGGCGCCTGTCAGACCTGCGACGGCCTCGGCGTGCAGCAGTTTTTCGATGAGGAGCGGGTGGTCACCAACCCGGACCTCTCCCTCGCCGGCGGCTGCATCCGCGGCTGGGACCGCCGCAACTTTTATTACTACCAGATGCTGCGCTCGCTGTCGGAGCACTACGAGTTCGATATCGAAACCCCCTGGCATGAGCTGCCCAAGAAGGTCCAGAAACTGGTGTTGGAGGGCAGCGGTCGGGAAAGCATCAACTTCAAATACGTGAACGACCGCGGCGATACCGTAGTGCGTCGTCATCCGTTTGAGGGGATCCTCAACAACCTGCAACGCCGCTACAAAGACACCGAGTCCAACTCAGTGCGTGAGGAGCTGGCCAAGTACATCTCCACCACCCACTGCCGCAGCTGTGGTGGCTCCCGCCTGCGGGAGGAAGCCCGTCATGTGTACGTGGCGGATACCCCGCTGCCGACCCTGACTGAGTGGTCCATCGGCGAGGCGCTGGAGTGGTTTGCCAGCCTGCAGTTTGAAGGTCAGAAAGCCAAGATCGCCGAGAAGGTGCTGAAGGAGATCCACGATCGCCTCGGCTTCCTCGTTAACGTCGGCCTCAACTACCTGACCCTGTCCCGCTCCGCCGAAACCCTGTCCGGCGGCGAGGCGCAGCGTATCCGTCTGGCATCGCAGATTGGCGCCGGCCTGGTGGGTGTGATGTACGTTCTGGATGAGCCCTCCATCGGCCTGCACCAGCGCGATAACGAGCGCCTGCTGGCGACCCTCACCCACCTGCGCGATCTGGGCAACACCGTACTGGTGGTGGAACACGACGAAGACGCCATCCGCGCCGCCGACCACATCATCGATATCGGCCCGGGTGCCGGGGTGCATGGTGGCCAGGTGGTGGCCGACGGCAGCCTGGACGACATTCTCAACAGTGAGGATTCACTGACCGGCCACTATCTGTCCGGCAAGAAGCAGATTGCGGTGCCAGCCAAACGCACCCCCTACGATCCCAAGCAGGAGATCAAACTGTTTGGTGCCAGTGGCAACAACCTGAAAGACGTTGACCTGACCATTCCGGTGGGCCTGATGACCTGCATCACCGGGGTGTCCGGCTCCGGCAAATCGACCCTGATCAACGACACCTTCTACAAGATTGCCCATCGTGAACTGAACGGCGCCACCGTGGACGAACCCTCGCCCTACAAAGAGGTGGTGGGGATGAACCAGTGCGACAAGGTGGTGGACATCGACCAGAGTCCCATCGGCCGTACCCCGCGTTCCAACCCGGCCACCTACACCGGGATCTTTACCCCGATCCGCGAACTGTTCTCCGGTACCCAGGAGTCCCGCGCCCGCGGTTACAAACCGGGCCGTTTCTCCTTTAACGTCAAAGGTGGCCGTTGCGAAGCCTGTCAGGGCGACGGTGTGATCAAAGTGGAGATGCACTTCCTGCCGGATGTGTACGTGCCCTGCGACCAGTGCAAAGGCAAACGCTACAACCGGGAAACCCTGGAAGTGCACTACAAGGGCAAGAGCATCCACGAAGTGCTGGAGATGACCGTGGAAGAGGCCCGGGAGTTCTTTGATCCGGTGCCTGCCATTGCCCGCAAACTGCAGACCCTGATGGATGTGGGCCTCTCCTACATCCGTCTGGGCCAGAGCGCCACCACCCTCTCCGGTGGTGAAGCACAGCGGGTGAAACTGGCCAAGGAGCTGTCCAAGCGGGATACCGGCAAGACCCTGTACATCCTCGATGAGCCCACCACCGGCCTGCACTTCCAGGATATCCAGATGCTGCTGGACGTGCTCCATCGTCTGCGCGACCACGGCAACACCGTGGTGGTGATTGAGCACAATCTGGATGTGATCAAAACCGCCGACTGGATTGTCGACCTGGGCCCGGAAGGCGGCTCCGGCGGCGGCACCATCCTGGTCACCGGCACCCCTGAGCAGGTGGCGGAATGCGCCGAGTCTCATACCGCGCGGTTCCTGAAACCGATGTTGAAGTGATGGGCTAAGTCTCCGCAAAACAGAAACGGCACCGAAAGGTGCCGTTTCTGTTTCTGGATTTAATAAAGTCACATTGGAGAAAATAAAATCCATTCAATATGAAAATTTTTCACTTCAATAAGTAAGAAGCCTAATAACGTTGATTGGCTCAAGATTGAAATGTTCGTTGGACAAGGGGAAAGCTAGCAAACTATGTCAGAACAGCCTCTAACACACTCTCACCTCATAGTGAATGATCACCCCATACTTTCATTTGTGCCCAGCGATAACTGTCGACATAACGATGAACAAACCAGACAGTGACTAAAACGATAACAGCACGATTTCACGGGATGCAGGTTCAATAAAGGCGTTATGGGTTAACCGTGGGGAGCTCAGGATGTTTATGCCCCGTTACGATTCCGATTCATTGCTATCCGCAAAGAGAGGAAAGGAAAATCTGATGCAATCCCCTGACTCCGCATCACCACCGTTGATCTGAAGGGAATGAGCCAAAGGCCAGAACCGTCGCAGCAAAGCACAACGTCAACAAAATAAAAAGGGGCCAAACGGCCCCCCAGACTGGCATCCAAAATCCTTTATTGGCTCAGCGGTATCCCCACCGCGATCATCAGAAACACCACCGCACACCCCCGGTTAAAGCTGCGCCCCAAAGCCGCCAGCCGGGGCCGCAACTGATGAGCCAGCCGCGCCAGCCCATATTCCACCGCAAACTCCACCGCGCAGAAGGTCAGGGTCATCACCACCAGCTGGGTCAGCAGTGGAGAGGCGGGGTTGATAAAAGGTGGGATAAACGCCCCAAAGAACAGTAGCACCTTGGGGTTGGCCAGCGCCGTCAGCGCGCCGGTGCGGAACAACGCCCACGGTCGGGTGCTGACAACATCTCTGGTCTGGTACCAGTCCGGCGCCGGCGAGCGCCATAGCTGCCAGCCCAGCCAGCCCAGGTAGACAGCACCGAGCCACTTCAGGCCCATCAGCAAACGGGGCTCCGCCTGCAACAGACTGCCCAGTCCCATTACCGATACCGCCACAATCAAAGCAAAACCCGTGATGCCGCCCAGTACTGTGGCCAAGGCGGTTCGGTGGCCATACAGGGCACCGTGGCTCAGCGCCAGCAGGCCGTTGGGCCCCGGCGCTAACGCCAGTCCGGTTACCGCCACCAGAAACAGCCACCAGGTGTGCCAATCCATCGTCATCGCTCCGCTTGATAAAAAGCGCAATGTACGTCCGGAGCGAAGCGAGTTCGCGGCCACCATTAGACGTTTTACGGTACACTTTGGACATCCGACTTGTTGATGTGACCACCATGCCCACCCAACCAGACGTTCGCTTTCTGCTGCTGCCCCTGCCGGACCTCGCCCTGCTCGCTTTTGGTGGCTTTATCGATAAGCTGCGGTTTTCCGCAGACGAGGAAGATCTGAGCCAGCAACGCTACTGCCAGTGGCAGGTGCTCGGACTGGAGCCCGGCACCATACGGGCCAGCAGCGGCGTGGAGATCGCGGTGGATGTGACCCCCGGGCAGGTGCAGTTTGAGCGGTTCGACTACCTGGTGATCTTTGGCTGTCGCCAGCCCAGCCTGGCGCAGACACTGGCGCCTCGCTATCGCCGGTTGCTGCATCAGGCCAGTCGTCAGGGCGTGTCTCTGGTGGCGGTCGACAACGCCAGCTTCCTGCTGGCCGAAGCGGGCCTGCTTAAAGGGTACAGCGTGGCGCTGCATTGGCGTCATCAGCAGGAGTTTCACGCCGCCTATCCGGAAATCCGGATAGAAACCGACTCCCTCTATCACATGGATGGAAAGCGGATCAGCTGCGCTGGTGGCAGTGCCGCCATCGACCTCGCCGCCGCTCTGCTGGAGCGCCACTGCGGCCCGGAACGGGCGCTGAAAGGATTGGCGGATATGCTGGTGGATGAAAACCGTACCGCCACCCACCACCTGCGCTCACTGGAAGATAGCGGCGGCGTCCAGCGTCATACTCAGCGAGCCGTTGCCCTGATGCGCCAGCATCTGGTGGGGTTACCGGGCACGGGTCTAACCGGGGGCATTGAGGTTATCGCCGGACAGGTTGGCCTCAGCCGCAGACAACTGGATCGATGCTTTACCCAGGACTTTGGCCTCAGCGCACACCAATATTGGCAGACGTTGCGCCTGCGCCATGTCCACTGGCGCCTGCTCAACTCCGGCCATCGCCTCAGCCAGTTAGCGGAAGAAGCAGGCTTTAGCGACGTCAGCCACCTCTGCCGGACCTTTAAAAAACACTACGGCCTCACCCCGCAAGCACTGAGAAACGCTCAGAAAAGCCCGGCGCCGGCGCTCTGAACCGCCCATATACCAACGCCTTACGCTTCCCTCCCCCACTCTTTGCCCCACTTCCATCAATATGGCTCTGCGACGGGGCAAAGGAGTTCGCCCTGATTGGCTGCAAAAAAGGAGATTGGATGATGCGGCGATGGATGGTGTGTTTAGTGGCAGTGTTGCTTTGGCCGAGCGTTGCCTCGGCGCAATGGGCTGTGGGTATGGGCTACCAGTATGGCGGCCTCCTCGGCGGTAAATATATTTACGATCTCGACGAAGCGAATAAGCTCAATGTCGCCCTGAGTCCAGTCGGCGGCGCTTTTGGCTATCAGCGCAATATGGATGGCGATAAAGGGCAGCATGCGCTTGGCGTGTCCATCGGCATGGAAACCATGTTCCAGAGTGATCACGGCTTTGCGGTTGCCACCTACAACTACTATCCCGCAGGCTTCCAGAAGTCGAGCTGGACGATGGGTGTGGATGCGGGCATCTATAATGCCGGTCCCCGATGTGAACTGTACTACTGTCCGGATAATAAAGTTGGCCCCGCGCTGTTTTTTAACCTCGGCTATCAGTTCTGACGATAAGGCCAGCAGATAAAAAGGTGTATTACCCCCGTTAAAAAGGGTTGGGCGCTCTCGCCCAACCCTTTTTGCTTTCCATTCGCGACAACGCCATCAGCCGGTTTGCTCTACCACAGCTATCAGCTGCTCAATATCTTCTGCGCTGTTATAGAGGTGAGGGGATACCCGAACGCCCTGGGCCCGCTCATCCACCGCGATGCCCGCTTCCGCCAGTGCCGGGGCCAGGCGGGATTGGTGCTGGCCCAGTTGCACAATCACGGTACCGCTGCGCTGAGTGGGTTGCATCGGTGATACCACCCGCTCCCCCAGGGCTTCAATCATCTGCTGTTGCAGCGTCAGGTTGTGCTCGCGGATCGCATCAATACCGTGCCCCACCAACTGGCTGACGCTGTGCGCGGCAATGGCATAGGGCGCCACCGAAGGGGTGCCGCCCCAGAAGCGCTCGCTGCCAGCATGGTATTGGAAGTCATGGATGTCCATGGCAAAAGGATTGGCGTGGGAGAACCACCCGACGTCCTTGGGCTCACACTGTTCCAGCTGCTCCGGAGCGATATAGAGATAACCGGCACCGGGCCCACCACAGAGCCATTTGACGGTAGAGCCCAAGACAAAGTCCGGCGCCACGGCGGACAGGTCCAATGGCAGCACCCCCGCAGACTGGGCCACATCCAGTACGGTAAGAATGCCGCGGGATTTTGCCTGCTGAACCACTTCCGCCACCGGGGCCTGCACCCCGGTATTGGAGTAGGCATGACTGAGGAACACCAGGGCGGTCTGGTCATCCATATGCTCGGCCCAGACGTTGGGGTCCGCGACATTCTGCGTCGACGGAATAAAGCGGATCTGGTCCCGTCCACGGGGCAGGGCTTTTGCCAGCACATAGCCGATGGTCGGGAAGTCCAGTTCACTCATCAGTATCCGACCTGAAGTGAGCTGTGGCAGCGCCATCACCAGCTTGGTCAGACCGCTGGAGAGGTTGCTCTGGGGACAGAAGCGCTCTCCGGACACGTTAAAGAGCTCGCCCAGCGCCCCCCTGAATCCTTCAATGGCCGCCAGCCAGTGCGGCCAAATCCCCTCGGCCTGCTCCGCCCAGGGGGCAAAATAAGCCTGATGAAAGGCGGCTTCGGCGCTTTTCAGGGGCCGCCCCACCGAATGGTTCAGCAGGTAAGTGCTCGCGCCCAGATGGAAGTCATCGGCGTTGAGTGGTTTCTGCCCAGCCATCAGCCACGCCCCAGGGTTTCGCGCAAACGGCTCAACTCGCTGTATCGGGTCAGGATGTCCTCGCGGTAGTTACCTGCGCGGCGATCCCGCAGATCGGTCAGTGCTTTGAGCAACCCCTGCAGGGCCGGGCCACTGGCAGTCAACTGGCCCATATGCTTCTGATCCATTTGCTCAGAGGGACGCACGATGTAAGTGTGCACTAACTGCTCGTGGTGCTGATTGGCAATCTCACCGTGCAGTTCGCACAGACGCAGGAAGGCGCTGAGGTGCTTCTGGTACCAGCTGCTGTTATGGTGCGCCGGGGCCAGCGCCAGGAATTCATCCATCAGGCTTTGACGGCGCATGCAGTCACGCAGGATGCGCTGATCCTCCGGCATCATGTAGAGGAATTTTTCCACCAGCATGCGGCCATAAGAGGGTTCGTTGGCCTGACACAGGCCCAGCAGCATGTCGATCACATTGATGCCGGCAAAGTCACCGGCGTTGGCGCCACGGTACACCTGGCTGCCGACATGATGGGGTTTGTAATAGGGGCGAACGCAGTAGAAAAAGCGCGCCGGGTCGAGGGTTTCAAACAGGATCCGATTGGAGTCCCGAACCTCTTCCAGGGCATGGGCACAGGCCTTAAACAGGTCCAGCGCGATGGGGTGAGAGACCCCCAGCGGCAACACCCGCATCAAGGCATCCGCAGCCCGTTTAAAGGCGAGGATCCCTTTGCTGTTGTAGTCCACAAAACAGCGCTCATCGGCCAGATCGGTAAAGCGTTTGTACTGTCCTGCCACCGCCCGGTTATGGGTACAAAGGTGAGCGGTGGCGAAGCGGGGCACCACGCCGATGGAGGCGGCGATGTGCATCGCCAGGGCGGACGCTTCTTCCTGTGGGGAGGTGCGGTCGGTGTCCGGGTCAGTCAGACCATGACGACGGCAGGCGGCCATATAGAGGCCGACATTGCCCAGCAGATCGAACGCCTGATCAAAGCCCTCATCGGTGTTGCCCTGCGCCAGCAGTTCAATGATGTGCTTGCGGCCCTCCGCCTCCAGTTGTTGCTTCAGCTCATCACCAACACCGAGGACATTGGCCTTGTCCTCCTGCGCAAAATACAACGCTTCCAGCTCGTTATTGAGCGTGACAAAGTCCGAACGGATCCAGCCATCAAAGGCCGACACCTTACTGTTCATGCTGTTTCGACTCCTAGGGTTTCCATACCATTACCCCGAGGGTAACAGGTTGCCCGGAGCCGCCAACCACGCAGCCGGGATCGACTGGAAATGCAGCGGCAAGGGATCGGGACGCTGCTGTAGAGACAAGTTGCCACCCGAGGGTTGACGCTGCGGGCCGTTCGGCGCAGGGCGGCGGGGCTGGTTAGTGAGATTTGGCCGGGGGCGCGGGGCCGTAGATCCTCCTCAGCATCCAGGGCGTCACCAGCGTGGTGACAACCGCCATGATCACCACCGCGGAAAACATGTGATTGATGACGGGGTCATCGCCACTGCTGAACAGGCCGGCTTTCAGTGCGATGTCAGCGATCACCAACTCCACCGCTCCCCGGGCGCTCATTCCGGCCCCCACCGCAGCAGAGTCCTGCCAGGACAAGCCGACCGCACGGGCCGCCAAGCCGGACCCCAGGAACTTACCGGCAAACGCCGTTATCAGCAGAATCACCACAAACAACGGCACTTCGGTCAGCGCGCTGAACTCCAGGTGCAGCCCCACCGAGGCGAAAAAGATGGGCGCAAGAAAGCCAAAGGTCATGGCGGAGGTTTTATCCCGGACCGCCCGATAGGTCTCCTCATCAACGGTGTTGCGGCCAAAGAACAGCCCGGCCATAAAGGCGCCGACAATAAAGTGCAGCTCCAGCAGCTCCGCCAGCACCGAAAACGCCAGCGCCCCCACCAGCAAGGCGCTGAACTCAAACTCTTTCTGTTTGATAAGACGGATAAAGCGGCCACCAAGCGGATAGAGAAACACGCCGATCAGAATGGTGATCAGGAAAAACAGGGCCACTTTCGCCAACAGCAACAGAATCATGGCGCCATCTGCCGGCTCGCCCCCAATCAGTGCCGTCAGCCAGGCCAACAGGACTAGACTCAGTACGTCATCGAACACCGCCGCGGAGATGATGATCTGGCCGGAAGGAGATTCCAGCTGGCCCAGGTCCATCAGGATCCGCACCGTAGCCGGTACTGCCGTGATCGCCAGCGCAGTGCCCAGGAACACCGCCTGAGCCAGCAGTGCGTCACTTTCAGGAAGGAACAGATAACCAAGGCCGATGCCCAGCCCCATCGGCACCACCATGCCAAACAGCGCCACCGCCAGCGCCCCTTTGGAGTACTCCACCAGCTTGCTCGGCTGCAGCTCCACGCCAGCAAACAGCATGATAAAGAACATGCCCAGATCGGTGATGGTGCTGAATACCGGGCTGGTTTTCAGTCCCGATATCTGGGGCAGCGCATCCTGATAGTGCGCAGCAAAGGTGCCCAGCGCGATGCCCGCCACCAGTTCGCCCATCAATCCCGGTTGGCCAAGGCGCTCCGCCACCTCGCCAAAGGTGCGGGTGGTGACCAGAAGGATTAACAGGATAAAAAACAGTTCCATGGGGCGCCCCGGATAACGGGTATGGCCAAAGCATAGTTCAGCCTGAGTGGAACTTGCGGCGGTTTGACCAAGTCAGAGCATTAACAAAGGATCACACTCTGATCAGCGCCAATTCAGCCCGTTTATGGCAGACTGGTGAAATATTAACCCTGAAGTTTTCCGGAGGGCGTTGTGAACGGCCGATTTCTGCATTCCTGGCACCAACTCAGTGCCCTGGCCCGTGGCCAGAATCCCAGTCTGGGACGTTCCCTGCTGGGTGGCGTCATGCTGGCGCTGGCGGTGGTTCTGATCCTGCCCATCGCCATTTTCCTGTTGTTACTGCAGTTTGGCCTGATGCTGATTGGCGCAGTGGTGATGCTGATACGAGGCAAAAAGCCGCAGCCGGTGGTGTTCTATCAGAGCAACTATCGCCGGGAGAAGGTGATCAACCCCGACGTGGGCAGCAAAGACCCCTCCTGATAACACCCAAACCGAAAAACGGCACCCGGATGGTGCCGTTTTTTGTGGGCGCCGTTTCAGCTGCGGCAGGGCCGGAGCGGATCCATCCCCGGCTGATACACCTCACTGTCCACTTTCATCAATCCCAGCACGGTATGGAAGAAGTTGTCCTGAGACCAACCCCCCAGCGCTGCCTGCTTCTGAACGCAGCTTAACGCCAGCCCCTCATCCTGCCGGAAGGCCGGTGTCATCCACAGCATCATCGGCACCCGCCGCTGAGTCAGCGGCGCCAGCGCGTAAGGCATGCCGTGCAGGTAGAGGCCATCCTCCCCCAGTGACTCGCCGTGATCAGAGATATAAAGCATCGCGCTGTCGTACTCGGCCTGGTGGGACTGCAGCAGCGTCACCACCTCATTCAGCATCCAGTCGGTGTAGCGCAGGGTATTGTCGTAGACGTTAACCAGCTCTTCCTGAGTACAGTTTTCAATGTCGGCTCGTGCGCAGGCGGGCTGGAAATGGGCGAACGCCTCCGGGTAACGCTTAAAGTAGGTGGGACCGTGGCTGCCCATCAGGTGCAGTACCACTACCCGATCGCCGGAGAGGGCGTCGATCTTGTCGCTCAGCCCCTTGAGCAGTACGGCGTCCACGCAGGATTCGCCGTCGCACAAAGCCGGATCGCTGTCTGCGGGAATCGATTCGTAGGCAATGTGAGTGGCCACTCGCTGACTGCCTCCGTCATTGTCCCGCCACAGCATATCGATGCCGGCGCGATGGAGGATGTCCATCAGGTTGTCCTGGTTCACCGCTTTAGCCCGGTCAAAATGACCCCGGTCGAAATCGGAAAACATACAGGGGACAGAGATGGCGGTCGCGGTGCCGCAGGTGGCCACATCGGGAAAATACACCAGCTCATCAATGGCCGAGGTGTAGGGGTTGGTTTCCCGCTGATAGCCGTTGAGCTGCTGATTGGCCGCCCGGGCGGTCTCCCCGATGACCAGCACCAACAGGCGCGGTTTGCCGTCCTCAGGCTCAGCGGTGATGTGCGCATCCCGCCCCAGTTCCCGGTAGGGCTGCGGCGTGGACAGGTAGTTGTGATTCACATACTTACCCACGCTATAGACAAAGTGAGTGGGGATGATCATCTTGCGCAGGTAGCTGTTGTTGCGCCCGACCGAGGCGTAGTCCACGTAATAGAGCGCTGCAATCAGGGCGATCACCGCGACCGAAGCCGCCATAGGCACCAGCTTATTGATCAGCAAAAAACGGGGAAACGTACCGCCGTAGTGAATGCGTGTGCGCCACAGGATCAGGGCCGGCAATACGCCAAATCCAACGATCCAGAGCAGCAGCGAAGCGCTGAAGTAGGAGCCCAACTCATGGGCGTTGGTTTCCACTCCACTGGCGATCACCTCCTGGTCCACCAGCAGGCCGTACTGAACCATGGCATAGCTGAGCACGCTGCCCACCACCAACAGTGGAACAAACAGCGGCTTGGTCAGCCCGGGCCAGGACAGGCAATGGAAAATCAGGTTAAAAGCGGCAATAAAGAACAGTGGCAGGGAGAGCACAAACCCCGGCGAGACCTCAGGCAGCTGTTCCAGAATGGCCCACAGCTTCATGGCCAGCGCCAGATTCAGCCCCAGGGTGAAATACACCGCCAGGGCCAGAACGACCTGCCACAGAGGACGCCCCCCGGTGGTCGCTGCGTTCGTCTCGGTCATACTCTGCCTCGTTCGCCTTCTGGGGGGCCGGAAACCGCTTAGTGTGCGGGTTCCTGATAATTAAAGGTGGGCATAGTCCAGTGGCGTCGAATCGCCAGCATGCGGAACAGGAAACCCAGCGCCAGACACACCACCAGGGATAAGCCGGTGTCGACCTTAAAGTGGTCCAGTACCACATAAAGCCCCGCCGTCAGCAGCGAGATGATGGCGTACAGCTCTTTGCGGAACACCAGCGGGATGGTCTGACAGAAGATGTCACGGATGATGCCGCCGAACACACCGGTCACCACGCCCATAACGATAGCCACCAGCGGGTCCAGACCCAAAGCCAGGGTTTTCTGAGCGCCGATGACCGAGAACACCGCCAGGCCCAGCGCATCAATTGCCAGGAACAGGCGCGACAGATAGCGCATCACCGGCGCAATGGCGACCGTCAGCAACGCGGCAGCGGCGATGGCCACCAGGTATTCGACGTTCTCCACCCAGACCAACGGGTAGTTGCCGATCAGCATATCGCGGACGGTACCCCCGCCAATGGCGGTGGCACATCCCACCATCACCACGCCGAACAGGTCCATCTGACGGCGACCCGCAGCCAGGGCGCCAGTCATGGCTTCCGCCACAATGCCCACCACCCACAATGCTGTAATGATCTGCGCTTCGTACACCGACTGCCGCTCCAAGGGAAAATTTGAGGGCGTCACTGTGCCTAATAAAGCGCCAACGCAACAGCGACGCTTGCGCAACTGATGATGAATAAGGCTAATGCCAATACCCGGAGAAATTCTCAGACTGTGCAGGCAGTTACAGCCGGCACCCGACCAGTTAACGTAAAATGACAAGCCGGCAAGCCACTATAAATGAAGGATTTTATCCAGAAGTCAGCCGGTTTGTGCGTTAACTCAAAGGCCAGCTGCACAACAGGCCATAAATCCGAGAATGATGATGTTCCGTCCCACTCTGCTCACCCTGCTGCTTTGCGCCACACTGCCGGCGGCTGCCAGCGATAACCAGCCGTTTGCCCCCTCTTATCTGACGGTTAAAGAGGGCAAAGAAGCCCAACTGAAACAGTTCAGCAGCCCGGAAACCTGCAAACGCTGCCATCCCCGCCAGTACGCGGGCTGGCAGGGCTCCATGCACTCCATCGCCTTTATCGATCCGGTCTACCAGGCCGAAGCGGCACTGGGCACCGTGGAAACCGATGGCGCCACGCACAACCTGTGCAAGGGCTGTCATACCGCCATCGGCACCGTAGCGGAAACCATCAGCTACGACAGTGAAACCGGCAAGTTCGGCGGGTTCACCACCCAGGGCGTTGCCGAGCGTGGCGTAAGCTGCGAAACCTGCCACAGCGTCAGCGCCACCAACATCGAGCACACCGCCATGGGTGAGCACGGTAACGCCTCACTGGAACTGGCCACCGACCGCATCAAGCGCGGCCCGTTTGATGATGCCAAGGCCCGTGGCCATAAGACCGAATACTCCGAACTGCACACCCGCTCCGAGTTCTGCGCCAACTGCCACAACGTGTTTAACCCGGTGCACGGCAACTTCCCGCTGGAACACACCTACGAGGAGTGGAAGCAATCCGACTACGCCAAAGCGGACATCCAGTGTCAGGACTGCCACATGGTGCCGGTGGAGATCGCGGTGCGCGTAGCGGATGAGATGAAGCCGGTGTCTGAGCTTGAGCAGCATCGCCTCAGCGGCCAGGCGGCCCGGGGCGGCCCGGTACGCTCCGTGGTACACGATCACGGCTTTGTGGGCGGCAACGCCGTGCTGGCTCCGCTGCTGGGCGTAGAAGGGGCGGAAGCGCACGCTCTGGAAGCGAAGACCCGCCTGCAAACCGTGGCAGAACTGGAAACCGCCATCACCGAAACCGATGGCAAAGCCCAGCTTAACGTCACCGTTTATAACCGCCGGGCGGGCCACGACCTGCCCACCAGCCTGAGCTTTATCCGCCAGGTGTGGCTGGAAGTGGTGGTGGAAGACGCCCAGGGCAAAACCCTGCTGCGCTCCGGCTCCCTGCAGGCGGATAACAGCCTGCCGGAAGGCACCGTGGTGTTCCAGGACACCGCCGTGGATATTGATGGCAAGCCGGAGCACAAGCCCTGGAAGATCGCCCGCTTCTCGGTGGAGAACAGCATCCCGGCCAAAGGCAGCAAAACCGTGCAGTACGCCTTCCCGATGCCGGCTGAAGGCCAGTACCAGGTCACCACCACCCTGCACTACCGCTCCTTCGACCAGAGCGTCGCGGACTACCTGCTGGAAGAGAAAGTGACCGTGCCGTCCATCACCATGAGCACACTGACTCAGCGCTTTGAAGGCGCCAGACTGCTCAGCAGCGACAACACGCTGTAAACTGAAAAAGCGGGGCATCTCCCCGCTTTTTCTTTGCCCCCAATTGTTAGGACCCACGCTGTTGAACACTCACATTGTCCTGGCCACCAAGGCCGATCTCACCGCCATCCACCAACTGGAACGTGACTGCTTTGGTGACCACTGCTATCCGGACTTTTTCTTCCGCCAGGCGCTGGATTGCTGGGGCGATCAGATGTGGATCGCCCGGCAGGGAGAGCGAGTGCTGGGCTATGTGCTGATGGCCCCGGGGCAGGAGGGCGATGGCTGGGTGCTGGCATTGGCGGTATCAGAAGCCGCCCGCGGTCAGGGCCTGGCCCGAACACTGATGAACACCGCGCTGAGCCATGCTGCTGGCCGCTACCGCCAGCTGAAACTCACCGTTGACCCCAACAACACCCCGGCACAGTCGCTGTACCAAAAACTTGGCTTTGAAGTGATCGGCGAGGAAGTGGATTACTTTGGACCGGGTGAAACCCGGCAGGTAATGCAGAGAACCTGAACAGCCAACAGGTAGAAAACCAGGCTAACCACAAAAGCACAGGCGGGGATTTCCCCCGCCTGCATGTCAACCTATCTGAATCTATGGATTAATCTTTGACGCATCGCATATTAAATCCTCTGCGAGAGCGTTCATAATTGTAATTTTGATATGAGGGTGACGAATAGGTTTTCATGTTTTCGATCTTCATAACTCTGAGAATCATGTTTGATTGCCCTATCCCCGTATATATCATCGTGTAGCCTGATTCGTTCGCGAGTTCACCATTATGTTTACGCGTCCCCGCATTACCAACATACATATGTGATTCAGAAAAGTTGTTAATGACATCTCTGGAAACCAGATCGTCGATATACTTAAACTCAGTCTGCAACTCATTCATAGTAGGCACACGATAACCAACCGGACAATAAACTCCCGTGGTTGTCAGTGTCATTCCACTGTTCTCGCCAAAGTAATTTTGCGCAACCGTTAGATTATCATCTCCATCTTCGCGCGCTCTTCTGGCGATGGTGTTCCAATAGTAATCCGTCGAAATGAATGCGCTGGTCGGCGGCGCCAAACCGTGTGTATCAAAATCAACCTCGCCAAAAACCGTGTCTACCTCACTGTCCGGTAACTCCGGGTTCATAAAGATTTCATGACCATCATGCACCCGGCCAACCTGGTAATAGTTACCGCGACAAGTTGGCAAGATCTCATCTGAAGACACGCTGGCATCATGACACTTGCTCGAGGCCCCCAGGTTTTGTGCTAAAAATACCAGTCCGGAGCCAGGAGAATGCGTCAACTCATAATCGATGCCACGATAACGCAGTCGGTCTACCGGAATCATATTTTCAGTATTAACATCAACCAGTGTCCCATCTTCAGACTGGCCTTTAATACCGATAACCTTAACTAACAGAACCTGATCTTCCGAGTAATATCCTGCGCTGAATTTAGTGCTTTGCACCAATCCATCTTCAGTAAGTTCACTGTCGGATTCACCTTGGGCATAAAGATACTTTGTCCCTTTTCCTCGCTGCAGAGCTTTAACCGTTACGTCGCTGGTGGATAACGTCGCCGTCAACACATCACCGTTTTCCGGATCAATAGCGACATCACTCACGGTAATGCTGTCATCGGACAGAACAAATTCTGCACTTACGATGCTGATAGGGTCGATGTTTTTATTAAAACGAACGTAAAGCTTATTCCCATTATCACCGTCAACATCTGGATTTTCAGGTTTAAAGCTGGCACCCAAAATACCAAAGTAACTGGGATCCTCATTAATGCTTATTGTTGTGCTGCCGGACAACTCCACTTGGTGATCATATCGCGTCCATTGCGCGATATATGAAAGGGTGATTTTTTGTATCTCTGAGTGGAAAATATCCTGTGTCAGCTTTACATCAAATCGGCTCTCGCTTTCATTCCACTCCAAAGTGACCAGACCTGAATCGTCACCCATCAGTGATACGCTCCAGCCAGGCGGATGCAACAGTTTTCCATCAAACGCCTTTGCGGAGAGATAGGCAACGACACTGCCAGCTTTTGCACCAGAATCCGCACTCGCTTCTGTCACCTGGCCACCATCGACCGGAGCCAGCGTAACGTCAAACTCCGAAGCACCGACAGCCAACAGATTGTCATTAAAGAACTGGATGTAATCGGCCAATGCCCACGCTTGCGCATCAATGCCCATTTCCAGCTGATAGCGAATAGCGTCTAACGTGGAGCCATTGAGTTTGATACCCAGCAAGTTCGCCATATCCCGCCGCAATTCAGTACGGTTATAAAGCGCGGCTCCCAGCATCGTGTCACGCAGTTGCTCCAGAACATAGAACAGGTCATCCGGGCTATAGAAGCGGTCAGAGTCACGGCTATGCTGACTCGCGGAATCCAACAGCTCATTGAACAGAGAAACGTAGATGTCAGCCTCATCACTCGCCAGAATCGCCTGGTTACGAGCGGACAGAACGAAGGTGCTCTGAAGCGCCTCCGCTGAGAAGCTTGCCTTGCTCTCCTCTCCTTCATCATTAACGACGAAATGCTCAATGTAGCTATTGGTTGCATTAAATGCCTGTTCAAATCCTTTCTCGGGAGCACTCTCCAAAACATCCGAAAACAGATCGATACCAATGGTATCCAGCGTACCCAGCTTCTCTTGAATTCGATACGTGTCCATAAAGGAGTAAAAGTCACCAACATCAGTTGGTGCTGGATCGCTAGTATTTCCAGTGCTCAGCAACCGAGCCGGCGCAATCGCTTCCGGGGCGCCATAACTGCTGATAACGTCATGGATCTTCGCCAACTGACTGACCCGGTAGAATTGCGAAACATTCATTTCGCCTTCATATTCCGACCGGCTGTGATCAATAAAACGGCTAACCACATTATCAAACGAGTCTTCACCGCCGTAACTTTCCAGATACTCGCTAAATGGCGCATCCTGACCAAGGGAAATGACGTAGTAAAGCAAGCGGGATATTTTAGCAACTTCAATGTCGTTGGCTTTCTCAAAGTTGCCGATAAGGCGTGCTTTATCGACGCCAGTAAGGGAGGCAAGTTGGTCCAGCTTCGCCGCCTGCTCGTGCTTTGGCGAGCCACTGATGAACGTAGTGATGGGCGACGCGAGCTGTCCGTCATGGGTTCTGAGCGTGAACGCAAGCGCCGTGTCATCCCCTTCTTCAATCAAAGTGGAAAACGCCACCGGATAAACGATGCTTTCACTGTCGATCTTAAAGGTGTACGTGCCATCGCCATTCACTTCCGCCACCCGATTGTCAGCATCTGATGCAACCGCAGACAAAAAGGTGGGGGAAGTGGTAAAGGCGGTTTCCATCACTTTCTCTTCCGGTACCACAGGCACTTCAACGAGCACCTCTTGCACAACAGGCACCTCAACGATTTCCTTTTCTGTACAGCCGGTAATCGCTGTCAGCATTGAAGAGGAAACCAGTATGCTTGACAGTGTTTTTCTATATTCCATATAGCCCCAAGTTTGTTATAGACACCATGAGTTTTCCGTCTCGCGCCTCGGACATCACAAACGTTCCCAGTGAACCGAAACTCTTAGAAAGAATAAATTTTTCATTAGTGCGGTAATACTCTCTCACCCGACAAAGGTGTATCCAGATCGTAACCAGCGAGACAAAAACCACTTTGATAACAGGCCCTAAGAACAAGGGCTGCCTTTAAGGATGAAAAAGGTAAATTGCACGAACGCCTGACTACAAGCCCATAGGACACACCCAAATAAAAACCTAAAAACAATTTATATTAATTCTGTTTGGGCAAATGAAAGCGTCAAAGAAATACTCTTCATTGCATATTTACCTAACAAGAGATGCATCTCGTCAGAATGCGTCGGAAACGCATAAAAAAATCGCCCGGCAATGCCGGGCGACTTTGTGATGCGTGGACGAGGTGTGACCCTCAGATGGCGCGCATCACACTCTGTTGCCAGAACTGCGTCGCCAGTTGAGCCTGTTTGGTGGCCAGGCGGGACATCTCATGCCCGCCCTTGGCCGCATCCGCCGCCTGGTTAAGGCTGCATTGTGCCAGCTCACTGATGGTCTGGATGGCGGCACTGATGTCCTCCGTCACCACCCGTTGCTGACTCATCGCCGCGGCGATGGCATCGCTCATCTGGTTGATGGTCACCACGTCGGCGCGGAGCATCTCAAACGCCTTATCCGCTTCCCGGGTCAGCACCACCGTTTCCTGAGCCGCCTGCTGGCCCTGCTGCATGGCGACACTGGCACTGCGACTGGAGCTCTGGAACTGGGCCACAATGGCCTCAATCTGGGCGGTGGACTCCGCCGTCCGTTTGGACAGGTTGCGCACTTCGTCAGCCACCACCGCAAAGCCCCGACCGGACTCCCCGGCACGAGCCGCTTCAATAGCCGCATTCAGGGCCAGCAGGTTGGTTTGCTCCGCGATCTCCCCGATCACATCCAACACCTTGGCGATCGCCTGGCTGTCCCGTTCAATGGTGGCCACCTCCTGAGCGATTCGGGCCACTTCATTGCTCAGAGAATCGATGGAGCCGGTCACCTTACCCAGCACCTGACTGCCCTCATCGGCAATCTCCTGGCTGCGGGCCAACGCTTCAGCCACCCGGGTGGCGTTGTCCGCCACTTCACCAAAGCTGGCGCTCATCTCCTCCACCGCCGCGGCCGCCGCGGTAGTTTGCTCATGCTGGCGATGGGCCCGGTCCTGGGTTTGCAGCACCGTATCATTCAGCTTGCGGCCCTTTTCACACAGGGCCGAGGCACTGTCCGCCATCCGCCCTACGACGCCGCCGGTTTCGGTGGAGAGGAAGTGCATTGCCAACTCAATCTGACCCAACTCATCATTGCGTCCGGTAAAGACACCCTGGGCCAGCGGGTCCTCGATGATCGCTTTGGACTGTTCCGCCAGGGTCATCAGAGGGCGCAGCCAGTAATGCATCAGGCCCACTCCCATTACCATCCCGGCGATGGTGCCGGCCACCGGCTGCCAGCTGGCCAGAGCGCCGGTGACGGCGGTGGAAAGCAGGGCAATCAACAGCAATCGATTGCGATATCCCAAGCGGGCCGGTTTCAGAAACTTGGGCGGTTTACCGGCATTGATGCGCTGATACACGCTCTCCGCTTTGGCGATCTGTGCGTCGGTTGGGCGACGTCGAACCGACTGATACTCATGCACTTCGCCATCTTCGACCACCGGCGAAATGTAGGCATTTACCCAGTAGTGATCGCCGGATTGAGTGCGGTTTTTCACCAGACCAAACCAGGATTGGCCAGACTTAATGCGTTGCCACAGGCTGGCGAACGCCGCAGGCGGCATATCAGGATGGCGCACCACGTTATGGGGCTCCCCACGCAGTGCTTTGGCGTCATACTCCGCGATCCCGGCAAAGTCCGGGTTGGCGTATTTGATGTTGCCTTTCAGATCGGTGGTTGAGAGCAGGATGGCGTCGCCAGGGTAGCGTTTCTCCTGGCCAGTGATAGGTTGGTTATTGCGCATGTCCCGTCGATTCCGTCGCGTGGGGGTAGCGTGCCATGGTGCCAAATCACGCTGCCGACGACTTTGCTTCAGATCACAACGAGTTACGCCGGTTCGGTAAAAAATTGATTCAAATCAGCACACTGAGATGAAACGACTGACCTTTGTAAGCTTGCTGTTGCTGCTGGGCTGCGAAAACACCCAGACGCCTTGTACGCCGCCTGCTGCCGCGGTGCCTCAGAGCCTGTATCACGATGTGGCCGCACTGACCGCGCCGCCGATGATGGGCCGGCGCACCGGCACCAACGGCGCCATGCTCGCGGCAGACTATCTGGCAGAGCGGTTCGGGGCCATGGCGGTGACGCCCTGGTCAGGGCAGTTGCGGCATCCGTTTGAGTACGGGCCGTCGTTTCTGGCTAAGTCCGGCGAAAATCTGGTTGCCTGGGTGCCTGGCCCGCCACCTTACCGGCTGGTTGTCGCCCACTATGACCATCTGGGCCGGGTCAACGGTAAGGTGCACCCCGGTGCCGATGACAACGCCAGTGGTGTGGCGGTCCTGCTGGCTCTGGCGGAACGCGCCAGCCAATCCTCCCCGTCCCAGGGTCTTATCTTTGCCGCTGTGGACGCCGAAGAGAATGGCCTCCACGGCAGTCAGGCCCTGGCCCGGCAACTGGCATCAGTGCCGCTGGAGTGGGTGTTGAATCTGGATATGGTGGGCCGCCCGCCGCGGGATAACCGTGCCCAGCTGTGGTGGCGACAAGACTGGCCTGAGGGTTCGCAGGCGCTGGCGACGGTCAGCGGTGCGCTGTGCGTGGAAGCGGGACGGCGGAGAATGAAGGGGCAGGATGGGGTGCGCTATGACACGCTGGACGCCTCCGACCATTACCCGTTTCACCGGGCCGGGGTGAACTGGCTCTATCTGGGTGTGCCGCCCCATAAGGATTACCACACGCCCCGGGACCAGGCCGGACGGCTGGATTATCAATTCATGGCGGGCATACTGGAGGGCAGCTGGGCACTGTTAAGCCAGCCATAGAAAACGGGGCCATCTGGCCCCGTTTCGCTGTCAGCCCCCAACCCCGGGCCGCACCCCCAGGGCATGGCAGATGGCATAGGAAAGCTCTGCCCGGTTGAGGGTGTAGAAGTGGAACTCCCCCACCCCCTCTTTGGCCAGCACCTTGGCCATCTCAATAGCCACATTGGCACCCACCAGTTTGCGGGTGGCCGGATCATCGTCCAGCCCGTCGAACATATGGTGCAGCCAGTTCGGCACCCGGATTTTGGCAAAGTCAGCAAACTTCAGCAGTTGCTGGTAGTTGGTGACCGGCAGGATCCCCGGCACGATCTCCGCATCGATTCCCGCCGCCGCGCACCGGTCCCGGAAGCGCAGGTAGGACTCAATATCGAAGAAGAACTGGGTGATGGCGCGGGTCGCCCCGGCATCCACTTTACGCTTCAGGTTGATCAGGTCCGCCTGGGCAGACACCGCCTCGGGGTGGCACTCCGGGTAAGCCGCCACGGAGATCTCGAAGTCGCCGACGCTGCGCAGCAGAGTCACCAGATCGGAGGCGTAACGATTGGGGTTGGGCTGACCCTGAGGAACGTCTCCCCGCAACGCCACAATATGACGGACGCCCTGGGCCCAATACTGCTTGGCCAGCTCCACCAACTGCTCATCGGAGGCATCCACCAAAGTGAGGTGCGGGGCGGCCTGCAGGCTGGTTTCCTTGTGGATCCGCTCAATCACTTTATGGGTGCGGTCGCGGACGCCGGAGTTGGCCCCGTAGGTCACCGATACAAAGCGGGGCTTCAGCGGTGCCAGACGCTCAATGGATTGCCACAGGGTCTCTTCCATCTGCGGAGTGGAGGGCGGAAAAAACTCGAACGACACCTGAATGTCCCGCAGCGAACTCAGCCGCTCGTTTAACGCTTCCACCTGTTGCGCGTGATGAAATCCCATATCCCCGACTCCCTATCAATCCATCTTTCATTAATGCAGTAAGCGGCGGCAGATCGCCACCAGATCCGATTGCACCGCCGCGGCGGTCACCGCCCGTCCGGCGCCGGGGCCCTGGATCACCAGGCCATCCGGGTAGTAGTCGCTGCGCAGCAGAAACTGATTGTCTCCGGCCGGCAGGCTGGCAAAGGGGTGCTCCGGCGTGACCGCCTCCAGCCCCACCCTCGCCTGCAGACGCGAGTCCTCCAGCGACAGCGCCGCGGTGTAGCGCAGCACCTTGCCCTGGTTTTCCGCACCGGATACCGCGTCCGCCAGTGGCTGATCCAACTCGTTAATACGGCCCAGGAACTGCTCCAGAGGCAGGTCTTTCAGTGCCTCGGGCACCAGCGACTCCAGCGCCACCTGTTCCAGCTCCAGCGGCACGCCCAACTCTCGCGCCAGGATCAGCAGCTTGCGCTGCATATCCACGCCGGACAGGTCATCCCGCGGGTCCGGCTCGGTAAGCCCCTCCGCTTTGGCGGCCAACACCAGCTCTGAGAACGGCTTGCTGCCATCGTAATGGTGGAACAGCCAGCTCAGGGTGCCGGAAAACACACCATCAATGCGCTGCAGCTGATCGCCACTGCGTCGCAGGTCATCCAGGGCGTAAAAGATCGGCAATCCAGCCCCGACGGTGGCGTTGTAGCGCCAGTACAGATGGCGCTCTGCCAGGTGTTCTTTAAGCTGCTGGTAAAACGCCAGCGGGCCGCTTCCCGCCTGCTTGTTGGCACTGACCAGATGGATGCCCGCTTCCAGCAGTTTGGGGTAAGCCAGGCTCAGTCGGGCACTGGCGGTGATGTCCAGCAGCACCAGTTCATCGAAAGGCAGCGCTGCCAGTTGGCGGATCACCTCATCCAGTTCATAGGCGGCGCCGTGAGACTCGAAGGTATCCCGCCAGCGCTCCGGTGCAATCCCTTTGGAGGAGACAACCGCCTGCTCCTGGCCCAGAATGGCCACCAGGGTCAGCTCCGCTTCCAGATCCTGGCGGATGCGGCTCTGGTAACCGGCAAACTGATCCAGCCAGGCACTGCCAATGTTGCCCTTGCCCGCCACAATCAGGCCGATTTTCTTGCGGGCACCGGCACAACGGCGGTGCACCCGGGCGGTCAGATCCGCCACTTGCTCACTGGGCACCAGAGTAACCAGCGCCAGCGGGTCCGCTTTCAGTGGCCAGGCCTGACGACCCAACAGACGGGAAAAGGCACCACGCAATCGGCCAGCCGTGGCGCTGACCAGCCCCACCAGGCCCAGGCTGAGATCCCGTCGCACGGTGCCGCCCAGGCTGTCCTGCAACAACACCTCGGCCGCATCGACCTGTTCTTCCAATACCGCAACGGCGCCCCGCTCCGGGTAACTGACTAACGGGATAAGTCCCTGCAGTTCCAACTGAGCGAAAGCCTGCCTCAGCGCCGCGTCGGGCGCATCGCACACCAGCAGGGCCACCCGGCTCAGGCTGGTCACCACCGGCTCCGCATCCGCGTCCCCGGCGAGAATCCGAGTGTAGGGACGTTCCGGGGTGTAGCTGGAGCGCACATTCAGATCCAGCTCATGCTGCTTCAGTGGTTGCAGCGTCCGAGGATGCAGCACCGGGGACCCCAAACGCGCCAGGCGATCCGCTTCACCCAATGTCAGGGTGGTTTGCAGGCGGGCGTCATCCAGCAGATTGGGATCGGCGTTGAACACTCCCTCCACATCGGTCCAGATGGTGACACCCCGCACACCGGCCAGACTGCCGATGAGCGTGGCGCTGTAATCAGAACCGTTGCGGCCCAGCAACACCGTTTCACCCTGCTCGTCTGCCGCAATGTAGCCGGTGATCACCAGTCGGGTGTTGGGTTGCGCCACCAGGCGTTGCTCCAGCAAGTCCCGGCTGTAGGCCTCGATGGGCTGTGGCGTAATGCCCGGGGTAACGGTCAGAAACTCACGAGCGTCCAGGCTGGCTGCGGCCACGCCAAGTTGGCGCAACGCCGCCGCCAACAGCCGGGCCGACCAACTCTCTCCCAATGCCTGTATGCGGCTGCGGTGAGTGGCAGGCGCCGCCAGCCACTGACTTAACTGACTGAAGTCGGCGTTAAGCTGTGCCTGCTGAGAGCGGGCCTCCTCGCCCACCAACAACTGCGCGATTAACCCGCGCTGAAACGCCTGAAGCGACTGGATGGCGGCAGTCAGCGGCTCATTGCGTCCAGCCCGCTCAATCAGATCAATCAGGGCATTGGTGGTTTTGCCTGCGGCCGATACCACCACCAGATCGTCCGCCTGGCCCTGAGTCAGCAGAATATGAACCACCCGGCGGTAACAATCCGCATCCGCCAGAGAAGAACCGCCAAATTTATGCAGATGACTGCGCGCCATGGTACTGCTCTCCTTACTCGCTTAACCCAGGGCCTGACTCAGATCCGCCACCAGATCCCGCGGGTCTTCAATGCCGACGGAGAGGCGGATCAGGGTATCGGAGATGCCGGCAACGCGGCGCGCTTCCGGGTCCATGGCCGCGTGCGTCATGGTAGCCGGGTGAGCCACCAGACTTTCTACGCCCCCCAGGCTTTCCGCCAGAGAGAACAGTTCCAGACGAGACAGGAAGGCGCGCACTTCGGCTTCGCCACCCTTCAATTCAAAGCTCAGCATGGCGCCAAAACCGGCCTGCTGGCGCTTGGCCAGCTCATGCTGAGGGTGGCTGGTCAGCCCTGGGTAATGCACTTTGGCGATGGCGGGGTGGCCTTCCAACAGCGCCACTACCGCTTCGGCATTGGCCTGATGCTGCTGAATCCTCAGTGGCAGAGTGCGTAGACCGCGCAGGGTCAGCCAGGCATCGAAAGGCGCACCGGTAATACCCAAACAGTTGCCCCACCAGGCCAGCTGCTCCGCCAGCTCAGGGGTTTTGGCAATCACGGCACCGGCCACCACGTCAGAGTGGCCATTGATGTACTTGGTGGTGGAGTGGATCACGATGTCAGCGCCCAGACTCAGAGGCTGCTGCAATACCGGCGACAGGAAGGTGTTGTCGGCCACCACCAGTGCGCCGGCGGCTTTGGCCCGGGCAGCGATGGCCGCCACGTCGACCACCCGCAGCAGCGGATTGGAGGGGGTTTCCAGCCAGACCATCTTCGGGCCCTGAGCCAGCACCTCGTTCAGCGCCGCTTCGTCGCCCTGATCCACCACCGCCAGCTTGAATGCCCCTTTGTTGGCCTGGGAGGTAAACAGACGATAGCTGCCGCCATAGCAATCGTGTGGCACCACCAGCAGGTCGTCCGGACCCAGCAGCGCGGTCGCCAGCGTCACTGCCGCCATACCGGTTGCCGTTACGACAGCACCCGCGCCGCCTTCCAGCTTGGCCAGTGCGTCCGCCAGCGCAGAGCGGGTGGGGTTTCCACTGCGCGCGTAATCGTACTGACGGGGCTGACCAAAATCTTCAAAGGTGTAGTTGGTGGAGAGATAGATGGGTGGCACCACGGCCCCATGCTGAGTGTCGGTTTCAATGCCCTCCCGGGCGGCGATGGTGGCAAATTGGTGCTGGCTCATCGGTGCATCCTCCAGTCTGACGCAAGCTGTTTTGGGGGGTGAGCCTTTTAAGCTAGCGATCATACGCCCGGGCGTCAAGACGTTTGGACGTCTAAACGTATATGGGTCGAGATGGCAACAATTTGACTCTACAGATGGTGTGGTTAAAATTTGCAACCGTAATCACGACTTAAAGGTGCATCGATGAGCGTCGAGTGGAATGGGGAATACATCAGTCCCTATGCGGAGCATGGCAAGAAAAACGAGCAGGTCAAAAAGATCACCGTTTCCATCCCTCTGAAAGTACTCAAAATTCTCACAGACGAGCGCACCCGCCGTCAGATCGGCAACCTGCGCCACGCCACCAACAGCGAACTGCTGTGTGAAGCTTTCCTTCACGCGTACACCGGCCAGCCACTGCCGGAGGACGACGATTTGCGCAAGGACAAACCGGACGGCATCCCTGCCGACGCCCGCCGCATCATGGAAGCGCTCGGCATCGACTGGGAAAATCTGGAAGATTGATCCTGAAAAAGCCTGCATGTTGCAGGCTTTTTTCTTGAACGCGTCACGAACATAACGAGGCAGCATTGGATCTCAGCCTGCTCTTTGTCCTGCTGGTCGTCACCCTGGGTGCCGCCGTTCAGGGCGCTATTGGCTTTGGCCTGGCGGTGGTTGTCACCCCGATTCTCTATATGGTTGACCCAGCCTGGGTGCCCGCCCCCATTATCCTGATGGGCATGACCCTCTCGATTCTGACCATGTGGCGTATCCGCGCTCCACTGGATGTAGGCGTGCTGGCACCGGCGTTGCTGGGGCGCATTCCCGGCGGCATTCTGGGCACCTATTTGCTGGTGGTGGCCTCAGCAGACTGGCTCGGACTGGCGATCGGCGTGATCGTGCTGATTGCGGTGACGCTGACCGTCCGCAAATACGCCGTGCCCTTTACCCGCTTTAACCTGTTCTGCGCCGGTACCCTGTCTGGCGTATTTTCGGCGATTTCCGCCATTGGCGGCCCACCGATGGCACTGCTGCTGAACCATCACCGCAGTGCCGCCGAGATGCGGCAAACCCTCGCCAGCTTCTTCCTGTTCGGCTGCATCATTGCACTGGTGTTGCTGGCACTGGCTGGGAAGCTGGGCCAGGACGACGTGATCCGGGCCCTGTGGCTGGTGCCCGCCACGGCCATTGGCTTTGCCATTGGCGATCGACTGGCGGGTCAGGTTTCACCTGAGCGGCTGAAAGCCGCCACACTGATGCTCTGCGCGTTAGCTGGCATATTGCTGGTGGCCCGCTCTCTGAGTGCGCTACTGGCCGGCTGAATCGTCCGGAGCCGCCAGGGTAAAGTGACGCTCGCCGCGCACATCAACCGCGCCGGGCTGCCAGCCCTGAGCCTGATAGAACCGTTCTGCCCGTGTGCCCACCTCGGTGGACAGGGTGATGACCCGGGCTCCGTTGGCAAACAGCCAGTCGGTCGCCCGCGCCATTAAGGCGCTGCCCAGCCCCTGCCCTTCGAAAGGGGGGTCGATAAACAGCGCCCAGATGGATTCATCCAGGCCGTCTGCCACCACAAAGCCCGCGGGCGTGTCGCCGCACAACGCCACCCAGCCCCGGCCTCTGTCGGTCAGGTAGCTTTCATACATTTCCTGGGTAATGCGGCTTGGGTCGGACAGCACGTTCTCCACCACCGCCAGCCGAATGCGCGACAGTTCGGGGATGTCCTCAATGGTGGCAGGGCGGATCTGGATGCGGGGATCCAGCCGTCGCTGCAAATGATCGTTAAAGCGTCCTGCGCCCATCAATGCCGATGACATTGGGGTGTCTCCTTATTCTTTGACCGCCTCATTGCGGTTCTCGCCGCCCAGATAGTTCCGGCGCGGGGTGTAGTTGATCCAGTCGGTCTGCCGCGTTATCTGGCCAGCGTCATCAAACTCCAGCCAGATGACAAATCGCCAGGGCCCAAGTGGCTCTCCCTCAAACTCAAACGCCCTGAAGTGCCCCTCAGCCACCACGGTATTCCCGTCGCTGACCAGACTGCTGAGGCTCAGGGCTGGCCCGCCGCCAACGACACGGAACGCGCCCCGGGACCAATCCAGAAAGGACCGAATCTCGCTTTTGCCTTCGGCATAATGGCCGTAAACCATGTCCTCCAGCACCGCTTCGTCGGCGTAGAACGACATCAACCGGGCAAAGTCCTGACGTTCAGCATACACATCGAAGTAGTCCATCGCCCGTTCATCCGGCGTGGGTTGCACCGGCACCATCCACATCAGGCTGACAATCAGCATCATGCTGTTCATTGGGAAACTCCTTTTCCGCAGGTGTCCGGCTCAGTGGCCGCAGAAGCGCATCAGAAATGCCACTGCAGGTAGACCGTATTGTAATTACTGCCGCCTTTGATGCGGCCAAACTGGGAGGCGTTCTCGAAGATGGAACTGCGATGGTGGAGGCTGTAACCCAACCACAGCGAGTCCAGTGAGCGGACGCCGAACAGGTCGCCCAGGTTGGCACCGAAGGACACATCCAGGTAGTTCATCAGCTTAGAGGGCTGATAGTCCTTACGGTCCATCTCGATCTGCTCGATGTAGGTGATGTCGCTGACGTAGGACAACCCTTCTGCCACCCCGATGCGCCAGCGGATTGGCCAGCTGAAGTTGTAGTAGGCCTTAATCGCCAACACCCCTTCGTAGCCGGGGTCCTGCACGGCGGAGCTGTGGTGATAAACAAAGCCGGGGGAGAAATAGAGATCCAGCGGGATGCCAAACAGCTCGTTGGTCAGGGGCACGCCCCAGAACACCGAAGTCAGCTGGTTGCCATAGGGGTCTTCCACCCAGTTACCAGACAGGATGTCCCCCATGTTGGATTCGGTGGCCCAGCCGTGAGCCAGCCGGACATAGTGTCCTTCCAGCGACTCGTAGCGCCAGGGCTCGCCCCGTTTGTCCGGCTCCGGAAAGAAGCCAAAACCGATAAAGGTCTCCACGTTGTAACGGGAATCCATGGTCGGCAGGTCGTTCAGTTCGTTGCCCAGAACCGACAAGTGCGCATTGCCCATCAGATAGAGGTTGCGCCAGACGTGATAGCGCAGCTCAACACCGGCGGAGCCGCCAAGATCGGCATCCGCTTCCACCAGGTTCAGGCCATAGTAACGGCTGTTGAACTGCTCGCTGCGCCAGTCGATCTGCAGTGTCGGACGGATCTCCAACGCCCCCTCCTGATGGAAAAAGCCATATCGGAAATGGCCGTAGCTGCGGCCACTGCCGTCGGACAGGATCTCGGCATCCAGGAATTCATTCGGGCGCGGGATATAGCGATAGCGCAATCCGGTATCAAAGCTGTCTTCGCGGATCGCGTTCTGGAACTCCTGGGGAATGTCGAAGAACCGATAACGGGTAAACAGCGTCGCCTGGTGTTGGTCTTCGTTCCAGAGATGCACCCCCGCTTCCATGCCGTGAAGATAAAAGTGCTCAGTGTGGAAAAACATCAGTGGCGTGATGTCCATCACCTGGTCCACTTCGGTGGCATAGGGGATGTCAGCGTATCGGGCGCCGATGGCGATCCCCCAGGCCGATTGAGGCTCACTGCCGGGCACAGCCAATGCGGGCAGGCTTACGGCACACAGAAGGGTAGAGAGCAAACGGCGCATGGTGAGGGAACTCCTTGTTATCCTGATGTTATTCATTACGCAAAAAAGCCCGCTGGAGCAAGCGGGCTTTCTGAAATTCTGCCTTATTCCCTGGCGGGCTGGCAGCTTAATTCCGGCCTGTTGTCAGGCTTCGTTCATGTAGCCTTCCGGCAGGGCTTCGACGCCCGCCACACCGGAAGCCATGGCCGCTTCGGCCACCGCCTTTGCCACACGGGGCAGCAGGCGCGGATCCATCGGCTTGGGCAGCACGTAATCGGCACCGTAGCTCATGGACTCCGCCTGATAGGCGTTCAGCACCACCTGCGGCACCGGCTCTTTGGCCAGTTCGCGGATGGCGTGTACGGCAGCCACCTTCATCTCATCGTTGATGGCGCTGGCCCGGGCGTCCAGAGCACCGCGGAACAGGAAGGGGAAACAGAGAACGTTGTTTACCTGGTTCGGGTAATCGCTGCGGCCGGTGCCCATGATGATGTCCTGGCGAGCGGCGAACGCCACTTCCGGACGGATTTCCGGGTCCGGGTTGGAGCAGGCGAAGATCACCGGCTTGTCCGCCATCAGTTTGATGTCTTCGGCGGAGAGCACGTCCGGGCCGGATACGCCCACGAATACGTCCGCATCCGCGATCACATCCTGCAGGGTGCGCTTGTCGGTGTTGTTGGCAAACAGCTGCTTGTACTGGTTCAGGTCATCGCGGCGGGTGTGGATCACGCCCTGGCGATCCAGCATGTAGATCTTTTCGCGCATGGCGCCGCACTTGATCAGCAGCTCCATACAGGCGATGGCCGCAGCGCCGGCGCCCATGCAGACAATAGTGCTCTCGGCCAGCTCTTTGCCCTGAATCTCCAGCGCATTCAGCATGCCGGCAGCGGTCACAATGGCGGTGCCGTGCTGATCATCGTGGAAAACCGGAACCTGGCATCGCTCGATCAACTGCTTCTCGATCTCAAAACACTCCGGTGCCTTGATGTCTTCCAGGTTGATGCCACCGAAGGTGTCGGCGATGTTGGCCACGGTGTCGATAAACTCTTCAACCGTGCGGTGTTTCACTTCGATATCAATGGAGTCGATATTGGCGAAACGCTTGAACAGCAATGCCTTACCTTCCATTACCGGCTTGGACGCCAGCGGGCCGAGGTTACCCAGACCCAGGATCGCGGTGCCGTTACTGATGACGGCCACCAGGTTGCCTTTGTTGGTGTAGCGGTAAGCATCCGCCGGGTTGGCGGCAATTTCACGTACCGGCTCAGCCACACCGGGGCTGTAGGCCAGGGCCAGATCCTGTTGGGTTTCCGCCGGCTTGGTCAGTGCGACACTGATTTTTCCCGGCACGGGGTAGGCATGGTACTCAAGGGCTTTTTCGCGCAGATCGGACATGATGTTGTTATTCCCGAATTCGGCTTGTCGTAGTTGGGGGGGAGTCGGCGCAAAACATACTCCACTGTGTCGTAATTGCAAGGCCGAACGAGGGGTTTTTGACCAGGACCTCGCTGCTCATACCAGTGTCTTATCCAAGCAAAATCAAAATTGAATAAAAACAATGCATTAAGTCTGCATGGCCGGTCATGTACGGCTAAAGGCGAGTATCGGCAGTCGATAAACAGTGGCAGGGAAAATCGGGGGGAGGGACGGGAGGGGCAAAAAGAAAGGGCGCCCCTGAGGACGCCCTTGCTTCGAATCGTTTCGATTACTTCTTGGAGCCGATGGCACCGAAACGGTTCTTGAATTTCTCAACGCGACCGCCGGTATCCATCACCTTCTGCTTGCCGGTGTAGAACGGGTGGCACTCGGAGCATACGTCCAGGTGCAGGTCTTTAGCCACGGTGGAGCGGGTCTTGATCACGTTACCGCAAGAGCAGTTAGCAGTGATTTCTGCGTAGTTCGGGTGGATACCTTGTTTCATGGGAAACCTCAAAATAGGCCGTGTCGCTATCCGATTCTGTGCCGGACACCACACGTAGTTGTACATAGTTTCAGGGCGCGAGATGGTACAGCAAAGCCTGACCGTCCACAAGCATTCTGTACAAATTGTACGCCGAAAGGATCGCCGATCGCCCGCTTTTTTTCCGCCCCCCGGTTCCCTCTGGTAGGGTATAGCCTTCTGACTCTTCACGATTACCGCCCAACGTGTACATCCAGGTTGCCCTGCCGGTGCCTCTGCCGCGCCTGTTCAGCTATCGCCCCATTGAAGGGCGCCCCTTGCCTCTGCCCGGAATCCGGGTTCAGGTGCCCTTTGGCAACCAGTCTCAGGTTGGCATCGTGGTGAGTCACGGGCCGGAGCCGGACCTGGATCCGGCCAAGATCAAACCGGTCAAGGCGTATCTGGACGACGCCCCCCTGCTTTCTCCCTCATTGTGGAAACTGGCCCAGACTGCCAGCCGGTACTACTTCACGCCGCTGGGGCTGGTGCTGCCGCAGATGATTCCGGTCAAACTGCGCAAAGGCGAGTCCGCCGAGCCGGCGCCGGTTACGGTGTGGCAACTGACGCCTGAAGGCACGGAAACCACGCTGGACACCCTGAAGCGCGCCGCCCAGCAACAACGGATCATCGCCTATCTGCAGGCGGGTAAACGTCTGGAAGAGGGCCAGATCAGCGCCCTCGAGTTCAGCCGTCCGGCACTCAAGGCGTTGGCGGACAAAGGGCTGACAGAGACGATCACCGAGCAACCGGCCATCGCCGATGGCTGGGATCAGGACTGGCAGGGGGGCGAAGAAGCGCCGCAACTGAATCCCGAGCAGGCGATCGCGGTCACCGCCATCAATCAGCACGACGGCTTTGGCTGCTTTCTGCTGGATGGCGTCACCGGCTCCGGCAAAACCGAGGTATACCTCTCGGTGATGGCAGAGACCCTTCGCAAGGGGCAAAGCGTGCTGGTGCTGGTGCCGGAGATCGGCCTGACCCCGCAAACCATCGCCCGCTTCCGCCGTCGTTTCCCGCTGCCGATGGAGGTGCTGCACTCCGCCGTAAACGACAGCGAACGCCTGGCCAGCTGGCAGCGGGCCAGGGCCGGTGGGGCCGCCATCGTCCTGGGCACACGCTCCGCGCTGTTTACCCCGCTGCCCAGCCTCGGGCTCATTGTGATCGACGAGGAGCACGACGCCAGCTTCAAGCAGCAGGAAGGGTTTCGCTACCACGGCCGTGATCTGGCCGTCATGCGGGCACAACTGGAAAACGTGCCCATTGTGCTGGGCAGTGCCACTCCGGCGCTGGAAACCCTCAATAACGTTCAGCAGGGACGTTATCGCCACCTGACCCTGACCCGCCGGGCGGGCGCTGGCCAGCCGGTGCGCCAGATCCTGCAGGACATCCGCCACCTGCCACTGGATGCCGGCCTGTCTCCGCCGCTGATCCAGCGCATCCGTCAGCATCTGGATGACGGCAACCAGGTGATGCTGTTCCTCAACCGTCGGGGTTTTGCACCGGCACTGCTCTGCCACGAGTGCGGCCACCTGCATGAGTGCAACCGCTGTGACGCGTTCTACACCGTGCATCAGGCCAGCAATATGGTGCAGTGCCACCATTGCGGCAGTCAGAAGCGACTGCCCAGTCAGTGTCCGGATTGCGGCTCCACCCAGCTGTTTACCCGGGGGGTGGGCACCGAGCAGCTGGAGCAGGCGTTGGCCCGACTTTTCCCGGACGCCCCCGCAGTGCGAATCGATCGCGATTCCACCAGCCGCAAAGGCAGCCTGGAAGCGATGCTGGAGCGGATCCGCAGCGGCGAGGTGAAGATCCTGGTGGGCACGCAGATGCTGGCCAAGGGCCATCACTTCCCGGACGTGACTCTGGTGGGGTTGCTGGATGTGGATTCGGCGCTGTTCTCTGCCGACTTCCGCGCCTCAGAGCGGTTGGCCCAGCTCTACACCCAGGTGGCCGGGCGTTCGGGCCGCGCCAGCAAAAAGGGCGAAGTGGTGTTGCAGACCCATCAGCCTGAACACCCGCTGCTGCACCAGCTGCTGGGGGCCGGATACGGCGCCTTTGCCAAAGACGCCCTGACCGAGCGCCAGCAGGCCCAGTTACCGCCTTACTGGCAGTTGGCCGTGATTCGGGCCGAAGCCAATCAGTCCCATCTGGCCCAGGGCTTTTTGCAGCAAGCCAAGAGTCTGCTGCCCGCCGGGCCGGTGCAGATGATCGGCCCGATGGCCGCCCCGCTTGAGCGCAAAGCGGGCAAGTTTCGGTTTCAGGCGCTGCTGCTGGCCCCCGACCGCCGCACCCTGCAGCAAACCCTGGAACCCTGGCTGGCGAGATTGCCGGAATTGGAGAGCGCCAAACGATGCCGCTGGCATCTTGAGCGGGACCCGCAGGATCTGCTCTGAACTCCGCCTCCAACGTTATAGTTTTTATCCAATTCCAGCGTTAAAATAGCCGGTTCGAATGTCCGCCTCTAAAGGTGGTATCCCCCAGTTTTCTTTTGGTGTCGCGATGAAAGACCATATCCAGCAGTTACTTGAACAAACCGTCGACCGTCTTAAAGCCCAGGCCATCATTCCGGCCGATGCCGCACCGCGACTCCAGGTAGACCGCACCAAAGACAAGAGCCACGGCGATCTGGCCACCAACCTGGCAATGATGCTGGCCAAACCGGCCGGTAAAAACCCCCGTGAGCTGGCCGGTCTGATCATCGACAACCTGCCGGAATCCGCCCTGGTGGCCAAAACCGAAATCGCGGGCCCTGGCTTTATCAACTTCTTCCTCGACGCCGGCTGGCTGGGTAAGCAGATCGAAACCATCGCCAGCGATGACCGCGCTAACGTGGCCCCGATTGACGCCCCGCAAACCATCGTGACCGACTACTCCGCGCCCAACGTGGCCAAAGAGATGGCGGTACACCACATCCGTTCCACCGTGATCGGTGATGCGGTTGCCCGAACCCTGGAATTCCTGGGCCACAAGGTGGTGCGCGCCAACCACATCGGTGACTGGGGTACCCAGTTCGGCATGCTGATCGCCTATCTGGAAAAGGTGGAGAATGAAAACGCTCAGGATATGGACCTGTCCGATCTGGAAGCGTTCTACCGCGAAGCCAAGAAGTGCTACGACGAAGACAGCGAGTTCGCCGAGCGTGCCCGTAACTACGTGGTAAAACTGCAGAGCGGTGACCAGTACTGCAACACCATGTGGCGCAAGCTGGTGGACATCACCATGGCCCAGAACCAGGCGATCTACGACCGTCTGGGCGTGTCCCTGACCAACGACGACATCATGGGCGAGAGCCTTTACAACCCGATGCTGCCGGAGATCGTTGCCGACCTGACCCAGCAGGGTCTGGCGGTGGAAGATCAGGGCGCCAAAGTGGTGTTCCTGGAGGAGTACAAGGGCAAAGACGGCAACCCGATGGGTGTGATCATCCAGAAGCGCGACGGCGGCTTCCTCTACACCACCACCGACATCGCAGCGGCCAAGTACCGTGTCGAGCAGTTCGATGCGGACCGCATCCTCTACTTTATCGATTCCCGTCAGGCCCAGCATCTGCAGCAAGCCTGGCTGATCGCCCGCAAGGCCGGTTACCTGCCGGACGCCACCACCACTGAACACTGCGCCTTTGGCATGATGCTGGGTAAGGACGGCAAGCCGTTCAAAACCCGCTCTGGTGGCACCGTGAAGCTGGCTGACCTGCTGGAAGAGGCCCATCAGCGCGCCATCAAGTTGATCGGCGAGAAGAACCCGGACCTGCAGGGTGAGGCGCTGGACACCATCGCCACCACCGTCGCCATGGCCTCTGTAAAGTATTCTGACCTGTCCAAGAACCGCACCACCGACTACGTGTTCGACTGGGACAACATGCTGACCTTCGAAGGCAACACCGCCCCTTACATGCTGTACGCCTACAGCCGCATTCAGTCCATCTTCCGCAAGGCGGGTGTGAACGCGGCAGAGCTGAACGGCAGCGTGGTACTGGCTCACGACAAAGAGGAAGCGCTGGCGCAGAAGCTGGTGCAGTTCAATGACGCGGTTCAGGGCGTGGCCAACAAAGGCATGCCACACCTGATGTGCACCTACCTGTACGAACTGGCCGGTGCCTTTATGAGCTTCTACGAAGCCTGCCCGATCAACAAAGACGACGTTGCCGAAGAAGCCAAGGCCAGCCGTCTGCGCCTGTGTGCCGCCACCGCCAACACCCTGAAAGTGGGCCTGAGCCTGCTGGGCATCAACACCCTGGATCGCATGTAAGGTTATGGCAAAGGACTATGCCGGACGCGGGCGCCCTGCCCGCAAACCTGCCCGGGGCCGCCGCAAGGCCCCGGCGAAAAAGCCCTTCCCCTGGCCCATGGCTCTGGTGGTGGTCGCGATGGTGTGCTTCTTTGGCTACCTGCTGCTGACCATCCAGGGCGCCAGCGATCGGGCCGGTGATACAGACGCTCAGCCGCCGGTTAGCCAGCCCGAACCTGCCACCAAGCCGAAACCGAAAAAGGAAGAAGCGCCCTTGCCGGAGAAGCCGGAGGAGGACTGGCAATACATCGACGTCTTGCCCAACTCCGAGGTGGAAGTGGAAGTGCCGGAGCAGGAGACCAGCGGTCCTTACCTGATGCAGTGCGGTTCCTTCCGCAGTGAAGATCAGGCCAACTCCATGCGCGCCACCATCGCGTTTCAGGGTCTTGAATCCCAGGTTCGTCGCTCTGAGGGCAGTAAAGGCGTCTGGTATCGGGTGGTTCTGGGTCCCTATGAGCGCAAGCGTCTGGCCGAAAAAGACCGCCATACCCTGCAGCGCGGCGGGATCAACACCTGCCAGATCTGGTTGTGGAACTGAGGGGCTTCGGCCCCTTTTGTCGTTATGACTCGTGCTCTTTGCCCCCGCTGTCAACGGCCCCTGCGCACCTGCTTATGCCACGCCATTGAGCCCACTGCCCATACTCTGGCGCTTCATATTCTGATGCACCCGACAGAGCAGAAGTGCGCCAAAGGCACCGCATCGATCACCGCCGCTGTTCTGCAACGGTGTCGGATCTGGCCCGGAGAGTCCGAGGCGGATTTTGCCGGGCTGCGCGCCAGCCTCAATGGCCGCCCGGCCTACCTGATCTACCCCGGCGAACACGCCGAACCGGTCGAAACCGCCAGCCTGCCGGCTGACGCGGAACTGCTGCTGATCGACGGCACCTGGCGCAAAACCCACAAGATGCTCCAGCTCAATCCCTGGCTTGCCGCGCTGCCGCGCCTGAGTTTCGCTCAGGTGCCAGACGGCAACTACGAGATCCGCAAAGCCCGCCGGGATGACAGCCTCTCGACCCTTGAAGCGGCCGCTTATGCGCTGCAGCACCTGGAAGGGCTCGACCCGGCACCGCTGATGCGCGCCTTCGAAGCTCTGAAGCAGAGCCAGATCGCGCACATGCCGGACAGCGTTCGCCGCCGCTACCGAACCGAGTAAAAAGATTATCCTTGCTCTGACCGCCACAGATGATAATAATTCTCATTATCTGGCATTCAGTATTAGGAGGCAGGGATGCAGGTACAGATTGGAATGGATGTGGAGAAGCTGGCCGCACTGGTGCGCAGTGGTGCACTGTGCATCGCCGACCTTCAGGCTCTGGACGCGGACACAAAAGCCGCCCTGTGGCGGCTTTGTCTGCATTGCGTTGAATGCGACCGGGCTGAGCTGGCCCAGCCGGTGATGGTTAAGCCATATACTGACCGCCGTTGATGGCCAGGTTTGAGCCGGTGATGAAACCGGACTGCTTGTCCGCGAGGAACGCCACAGCCCGGGCGATCTCCTCCGGCTGGCCAAAGCGCTGAACCGGGATCTGACGGCGGATTTTATCCCGGATCCCCTCATCGATCGCCTTGATCATATCGGTCTCAATGTACCCTGGAGAGATGGTGTTGACGGTGATCCCCTTGGCTGCCACCTCCTGCGCCAACGACTTGGTAAACCCGTACATTCCCGCCTTGGCCGCCGCGTAGTTGCACTGACCAAACTGGCCCTTCTGACCGTTAATGGAGGAGATGCTGATGATGCGGCCATACTCCCGGGCCAACATCTGGGGCAACACCGCCCGACAGAGGTTGAAGACGCTGTCCAGATTGGTGTCCAACACCGATCGCCACTGGGTTGGCTCCATCTTCTTCAGGGTGCCGTCCTTGGTGATACCGGCATTATTGACCAGCACCTCAATCGGCCCAATGGTCTCTTCAATGTCCAACGCCACACGCTGGCACTCGCCAAAATCCGCCACATCGAAAGGCAGGATGGTGACGTTGGGGTGACTCTGCGCCAACTCACCGGCCAGACGCTCCGCGTTGCTGCTGTTGGGGCGACAACCCGCCACCACGTGGTAACCCTCTTCCGCCAGCGCCTTGGTCAGATAGAGCCCGATACCGCCAACTCCACCGGTGATTAACGCAACTTTCTTTTCCATGTCACTCGTCCTCGTAGTCATTGGGCAAGAAAAATACTGGTCCATGTTCGTGACATTTGCATAACAGCTTGGTCGAACCAGCGCGCTGACTGCCGCTGCCGTAGATGGTGAAATAATCACCGTTAATAACACTGCCAAATATGGGGTTATCAGCACAATATTCTGTTTATGAGGTAATACATATTCCTGTCACAAGGCTGCCTTATTCAGAGCGCTGGGTTCGCAACTCGGAAGCAATCATGGAGTGGTTTTTATCCCGGACCAGGCAATTAACCCTGGTTCAGCGGGTCGTCGTCTCAATGGGCCTGCAGCTGACCATTGCGCTTGGCCTGGTGGCCAGTGCGATGTGGGGGCTATGGCAACTGAATCAATCGGTGCACCGCCTGAGTGGCGAATCCCTGCCGCTGGCAACGGCAGCTGCGGCGGTCGACCGGGGGGTATTGCAGATGGAGCAAACCCTGAGGCAGGGCATCACCGCGCCGGACAACGCCAGCTTTGAGCGCAGCCGCCAGGGTTACGATGACGCCTGGGCGGCAACGCAGACTTCGCTGTCCCAGCTGACCCAGCAGATAGACGCCCAGGAAGACGACGCACTGCGTCCGGAGGCGGCGCAATTGAGCCTGGCCATCCAACACCTCGCCCAGCAGATGACGCCACTGCTGGACCAGGCCGAACGCCAGTTGGACGTGGATTCGGCCCTGTCAGCGGGCCGGGGTTATCTGCTCTATTCCATCGGTTCCGCCCGGGATGAGATGAGCCGCCTGGTCCCGATTCTGTTCGTGGGCAACGAAGACGCACGGATGGCCTACGAAAGCTTTATCTCCGACGCCGGCGCCATGATGACGGTGCAGATGAACCTGATGAGTGCCACCAATGAGCGGGACGCCAGCCGTCAGTTTGAGGACGCCAAAAGCCTGATCTCACGGATGCGCTTTCAGTACACCGCGTTGCAGCGGGAGAACGCCGAGCTTGATACCTACCCCTCCGTGCTGATGGCACTGGAAGCCCTGGAGCAGGGCCTGGCCCATCAGGGCATGTTTGTGCTTCAGCTGGAAAGCGTGACGTTGGAGGAGGCCACTCACAACGGGCTGATGGCCCTCTCTCCCAGTCTGATTCAGATTGGCCGGCAACTGGCCAGCCTGGTGACACACACCCAGATCCAGGTCGCAGCAGGAGAACAGCAAACCCAGGTCGTCATCAACCAGAGCCAGCAACTGCTGCTGGCCCTGACCGCGTTGGGTGTCTTGCTGATGGGCGCGCTCACCTATCTGCTGGTTCGCCTGCTACGCCAGGCGCTGAAGGACCTGAAAGCGGTGATTCAGTCCATGGCGCAGGGCGACTTTACCCGGCGCTGTGCCCTGACCCAACCCGCGGAATTAGCGCAACTGGGGCAGTGGCTGAATCGGGCCAACGAGCAAAACCAGGAGGTGCTGGGCCAGCTCCATCAACGGGGTGAAGAGCTGCATCAGGCGGCCCGGATCAGCGCCAACATCAGTCACCGCCAGCAGGACGATCTGAGCCATCAGTCGGAACAGATCAACCGCATCGCTGCTGTCGTAGCGGAAATGGATGCCAGCATGCAATCGATCGCCGGCGAAAGCCGGGACAGCGAAGCACAGAGCCGACGCTCCGCCACACTGGCCCGGGAGGGACGGCAAGCACTGGTTCACACCAGTGAGCACCTGGATAACCTGACCCGTCATTTGGCCGCCAACGATCAACGCATGGATGAGCTGGACACCCAGGTGGATCAGATCGGCGCCGTTGCGGAAGTGATCCACAGCATCGCCGAACGAACCAACCTGCTGGCACTGAACGCCGCCATTGAAGCGGCCCGCGCGGGCGAGCAGGGCCGCGGCTTTGCGGTGGTGGCAGATGAAGTCCGGAAACTGGCCGCCCAGACCCGGGAACAAACCAACTCCATCGAATCGATGATTCACACCCTCCACAGCGCCGCCCGCAACGCCCGCGACACCGCCCTGGCCAGCCGGGAGGAGATGGAACGCGCCCAGGCTCTGCGCACCAAACTGGATGACGCGATGGCACAAATCGAACAAGCGGTGGTCACGGTGGAAAAACGGGCAGTGGCGATCTCCCAGGCCACCACTGAGCAAACCGAAGCCTGCCACCACGCCAGCGAAACCCTTTCCGGGTTGGCCGAACAGAGCGGCGCCCGTCAGGGACAGATCAATGAACTGTCGGTGCAGTCTGAACAGGTAGCCGGCATCGCCCGGGAGCAGCGCGAGAAGTTAAGCCGCTTTACGGTCTGAGCGGCAACCCTCTCTTCTTTAAGGGGGATCCCCGGCCCTGAGCGGCCGGATCCCTCGAAATCCCGCCTGCGGGGGGTTGAACCCACCGGAAACCATCCCCACATCTAGACTATCCAGCCAAGGGCGCACCGCGTCCGACGCACCATTTCCAGTTGGCGGCGCGTTGCCGCCGCCTCATAAATAAGGGGTTTTCATGACCACGATCGTGTCCGTCCGTCGCGGCGATAAAGTGGTGATTGCCGGAGACGGCCAAGTCTCCCTGGGCAACACCGTGATGAAAGGCAATGCACGCAAAGTGCGTCATCTGCACGGCGGCAAAGTGCTGGCCGGTTTTGCCGGTGCCACCGCGGACGCCTTCACCCTGTTTGAACTGCTGGAGTCCAAGCTGACCGCCCATCAGGGCCACCTGACCCGCGCTGCGGTGGAGCTGGCCAAGGCCTGGCGTACCGAGCGCTCCCTGCAAAAGCTGGAGGCGATGCTGATCGTCGCCGACGCCGAAACCAGCCTGCTGATCTCCGGCAATGGCGACGTGGTGGAGCCGGAGCATGACATCATCGCCATCGGTTCCGGCGGTAATTACGCCCAGGCGGCGGGCCTGGCACTGCTGCAAAACACCGAACTGGGTGCCCGCGACATCTGCGAAAAAGCCCTGACCATTGCCGGTGAAATCTGCGTATTCACCAACCTGACTCAAACCATCGAAGAACTTGACGCCAAGGGGGCGAACTGATGTCTGAAATGACCCCGAGAGAGATCGTCTCCGAACTGGATAACCACATCATCGGCCAGTCCGGTGCCAAGAAAGCCGTCGCCATCGCCCTGCGTAACCGCTGGCGTCGCATGCAGCTGACGCCGGACCTGCGCCAGGAAGTGACCCCGAAAAACATCCTGATGATCGGCCCTACCGGTGTGGGTAAAACCGAGATCGCCCGTCGTCTGGCCAAGCTGGCCAATGCCCCCTTTATCAAGGTGGAAGCCACCAAGTTCACCGAGGTGGGCTACGTGGGTAAGGAAGTGGAACAGATCATCCGCGACCTGACCGACGCTGCCATCAAAATGACCCGTGAACAGGAGATGGCGAAGAACAAATTCCGCGCCGAAGAAGCCGCTGAAGAGCGGGTTCTGGACGCCCTGCTGCCCAACCCCAAAGACCAGTGGGGTAACGAGCAAAAAGCCGACAACACCACCACCCGTCAGGTGTTCCGCAAGAAGCTGCGGGAAGGCCAGCTGGACGACAAAGAGATTGAGGTGGACGTGGCCCAGGCCCAGATGGGCGTGGAGATCATGGCGCCTCCGGGGATGGAGGAGATGACCAACCAGCTCCAGACCATGTTCCAGAGCCTCGGTGGTCAGCAGAAGAATCGCCGCAAGATGAAGGTCAAAGAAGCCTTCAAACTGCTGGTGGAAGAGGAAGCGGCCAGACTGGTGAAGCCGGAAGAGCTGAAAGAGAAAGCGATCGAATCCGTTGAGCAGCACGGCATCGTGTTCCTGGATGAGATCGACAAAATCTGTAAGCGTGGCGAAGTGTCCGGTCCCGACGTTTCCCGTGAAGGGGTTCAGCGTGACCTGCTGCCGCTGGTGGAAGGCTGCACCGTCAACACCAAGCACGGCATGGTTAAGACCGACCACATCCTGTTTATCGCCTCCGGGGCGTTCCAGCTGGCCAAGCCGTCTGACCTGATCCCGGAACTGCAGGGCCGTCTGCCGATCCGCGTTGAGCTGGACTCCCTCTCCGCCGAAGATTTCGTGCGCATCCTGACCGAGCCCCACGCCAGCCTGACCGAACAGTACAAGGCACTGATGGCCACTGAAGGGGTGAGCATCGATTTCACTCAGGATGGCATTGAGCGCATCGCCGAAGCCGCCTGGCAGGTGAACGAGCGCACTGAGAACATCGGCGCCCGTCGCCTGCACACGGTGATGGAACGCCTGATGGAGGAGATCTCCTTCGACGCTTCCGAAAAGAGCGGCCAGTCCATGACCATCGACGCCGCCTACGTGAACGGCCACCTGGAGACCCTGGTGGAAGACGAAGATCTGGCCCGCTTTATCCTGTAAGGAGCTGCCATGACCCCGAAAGTCACCGGACTGAAACTGAAACAGGGCTCACGGGTTCTGGAGGTGCAGTTCGACAACGGCGACCACTTCGTTCTGGCCTGTGAGCTTTTGCGGGTCTGCTCCCCGTCGGCGGAAGTGCACGGGCACGGCAACCCGGTGTTGGTGACCAATAAGAAAGCGGTCAACATCACCAAAATTGAGCCGGTGGGGAACTACGCGGTCAAGCTGGTGTTTGATGATGGCCACGACAGTGGCCTCTACTCCTGGAAAGTGCTGCACGAGCTGGGCCGCAACCAGGACCAGCACTGGGAGGATTATCTGAAGCGCCTGAAAGCCGCCAAGGCCACCCGGGAGCCACTCATCCCCCTTAATGTCCAGTTCTTCGACCCGGACAAAAAATAACGTCAGGGCCACCGCAAGGTGGCCTTTTTTGTTTCCTCTCTCTGCCCCGCCCTTCCCTCTGCCCTTGTCTACACTACGTAAAGTTTTGCGACCGGGATTGCGCCATGAACCATCATCCGCTCCACCTGCTGAAGCAGTGGATACCGCTCAAGGACGCGCGCCAGTGGGTGCTGGGAAGCGTCTATCGCACATCAGGCTCTGCCTACCGGAAGGCCGGGGCACTGATGCTGTTTTCCGACCTCGGCGAACAGTTGGGGTTGCTCAGTGGCGGATGCCTGGAGAGCGACATCCAGCGGCAAGCGATGAAAGTGATGCAGCAGGGCGTCGGCTGCCAACTGGAGTACGACAGTCAGGATGAAGACAACGTGGTGTACCAGCTGGGGATCGGCTGTGGCGGTACGGTCCATGTGATGCTTCAGCCGCTGTCGGCACAAAACGATTATCTTCAGCTACAGGCCCTGTATCAGGCACTGTGCGAGCGCCGGCCAGTGGTGCACGGTTTAACGCTGCCGGACGGTATCCCTCCCCAGGCTCAGCTCTGGGCCCTGGACGACGCGCCTCATGCGGCGGAGTTTAATCGGGGTGCCAGGGCCGTGTTAGAGGAACAGGGCAACCGTTCGCGGCTGCTGACGCCACACTCAGCCCCTCCGCTGCTGGCCATTTTTGGTGCGGGAGTCGACGCCCGGCCATTAACCCACCTGGCTCTCCAGCTTGGCTGGCAGGTGGAACTGATCGACCCCCGCCCCTCCCACGGACGGGCCACGCAGTTTCCCCCGGGGTGCCGTATCCATCGCGTCCGACCCGACGCCGCCAGAAACCTGCCATGGTTCTCCCAGCTTGATGCCGCCATTGTGATGCACCATCAGCAGGCACTGGATGCCGAAGCCCTGGCGCTGCTGGCCACATCCCCACCCCGTTACTGCGCGCTGCTCGGCCCGGGTCACCGTCGTCAACAGGTGCTGACTGACGCGGGCCTCGACGCCTTTCCTGGCCTGGCGGGTCCGGCGGGGTTGGCGCTGGGGGCAGAGCTTCCGGAAGGGATTGCGCTGTCGATACTGGCCGAGTGCCATGCCCGGCTGTTTGCCGGCGATGGCCACTCACTCAGCGGGGTACTGTGATGGAGCCCGTGACCGGACTGCTGATGGCCGCAGGGCAATCCCGCCGCTTTGGCAGCAATAAAATGTTGTGTGAGATCGATGGCGAACCGCTGATACGGCACGCACTTCGCCAGCTCAAAGCCACTCTGGGTGAGTCGGTACTGGTGGTACTGGGCCATGAAGCCGACAAACTGATCCCCTTGCTGGACGGCACCGCCTACCTCATCGCCCAAAACCATCAGGCGGGGCTGGGCCACTCTATCGCCGCCGGCGTGAAGGCGCTGCAACACAACAGTCACGCCATTCTGATCGCCCTGGCGGATCAGCCCACCATCACTCACCACGACTATTGCGCCCTGATCGACCGCTACCTGAGCGACGGGCACCCGGTGTGCGCGCAGTACAACGGGCGTCCCGGCGTCCCGGCGCTGTTTCCCCAATCGTTGTACGCAAAGCTGAAAACCCTGAATGGCGACCAGGGTGCCCGCGCCTGGCTGAACCGCCTGCCTAATCTGCAAACGGTGCCGATGCCCGGGGCCGCGCACGACATCGACACGCCCGAAGCACTGAACAAACTGAATCGTCAGCCACACTCGATCCGGCCTGAGGCCGGGCGAGCCTGGCGCTGGAGGACACTATGGAGATGACGCTCACCATCAATGGCCAGACTCAGACCGTGGACGTGGCGGAGGACACCCCCTTGCTTTGGGTGCTTCGGGACACGCTGGGCCTGACCGGCACCAAATACGGCTGCGGCATGGCCCAGTGCGGTGCCTGCACGGTACTGATCGACGGACGCTCAGTGCGCGCCTGCACAACGCGGGCAAAGAGCGCTCAGGGCAAAGCCATCACCACCATTGAGGGCAACAACAGCGCGGTGGGACGTGCTGTCATTGCCCGCTGGAACGCACTGAATGTCCATCAGTGTGGCTACTGCCAAAGCGGGCAGATCATGGCGGCGACCGCACTGCTGAGCCGCAATCCGAACCCGAACGATGCCGACATCGATAAGGCGATGTCCGGCTGCATCTGCCGATGCGGCACCTATGTCCGGGTCCGCAAGGCGATCAAACACACCGCTGACGACCTGAAAGCGAAGGGCTGAGGGAGGAGATGACCATGATCGTGAACAGAACCGGACTCACCCGCCGTCGCTTCCTTCAGGTCCTGGGGGGCACGGGTGGTGCCCTGGTGCTGGGCGTCCATCTGCCTCGCCGTGCCCTGGCAGAGGAAAGCGCCCCGGCCCCGACGCCAAACTGGGATCCCAATGTGTTTGTCACCCTCACCCCGGACAACAAGGTTGAGGTGATGATCAAACATCTGGAGATGGGTCAGGGCGCCTTTACCGGACTGGCGATGCTGGTGGCCGAGGAGCTGGATGCCGCCTGGGCGCAGCTGGTGGCCAAACCGGCGCCCGGAGACGCCAGCAAATACAACCACACGTTATGGGGGCCGATGCAGGGCACCGGCGGCAGCACCGGACTCTCCTCCTCCTATCTGCAGATGCGCCAGGTCGGGGCGGCAATGCGACAGATGGTGCTGATGGCAGCGGCTGCCCGCTGGGGCGTTCAAGCCGATGAGCTGCGCACAGAGCAGGGCCAGGTGTTTAACGGCACTCAGCGCCTGAGCTATGGCGAATTGGCCGAAGCAGCCCGCCAGCAGCCGATTCCGGACACCGCGTCCCTGAAGCTTAAAGATCCCAAGGACTTCATCTATATCGGCAAGTCCCAGCCCCGGCTGGACACCGGCAAAACCAATGGCAGCGCGATCTACACCCAGGACTTGCAGCTGCCTGACATGCTGACCGCTGTGGTAATTCATCCACCCCGTTTTGGGGCCAAAGTGAAAAGTGTGGACGCCGCCGGTGCCGATAAACTGCCCGGAGTGGCGGGCATCGTCACCTTTATGAACGGTGTGGCCATCGCCGCCGACAGCTTCTGGCAGGCGCAGAGTGCCATGAAGAAGGTCAAAGTCGAGTGGGACGAGACCGCCGCCGAGCGGCTCAGTACCGAACCGATGTGGGATGAATTGAAGGCGCTGACGGAGCAGCCTGGCCTGATTGCCGAACAGAAAGGGGACGCCAGTAAAGCGCTGGCCAGTGCTGCCACCACGGTGGCGCTGGATTTCTCCACCCCCTTCCTGCCCCATGCGGCCATGGAGCCGATGAACTGCGTGGCCCGGGTCGATAAAGACCGCTGCGAGATGTGGAGCGGCTTCCAGATGCCCACCGGCGACCAGATGGGCGCCGCCAAAATGCTGGGGCTGAAGCCGGAACAGGTGAAGGTCAATGTGCTGATCGCCGGAAGCAGCTTTGGTCGCCGCGCCAACCCCGCCTGGGACTATGGCCTGGAGTGCGTGGACATCGCCAGACAGTTCCCGGAGCGTCCGGTCAAAGTGGTGTGGACCCGAGAAGTGGACACCCGCGCCGGTTGGTATCGTCCGGCCTATTACCAGCGCACCAGAGCCGCCGTGGATGATGATGGCAAGCTGCTGGCCTGGGAGCAACACATCGCCGGCAAGTCAGTGGTCTCCGGCACCCCATTTGAGTCGGCGCTGGTCCATAACGGCATCGACCACACCAGCATCGAAGGCGCAACCAACCTGCCCTATAACGTGGCCAATACCGACTTCCGCGTTCACAACCAGAGCCACGGTGTGCCGGTGCAATGGTGGCGCGCCGTGGGCCACAACCACACGGCGCTGGCCAAAGAGGTCACCATCGATGCGCTCGCCCGAAAAGCCGGCAAGGACCCGGTGCAGTTCCGGCTCGAACATGGCAACAACCCCCGCTACAACGCTGTGCTGAAAATGGCCGCGGAGAAAGCAGGCTGGGGTAAGGATTTGGGTGCCAACCGGGGAATGGGGGTAGCGGTACAGTTCCTGTTTGACAGCTACGTGGCGCTGGTGGCCGAAGTCACGACCGAGGGCGATGAGGTCCGCGTGGACCGCATCACCTGCGTCGTGGATTGCGGCCTGGCGGTGGACCCCGACATCGTAGAAGCCCAGATGGAGGGGGGCATCGGTTTTGGCCTGGGCCAGGTGCTGTTCTCCACCCTGACTCTGGAAGACGGCAAAGTGAAACAATCCAACTTCCACAATCATAAAGTGGCCCGAATGCGGGATATGCCGGAGGTGTCGGTCCACATCATGCCCTCGGCAGAACCGCCAACCGGAGTCGGCGAACCGGCTACGGGCGTGGTGGCACCGGCGGTCGTCAACGCCGTCGCGGCCGCCACCGGCCAGTACCGGACCCACTTGCCCCTGATGGGGTAGCCAAAAGGGCACTCAGGCGATAAGTTCGTAGGTCATTTAAACGAATGGAGTCGTTAATGGTCTTATCGGATCTGATCACCTGGGCCCTGTTGGGTGGCATTGCCCTGTTGCTGCTGATTGAAGTCAGCGGGCTGCACAGCCTGCGCCGGCGCGAACCCCAGCTCAAGCAACGGATCAGCGCTTTGGAGCAACGCGTGACAGAACTGGAGCGGCGAAAACCATGACGCAACTGGAGCTGAAAATCCCACCGTTGGCGCTGTTGTTGCTGTTTGGGCTGGCGATGTGGGCACTCTCCGCCCTGTTTCCCACACTGCCGGTAACGGAGCCAATGCGCCTGAGCGCGCTGGTGATCGCCGGCTTACTGGGTCCGGCCATTGCCATCAGTGGCGCGGTGGCGTTCCGCCGGGCCCAGACCACACTGAACCCCATCACTCCCGACGCCAGCAGCCAGTTGGTGGTGCGGGGGATATACCGCCACAGCCGCAACCCCATGTATCTGGGGATGTTGGTACTGCTGTTCGGCTGGGGCGTCTATCTCGCTTCGCCCATCGCACTGGCCCTGTTGCCACTGTTTATGATCTACCTGACCCGATTCCAGATCGTGCCGGAAGAGCGCGCCCTGCTCGCCCGCTTCGGCCACGACTTTGAGCGCTACTGCCAACGGGTTCGTCGCTGGATCTGATCGCCTGACAATCGACCATAATTGAAAGCCATCCCCCTGTAACAGGAGGCCGCAATGCGTGCCCAGGTAGCGGAGTTCTTTGGTACTTTCTGGTTGGTTTTGGGCGGCTGCGGCAGCGCCGTACTGGCCGCCGCATTCCCTGACGTCGGCATCGGCCTGCTGGGGGTATCCCTGGCGTTTGGCCTGACGGTGCTCACCATGGCGTTCGCCATTGGCCACATCTCCGGGTGCCATCTGAACCCCGCCGTCACCATTGGGCTTTGGGCCGGGGGTCGCTTTGGTGGCGATAAAATTCTCTCCTACATCCTGGCCCAGGTACTGGGCGGTGCTGCCGCCGGAGGCGTGCTTTACCTGATCGCCAGCGGCCAGGCCGGGTTTGATCTCAGCGCCGGCTTCGCTTCAAACGGCTACGGGGAGCACTCACCCGGGGGTTACAGCCTGACCGCTGCGCTGATTTGCGAGGTCGTGATGACCATGATGTTCCTGATCGTCATCCTGGGTGCCACCGATGCCCGTGCCCCCGCAGGATTCGCGCCCATCGCCATCGGCCTCTGTCTGACCTTGATCCATCTGATCTCCATCCCGGTGACCAACACCTCGGTCAATCCGGCACGAAGCACCGGCGTCGCCCTCTATGTCGGTGACTGGGCCATCAGCCAATTGTGGCTGTTCTGGTTCGCCCCGATCGCGGGCGCCTTGCTCGGTGCCGTGGTTTACCGCTACCTTGGGGCCCTCTCCGACGACGTATAACAGGACAGAGGATGATCACTCTCGACCCGGCTCAGCGCACCGCGACGTTGCGCCAGCTTACCGACTACTTTGAGCAGCAATTGGATCAGGATTTGGGCCAGTTCGAGGGTGAATTTCTGCTCGACCACCTGCTCAAGACTCTGGGGCCGGTGATCTATAACCAGGCCTTGCAGGACGCTCAGGCGCTGTTGCAGCCCCGCATGGAGCTGGTCGTCGAGTCGCTGTACGAGCTGGAAAAAGCCGAGTCCTGAATCAGGCCCGGACCAACGACCCACTGTCATCGGGCCGCATCGACAGGCGCCGGATGTTGTTCACCATCCGGCGGAACAGAATGATGTGCGCGGGCAGCATCGCCCACCAATACATCAGCCCCCAGGCGCCCGCGGGATACCACCAACAGGTCAGCGCCAGCCGGGTTCCGTTGCCATCCGGCACCAGTTCAAAGGTCAATCCCCCCATCCCCGGCGCTTTCATGCCGAACAGCAAGGTTAGCTTTCGGTGGGGCTCCAGCTCGGCCACGCTCCAGGAATCAACCCGGTCTCCGAGGCGGAGCCGGTCGGGGTCGCGTCGGTAGTAATCCATGCCGGTACCGCCGATCAGAGCATCAAACGCCTCCCGAACCCGCCACAGCAGATCCAGGGCAAAGTAACGCGGCCGTCCGCCAATCCGACACACCTCCTGCCACACCCGCTCAATCGGGGCGTCAATGTGGGCAGACGCCCCATCGGACTTGGGATAAAAACCGAACTGGGGCCGCCAGCGGCGTTTCAGCACTGCGGCGTGTGCCGGATCGTGCGCCGCCACCTGTTGCCGCTCCGCGCTCAGTGCCAGCTTCACCGCCTCGTCGAAGCCAAGCAGACGTTGAGGCAGCCGCTCGCGGATGGCCCGGTCGTCGGCGGGCAGGTCCTGCTTCAGGCCTCCGACCAGCGCTCGGGCAATGCCCGTCGGCACCGAGGTGATAAAGCGCAGCCAGCGCGCTGACAAACCCGGGCTGAGCAGCGGCACCGGCGCAATCCACACCCGCTTGCCGACGATGGCGGCAAACCGCTGCATCTGGGACTGGTAATTGAGCATTTCGGGCCCCGCCACGTCATAACTGACGTCCCCGTCGTCCGGTAGCGATAGTACGCCCACCAGATAGTGCAGCAGGTTGGGTAAGGCGATGGGGGCCATGGCGGAGCGCACCCACTTGGGCGTCACCATTACCGGCAGGTTGTAGACCAGATCCCGCATCACTTCGAAAGCGGCGGAGCCGGGGCCGATGACTATCGGGGCGCGGATCTCAGTCACGGGCACCGTGCCCCGCCGCAAACCGGTTCCGGTGGCGCTGCGGCTGCGCAGATGTAATGAATCGGCACCTTCAGGGTGCAGGGCACCAAGGTAAACAATGCGTTTCACGCCGACCGCTTCGGCCACGCGGGCAAACTGCTCCGCCCCCTCACGTTCGCGCTCTTCAAACCCCTTACCCTCGGTCATGCCATGAACCAGGTAGTACACCGCATCGATGCAGGCCAGAGCATCCACCAGAGTGTCAGGCTTTAACACATCCGCCCGGACACACTGCACATCGTCACCGAAGCGCTGTGCCAGCTTCTCCGGGTTGCGGCCTGCTGCCCGCACCTGGAATCCCTGACGAATCAGCTCCTGAACCAGGTTGCTGCCGATAAACCCGCTGGCACCGAGCACCAGCACCCGCTCATGTTTCTTCATGCCTGCCCCCGCTCTTTGCGCTCGTTACGAGGGCAAGCCAAGGCAGGATCAAAAACGGCGCCCCTGAGGACGCCGCTTCCTGAGACCCGACCCACGACCACTCAGTAGGCGTACGCCCACTTGTGCTGCCAGGCTTCAGGTAGCTTGGCCTGGGCCCAGGCCTGCTGGCACAGACCACTGACATCATGCCAGCGACGGGCGAGCAGCCACTGCACCAGGGTGTCCCCCATCTGGGGATACTCAATCGGCTCAATGCCGGGGCTGTGCAGCCAGTGCCCCACTCGCTCTGAATCCAGCGTTTTCATCGACTCAGCGGCCCCCAGCAACTCCAGCGCCAGGGCGTTGGAGAGCTGTTCAAACTGACCCTGAAGGGGTTTTAACAGGAGCTTTTTCCCCAGCACCAGCGCCTCTGAGACCAGCTCGAAACCGGCGGAACAGATCACCCCACTGCAACTGGCCAGATCCCGCTGGAACCCTTCGCGGCAGAACCCATTCCAGCTCAGGTTCGCAGGCAGTTCGCCCGGCGCTCCACTGCCGTGATAAACCACAAACCGATGGCCACCCAGGGGCGCCAGCAGAGCGACGATGTCTGACGCCTCCTCAAACGGCAGGTAGACCAGAATTTTGCCGCTCTCCGTCGCAGCGGGCTCAATCGTTTCGATAAAGGGGGGCAGCAGGTCGCAACCAAAATGGTGCCAATGACAACCAAGGGCCACGCTGGTGGGGGCGAAATACTTCATGATCAACCGGTTATGCCAGCGCTCACCGGTGATCGGCACCTTGTGGTTAAAGGCGTTCTGATGGCTGATGCCGATGCAGGGTTTGCCCTGGCGTCGGGCTGCCCAGGCAGATATCGGCTCAAAATCATTGAGCACCAGGTCATAGCCGGACAGGTCCAGGGTGCGCACATCCTGCCAGAGCGCCCACAGTTTGTTGTCCATCGCGGTACCGAGCAGACTGATCTGCCCTTTTCGGGTGGCGAAACTCAACCCCCGTTTGCACTGGAAATCACCAAACGGCTCCATATCAAAGAACTGCTCCCGGGGACGACCGGAGAACAGGTAATCCACTTCCACTCCGGCACGGGCGAGCGCCGGGGCAATCACCCGGGCGCGGGTCAGATGCCCGTTGCCGGTGCCCTGCACACCATAAAGAATCCGCATTGCCGCTCCTTTCCTTTGTTAAAACTGTGTCCAGTACAGGCCCAGATGGCCGGCCCACAACCCCAGCGTGGCGCCCGCAACAATGTCCCCGGGGTAGTGCACACCCAAGAGCACCCGGGACAGCCCCACCAGTGCCGCCCAGCCGTAAGCCAGAACCGCCAGAGGCGGCCAATACCAGGCCAGCAGGGTGGCAAAGAGGAACGCGGCGGCACTGTGGCCGGAAGGCAGACTGAATTTATCGTGAGGATCAACCGCCGCCACGACACCGCCCATGTTGTGGCAGGGTCGGGCCCGCTTCAGGGTATTCTTAAGCAGCCAGTAAAGGGGCAGCTCCAGCGCGTATGCCACCAGCCCCGCCAGCAAGAACTGCTGGCCACGCATCCCACCGGCCTCTGCGAGCAACAGGGCCATCAGCAGATAGCCCGCCCCATCGCCGCTGAGTGAGACCCAACGTGCCGCCGGGCGCCAGTAATGAGGGGCAGGCATGGCCTGCAGACGCGTCATCAGCCCCCGGTCTAACGAATCCAATGTTTGCCACATAAGGTCGTCCTCCCGACATTTGCCCATCAAGCTAGAGCGGCGGGATGACAGCGCATTGACAGTGCAGGGACACAAAGATGAACGCCGTGCGACCGTTCTGTGACAGTGAATGCGAATAAAAACCGGGCAATATCCTCCGTCGGCATTGCAAAGCCCCGGTTTTTCATTACTTTGAAGGCAAAGCCCCCTATCCAGCGCGTAACGCGAGGAGCCCACATGCATTACAACACCTCTGAACTCTGCGATCTCTTTGGAGACCAGGTGGATGTGGTCGAGCCCATGTTCAGCAACTTTGGCGGACGCCCCTCCTTTGGCGGGCAGTTGCGTACCGTCAAATGCTTTGAGGATTGCAGTGCCATCCTCGAAGCCCTGGATCAGGACGGCGCTGGCAAAGTGCTGCTGGTGGACGGCGGCGGCTCAATGCGGCGGGCACTGATCGACGCCGACATAGCCACCCTGGCGGTCAATAACCACTGGGAAGGCCTGGTGATCTACGGCTCGGTTCGGGATGTTGATGCACTGGAAGAGATGGATTTGGGCATCATGGCGCTGGCGTCCATTCCGGTGGGGGCTGGCGAAAACGCAGAGGGCAGCCTGGACGTTCCGGTCAACTTTGGCGGCGTGACCTTCCTGCCGGAGGATCACCTCTATGTCGACAGCACCGGCATCATCCTCTCTCAGGACCCGCTGGACATCGAATGATGCTGAACTTAGCCACCGAACGGACCCTGGCGGCCTACTGCACCCATCGCTCCGGCGAACAACATCTGGGGGAGCACCTGTTATTGCCTCAGGGCAGCGTTCTGGAAGACGCCCTGATTCAGGCCCGCACCGATGGTGCCCGCTATGTGCTGCTGGGGGTGCCAGAAGATATCGGCCCCCGGGCCAACTGTGGCCGAGGCGGCAGCGATGCCGCCTGGGACAGCTTTCTCTCTTTGTTCCTCAACCTTCAGGCCAACGATTTCTGCGACGGCTCCGACATTCTGCTGCTGGGCAGCATCGAGGTGAGTGACCTGCAGGCAGACGCTGAGTTGCTGGACAACCAGCAGGCGGAGCCGCTGGCCCGCCTGCGGGAGCTGACCGCGGAGCTGGATTCGCGCCTGGCTCCGGTAATTCAGGCGATCGTCGCCGCCGGCCTGGAGCCGATAGTGATCGGCGGTGGCCACAATAACGCTTACCCCCTGTTGCTCGGCGCCAGCCTGGCCCTGGATAAGCCCTTGGCCGCCATCAATCTCGACCCCCACGCCGATTTTCGCGCCACCGAAGGCCGCCACAGTGGCAACGGCTTTGCCTACGCCTGGAAAGCGGGCGCCCTGAACAGTTACCGCGTTATTGGTCTGCATGAGCAAAAGAACAACGCGGCGGCGCTGGAGCAGATGCGCAGTCTTGGCATCCACTTCTCCACCTTTCAGCAGGTTTGGATTCGTCGGCACAGCACCCTGACCCAGGTACTGGATGAAGCGCTGGCCGAGCTGGCTATCCAGCCCCGCCCCCTGGGGATTGAGCTGGATATGGACGCCATCGAATCAATGCCATCGTCAGCGGAGTCCCGCATCGGTGTGCCGATGTTGGATGCCTGCCATGTTATCTATCGGCTGGCGCAATACCGGGATACCCGTTACCTCCACCTGTGCGAAGCGGCACCCCGATGCCACAGCGCCGGTGAAATTGCCGGGCGCAGAGCCGTAGGCCAGGCCTTGTCAGAACTGGTGCTCAGTTACCTGTCCGGACGCGCCAACGCCACCATCTGAGTCGTCATACCGGGGCCGGCCCATCTTCCGGCCCCAGTGGGCGGGGCGCCAGCAGAGCAAAGCCCTGCACCCCATCCACGCCGAGCTGCCAGAGCCGCTCTGCCAGCTCCCGCGATTCCACCTGTTCCGCCACCACCCACACCCCTCGGGCATGCGCGGCTGCAACCATCATTTCGATAAGGTCGCCCCCCTCTTCCAGCACGTGCCGGGTGTAGGCGGCGTCCAGCTTGATGCCGGTGAGCCCGGGCTGCATCAGCAACGGTAAGCCGGACGGCGAGGTGTGATCGAGCCAGACCGGCACCCCCAATTCCGCCATCACATGGATGAACTGGCCGGTCATCTCCGGTTCCACCAGATACGCCCGCTCCGGCAGTTCCAGCGCCACCGTGCCCAGGCGGCTCTGGAGCTGACGCCGAAGTTCTGGCAGAAACAGTGGATCCAGTACCGACTCCACCGTCAGGTTGACCGACAACATCCCCTCCCAGGCCGGGCGCTGCATCAGCGTGTGCAGAATCAGTCTGTCCAGTGCCTGATGGCGCTGCTGCCGGGCCACCATCACCATCACCGGGCCGGGCGCCACCCAACGCTCACCGTCATGGAAACGGGCCAGCACTTCCTTAAACAGGGCCTCACCATCCTGGCGTAACGCAGGCTGTGCCAGCAATCTGGGGCTGCACGCCAGCAGCCGGGAGAGTTGTTGCTCCTGCTGTTGCAGACTGGCCACCTCCGCCGTAGTGCCTTTGCCCAACAGATAGAGGCTGTCCTCCGAGCGGCCCAGCGCCTCTGAAAGCTGACTTTCCAGTGCCGCTTCCAGCGGGCCTTGTGGCTCATCCAGCTGGTAATGACGGGCCACCAGCAGCACACGCTGCCCACCCCACTGGCGCAGTGCCACCAGCACCCGCTGGCGCAGTTCCCCCTCCCCTTGCGCCAGGTCCGCTGGCGTGCCGCCAGGAAGCAGCAGCATAAAGTCGGCAAAGCCGATTCGGTAGGTGCGGGCATTGGGCTGCTTAAGCGCCCATTCATTGAGAATGTCCGCCAGCTGTTGCATCAGGGTCTGCTCGCAGGCGACGCCACTGGCCAGCTCCACCTTCTCCAGCCCGACCAGATGCAACCGGGCTACCATGCCGCCATCCAGCTCCCGATCTCTGAGCAGTTGGCACAGTCGCTTTCTGGCCCGGGTCAGGTTACCCAGTCCGGTGTCGGCATCCAGCAGAGTTTGCTGGCGCAGCCGGTCTATCCGCTGGCACTGCTCCTTAAACAGCGCTTCGGAGGTGGTCACCATCTGGTTCATCGCCAGCACCAGCGAGCGCAATTCACGGATCCTGGGCAGCTCAGGCTGGCGCAGATAGCGGCGCTTGCGAATGCCATCGGCCTGTCGGCGCGCGGCTTCCAGCGGCTCCAGTACGCGCCTCAGCAGCATGGCACCGACGCCAATGGCCACCATCGCCAGTGCGATGGCAATCCAAAGGGAACGCTCGGTCAGGCGCCAGAGGTGGTCCTGCGCCCGGGCCGGACTGGCCTGCACCCGGAGCGTGGCAATGGTGGTCCAGCCCCCGGCCACCTCGGTCTCCATCACCGGTGCCTCAAGTGGAAACGCCCGCCGGAACCAGCCTGGGGTCTCCTCCCCGAAAGCCACGCTCTCCCGTTCAATGCGCCGGTCGCCGGCCAACTCCTCCACTTTGAGCAGGCTGTACTCGCCGCTGTCGTAAATGGCGTCCACCATCGAACCGGCCAGCACCCAGTCCTGATCGCCCAGCACCGGGGTCAACGACAGCCCAAGGGACGTGGCCGTATCAGAGGCATGCACCGCCAGCTGGTCACTCAGGTAACTTTGCGTCGTGCGTAAATAGAGCCACAGGCTGCTGGCCGTTAAGCTGCTGACCAGCACCACCAAGGCAATCAAAAGCACTCGAAACAAGGTCATGCGCCTTCCTCCTCACCCTCGATGGTGATGCGCTCCACCAGGTCCTGCCACAGATCTACCCCGCTTTCGCCGGACTTGAGCCGCACCCCCTGGTCGAACGCCCGCGCCCGCCAGAGCCCTTCCCCGTTAAAACTGTAAACCGGCACCAGATCGGGCCGCTCATTACCTGGCCGGATGGCGGGGTCCAGGTTATCCAGCACCAGCGGCATGGCGCCGGGCTCCGGCAGAAAGGTGAGCACCATATGGGCCTGATTGAGGGTGACGGCTTTGGCGTAGGTCAGGCGCATCTGCTCGGCCTCCACCCCCAGTACCCGCAGAGTGAAATACTTGGCAATGGCAAAGTCCTCACAGTCGCCTCCGCCACTGCCGACAAACTCCAGCGGCGTGGCCCAGTAGTCCGGTTGCCCCCAGTGAGTCTGGTCATCCACAAAGGTCATCCGGTTAAAGTGGTCATTGACCCGCTGCAGGCGCTCATCAATCGGACGCTCCACCCCTTGCTCCGTCTCAATAAACGCCGCCAGGGCCTCCGCCCGCTTGCGCCCCTCTGCACCAAAGCGCGCCTCCAGCGCATCCAGGCGCTGTGGCGAGAAGAACCGTCGCCACTGGTTCGAGGGCGAATCGGCAAGCAGTGGCAAGCTCAGTAACAGGGCCAGGACAATGGTCAGACGCACCGGGGATCACAGGGTTGATGAGCTTGAGCTTTTGGCAGGATCACAGTTCAGGAAGTAGACAGGGTCCCGGGGCTCAAGCAACGTTTCTGTTAATTGGTTTAAAGTGTAGACTGTGGCCCCAACGTAAAGATGGCTGCACAGGATTGAGAACAGCATGGCCGACGGCGCTGACAAGAAAACTCATTTTGGCTACCAGCAAGTAGACAAAACCAAGAAAGCGGAGATGGTGGCGGACGTGTTCCACTCCGTCGCGTCCAAGTACGACCTGATGAACGACCTGATGTCCTTCGGCGTTCACCGCTACTGGAAGCGTTTTACCATTGAGTGCGCGGCTGCACGCCCGGGCATGAAAGTCCTGGATCTGGCCGGTGGCACCGGTGACCTGACCGCCAAATTCTCCCACCTAGTGGGTGAGACAGGCGAAGTGGTTCTGGCGGACATCAACGACTCCATGCTGAAAGTGGGTCGCGCCAAGCTCCACGACCTGGGTGTCGTAGGCAACGTGAGCTACGTTCAGGCCAATGCCGAAGCCCTGCCCTTCCCGGACAACCACTTCGACATCATTACCATCGCTTTCGGCCTGCGTAACGTCACCGAAAAAGAGAAGGCTCTGCGATCCATGCAGCGCATCCTGAAGCCCGGTGGCAAGCTGCTGGTGCTGGAATTCTCCAAGCCGCAAAACGCGGTGATGCAGAAGGCCTATGACTTCTACAGCTTCCAGGTGATCCCGCGTATGGGCTCCATGGTGGCGGGCGATGCCGAGTCTTACCGCTACCTGTCCGAATCCATCCGCATGCATCCGGATCAGGAAACCCTGAAACAGCTGATGCTGGACGCCGGCTTCGATCAGGCTGACTACGTCAACATGACCAACGGCGTTGTCGCGCTGCACCGCGGCTACAAGTTCTGACGCCAATGCGGATCGCTACCCTGGTGGCCGGGGTAATGGAAACCACCCTGGCCCAACTGTTGCGTTTCCATCCGGAACCGACCCCTCTGGCCCGTTGGCAGGGCCAGGTGGTCCGTCTCCAATTGAATGAACTCCCCTTCCCCCTCTTCCTGATCCTCCGCGATCCCATCCAGGTCTACAGCCAATACGACGGCGCCACGGATGCCCAGCTAACCGTCAGCCTGCTGACCCTGCGCCAGCTCTCCCAGGGGGCGTCGCTGTCCACTCTGGTTAAACAGGGCGCGCTGGAGATCGAAGGCGACATGCAGCTGGTGGGCAAGCTGGCCAATCTGCTCAGCGCCATCGAGCCGGACCTGGCTGAGCCACTGAGCCACTATCTGGGTGACGGTATGGCCTACCGGGTGGACCAGCTTGGCCGCAACCTGTTGGCCCGGGCCGAGTCCGACCTGAACCGCCTGCATCAGCACAGTGGGGAAGTGATAAGGGAGGAGTTGCGCCTCGCTCCGGGCAGCCGCGAAGTGGCCCACTTTGCAGAGCAGGTGGAGGAACTGGCTAAGCGCACTGCCCGCCTGGCAGAGCGACTGGCGCGTCTGGAGCAGCAGAAATGACCCTGGCCTCCCTTCGCCGCAGCTGGCAGATTGCCCGTACCCTGCACCGTTACCGATTGCTGGATCTGCTGCCCGAAGATCGCCGCCCGGCGCTCGCGGTCTGGCTTGATCGCCTGCTGTTCTGGCTGCCCCGCACCGCTGGCGACGAGACCCCGGCGATGCGCCTGAAGCTGGCGCTGCAATCGCTGGGCCCGGTCTACATTAAATTTGGCCAGATGCTCTCCACCCGCCGCGATCTGCTGCCGGATGATCTGGCCGATGCCCTTGCTCTGTTGCAGGACCAGGTGCCGCCGTTTGCAGCGGATCAGGCGATCGCCCGCATCGAAGCCGCACTGGGCAAACCGGTGGCCGAGCTGTTCGACGATTTTGACCCCACTCCGCTGGCCTCCGCTTCCGTGGCGCAGGTGCACACCGCCCGAATCAAAGAGAGTGGCGAAGAGGTGGTGATCAAAGTGGTGCGCCCCGGCATTGAGCCGGTGATCCACGCTGACCTGGCACTGATGGGCCAGGTTGCCCGGCTGGTGGCCGCCAGCCCTCAGGGCAAACGGCTGCACCCGGTTGAAGTGGTTGAAGACTACCGTCGCACCATTCTGGCGGAGCTGGACCTCACCCGGGAAGCGGACAACGCCCAGCGCCTTCGCGCCAACTTTGAGGGCTCCGACGCGCTCTACATTCCGAAAGTGCACGGTCAGTTCAGCCATCGGGACGTGATGGTGATGGAGCGGATCTACGGCATCCCCGTCACTGACCTCGAGGCACTGAAAGCCCAGGGCACCAATATGAAGGTGCTGGCCGAACGCGGGGTGGAGGTGTTCTTTACCCAGGTGTTCCGCGACAACTTCTTCCATGCCGACATGCACCCCGGCAACATCTTTGTCTCCCGCGAGCACCCGGAAGACCCGATGTACATCGGCATCGACTGCGGCATCGTCGGCCGCCTGTCCGAACAGGACAAGCGGGATATGGCGGAGATCTTCCTCGCCTTCTTCAATCAGGACTACAGCCGCCTGGCGCAGATTTTCCTGAAGACCGGATGGGTGGATGCCGAAGCGGACCCCATCGCGTTTGAGCATGCTCTCAAGCAGGTGTTCAGCCCGCTGGAGAACAAGCCGCTGTCCGAGATCAGTTTCGGCCAGCTGCTGGTGGACCTGTTCCGCACCGCGCATCAGTTCGGCATGGTCGTGAAACCGCAGCTGGTCCTGCTGGAAAAAACCCTGCTTTATATCGAAGGGTTGGGTCGCCAGCTCTACCCCGAACTGGACCTTTGGGACACCGCCAAGCCGTTCCTGGAACAGTGGGCGTCCGAACAGATGGGACCGCAGGCCCACTGGCAGCGCCTCAAAGACGCCGCGCCGTTCTGGGCCGAGAAACTGCCGGAACTGCCGGACCTGCTGCACGACAATCTGACCCTGGGCCGCACCCTGCTGACCAACCCCCGGCAGGTTCTGGAACCCTACATTCAGGAACGCCGTCGTCAGCACAGAAGCCAAATTTTCCTCGTAATAGGTGGGTGTTTGGTGATCTCAAGCACAATCCTTGTCGGGAAAACCGTTACAATCTGGCCTTCCGTAGCGTTGGCGATAGCGGGCTTTGTGGCCTGGATCACTTGTTGGCGGATTAGGAAACCGTGATCAAGCACGGTACACTTGAAGATGATTTCTTAGGCTGATTAACAGCCGCAAACCGTAAATGGGAGCCACTATGGGCAACATCAGCATCTGGCAACTTCTGATCGTCGCACTGATCGTCGTACTGCTGTTCGGAACCAAGAAACTGCGCGGCATTGGCAGCGATCTCGGCGGTGCCGTAAAGGGCTTTAAGAAAGCCATGTCCGACGAAGAGCAAGCCGCTGCGGACAAGAAAGCGCTGGAAGACAACGCGAAAGAGACTGCCGCTCAAAACACCGCTGCCCAGAACACCACTGAGCAGAAGAACAAAGAACAGGCGTAATCCTTTATGTTCGACGGGTTCGGCTTTTTCGAAATGCTGGTGGTCGTGGTGCTGGGCCTGATTGTGCTTGGCCCGGAACGACTGCCTGTAGCGGTTCGCACCGTATCTGGCTGGGTTCGCACCATCAAGCGAATGGCCGGTTCCGTACGTACCGAGCTGGAACAGGAGCTGAAAATTGAACAGCTCCAGGCGGATCTGAAAAAAGCGGAAGCCAAGGGTCTGAAAGATCTGGACCCCGGCCTGCAGCAGTCCATTCAGGAGCTGCGGGATGCCGCTCAATCGGTGAACCGTCCCTATGCCACTGACGCTCAGACTCCAGCTCCGGCTGCCGAGTCCAGTGAAGCGCCTGCGGCAACCGGGGACACTGAGACCAAACCGGCTGCAGCAGCACCGGCTGAGTCCAAACCCAAAGAGTAATGCATGTCTGACCAGCAACCCTTGATCAGCCATCTGATGGAGCTGCGCAGCCGATTGATGCATGCTATCGGCTCCGTTCTGGTGGTGTTTTTCTCTCTGGCCTACTGGTCCAAAGACATCTACCACTTTCTCTCCAAGCCGCTGCTTGAGGTGATGCCTGAAAGCGCGTCGATGATTGCTACCGATGTGGCCTCGCCGTTCTTCGCGCCTTTTAAGCTGACCCTGGTGGTGTCCTTCTTCATCGCGATCCCCTACGTGCTTTACCAGTTGTGGGCCTTTATTGCCCCGGGTCTGTACAAGCATGAACGCCGCATGATCATGCCGCTGCTGGCTTCCAGTACGCTGCTGTTTTATGCCGGCATCGCGTTCGCCTATTTCGTTGTATTCCCGGTGGTGTTCGGCTTCTTCACCAGCGTGGCACCGGATGGCGTAGAAGTGGCGACAGACATCAACAGCTACCTCAACTTCGTGTTGAAGCTGTTCTTTGCCTTCGGTCTTGCATTTGAGATCCCCATCGCCGTTTTGCTAATGTGCTGGACAGGCGCCACCACGGTGGACAGCCTGAAAGAGAAACGCCCCTACATCGTCGTGGGTGCCTTCGTAATCGGTATGGTGCTGACTCCGCCGGATGTGATCTCTCAATCCATGCTGGCGATCCCCATGCTGCTGCTGTTTGAAGCGGGCCTGTTCTTTGCCCGGTTCTACACGCCGAAGCCCGACGAAGAAGAGGAAGAGGGCGAACACGCCACGGACTAACGGCGATGGCTGCGCCATCGCCTCCAAGGAGGGATAATGCGCGCTACCCTGCTGCTCCTGACCCTGATTTCCGGCGGCTCTTATGCCGCCGGTTTTGGTTGCACCAACGAAACCGACCAGCGGGCCCGCCTGGCCTGCTACGACCAACTGGCCGAAGCGATCGCCCAGTGTTCCAGCCAGGAAGACCAACTGGACCGGCTACTCTGCTACGACGAGTTCAGCCAGATTGCCACTAAAGCCACACTGCCTGCGGCGGCACCTGCCACCGCTGAGGCCGCCATTTCCCGCGCCCCCATCGCTCCGGCCGCGGCTCCCGCGGTGAGTGCCGAAGCGGAGTTTGGTAAAACCACCGTCCCCGCCGAAGAGATCGATGCCATCCATGGCGTAGTCGCCAGCATCAAAACCGACGCCTACGGCAAATGGACCATCACTCTGGATAACGGCCAGCGCTGGCGCCAGACCGAGTCCTCTCGTTACAAGCTCAAAGCCGGGGACACCATCACCATTGAGCGCGCCTTTATGGGCTCCTTCCTGCTCTCCCGCGAGGGGCGTGGTGGCCAAACCCGGGTTAAACGACTCGACTGATGCGCTGGACTGACATTGCCGTTAACCTGCTCTCCAGCCAGTTGGCTGGAGAGATAGGCCCAACCCTGAGCCGCGCCAAAGCCGCAGGGGTTCACCAGGTGGTGGCGCTGGCCAGCGACCTGGCCGAAGCCACCGCGTTGCAGGCCATTCAGGAAGACCACCCGGAACTGAAGCTGACCGCTGGCGTCCACCCCCACCATGCCAGTGAATGGGCCAGTGACCGCCTCGAGCGACTGACCCGGCTGATGCAGCACCCCGCCGTGGTTGCCGTCGGCGAGTGCGGCCTCGACTACTTCCGCGACTTCTCGCCCCGACAGGCACAGCGTGAGGCGTTTGAAGCGCAACTGGCCCTGGCGGCCGAGCTCAATCGCCCATTGGTGCTGCATTGCCGGGAAGCCTACGACGACTTTGTCCCCATGGTGGCCCAATACCGGGACCGCCTGCCCGGTGCCGTGCTGCACTGTTTTACCGGCACCGCCGCCGAGCTTGAAGCCGCCCTCGAGCTGGACCTCCACATTGGCATCACCGGTTGGATCTGCGATGAGCGGCGCGGTACCGAACTCCGCACCCTGGTGCCGCGCATTCCCGACCACCGTCTGCTGCTGGAAACCGATTCGCCTTACCTGCTGCCACGTGATCTAAAGCCCAAACCGAAGCATCGGCGCAATGAACCGGCGGTTCTCCCCCACATTGCGCGAACCGTTGCTCAACTCCGCAGTCAAACCGAGCAGCACCTGAGTGCGGTCACCGAAGCCAACGTCAAGCAGTTGTTTCAGTTGTGACCTTGGCCATACAACCGGCGCACCAGTTTGCTAACATGACGCACTGAAATCGCTGTGGCGATCGTCCAATTTCACTACAAGGAGTGATCCGTGAGCCAAGTAACCGGAGCCTTTCCCCGTCGACGTCCTCGTCGTATCCGCAAGCACGACTTTTCCCGTCGCCTGATCGCGGAGAACACCCTGACGGTCAACGACCTCATCTACCCGGTGTTTGTACTGGAAGGGAATAATCGCCGCGAAGCAGTGGATTCCATGCCGGGCGTTGAGCGCCTCTCCATCGACCTGCTGCTGGAAGAGATGGCCGAGCTGGTCGCGTTGGGCGTTCCTGCCGTCGCCCTGTTCCCGGTAACCCCGCAGGAAAAGAAATCCCTCGGCGCCGAAGAAGCCTTCAACCCCGAAGGCCTGGCTCAGAAAGCGGTTCGCGCCCTGAAGCGTGCGTTCCCGGAGCTGGGTGTGATCACCGACGTGGCGCTGGACCCGTTCACCACCCACGGTCAGGACGGCATCATTGATGAAGAGGGCTACATCCTCAACGACATCACCACCGAGGTACTGGTCAAGCAGGCCCTGTCCCACGCCGAAGCCGGTGCCGATATGGTGGCGCCCTCTGACATGATGGATGGCCGCATTGGCGCCATTCGTGACGCTCTGGAAGCGGCTGGCCACATCAACACCCAGATCATGGCTTACTCTGCCAAGTACTCCTCCAGCTTCTACGGCCCGTTCCGTGATGCGGTCGGCAGCGCAGGCAACCTGGGCAGCGGCAACAAGCACACCTACCAGATGGATCCCGCCAACAGCGATGAAGCGATTCAGGAAGTGGCGATGGACATTGAGGAAGGCGCCGACATGGTGATGGTGAAGCCGGGTATGCCCTACCTGGACATCGTTCGCCGGGTGAAAACCGAGCTGAAAGTGCCGACCTTTGCCTATCAGGTGAGTGGCGAATACGCCATGCTGAAAGCCGCCGCCCAGAATGGCTGGCTGGATGAGAAGAAGGTGGTTCTGGAAGCCCTGCTCTGCTTCAAGCGTGCCGGTGCCGATGGCATCCTGACCTACTTCGCCAAGCCGGTAGCCCGCTGGTTGAAAGAGGCCGAGTAACCCTAGGGTTTTCATCGCAAAAACGGGCAGGCTCTCCTGCCCGTTTTCACGCTTTCGCTGCTTTTTTGTCCCGCTTCACAGTTCCCGCCCCGCGAGGACACTTTCCCGCCAAAGGGCCTCATACTGGTGGCACAGTTGTGAACGGACAAGGGAGATCACCATGAAACGCACACTGTTAGCCCTGGTACTGGCCCCGTTAATGATGGGCCCGGCAATGGCCGCTCAGGGCGGTTGCGGTTTCGACAACCAAACCGACGGTGGCCTGTTTGCCACCTGCGAAGAAGAGAAGAAAGAAGTGATCCTGACCGGACTGCTTGGCTTCGAAGAGCTGCGTCAGCAGCCTGGATACGAAGCCAACTTCGACGCTTACCAGGCCGATGCTGAGCTGATTGCCCAGCTGGCCGCCATCGACACCCCCACTGAGCTGGTTGTGATTGTCGGCACCTGGTGCCCCGACTGTCACCGCGAGACGCCGCGTCTGGCCAAGATCCTGGCCGAGGCCAATAATCCGAACATCAGCGTGAAGTACATCGGCATCGACCGCACTCGCACTGATCCGGAAGGCCTGGCGGCACAGTATGACTTCCAGCGCATTCCGACCGTTCTGGTGTTCCAGCAGGGAGAAGAGCAGGGCCGCATTGTTGAGCGCCCCGCCTCCGAGACCCTGGAGCAGGACCTGCTCAACATTCTCGGCACCACCGAATAAGGTGAGCCGCGGTTAAAAAAACCCGCCTTTATGGCGGGTTTTTTGTGTGCATTTTCAGCCCTTTCGGATGTTGTTAATACCTCCACACAGGCGTAGGGAGTGCAATTAACAGGTCAAAAATAAAGGGATTGAGTCTGATTGAGCTGATCACCATACCAGGCCTTATGGCCGGGGCAGGCACCGGTCGGGTGCAATGCAGTTACGTGTATCGCGCTAATGGCGACACCCGTGGCCGCAATCGTGCGGCATTGGTCATTGAGTACGACTCCCGCAGCGGCGATGTGGTGTTGATTGAGCGCTGACCCGTCTAAAGTGTTTCCGCAGGTATCCTCCGCCCCATCCTGAAAACGCGTAAGAAGCCGGAATCGCGCTGACGCAGGCTGGCCGAGCCTGTGACAGCAAACGCATCCGCTTACAGTCAGACACCCTGTGGTTACGGTTTTTCTGCGACGAGGTTCCATGCTTAGCGGCGGTTTTCAACCGGCGAGGAACCCACGATGAAAACTCTGGCCCCCACCTTACTGATTGCCCTGGCGGTTGCCAGCAGCGCAGGCGCCAACGAGGTTCAGTTTATTGCGCTGGACAACAGCCCTGCCACACGGCTGTGCATTGCGGCCGCAACACTCAAGCCCATGCAGTTGCATCAGGCGATACGGCACCAGGGTCTGAATGAAAAAGGCGTGGTACGCACCATCCGCTGCAACGACGAGAACATCGCCAGTTTCGCCGCCCGCTATAACCCGGATGCCCTGTCAGTCCAACGCCTGTCTGCTCATGCCCCACGCGGGTCTGTCACCATCAGGGAGTATCAGGCCAATGAGGCCGACAGCCAGCAGGTGATCGCGTTGTCTGGTCGCTTCGATTGATTCAGAGGGCCCCGGCAGGGGCCCGCTCCTTTACCGGCCTGTGCAGCCTCGCTTTGCACGTGATCCTCCTCACACTTCCCCTCTCTCACGCTGGTGTGAAAAACCTTCCCCCCTAAGATGGCGGAAAATAATAATTCAAATATTGGATATATCTATGCACGCCACCCTCTCTCGCCGTCAACTTCTTGGGACCGGTGCCGCGCTTGGCGCCCTCGCCCTTACCGGTTGTCACACCAGCCCCGGCAAGGTCAAAGCAATGCCGTTCAGCCAGACTGCCGGGCAAGGCCCGCTGCTGCTGAACTTCAATGAAAATTCACTTGGCCTGCCTCCGAAAGCACAACAGGCCCTGGCCGACGCTCTGCCCCACGCGTTTCGTTACCCGGACCAGGCCAAAGGCGACCTGATGGCCAGCCTGGCTCACCACCACAATGTCTCCGGCGAGCAGTTGATCTACGGTAACGGCTCGTCGGAAATTCTGAAGATGGCCGTGGACGCGATGGCGGCAGCCGACGCGCAACTGGTGATGCCAGACCCAAGCTATGGCGTGGTGGAGGATTACGCCCTGGCGCGAGGGATGAAAGTGATTAAGGTGCCGCTGACCCCGGCCTTTGAAACCGATATCGCGGCCATGAAAGCTGCGGTCGCCGCACACCCGGGGAAGTCCGTGGTGTACCTGTGTAACCCCAACAACCCTACCGGTCTGATGCTGCCGCAGGGCGAGCTGAACCTGTGGTTGGGTGAGGCGTCCGGCAACCTGAGTTTTATCCTTGATGAAGCCTATGCGGAGTACGTTAACGACCCGGACTTTGTCTCCGCCATCGGCCTGACCCGGCACAACCCGCACCTGGTGGTGGCCCGTACCTTCTCCAAGATCTACGCCCTGGCAGGACTGCGGGTGGGTTACGGCATTGCCCACCCGGCCATGATCAACGCCATGAGCGCTCAGGCCAGCATCGATAACGCCAATCTGGCCGGTTGTGTAGCGGCGAAAGCGGCATTGGAAGATCCGCAATGGGTTTCCCTCAGCCGGGCCAGCAACCAGCAGTCGCTGGCGATGGTACTGGCGACACTGGAGGAACTGGGGCTGAAAGCCCTGCCCTGCAACGCCAACTTCCTGTTTCATCAGGTCAGCGGCGATACCGCTTTGTATCAGCAGCGTATGGCGCAAGCGGGCATTCTGGTGGGCCGGGCATTCAGTCACAGCAACGGCTGGAACCGGCTGTCGCTGGGTCGCCCGGATGAGATGAAAACGTTCTGCCAGACGCTGATCGCGTTCCGGCAAAAGGGCTGGGTTTAACACGCGAAAAGGGCAGCCGAATGGCTGCCCTTTCTGTTACTGGATGACGACTTATTTCGCCACGTTGCCCGCCACGTTCAGGGCGTCCCAGGTGCGGGCAAACGGCGGCGCGTAGACCAGGTCCAGCATGCCCAGATCGGCGGTGGTCAGGTTGCCCTGAATTGCGGCTGCCAGTGTGTCCACCCGGAGTACCGCACCGGCACCACCGGCCAACTGGCCACCGAGAATGCGCTTGGTTTCGGCCTCGTACACCAATTTGACCCGGATCGGGGCCTGCTCCGGCACGTAGTTGGTGGTGTTCTTGTCGTCGATCACCACACTCTTCACGTTGAAGCCCAGCGCTTCGGCTTCACGCTGGCCCAGGCCGGTCCGGCCCGCTTCCACATCCAGCACCCGCACACCGGCGCTGCCCAGAGTGCCCGGAAACGCCTTCTGAGCGCCGCACAGGTTTTCCCCGACCAGACGGCCAATCTTGTTGGCGGTAGTCGCCAGCGGGATGTACACGGCCTGCTGACGCACGTTGTGCCATACCGTGGCGCAATCACCGGCAGCGTAAATGTCCTTCAGGCTGGTGCGGCCCTGTTCATCGATAACAATGGCGCCATTGGGCAGCTGCTCAATGCCGGTATCAGCCAGGAACCCGGTGTTGGGTTTTACCCCGGTGGCCACAATAACCAGATCGGCATCGTAAACGCCCTGGTTGGTGCGTACCCGGCTCACCTTGCCGTCACCTTCCAGCGCTTCGACCCGCTCGCCCAGGTGCATGTCGATGTTATGACGCTGAATCGCCGCTTCAATCACCTCGCTCATCTCGGCGTCAAAGGATTCCGCCAGCACCCGATCCGCCAGCTCAATCAGGCGCACCCGCTTGCCCCGGTGGTGCATCGCTTCCACCACTTCGAGACCGATGTAACCGGCGCCAATCACCACCACGTCCTGAATCGCTTCCTGCTGGGACAGCTCACGCAGCACCACGCCATCGTTCATGGTCTTCAGGAAGAACACATTATCCAGATCCAGGCCCGCAATGGGCGGACGCACCACCGAGGCACCGGTGGCGATCATCAGCTTGTCGTAGCCGTGCTCAAAGGTTTCACCGTTGTCCAGATTGGTTACTGTGGCGATTTTCGCGGCCGCATCGATGCGCTCAACCCGGTGCCGGGTGCGCAGGTCGATGCCGGAGTCGCGGAACTGCTCGGCACTGCGTTCGGCCATATAGCCCGGTTCATCAAAGGAGCCGCCAACAAAGTAGGGCAAACCACAGGCGCCAAAGGAGACAATGTCGCTCTGCTCGAATACGGTAATGGTGGCCTCGGGGGCACTGCGACGGGCCTTGGCCGCCGCGCTCATACCGGCGGCTTCGGCGCCGATGATCAGGATCTTCATAAGACTTCCCGGATAACAAACAACCGGGCTGCCAGGGCAGCCCGGACATTAATGGTGATGGCCTCAGGATACGGCTTTCTGCCGTGGCCGTCTTGCGAAACCCCGCCGACTCAATGTCCGGACGACCGCAGCCAAGGTTACTTGAACACGGGGCCGATAACTGGAAGAGTCTCATTGAATACGAAACGGACAACGGAGGTCCCTTTGTCACTCAACGCCACCCTAATCGGCCAGGTTATTTTTGCCTGGGTTGTGCTGTCCGGCGTTGCCGGCTACTGGCTGGCCCGACGCAAAACCCACCACCCGGTGATTGTGGGCGTGATATCCGCACTGACCGGACTGATCCCGCCACTGTCGCTGGTTGTGCTATTGGTACTGGCTCTGAAGAAAGAGATTCACTCCCCTCAGTAGGCATCCTCAACAGCACCCTGAACGACAACAGGCGACACCATGCATCATGGCGTCGCCTGTTTGCTCAACAAGGTGGCTTAAGAAACGGACTCCAGGTCCAGCTCCAGCTCCTGCTCGCCATTGTAGACGGTCATATCGGTCTGACCCAGCACCCGGCTGGTAACAAAGCCGGAGGTGATCGCGCCGTTCACGTTCAGGGCGGTACGGCCCATGTCGATCAGCGGCTCGATGGAGATCAGCAGGCCCACCAGCGCCACCGGCATATCCAGCGCAGTCAGCACGATCAGCGCAGCGAAAGTGGCGCCGCCACCCACACCGGCAACTCCGAAGGAGCCCACCACAATAGTGGCGATCACGGTGGCGATAAACAGCGGGCTCATCGGGTCGATGCCGATCACCGGGGCGATCATCACCACCAGCATGGCCGGATAGATACCGGCACAACCGTTCTGGCCGATGGTGGCGCCAAAGGAGGCGGCAAAGTTTGCGATGCCATCCGGGATGCCCAGCTGACGGGTCTGAGTCTGCACAGTCAGCGGGATGGTGCCGGCGCTGGTGCGGCTGGTAAAGGCGAAGGAGAGCACCGGCAGCACCTTCTTAACGAAGGTCACCGGGTTGCCGCCGGCCATGGCGACCAGCACCAGGTGCACACCAAACATCAGCGCCAGCGCCACGTAGGAGGCCAGCACAAAGTTGAACAGGTTGAGGATATCGGCAAAGTTGGAGCCCGCCAGCACCTTGGTCATCAGCGCCAGAACACCATACGGAGTCAGGCGCAGCACCAGGGTCACAATGCGCATTACGATGGCGTAAGCCACCTGCATAAAGCTGTCGAACTTGTCCGCCAGCTCCGGCTGCTTCTTATGAACGCCCAGCGCGGCAATGCCAACAAAGGCGGAGAAGATCACCACGGAGATGATGGAGGTGTCACGCGCACCGGTCATGTCCAGGAAGGGGTTGGCCGGGATCAGATCCACCAGGGTTCGGGCGATGGAGATCTGTTCTGCCGTGCCTTCACGCGCCAGCAGAGCGGCCGCACGCTCCGCTTCCCGGGCGCCTTCGGTCAGGCCCTCAGCAGAGAGACCGAACAGATGGGCAACGCCCATACCAATCAAACCCGCAATGGCCACAGTAAACAGCAGTACCCCGATGGTCAGGGCGGAGATTTTCCCCAGCGACTGGCCATCTTTGAGCTTCAGAATGGCGCTGATGATGGAGACCATCACCAGAGGCACCACGATCATCTTCAGCAGTTGAACGTAGCCCTTACCGGCAATATCAAAATACTCAATGGACTGGGTCAGGACAGCGGAGCCGCCGCCGTAGATCCACTGCAGAATCGCACCGTAACCAATACCCAGACCCAATGCCAGAAACACCCGGCGGGTGAATTTGACGTGCTTTTGCTGCATCGCAAACAGCACATAGAACAGGCCCAACATCACCACGACGTTAAGCAATACAAACAAATTCATAGTAGTCGTACCTTATCCGGACAAAATTCCGGTTCGCCTCTGAAAACTGGCGGGAGCGATTGTAATTTTATTCAAACCCAAAGGATCGCTCTGGGTTTCTCCCTACGACGCGCAGGATAACCAATCGGACGCAGGATCCTTTATGCCCAAATGGAATAACAAAGTCTATTCAGAATATTAGCTTGGAGTTTCCGTCAATTCCCGCGCCAGCTCCACCAGCACCCCTTCCCGCAGTGCACCGCCAGCCAGTTCCAGCCGGGAAAGGTCCAATGCCTTCATAAAGCCCGACAGCAGGGCGACGCCGGCGGCAAAGGTCGGTATCCGTTCGGCATCAAGCCCCGGCAACGCGTTGTGCCCCAGGTTCAGTAATTCGTCCTTCACCGTGGAAAGTTCGATTGGGGTAATCGCCTCCAGCGGTGAGTTGCGCGCCTCAAACAGTTCAAACAAACTGCGCACGGTGCCGGAAACCCCCAGCGCCGTGAGACCGTGATAGGGCGATAACGACGCCGAAAATGGCGCCAGCGATTCGGCCACCTGCTGCTCCACACGGGCAAAGCCTTCGGCATTGATGCCACAGGACAAAGCGCCCTGCATGGTGGTGACACAGCCCAGCTCAAAAGAGTGCTTAAACGCCATCTGGTGTTCGTCACCCACCACCAGTTCGGTGCTGGCACCGCCAATATCCAGCACCATCACCGTGCCGGAGACGTCGGTGGCCGCCCGCATCCCCTGGTAGATCAGGGTAGCCTCGCGTTCACCGCTGATCACCTCGATGGGATAGCCCAGTCGCGGCTCCCCTTCGGCAATGAACGCCGCCGCATTGTCCGCCTGTCGCAGCGCCGCCGTGGCCAGCACCGCAACCCGGGCCGGCTGGTACTGGCGCAGCAGTTCACCGAACCAGGCCAGACAATCCAGTCCCTCGGCCATGGCGTCATCGCCAATATGACCATCCAGCGCCAGGCCTCTTGCCAGTCGGGCCTTGCGCTTATGCTTGGCGATGATGGTGGGCACCGCCGCATCATTCCTGGCGATAAGCAGGTTAAAGCTGTTGGAGCCGAGGGTGATGGCCGCCACCAGGGCGTCGGTGCTGTCAGTCAGGGGTTTTACCATAGGGGAATTGGATCATCGGGCTGTGCCCGCACAGTGAAAATCCTCACCACTGGCCGGTGCCAATGGCAAAACGGCGGCCCTGAGGCCGCCGTTGTCCGTATTAACGCCGGGGCCGCGGGCCCCGTCCGCCGCCACTGCGGCCATCGCGTCGCTGGCCATCGCGACCGCCCGGACGACGATTGCGCTGAATGCGCTGGGGTCGGGTCAGGTCGGACAGCAGAGCGCTGGCATCGTAGCTGCTCACCGGGATCTGGTGATCGATGTACTCTTCGATCGCCGGCAGGTTCAGTGCGTACTGCTCACAGGCAAAGCTGATGGAGTGCCCGGTAGCGCCAGCACGGCCGGTACGGCCAATGCGGTGCACGTAATCTTCGGAATCGTCCGGCAGATCGTAGTTAAACACGTGGGTCACATCGGCGATGTGCAGGCCACGAGCCGCCACGTCAGTGGCCACCAGGAAGTCGATCTCACCGGCCTTGAACTGCTCCAGGATCTTCACCCGCTTCTTCTGCGGGACATCACCGGTCAGCAGACCCACACGGTGGCCATCGGCATTCAGCCAGGCCCAGATATCTTCACAGCGGTGCTTGGTGTTGGCGAAGATGATCGCCTTCTCCGGCCAATCTTCCTCAATCAGGGTCAGCAGCAGACGCATCTTGTCATCGTTGGAGGGGTAGAACAGCTCCTCCTTGATGCGCTTACCGGTCTTCTGCTCCGGCTCCACCTGGACGTGCTCCGGCTCGTTCATGTGCTCATAGGCCAGCTCCTGCACCTTAAAGGAGAGGGTGGCAGAGAACAGCATGTTGCGACGCTCAGCCGGGGCCGGCATGCGGCGGAACAGGTAACGGATGTCTTTGATAAAGCCCAGATCGAACATCCGGTCCGCTTCATCCAGAACCATCACCTGAATCGCATTAAGCTTGTAGGTGCCCTGCTTGTAGTAGTCAATCAGACGACCCGTGGTGCCGATAAGAATATCGACGCCCGCTTCCAGAGCCGCGCGCTGAGAGTCGTACCCTTCCCCACCGTAAGCCAGGCCGAGCTTCAGACCGGTGGACTTGGACAGAGGCTCCGCGTCCTTGAAGATCTGAATGGCCAGTTCGCGGGTCGGTGCCATGATCAGGGCCCGGGGGCTCTTACCATCATGGGCTTCCGGAGCCGGCTTATTCAGCAGCTCATGGAAGGTGGCGACCAGAAAAGCCAGAGTTTTGCCGGTACCGGTCTGCGCCTGGCCCGCAATGTCCTTTCCGGACAGAACGATAGGCAGAGTCAGCGCCTGGATCGGCGTGCAGTGGGTAAATCCGGTCGATTCCAGGGCTTCAACCACTTGGGGAGCCAGCGGAAAATCGGCGAATTTGGTTTCGGTAAGATGGGTCTTAGTCATAACGGTGCAGCATATCGGAAGCGCTTGCCATTGGGAACCTAATCAAGTCAAATAATCGCCATATCTTACCGCCCCGATTCGCTCTTCTACGCCGATATTCAATCGGGGTTGAAAGCCGGGGGCGGCGTCCCCAAATAGGACCTCATGGGGCGTCTCAGTGGCGCTTGCCAAACAGAAACGGAGTCAAGTAATGAGCGACAAGATTGTGCAGCTGTCCGATGACAGCTTTGAAAATGACGTACTGAAAGCCGACAAGCCGGTACTGGTGGACTTCTGGGCTGAGTGGTGTGGCCCCTGCAAGATGATCGCTCCGGTACTGGACGAGCTGGCTGAAGAGTATGGCGAGCAACTGACCATCGGTAAGCTGAACGTTGACCAGAACAGCGAAACCCCGCCGAAGTACGGCATCCGTGGCATCCCGACTCTGTTGCTGTTCAAAGACGGTCAACTGGCGGGCACCAAGGTTGGCGCCGCTTCCAAGACCCAGCTGAAAGAGTTTATCGACGCCCACCTGTAAGAGCAGGCATCGCGACGAAAGGAATCGGGCAGTCGAGTTAGCACTGATTGCTTGAGGGGGCCGTCTTCGGACGGCCCTTTTTTATCGCCGGAAACACCCCCAAAACGCTGGACGCTCCCAAACATTGGTGCTAGCTTAATAGCCAGTACATTTCTCGCCCTGACAGGGCAAATCTCCTTTTTAATCACAGCATCAGTGACATAGCCGCGCTCTTTTCCTGAGTGCACAATCAAAAGACCCACCCATATGAACCTTACCGAACTGAAACAGAAACCGGTCTCCGAACTGGTTGCCCTGGCCGAGTCCATGGGCCTGGAGAACCTGGCTCGTGCACGGAAGCAAGATATTCTGTTCGCCATCCTGAAGGCGCACGCCAAAAGCGGTGAAGATATCTACGGCGACGGCGTACTGGAGATCCTGCAAGACGGCTTTGGCTTCCTGCGCAGCGCGGACTCCTCTTACCTGGCCGGCCCGGACGACATCTACGTCAGCCCCAGCCAAATCCGGCGCTTTAACCTGCGCACCGGTGATTCCATCTCCGGTAAGATCAGGCCGCCGAAAGAGGGTGAGCGTTACTTCGCTCTGCTGAAAGTCAGCGAAGTGAACTTCGACCGTCCGGAAAGCTCCCGCAGCAAGATTCTGTTTGAGAACCTCACTCCTCTGCACGCGAACGATCGCCTGCGTATGGAGCGTGGTAACGGTTCCACCGAGGACATCACTGCCCGGGTTCTGGACCTGGCCAGCCCCATCGGTAAAGGTCAGCGTGGTCTGATTGTGGCACCGCCGAAAGCCGGTAAAACTCTGCTGCTTCAGAACATTGCCCAGTCCATCGCCTACAACCACCCTGAGTGTGTGCTGATGGTGCTGCTGATCGACGAACGTCCGGAAGAGGTGACTGAGATGCAGCGCCTGGTGAAGGGCGAAGTGGTGGCTTCCACCTTCGACGAGCCGGCCTCCCGCCACGTTCAGGTTGCTGAAATGGTGATTGAGAAAGCCAAGCGTCTGGTTGAGCACAAGAAAGACGTGGTGATCCTGCTGGACTCCATCACCCGTCTGGCCCGCGCCTACAACACCGTGGTGCCGAGCTCCGGCAAAGTACTGACCGGTGGTGTGGATGCCAACGCTCTGCACCGTCCGAAGCGTTTCTTCGGTGCAGCACGTAACGTCGAAGAGGGCGGCAGCCTGACCATCATCGCCACCGCGCTGATCGACACTGGCTCCAAGATGGACGAAGTGATCTACGAAGAGTTCAAGGGCACCGGTAACATGGAGCTGCACCTGTCTCGCAAGATCGCTGAGCGTCGCGTGTTCCCGGCCATCGACTTCAACCGCTCCGGTACCCGTCGTGAAGAGCTTCTGGCTGGCAGCGAAGAGCTGCAGAAGATGTGGATTCTGCGTAAGATCCTCAATCCGATGCAGGAAGTGGAAGCGATGGAGTTCCTCATCGACAAGCTGGCGATGACCAAAACCAACGACGAGTTCTTTGACGCGATGAAGCGCGCCAAGTCCTGAGTCCGGTAGTCATCACCGAGCCAACAAAAACACCGCCCAAGGGCGGTGTTTTTTTATGGTCTGCTGAAGGTGTTACTGGAACTTGTGCACCATCACCGCCACCTCGGCGCCATGGTAATGTTCCCGATGATGCACGGCCCAGCCCAGGCGCTGGTAAAACGCCTGCTGGTCCTCGGTAAACAGGTACAGCGCCTCCAGCCCAAAGCGGTGGGCCAGATGCATCACTTCGGTGACCACCCGGGCGCCCAGCCCTTTACCCCGCTGGTCCGGACGCACATACACATTCGCCAGCCAGGGACTGAAATCCGGGTTGCTGCTCATGTCGGTGTGCAGCAGCGATGCGGTCGCCACCACCTCCTCACCGTCCATCAGCAGCCAGGTGCCGGGCACAGCACCGCTCTCCATCGACGCTTCCAGACCCCGCTCAAAATCCGCCAGGGTTTCGCCGGGATACAACCTCCCCCACTCATCAAAGTGCCATCGGGCGATGGTGGACAAAACGTCAGGGTAAGCCGACAGTGGCATCAGATTCATGGCAGCACCTGTTTCGGACAATCTCTTATTCTACCCCAGGCCGTTGCCCGCTGGACTATAACCAGAGTGAACGGGCTTTAATGGGGAAATACCGATGGCTGAGGCAACCCAACCAGTTGAACGCCGACAGCAGGCGGACCGGCGCAAGCATCACGAACGGCGGGAAGAGACCCGCTTTGACGACGATAAAGGCGACCGGCGCATCACCGACCGGCGCCACGACGATCGCACCGCAGGCCACTGACAAAAACGCCCCGGACTGTGCCGGGGCGCCTTGGGTCAGGCTCAGAACTTCAGGCCAAGCTGCACCACCGCACCGCGCTCATCTTCGTTGCCGAACTGACCGGCCAGGTCCAGGGTGAATACGTCACCCGGGGAGATCCCCAGGCCCAGGCTCAGGATGTCTTCGTAGTTGCCTTCCAGATCGTGGCGGTAGCCGGCACGGAGCTGAGCGTGGCCACCAAAGTCATATTCCACGCCGAAACGGGCCCACTGCCGGGCCGCGGCCAGCGCCGCAAACGACTCATCCTTGATCAGGTCCAGATCCAGAGCCGCGGTAAAACCGCCCTGCTGGAACGCGACCGCACCGATCACCGACGGCTTCAGTTCGATGTCCTGATTATTGACGTTACGCAGCTTCTGAGTGATCAGGTTGCGCCCCACCAAACCGTATTGCCACGGGCCATAATTGCCGTGAAAACCGACGTCCAGATTGAACTCGGTCTGGTCGGTCATATTGTCGTCTGAGGTGATGTCATCCTCATCGAAATCACTGACATTGGCGTTGTAGTAGTAGGTATCCAGTCGCTGCATCTTCGGCGCCACACCCACGGAGAACTGGCCCAGCCAGGGGCTCTGGAACTCACGGGCGAAGCTGAACGACACCTCGGTGATGCCGACAGCCTGAACATCGGCATTGGACTGGATGTCGTTCTGATCGAACGGTGCGCCCATCAGCGCATCTTCCAGCAGCTGCGCATCCTCTTCGATGTAATTGATCAGGCCATTACCAACCAGATAGCCGTTAATGGTGAGACCAAAGCCCAGGCTCTTACTCGGCACAAAGAAACCCAGCAGCGCACCGGCATTGGCTTCCGGCTTGCTCTGATCCAGCGCCGACAACTGGCCCAGGATCTCATCCTTCAATTGCTCTGCAGCGGGGATGTTATTGGGATCGTTGCTGTTCACCAGGGCCTCAAAAGCGTCGAGGTTTGCTTGCAGCGCATCGATATCATCAATGGTGTCTTCGTAGTCGCGGGCCAGCGCACCAACACCCAACTGGAAGTAGAAATCGTCGTCGTCCTGAAAACGGGTCAGCAGGGCGGGGTTCTGGCTGGTCCGGGTAAAGTCGCCGGAGGCCACACCCACACCACCCATGCCGCCAGCGCGGGCATCAGCAAAAGGGACGGCGTGAACGGAAGGGACGAGCATGGGGGTCAGCGCCAACGCAACGGCGCCCAAGAAAAAGCGTTTCATCAATTACTTCCTTGTCCAATACAGCGGACGGATTTTACCCCAACAGGGCAGTGAGACCGAGGGACCGATCACGTTCTGCCTACTGAACACTCACAGAATGACAGCCGCAACGCCCCCTTCTGTTAACGACCAGAAGAGGGGGAAACTTAAGGGCTAATTGGGGGGTTGGCTCAGGGGCAGGTTTCTGCCAGATAGCGGTCACTGGGGAAGTCGTAGCGGTAGCACACCCCTTCCCACAGATAACGGGTGCCCTTGTCGGTCTGCATTAAGCGGGCATTGGCGGGCAAAGAACCCCGGCTGCCTTTAACGGTCTGCTCCTGAGAGAGGGTGGTGTCTACCGGCACCGGAACGCGCTTGGGTGCCACCACTTTTGCCGGCCGCTCTGAATGGCGGTAGGGATAACGATAGCGATGGTCCCAGTTCCGCCAGTCATGGCGGTTCCAGTAAGAGGGATACCAGGGATAGCGCCAGCGACTGGACCAGTACGGCGAGCCATAGCGGTAATGGCCATAGTGGCTGTACCCGGAGCCATAGTGCACTGACCAGCCCCAGTTTCCCGCCGTGGCCGGTTTGCCTGGCAGGACACTCAACATCAGCGCAGCGGCGGCCAGCACCACCTTAAGGACAAGGGATCGGCGCATAATCGGTGGTCATCCAGTTTTTGCGGTAGCACCCCGCTTCGTTTTTCCAGTAGTTGCCCTGAGGCGAGCTGTGCTCGACGGCACCGGCTGGGGGGTTGCCCTTGGTGGGATTGGGCCCGGCGGGCGGCGTCACCAGTTGATCAAACTCCGTACGCCCCTGACCATTTTCATCCAGTCGAAGGGCCGGCGCACTTTGGGCCAGGGGGTCGTCCAGCCCTTTCCAGCGGGCGGGATCATGGCGCTGCCGGTATTGCTCCTGCCAGGTCTGCTGGTGCCAGCGTTGATTCTGCTGCCACTCCCGCTGTTGCTGCCAGCGCTGCTCCGCTGGCGGCGCACCGATGGGGCGCTGGGCTTTGTAACCCGCATTCCAGTTTGGCGGTGTGTTGGCCAGCACGGTCAGGGCGAGCGTTGCAACGGTGATGATCCCCATATGCCATTCTCCCGTTTCGCCATTACTGTCAGTTTAGGCCTCACCGGGTCATCAGGGTTCCTGCAGCCCTGTCGCCTCGTCGGTCCCATCGCTATAATACCCCGGCACTTTGACGAAGGTCACACCAGCACAGAGAATAAAATCTAATGAAGTTCAGTGACTTGCGAGAATTTATCCAGTTTCTTGAGCAGCAGGGCGAACTGAAGCGGATCACCGCGGAAGTGGACACCCACCTGGAGATGACGGAGATCTGCGATCGCGTTCTGCGTTCCGGCGGCCCCGCGTTGCTGTTTGAGAACCCCAAGGGCAGTGATATGCCTGTGTTGGCCAACCTGTTCGGCACGCCGCGGCGGGTGGCCCTGGCCATGGGCCGCGAAGACACCTCCGCCCTGAAAGAGGTTGGGGAGCTGCTGGCCTTCCTCAAAGAGCCTGAGCCGCCCTCCGGCTTTAAAGACGCCATCGCCAAGGTGCCGATGTTCAAACAGGCGCTGAACCTGCCGCCCAAGCGTGTCAGCAAAGCCCCGTGTCAGGAGATCGTGATTGAAGGCGACGACGTCGACCTCACCAAACTGCCGATTCAGCACTGCTGGCCCGGCGATGTGGCTCCGCTGGTGACCTGGGGCCTGACCATCACCAAAGGCCCCAACCAGAAACGTCAGAATCTCGGGATCTATCGCCAGCAACTGCTGGGTAAGAACCAGCTGATCATGCGCTGGCTGGCGCACCGCGGCGGCGCACTGGACTACCGCGATTTCCAGCAGAAGTTTCCCGGCGAACGCTACCCGGTCGCCGTGGCACTGGGCGCGGACCCGGTCACCATCCTGGGTGCCGTTACCCCGGTTCCGGACAGTCTGAGTGAATACGCCTTTGCCGGCCTGCTGCGGGGCGAACGCACCCAGGTGGTGAAAGCCCTGTCCAGTGAACTGGACGTGCCGGCCACCTCCGAGATCATCCTGGAAGGCTACCTGGAGCCGGGACTGGAAGCGCCGGAAGGCCCTTACGGTGACCACACCGGGTATTACAACGAGGTGGAAACCTTCCCGGTACTGACCGTCACCCACGTCACCATGCGCAAAGACGCCATCTACCACAGCACCTACACCGGCCGTCCGCCGGATGAGCCGGCAATGCTGGGCGTGGCGCTGAACGAGGTGTTCGTGCCGATTCTGCGCAAGCAGTTCCCCGAGATTCAGGACTTCTACCTGCCGCCGGAAGGCTGCTCCTACCGGATGGCGGTGATCACCATCAAGAAGCAGTACCCCGGACACGCCAAGCGCGTGATGATGGCGGCCTGGAGTTACCTGCGTCAGTTTATGTACACCAAGTTCATCGTGGTGTGCGACGACGACGTCAACGCCCGTAACTGGGAAGACGTGATCTGGGCGATCACCACACGGATGGACCCGGCACGGGACACCGTGATGATTGAAAACACCCCCATCGACTATCTGGACTTCGCCTCCCCGGTGGCAGGCCTGGGTTCCAAGATGGGCATGGACGCCACCAATAAGTGGCCCGGCGAAACCGATCGCGAGTGGGGCGAACCCATCGTTATGGACGAAGCGATCAAAGCCCGCGTTGACGAGCGTTGGGCTGAGCTGGGTCTGGACCCGACAGAAAAATAACGAGAACGCCCATGAGTCGAATCCGTTGTCAGATAGAACAACTTACTCCCCTTTGCGACACCGTTTTTAAAGCGGTACTTAAGCCGGAGCAGCCGCTGGATTTCAAAGCCGGCCAGTACCTGACCGTCGTGATGAGTGACGAGGACAAGCGTCCCTTCTCCATCGCTTCCAGCCCGCTGGACGGACGGATTGAGCTGCACATCGGTGCCTCGGTGGCCGAAAGCTTTGCCATGCAGGTCGTAGACCGCCTGCGCGAGCAGAGCCACATCGAGATTGAAGCCCCCTTTGGTGAAGCCCATCTGCGTCACGACAGTGAGCGTCCGCGCATCCTGATCGCCGGCGGCACCGGCTTCTCCTACATTCACAGTTTGCTGGACACCCTGCTGCGTCAGGGCGATACCCGCACCACATTCCTGTACTGGGGCGCGCGCGACCCGCAAGCGATGTACCTGAAGACCCTGGCTGACCAGTGGGCGCAACGCTACCCCCACCTGACTTTTGTACCGGTGTTTGATGACGCCATCGAAGGCCACCGTCAGGGCACTGTCATCGATGCGGTCTGCGACGATTTTGTCAGCCTGCACGATTACGACGTCTACATCGCTGGCCGCTTTGAAATGGCGGGGGCCGCCCGTGAGCGTTTCCGTCAACAGGGCGTACAGGATGCCCACCTGTTTGGTGATGCCTACGCCTTTATGAAGTAAGCCGGCCACCAATGGGTCAGCACCAATGCGGAGCCTCAGGGCTCCGCTTTTTTGTCTCCGATGCCCGTCGAATTCTCGAATCGAACTGTCGCGGTGAAAAAAAATTGCACAGAAAGCACGCTGATTTGGCTCAGGATCACGGTTCCACGGTCGCCATTTGAGGATAATTCCGCCGCCCAAAAATCCTGCCAGAGATCACCATGCCCCTGACCACGCTGCTTAACGGCCAAACCCTGCCCCTGAAAGGCGAATTTCACGTACGCCTGATGCAGGACGCCGACCTTCCCGTCTGCTGCACCATGCTGAATGACCCCCAGGTGAACCAACACCTGTACTTCGCCCCAGCCAGTGACGACGTTTACCGCGACTACATCGGCCCCCTGCTGCGCAGCGATGCCCAGCGTCAGGCGCCGGTACTGGCGATCGTCAATGCCGAGCAGGCGTTTGTTGGTATGGCCGCTTTGGTTAAGGGCAGCGAATCCGGTGTGTTTGAGCTGGGTTATCAACTGAGCGCGGCGGCCTGGGGCCATGGCCTGGCCACTGCGGCTTCCCGCCTGCTGCTCAGCATCGCCTTTGATGAGTTCGGCGCCACTGAGGTGAAAGCGGACTGCTACGACACCAACAAGGCCAGCAAGCGCGTGCTGGAAAAAGCGGGCCTGGGCCGCACCATCAAAGAGTACGGCTACTTCGAGAATGGCACCATCGACCGCTGCTGGTTCGCCATCTCCGAAGCCCAGTATCGACGCTCTCAACGGGTGGCAGGCACCGTTATCGAAAAGCCCGCTGTCGCCGCCTGACATTGCCCCTGACGCTCTCTTCAACACCGCCGCCCGGCGGTGTTGTTGTTTTCGGGTCGTTGGTCATTGCGCTAGGGTAGAAACAGCCTGTTGACCCGTCTACAGGTGTCGGGCTGAGCATCGTCACTCGTGATCAACAGGAGCCACCATGTACACCGTCACCCAACTGGCCAGAAAGCATCAATTGTCCCGCACGACGTTGCTCTACTACGAGCGGGTTGGCCTGCTGAGCCCCCGTTACCGGGCTGACAACGGCTATCGCTGGTACAGCGAAGCGGAAAGTGAGCGGCTGGCATCGATCCTGGCCTATCGCTCTTACGGCGTGCCGGTGAAGCAGATTGGTGAGTTGCTGGATCACGAAGACGACGTCTCACAGGAGCGCCTGCTGAAGGAGCAGTTTGCCGCACTGGAGCTGGAGATACAGCGCCTGCGACAACAGCAGAAAGCGATCGTGATGATGCTGGAACAACCCTCAATTCTGGAGCAGAACATGGTCAACAAAGCCCGCTGGGTCGCCATCATGGAAGCCGCCGGCTTCGACGAACAGGCGATGCAAAACTGGCACAAGCAGTTTGAAAAGATGGAGCCGGATGCCCATCAGGAGTTTCTCGAATCCCTCAGCATTGATGCGGAAGAGGTCGCCCGCATCCGGGCCTGGTCACGGAAGTAACCACCAGGCAGTAAGACGCCCCCGATTGGGGGCGTTTTTGCGTCCGTGCCGGCGTCAGCCGATGCGGGTCATCTCGTTGACGGTAAACTGCGCCACCGCGTCCTCCGTCGCGGCCAGGTAATCCTTGAGGTGCTGATTACCCATATGGTCCTGCCACAGCTCGCGGCTTTCCCAGTTCTCAAAGAACAGGAAGTGGGCCGGGTTGTCGTTGTCCTGATGCAGGTCGTACTGCACGCAGCCGGCTTCGGCGCGGGTGGTGTCGATCAGCTTCAGCAGCTCCGCTTTCACCAGTGCCACTTTGTCGGCCTTGGCGATGATGTTGGCAACGATGGTCAGTTGGGCCATAAGGTTTGCTCCCTGGGATCAGATTTGGGCCAGCGCCCGTTGATGTAGAGCAATCGTAGTCGCCCGCCGCCAATGGATAAAGCGGGCCCATCCAGAGACAGTTTCAAATCCAATTTGAATGCCATGGCCAGGCGCGGGTGAGCTAGTTAAAGCGGACTGAGCGGAAATGGGGATTCTCCACCAACACATCCAACTGGCGTACCTGAGACAGTAATACCTCCTGCTCACCGGCGTCACTCACCAGCACCAGGCACTCCTCACGGGCGTCATTCCAGTATGTGTCCCGGGCCTGCCCCTCCAGCATTTCACCGGAGGCCAGCGTTACGCTTACCGGATAGTGGTACAGGCAGGCGATCTCAATGTAATCGTAATCCTGACAACGCACAGCGGCTCTCCTTCAGGGATCAAAAAAGGCAGCCCCCGGCTGCCTTCTTGTTATCTCAGGGCGTACTCCCCGACCACCGCCAAAAACAGCACCAGCCCGGCCCAGTTGTTGTTGAGAAAGGCTTTAAAGCAGGCCTCGCGCTGACGGTCGCGGATCAGGTACTGCTGATACACAAAGTAGCCCGCCATGCCCAGCAGGCCAAGCTGATAGACCCAGCCCAACGAGAGGCGCAGGCCAATACCAAACAGCAGCACCAGAGTGGCAATCTGGAACAACCCGACCCAAACGCGATCCCAGCGGCCAAACCAGATGGCGCTGGAGCGGATGCCCACCTTCAGATCGTCCTCCCGGTCCACCATGCCGTACATGGTGTCGTAAGCCACGGTCCAGCACCAGTTGGCTGCAAACAGGTACCAGGCCAGGGTCGGCACTTCACCGGTCTGGGCCGCAAAGGCCATCGGGATGGACCAGCTCCAGACGATGCCGAGAAACATCTGCGGCGCCGGCAGAAAGCGTTTGGTAAAGGGGTAGATAATGGTGAGCACAATGCCCACGTAAGCCAGTTTGACGGTCAGCGCATTCAGTTGCAGCACCAGGGCATAACAGATCAGGCCCACCACACCGAACAGCGCCAGCGCCTCTTTGGCGCTGATTTCGCCACTGGCCAGGGGCCGGGACTTGGTGCGCTCCACGTGGCCGTCCAGTTTACGGTCGGCAAAGTCGTTAATGATGCAGCCATTGGCCCGCATCAACCAGACACCGACAAAAAACACGCCAAGCACAAAGGGGTCCGGCAGGCCGTCAGCCGCCAGCCAGAGCGCCGCCAGCGCGGGCCACATTAAGAGAAAAGTGCCGATGGGTCGGTCGAGGCGCGCGAGTCGCCAGTAAGCATCAAAGCGGCCCTGCAAAACTGCCAGCATGGTCCCTGCCCGTTGTGATCACAATTGCCCGCCATTATGCGTGATTGGCCTCACCCTGTCAGCCCACAAAAAAGCCGGGAGGCCGCATCAGGCGGACTCCCGGCAAGGGGTTAACAGGGTTATCGGTCGGCTTTACTGCCAGTCCCAGGCGCGCCGGGTCTGACCGTAGTCGATGCCTCTGACCACACTGAAACGACCATGAATGTGGTTGGCCATCAAGGCCATAAAGGCCCGCTTATCCACACGGATAAGGTTTTCATGGTCACCGGCTTCCAGATAGATCTCACTCTCCTCGCCCAGCTGATCGTCGTACACGGCCTGAACCTGATAGGGATCGCCGACCGCAGGCACCGCGCCCAGCTCACAATCTTCAAACGCGTTTTTCAGCCGGGATTCCGGGATCAGGTGCAGCTCTCTGCCCAGCTGTTCACCGAGCTTATGCAGCAACACCCGGTTGGCAGCGGGCACCACCGCCATCACACGGCGGCCTTCATGATCTTCCAGAATCACCGCTTTGGCGGTTTGCCTGGCCGGGACACCAGCGCTGACTGCGGATTGCAACGCCGACTGGCTGTGAGGGTGCGGCACCAGCTCATACTGAACCCCCAGAGACTTGAGGTAATCACTGACTTTGATGGCAACGCCCATAAGGCACCTCCTGACGATGTCATTCCCTCTTTAATTTTAGGCTCTGGGGACGCACTTCACCGGCTATCGCGACCGTGGGGGGCCATAAAATCCAATACCGGGCCTTTTGGCACTACCCGTGTCGGGTTGATCATATTGTGGCTGAAGTAGTAATGGCGCTTGATGTGTTCCATGTTCACGGTTTCGGCAATGCCCGGCCACTGGTACAACTCGCGAACGTAGCCCCACAGGTTGGGGAAGCTGGCCAGCAGCTGGCGGTTGCACTTGAAGTGACCAAAGTAGACCGCATCAAAACGCACCAGTGTGGTGAACAAGCGCCAGTCCGCTTCGGTCAGGCGATCACCCAGCAGATAGCGGTTGGCGGACAGCCGCACTTCCAGTCGGTCAAGCGCGTCAAACAGCCGGTCGTACGCCGCTTCATACGCTTCCTGGGTGGTGGCAAAGCCGGCCCGGTAAACGCCGTTGTTGATGTTGTCGTAAACGTCCTGGTTGACCGCATCAATCTCATCCCACAGCGCTTTTGGCCAGTAGTCATCGGTGTTACCGGTGAGGTGATCAAAGGCGCTGTTGAGCATCCGGATGATTTCGGAGGACTCGTTATTGACGATACGCTGAGTCTGAGTGTCCCACAGCACCGGCACCGTCACCCGGCCGGTGTAATCGGCCTGGTTGGCGGTGTAGACCTGGTAGTGAAAATCAAAGCCGTGTAAGGCGTCCCCGGTGGAGCCTGACGCGGTGTCGTAACTCCAGCCTTTATCGAGCATATCCGGACTCACCACGGACACACTGATGTAATCCTGCAACCCTTTCAGCGCCCGGAAAATCAGGGTGCGATGAGCCCACGGGCAGGCGTAGGAAACGTAGAGGTGATATCGCCCCTTCTCCGCCTTGAATCCGCCGTCTCCGCTGGGGCCGGGCGAACCATCCGGGGTGATCCAGTTGCGCAACTTGGCTTGCTCGCGAACGAACTCACCGTTGTTGCTCTTCGTGTCGTACCAGACGTCATGCCAGACGCCGTTCACCAGTTGTCCCATGGTCAGCTCCTTGGTCGGGTTTGCCATCACGGCGAATGCAAAGGGAGTGGGGTGGCACCGGATGGCCCCACCCGTTCAGGCGTTCACTTGGCCAGTTTGGCGTCGAGGCTCAGTTTGCCCGGGCCATTCAACGTCAGCAGCAGGAAGCCACCGGCCATGGCCAGGTTCTTGGCAAAGGCGTTGAAGTCGTTGGCCAGGTCGTTGTGGAAAATCAGGGCAGAGAGCACACAGAAGCCCGCCAGCAGGAAGGCGATCAGCCGGGTCTGGTAGCCAATCAGAATGGCGATACCGCCAAACAGCTCCAGCACCACGACGGGGTAAAGCAGCACACCAGGGACGCCCATGGACTCCATCCAGCCCTGAGTGCCGGCAAAACCGCCGATTTTGTGGAAGCCCGCCATGATAAAGATAAAGGCCATCAGAGCACGGGCCAGCAGGTCCGTCGGAGCGGCGAGTGGGTGGTTGCGAAGATCAGTCATGGGTCGGTCCTTGAAGTCGATGTTGGTTAAGATGACCAACCCAGTTTAGTGCGATTTGATAAGATAAAAATCGCAAAAAAGCGGCATGAACATTCGACTAAATAGAACCCAGATGCCCTCAGTACTCGCAGTTCAACGTATTAACCCGATCACTGGTGCAGTGTCGCTCAGCTAGGGTGTGACCCAGGAAAGTGTCGTCTTCCCAGGCAAACGTCAGATACTGGCGGTAAAGGCGGGGCGACGTTTCCACCTGATCCTGATTATCGAACTTCTCACTATTCAGCAGGTTGTTGATGACAATGATGGCGTTCGCCAGCTCCACGATGTCGTCATCCCGTTTCAACACATAGCGTTGATCCAGATAGATTTGGTAGCGCGCGGTTTTGCCCTGATTGGGCAGGCGATGATGCCCGGGAAACTGCCGACTGAAATTGGCAACGGTGGGTTCAGCGTGAAACTGCTTGAGCGGCCCGGCATAGACGTCGGTGATCGATTCCAGATCGTCGAGACTGGCGATCACCTCAGGCTCATAGCCCGGCAGCTGCGCCCGGTTGGTGGTATTGCATCCGATCAGAACCAGGGCCAATACCCCGGCTACGGGCAGTCGTATGGATTTCATTTGCGCTCCTTGCATGCACTGGCGACTTCATCCTGAAGTCTTCTCGAACATAGCAAAAGGTGCCGACAACAAAAAAGCCCCGAAACGGGGCTTTTTTCATTTTGACTCAACCGCGGATTCAATCCCGGTATTTCAGGGTGCCGTCCGCTTTGATTTCGTCATACCAGACATTGTGGTGCTGTTTGGCCCAGTTCTCATCACAGTAGCCAGACACCATGCACTCCATACCACCTTCAGACATAACGGTGGCCATAAAGATGTGCACGATGGAGAACGCGGTCACGATGATGGCGGCACTGGCGTGAACGATCAGTGCCAGCAGGCTCAGATTACGGGACGGTTCCACGTACTCCGGGAACAGCAGGATCACACCGGAAACGGCGATGATCGCGCCGCACAGGGCGAAGGTCCAGAACCACACCTTCTCACCGGCGTTGGCAAAGCCCGCATCCGGGTGCTTGCCTTTGAACGGCCCGAAGTTGATGTAACCACCCACCACCAGGAACCAGTCCAGGTCGTACTTGGCGGGGATCTGATTCTTGGCCCACTTCACGGTCATCAGCAACCAACCCAGAATGAACGGGATGGCCATGTAATCGTGAACCGGTTTGGCCACCGCCGCCATACTGGCAAACGCCTGCTGGCCCAGGTAGGGCTCGATGATCAGGCGTCCCGCCAACAGCGTCAGGCCGGTCAGGATCAGCAGCAGACACGGGATCGCCCCCAGCCAGTGGATCGCCACATCCGATTTGGACCAGCGATACACCATCTTGCCGGAGAAGCCATGGTGCAGCTTGGAGATGCCGTTGACCGCGATAAACGCCGCGAATACGGCAATCATGCCAAACAGTGCCAGCGCCATACCCGGTGCCAGGATGTCGCTGCGAAACGGCAGCAGACGTTCATCCTGCGGGTTGATCAGCTGAGCGTGGAACTCCGCCTCAGACACGGTGCGACCTTCGGCGCCCTGTTGGATCGCCTGCCACACCACTTCCGCTTCGTTACCGGACTGGGCTGCAACGGTGCCCGGATCGGACGCCAGCGCCAGGCCGGGAACCAGTACCAAGAGCATCAGCAGCGGCTTGAGCAAATTTTTGAACATAGTCGCTCCTTTAAAAGACAGCAGCGGGGACGGCCCGAAAGCCGCCCCCTAAGGTCAGGGCTTAGCCCCAGGCCCCGTCTTTGTGACCACGGGTGACCACACGCTCGCGGTAGATGTCGGACACCGTGCCCGCATCACCAGCCAGCAGGGCCTTGGTGGCACACAGCTCGGCACACATCGGCAGCTTGCCTTCGGCGATACGGTTGGCACCGTACAGCGCTTTTTCCTTGGCGGAGCCTGCTTCGGTGTTCGGGCCACCGGCGCAGAAGGTGCACTTGTCCATCTTGCCTTTGGAGCCGAATGCAGACTGTTTCGGGAACTGCGGGGCGCCAAACGGGCAGGCGTACAGGCAGTAACCGCAACCGATGCAACGCTCTTTGTCGTGCAGGATGATGCCGTCTTCGGTCTTGCTGAACACGTTAACCGGGCACACCTTCATACAAGGCGCGTCGGCACAGTGCATGCAAGCCACGGAGATGGAGGTCTCACCCGGCTTACCGTCGTTGATGGTGACAACGCGGCGGCGCTGGATGCCCCACTCCAGAGCGGAGTCGTTCTCGTTCTTACAAGCGGTGACACAGCCGTTACATTCAATGCAGCGTTTGGTGTCACACATGAATTTCATAGTCGCCATATGGGCTTATCTCCTTAGGCCGACGTTAAGCTTTGACGATTTCACACAGGGACACCTTGGTCTCCTGCATCTGGGTCACCGGGTCGTAACCGTAGGTCAGCGCGGTGTTGGCGGACTCACCCACCACGTACGGCTTGGTGCTGACGCCACCGGACTCGGGGTACTTCAGCTCTTCGCCTTCGAACACACCGGCAAAGTGGTACGGCATAAAGGTTTCGCCCACGGCAACCCGCTCGGTCACCATCGCTTTCATGCCAATCACTGCGCCTTCCGGAGACTTCAGCTTGATGTCGTCGCCATCGAGGATGCCACGGTCAGCCGCATCCACCGGGTTGATCTCAACGAACATCTCTTGCTGCAGTTCCGCCAGCCACGGGTTGGAACGGGTCTCTTCACCGCCACCCTCGTATTCCACCAGACGGCCAGAGGTCACCACCAGCGGGAACTTCTTGTCGAGGTTGTCGCTGATCACCCGGTCCTGGATGGACTTGAACAGGGTGGGCAGACGGTGAACCTGCATGTCGTCGTGGGTCGGGTACTTGGCGATCAGGTCGCGACGCGGGGTGTACAGCGGCTCACGGTGTACCGGGATCTCATCCGGGAAGGTCCAGACCTTCACACGGGCCTTGGCGTTACCGAACGGGATACAGCCGTGCTTCATGGCCACACGCTGGATACCACCGGAGATGTCGGTCTTCCAGTTTTTGCCTTCCGCGTGCTGCTTCTCTTCGGCGGTCAATTCGTCCCACCAGCCCAGCTGCTTCAGCATCTCGGCAGTGAACTCCGGGAAACCGTCCTGGAAGTAGTTGCCTTTGGAGCCGGCGTCTTCCGCCAGGATGCTCACGCCGTCGTGTTCCACACCGAAACGGGCACGGAAGTTACCGCCACCTTCCATCACGTGCTTGGAGGTGTCGTACAGGATGTGGGTACCCGGGTGCTTGAGCTCCGGGGTGCCCCAGCACGGCCAAGGCAGACCGTAGGTTTCGCCTTTCACCGCGCCACCCGGGGCTTTCAGATCTTCCCAGCTGAACAGGTGCCAGTTTTCCTGGTGCTGCTTCAGACGTTCCGGAGACTGACCGGTGTAACCGATGGTCCACATGCCTTTGTTGAATTCGCGGGTGATGTCTTCCACCAGCGGCTCATCGTTGTTGACCTGGATGTGCTTGAACATCTGGTCGGCCATGCCCACTTTCTTCGCGATCTTGTACATGATCACGTGGTCCGGCAGGGACTCGAACATCGGCTCAATCACCTTGGAGCGCCACTGCAGGGAGCGGTTGGAGGCGGAGATGGAACCGTAGGTTTCGAACTGGGTCGCCGCCGGCAGCAGGTACACGCCGTCTTTGCGCTGGTGCATCACACCAGCCATGGTCGGGTACGGGTCAACCACCACCACGGTGTCCATCTTGTTCAGTGCTTCACGCACCTCACGGCCACGGGTTTCGGTGTTAACGGACTGACCCCAGAAGAACGCCAGGCGAATGTTGTCTTTCTGGCCGATCTTGGCTTTGTCTTCCAGCACGCCGTCGTGCCAACGAGAGCACGGGATGCCAGGGGTGTTCATCGGCACTTTACCCAGGTGAGAACCCTGGTCGAAGCGGCCTTTCACCCAGCTGAAGTCCAGGTTCCAAACGTTGGACCAGTGCTTCCAGGCGCCTTCAGACAGGCCGTAGTAACCCGGCAGGTTGTCGAACAGCAGGCCGAAGTCGGTGGCGCCCTGTACGTTGTCGTGGCCACGGAAGATGTTGGCACCGCCACCGGATACGCCCATGTTGCCCAGCGCCAGCTGCAGGATGCAGTAAGCACGGGTGTTGGCGTTACCAACGGTGTGCTGGGTACCACCCATACACCATACGATGGTGCCCGGACGGTGCTCGGCCAGGATCTTGGCGACGCGGTACATCTGCTCACCGGTGACGGAGGTCAGGTCTTCCACCTCTTCCGGGGTGTACTTCTTCACTTCCTCACGGATCGCGTCCATGCCGTACACACGGCGACGGATAAAGTCTTTGTCTTCCCAGCCGTTCTCGAAGATGTGCCACAGCAGGCCGTAGATGAACGGGATGTCAGTGCCGGGTCGGATATGCACGTACTCGTCGGCGTGCGCCGCAGTACGGGTGAAGCGGGGATCGACCACGATCATCTTGGCACCGCGCTCTTTACCGGTGAGCACGTGAGACATGGCAACCGGGTGCGCTTCAGCGGCGTTGGAGCCGATAAAGAGCATCGCTTTACAGTTGTGCATGTCGTTGTAGGAGTTGGTCTGAGCGCCGTAACCCCAGGTGTTGGCCACACCGGCTACGGTGGTGGAGTGACAGATACGGGCGGAGTGGTCAACGTTGTTGGTGCCCCACATCGCCGCAAACTTACGATAGAGGTAAGCCTGTTCGTTGGAGAACTTGGCGGAACCCATAAAGTAGATGGAATCCGGACCGGACTCTTCGCGGATCTTCAGCATCTGGTCGCCGATCTCGTTGATCGCCTGATCCCAGGACAGCTTCTTCCACTTACCGCCTTCCAGCTTCATCGGGTACTTCACCCGCTTTTCGCTGTGGCCGTGGTGACGGATGGAGGCACCCTTAGCACAGTGACCGCCACGGTTGATCGGGTGGTCAAAAGCCGGCTCCTGGCCAGTCCACACGCCGTTCTGAACCTCAGCGTAGATACCGCAACCTACGGAACAGTGGGAACAGATGGTTTTTACGGTTTCAATCGGGCCTTCTGCGGATACCGCTTTGGCTTCCGCCTTGCGCACCATACCGGCGCCCAGCATGGACGCGGCCGCAATACCACCGGTGGTGATACCGGCGTTTTTCAGAAATTGGCGACGATTCAGGCCCAGGGCGTTGTCCGCCGGAGCTGAAATGCCTTTACGAGTCAGTTTCATGGTTCTCTCCTCTTACTGGCCACGGGCCGCGGCGTAGTAACGACGCACGTGCTCGGACTCTCGGTACCCTTCGGACTTGCTCTGGGTGTCGACAGGCGCATCAGCTGCCATTACCGGAGCAGCCGCCATGGCTGCACCAGCAGCGGCGGTACCGGTTGCCAGTGTTTTGAGGAATTGGCGTCGAGCCAACGGTTTTTCGGTTTTCATAGTCTTCCTTAGGTCTTCAGATCGTTGGTCTCGGCGCCTTCGGATGAAAGATGAGACACAGATCATCAGAACGTTGGTGGTCATGTGACGGAGGCATCATGACGTGGCCAGAAGGAAGATATCTTGATCTGGCTCAAGCCGGAATTTGCCGCTTTTTGTGAGTTGAGCCAAAAATCGCGTGGTTTTTGTAAAAAACCCTTCGAGGGTGAGTCATTGTGTCCAGGTGACACAGCCGACAGCTTTGGGATGGGTTGCAGGAAAGGATTTTCGGTTTCTTACTTTCCGTGCGCAGATTGGTAAGAAATCCGTTTGAATTTCATCATTTTGTGATCTGGATCACTAAGAATGACATTCATAAAAAAGCCCCGCAGTGCGGGGCTTTTTACTAAATAAGAGGCATTCGTATTGGCGCCGGCCTGCAGCGCCAATTTTCCCTTATTCTTTGTACTTCAGAGTGCCGTCGGCTTTGATCTCGTCGTACCAAACATTGTGGTGCTGGATCGCCCAGTTCTCATCACAGTAGCCGGACACCATACATTCCATACCACCTTCGGACATGACGGTGGCCATGAAGATGTGAACGATGGAGAAGGCGCAGATGATGATGGCGGAAACGCCGTGGATGATCAGCGACAGCAGGCTCAGGTTACGGGACGGTTCAACGTACTCCGGGAACAGCAGGATCACACCGGAGGCGGAGATCACTGCACCGAAGGCGGCGAAGGTCCAGAACCACAGCTTCTCACCCGCGTTGGCGAAGCCCGCGTCCGGGTGCTTGCCTTTGAACGGGCCGAAGTTGATGTAACCACCAACAACCATAAACCAGGCGATGTCGTACTTCGCCGGGATCTGGTTCTTGGCCCACTTCACGGTCATCAGCAACCAGCCCAGCATGAACGGAATCGCCATGTAGTCGTGAACCGGCTTAGCGATGGCCGCCATGGTGGCGAAGGTTTGCTGGCCCAGGTAGGGCTCGATGATCAGACGGCCGGCCAGCAGGGTCAGACCGGTCAGGATCAGCAGCAGACACGGGATGGCGCCCAGCCAGTGGATGGCAACGTCAGCCTTGGACCAACGGTAAACCATCTTGCCGGAGAAGCCGTGATGCAGCTTGGAGATGCCGTTCACTGCAATAAATGCAGCGAATGCGGCGATCATGCCAAACAGCGCCAGGGCCAGACCCGGGGCCAGGATGTTGCTGCGCAGCGGCAGCAGACGCTCGTCCTGCGGATTGATCAGCTGAGCGTGGAACTCGGATTCAGAAACGGTACGGCCTTCAGCGCCCTGTTGGATCGCCTGCCACACCACTTCCGCTTCGTTCCCCGCCTGAGCAGCCACCATACCGGCATCGCTGGCAAACGCCAGACCCGGCAGCATAGCGACCATCAGCAGCAGAGGTTTCAGCATCTTGTAGAACATGATTGCTCCTAGTGGATGGGCCGGGGCAGTCGCCTGCCCCGGCTCGTCACGCCTTAGCCCCAGGCGCCGTCTTTGTGGCCACGGTTAACCACACGCTCGCGGTAGATGTCGGACACCATGCCCGCATCACCGGCCAGCAGGGCCTTGGTGGAACACAGCTCAGCACACATCGGCAGCTTGCCTTCAGCGATACGGTTGGCACCGTACAGCTCCTGCTCCTTGATGGAGCCCGGCTCGGTGTTCGGGCCACCGGCACAGAAGGTGCACTTGTCCATCTTGCCCTTGGAGCCGAATACGGCTTTTTTCGGGAACTGAGGGGCGCCGAACGGGCAGGCGTACAGGCAGTAACCACAACCAATGCAACGCTCTTTGTCGTGCAGAACGATGCCGTCTTCGGTCTTGCTGAACACGTTAACCGGGCACACCTTCATACAAGGGGCGTCGGCACAGTGCATGCAAGCTACGGAGATGGACGCTTCGCCCGGCTTACCGTCGTTGATGGTCACCACACGGCGACGCTGAATACCCCACTCCAGAGCAGAGTTGTTTTCGTTCTTACAAGCGGTGACACAGCCGTTACATTCGATGCAGCGTTTGGTGTCACACATGAATTTCATAGTGGCCATTTTGGCTTATCTCCTCGTGAACCTTAGGCTTTCTCGATCTGACACAGGGACGACTTGGTTTCCTGCATCTGAGTGATCGGGTCATAGCCGTAGGTCAGAGCGGTGTTACAGGACTCACCAACCACGAACGGTTTGGTGCTGATGTCACCGGACTCAGGGTATTCCAGGTCTACGCCGTGCATAACACCGGCGAAGTGGTAAGGCATCCAGGTTACGCCCGGCTTAACGCGCTCGGTTACCATGGCCTGTACCTTGATGCGGCCGCCTTCAGCGCCCTCTACCCATACGGTGTCACCATCGCGCAGACCGCGGTCAGCAGCATCCACCGGGTTGATCTCGATGAACATCTCCTGCTGCAGCTCAGCCAGCCACGGGTTGGAACGGGATTCCTCACCGCCACCCTCGTACTCAACCAGACGGCCAGAGGTCATCACCAGCGGGTACTTCTTATCGAGGTTCTCGCTGATCACTTTGTCCTGGATGGTCTTGTACAGAGTCGGCAGACGATGTACCTGCATGTCGTCGTAGGTCGGGTACTTGGCGATCAGGTCACGACGCGGGGTGTACAGCGGCTCGCGGTGTACCGGCATCGGATCCGGGAAGGTCCAAACCTTACAACGGGCTTTGGCGTTACCGAACGGAATACAACCGTGCTTCATGGCAACGCGCACGATGCCGCCAGACAGGTCGGTCTTCCAGTTCTTGCCTTCGGCTTCCGCTTTCTCTTCAGCGGTCAGGTCATCCCACCAGCCCAGCTGCTTCAGCATGTCGGCGGTGAATTCCGGATAGCCGTCCTGGATCTCAGCGCCTTTGGAGAAGGAGCCGTCAGCCAGGATGTTTTCGCCCTGGTATTCCACGCCGTAACGGGCACGGAAGTTACCACCACCCTGCATCACGTGCTTGGAGGTGTCGTACAGGATGTGGGTACCCGGGTGCTTCTGCTCAGGCGTACCCCAGCACGGCCACGGCAGACCGTAGGTCTCACCCTTGAACTCGCCACCTTTGGCCTGCAGGTCTTCAACGTTGAAGGCGCCCCAGTTCATGGTGTGAGATTTGATACGCTCCGGAGACTGGCCGGACATACCGATGGTCCACATACCGCGGTTGATTTCGCGGGTGATGTCTTCCACTACCGGTGCGTTGCCTTTCACCTGAATGCGCTTGGTGTACTGCTCAGCGAAGCCAACTTTCTTGGCCAGCAGGTACATGATTTCGATGTCGTTCTTGGAGTCGAACAGCGGCTCAACCACCTGCTCACGCCACTGAACGGAACGGCCAGAGTTGGACAGAGAACCGGTGGACTCGAACTGAGTACAGGCCGGCAGCAGGTATACGCCGTCCTTACGACGGTGCATAACACCCGCCATGGTCGGGTACGGGTCAACCACAACCACGGTGTCCATCTTGTCCAGAGCGTCACGCACGTCGCGCTGACGGGTCTCGGTGTTCACGGACTGACCCCAGAAGAAGGCCATGCGGATGTTGTCGCGCTGAGCCAGTTTCTGTTTGTCTTCCAGAACGCCGTCGTGCCAACGGGAACACGGCATGCCAGGGGTGTTCTGCGGCTTCTTGCCCAGGTACTCGCCCTGGTCAAAACGGCCGTTTACCCAGCTCTCTTCCAGATCCCAAACGTGGGTCCAGTGTTTCCAGGCAGCGCTGGTCAGACCGTAGTAGCCCGGCAGAGTGTCGAACAGCAGACCCAGATCGGTCGCGCCCTGTACGTTGTCGTGGCCACGGAAGATGTTGGTACCGCCACCGGATTTGCCCATGTTGCCCAGAGCCAGCTGAAGCAGACAGTAAGCACGGGTGTTGGCGTTACCGACGGTGTGCTGGGTACCACCCATACACCAAACAACGGAACCCGGACGGTTCTCAGCCATCATCTTGGCGGCGTTGTAGATCGCTTGCTCTTCTACGCCACACACTTCGGCGGCTTCGGCCAGCGGGAACTTAGCCGCTTCCTGACGGATCTCGTCCATCGCCCATACACGCTGGTCGATGAAGGTCTGGTCGTGCCAGCCGTTTTCGAAGATCACGTTCAGCATGCCGTAGATGAACGGAATGTCGGTACCGGGGCGGATGCCAACGTGCAGGTCGGAATGCGCAGCGGTACGGGAGAAACGAGGATCGATCACGATGATCTTGGCACCACGCTCCTTGGCAGTCAGGATGTGCTGCATGGAAACCGGGTGCGCTTCAGCCGGGTTAGAACCGATGAAGAAGATCGCTTTGGCGTGACGGATGTCGTTGAAGGAGTTGGTCATCGCACCGTAACCCCAGGTATTTGCCACACCAGCTACAGTGGTGGAGTGACAGATACGGGCGGAGTGGTCGACGTTGTTGGTGCCCCACATGGCCGCGAACTTACGGTACATGTAGCAACCTTCGTTGGAGAACTTGGCAGAACCCATGAAGTACACGGAATCCGGACCGGACTCTTCGCGGATCTTCAGCATCTGGTTGCCAACTTCCTCGATGGCTTGCTCCCAGGACAGCTTCTTCCACTTGCCGCCTTCGAGCTTCATCGGGTATTTAACACGCTTGATGGAGTGGCCATGCTCACGCAGCGCGGCACCTTTGGCACAGTGCCCACCGCGGTTGAAGGGATGGTCGAAAGCCGGCTCCTGTCCAGTCCAGACACCGTTCTGAACTTCAGCGTATACACCACAACCTACTGCACAAGCGGAACATACAGTGCGCTTGATTTCGGTCGGAGCGTTCGGATCTACGTGGGAAGCGGCTTCAACGCGCTTCACCATGCCAGCGCCCAGCATAGAGGCAGCGGCAATACCACCGGTGGTGATACCGGCGTTTTTCAGAAACTGGCGACGGTTCAGGCCCAGGGGGGCGTCGTTCTGAGTCGCAACAGCTTGCTTGTTCGGAGTCAGTTTCATCGGTTCTCCTTACAGACCGCGAGCTGCGGCGTAGTAGTTGCGAACGTGGTCGGACTCTTGATAGCCCTTTTTCTTAGCCTCAGCAGCAGGCTCAACCTGTGCTACAGCAGCGGGAACCGCCATCACAGCGGCACCAGCCGCGGTGCCGGTGGCAACCTGCTTGAGGAACTGGCGACGAGCCAGAGAAGGTTGGTGTTTCATAATCATCCTTTGTCGTTCATGAAGCGGGGCGTGCCGATATGGCAGCCCACTCATAAGCGGCACTAAGGATCGCCTACCCGGGGAAAGAGAAAATTGATCCGGGTCACGAAGAAATTTGCGATGAAATTCGTCAAAATGCCGAGCAAAGCCCTTTTAAGTTAGCATTTTGTAAAGGTTGGGCCGTTTTGTCCCATCAAATTTTCCACGGAAGAAGCGGGCCTCAGCTCGGGTTATTTAGGGTTATTTTGACCCGTTGATTACGCATCCCTCCAATAACCCACAAAATTTCGCTTTTGCGGAGAAGATCACGCTCCGAAAAACGTAAAAAACCCCGCCGTAGCGGGGTTTTGAGGAAGTTCGTGATTGGCGATAAGAACGCCTCTCAGTTACTTCATATCAGCGCTCTTTGTACTGAATGCTGCCGTCTGCCTTGATCTCGTCATACCAGACATTGTGGTGCTGCTTGGCCCAGTTCTCATCCACGTAACCACTGACCATCGCGGGGAAACCGCCTTCCGACAGCACCGTCGCCATAAAGATGTGCACCACGGTAAAACCGGTGAGCACAATGGCGGAGATGCCGTGGATGTAGATGGCCAGCAGGCTGGCATTCCGGCTCGGCTCCACCTGCTCAGGGAACAGCATCACGATGCCGGAACCGATGATGGCCAGACCAAAGATGGTGAAGCTCCAGAACCACAACTTCTCACCGGCATTGGAGAACCCGGAATCCGGGTGCTTGCCTTTGAACGGTCCGAAGTTGAGGTATCCCCCCACCACCATAAACCACTTCAGATCATAGGCGGCCGGGAAGTTGTGCTTCATCCAGCGCAGCATCGCGATCACGGCAAAGATGGCAAAGGGGATCGCCATGTAGTCGTGAATCGGCTTGGCAATGGCGGCCAGTGCCGCAACGCCATCCGGTCCCAGGAAGGAACCGAAGACGAAGCGTCCTGCCATCAGCGACAGACCCGTAAGGATCAGCAGAATGCAGGGGATCGCCATCAGCCAGTGCACCAGGATGTCCACTTTTGGCCAGCGCAACACATCCACGCCGGAATAGCCTTTCTCCAACTTGGCTGCGCCGTTAACCAGCACAAACAGCGCGAAGATCACGATCATGCCGAACAGCGCCAGCGCCAACACCTGAGACAACCAACCGGCCCGCGCCTGGATCAGCGTCGGGTCATAGGTGTTGATCAGGTTGTTGTGGAACCGGCTGTGGGAATTGGTGGTTCCCACCTCCCCGTCTTTGACCGCACTCCACATCGGATCCAGCTCACCGGGTGCGGCGGGCGCTTCCCCCGCCACCTCCGCAGCCTGTGCCGCCATCACAGCTTGCACCAACTGAGCATCGGCATCCGGCGGCGTGTCACTGGCCAGGGCGGGAACGGCCAGAGCCGCCCCCAGCACCAGACTCAGCAATCCGCGCTGGAGCATATCTAAGAGTTTCATAACCCTTCCTCCTTGCTCAGCTGTCCCAGCCGGCCTCAGGGGCACCACGTACCGCCACCCGCTGCCGGAAGATCTGGGAGATCACTTCCGCATCGCCAGCGAGCAGAGACTTGGTGGAGCACACCTCAGCACAGAACGGCAGTTTGCCTTCCGCAATGCGGTTGGCACCGTACAGGCGCGCTTCCTTCTCGGAACCCGGTTCCGCATCCGGACCGCCGGCGCAATAGGTGCATTTGTCCATCTTGCCCCGAGCACCGAACGCCGTCTGTTTCGGGAACTGTGGCGCACCGAAGGGGCAGGCGTACAGGCAATAACCGCAACCAATGCACTTGTCCTTGCTGTGACGGATGATCCCTTCTTCGGTCCGCTCAAAGCAGTCCGCCGGGCATACCGCCATGCAAGGCGCGTCGGAGCAGTGCATGCAGGCCACCGAAATGGACACCTCCTTGCCCTCAACCCCGTCGTTCATGGTCACCACGCGCCGGCGGGCAATGCCCCACTCCAACGCGCTGTTATTGGCGTTTTTACAGGCGACAGTACACCCGTTGCACTCGATGCAGCGTTTGGTGTCGCACAGAAATTTCATCGTAGCCATAGTGACTCCCGTCCTTAAGCCTTGGTGATCTGGCAGAGCGACACTTTGGTCTCCTGCATCTGGGTAACGATGTCATAGCCGTAGGTCAGGGCCGTGTTGGCCGATTCCCCCTGGACATATGGCACCGTGCCATCGGGATACCTCGGCACCAGGGATTCCCCCTCGAAGATCCCGGCAAAGTGATAGGGCATAAAGCACTCGCCCGGAATCACCCGCTCAGTTACCAACGCATGGATATACAGTTTCGGTCCTTCCGGTGAGTGCAGTACCACTGCATCCCCGTCCTGGATCCCACGATCCGCCGCGTCGGCCGGGTTGATCTCAACAAACATGGTTTGCTGCAACTCCGCCAGCCACGGGTTGGAACGGGTTTCCTCACCGCCACCTTCGTATTCCACCAATCGACCGGACGTCACCACCATGGGGAACTTCTTGTCCAGATCTTCGGCCATCACCTTCTCCTGAATGGAGCGGTACAGGGTCGGAAGACGGGCCACCTGGCGATCTTCATAACTCGGGTACTTGACCATCAGATCACGACGCGGCGAGTACAACGGCTCACGGTGGATCGGGATCTCATCCGGGAAGGTCCAGACACGACAGCGGGCCCGGGCATTACCGTACGGGATACAGCCATGTTTCATGGCCACCCGTTGGATGCCGCCGGACAGGTCGGTCTTCCAGTTGCGGCCTTCGGCAGCCACCTTTTCCTCAGCTGTCAGTTCATCCCACCAACCCAACTGCTTCAGCATATCCGCAGTGAATTCCGGGAAACCCTCACCGATGTCGTTGCCCAGAGAGCCCGGGTCATCCGCCAGCAGGTTTTCACCTTCGTACTCGACACCGAAGCGGGCACGGAAGTTACCGCCCCCCTCCATCACGTGCTTGGAGGTGTCGTAAAGGATGTGAGTACCGGGGTGTTTCAGCTCCGCGGTGCCCCAGCACGGCCATGGCAAACCATAGGTTTCGCCTTTGCATGGCCCCCCTTTGGCTTGCAGGTCTTCCCACTCGAACGTGCCCCAGTTTTCCTGGTGCTGCTTGAGTCGTTCGGGAGATTGACCGGTATAGCCCACGGTCCACATGCCGCGGTTGTACTCACGGGTAATGTCCTCAATCAGCGGTACGCTGCCCTGAACCTCGATGTTCTTGAACATCTGGTCAGCGAAGCCCAGCTTCTTGGCAAACAGGTACATGATTTCGTGGTCCGGCTTGGACTCGAACACCGGCTCCACCACCTGACTGCGCCATTGCAGCGAGCGGTTGGAGTTGGACACGGAGCCGTAGGTTTCGAACTGCGTGGCCGCCGGCAACAGATAAACGCCGTCAGTACGGGTGTGCATCACCCCGGCCATGGTGGGATAGGGATCCACCACCACCACCGCGTCCATCTTGTTCAGTGCGGCGCGCACTTCACGACCGCGGGTTTCGGTGTTCACCGACTGCCCGAGGAACCAGGCCAACCGAACGTTGTCTTTCTGACCCAGTTTGGCGGTGTCTTCCATCACGCCATCGTGCCAGCGTGAACAGGGGATACCGGCCGAGGTCATCGGCTGTTTACCCAGGTAGGTGCCCTGGTCAAAACGGGATTTCACCCAGTCGTAGTCCAGCTCCCACACCCGTGACCAGTGCTGCCAGGCACCTGCGGACAGGCCGTAGTAGCCGGGCAGGTTGTCGAACAGCAGGCCAAAGTCGGTGGCACCCTGCACGTTATCGTGACCACGGAAGATGTTGGCGCCGCCACCGGATACGCCCATGTTGCCCAGCGCCAGCTGCAAAATGCAGTAAGCCCGGGTATTGGCGTTACCAATGGTGTGCTGCGTCCCACCCATACACCAGACAATGGTGCCGGGGCGGTTGTCGGCCAGCATTTTCGCAACACGGTAAACCTGTTTCTCACCGGCGCTGCAGATGTTCTCCACCTCATCCGGCGGGTACTTCTTCACCTCTTCGCGAATCGCATCCAGACCCCAGACTCGGCGGGCAACAAAGTCTTTGTCTTCCCAGCCATTCTCAAAGATGTGCCAGAGCAGGCCATAGACAAACGGAATGTCCGTACCGGGTCGAATATGCACGTACTCGTCGGCGTGAGCCGCAGTACGGGTGAAGCGGGGATCGACCACGATCATCTTGGAGCCGCGCTCTTTGGCGGTGAGGATATGCTGCATCGCTACCGGGTGGGCTTCGGCGGCATTGGAACCGATGAAGATCATGCTCTTACTGTTGTGCATATCGTTGTAAGAGTTGGTCATCGCGCCGTAGCCCCAGGTGTTGGCCACACCGGCTACTGTGGTGGAGTGGCAAATCCGGGCGGAGTGGTCGACATTGTTGGTGCCCCACATCGCAGCGAATTTGCGGTACAGGTAAGATTGCTCATTGTTGGTCTTGGCGGAACCCATAAAGTAGATGGAATCCGGACCGGACTCTTCGCGGATCTTGAGCATCAGATCGCCGACCTCGTTCACCGCTTCTTCCCAGGACAGCTTCTTCCACTTGCCGCCTTCCAGCTTCATCGGATACTTGACCCGCTTTTCGCTGTGGGTGTGGTGAATCACCGACGCCCCTTTGGCACAGTGGCCACCGCGGTTGATCGGATGATCAAACGCCGGTTCCTGGTCAACCCAGACGCCATTCTTGACCTTGGCGTACAGGCCACAACCCACAGAGCAGTGGGAACAGATGGTCTTGACCGTTTTCAGGTCGCCGCCACCGGAAGACTCTGCGGCTTCCACCTTACGGACCATCCCCTGCCCCAACATGGAGGCAGCGGCGATACCACCGGCGGTGACACCCGCGTTCTTCAGGAATTGACGACGATTTAGCCCCAGCGACTTCTTATCAGAAGTGACTGTATTTGTTGGCATTGAACGTGTGAGTTTCATCCGTAACCTCCTTATTTCCGCAGGGACGCGTAGTAGGCTAGGACATGGGGAGATTCACGATAACCGGATGGTTTCGTGACGGGTTTGGCCTCAGTCGGGGACGTCTGGGCCTGAACCGCACCGCTTGAGAGGGCAACAGCGCCCGCACCAAGGCCGAGGGCCTTCAGTGCGCGGCGGCGGTCCAATCGGGTTTGCCGATCGTTCATAACACCTCCGTGGTGTTGTGGGATTTAGGTGGGGCAACAGCCCTCTGCCCCACCACCGGAACCTTTACCCATCCGGTCTGGCTTTAGGCGGTCCTCAGCCGGCCTGCTCTACCTGTACATCCAAAAGCAGGTTGCCAAACTCCACCTTTTCAGCCGCAAAGAACGCCTGCCCCAGGGCCGCAACGGCCACATAGAACGACGCGTTCTTGGCGCCAGCCAGATCGGTAAAGAACTGGTCTACCCAGGTCGCCAGGTGCTTCTGCCAGAACTGAATCTGATCCTGCTGCCGGCCTTCCAGCAGCAAAAACGCCATCACTTCACACAGAGCGGCCAGGTGATCCTCGGGCTCTTTCACATTCTCTTCGCGGGCAAAACCCAGACGGGCCAGATCCTGACGCAGCAGCGCCAGAGGCTGGTCCATCAGGGAGCCGGTCAGGTACCAGCTGACGTAGGGGATCACTTCCCCATGCCCCAGACCGATGAAGAGGTTGAAAAACTCATCATCCAACTGGCGGTCCTGATGGGCCTGAGCCGCCAGTTTCAGGCCATGCCAGGCCTTAGCCATATCACTGTCGTTGTCTTCGTCCAGCTCCAGTTCCGCCAGGAACTGCATCAGTTCCGGAGCGGGAACCTGACGCAGCAGAGCGGACAGCAGCTGATAGATGTCAGCGCGAAGCTGCTGGTGTTCGGATACGACCCGGGTGGTTTGTTGTTCAGTCATCGCTACCTCAATTTAGACCCGGAGTTGCTTTTCGGGATCGTTCATGATGTCGGTGAACAGATCTTTCACCCGACAGTCTTCGCACATTTTCAATCGGTTCAGCGCATCGCCGGCAAAAGCACTGTGGCCAGACAACGCGGTGGTCATCTTCTCGATCACCGCTTTGGTGGCAAAGGGTTTGCCGCAGGTGATGCACTCAAAAGGCTCTTCCTCTTTCAGCACCCGCTGAGTCTGGCGCTGCTCACGGTCCAGCTGGACCCGCGAGGTCAGGGTGATCGCTTTCTCAGGACAGGCACCTTCGCAAAGACCGCACTGCACGCAGGACTGTTCGGTGAACTTCAGTGCCGGGCTGTCGCCGCCATCCATCAGGGCTCGGGGCGGACAGAGTGCCGCACAGCTCATGCAGAGGGTGCACTTATCGACATCGACGTTCACGGTGCCGTAAGGGATGCGGGGCAGGGTCAGCACCTCGGTGCTGCCAGCGCTGGCGCCATTGATGTGGTCCAGGGCGTTGAACAGGGTGTCGCGCTTGGCCAGGTCTTTGCCAAAGGCCGCCACCGGCAGCTCGGCAAAACCGGCACTTTCTGCCAGCAGGCTGTCCAGCTGGTCCAGCTCAGCCACGCTGATCAGGCGAACCCGGTCAGCGTGCTCGCCGACCGCTTCCAGCAGGGTGGTGACCAACTGATGCTCACTGCGCAGCAGAGTCATCAGGGTTTCCGGGGTCTGCTCAGTGGTCAGCACCATCACCTGACGGGCGCCCCATGCCAGGGTGGCCAGCCAGCTGTCGATGCCCGCCACTGCCACCTCTTCCAGAGCAATCGGCAGCACCCCACCCGGCATCTGACGCAGAGCGGACAGCGCGGCTTCACCCGCGCTTTCGTCGTGCAGCATGACCACAGGACGCTGATCGGACAGCTCCTGGTAACGGGTCAGCAGGCGTTTGACGTAATCCTTGAGGATGGCGGGAGAGGGCTGATCGTAGGTCAGCGCACCAGTCGGACAGGCGGCGGTACAGCTGCCTGCACCGTGACACAGATGCGGATCCACAATGACCTGATTGTCGACGCTCTCAATGGCGTCGGCAGGGCAGACGTTGAGGCAGCGGGTACAACCGTCGATGCCGCTGGAGTGGTGGGCACAGACGTCATAGTTCACTTTGACGTAGCGCGGCTTATCAAACTGGCCGATCAGTTCCGGCAGCTGGGCAACAGCGGCAGCCAGTTTCTCTGCATCGTCGCCGACGTAGAAGTAGCCCGGCGGCAGCAGTTCCAGATTCAGGGCCGGTTGCTGGCCCATGTCCAGCACCAGATCGTAATGAGGGCGACGCACTGCGCCCGGCGCCAGCTCCTGCTCAACACCGTCCACCTTGATAAAGGCCTGGAACTGACCCAGGAACCCTTTCAGGGACACGGTGCGGCTGAAGTAGGCGGGCAGGGATTCGGTGGCTTCGGCAGCGGCCATCACCTTCTCAAGGTGGGCTTCATCCTGACTGGTCACCGCTTCGGTGGCCACCAGAGTACGGCTGGCCATGCCACCCAGTTCGGCAGCCGCCAGGCGGATCAAATCTTCCGGCCCGATGATCAGCAGGTGGCCGGCAGTGGAATAGGAGACCGTCTGCGGGATCAGGTTCTCCAGCATGGTGACTTGGGCCAGGCTTTGCTCACGGGCCGGGTCCATCACCGGGATTTGGCTATTGCTCACTCTACGTTTCCTAGTCGGTCGTTGCTCTTATCGTCACTGTGGCGGACTCTCCGCCGGATGCCGGCAACGCTCCCTGCCCCGATGGGGCCCCAGGTGCTCACACCTGTTAGTGGATGGCTTCTTAAACTCAACAGAAGCTGCAAGGGATGTACCAGCACTGGTGATCGTTTTGTCGCCTGGATTACGCCTCGCTCCGAGGTTTGTCCGGCTTGCCCGCTTCCTGCGGGTCATTTTGTCCAATACCCTCACGGATATTGGGTAATTCTGACGGAGTTTCAGCAGTGGCAGCTTGAGCCAGTTGGGGCTCTTTCACCGCTTCACTCGCGCTGTTGTCTTCCAGTTGCTGCTGCTTAGCGACCGCCTTGTCCACCTGCTCCACCGCTTCGGTAACATGGCGGAACACACTCTTGGCCACTTCGGCAGCCACCGCGGCACTCAACTTGGGCTGCGCGGCGTAATCCAGATCGTACTCACAGAGGCCGTCACGGATGTTGTACTGAGGCTGTTTCCACAACGCGCGCAGGGCTTCTTTGCGTTGGGTCGGATCGACGCCGGGTTTGAGGTAATCGGCAAAACTGCCGCCCTGCTCAATGGTCTCCGGATCCGGCAACGGGGCCTCTTCCGTCGCTTCAGCCTGTTCGGCCTGAGCGCCAGTCTGCTGCGACTCAGCGGCTTCAGCGGCTGTCGCCTCGGCGGATGGCCCGGACTCGGCAACCTCTTCAGCTTCGGCGTGCTGTGTTTCCAGCGCCTGGGCGTCCTGCTCCTCCTGAGCCACATCCGCCTTACGCTGCTGCCAACGGGACAGGAAGCTCATTCGCGACCCTCCTGACGGGCCTTCACTTCACCCCGAACGTCGATGTGCTTACGACGGTGCGCCTGGATCGGCGCTTCGCCGTGGCGGGTAATAAAGGATTCAATCCAGCAGCCGATCGCCTCAGGCACGGCGCAGGTCAGCACCGGGGTGTCCCCCTCCAGCGCACCCGCCGCGATGTTCTGGTTCGCCGTCACTGACATCGGCACCGGTACCCCGTCGCCCTTGTCGTCACAGATAACGAACAGCTTGGGGTTCGCCAGGTCCAGATTGAGGCGGTAGTTGGCGCGCTCATCCAGAAACAGTTCGATGGCCACCAGGTGCGCCCCTTCCGGCTTGTCACCGGTGGCGGGCAGCAAACTCTCTACTTCCCAGTTGGTCTGGGTCCAACGGCCGACCGTCACCTCTTTAGCTTTGAGGGTGACATAGAGGGGCCAGATCGATTCGCTGTGTTGCATTACCACGCTCCCGTGTCGAAGTGGATTGGGGCTACTGTCGCCGAAAATCCTAACTTATCGGACCTCTGCAAGTATTGTTCCATATTGAAACCCTCGCCACAGGATGATCCCCCTCACGCTTTTTGTCCCCACCGGGACATTTTGTCCTTGGTCAGTGGGACAGCTTGGGGCAGTGGGTCACTCAGGGAGTGATCCGGATCTCACTGCTGGGGGCTTACACAGCTGGAACAGGTTTTGCATTTACCAAAAACGAGTATGGATCCCTTGGCAAGCTATTGAATGACCACATCCCTTAAACGTCCGCGTCTGACCCGCACCCACGCGGAAGCCCCTCTGACCATCGCGGTGACCGCGGTGGACGAAAAGGGCCAGGTGCAAGAAAAGCAGATCGCGTGTGAGCGCCCGCTCACCCTCTATCTCAACTGGCAGCCTATCGTCACTCTGATGACGCTGGGTGCCCGGCCGGAAGCCCTGGCACTGGGCTACCTGAAGAATCAGGGCTTTATCCGCGATATCGAGCTGGTGGAGTCGGTGATCGTGGATTGGGAGGTCAACTCCGCCGCGGTGATCACCAAAGAGGACGTCACTCACGTTCAGAAGAAGCTGGAAGAGAAGACCGTGACCAGTGGCTGTGGCCAGGGCACCGTTTTCGGCAGCTTCACCGCCGGCATCGATGAGATCGAACTGCCCACGCCGGCCCTGACCCAGAGCGGCATCTATGCCCTGCTGAAGAACCTCAGTCAGTACAACGACACCTACAAGAACGCCGGTGCCGTTCACGGCTGTGGCATCTGCCAGGGCGAACGCATCCTCAGCTTCGTGGAAGATGTGGGACGCCATAATGCGGTGGATACCCTGGCCGGAGAGATGTGGCTGGAGGGCCTCGGCGGCGGCGATAAAGTGTTTTACACCACCGGCCGACTGACCTCAGAGATGGTGATTAAGGTCGCCAAGATGGGGATCCCGGTTCTGCTGTCCCGCTCCGGCGTGACGGAGATGGGTCTGAGCCTGGCGCAGCAGCTGGGCATCACCATGATTGCCCGCGCCAAGGGGCGACACTTTCTGGTCTATCACGGCGCTGAGACCATTGAATTTGATGGAGCCGAGGCATGACTCAGGGCACCGACAACCTCTTTATGAACGCCAAGCAGGTGGCAGACTACCTCGATCTCAATGAGAAGAAGGTGTACGCCATGGCCAACGAGCGCCAGCTGCCGGGCACCAAGATCACCGGTAAGTGGCTGTTCCCGAAAACGCTGATTGACCGCTGGGTGATGGAGTCCTGCCACAGCGGCATGCTGTCCGACCGCCTGATCATCACCGGTTCCGATGACCCGCTGCTGCACTGGGCCGTTGGCCGGGTCAGCCAGCGCATCGGCAGCAGTGGCCTGGTCAACTACTCCGCCACCAGTTCCGGCCTGGGCCTGTCGCTTCTGGCGCAGGGCCTGGCTGACATCTGTTGCCTGCACTGGGGCAACGAATCGGAGCGTGACCTGCGCCACCCCGCCCTGCTCAAGCGCCATGCCCTGCACAAACAGTGGGTGATGGTGCATGCCGCCAGCCGCGAATTCGGCCTGCTGATGCGCAACGAGCACCTGCATCTGGGTCAGGATGTGGAGCAGGCGCTTTCTCTGCGCTATCGCTGGCTGACCCGCCAGGAAGGTGCCGGTGCCCGCTACCACTTCGACAACTGGTTGGCCGAGCGCGGCATGGCAGGCACCGACCTCAACATCGTCGGCACCGCCTTCAGCGAGCGCGAACTGGCCGCAGCGGTGGCCCGTGGCGAAGCGGACTTCGGTTTTGGCTGCCATGGCATTGCGGGGGAAATGGGCCTGGCCTTTGTGCCCCTCGGCCGGGAGTCCTTCGATTTGGTGATGCCTCAGGGCGTTTACTTCCGCCAGCACCTTCAGCAGCTGTTCTCGGTGATGCAAAGCCCGGACACCCTGTCTCAGGCCCAACGCCTTGGCGGCTACGACCTGACCGATTGCGGCAAGCTTATCTGGAGCCCGGTGTAACCGACTCCGGCTCCCCTGACGGGCCCACAAGGGCCCGTTTTTTTACCCCCTAAAACAACGCCCCACCAAATGGTGGGGCGTTTTGCTTAGGAGCGCACGCTGAGCTGAACGCCTTGCGGCTCCGACAACGCCGGACACTGCATCGGCAGCTTGATGGTAAAGACCGAGCCTTTGCCCAGCTCCGACTCCACCTCCAGCAGGCCACCAAAACGACGGATGATGCCGTAGCTCAGAGAGAGCCCCAGCCCGGTGCCCTGCTTACGGGTGGTGAAGAAGGGATCAAAGATGCGGGACAACACATCCGGGGCGATGCCACAGCCGTCATCGGAGACGGTGATCCAGACCCCTTTGGGCTGATCGCCCTCCATCCAGTCGCCACTGACCACCCGAACCTGACCCGACCCCTCCAGGGCATGAGCGGCGTTGACCACCAGGTTGATCAGCACCTGCAGCAACTGCTGTCGGTTCACCTCAACCAGTGAGGTGGCGCCCAGATCCAGCTCCACATCCACGGATTGCTTGCGCAACGAGTGGCGCACCAGCACCAGCATCTCGTCGAGGATGGGGTTCACCTCCTGGCGTTCCAGCGGCATCGCCAGATCGCCGGGACGGGCGTACTGCAACAACGACTGAATGATGCTGTTGATGCGCTGCACCTGCTGAACGATCAGTTCGATCTCTTCGTTCAGGTCGTGCGCCTCATCCCCCAGCTCCATCTTAATCAGCTCGATGTTGCCCAGAATCACCGCCGTCGGGTTGTTGATCTCATGGGCGATCCCCGCCGTCAGCTCTCCCAGCGCCACCAGTTTCTCGTTGGTCACCATCTGCTGACGGGTCTCTTCCAGCAACTGGATGTTGCGCTTCAGCTCCTTGGTGCGCTGTTTCAGGCTGAAGGTTCGCTCCTCCACCTTCTGTTCCAGCTGGGCCGCGGCCGCCTGGATCTGATGATTGCGCTCCTGCAGCTGATCCAGCATCAGGTCAAACTGGCGGCCAAGCTGGGCCAGCTCGTTGGCCGGGTCCAGACCCAGATCGCCAATCCGTCGGTTGCGCCCCTCCTGCACTTCCCGCACCACGGTGTGGATGCGATCGATCGGCTTCAACAGGCCCGATGCCCCGCGGTACACCGCCAGGCCGGAGCCCAGCATCACCAGCAGCAGGATGGTGCCCATCTCGATGATGTTGATCAGGTAATTGAGCACAAAGGGGCCTTCGGTGAAGCCGGTGTAGATCATCCCGATCCGCTCACCTTTGGTGTCGAGCAGGGGCGCGTAGGCGGAGATGTACCAGTCATTGAATACAAAGGCCCGGTCCACCCACATTTTGCCCTGCTCCAGCACTTTCAGACGCACCTGTTCAGACACCAGGGTACCCACCGCACGACCATCTTCGCCGTCCGGCACGTTGGTGCTGATCCGGACATTATCCAGGAACAGAGTCACAGCCCCACGAGCCCGGGATGGCAGGGTCCCATCGGCATAGGTCAGCGCTTTGATGGTGTCCACCAGCTCGGTGTTGTGGTTCATCAACGCCCCGCCGTCCAGATAACCGATGCGCTCACCGGCAGGTCCCAGAACCGGGATAAGGCTGCGTATCACCATACCCCGCTGCTCAAACCCTTCCCGCGGCAGCGGGGCCATCGGCGTGGGTTTCAGCCGCATCGACGCCATCCGCGCCAGCGCCGGGCTGATCCGCAACATCTTGTTGCGCGACAGCACCTGCAGCCCGGAGCGGGCATCGTCATTCTCATCGGGGATCAACTGACGCAGCTTGGGATCCGCCAACGCCGCCTCCAGACTGACCAGACGGAGAAAGTCGAGGCCAAGCCGGTCCCGGTGCGCTTCCAGCAAGCGGTTCAGCGAGCGGTCGGAGTACTGCAATGACTGGATCAGCTGGGTAAAGTCCCAGGCATGCTGGGTCTGTCGCAGTGCCCGCTCCTGAGCTTCGGCCTGATTGGCCAGCACCCCCTGAGCCACCGCCAGATCCGCCCGCACCTTCATAAACAGCTGCTTACCGGTGTAGGTCACGTTCCAGTAGATGGTAATGAACACCAGGCTGGCGAGCGTAACCAGCACCGGTAACAGCATCAGCACCAGCAACCGGTAGCGCACCGTGCTGGTCATCACCTTGACGTCATTGGTGAACTGGTGGCGCCAGCGCTTCAGCATCCGCCTTCCTGACCCCACTCTTTGAACTTGCGATCCAGGGTTTTTCGGGACACGCCCAGCACCCGTGCCGCGGCGGACTTATTGCCCTCCTGCGAGGCCACCACCTGCAACACGTGCAGACGCTCCACCTCTTTGAGCTCCATGTCGTCGGGGTAACCCGCACCAGCAGGCACCTCTGCCACCTGAGTTTCCTGGCTGCGCCAGTACTCCGCCGGCGGCTTACCCAGCAACAGGCAACGCTCCACCAGGTTACGCAGCTCCCGGATGTTTCCGGGCCAGTCGTAGCGCTGCATCACCTGCAGGTCCTCGTGGCTCCAGGCCACCTCCCGCAGTCCCAGCTCGGTGGCCAGTTGACGGGTAAAGTGATGGACCAGATCGACCACATCCTCAGGCCGATCTTTCAGCCCCGGAATGCGGATATTCAGTACGTTAAGACGGTAGTACAGGTCACGGCGGAAGCGGCCAGCCTCCACCTCTTGCTGCAGTTCACGGTTGGTCGCTGCAACCACGCGGACGTCCACCGGTGTCTCCTTCTCGGAGCCCACCGGACGGATGGTGCGTTGTTCCAGCACCCGCAGCAATGCGGTCTGCATCTGCAACGGCATCTCGCCAATCTCATCCAGGAAGATGGTGCCGCCGGAGGCAAAACTGAACAGCCCCTCGCGGGCACCGCGGGCACCGGTAAAGGCACCGGCCACATGGCCAAACAGCTCGCTCTCCAGCAGCTCCGGAGCGATGGCGCCACAGTTCACTGCCACAAACGAGCCACTGCGACCGGACAGCTGGTGCAGGGAGCGCGCCACCAGCTCTTTGCCGGTGCCGGACTCGCCCTCAATCAACACCACCGCGTTGGTCGGCGCGACCCGGGCGATGATCGACTTCACCTCCGCCATCGCCGCACTGTTGCCGATGATGGTGTTGGGGTGGCTGTGGGCCACTTCCCGACGCAGAAGCAGATTTTCCCGCCGCAGCAAACGGCGTTCAATGCAGCGGTCCACCGCCTGCATCATCTGCTCAAGCCGGAAAGGTTTGAGAATGAAATCAACGGCACCGGCTCGCAATGCCCGGATGGCGGTCTCCATGTCGGCGAAGCCGGTCATAAAGATCACGTCGGAGCGACGGGTATCCATATCCAACGCTTCGTGCCATTCAATGCCGTCCCGACCGGGCAGGCTGATGTCCACAATCAGCAGGTCAAAGTGGCAGCGACTGCGCAGCTGCTCGGCTTCTTCCACACTGCCTGCCACCTCTACCAGGGCAAAGCGTTTGCTCAGTGCTTTTTTAAGGAAAGAGCGCATGCCGGACTCATCGTCCACCACCAGCACTGACATCGCCGTAGAGGGGGGGAGCTTATCGACCATAACCGCTGAGGGCCTCCGAATTCATAGATGGGGTTTGGTACAAATTGTCCCTTCAGGGTCAATTTGCCCAGGGGTATCGTTAAGGTGCGTCATTTTGACCCGGTTCGCCAGCCGTAAAGTGTGATCCCGGGCATAAATCCCCCCACTCACAGGGTTTGGCATTATCTTTGCATTTTCGTGCGTCGATGATGCTGCGTCGATGCGTCGACCTGTGCGACGATGACGCCCGCCCTCAGGCGACGCTCATCATGATTGTGGCTCTTAAGGATGGATTAGGATGAAACGCACCCTCTCAAAAGTGTTGCTGCTGCTGACACTGTTGCCGGGCCTGGCATTGGCCAACGACCCAATACGCCTGGCAACCACCACCAGCACAGACAACTCCGGCCTGCTGGCTTACCTGCTGCCGGAATTTGAGAAAGACAGCGGTTACCCGGTGCAGGTGATCGCCACCGGGACCGGCAAAGCCCTGCGCCACGGGCGCAATGGCGACGTGGACGTGGTGATGACTCACGCCCCCGCAGCGGAGGCCAAGTTTGTGGAAGACGGCTACGGCCGGCTGCCCCGGCAACTGATGGCCAACGACTTTATTCTGCTCGGTCCGGATTCCGACCCCGCCCACATTGCCAACAGCGCCAACGCCATTGAGGCGATGAAAAAGATCCACGACGGCAAAGCCCCGTTTGTCTCCCGTGGCGATGAGTCCGGCACCCACATCAAAGAGCTGGAGTTGTGGCGCGCCGCAGGCGTGAACACTGGGTTTACCGGTTACGCCGCGATTGGTCAGGGCATGGGCCCGGCGCTGCTGACCGCCAGCGAGATGCAAGGCTACCTGCTGGCGGACCGCGGCACCTATCTGGCGTTCAAAGACAAATTGAAGCTGGCGGTGCTGTACCAGGGTGACGCCCGGTTGCTGAACCCCTACCAGGTGATTCTGATCAGCCAGCATCACTACCCGGATCTGAACCACGCCGGCGCCCAGGCGCTGAGCGATTGGCTGGTCAGCGCCAAAGGACAGGCGATGATCAACAACTTCAAGGTGCATGGAGAGCAACTGTTTCAGGCGACGTATAAGGCCTCAGAATGAGCGACGGCATGTTTTCCGTATTCCAGCAGGGGCTGTCACTGCTGCTGAGTTTTGACCCGGATGTGTGGGCGATCATCGGGGTGTCTTTCAGCGTGTCGTTGCGCGCGATGGTCATTATTCTGCTGCCCAGCATCCTGCTGGGCTTTATGCTGGCGGTCACCCGCTTCCCGGGCCGTGGCACCGTGATATCCCTGTTCCAGACCCTGCAGGCGATCCCCACCGTGGTGGTGGGTTTGATCACCTACCTGCTGCTGTTCCGTCAGGGGGTACTGGGGGATCTGCGCTGGCTGTTCACTCAGAACGCCATGGTACTGGCCCAGGTGTTTCTGGCGCTGCCGGTGCTGGTGTCGCTGAGCTACGGCGCGTTCTCCAGCGGCGACTGGCGCGCCTGGGAGACCGCCCGGACACTGGGTGCCCCCCGCTACCGTGCCTTTCTGACCCTGTGCCACGAACTGCGGGCCCCCCTGCTGGTGGCGGTGATTGCCGCCTTTAGCCGCATCATCACCGAAGTGGGAGCATCCATGCTGGTGGGCGGCAACATCCATAACGTCACCCGAAACATCCCCACTGCCATCGCGCTGGAAACCAGTAAGGGCGAATTCGCCCAGGCGGCGGCATTGGGAACGGTGCTGCTGATACTGGCACTGGTGATCAACTTCTCCCTGGGCACCCTGCGTAATCAGCAGGAAGGTCTGCGTCGAGGATAATCATGCAAACAACCATGCAACTGACCGCGACGGCGCTGGAGATGCGCTTTGGCCAACGAGTTCTGTTTCAGATCCCGGAACTGCTGCTCAGCGGCCATCAGCGGATCTGGCTGAAAGGCCCCAACGGCGTGGGCAAAACCACCCTGATGAAGGTGCTGGCCGGACTGGCCAAACCCACTTCCGGCAAGGTGAAACTGCAGGGCGCGCCAAGCCGACGCTGGCGCCGCGATGGGTCCCCGCTGGGACACGTGGTGTACCTGCATCAGAGCCCGTACCTGTTTAACGGCAGCGTCTGGGACAATTTGTCCTACGGCCTGAGTAATCTGGCGATCTCGGTGGAAGAGCGGGAAGTTCGCATTCGCGAAGCCCTGTCGCTGGCCCGCCTGGACCATCTGGCGGAGCGCCCGGCTCAGGTGCTGTCCGGCGGAGAGCGTCAACGCCTGGCTCTGGCCCGGGCCTGGGTACTGAACCCCCGTTTCCTGCTGTTGGATGAGCCCAGCGCCAACCTGGACCCGGATTCGCTGACTCTGATCACCGAAATGGTGGATCAGCTTTACCAGCAGGGCTGTGGCCTTATCATCACCAGCCACCAGCAGACTGAACTGACCGACCGGTGCGAGGAGCACTGGACTTTGGACAACCAACAGCTGATTGCACTGAGCACCGTGGATCAGCAGGAAGCCCGCGCATGACCCTGAATGACATCACTCTGGCCGTACTGGCCGGGGGCAAAGCCCGCCGGATGGGCGGCGAAGACAAAGGCCTGATCCCGGTCGCAGGCCAGCCCATGATCCAGCACGTACTTAACCGGGTTCGTCAGCCGGACATGGCCGCCCTGGTGATCGCCAACCGCAATCAGGAGGCCTACGCCGATCTGGGCCTGCCGGTGCACGCCGACTCGCTGCCAGGCTTTATGGGCCCGATGGCGGGCATGATGGTCGCCATGAGCCTGGCACAAACCCCGCTGGTGCTGATCTGCCCCTGCGATACCCCCAACCTGCCTGCCGACCTGGCCCAACGCCTGCTGGATGCGCTTGAGCAGGAAGGGGCAGACGCCGCCGTGGCTTGCGATGATGAGCGGGAACACCCGGTGGTGATTCTGCTGAAGCGGGAGTTATTGGGATCCATCGAGCAGTTTCTGGCAGCCGGGGATCGTAAGATTGACCTCTGGTATGGCCAGCACAAGGTGGCTCGCTGCGTCTTTGCCGGCGCCGCTGACGCCTTTGCCAACATCAATACCCCAGAACAGCGCCAGGAGCTGGAACAGCAGCTGCTGGCTGAAACGCACAGATGAGAGAGTCCATGAGCACAGACACCCTCCTGTCCGACTGCCGGGTCCCCGTATTGGGGATTTGTGCTTACAGTGGCACCGGCAAAACCACCCTGTTGCTGAAGTTGCTGCCTGAGCTGAACCGCCGTGGCCTGAAAGTGGCCGTGGTGAAGCACGCCCACCACAACTTCGAAGTGGATAAGCCCGGCAAAGACAGCTTTGAGCTGCGCAAAGCCGGGGCTGACCAGATGCTGATCGGCTCCAGCAACCGCCGCGCCCTGATGATGGAGCGCCCGGTCGAGGGTGACCCCGACCTGAAAGAGCTGCTGGCGATGATCGACCAGAGTCGCATCGACCTGATTCTGGTGGAAGGTTTTAAGAAGCTGGCTCTGCCCAAGCTGGAACTGCACCGGGCCGAAGTGGGCAAACCTTTTGTCTTCACCCACGACCCGCTGATCCAGGCGATCGCCTGCGACGAAGCCACTCAGCTGCCCGCCGATTGTCGCCTGCCGCAGCTTTCCATCGACGACGTTGATGGCATTGCGGACTTTATCCAGGGCTTTATCGGCCAGTGGACGCCCGTCGCACCGGCCCCGCTTGGCCCCTGCTGCGACAGCGTTGAGCGTAAGCAGCTCTCAGTGAACCAGGGCGTAGCCCGGATCCTGACCAAAGTCACTCCCATCAACGATACCGAAACCCTGCCCCTGACCGGTGCACTGGGCCGGGTGCTGGCCACCGACGCCATTTCACCCATCAATGTCCCCCAGCACACCAACTCCGCCATGGACGGTTACGCCATTGCCCATGGCGAGCACACGTCCTTTAAGGTGGTGGGCGAGGTGTTTGCCGGCCACGCCTATCCGGGCGTTGTGGGCGCAGGCGAAGCGGTGAAAATCATGACCGGCGCGCCTCTGCCTGCCGGTGTGGATACCGTCGTGATGCGCGAACTGGCCACCGAAACCGACGGTGTCGTCCGCTTTGATGGCCCCATCGAAGCGGGCCAGAACGTGCGTCAGGCCGGTGAAGACATCGCTACCGGTGCCACCGCCCTTACCGCCGGCGCCCGAATCAGCGCCGCAGAAATGGGCCTGCTGGCATCACTGGGGCTGGCTCAGCCCACCGTATGGCGCCGTCCCCGTGTGGCCATCTTCTCCACCGGTGACGAAGTGTGTGCGCCGGAAGCGCCCCTGAAACCGAATTGCATCTTCGACGCCAACCGTTTCAGCCTGCACGGCATGCTGACGCAGTTGGGCTGCGAAGTGATTGACCTGGGCATCATTGAAGACAATGAGGATTCCATGGTGGCCGCGCTGGAGAACGCTTCAGCTCAGGCGGATGTGGTGATCAGCTCCGGCGGCGTGTCGGTCGGCGATGCCGACTTTATTAAAGACGCGCTGGCCCGTCTGGGCACCATCGATTTCTGGAAGATCGCCATGCGTCCGGGCCGCCCACTGGCGTTCGGCACCATTGGCGACGCGCTGTTCTTCGGCCTGCCGGGCAATCCGGTAGCGGTGATGGTCTCCTTTATGCAGTTTGTCCAGCCGGCCCTGCGTAAACTGGCCGGCGAAGCCCAGTGGCAGCCGCGTCTGATCAAGGCCGTCGCCACCGAGCCGATGCGCAGCCGCAGTGGCCGTACCGAGTTCAGCCGTGGTGTTGCCAGCCTCGGTGCCGCCGGTCAGCTGGAGGTGCGCACCACCGGCAGCCAGGGCAGCGGCATTCTGAGCTCCATGGTGCAGGCCAACTGCCTGATCGTGCTGGAAGAAGCGGTCGATCATGTTCGTCCGGGCGACGCCGTCTGGATACAACCTTTTTCCGACCTGATGTAGGAGACGTTGATGGCTTTGATCGATGGATTTGGACGCCGAATCAGCTATCTGCGGATGTCCGTTACCGACCACTGCGATTTTCGCTGTGTGTACTGCATGGATGAGGATCCCACCTTCCTCCCCCGTGAGCAGGTCCTGACTCTGGAAGAGTTGCACCAGATCGCCCAGGCCTTTACCGAGCTTGGGGTGCAGAAGATCCGCCTGACCGGTGGTGAACCTCTGGTAAAGAGTGACCTGAGCTACCTGGTTGGCCAGATTGCGGCGCTGCCGGGGCTGAAAGACCTGTGTCTGACCACCAACGGCTCCCGCCTTAAAAAGTTTGCTCAGCCCCTCAAAGACGCGGGCCTGAAGCGGATCAACATCAGCCTGGATACGCTGGACCCGGAGCGCTTCACCGCCGTAACCCGTAACGGCAAGCTGGACCGCGTACTGGCCGGTATCGACGCCGCCATCGAAGTGGGCTTCGAGCGCATCAAGCTCAACACCGTGGCGATGAAAGGCAGCAACGACGACGAGATCCTGGATCTGGTCGCCTTTGCCCGCGACAAGGGCGTGGACATCAGCTTTATCGAAGAGATGCCGCTGGGTCAGCTGGACGCCAACCGCCGCCAGCAAAGCCTGCTCACCAGTGATGCGGTGCGGGCCATCCTGGCCGAGCGTTATGAACTGCTGCCCACCACCGAAAACACCGGTGGCCCGGCACGCTACTACCGGATGCCGGACAGCGATATCCGGGTCGGCTTTATCAGCCCTCACAGCCACAACTTCTGTGATGAGTGCAACCGGGTTCGGGTCACCACCACCGGTCAGCTGCTGCTTTGTCTGGGCAATGAAAACGCGGTGGATCTGAAAGCGATCGTGCGGGCGCATCCGGGCGATACCGAGAAGCTGAAAGAAGCGATCCTCGACGCCATGATGAAGAAACCGGAAAAGCACGAATTCCGCACCGACGGGGAAACCCAGATCCTGCGCTTTATGAGCTTTACCGGCGGCTAAGACGCTGCGATAAAAACCAAAAGGCCAGCCCATCAGGGCTGGCCTTTTTTGTTCACAGCCGGTGCTCAGACAAACTCATCATCACCAAAGTCACCGCCAAAATCGTCGCCACCGAACTCATCGCCGCCAAAGCTGTCGCCGGCATAAAGCTCATCGGCCGGAGCATCACTGTACTCGGAAGCAAAGTCGCTGCCGCCGAGGAAGCTGCCGCCCTGTTCGGTAGCACCAGCATCCGCCAGCATCTCCTGGGGCGCTTCGGTGGCCTCGTTGATGGTCTCGTTCACCATCTCGGTGGGCGCGTCCTGACCGAACAGCATATCGCTGATCAGGTGGCCAGCCACCATGCCCGCCGCAACACCGGCTGCGGTCTGCATAAAGCTGCCGAAACCGCTCTGGCGAGTCGGCTGAGGCGGTACCGGGGCGGGACGCTGGGCACCAAACATCTTGCTCATTGGGCCGCGCTCACTCTCTACCCGGTAGTGCTCGCTGCGCTTCTCCAGGTACTCGTTCTTCTGCTTCAGTTCCTTCAGTGCCATCTCCTGAACCAACACAGCCTGAGTCAGTTTATAGAGCGCCTCTGGCTGCTGACCGATGCGTTCAGCGATCAACGCGGCGGCTTCAGGGTCCTGGGGCTGGGACGGCGCCTGATTCAGTTTCGCCGCCACATTTTCAATCAGTTCGCGTTCTTGCGGGGTCATGATGACTCTCTTATTGGAAAGGAAACCGAATGAGTTAAGCACCGAAAAATCCCGACTGTCCAGCACATTGCGCTGAAATAACAATACCCTGCATTGAAAACAAACTTCCGGATACGCCGTGGTAGCCAGGCGACAACAGCGGCGATATTGGTGTGCCCGCTGGCGCGGACTATACCTATATCTCGCGTATCCATTTGGAGATCACCATGCGCTCTGCTCTGATTACTCTGCTCTTTTCCTGCGTGTTGTTGCCCTTCTCCCACGCCAAAGACACGTTTCCGGACGTCACCGATGATGGCCTGCAGCGGGTGCCCTCCAAGCAGGTTCAGGCGGCCTACTGGCGAGAGGGGGCCTCGCTTGAGCCCTACACGCAAGTCGCGATCCTGGATTGTTTTGTGGCGTTCCGTAAGAACTGGCAGCGGGACTTCAACAGCAGTCAGAGAGAGCTCTCCCGCCGCATCAGCGGCGACGATATGGAGAAGATCCGGCAGGAGCTGGCCAAGGAGTTTATGGTGATCTTTACCCGTGAACTGGATGAGCGTGGCGGCTATGACGTGGTCAGTTCGGACACCCGTCAGGACAACACTCTGCTGCTGCGCCCAGCCATCATCAATCTGGACGTCTCCTCTCCGGCGGCAAACAGCGGCCCGGGCCAGAGCAACTACGTGGCTTCGGCCGGTTCGATGACGCTCTATATGGAGTTGTACGATTCCGCCACGCTGGACCTGATTGGCCGGGTTGTGGACTCCCGGGCCGCCCAGGACACCGGCCACTTCCAGTACGCCAACAAAGTCACCAATAAAGCGGAAGCGGATAAGATCCTGCGACGCTGGGCCGATCTGCTGGTAAAGGCATTGAATGAGGCCAAAGAATAGCGGCCCTGAAACGACGAAACCCCCGCTGAAAGCGGGGGCTTCTGAAAGAGTGGGGTGGCTGACGGGACTTGAACCCGCGACAACCGGAATCACAATCCGGGACTCTACCAACTGAGCTACAGCCACCACTGTCGGGACATCTGGCTAGCCAGATACGTCAAAAAGCCTCGAATGGCGCGCCCAAGAGGATTCGAACCTCTGACCTCTGCCTCCGGAGGGCAGCGCTCTATCCAGCTGAGCTATGGGCGCTCTCTCTTTGACGGCGGACATGATACGTAAGGGGCTTTGCCCAGTCTACGTCTTTTTGGTCCATTTCCGGTCAAGTGGTCGAATTTTAACTAACCGGGATGAAAAATCATAGCAAAAACAAGAAAAAACATTGAATGGCGATGATTTTTTAGTCAATCTATCTCGATTCACCTCCAAAAGAAAAACGACCAGCAAGGACAGCCGGGGAATGCCGAAAGGGAAAGTCCTGCCTTCAAAATCGGATTCGACGTTTTTGCTCAGGCGCATTAATCGATTAAAAAAGATGGCCAGCCGCTACAAAACGGCCGCCTCTTTGCAGTCGATCCTGTTCCGGGTTTCAGAGCTGGCCAGTCACAGTCCCACCATGGAGCGGTTTTACCAGGAGCTGGTTCCCCTGGTGCAGCAGTTTCCCGGCACCCAGAACTGTTACGTGGTTCTCTACAACCCCACCACCGAGAGCTTCGACTTCCCCTTCTTTCTCGATGAGCGTGACAACGCCCCCCATTCCGATTCCGTCCGGCTGATGTCCGGCTGCACTGGCTACGTCTACCGACGGGGTGAGCCCCTGTGCGTCGATGATGCCGGCCTGGCAGAGCTGGTAAGACAAGGGGAAATTGAGCGACTTGGGCACCCGGCCCAGGCCTGGCTCGGCGTGCCGCTGAAACAGGAAGAGACCGTCATCGGCGTACTGGTGCTTCAGTCCTATCAGCCAGGCTTCCGCTATACCCAGGCGCAGCAGGAGTTCCTGACCTTTATCGGGCAGCACCTGATCACCGCCATGGAGCGCCTCACGCAACGGGAGCAAACCGAGCGGCTGATTGAGCACCGCACCCTGGCCCTGAGCCAGACCAATAAAGCCCTGCAACAAGAGGTAGCGCAGCGCAGACGGGCCGAGCGGTTGCAGAATGCCCTGCTGGAGATCACCGAGCTGACCGCCAGCGGGCGGGACATGAACAGCTTCTACCGTGCCATCCATTCGGTCCTGCGCCATCTGCTGTATGCGGACAACTGCTTTGTCGCCCTGCTGGATCCCCAGAATCAGTACCTGACCTTTCCCTACTTTGAAGCCGGGGATGCGTTGGAGGCACCGCCGGCCCGCAAACCCGGTGACGGGCTGACGGAAAGGGTGATGGCGGCACAGCGGCCTCTGCGACTGAGCCAGAGCTCCATTGAAGCGGGCTACCGCGACGGCTCTCTTGGTCAGTCCGTGGATCGCTGCCTGATTGACCTGCGCGATTGGATGGGTGCCCCGTTGACCATCAATGGTGAGATCCGCGGCGTGCTGGCGGTGTTCAGTCAGCAACCTGATCACGGTTACGAAGACAAAGATTTGGAGCTGCTGGGCTTTGTCTCCCAGCACATCAGTACGGCCATCGAACGGCGCCAGACGCTTGAACAACGCGCCCGCCACCGGGAGGAGCTGGAGCGCAAAGTGATGGAGCGCACCCGTGAGGTGCACGCCATGAACGTGGACCTTCAGCGCCAGATCCTGCAACGCCGTAAGGCGGAGAATCAGCTCCGCCATGACGCCCTGCACGATGCTCTGACCGGCCTGCCCAACCGGGCTTTGTTACTGAACCGGCTTGATCACGCCCTGAAACACATCAAGCGCCACTCCTGCGACCGCTTCGCCCTGCTCTTCATCGATCTGGACCGATTTAAGCTGGTCAACGATTCGCTGGGCCACCTGGCCGGGGATGCGCTGCTGGAAACCGTGGCTCAGCGTCTGTCAGAGTGCATTCGGGACAATGACACTCTGGCCCGACTTGGCGGCGATGAGTTCGTCATCCTGCTGGACGGGATCCGCAACAAGCAGCATGTGCAGGAGGTCTCGGAGCGGATCCTGGAGATGGTGCGCCAGCCCATTCAGCTGGAGGGCAGAGAGTTTTTTCCCGCCGCCAGCATCGGCATTGCCCTGGCAGAGCCCCACAACAATCCGTCACCCCAAAGTCTGCTCAGGGACGCCGATGCGGCGCTCTATCACGCCAAATCCGCCGGCCGGGGCTGCTATCAGTTCTTTGATAAGCAGATGCACGCCGAAGCGGTGGCGGACCTCACCCGGGAAGGCCAGTTCCGACAGGCGATCAACCAAAGGCAGATCACCGTCCATTACCAGCCGGTGATGGATCTGGAGCAGCAGAAAGTGGTGGGCATGGAGGCGCTGGCCCGCTGGCAGCACCCGCAGCTGGGAGAGCTTACCCCGGACCAGTTCCTGCCCTGGGCCTGTCACAGCGGCGCGGTGGCCGACCTGGACCGTTACGTACTCGAGCAGGTCAACCGGGACTTTCCCCAGCTTCGGGCGCAGATCGGCCAGCGCGGCTGGGTCCACGTCAATCTGGACCTGACCCACCTGCGCTCCAGCAGCAAGCTGGAAGCCCTGGAGAGCTGCATTGAAGCCCTGAGCATGCCAAAGGGGCAGCTGGCGCTGGAGTTCTCTGAGCGTGACCTGCAGGTGGATCACGACACTTTGCGTGAAGGACTGGAGCGGCTGCAACGACAGGGGGTGCGGCTGGGGCTGGACGATTTCGGCACCGGGCACAGTGCCCTGACGCTGCTGCCACTGCTGCCGCTGGATTTCGTCAAAGTCGACAAAGGCTACAGCCATATGAGCACCGGCTGCGCCCGTCACCGTGCGGTGCTGGAAACCCTGGTCACCCTCTCCTCACAGCTGGGTTTTGTGCTGAGCGCCGAAGGCATTGAGCAACCGGGCCAGCATCAACTGCTCAAGGGACTGGGCTGCCGCTGGGGCCAGGGTTACCTGTTCAATATGCCGGGGGCGCTGCCCTCAGCGCTGCCGGTCAGACAGACCAGTCCCTCGGCCTGATCCCGCCTTACTTCTTCGCCAGCATCGCCCGCAGCATCGCCACATTGCTTTTGCCGGTGCTGATCCGCTCCTGTTCAGAGGGCGCTTTCTGGCGGTTTTCCCAGACCAGATCATCCTGCGGCAGTTCCAGCAGGAATCGGCTGGGTTCACAACGGAGCTGCTCACCAAACTGACGGCGCTCGCGACAGAGGGTGAAGATCAGTTCCCGCTGAGCCCGGGTGATCCCCACATAGGCCAAACGGCGCTCCTCCTCCACATTGCCCTCATCCAGGCTGCTCTGGTGGGGCAGCAGGCCCTCCTCGGTGCCCACCATAAAGACGTACGGAAACTCCAGCCCCTTGGAGGCGTGGAAGGTCATCATCTGCACCTGCTCCGCCTCCTCCTCCTCGGAGTTGCGTTCCATCATGTCCCGCAGGGTCAGCCGGGTTACCACCTGGGCCAGCGTCATCGGCTCCTCCAGCTCATCCCCTTCAATCATGTCGGTGATCCAGCGGTACAGTTCGGAGACGTTCTTCATCCGCATCTCCGCCGCTTTCGGGCTGGGGGAGGTGTCGTACAGGTGATCTTCGTAGTTGATCTCCCGCACCAGATCTTTCAGTGCCGCCAGGGTATCCCCCCGCTCGGCACGATCGCCCAGTTCCACCAGCCAGCGGGTAAACACCATGACGGTTTCGGCGGCCTGGGGCGGCAGTACCTGCTCCAGGTTGGGATCGAACGCCGCCGCGAACAGACTGATTTGACGCTCATTGGCCAAACGTCCCAGCTTTTCCAGGGTAGCCGGTCCCATGCCGCGCTTGGGTACATTGCAGATGCGCAAAAACGCGTTGTCATCATCCGGGTTCACCAGCACGCGCAGGTAGCCCATGATGTCCTTGATCTCGGAACGGCTGAAGAAACTGGTGCCGCCAGACAACTTGTACGGGATCCGGTTGGTCATCAGCGCCTTCTCAAACAGACGGGACTGGTGATTGCCCCGATAGAGAATGGCGTAATCCTTGAACTTGGCGTGGTTCACAAACTTATGCCGCACCAGTTCCGCCACCACCCGTTCCGCTTCATGGTCTTCGTTGTTGGCCATGATCACTTTCAGCTTTTCGCCGTACCCCAACTCGGAGCGCAGGGTCTTATCGTAAACGTGCGGGTTGTTGGCGATCAGGATGTTGGCGGCATTCAGAATGCAACCTGACGAGCGGTAGTTCTGCTCCAGCTTGATCAGCTTCAGGCTGGGGAAATCTTTGCCCAGCAGCACCAGGTTCTGGGGCTTGGCGCCCCGCCAGGAGTAGATCGACTGGTCGTCATCCCCCACCACGGTAAAACGGGCGCGTTCGCCCACCAAGAGCTTCACCAGCTCGTACTGGCTGGTGTTGGTGTCCTGGTACTCATCCACCAGCAGGTAGCGCAGTCGGTTTTGCCACTTTTCCCGCACCTCGGCGTTGGACGCCAGCAGCAGGGTAGGCAGCATAATGAGATCATCGAAATCCAGCGCGTTGTAGGCGATCAGGTGGCTGCGATAGCGCTCATAAAGCTGGGCATGGAGGATCTGCTGGGCATCCCGGGCCAGCGTCAGCGCCTTCTCCGGCAGCACCAGATCGTTCTTCCAGTTGCTGATCTGGGTGATCAGCATCCGCAGCTGATCCTTATCCTCGTTCAGCTCATCCTCGGTCAGCTCTTTCAGCAGCGCCAGCGTGTCCTGATCATCAAACAGGGAGAAACCCGGCTTCAGGCCCAGCACTTTGTGTTCACGGCGGATGATATCGAGACCGAGGGTGTGGAAGGTGGAGATCCAAAGCCCCCGCGCTTCCCCTTTCCCCAGCGTCTGGGCCACCCGCTCCTTCATCTCGCGGGCCGCTTTATTGGTAAACGTCACCGCCGCAATGTGCCGCGCTTTATAGCCACAACGCTGGACCAGGTAGGCGATCTTGTTGGTGATCACCCGGGTCTTGCCACTGCCGGCGCCCGCCAGCACCAGGCATGGCCCGGAGACGTAGTTCACCGCTTCTTCTTGCGCCGGATTGAGTTTCATCGTCCTACCTGTGTGCACACCGATTCGAGGGCGCGCATTCTATGCAAAATCGGGGCAGCTTGGCCACCTGTACCGGGCCGCTTTTCTGGTACCATGAAGGAATCAGCGACCAATGGAAGTCTATTATGATCACCCCCAACAAACTGGAGCAACTGGCACAACAACTGGGCAATGCCCTGCCACCGGGTCTGAAGAGCGCCGCCGACGATTTTGAAGGCAAAGCCAAGACCATTTTGCAGAGCCAGTTGTCCAAGCTGGACATGGTATCCCGGGAAGAGTTTGACCGTCAGGCCGCCGTGCTGGCGAAGACCCGGATGATGGTCGAGCAGCTGGAAGCGCGTCTGTCCGCACTGGAAGCCGCCCAGACTGAACAAAAGGGCGACGACGCCTGACAGAGCGGCGGGCCGGTGCCCGCCGTTTTTGTTTGTAATCTCACACTTTCCCTGCACCGACAGCCCCTCAGTGCTGGCGTACTGGTCAGTTTTGCTGTGGCACCGTATCCTTAAAGGCAACCTCAACCGCCACCTTGGGAGTGCACCGTGGCTCTTGAACCCATTCTGATATTCGTCGCCCTGATCACCCTCTATCTGGCTTACAAGTCCCGCCAGTTCCAGAAAGAACATAAGGCGGCCAATGCCGAAGCGGAAACCCTGCTCAATGGGCTGGAAATGACAGCCCGGGCCGAATGCGAAGGGTGGAAACCGGAAAACGATCCCGATCCGGAAACCAAAGCGGCCATGAAAGTGGGGCTGAACGCGGCATTCGAATACGGCAGTGGCCTGAAGGGGGAAAGCCAGAAGCCCGACTCCCGTGAAATCCGAACCCTGCTGAGCGATTTTCTTGAAGGCGCCAGCAAGGCCCATGGTCATGAAACCTGGCCGCTGTATCATCGCGCGCTGCACTGCGCCCTGCTGCTGGGACAAAAAGCCAGTCAGCCCAAAATGGCCGAGCGCATCGCCGAGCAGGAGAGCCGCCTGCGCACCGCCCTGAAAGCGGGTCAGGCACCACTCTCTCCCGACAATCCGGCCAATCCGGACTACCAGGAAAAAACCTGAGCGAGAAAAAAGGGCGGCCCGATGGCCGCCCTTTTTGTTACTCCCGCACCACGTGCAGGAAGTGCAGATGCTTCTCGTACTGATCGAGAATGTCGCCCAGAACCTGTTCCCGGCTCCAGCCCATCACATCGTAATCCTGGCCACCTTCGCGCAAATGCACCTCAGCACGATAGTAGTGGTGGTTATCGCGCTCGCTCATATCACCCAGCTCAAATGCTGGGCGCAGATAGGACGCCAGCCGCACCTCGTACTCAAAGTCCATTTCGCTGCCGAGCTTAACCTCCAGCCGCAGCCTGGAGCGATCGCTGTCCTGATGGATCTGAGCGGTCACGCCACGACGGGCCAGTTCTTCGCTCAGGGTCTCCATTACCGGCTTAACGTCGCTCTCGATAAAGTCCTCCACACTGCTGCTGGGCGGGAACTCCATCATGGTGCCAAGCCGTTGCTGCCAGGGCACCGGATTGCGCGCCACTCTGGGTGCCAGGTTGGCGCTCTGCTGACTGGCCTTTTTCTGCCAGTCCAGACGCAGTGCCTGCAGCAAGCCATAGGCCGCCACCAGCAGAATCACGGCAAACGGCATGGCACTGGCAATGGTGGCGGTCTGCAACGCAGCCAGGCCACCAGCCAGCAGCAATACCATCGCCACCAGGCCGATCAGGGCGGCCCAGTATATGCGCTGCCACAGCGGCGAATCTTCACGGCCACCGGAAGCCAGCATATCCACGACCAGCGAGCCGGAATCCGCCGACGTCACAAAGAACACCACCACCATAAACATCGCCACCACCGACAGCACACCGGAGAAGGGGAACTGCTCAAGGAAGTGGAACAGCGCCAGGGACGCGTCCGCACTGATCACCTCGCCCAACGCCTGCTGACCCTGATTGAGTACCAGATCGATGGCGGAGTTACCAAACACCGTCATCCAGGCCAGAGTAAAGCCCGCCGGCACAAACAGCACACCGGTAACAAACTGGCGGATGGTGCGGCCACGGGAGATGCGGGCGATAAACAGGCCCACAAAGGGCGACCAGGACAGCCACCAGCCCCAGTACAGCAAGGTCCAGCCCCCCAGCCAGGCCTTGGGTTCGTAGGCATAGAGGTTAAAGGTTTTGCCCACCATATCGGCCAGATAGCCCCCGGTGTTCTGCACAAACATCTGCAGGATCAGCACCGTCGGCCCCACCAGCAGCACCATCAGCATCAGAGCAACCGCCAACACCAGATTGAGTTCGGACAAACGGCGTACGCCTTTTTCCAGGCCTGTTGCCACCGAGATGGTGGCCAGCAGCATGATGCCGAGGATCAGACTGACCTGAACACCCGTGCTGATGGTCACGCCGAACAGGTGAGACAGTCCGCTGTTGATCTGCAGTACCCCGTAGCCCAGCGAGGTGGCCACCCCGAATACCGTGCTCAGCACCGCAAACGTATCCACCGCATGGCCAATCGGGCCATAGATGCGTTCACCAATCAGCGGATAAAGTGCGGAGCGGAGGGTCAGCGGCAAGCCCTGACGGTAGGCGAAGAAGGCCAGGATCAGCGCCACAATGGCGTAGATCGCCCAGGCATGCAGCCCCCAGTGGAAGAAGGTGAGCTTCATCGCCTCCTTGGCCGCTTCCACCGTTCCGGCTGGCGCGTCCGGCGGACTCATAAAATGCATCACCGGCTCGGCCACCCCGAAGAACATCAGGCCGATCCCCATCCCCGCGGAAAACAGCATGGCAAACCAGGAGCCATCATTGAACTGCGGTTCGGCGTGATCCGGGCCCAGCTTAATGGCGCCAAAACGGGACATACCCAGATAAGCGACAAACACCAGAATGGACGCCACGGTGGCCACATAAAACCAGCTGGTGTTGTCGAACAGCCAGCTCTGCAGGCCGGATGCCTGCTCACCAAAGGACTCAGGAAAAAACGCCGCGAGGGCAACCAGAATAAAGATAAGTGCGCTGGCACCGGTAAACACCGGGTGCTGCCAGGCAGGTCGAGCGGAACGCTCCACAATCACTCTCCTTGTTGTCATTTATTGTTGTAATACGGCGCCGCCTCCTGGCGGCGCCATCGGGCGATAATGCCCTTATTCGCGAACCACGTGCAGGAAGTGCAGATGCTTCTCGTACTGGTCGAGAATGTCGCCCAGAACCTGTTCCCGGCTCCAGCCCATCACATCGTAGTCCTGACCGCCTTCGCGCAGGTGCACCTCCGCACGGAAGTACTTGCTCTCCTCGTCATCGTCCTCTTCGGTCAACACAAAGGAGGGGCGCAGGTAGGCGCGGGGACGCACTTCGTACTCAAAGTCCATCTCCTCACCAAACAGCACTTCCAACCGGGTTTCGTGGGTTTCATCATTCTTCAGCAGATTGACTTCCACACCCTGTTTGCGCAGCTCAAGCAGCATCTCCTCCATGGCCGGATACACCACCTCTTCAATAAAGCGGTTAACGTGTGAACGGCGGGGGAACTGCATGGTATTACGCAGACGACGCTGCCAGGGCACCGGGTTGCGGGTCACCCGGGGGGCCAGGTTAGCGGCCTGCTGGCTGTCCTTCTTGTGCAGGTCAACCCGCAGCGCTTCCAGCAAGCCGTAAGCGGCCACCATCAGCACCACGGAGAATGGCAGCGCACTGGCAATGGCTGCCGTCTGCAACGCGGATAAGCCACCGGCCATCAACAACACCACAGCCACGATGCCCATGGTGCTGGCCCAGTAGATGCGCTGCCACAGCGGCGTCTTGTCGTTACCGCCAGAGGCCAGCATGTCGACCACCAGCGAGCCGGAGTCCGCGGAGGTGACAAAGAACACCACCACCATCAGCATGGCAATGGCGGACAGCAGGGCCGAGAACGGGAACTGCTCCAGGAACACAAACAGCGCCAGCGCCGAATCCTGACTGATGACATCCCCCAGTTGGGTCATGCCCTGATGGAGAATCATATCGATGGCGGTATTACCGAACACGGTCATCCAGGCCAGGGTAAAGCCCGCCGGCACAAACAGCACGCCCATCACAAACTGGCGGATGGTACGGCCTCGGGAGATCCGGGCGATAAACATGCCGACAAACGGTGACCAGGAGATCCACCAACCCCAGTAGAACAGCGTCCAGCCACCGAGCCAGTCGGTCGGATCGTAGGCATAGAGGTTGAAGGTTTTGCTGACAATCTCAGACAGATAACTGCCGGTGTTCTCAACGAACGTCTGGAGCAGCAGAACCGTCGGCCCCAGGATCAAAATCAGACCCATCAAACCCACGGCCAGCAGCAGGTTCAGCTCAGACAGGCGGCGAATCCCTTTTTCCAGGCCGGACACCACAGAAAGGGTGGCCAGTGCCGTGATGCCGATGATCAGCACCACCTGGACATTTTCATTCACCGGAACGTCAAACAGGTGATGCAGACCGCTGTTGACCTGCAGCACACCAAAGCCCAGGGAAGTCGCCACACCGAACACCGTGCCGATGATGGCGAAGATGTCCACGGCATGACCGATGGGGCCGTAAATTTTGTCCCCAATCAGCGGGTACAGGGCAGACCGCAGGGTCAGCGGCAAGCCATGACGGTAGGCGAAGAAAGCCAGAATCAGGGCCACGATGGCGTAGATCGCCCAAGCGTGCAGGCCCCAGTGGAAGAAGGTGAGCTTCATCGCCTCTTTGGCGGCTTCAATGGTGCCAGGGTCACCGACCGGGGGGGCCATAAAGTGCATCACCGGCTCCGCCACGCCGAAGAACATCAGCCCGATGCCCATCCCGGCGGAAAACAGCATGGCGAACCAGGATTTGTTGTTGAAGGCCGGTTCGGCGTGATCCGGGCCCAGCTTGATGTCACCGAAGCGGGATAAGCCCAGGAAGGCAACGTAGAGCAGGATCAGGGCGACGGTCAGGACGTAGAACCAACCGGCGTTGGCAATGATGTTGGCCTGGATGGCGCTGAATTGCTCAGCGGCGGGTTCAGGAAACAGGGCAGCGTACCCGACCAGAGCCAGGATAAGGGCCGTCGACCACGCAAAAACGGGTCGGTTTAATGTTGAGCGCTTACTGGGCGCATCAGACATGGTTCCTCCTTTGCTTCAGACTCTGAAGCGTGAGCTTCAGTACAGCATGTCGGCGCCAGACGGGATCGACTAACAGCCCGAAAAAACAAAAGGGAGATGCAAGGAAATGAAAAGAACCGGGTAAGAAACCCCAATTGATCGCATCGCTCGAACCGCGTCGGCGCATTGTAGGCGATCCGATCCGGGGTATGCGCCCGCACCGCACCACAAGGTGTTGGGGTTCAGCCCAGCAAGGACCAAACGAAGAGAATTCGCGCAACAGTATGAACAATCGACACCTTTGGCGCAAACCGGCAGCTCACTTACGGGGCATGGGACTCCTTCTCAGTCTAGACAACGAGACATGAATCACATTTCTCTGTATGAAAACAGTAGAGAGCCTCACAAAGTGACCGGTGCCTGATTGCCTCCGGTGACCGACTGCTAGGCTTGGGATCTTCTCTTCAAACGGTGTGGTCAAAATGAAACTGATGCGAACGTTGGGCTCCAAGTGGGCCGTCGCCGAACTGGCCGAAGCGCTCAGCGCCGAACTCGCCAAAGAGATGGAGATCCACCGTTTTTTCGCTGGCGCGACCACCCTGGACCAGGTCGCCGATAAGATCGTCACCGTGACTCTGGCCGAAGCCCCGGAGTTACTGAAAGAGGGGGTGGACGAGTGGAATCTGCTGCCGGTGCTCTCCATCGCGTTTCAGTCGATGGTGCTGAAAAGCCTGCAGGGGGAACGGCTGGACCAGGCAGAGCATCTGATCATCCCCCTGACCCGCTATTTTGCCGATAAACCGGACCCGGAAGACCTTCCGGCACCCTATCGGGAGATGAAAGCGCGGATCCGGGGCCTGTATCAGAAATGGGATGAGGCCAAGACCGCTCAGCGCAATGCCAGCCGCAATATGATGCGCCCGTCCTGAACCGCTGCCTCAGTCCCGCCCTTTCAGCCAGGCCGGGTTGCTGACCAGACCCACGGTCTGGTTGGCTTCAAAGTCCGGTGCAAAGTCGTCCAACTGCAACACCAGCTCGCCGGTGTCCTGATTGTAACTCAGCACCCGGCCATGGCCGCGGCGACGCGGCAGGTGTTGGCCAATCTCCTCCGGACCGCCAACCCGCTCAATGCACCCCTCGCTCATGGTGATGATGGGGTCACACAAGTGCAGCGTCTCCGACACCGAATGGCTGATAAACAACATAGGGATTTGGCGGGATACCCGGGCCAGAAACGCCATCAGATGCTGACGGCTGGCCAGATCCAGCGCCGCCAGTGGCTCATCCAGCAACAACAGGCGGGGTGAAGCTGCCAGGGCACGGGCGATCGCCACCCGCTGACGCTGGCCCGCCGAGAGAGAGGGCGCGGGCTGATCCAACAGTTCGCTGAACTGACAGGCATCCGCCAGCTCTTCAATGCCAAACAGCGGCTGAGGGGCCTGCTGTTGCGCCAGCTTCAGGTTCTGACGAACCGTCAGGTGGGGAAACAGCCGACTGTCCTGAAACACCACGCCAATGCGGCGATGCTCCGGCAGCACAAACACCCGCTGCTCGGTGTCCTGCAGCACTTCGCCGTTCAGCACGATGCGTCCCTTCAGGCCCCGTTCCAGGCCGCAAAGGGCCCGAAACAAGCTGGTTTTTCCGACGCCAGAGGGACCAAATACCCCGAGGATGCCGGTCACCGGCACGGACAGTTGCAGGTCGAAGGCGAATTCACCCAGTTGCCCTTTTAGATCGAGCTCCAGACTCACTGAGCGTACTCCTTACCAGTAACCCCAGGCGCGTTTGCGCCTGTCCATGCCAACATAAATAAACAGCAGCAGCGCCAAAGAGGTGGCCAGCATCAGGCCCGCCAGCATATGGGCACTGGCGTAATCCAGCGCTTCAACGTGCTCAAACAGCGCAATGGCGATCACCTGGGTTTCCCCGGGAATGTTGCCGCCAATCATCAACACCACACCAAACTCGCCCAGGGTATGCGCAAAACCCAGCATGCCCGCCAGCACAAAGCTGTGACGGGTCATCGGGAATACCACGTAGTGGAATCGCTTCCAGCGACTCATGCCCAGCGTTGCGGCGGCCTCCAGCTCCCCTTTGCCCAGAGTGGCAAAGCTCGACTGCAGCGGCTGCACCACGAAAGGCAGAGAGTAGATCATCGAACCGATGACCAAGCCGGTAAAGGAAAACGCCAGGGTGGTGCCGGTCATCGCCTGCACCCACTGCCCGGGCAGATAAAGGGGAGAAAACAGCAGCAACAGATAAAAGCCCAGTACCGTGGGGGGCAGGATCAGCGGCAGGGCCACCAACGCTTCCACCATCGGGCGCCAGCGCGCCCGGCTGTGGGCCAGCCACCAGGCCAAAGGCGGGGTCACCACCAGCAGCAACATGGTGCTGATGGCAGCCAGTTTCAGTGTGATCCAGAGGGCTTCAAGATCAGAGGGATTGATGGTCATCCGGGATCGCGTATCCAGCTTGGGACAGAAGTTCGTCCTGGGCCATAAGGTAATCCAGCAGCGCCCGGGCTTCCGCCGGGTGCGCGCTGCGCGTCAGCACCACCGCCTGCTGCCGCAGACTGTCGTGCCATTGAGGGGGCACCAGCCAGTACTCACTGTCGGGCACACCGGCCTGGCGCAATTGCGCCAGCGCCACCAGGCCTGCGGGCACATTGCCACTTTGCACGTACTGGAAGGTTTGCAGGATGTTGTTGCCCCGCACGATATTGCCTCTCAACCTGTCGAGGATATCAAGATGTTCGCCGACTTGCTCGGCTGCCGCACCATAAGGGGCAATACGGGGATTGGCGATGGCCAGACGGCCCTGCCATTGGCGCAGGGTGGTTTCATCCGGACGCTCTCCCGGCACCCAGAACGCCAGCAGACCCACGGCGTAATCGTTCAGCGTGTCCGCTTCCGCCAGCCCCTTCTCAACCAGCAGAGCAGGCCGCTCGTTATCGGCCGCCAGGAACAGATCATAGGGCGCGCCGTGGAGGATTTGGGTGTACAGGGCGCCGGTCGCCCCCGAGGAGATTTGAACCTGAATGCCGGTGTCGTTCGTGAACCCTTTGGCTGCCTGCTCCAGGGTGGACTTAAAGTTCGCGGCCACCGCCACGGTGACCGTGGCCGCCTGCACCGGCATCACCAATCCGAGTAAACACAATACTGAACAACGTCTGAGCCATCGAATCATGCCACCTCCTTGGTGGGTTTGGCGCGGAACAGGTCATAGTGACGCCGCGCATCGGCCCCCAACCGGGCTTTCAGGGCAGCGTAATCACACAACTCTAATGCGCCGTAATGATTGATAACGATACCTTGTTCGCAAAGCTCGGTAATCACCTTGCTGCAGTACTGTCGTGTGCTGCCGGTCACGGAACACAGCTCTTCGATGGTGATTTTGATGGCGCACTCATTTCGTCGCAGCTTGGCAGAGAAGATCATCGCCAGCGTCATCAAAAGGTGCTCTTTCTTACTTAATATGGACCTGAGAATTAGATGGTCTTCCGCCATCCTCGAATATCGGTGTTTCTTCTCCAGATAGAACTCGAGGAAGCCATTATTTTTCCGGCAGATATCATAAATAAGATCCTTGCCGACCCATTCAATAATTGTGCACTCCAACGCACGATAACCCACATTGTGATCAGCGCCACTTGTGGTTCCACTGGAAAAGAGAAACTGATCAGAAAATAACAGCTCCGTGCTCGAGACATTGCCGTCATGAAAGCTGATCTGGCGCATCAGAGTGCCCTGGCGCACCAATGCCAGTCCCACGCACTCGGTCGCGGGACAGAGGGTTTCCCCCTTATCCAGCTTCAGAATCTGTGCTCGTTGTACCAGGGTGTCGACCACCCCAACATCCAGGCCCAGTGCGCGTAAGCGCACCGGCAGGGCCTGCTCCCCCCGGTTCATCATGAGGCCTCCCCCTGTATCAGAGAGGCAGGGTATCGGCCCCACTACTGTCATAAAGTGACTCAGGTTCAATTTGTCCTAACAGGCATTTCAGGTGCCACATTTTCTGATTTAGAAATTTTATTATCAGGATCACAGAACCGATTCACTGCCAGCCCAAATGCAAACAGGATGACATTCTGATTCCGCGTCCTTGAAGATAATTTCTTCCATCCCCGCCTCTGGGGAAAAATAATCTGGTTGAAGACGGAATATCTGCGCCTCCCCCCGTTTTGTCAGGACGACAAATATAGGCAATGACCAACTGGAAATTTAAATAAGAACGGTTTTCATTTATTACGGTGGGCAACCGATGAAACGATTTTCCCGTCTTCTGAGCACCAGTCTGCTCGTCAGTGCCGTGGCCTTCAGCGCCCACGCCAGTGACGAGGTTCAGGCGCAGCTTATCGACAAGTTCCAGCAGGGACAGTATTCCGGCAAAGGCGCAGACGGCTGTCTGATGTGCCACGGCCGGGATGAGCAGGTCCAGGCGCTGTTCGCCTCCCCTCACGGCAGCCTCGACACCAGCGCCAGCCCGATGGCGAAGTTGCAATGCGAAACCTGCCACGGCCCGCAGGGCAAACACCGTGGCAAAAATGAGCCAATGATCAACTTCGGCAGTGACGCCAACGTCAGTGCCGAGCTGCAAAACTCCGTCTGCCTGAGCTGTCACGAAGACAGCGAGCGTCGTGACTGGCACGGCAGCCGCCACGACTTCGCCGAGGTGGCCTGTTCCGACTGCCACCAGATCCACACCGCCAGTGACCCGGTGCTCTCTCCCGAGGGAGAGATCGCCACCTGCACCAGCTGCCACAGCAGCGAAGCCGCAGACATGAACAAACGCTCTGCCCACCCGATGGCTGGCCTGCACAGCGGCAGTGACATGAGCTGCACCAGCTGCCACAGCGCCCATGGCAGTCTGACCGAGTCCGCCCTGAAGGAAGTCAGCCTGAACGACACCTGCTACAGCTGCCACGCCGAGAAACGCGGCCCGGTAGTGTGGGAACACGCCCCGGTCACCGATAACTGCGCCAGCTGTCACAGCGTTCACGGCAGCGTCAACGACGCCATGCTGACCCGTCGGGCACCTCAGCTCTGCCAGAGCTGCCACGCCAGCGACGGCCACGCCAGCCGTGTTTATGACGGCCAGAGCAACGCCTTTGTCTCCGGACAAAGCTGCCTCAACTGCCACAGCCAGGTGCACGGTTCCAACCACCCCGCTGGCAGCCTGCTTGAGAAATAAGGACATCCCGTGATGAAAGCGCAACTCTCTTTGACTGCCCTGGCCATCCTCTCGGTGATGGCCCCGGCTCAGGGCGCCAGTTTCGCCCTGTCTGACGCCAACACTCAGCAACTGGATAAATCCGGCTGGGCATGCAAACGCTGTGACGCACCACAGGCCAGCGGTACCGTGGGTCTCAGCGCTGGCGCGGTCAGCAGCAATGATGACCACGTCGCCAACCGTTTCGGTGCCAGGGACGGTGCCACTGCCGGCATCAATGCCGACGCCACACTGAACGGCGACGCCGATGGCCGTCTCGACCTCAATGCCGACCAACTGGGCATGAGCAGCGGTTATGGCACCGCGCGCTACCGTGACAACCACCTCGACGCTCAGTTTGATTACGCCAAACTGCGTACCGTCGATGCCACGGTGCAAACCCAGTACGGCTTTGATGGCCGCAACCTGGTGGCACTGGACCAACCCATTAACGTCGATCTGGAGCAACGCCGTGAGCGCACTGGATTGGGTCTGGCTTACCAGGATAGGTTCGCCGATCTTAACTGGCGCACCTACGCCCGTTACGACCACGAGTCCAAAACCGGCTTCAAATCCAGCAGCACCAGCTTTATCAAGAGCCCGGTCAACATCACCTCACCGGTGGACACCACCACTCAGAGCTTCAACGCCGGCGCTGAGCTGGGTGGCCAGAACTGGCAGACCGCAGTGAGCTACCAGGGCTCCCTGTTTGAGAACGCCTACGACGGCCTCTACAACGGTGAGCGTGGCGCGGTACAGGCGCTGGCCCCCAATAACGAAGCGCATCTGCTGGCCCTGTCCGGCCAGTACCGCATGGGCAAAACCCGCCTGACCGGTCGTCTGACTCAGGGCTGGCTGTACCAGAACGACACCGATTTTGTGGATCCGCTGGGCGCGCCCAACGGCATCACCCACGCCAATGGTGAAGTGCGTACTCAAGGTGCCAACCTGCGTCTGACCAGCGCTCTCGGCGGCGTGCGCCTGGCGGCCAAGTACGACTACTCCGACCGCGACAACCGCACCCCGGTTCTTGCCTACGAGCAGGACGTCGCCATTGATGCCCTCAGCGGCACCGCCCGCATGAACACCCCGCTGGACACCACCCGTCACCGTTACGGCCTGGACGCCAGCACCCGCCTGTCCCAGCGGATGGCGCTGGAAGCGGGCTACCAGGGGGAGCGCACCGAGCGCAGCCACAGCGTGCGGGAAACCACCGAGGACAACACCGTCTGGGCCCGCACCCGGGTCAGCGCGACGGACAACCTGGACCTGTCCCTGAAGGCCAGCTACGGCCAGCGAGACGGCTCCCGCTACCAGGCCAGTGAAGCCACCTCCAGCGAAGACAACACCCTGCTGCGTAAGTACTACCTGGCTGACCGGGACCGCACAGAGCTGACCTTCGACGTCAGCTACAGCCCGCTGACCGATCTGACTCTGGACGCCACGGTGCGATACGCCAGGGACGACTACAGCGAGTCCGAAATCGGCCTGCTGGATTCCGACGACCTGGGCTACGACCTGGCCGCCAGCTACCGCATCAGCAAGGCGCTGAACCTGCACGCCTTTGCCGGTCAGCAATGGATTGAGTCCAACCAGGCGGGCAGCCAGAGCTTCTCCAGCCCGGATTGGACCTACCGCATTGAGGACCGCTTCGACTACGCCGGTATTGGTGCCCGCTACGGTGGCCTGATGCAGGAGCGCCTGACTCTGGGCGCGGATTACCAGTACACCGAATCCAGCTCCGACACCCAGGTGTCCGGGGGCCAGCCTTACGGTGACTACTTCCAGTGGGCCCACAGTGTGCGCGCCTACGCCGATTACGTCCTCTCTGAGCGCACTAACGTGCGGTTGGATTACCGCTACGAGCGCTACTACGACACGGATTACGCCGATGTCGCCAGCGACAGCATTCCCGGGCTCATCACCCTGGGCGATATGGGCCACAACTACAACGCCCACCTGCTGATGCTGACCCTGACCTATTCGCTTTAACCATTGAGGTGACCTATGCAACGTCGTGAGTTTCTGAAACTGAGTGCCACCGCCGGGGCGGTGTCCTGCCTGGCCGCCTGTGGTGGCAAGAAAACCGAAAACGTCATCCCGGAAGTGCCGACTGAAGACAACATCAACTTCTCCGCCTGCCTGGTAAACTGCGGCTCCAACTGCCCGCTCAAAGTGTTCAGCCAGGATGGTCGAATCGTCCGCGTTGAAACCGACCACTCCGGCACCGACCAGTACGGTGACCACCAGGTGCGCGCCTGTCTGCGTGGCCGCTCCATCAAGCAGCGCACCTACGCCGCTGATCGCCTGAAAGCGCCGATGAAGCGTAAAGCGGGCACCAAGCGTGGCGCCGGCATGTACGAAGAGATCAGCTGGGAACAGGCGTTCGCAGAGATTGGTCAGAAGGTGATGGAGCTGCAGGCCAACCACGGCCCGCGCTCCATCTACCACCACTACGGTTCCGGCGCTTACTACGGCTTCGCCAGCAGCTCCTGCATCCAGCGTGCCCTGCGTCTGTCCGGTGGCCACCTGAACTACTACGGCAACTACTCCTGGGCCCAGCTCAACGTGGCCAGCCCGGCCACCTTCGGCACCGGCGGCACCAGCGGTACCCGACTGTCCGAGATCCGTCATTCCGACCTGGTTGTGGGCTTCGGCTTCAACCCGTTCGAGATACGCATGTCCGGCTCCGGCGAGCAGATCGACTTCCTCAACGCCATCGAAGCCCGTCGTCAGACCGGCAATCTGGAAGTGATCATCGTTGACCCGCGCTACACCGACACCACCCTGGGCAAAGAAGACCAGTGGCTGCCGATCCGCCCGGGTACCGATGGGGCGCTGGCTGAAGCGATCGCCTACCAGATGATCAGCACCGGCTGGGTAGACCAGAACTCCAAAGCCTTCCTCGACCAGCACGCCATCGGTTACGACAAGGACTCTCTGGAGCGCGCCAAAGCGGCCAACCCCGACTACGCGGACGTGATCAATTCCGACGAGAACTACCACGACTACATCATGGGTGTGGGCATCTACTCACTGGCCCGTTCCCCGGAATGGGCGGCGGCCAAGTGCGGTGTGCCCTCTCACCAGATCGTGGCTCTGGCGGACAAGATCATGAGCGCCCAGACCCCCTACATCACCATCGGCGCCGGTTGTAACCGCCACGCCTGCGGTGAGCAGACCATGCGCGCCCTGTACATGTTGCCGATCCTGACCGGCAAGCTGGGCGAAAGCGGCGTAAACAACGGCGAGCTGCCGCGCAACTTCGGCCTGGGCCGCTCCGGCATGAGCGCCGGCAGCAACCCGGAATCCGCTTCCATCTGTTTCCACACCTGGGCCGAAGCCATTGAGCGTGGTGAAGAGATGGACGGCACCTCCGACGGCGTTAAAGGCCTGGGCGACGGCGAAAAGCTGGGCGTAAACATCAAAGCGGTGTTCTCCTCCTCCGGCAACGCGCTGATCAACCAGCACTCCGAGATCAACCACACCCGTCAGATCCTGGAAGACGAATCCAAGTGTGAACTGATTGTCGTCGCCGACTGCTGGATGACCGCCTCCGCCCGCTTTGCCGACTACATCCTGCCCGACACCACCTGGGTGGAGTCCAACGATCTGGCCAACGACAGCTACGCGTCCGGTGAAACCGGTTACCTGACCTTTATGTCCAGCAGCCTGGAGCCGCTCTACAACTGTCGCAACCTGTACCAGATCGGTCTGGGTCTGGCCAAAGTGTTTGGCAAGGAAGCGGAATACACCGAAGGCCGCAGCGAACAGGAGTGGCTGGAGCACCTCTACGCCGGCACCCGCAGCAGCAACCCGGAGCTGAACCTGCCGGCCACCTATGCCGAAGCCCAGAAAGTGGGGTTCTACCGCCGCCACAGCCCGGAAACCCACGTGGCACTGAAAGACTTCGTCAAAGGCGGTAAGGCCTTGTCCACCCCGTCCGGCAAAATCGAAATCTACTCCCTCGACTGGGCCAGAAAGCGCGCTGAGTGGATCCCGGCGTCGGACAAAGATTACGACCAGATCACCCCGCTGCCGCAGTACACCGAAGCCTGGCAGGGTTTCGAAGACGAAGAGACCCGTGACGAGTACCCGCTTCAGATCGTCGGTTACCACACCAAGGGCCGCACCCACTCCAGCTACCACAACGTGGAGTGGCTGCGCGAAGCGGTGGAAGACGCCGCCTGGTTTAACCCGGCTGATGCCGCCAAGTATGGCGTCAGCAAAGGCCAGATGATCACTCTGACCAGCCCGCAGGGCGCCATCCGTGTCCGCGCCAAGATCACCCCGCGCGTGATGATTGGCGTTATCGCCATGGCACAGGGCGCCTGGTATCAGGGCAACCGCGCCGGTGAAGTGGACCAGGGCGGCTGCATCAACGCGCTGACCAAGTACCACCCGACGCCGGTATCCAAGGGCAACCCGCAGCACACCATCCGGGTAAAAGTGACCGCTTAAGATTTTGGAGAGATTGACCATGAACGAACCCAAGCAGTACGGCTTTTACGTCGATACCACCAAATGCACCGGCTGTAAGACCTGTCACGTGTCCTGCAAAGACCGCAAGGATCTGCCCAAGGATGTGAAATGGCGTCGCGTTTACGAGTACGGCGGCGGCAGCTGGCAGGAGAACGGCGATGGCACCGTCGAGCAAAGCGTCTACAGCTACTACGTGTCCATCGGCTGTAACCACTGCAGCAACCCGGTGTGTGTTAAGGCTTGCCCCACCGGTGCCATGCACAAGCGTCGCAGCGACGGTCTGGTGCACGTGGATCAGGGCATCTGTGTTGGCTGTGAAGCCTGCGCCCGCGCCTGTCCTTACGATGCGCCTCAGATCGACAAAGATCGCGGTGTGATGACCAAGTGCGACGGCTGCTACGAGCGCATTGCCCAGGATCGCAAGCCGATCTGCGTCGAATCCTGCCCGTTGCGGGCCCTGGACTTCGGCCCCATCGACGAGCTGCGTGCCAAGTACGGCAGCAACGCGGACATCAGCCCGCTGCCCTCCTCCAGCATCACCGCGCCCAACCTGTGCATTAAGCAAAACCGCAATGCCCAGGCCGGTGGCGAAGTGCTGAACTGGTTCGAAGTGTAAAACCCGGTTGGGGTCGGCGTCCGCCGGCCCCAACTGAGCTACTCTGACTCCATCCATCCTGGAGGCGCTGATGACTGAACAGTTTCCTTACGCGGCCGTTGCCTGCGGCGTGCTGCACAACGTGTTTTACCGTAAACCCAGCGAGGCGTTCCTGACGGAACTGAACGCCGCCGAACTGACAGCCCAATGGCCCCGGTTCGGCACCGACCCTGCGCCGGCACTGGCGATGATCCAGTCCAGTCTCGGCAACGACGAGCCAGACGCCATCGAGCGGGATTATTACCAGCTGTTTATCGGCCCCGGCCCGATGGCGGCCTATCCCTGGGGTTCGGTTTACACCGACAAGGAAAATCTGGTCTGTGGTGAAACCACCCACGCCTTTATCCAGTTCTGCCGCGAACAGGGCATCGCCTTTGAACTGCCTCATAACGAGCCGGAAGACCATATTGGCCTGGTGCTGGCGGTGCTGGGTCAGCTGTTTGAGGCGCAGGATGAGGCGGCGATCAAAGCGTTGCTGGCCCATCATCTGCTGCCCTGGAGCCATCGGGTTACCGAACAGATGGCGGAGCACGCCCAAACCGGTTTCTACCGGGGTTTTGGCGAACTCACTGCCATCCTGCTGAAAGACTGGCAACAGGCGCTGGACGTGACACCGGACAAACGCGTTCTGCACAAATAAAAAAACCGCCCCGAGGGGCGGTTTTTTCTTGCCTGATTCGCTCAGAAATTCTGAGCCTGGGGCACGTGGCAGGCGCGGCACTGGTAGTACTGCCCGTCCACTTTGCCCGCTTCGAAGTGGTTCGCCGCCATCTTGTGTTTGCCACCACGGTGGCAGTTGATGCAGCTGTTCTTCTTCAGGGTGATGGGGTAATCCGCCTTGTGGGGGATCACCGGCGGCTGAGCCAGCACAGAGCGCTCAACCGAGCTCCCTTTGGCCGGATACACCGGCACCGGTGCCACCGGCGAGGTGGCCGCAACCGGCACCTCACCACGCATGGAGTTGGGCGCCGGCTGAGCCGGCTCGCCGCCCGACTGGCAACCGGCCAGCGCCAGCACCAGGGTGATCAGAGACAGAGTCTTTTTCATGGGGCGCTCCTCAGGCCTTAGTGACTTTAACCGGGGTCTTCTTGAAGTCGGTCTCTTTCGAGATCGGATCGGTCGCGTCCAGAATCAGCTTGTTAACCAGCTGACTGGAGTCGAAGAAGGCCATAAACACCACACCACGGGGCATGGTATTGCGGTTTTCGGTGCTGACCCGGGTGCGCACTTCACCACGACGGTTGGAGACGATCACCTCGTCGCCATCCTTCAGGCCACGGTCAGCCGCGTCTTCGGCGTTCATCACCACCTGAGCATGAGGCACCGCTTTACGCAGTTCCGGAATGCGGGTGGTCATGGTGCCGGTGTGCCAATGCTCCAGCACCCGGCCGGTGCACATCCACAGGTCGTGCTCGGCGTCCGGGCTTTCTGCCGGCGGCTCGTAGTCGTTGGCGATGATCACCGCCTTACCGTCAGGCTTGCCGTAGAACTGGAAACCGGTGCCAGCATCGACATAGGGATCCAGTCCCTCTTTGAAGCGCCACAGAGTCTCTTTGCCGTTCACTACCGGCCACACCAGGCCTTCGCCAAAGTAAGCGTCGAAGTCGCCCAGATCGTGGCCATGGCCGCGGCCAAAACCGGCGTACTCTTCGAACAGGCCCTTCTGCACGTAGTAACCAAAAGCCTGGTTCTCGTCGTTAAAGCGGCCTTTGCACTCGCGGGTCGGGAACTTGTTGATCTCGCCGTTAGCGAACATCACTTCGTAGAGGCTCTTGCCCCGGTATTCCGGTGCCAGTGCCAACAGCGCTTCGGGCCAGACATCTTCCATGGTGAAACGCTGGGAAAACTCCATCACCTGACGCAGGTCAGAGCGGGATCCCGCCACCGGTTTCACCATCTGGTGCCAATACTGGCCACGACGCTCACCGTTACCGTAGGCGCCCTCTTTCTCCACCCACATGGCGGTGGGCAGCACCAGATCCGCCATGGAGGCGGTGACGGTCATATAGGCATCGGAGACGGTGATGAAGTTGTCCGGATTGGTAAAGCCCGGCAGCGCTTCTTCGTTGATGTTCGGACCCGCCTGCAGATTGTTGGTGCACTGGGTCCAGTAGCAGTTCATCACCCCGTCTTTCAGCATCCGGCTGTGCTGAACCGCGTGGAACCCCGGTTTGGCCGGGATGGTGCCGGACGGCACTTTCCAGCGCTTCTCGGTTTTGGCCCGGTGCTTGTCGTTCATCACCACCATATCGGCGGGCAGACGGTGGGCAAAGGTGCCCACTTCACGGGCGGTACCACAGGCGGACGGCTGGCCAGTCAGGGAGAACGGGCTGTTGCCCGGCTCGGAGATCTTGCCGGTCAGCAGGTGCAGGTTGTAGATGGAGTTATTGGCCCACACGCCACGCACGTGCTGGTTGGCACCCATGCACCACAGGCTCATCACCTTGCGATTCGGGTCGGCGTACACCTTGGCCAGCTTCTCCAGCGCCTCAGCCGGCACGCCGGTTTGCTCGGCGGTGTACTCCAGGGAAAACTTCTCCAGGAACGCCGCGTACTGCTTGAAGCTGATGCCGGTGGTTTTGCCGGAACCGGGGTTTTTGGCCGCCTGTTCACGGGGATCGGTGGGGCGCAGGCCGTAACCGATGTCCCCTTCTGCCATCGCAAACTTGGTGTGCTTGTTGACGAAGTCCCAGTTCACCGCATCGTTCTGGATGAGGTAGTTGGCGATGTAGTTAAGCACGATCAGGTCAGTCTGGGGGTGGAATACCAGGCCGTTGTCGGCGATCTCAAAACTGCGGTTGCGGAAGGTGGACAGCACATGCACTTCGCAGCCTTTATGGGACAGGCGACGGTCGGTGATGCGGTTCCACAGTACCGGGTGCGCTTCGGCAGCGTTGGAGCCCCACAGCACAAAGGTGTCGGTGTAATCGATGTCGTCGTAGCAGCCCATCGGCTCGTCGATGCCGAAAGCGCGCATAAAGGCCACCACCGCAGATGCCATGCAGTGACGGGCGTTGGGGTCGATGTTGTTGGAGCGGAAACCCGCCTTCATCAGTTTGGCGGCGGCGTAGCCTTCCCAGACGGTCCACTGGCCGGAACCGAACATGCCCACCGAGGTGGGGCCTTTGGCCTTCAGACTGGCTTTCCAGCGACTGGCCATCTCGTCGTAGGCGCGGTCCCAGCTGACCGGGGTCAGTTCACCGTCTTTGGCGTACTCGCCATTTTTCATCCGCAGCAGCGGGGTGCTCAGACGGCCTTCGCCGTACAGCACTTTGGACAGCATGGAACCCTTAACGCAGGCCATGCCTTTGTTGACCGGGCTGTCCGGGTTGCCTTTGGTGGCGACCACGCGGTTGTCGCGGGTGCCCACCATAATGTTGCAGCCCACACCGCAGAAGCGGCAGGGCGCTTTGTCCCAATGCAGGTTGTCGTTGCCTTCGGCGGCGTGCACCAGGCTCGTGGGCAACGCCGCGCCGGCCGCTGTTGCGGCCGCCAGTGCGGCATTGGCTTTGATAAAGTGTCGGCGATCCAATTTCATCCGTTGTTTTCCCCCAGCTCGTCCAGGTTTTCCACCCGGTGGTAGGTCAAAGAAGCTGACAGCACGCCGGGCAGCGCAGAAAGCGCGTGCATCCCGGATTGCAGGTCGACTCGGTTGTTCCGCTCCAGGGTCACCACCAGCTTGCCCTCTTCGGTGGTCGCGTGGATCTCAGCGCCTTCCATCTGACCGATGGCCTCACACACTGAAGGTTTCGACTCCGCACGGCAGTGCACCACCAAAGCGGCGATGTGATACTCGTTTGACACAGGGAACTCCCATCACAGAACAGACGCGACATGATGAAAGTGGGGGAGGCAGGGAGGTATACCCCAAGGGGGATAAATGGGACAAAAAGCGGTGAAACCTCAAAGGGATCACCGCACAACAGAAAAATGTTTCGCGCCCGGCCAGTCCAGAGTGGGAGGCGGATCAGCCTCTGTACCGAACCGGGACAGGATCGCGCCCTCTCTCCGTGTTACTGCGCGGAGAGAGGGACAGCGGACTCAGAAGTTCTGAGCCTGGGGCACGTGGCAGGCCTGGCACTGGTAGTACTTGCCATCCACCTTGCCGGCTTCGAAATGGCTTTCCGCCATTTTACGCTTACCACCACGGTGACAGCTGATGCAGCCGTTTTTGTCCAGAGTGATGGGGTAGTCAGCACTGTGGGGGATCACCGGTGGCTGCCCCACCGAAACCACCTCCACAGAGGTCCCTTTGTCCGGGTAAACCGCCTCCGGAGCCGCCGGACTGTCCGCCGCTACCGGTACCGAGCCTCGCAAAGATTGCGGCGTTTCAACCGTGGCATCACCGCTGCTCTGGCATCCGCTCAGGGCCACCATCAGGGCCATCAGGGTCAGTGTCTTTTTCATCGTCCTTTCCTCCTCAGGCCTTGCTGACTTTAACCGGGGTCTTCTTGAAGTCGGTCTCTTTCGAGATCGGGTCGGTCGCGTCCAGAATCAGCTTGTTGACCAGCTGACTGGAATCGAAGAAGGCCATAAAGATCACCCCTCTGGGCATGGTGTAGCGACTGTCGGTGGTCACCCGGCTGCGCACTTCACCACGGCGGTTGGACACCACCACTTCGTCCCCTTCACTGAGGCCACGGGCGGCCGCATCCTCGGCATTCATAAACACCTGACCGTTGGGGGCCGCTTTATTCAGCTCCGGTACCCGGCGGGTCATGGAACCGGTGTGCCAGTGCTCCAGGATTCGGCCGGTGCACATCCACAGGTCGTGCTCGGCGTCCGGGCTCTCTGCCGGCGGCTCATAGTCGTTGGCGATGATCACCGCCTTACCGTCAGGCTTGCCGTAGAACTGGAAGCCGGTGCCTTTTTCGACGTAAGGGTCCAACCCCTCTTTGAAGCGCCACAGGGTCTCTTTGCCGTTCACCACCGGCCAGCGCATCCCTTCACCGAAGTAGGCGTCGAAGTCACCCAGGTCATGCTGATGGCCACGGGTAAAGCCGGCGTACTCTTCGAACAGGCCCTTCTGCACGTAGTAACCAAACGCCTGGTTCTCGTCGTTAAAGCGGCCTTTGCACTCACGGGTCGGGAACTTGTTGATCTCGCCGTTGGCGAACATCACCTCGTACAGGCTCTTGCCCCGGTATTCCGGCGCCAGTGCCAGCAGCGCTTCCGGCCAGACATCTTCCATGGTGAAACGCTGGGAGAACTCCATCACCTGACGCAGGTCAGAGCGGGCGCCCGCCACCGGCTTCACCATCTGGTGCCAATACTGGCCGCGGCGCTCAGCGTTGCCGTAGGCGCCCTCTTTCTCCACCCACATTGCGGTCGGCAGAACCAGATCCGCCATCGACGCGGTGACGGTCATGTAGGCGTCGGAGACGGTGATGAAGTTGTCCGGATTGGTGAAGCCCGGCAGTGCTTCTTCGTTGATGTTCGGACCCGCCTGGAGGTTGTTGGTGCACTGGGTCCAGTAGCAGTTCATCACCCCGTCTTTCAGCATTCGGTTGTGCATCACCGCGTGGAAGCCCGGCTTGGCCGGGATGGTGCCGGACGGCACTTTCCAGCGCTTTTCGGTGACTTCCCGGTGCTTATCCTTCATCACCACCATGTCAGCGGGCAGACGGTGGGCAAAGGTGCCCACTTCACGGGCGGTGCCGCAAGCGGACGGCTGGCCGGTAAGGGAGAATGGGCTGTTGCCCGGCTCGGAGATCTTGCCGGTCAGCAGGTGCAGGTTGTAGATGGAATTGTTGGCCCACACCCCGCGCACGTGCTGGTTGGTGCCCATGCACCACAGACTCATCACTTTGCGCTTGGGATCGGCGTAGATCTTGGCCAGCTTCAGCAGCGCGTCGGCCGGTACACCGCTCTGTTCAGCAGCGTACTCAAGGGTGAACTTCTCCAGGAATGCCGCGTACTCCTTGAAGCTGATGCCGGTGGTTTTACCGGAACCCGGGTTCTTGGCGGCTTTTTCACGGGGGTCGGTGGGACGCAGGCCGTAGCCGATGTCCGGGGTCGCCATGGCGAACTTGGTGTGCTTGTTGACGAAGTCCCAGTTCACCGCATCGTTCTGGATGATGTAGTTGGCGATGTAGTTGAGCAGGATAAGGTCAGTCTGAGGACGGAAGATCAGCCCGTTGTCCGCCATTTCAAAGCAGCGGTGCTGATAGGTGGAAAGAGCATGGATCTCGCACTTGTCGTGAGACAGGCGGCGGTCGGTAATGCGGTTCCACAGTACCGGGTGGGCTTCGGCGGCGTTGGAACCCCACAGCACAAAGGTGTCGGTGTGCTCGATGTCGTCGTAGCAGCCCATCGGCTCGTCAATGCCGAAGGCACGCAGGAAGCCCACTACGGCAGACGCCATGCAGTGACGGGCGTTGGGGTCGATGTTGTTGGAGCGGAAGCCCGCTTTCATCAGCTTGGCGGCGGCGTAGCCTTCCCAGACGGTCCACTGGCCGGAGCCGAACATGCCCACCGAGGTGGGGCCCTTGGCCTTCAGGCTGGCTTTCCAGCGGCTGGCCATCTCGTCGTAGGCGCGGTCCCAGCTGACCGGGGTCAGTTCACCGTCTTTGGCGTACTCGCCGTTTTTCATCCGCAGCAGCGGGGTGGTCAGACGGCCTTCGCCGTACATCACTTTGGAGAGGAAGTAGCCCTTCACACAGGCCATGCCTTTGTTCACCGGGCTGTCCGGGTTGCCCCGGGTGCCCACAATCCGGTTATCCCGGGTGCCCACCATAATGGAGCAGCCCACACCGCAGAAGCGGCAGGGGGCCTTATCCCAATGGATGTCGTCCGGTCCCTCAGCGGCACGAGCCAGACTGGCTGGCAGGCTGGCTCCGGCGGCAGTGGCCGCGGCGAGTGCGGCGTTGGCTTTAATAAAGTGTCGGCGATCCAGTTTCATTCTCGATTCTCCCTCAGCGCTCTATGGCTTCTACCCGGTGATAGGTCAGGGCGGCAGACAGAACGCCGGAGAGGGTCGCAAGCGCTTCCATCCCGACCTGCATAGTGGCCCGATCCGGCTGTTCCAGTGTCACCACCAGCTTGCCGTCGTCGCTGCAACCGTGGATCTCTGCACCAGACATGGCACCAATGGCCCGGCGCACAGAGTGCTCCTGGCCTGGCTGGCAATGCACAACAAAACTGCTGATGTGGTATTCGTCCGTCACGGGCCTCTCCTTTCACTGACCTTACATAGCCATAATGAAAACAGGGTTATTCAGGCGATATACCCACTTGGGGATAGTTCGCGAAAAGCGAGCCGGGCATCAAAAATGTGGGAGAAATGTAGAAAAGATGTTTCTCTCCCATCGGTCGGGAATGGGAGAGGGCCGATGAATGAAATCAGCGGCTGACGGTCAGGGCTGAGGGGGCGTAACCGGACTGCGTGATCAGCGTATGCTGCGCCTGCAGGTAGCGCATCAGGGCCAGCGCCGCCTCCGGCTGTTCGGTCCGTTTCAGGATCACGCCCTGCTGTTCCAGCGAGCCGTGCCAGTGTGCGGGCACCGTCCAGTAGTGTTCCGGGGCGATGCCTCGGGCAGTCAATAGCGACAGTGCCACCAATCCGCCCTGTACATTGCCGCTGTCCACGTACTGAAACGCCTGCACCACGCTGTTGCCCCTCAGCAGTTTGCCTTTCAGGGCATCCTTCAGCGCCAGTTTATCGATCACCGCTTCCGCTGCTGCGCCATAGGGGGCAGTACGGGCATTGGCGATGGCCAGACGGGTGTGCCAATGGCGCAACTGGCCTTCGGTCGCCGGGGCCTGACGGTTCCAGAACGCCAGCACGCCGGTGGCGTAGGTGGTGCGTGAGTCAGGCAGGATCAGATCCTGCTGTTCCAGGCGCTCGGGGCGGGCGCTGTCGGCGGAGAGAAACACGTCGAACGGCGCACCGTGAATGATCTGGGTGTAGAGTGCGCCGCTGGCGCCACTGGCCACTTTGACCTCAATGCCGGTTTCCCGCTCAAACCCGTTGGCAATCTGCTGAAACACCGGATGAAAGTTGGCAGCCACCGCCACTTTCAGTTCGGTCGCACCCGATGGCAAGGCACACAGGCTGAACAGCAACAGCCAGAGGGGGGACAGGCTTTTCACCACGCACTCCTACTAAGACAACGCGGCGCCATCATAGCAGGCGCCGCGCTCGCGTGTTAGCCGAATCAGTTGGCAGCCGTGGCCACCGTCTGCTGTGGCACGTGGCACTGCTTGCAGAAGTAATAGCCGTCGTCCAACTCACCCGCCGCATCAAAATGGGAAGGATGGGTGGGCGTGGCTTTCATCTTGGCCGCCCGGGACGGCTCATGGCAACCGGTGCAGCCATTGCGCTTCAGGGTGATCGGATAAGTGGGCTTATGGGGGATCAGCGGAGGCTGATAGGCCAGCTCCCGTGGCAATGCCTTACCTTTGCCCGGGTATTGCGCCATCGGTGGCGGTGCCGCGCTGTCAGACACCGGTGTCGCGCCTCTCAGGGATTGCGGCAGATCCGCCGCCCAGACCAGCCCTGAAAGACCCAGGGCCAGAACCGCAAGCCATTTCCAGTGGTTCATAGTGGCCTCCTCAGGCTTTGCTGATCTTGACCGCGCATTTCTTGAAGTCGGTCTCTTTGGAGATGGGATCCGTCGCGTCCAGCAGCAGTTTGTTGACCATCTGACTGGCATCAAAGAACGGCATAAAGGTCAGGCCCCGTGGCGGCTTGTTGCGGCCCTGGGTTTCCACCCGGGTCTGAAGGCTGCCCCGGCGGCTGGTGACCACCACCGCATCGCCCCGTTTCAGTCCCCGCGCTTCGGCGTCTTCGGGATGCATGTAGATCTTGGCGTTGGGGTAGGCGTTGTGCAGCTCCGACACCCGATTGGTCATGGTGCCGGTATGCCAGTGCTCCAGCACCCGTCCGGTACTGAACCAGAGGTCATACTCGTTATCGGGCTGTTCCACCGGCGGTTCATAGGGGTTGGCGATCACCACCGCTTTGCCATCCGGCTTACCGTAGAAGTTGAAGCCATCGCCTTTGGCGTAGGGATCGTCCCCCACCTTGAAGCGCCAGGGGGTTTCCTTGCCATCCACCACCGGCCAGCGCAGGCCGCGGGTCTGGTGGTACACATCGAAAAGCGCCAGATCGTGGCCATGACCGCGGCCAAAACTGGCGTACTCCTCAAACAGCCCTTTCTGAACGTAGTAGCCAAACGCATCGGATTCGTCGTTCAGCGGCGAGCTGCAATCCGAGCGCGGGAACTGGTTCACCGCGCCATTGACGAACAACACCTCATAGAGGGTTTTGCCCATGTACTTGGGCATCTTGGCCAGCAGCTCCTGTGGCCACACCTCCTCCACTTTGAAGCGTTTGGAGAACTCCATCAGCTGCCACAGATCAGACTGGGACTGGCCCGGCGCTTTGATCATCTGATGCCAGAAATGGGTGCGGCGCTCGGCGTTACCGAAACCGCCCTCTTTCTCCACCCACATTGAGGTGGGCAGCACCAGATCCGCCACTGTGGCAGTGACCGTCATATATGGGTCGGACACCACGATAAAGTTGTCGGGATTGAGGTAGCCCGGCAACACTTCCTCATTGGTGTTGGGGCCGGCCTGCAGGTTGTTGTTGACCTGGATCCAGTAACAGTTCATCACCCCGTCTTTCAGCTTCCGGCAGTGCTGTACCGCATGGAATCCAGGTTTGGCGGGGATGGTACCCTCTGGCACCTTCCAGGTTTTTTCCACTTTCGCCCGATGCTTGTCGTTCATCACCACCATATCGGCGGGCAAACGATGACTGAAGGTGCCCACCTCGCGGGCTGTGCCACAGGCGGCGGGTTGGCCGGTCAGCGAGAAGGGGCTGTTGCCCGGCTCCGAGATCTTGCCGGTCAGCAGATGCAGGTTATACACCGCGTTATTGGCCCAGACCCCACGCACGTGCTGATTGAAGCCCATACACCACAGACTCATCACCTTGGCGTTCGGATCGGCGTAGGCCTTGGCCAGCATCTCCAGCTTCTCTTTGGGCACGCCGGACATCTCCGCGGCTTTCTCCACGGTGTAGGGTTCGAGGTACTTCTTGTACTGCTCGAAGGTCATGTCGGTCATCTTGCCGGAACCGGGATTCTTGGCCGCTTTCTCGCGCGGATCTTCCGGCCGCAGGCCATAGCCGATGTCCGGCACAGCCTCCGCGAACCTGACGTGCTTTTTGACAAAGTCCTGATTCACCGCGCCGCTCTTGATGATGTAATTGGCGATGTAGTTGAGGATCACCAGATCCGACTGGGGCGCCATGATCATGGTGTTGTCGGACAGGTCACAGCTGCGGTTTTCGTACGTGGAGAGCACGTGCACACGGCAGCCTTCATGGGAGAGGCGGCGGGCGGTCAGCCGGTCCCACAAAATGGGGTGCATCTCCGCCGCGTTGGAGCCCCACAGCACAAAGGTGTCGGCGTATTCGAAGTCGTCGTAGCAGCCCATCGGCTCGTCGATGCCAAAGGCGCGCAGAAAGCCGACAACCGCTGATGCCATGCAATGCCGGGCATTGGGTTCAATGTTGTTGGAGCGGAACCCGGCCTTCATCAGCTTGACCGCGGCATAGCCTTCCCAGATGGTCCACTGACCGGAGCCAAACATTCCGACTGAGGTCGGTCCCTTGGCCTTCAGACTGGCTTTCCACTTGTCCGCCATCACGTCGAACGCCTGGTCCCAGCTGACCGGGGCCAGTTCGCCGCGTTTATCGTATTTGCCGTCCTTCATCCTCAGCAGCGGCTGGGTGATGCGTCCGTCGCCGTACATGATTTTGGCCAGGTAGTAGCCTTTAACGCAGTTCTTACCGTGGTTCACCGGGCTTTCCGGATCCCCCTGGGTGGCCACCACTTTGCCGTTCTCAGTCCCCACCAGGACGGAGCAACCCACCCCACAGAAACGGCAGGGCGCTTTTTGCCATTTCAGATCTTTACCCGCTTCAGCAGCACGAACCATCGCGGCGGGCAGTGTGGCCCCGGCAACCGAGGCGGCCGCCAGTGCCGCCTTGGCTTTCAGAAAGCTTCGACGAGATACCTTCATATCCACTCTTCCTCTGTCAGGGGTTCCACTTGCTGGTAAACCAATACGGTGCTGACCACCCCTTGAATGGCACGGATGGCATCCACCCGCGCCTGAGTGGTTTGACGATCGCGACATTCCAGAGTGACAACCAGCTTGTGTACAGGGGTGTCGGCGTGCACTTCCACGCCATCCAAAGTTGAGAGTGCAGTTCGTACTGTGGGCTGGGCCTGCGGAAGAACCTGCACCACCAGACTGCTGATGTGATATTCAGACGCCATGAATCCCTCATCGGCGAAAAGACGTCTTTAGAAGATAGTTGAAATGGGGTGGCCCGCCGCGAAGGGCGGGCACCAGGGTCAATCCACCAGGTTGGCGAACTGCATCAGGGCGGCAAGGGAATCCACGTCGAGCTTTTTCATCAGGTTAGCGCGGTGCACCTCGATGGTGCGCACCGCCACGCAAAGGCTGTCCGCCATCTGCTTGTTGGTGTGGCCTTTGATCACCAGCCGGAACACCTCCCGCTCCCGGTCGCTGAGGGAATCCAGCCGCGCCCGTTGCTGTTGCTGGTTGTAGAGGGTTTGGCTGTGCTCAAGGCCTTTGCGCAGCGCCGCCGCCAGATCCTGCCCTTTAACCGGCTTCTGGAAGAAGTCAAAGGCACCGGATTTAAAGGCGTCCACCGCCATCGGCACATCGCCGTGGCCGGTGAGAAAAATCACCGCCAGCGGGCTGTTGGCCGCCACCAGATGGCGTTGCAGATCCTGCCCGGTCAGGCCCGGCATCCGACTGTCGAGAATAACGCAGCCCGGCTGGTTCAGGTCCACCGCGCCCAGAAACGCTTCACCACTGGAGAAAGGGCGAAGCGGAAAGCCGTAGCTCTCCATCAGAAAGCTCAGGGAATCAAGAATGGCGCTGTCGTCGTCCACCAGGTAAATGGCGGGAGTGGTCATCAGAGTGTCCTCAATGGCTGATCTCACGATTGGTATCGCATTTTCCGCACCAGCGCGAATCGACGTCGCCTAAGGGTGAAGCAGTTCACATCCGTGCAACAGCGGAGTCGATTAAGCTGCATCACATTCGCCCTTTCTAATGTGTCTGTCGGTGTCAGTGATGCACAAGTACGTACTGCCCCTGCTTTTCAGCCTGATGATCCACCCAGCTTACTGCGCCGAGCTGACCGTAGGCGTGCTGGCCAACTGGGGCTATCAGGCGGCCCAGGAGCGCTGGCAACCGCTGATGCGCTACCTGGAAGAGCATCTTCCCGGCACGGAGTTTTCGGTCTATCCCGGCACCTTTGAGCAGCTGAACCAGGCGCTCGAAGAGGGCAAAATCCAGTTTATCGTGACCAATCCGGGGCAGTACCTCTACCTGTCCAATCAGTACCCGCTCTCCTGGCTGGCCACCATGCGATCGCGCCAGCACCACGGCACCACTTACGCCATCGGCTCCGCCATTCTGGTGCGGGCCGACAGCCCCTACCGCACTCTGTATGACCTGCAAAACCGCACGGTGGCGGCCTCCGGCCCCCACGCTCTGGGCGGCTACCAGGCGGCCGTGGGCCTGATGCGACAACTGGGGATGCGGCCGGAATCCTTCTTTAAACAGGTGAACTTCCTCGGCTTCCCGCTGGACCCGCTGGTGTACCAGGTTCGGGACCGTCAGGTGGATGCGGCCATCACCCCGTTCTGCACTCTGGAGGAGATGATCAAACGGGGATTGGTCAATCCGGAAGAGTACCGGATCCTCAATCCCAGCCACCCACCGGGTTACGACTGCGAAGTCAGCACCGCGCTCTATCCCAACTGGTCGTTTGCCGCCAGCGAGGCGGTGGACACCCGCACCACCAAGCTGATCACCCAGGCGCTGCTGGACATTCAGCCGGACCACCCGGCCGCTATTGAGGGTCAGTTCTGGGGCTGGACCTCCCCCATCAGCCAGCTCAAGGTGATTCAGTTGTTCAGTGAGCTGCAGGGCAAACCGGAGCGGATCACCTACTGGCAGCACTTCCAGAATTGGCTCAAGGACAACCGGCACTGGGGCCTGCTGGCGCTGGTGATCTTTCTAGCGGCCACCTTTTACCACTTCTGGCTGGAGTACAAATTCCGCCAGAAAAGCGAAACTCTGGTGAAAACCGAGCGGGCCCTGAAACAGAAAGCGTTGCAGATGGAGCGGCTGCAAAGTGCCGCCATCATTGGCGAGATTGGGGCTGGCCTGGCCCATGAGGTGAACCAGCCGATTGCGGCGATCACCAACTACAGCGAAGGCGGTATGATCCGGCTGCAAAGCCAGACTAAGCCGGATATCGAGTTGCTGGCGTTGCTGGATAAGATCCACCAGCAATCGTCGCGTGCCGGTGCCATTGTGCACCGTATCCGCGGCCTGCTTAAACGGCGGGAAGCGGTGTTTGGCAAAACCAATCTGCTGACCCTGGTGGATGAGAGCCTGGCACTGTTGCGCTCGGAGAGCGAGCGACACAACATCGCCATCCGCTCCCGGGTGACCGGCGAGCCCTACGTGGTGGAAGCCGACGCGGTGGGGATCCAGCAGGTGATGGTAAACCTGCTGAAAAACAGCCTGGACGCGCTGAAAGAGCACCCACCGGAAACCGAGCCACTGGTCTGGATTACGCTGCATTTTGAGCCGGAGCAGGTCACTCTTCAGGTCACTGACAATGGCCCGGGGCTCAGCCTGCCGGTGGAACAGTTGATGGCCACTTTCACCACCACCAAGCCGGATGGGCTGGGGCTTGGCCTGGCGATCTGCGCCGATATTGCGGCTGCTCACGGCGGCACTTTCCAGATCGATAACGGCCCAAACAGCGGTTGCCAGGCCACCCTGGTCCTGCCCCGTCAGGTCCGCTGACCCCTATATTCCCCCCCTGTGGTTGACCACAATTGACAGCCTCAATCGGCCCCGGCAGGGGTCGATTGGGTTTCGATCCAGTTCACATATTCACCACAAACGCACTGCGATATGTGGTTTACCACAATGCCGGCGTTACGCCCCCCTTGGGTATTTCTATTGGCGAGTCCGGTGGCACCGCCACCTCAGCAATCGTCAGCGCCCGGAACGGAACCGGGCTGAACAAGGGGAATCACGATGAAACTCGATCGGCGAACGTTCATCAAAGGCGCCGGTGCCAGCACCGCCGGCTGCGCCCTGGCCACTCTCCTGCCGGGCAGCGTGGGGGCGATGGAGCCCGGCGCACTGAATGCCAAGGGCGAGGAGATCGCCAGTATTTGCGAGATGTGCTCCACCCGTTGCCCCATCTCCGCCCGCGTGGTGGGCGAGAAGGCGGTGTCCATTCTGGGCAACCCCAAAGCCAAGTCCTTTGGCGGCGCGGTATGCGCCCGTGGCGGTGCCGGCCACAGCCTGCTGTACGACAAGCAACGGTTGGTGAAACCCCTGGTGCGCACCGGCGAGCGTGGTGAAGGCAAATGGAAAACCGTGGAATGGGCGGATGCTTATCAGCTGATCGCCGAAAACCTCAACCGCATCAAGGCGCAACACGGCGCCGAGTCCGTGGCGTTCTCCTCCAAGTCCGGCTCCCTGTCCGGCCACCTGTTCCATCTCGCTAAGGCCTTTGGCAGCCCGAACACCTTTACCCATGCCACCACCTGCCCCGGCGGCTACGTGATCGCCGCAAAGGCGATGTTTGGCGGCAAGATCAAGCGGGACCTGGGCAACTCAAAGTACATCATCAACTTCGGCCACAACCTGTACGAAGGGATCAACATGTCCGAGACCCGCGGCATGATGAAAGCCCAGATGGACAAGGGCGCCAAACTGGTGGTGTTTGAACCGCGCTTCTCCATCGTCGCCGACAAGGCGGATGAATGGTACGCCATCAAGCCCGGCACCGACGTCACCGTGGCACTGGCGCTCTGCCATGTGCTGATTGAGGACAACCTGTACGACAAAGCCTTCGTGGCCCAGTACGTGGAAGGCTTCGACGAGTTCGCTGCCGAAATGAAAGCCTACACCCCGGAGTGGGCCGAGCGGATCAGCGACGTTCCTGCCGCCGACATCCGCCGCATCGCCCACGAGTACGCTGCAGCGGCGCCGCACGCGGTAGTGGATTTCGGCCACCGTGCCAGCTTCACCACCGAAGAGTTTGAACTGCGCCGCGCCCTTTACGCCGCCAACGTACTGATTGGCAATATTGAGCGTAAAGGCGGCCTCTACTTCGGTAAGAAAGCCGGCAGCTACAACAAGCTGGCTGGCGCCGACGTCACCCCCTCCCTGGGCAAACCCGGTGTGGAAGGGATGCCCAAAGCCAGCGCCAAGCGTATCGACCAGGTGGATGAGCAGTACGCCATGTGCTGGTCCTCCGGCGGCATCTACCAGAGCGTTCTCGATGCGACCCTGGATGGCGTGCCTTATCACCTGAAAGGTTGGGTGATCAGCCGCTCCAACCCGATGCAGACCATGACCGACCGCAGCCGCGTAGTGGAAGCCCTCAAAAAGCTCGACTTCGTGGTGGCCTGTGACGTTTATGTCAGCGAAACCGCCGCTTACGCCGATGTGATTCTGCCCGAGTGCACCTATCTGGAACGGGATGAAGAGATCGCCGACAAATCCGGAAAAAGTCCCGCCTACTACGTGCGCCAGCAGGTGGTGGATGTGCTGGGCGATGCCAAGCCGTCCTGGCAGATCTGGCAGGAGCTGGGCACCGAACTGGGCCTGGGCCAGTATTTCCCCTGGGACAGCATGAACGCCCTGCAGATGGTGCAGGTGAAAGGCGACGCCAAGTGGCTGCAGCAGATCAAATCCGAAGGTTTTGTCAGCTACGGCAAGCCGCTGATGCTGAGGGAAGCCCGGATGGTCCGTGACTTTACCGAAGCCTACCCGGAAGCCCGCTCCCCGGATGCCGACGGTACCTACGGCAGCGCCCTGACCTTCAAAACCCCCAGCGGCAAGATTGAGCTGACCTCCGCCAAAGTGGAAGCGATGGCGCCGGGCCGCGGCGTGATCCGCTACCGCGAGGTGCGGATGAAGCAAGCCGACGAACTGTTCTTTATCCAGGGCAAAGTGGCGGTGCACACCAATGCGGCCACCCACAACATCCCGGCCCTGGCCAACCTGATGTCCGATAACGCGGTGTGGATCCACCCGATCACCGCCAGTCAGCTCGGCATCGAGAACGGCGACCCCATCCGCCTGCACAACGGCACCGGCAGTGAAGAGGGCCACGCCCTGGTGACGCCGGGTATCCGCCCAGACACCGTGTTCGCCTACATGGGCTTCGGTTCCAAGAACAAGGAACTGGCCCGCGCCACCGGCCGTGGCGTGCACTGCGGCAACCTGCTGCCCCACGTGACGTCCCCGGTGACCGGCATGAACCTGCACACCACCGGCGTCAAGATCAGCAAGCGTTAATCGGAGATGGCAATGAACAAGCGTTATGTAATGGTGCACGACGAAAACAAGTGCATCGGTTGCCAGGCCTGCAACGTGGCCTGCCGCAGCGAGAACCAGGTACCGGAAGGGGTCACCCGCATTCAGGTCCGCATTGAGGGGCCACATGGCAACTTCCCGCACCTGCACTTTAAGTACAACCGCGTCTCCTGCGAACAGTGTGAAAACGCGCCCTGTGTGCACGTTTGCCCCACCGGCGCCGCCTACGTGGGGGAAGATGGCATCGTCTCCATCAAGGAAGACAAGTGCGTGGGCTGTCTTTACTGCGTCGCAGCCTGCCCCTACAAAGTGCGCTTTATCAATCCGGACACCCGGGTGCCGGACAAGTGCAACTTCTGTAAGGACACCCGACTGGCCCGCGGCGAGCAGCCCGCCTGCGTCAGCGTCTGCCCGACCCAGGCCCTGACCTTCGGTGACGCCAATGACCCCAACAGCCCGGTGCGCGAGCTGCTGGACACCACCATCAATTTCCAGAACAAAGCCCACCTGGGCACCAAACCCCGGGTTTACCGCATCCCGGGCCGTAAGGGAGGGATCACCGCATGAACAATATCTGGGGCGACATGGCGCAATACGATCCCGTGGTATGGAACTGGATCATCGCCGTTTACCTGTTTATGGCCGGCCTGTCCGCAGGCAGCCTGCTGGTGGCCATCGGCCTGCGCTGGTACAAGGAAAAGCGCGGGTTGCCGGTGGAAGGGTTGCCGGTGATCAAGGCCTCGGCCCTGATTGGTCCGCTGGCGATCTGCGCCGGTATGGGACTGCTGGTGCTGGACCTGACCAAACCGTTCCACTTCTACCTTATCCTGATCAACTACAACCTGACTTCGGTGATGGCCTGGGGTGTGATTGCCCTGCTGGTCTACATCCCGCTGGTGTTCGTTTACGCCGCGCTGGTGTTTGAACGCCCGCTGGTGGAGCGGGTACCGGCACTGGCCGGGCTGCTGAAAGTGTGCCGCACTCTGGAAGGCACCCTGCTCAAGGTGATTTTTGCCCTGGCCCTGGCGGTGGGCGTCTATACCGGCTTCCTGTTGTCGGCGATGATCAGCTACCCGATCCTCAACACCGCAGTATTGCCGGCGTTGTTCCTCGCTTCGGCACTGAGTGTCGGCTCGGCGGGCAACATCCTGGTGGCGACCCTGTTCTTCAATAAGAAGGCTTCTGACTGTATTGAGCAGGTGCACCGCATCGAATACCCGGTGGCCTTTAACGAAGCACTCTGTCTGGTGCTGCTGTTTGTGGGTCTGAACTTCTCCGGGCCGGCAGCGCAGGCGGCCACTGCCGCCATCACCACCGGCACCTGGGCCAGCGTATTCTGGATTGGTGTGGTGGGTCTGGGCCTGGCTGTTCCCGTGTTGGCCAGCGTGTTCACCCCGGCCAAACTGAAGCACAGCCGTGGCTTCCTGGTGGCGGTTTCCAGCTGCACCATCATCGGTGTTCTGGCCCTGCGTCACTTTGTGGTGTACGCCGGACAAAGCTACATCAGCTGAAGTCCGCCATTCGGTTAGCGCCTGATAACCCCCGCTTTTGCGGGGGTTTCTTTTGCCCGGCTGAGTCATGCCTGCGCTCAGGATTATTGCGGTTTCACTAAAGCATTTTTGCCGGTTTCATACTCAATGCAACGGCAAACGCCTGCTAACATCCGGGCTATTCCATCCAATCCGATCGAGCACTTTCTATGACCGCTTCAACCAACCTCGCCTGGGCTTACCAGCCCCAAAGTGCTGTCGTGCAATGCGAAAACCAACCGCTGCCGACACCGGGCACCGGCCAACTGCTGGTGGCCAACCGGGGCATCGGCATCAATCCGGTAGACTGGAAGTTCATTCACGCCAATCCGCTGAACTGGCCCCAGGGCCATATCCCCGGTGTCGACGGGGCCGGTGAAGTGGTGGCGGTCGGTGACGGGGTCGACAGTCGATGGCTGGGCCAGCGGGTGGCGTACCATGCTGCGCTGAAACAGGCCGGCAGCTTTGCCCGCTTTTCGGTGCTGAACGCGGAGCGGGTCATGGCGCTGCCGGAGGGCATCGATTTCGCCCTGGCAGCGGCCCTGCCCTGCCCATTGCTGACCGCCTGGCAGGCGTTTGAAAAGATCCCGGTGCGCCCCGGCAACGCGGTGCTGGTTGCCGGCCTGGGAGCGGTAAACCGTTGGCTGGTACAGATGCTGGTGCAGCACGGGTTCCAGGTCGATGTGTTGTCACGCAGCACCAGCGCGGAAACGGCCAATGCCATGGGGATCCGCCAGGTGTTCCGTCAGTTGGGCGACATCGGGCAACGCTACTTCGCCGCCTTTGATGCGATCGGCGGCGACCACGCCGCTACCCTGGTGCCTCTGCTCAAAGCCAACGGCCATATCATCTGCATTCAGGACCGGGTGCCAGCGCCCATCGACCCGCCATTCAGTCGCACCATCTCCTACCATGAGATCGCGCTGGGCGCACTGCATGACTTTGGCGATAGCGAGCAGTGGCAGGCCCTGATGCAGGCAGGAGAAACCCTGATGGCGCAGCTGGTTTCCGGCTCACTGTCGGTGGAAGCGCCTACCACCTTCCCGTTCGAGCGGATGCCGGAAGCGTTAGCGCACAGCGAAACCAGCAAACAGAAAACCGTGGTTCTGGCCTGATTGGGCCGCGCCGCAACGCAGAAAAAACGGCACCAGACGGTGCCGTTTTCCGTTACGCCGCGCTCATCTCCTCGATCAGGGCGGCCATCAGCTGCGCCGCTGGCATCGCTCTGGCCCGACGTGCGCCGGTGCCGGCCCAATGCGCGGCAAACTCATGATTGCCCTGCAACGCGGCGGCAGCATGAAGCCGTTTGGCGGCGTCATAAGCCACCGGGTAGTCGGGTGGCACCAGGCCCGGCTCAGTGTCGCAATGGGTCATCAGGCGGTTCACAATGCCCCGGGCCGGACGGCCGGAGAGCACCGGAGTCAGACGGGTGTTGCTGGCCCGCTCACTGAGCAGGTTGGCGCGGTAAGCGCTATTGGCAGCGGACTCCGGGCAGAGGATAAAGGCGGTGCCCAGCTGAGCCGCCACCGCTCCTTGCTGCAATACCGTCCGAACATCATGGCCATCCATGATCCCTCCCGCCGCGATCACCGGCGTCGACACCCGGCTTGATATCGCCCGCACCAGCTCGACGGTGGGCAACGCCGGATCCCCGCCTTGTGGATTGAAGATGCCACGGTGCCCGCCCGCCTCGATACCCTGGGCCACAATCCCCCCAATCCCCGCCGCCTCAATCTGCTGCGCTTCCTCAATGTTGGTGGCCGTCGCCAGAGTGTGGATCCCGGCCTGTTGCAGCGCCGCCAGCCGATCCGCCGACGGGATACCGAAGTGAAAACTCACCACCGCCGGCCGCTCTGCCAGCAACATCTCCAGCATGGCGTCATCCTCGAGGAAGGTGACGTAAGGTGACGTCAGCCCGGCAGGTGGCGGTGCGCCAAACTCGGCAAACAGCGGTGCCAGATGGGTCAGCCAGTCGGCTTCATCCTGCGTATTGCGCAGCGCCGGCTGATGGCAGAACAGGTTCACATTAAAGGGCGCATCGGTCTGAGCCCGGGTGGCAATGATGGCGGCCCGGGCCTGCTCCGCAGTGCCGGCCCCAAGCCCCAGCGAGCCCAGCCCACCGGCGTTGGACACCGCCGCAGCCAGCGTTGGGGTGGATACGCCCGCCATGGGTGCCTGAATGATGGGATAACGCAGGCCCATCCGGGCCAGTAAGGGGTGCAGTGCCGTCACGGGATCTCCTTATCCGATGCGCTGAAGCGGGACACTCAGCTATTAACACCAATTTGCCGCCAAACGGCAATCCGCCTTTGGCCTTATCCGATTGATTTACCTTACAGAACCTGCGCAATGCACTCAGGGCTCCGACACCAGACAGGTACCGCGGCATTCAGCGGCGAAGTAATCGCTTGCAAAGCATCCGCCAATCCATACAATCCGCCCGCTTTTTTTCTTTTTGGATATTGAGTCGTCTCCATGAACACCCTGCTCAGAGCCGCGTTGATGCTGCCCGCTTTGGCGCTCTCCGGTTGTGTCACCTTCCCCACCACAGAGTCCGAACAGGTCAAAGTGACCTGGGATGACAGCCAGGCCATTGCCCACTGCCAGTACAAAGGTACGGTGATCGGCTCCGAAGGCCACTTTTACGATTACTGGCTGCACGCCGACAAAGATATGGTGTGGGGCTCCCTCAACCAGATGCGGATCAAAACCGCCGCGCTGGGTGGCGATACCCTGTATCTCTATCGGCCCCTGGACTTTAAAAGCTCGGTCACGATGTTTGGCAACGCCTATGACTGCCAGCGCGCGGCACCGCTGGACGCTGATGTCGCCGCAACCGGGGCGCAATAACCGACCCCAAAGAAAACGGCACCTTTCGGTGCCGTTGTCGTAAAACCTGATTGCGGAGCGATTACTGGCGGGCTTCCGCCATCACCTGCTCCAGTGCCGCCAGGCACAGGGTCACGTTCTCTTCCCGAGCGGCGTAACCCATCAGGCCGATGCGCCAGGCTTTGCCAGCCAGATCACCCAGACCCGCGCCAATCTCCAGGTTAAAACGGTTCAGCAGGGTGCTGCGCACCGCGGCGTCGTCTACCCCTTCAGGGATGTATACGGCGTTGAGCTGCGGCAGGCGATGCGCCTCGTCCACCACAAAGTCCAGACCCAGCTTTTCCAGACCCGCTTTCAGCTTATCGTGCATGGCACGGTGGCGAGCCCAGGCGTTCTCCAGTCCCTCTTGCTGCAGCAGGCGCAGGGATTCATGCAGCGCGTACAGGCTGTTCACCGGCGCGGTGTGGTGGTAGCTGCGCTTGCCATCACCGGCCCAGTATCCCATCACCAGTGACTGGTCGAGGAACCAGCTGGAGATCGGTGCCTGACGGGATTTCAGCTTCTCCACCGCACGGGCAGAGAAGGAAACCGGGGCCAGGCCCGGCACACAGGAGAGGCACTTCTGGCTGCCGGAGTAGATGGCGTCGATGCCCCATTCGTCGACTTTCAGCTCAACGCCGCCCAGAGACGTTACCGCATCCACGATGGTCAACACATCGTGCTCACGAGCCAGGGCGCAGAGGGTTTTAGCGTCGGACAAGGCGCCGGTGGAGGTTTCCGCGTGGACAAATGCCAGGAACTTGGCGTCCGGGTGCTGAGTCAGGGCGTCCGCCACTTTATCCACCGATACCGGCGTGCCCCAGGCGTCATCCACCACCACCGCTTCGCCACCCAGGCGCTCGACGTTCTGACGCATACGCTCGCCGAACACGCCGTTACGGCAGACGATCACCTTATCGCCTGGCTCCATCAGGTTGACGAAGCAGGTTTCCATGCCGGCACTGCCCGGGGCAGACACCGCGATGGTGAAGGGGTTTTCAGTCTGGAATGCGTACTGCAGCAGGGCTTTGACCTCATCCATCATGGCGATAAAGGTGGGGTCGAGGTGGCCCACGGTCGGCTTGCCGAGCGCGTGCAGTACCTGGGGGTGAACGTCGGAAGGACCCGGGCCCATCAGGGTCCGGCGCGGCGGGTTAAACGGTTGGATTGTCATCGCTGGCGATTCCTGCTCGTTGACGCAAATTTCAGGGTCAGATGGACCACGTTACCATAGATCTCCCGGCCATTTCGGCGAACTGCGCATAAAAAAACCGGCGCACAAGCGCCGGTTTTGTATCGGGGTTTTTCAACCCTTATTCGGTGGTCTCCAGGGCCAGCTTCGCTTCCGCATCGTTGTCGATGGTTTTGGCGAACAGGGCGTACATCACCGGCACCACAAACAGGGTGAAGAAGGTACCGATGGAGAGACCCACGGTGATCACCAGGCCGATGTTAAAGCGGGATACCGCACCGGCACCGTCGGCCAGTACCAGCGGCATCACACCCAGTACCATCGCTGCGGTGGTCATCAGGATCGGACGCAGACGCAGCGCCGCGGCTTCGATCACCGCCGCCGCTTTGTCCTTACCGGTGCGCTGCAGCTGGTTGGCGAACTCCACGATAAGAATACCGTGCTTGGAGATCAGGCCCACCAGGGTGATCAGACCCACCTGGGTATAGATGTTCAGGGTAGCCACGCCCAGGAACAGCGGGATCATCGCACCGAAGATGGAGAGCGGTACGGTCACCAGTACCACCACCGGATCGCGCCAGCTTTCAAACTGGGCAGCCAGTACCAGGAAGATCACCACCAGCGCCAACGCAAAGGTGACATACAGGGCAGAGCCCTCCTGCTCGTACTGACGGCTCTGACCGCCAAAGTCATAGGCGTAGCCGGACGGGGCGATCTCCAGCAGTTTGCTGGACAGGAACTGGTGGGCGTCACCAATGGTCGCGGAACCGGGCATCGGCATCGCTTCAATGGTGGCGGAGTTCAGCTGCTGGAACTGAGTCAGCGCGTTGGGGATCACCTCTTCGGACACTTTCACCACGGTGGACAGCGGGATCTGCTGACCGGATTCAGTGCGCACATACAGATCGGCGATGGACTCCGGAGTCATCCGGAACGGACCGTCCGCCTGCGGGATCACCTCATAGCTGCGGCCCTGCATGTCGAAGTAGTTGGTGCGGAAGTCACCCAGCTGGGCAGCCAGCACGGCACCGATGGACTGCATGGAGATGCCGAGCTGGCCGGCCTTCTCGCGGTCAATCATCACGTGCACCTGCGGCTTGTTCAGCTTCAGGGTGTTGTTCACCACCATAAACATGCCGGACTTAAGCGCTTCCTCTTTCAGCTGCTCAGCCACTTCAAACAGCTGGGCGTGGTCCATGGTGGAGGTGATCACAAACTCCACCGGCAGACCCATCGCGGTACCCGGCAGGGCCGGCGGGTTGACGGAGAACACGTCCATACCCGGAATCGACTTCACCATGTTCTGCAGGATCGGCTGCACTTCCATCTGGGTGCGCTCACGCTCACTCCAGGGCTTCAGCACCATACCGGACATAAACTGGTTTTCCGTCGGGTAACCGGCAAACATAAAGGTTTGCTCATACTCCGGCAGGCTTTCCGCCATTTTCTGGAACTGCTTGGCGTACTCGAAGCTGTAGTTCACGTTGGCGTTATCGGGGCCGGTGGCGATGTTGAAGATAAAGCCACGGTCCTCGGTGGGTGCCAGTTCGGAACGGGTCATCATGAACATCGCGCCGATGGCAAACAGCAGCAACACGGCGGCACCCAGGATCGGGCCCTTGTAGTCGCGAACAATGTGCTCCAGCAGATTGTGATAACCGTCTTTGAGGCGGCCGAAGTTCACGTCCAGCCAGTGCACGAACTTGCCTTCCAGCGCCTGCTTGTTCAGCAGCTTGGCGCACATCACCGGAGACAGCGTCAGCGCAATAAAGCCAGAGATCAGTACCGCACCCGCCAGGGTAAAGGCGAACTCGGAGAACAGGGAGCCGGTCAGGCCGCCCATAAAGCCGATGGGCGCGTATACCGCCGCCAGGGTGATGGTCATCGCGATCACCGGCATGGCGATCTCGCGAGCGCCGACCACCGCCGCACGCACCGGAGAGAGGCCCTCTTCCAGGTGTCGGTGAACGTTTTCCACCACCACGATGGCGTCATCCACCACCAGCGAGATGGCCATTACCATCGCCAGCAGGGTCAGCAGGTTGAGCGAGAAGCCCATGCCCATCATAAACAGACACACCCCCACCAGGGAGAGCGGTACCGTCACGATCGGGATCAGTACGGAGCGCAGTGAGCCGAGGAACAGGAACACCACCAGGATCACGATCACCACGGCTTCCGCCAGGGTTTTCACTACCTCGTCGATGGACTCTTCGATGTACTCGGTGGAGTCGTGAGACAGGTGCTGCTCCATGCCCGGCGGCAGATCGCGGGCGATGTTGGGCAGGATCTCACGAACCTGCTTGGCCACGTCCAGCGGGTTGGCGTCCGGGGTGGTCATGATGCCGATGTACACCGCCGGTTTGCCGGTGTAGACCACGATCACTTTGTCAGACTTGGACGCCAGCTCTACGCGAGCCACATCCTGCATCTTCACCACCTGCTGGCCGTCGGTCTTGACGGTGATGTTGCGGAAGGAGTCCACGTCCTGCAAAGAGGTGGACGCCCGCACCGGGGTCACGGTCAGGGAGTCACGAATTTCACCCGCAGCGGACTGGAAGTTGTTGCTGGCCAGCGCCTTGTTGATGTCATCCGCAGACACGCCGTTGGCGCGCATCCGGACCGGATCCAGCCAGATGCGCATGGCGAACTGCTGCTCACCAATGATCTCCGCTTCCGCCACGCCGTCCGCTTCGGTCAGCTTGGGCTGAACCACGCGGCGCAGGTAATCGGTCACCTGCACGCCGGACATGTTTTCGCTGGTGTAAGCCAGGTACATGATGGCGCCGCCACCGGCGGTTTCTTTGGCGATGATCGGCTCGTCGATGTCGGTCGGCAGGCGGCCTTTTACTTCGTTGAGCTTGGTCAGCATCTCCGCCATTGCGGTGTTCGCGTCGTAGCCCAGCTGCAGGAACACTTCCAGCTGGGAGAAGCTCGCCCGTGAGGTGGCTTTGATGTAGTCGATCCCCTCAGTGGACGCGATCGCCTCCTGAATCGGGGTGGTGACGAAACCCTGCACCAGCTCGGCGTTGGCGCCGGGGTAGGTGGTGGTCACGTTGATCTGACCGATCTCCATGTCCGGGTATTCCCGGACCTGGAGCTCCATCAGTGCTCGCACACCAAACACCAGCAGCAGTACGTTCAGTACCACTGCCAGCACCGGGCGGCGAATGAAAATATCAGTAAACATCCAGGATGCCTCGTTTTACTGCTGAGCCAGTTGCACCGGCGCTTCGTTGGCCAGCTTCATGGTGCCGGCGCTGACAACCTGCTCGCCGGCGTTCAGGCCGGACATGATGGCCACGGTGTCACCGCGACGCTCACCCACCTTGACGTACTGGCGGTAAGCGCGCAGCTCGCCTTCGTTGTCCTTGCGAACCACGAATACGGCGTCACCGAAGGGGCTGTAGGTGATGGCGGTAGACGGCACGGTAACCGGATTGATCGGGTCACGCTTCAGCAGACGGATGTCGGCGTACATACCCGGAGTCAGGTGACCATCAGCGTTCGGCACTTCCGCACGAATGGCGATGTTACGGGTGTTTTCATCCACCTTGGCATCGAGCGCAATCACCTTGCCTTCGAAATCCTGGCCCGGGTAGGCACTGGTGGTGAACAACACGGTCTGACCCACGTACAGCGCCGGCAGATGCTGCTCCGGCACGGAGAAATCAGCGTACAGGCTGGAGACGTCCTGCAGGGTTACCAGAGAGGTGCCCGCCTGAACGTACTGGCCCAGATCCACTTTACGAATGCCGAGCACACCGGAGAACGGCGCTTTGACCGCTTTCTTGGCGATGGTGGCTTCAGTCTGAGCCACGGCAGCCAGGGCCACTTTCAGGTTGGCGCTGGACTCGTCGAACTCAGTCTCAGAGATATTGCGACGCTCGAACATGGATTTGTTGCGGTCAAATTTGACCTTGGCCAGTTCGGCCTGAGCACGGTAGCTCTGCAGGTTGGCCTGCTCAACACCGTCATCCAGTTGCAGCAGCAGGTCGCCTTTGCTGACCTTCTGGCCACTGCGGAAATACAGGCTTTCCACCAGACCGCCCACTTCGGCGGACAGGTCGATACCCGCTTTGGCGGTCAGAGTACCCACGGAGGCGATCTCCGGGCGCCACTGCTCAGATTGCGCTTCTACAACAGACACAGTTGCCGGCGGCGGCGCGAAACTGGCCAGCTGGGCCATACCCTGCTGGATCTGCTGATACTTGATGCCACCAAGCACCAGAAGGAGGATCAACAGACCTCCAATGACCAACGCACTGCGTTTAAACATCCACTGCTTTCCTTTCTTAAAGACCGGGCCCGCCACAGGGGGTGGCGTTGCAATACCGAGAATTGCCGGAACGAGAATTCCGTTACAAAGAACAAGTTAATCCGACCGTAAATGAAACCATATGGATGCTGAAATTAAGCTGAACTGCTTCACCTTTTTGTTAAGAAGCAGAACATTTTTTCGCCTAGACCTCAGCAGGTTGCTAAGAAGATTACGAAAAAGGGGGCGAACGCCCCCTGGTGTGAAGAAAACGCTTTAGCCTCGTAAGAAAAAGCGGTAAGCAGGACTGTTTGTGACCTCTTCACAGTCCATATCCAGGGCACAAAGCTGAGCCCACAATTCGGCAAAATCCGCCTCTGTGACCTCCATCCCGAGCAGCACTCGCCCAGCCGCCGCGCCGTGGTTGCGGTAATGGAAGAGGGAGATGTTCCAGCGGCTGCCCAGGTCGGTCAGGAACCGCTCGAGTGCCCCAGGCGCTTCCGGGAAGCGCACCTGGAACAGGCGCTCATCCAGCGGCTCCGGCGGCAGGCCGCCCACCATATAACGCACATGCAGCTTGGCAGTCTCGTCGCCGGACAGATCCTCATGGGGGTAACCGGCTTCGCTCAGAGCCTGCAGGATCTGCGCCTTCTCTTCAGCGCTTTTCAGGCGAATGCCGACAAACACGTTGGCCCGGTCCCGACCGGACAACCGGTAGTTGAACTCGGTGATCAGGCGGCGATCCAGCAACCGGCAAAACTGCAGAAACGCGCCCTGCCGTTCCGGAATGGTGACCGCCAGTACCGCCTCTTTGCCTTCGCCGAGTTCACAACGTTCTGACACATAGCGAAGACTGTGAAAGTTGACGTTGGCGCCGGACAGAATCGCCGCCAGTTGATGCCCTTCACCGCCGTCAGCGCAGTAGCGTTTCAGGCCAGCGAGGGCCAACGCCCCGGCAGGCTCAGCAATGGCCCGGCGATCTTCATAGATGTCCTGCACCGCGGCGCAGATCTCATCGCTGTTGACGGTGATTACCCCGTCCACACAGTGACGGGCCAGCTCAAAGGGGGCATCGCCGATCCGCTTTACCGCCACGCCATCGGCAAACAGGCCAACCCTTGGCAGAGTGACCGGCGCGTCCGCTTCCAGCGCCGCTTTAAGACAGGCGGCGTCCTCAGGTTCAACGCCGTAGACCTTAATATGAGGGGCCAGGGCTTTCAGGTAGGCGGCAATACCGGCCACCAGGCCACCGCCGCCCACCGGCACAAACACCGCATCCAGATCCCGCTTCTGCTGAAGCAGCTCCTGCCCTACGGTCCCCTGACCGGCAATCACCGCAGCATCGTCGAACGGCGCCACCATGGTCAGCCCTTCGCTGCGACTCAATTGCTGAGCGTGCTGATAGGCCGCATCAAAGTTGTCCCCATGCAGCACCACCTCGCCACCGTGGCGACGCACCGCATCCACTTTGATGTCCGGCGTGGTCTGCGGCATCACGATCACCGCCCGGATGCCTTTGGCTGTGGCCGCCAGCGCCACGCCCTGGGCGTGATTCCCGGCCGACGCGGCCACCACGCCGGCGGCGGACTGGGCCGGACTCAGGCTGTGGATCTTGTTGTAGGCACCGCGCAGCTTAAACGAGTGCACCGGCTGCTGGTCCTCCCGCTTCAGCCACACCTCACGGCCAAGTCGGGCAGACAGGCGTTCGAGGGAGTCCAGCGACGTCTGTACCGCCACGTCATACACCGGCGCCAGCAGGATCTGACGCAGGGTGTGCTGAACCAGCCCCTCTGGCCCACTCATTCGTTGTCCTCCAGCCGGGACAAATCACGCACCGCGCCCCTGTCCGCACTGGTGGCCAGATGGGCGTAGGCTTTCAGCGCCGGAGAAACCAGACGCTCGCGGTTGGGTTTATAGCGACACCCTTCCGCCCGGGCCGCCAGGGTTTCGGTATCCACCTCCAGCGTCATGCTCCGGCCGGGGATGTCGATGGCAATGGTGTCGCCGTTCTGAACCAGAGCGATGGTGCCGCCGCTGGCCGCTTCCGGCGAGACGTGGCCGATGGAGAGGCCGGAAGTGCCACCGGAGAAACGGCCGTCGGTGATCAGAGCACAGGCCTGTCCCAGCCCCATCGATTTCAGATAGCTGGTGGGGTAAAGCATCTCCTGCATCCCCGGGCCGCCTTTGGGGCCCTCGTAGCGGATCACCACCACTTCACCGGCTTGCACCTCGCCGTTGAGGATGCCGTTTACCGCGTCCTCCTGGCTGTCGTACACCCGGGCCGGGCCACGAAAAGTCAGGCAGGATTCCGGCACCCCGGCGGTTTTCACCACCGAACCGTTCGGTGCCAGGTTGCCGGAGAGCACCGCCAGCCCACCGTCCTGGCTGTAGGCGTGTTCCATATCTCGGATGCAGCCGTTGGCCCGATCCACATCCAGGGTTGGCCAGCGGCAATCCTGTGAAAACGCCTGGGTGGTGCGGATCCCCGCCGGACCGGCCCGATAGAACTCCGCCACACTGGCGCAGGGGGCGTTGGCCACATCCCGTTCCGCCAGCACCGCAGCCAGGGACTGACCCGCCACGTGGGGCACCTGGGTGTGGATCAGTCCGCCCCGGGCCAGCTCCGACAGCAGCGCCATCACGCCTCCGGCCCGATGCACATCTTCCATATGGTATTGCGGGGTGGCCGGCGCCACTTTACACAGGTTGGGTACCTTGCGGGACAGCGCATCAATGTCTGCCATGGTGAACGGCACTTCTCCCTCCTGGGCGGCAGCCAGCAGGTGAAGAATGGTGTTGGTGGAACCGCCCATGGCGATGTCGAGCGCCATGGCGTTTTCAAAAGCTTCACGGCCCGCAATGCCCCGGGGCAGCGCGCTGTCATCCTCCTGGTGATACCAGCGATGGCACAGGTCGACGATGCGGCGTCCGGCTTCCAGAAACAGGCCCTTGCGATCGGCGTGCGTCGCCAGCATCGAGCCGTTGCCCGGCAGAGCCAGGCCCAGGGCTTCGGTCAGACAGTTCATGGAGTTGGCGGTAAACATCCCGGAGCAGGAACCGCAGGTGGGGCAGGCGCTGCGCTCCACCTGCTCACTTTGCGCATCGGAGACGTTGGGGTCCGCGGCCTGCACCATGGCGTCCACCAGATCGAGCTTGATGATCTGATCAGACAGTTTGGTTTTGCCCGCCTCCATCGGCCCACCGGAGACAAAAATGGTGGGGATATTGAGGCGCATCGCGGCCATCAGCATCCCAGGGGTGATCTTGTCGCAGTTGGAGATGCACACCAGCGCGTCTGCGCAGTGGGCGTTCACCATGTATTCCACCGAGTCGGCAATCAGTTCCCGGCTGGGCAGGGAGTAGAGCATCCCGCCGTGCCCCATGGCGATGCCGTCATCGACCGCAATGGTATTGAACTCTTTGGCCACGCCACCGGCTTCCTTGATCGCCCCGGCCACCAGATCTCCCATGTCTTTCAGGTGGACATGGCCGGGCACAAACTGGGTAAAGGAGTTGGCGATGGCAATGATCGGCTTACCAAAGTCGTCGTCGGTCATCCCAGTGGCGCGCCAGAGGGCACGGGCACCCGCCATATTACGCCCGGCGGTGGTGGTGGCGGATCGAAGCTTCGGCATAGCACTTCCTTTCTCGGGGCGGCGCCCCGGACGGTCAAAAATCGGGGGCCCCTTGCTGTGGGGCCCCGGGGTTCTCTGAGTGGCGGTTTACAGTTCCACCGCCATGGTGTGAGCGGCAAAGGCCTGCTCATCGGAGGGCGCGTGAACGTAGTCCAGCCAGCCCCACTTATCTTCGGTTTCTCCGGTAAACAGGCCGAAGAAGGCGGCCTGCATCGCTTTGGCCACCGGGCCACGGCGGCCCTCACCCACGGTGATGCCATCCACCGAGCGCACCGGCACGATCTCGGCGGCGGTGCCGGTCATAAAGATCTCATCAGCCAGGTAGAGCGCTTCGCGGGAAAGCGCTTCTTCACGCACGGTGTAGCCGGCTTCGCGGGCCAGGGTGATCACCGTATCGCGGGTGATGCCCGGCAGAATGGCCGCAGTGACCGGCGGGGTATAAAGCTCGCCGTTTTTCACCAGAAACAGGTTTTCACCGGCGCCTTCGGAGATCTGACCGTTGACGTCCAGGGCGATCCCTTCGGCATAGCCGTGGCGGCGAGCCTCACCGGAGATCAGTTGGGAAGAGAGGTAATTGCCCCCGGCTTTGGCGCCAGTGGGCATGGTGTTGGCTGCCAGACGGTTCCAGCTGGACACGCAAACGTCCACGCCACTTTCGGCACTTTCATCGCCCAGGTAAGCGTTCCAGGGGAAAGCGGCGACGATCACTTCAGCCTGGCTGCCCTGGGGCACATTCAGACCCAGGCCAACATGGCCATAGAACGCCAGCGGACGGATGTAGGCGCTCTCAAGGCCGTTGTGGCCCACAGAGTCACGGCAGGCCTGCTCAATCTCCTCGATGGACCAGGGGATCGGCATGCGGTAGATCTTGGCGGAATCAAACAGGCGTTGAACGTGTTCCTGCAGACGGAACACCGCGGGCCCTTTTGGGGTCTGGTAGGCGCGGATCCCTTCGAACACCGAAGAACCGTAATGCAGGGCATGGCTGAGGACATGAACCTTGGCGTCCTGCCAGGGCACCATCTCTCCATTAAACCAGATGTAGTCGGCTTGGCTCACGGTGAATACTCCTTCAAAGTCTTAAGCGTTGGCCGCGGCGGCGGGAGCCGTTTCGCGTGCCGTTTCGAGGCGACACTGGGTCACATCGAACAATTTATCCAACTGACGGGTCAGTTGATCAATAGGTCGTTCGCTGCTCACGGTCACTGCCATCTGTGATTGGCTGCCGTGATAGGCCATGTTCATATTGCGGACGGTGAAGCCGCGATGGCGGGTCACCCGCAGCACGCGCTCCAACACTTCCGGGCTGGGGTTCATCTCGATATACAAGGTGTGCTCGCTCATCGCTTTTCCTCCATCATCTCGTCGTTGGAAGCGCCCGGTGGAACCAGGGGCCAGACGTTTTCCTTTTCTGAAATCGATACATGCAGCAGGTAGGGGCCGTCGGACGCCAACATCTCGGCCATCGCCTCTTCCACCTGGTCTTTGCGCCAAATGTGGCGACCGGGAATGTTGAACGCCGCCGCCATGGTGACGAAGTCCGGGTTGTCAGAGAGGTCGGTTTCACTGAACCGCTCCTCAAAAAACAGCTCCTGCCACTGCTTCACCATGCCCAGGCGCTGGTTGTCCAACAGCACAATCTTGAGCGGCAGGCGAGCCCGCTTGATGGTGGTGAGCTCCTGCACATTCATCATGAAAGAGCCGTCGCCGGACACCAGAACCGACATGTCGTCGGGACGGGCCAGTTGTGCTCCGATGGCGGCCGGCAATCCAAATCCCATGGTGCCGAGGCCGGCACTGGAAAGGTGGTTGCTGGGGCTGTCGAACCACATATGCTGTGCCACCCACATCTGGTGCTGACCCACATCGCAGGAAACCACGGCATTGCGGGGCAGACGCTCGGCCAGACGTTTCAGCAGCGCCGGGGCAAAGATGGTGGCGCCCGGGTGATCGTAGCGGTAGGCGCATTTGGCCTTCTCCTCATCGCAGTGATCCCGCCACTGAGAAACGTCCAGCGGCATCGCCATCGCCGGCAATACCCGACGCAGGTCACCACAGTAGGACACCATGGCGTCCCGACGTTTGCTGATCTCGGCCGGGTCGATATCCAGGTGAATCACCTTGGCTTTCGGCGCGAAGGCATCCAGCTTGCCGGTCACCCGATCGTCGAAACGGGCGCCCACTGCGATCAGCAGGTCGCACTCCTGAACCGCCTGGTTCGCGGCCTTGCTGCCGTGCATGCCCAGCATGCCGAGAAAGCCCGGGGTACCGTGGGCGATGGCACCAATCCCTTTCAGTGTGGTCACGGAGGGCACACCAGTGACCCGGATAAAGTCCCGCAACTCCGCCACCGCACCGGCCATCCCCACGCCGCCGCCCACGTAGAGCAGCGGACGCTGGGCCTCGGTCAACATCGCCTGGGCATGCTCCAGTTCGAAGGTGTCGTTGGCCGCTTCCGGCAAAGCACGTTGCTGGCTGCGATACTCCACCATCGCCTGCTGCACGTCTTTGGGGATGTCCACCAACACCGGGCCCGGGCGGCCTTCCATCGCCAGCTCGAACGCCTTGTGGAGGGTGTCGCACAGAGTCTCTGGCGACTCCACCAGGAAGCTGTGCTTGGTGCAGGCCAGGGAAAGGCCCAGCACGTCGATCTCCTGGAAGGCGTCGGTGCCAATCGCGGCCGAAGGCACCTGGCCGGTAATGGCCACCACCGGGATGGAGTCCATCATGGCGTCCGCCAGGGCGGTGATCAGGTTGGTCGCGCCCGGCCCGGAAGTGGCCATACAGGCCCCCACCTTGCCGGAGGCGCGGGCGTAGCCGATGGCGGCAAACGCCGCACCCTGTTCATGCCGACACAGCAGATGCTCTACCGGGCTGTCATACAGGGCATCGTAAATTGGCATGATGGCACCGCCCGGGTAACCGAACAGGGTGCGAACCCCGTGTTCGGACAACGCGCGTACAACCGCCTCCGCTCCGCTTATCATGGGTTTACTCTCCCCGCTTCAACCAGCTCATGCGACCGCGCAGATCCTCGCCCACCGCTTCGATGGGGTGGCTGCACTCTTCGGTCTTGCGACGGTGATAATCGGCGTTACCGGACTGGTACTCGGCGATCCATTCTCGGGCGAACTGGCCAGTCTGGATCTCAGTCAGCACCTGCTTCATGGTCTCTTTGGCGCGGTCATCCACGATGCGGTCGCCGCGGGTCAGGGCGCCGTAGGACGCGGTGTCGGAAACGAAGTGGTGCATGCGGCTGATGCCACCTTCGTACAGCAGGTCAACGATCAGTTTCAGCTCGTGCAGGCACTCGAAGTAAGCCAGCTCCGGCTGATAACCGGCTTCCACCAGGGTTTCCCAGCCCTTGCGCACCATGGCGATGGCACCGCCACACAGTACCGCCTGCTCACCAAACAGATCCGTCTCGGTTTCCTCTTTGAAATTGGTGGTCAGTACGCCACCGCGGGTGCCACCAATGGCATCGGCGTAGGCCAGGGCCTTGGCGTGGGCGCTGCCGGTCGCATCCTGATGCACCGCCATCAGGCAGGGAACGCCGGCGCCACGCTCGTATTCAGTGCGCACCAGGTAACCCGGGCCTTTCGGGGCCACCATGGTCACGTCGATATCGGCAGAGGGGTTGATCATCTCGTACAGGATGTTGAAGCCATGGCTGAACATCAGCATCGCGCCTGGCTTGATGTTGGGTTCGATGTGCTCGCGGTAGATTTCCGCCTGCGCCATGTCCGGGGTCAGCATCATGACGATGTCCGCGTCTTTCACCGCTTCAGCGAACGGCACTGGCTGCCAGCCCTCGGATTCCGCCTGTTTCCAGCTCGGGCCACCCGGACGCAGACCGATCACCACATTGGCGCCGCTGTCCCGCAGGTTCAGGGACTGGCCCCGGCCCTGGCTGCCGTAACCCAGTACGGCAATGGTTTTTCCTTCCAGCAAGCTCGGATTGGCGTCCGCTTGGTGATACATCTGGGTCATGGTGTGGCTCTCCGTAAGTTAATGACCTGAAAACAAAAAACCCCCCGGACCTTTCGGTGCGGGGGGCTTGGTGCAGTTGGCTTCGTTGCTAGTTTCTGTTTCTGCCGCGTGCCACACCATGACCCCCGCTGGTGACAATAATCACCACGGTAATCACGACTAGCACTAGTTCAATGGCAGAACGGAACATAAGTCTGGCTCTCAACGAAGGTTAAAAATTCGGTGCTCAACTTGTGAGCTTTTTTAGAGTTAGCACAGCGAATTTTCAGATGCAAAGATTTATTTGCACCCACCCGGAAACACAGGTGTTACAAATTGTTTCGTTATGAGTCTATCGCCTGTGGCAATCTAAAACTCCTGAATAACCAATAACTTTTTGGACTAAGGGCGAAGGGCTGGCTCGCCATCAGGAGGGGAGAAACATGAGTCTTTCCCGTGTGTTAAGCCGGGGTCAGTTGGGCATTGAGGCGCCACGGGTCACCGTGGAAGTGCATCTGGGGGGTGGGCTACCCAGTTTCGCCATCGTCGGGCTCCCCGAAGCCTCGGTTCGCGAATCAAGAGAGCGGGTGCGGGCCGCGCTGCAGTACGCCGGATTCACGTTTCCGGCCCGGAGGATCACCGTCAATCTCGCCCCTGCCGATCTGCCCAAGCAGGGGGGACGGTTCGATCTCCCCATCGCCCTTGGCATTCTCGCCGCATCTCAGCAGATTCCAGACACTTGCCTGCACAATCGCGAATTTTATGGCGAACTTAGCCTGTCCGGGGAGTTGCGTCCCATCACCGGAGTGCTGCCCGCCATTGTCGCTGCTCACCGGGCTGGCCATCGGGTTTACCTGCCGGAGGACAACGGCGAAGAAGCGGCGCTGGTGGAGGAGGCCGACACCCAGCTGAGCAGCGGCCTGCTGGCGTTGATTGCCGGACTGCTGGGTCAGGCCCCATTACTCAAACCACAACGTGTTAATGCAGCGGACCGGCCCCATCATCAATGCCTGAGCGACATCATCGGACAGCCCCACGCCAAGCGGGCGTTGCTGATCGCCGCCGCGGGCAACCATCATCTGCTGCTGATGGGGCCACCGGGCACTGGCAAAACCATGCTGGCCAGCCGACTGGCCACTTTGCTGCCTGAGCTGGACACCGAGCAGGCCCTCTCCGTGGCCGCCATCCATTCCGTTGCCGGACTGAGTCAAACCGGACGGCCATTACGCCAGCGCCCCTTTCGTGCCCCACACCATTCCAGCTCCGCCGCCTCTCTGGTGGGCGGTGGCAGCGTGCCCAAGCCGGGAGAGATCTCCCTGGCCCATCACGGCGTTCTGTTTCTGGATGAACTTCCGGAGTTTCCCCGCACCGTGCTGGACAGCCTGAGAGAGCCCCTGGAGTCTGGTGAAGTGGTGATCTCCCGGGCCAGCGCCAAGCTCACATTCCCGGCCCGGTTTCAGCTGGTGGCGGCAATGAATCCTTCCCCATCCGGCGAACTGGGCACCCACAGCCGGGACACACCGGAGCAGGTCCGACGCTACCTCAGCCGCCTCTCCGGGCCATTCCTGGACCGGTTTGATCTCACCATTGAAGTGCCTCGCTTGCCGCAAGGCAGCCTGGCCCGGTCAGAACCCGGCGGGCTGACGAGCGCCGAGGCTCTGGGTCAGGTGGAGGCCGCCCGGGCCATGGCCATGGCCCGTCAGGGCTGCCTCAATCAAGCGCTCAGCGGTCGCCGACTGGGCCCGGCGGTGGGCATTCCACAGGCCGGGCTGGCTTTTGCCGAACGGGCAGTGAGCAAGCTGGCACTGTCGGTCAGGGCCTATCACCGGATACTGAGGGTCGCCCGCACCATCGCCGATCTGGCGGGTGCCGAGCAGGTCAGCAAAGCCCATATGTCTGAGGCCCTTGGCTACCGGGCGATGGACCGCCTGCTTCGCGAGTTATCTTCAAACAATGGCTAATGGCACCAGAATCCCCGCTTGTTCGCTGCAGATGCAGTGATTACCATAACGTCGATATGGATTTTTAGGAGTGGATATGGTGTCTGCGCTGCGTGGGTTGCTGTCGTTCAGTGGCTACGTCATCAATACCCTGTTCTGGTTCCCCTGGGTGCTGGCCCTGGGGTTATTAAAACTGCTGCCTGTCGCGCCTCTGCAACGCGCCTGTACCCTGATGCTGGACGGCATCGCCGGGCTCTGGATCAGCATCAACAACCTGAATCAAAAGCTGCTCTCCCGCACCCGGGTTATTACCCACGCCCTGCCGGACCTGAGCCCAAAGCAGTGGTATCTGGTGATCGCCAACCACCAATCCTGGGTCGACATCCTGATGCTGCAAAGGCTGTTCAATGGCCGCATCCCCTTCCTCAAGTTCTTTCTTAAGCGCGAACTGCTGTACGTCCCCTTCCTTGGCCTGTGCTGGTGGGCGCTCGATTTCCCCTTTATGCGGCGTTACAGCAAGAGCTTCCTGGCCAAATATCCGCACCTGAAAGGGAAGGATCAGGAAGCCACCCGAAAAGCCTGCGAAAAGTTTCACTATCAGCCGGTCAGTATCATGAATTTCGTCGAGGGCACCCGCTTTACGCCGGAAAAGAAAGCCCGCCAGCAAAGCCCTTATGACGCGCTGCTCAAGCCTAAGGTCGGCGGCGTGGCCATGTCCCTGGATGCCATGGGGGGTAAGCTCAACCGTCTATTGGATGTGACCATCTACTACCCGGAAGGGGTACCCAGTTTCTGGGATTACCTCTGTGGCCGGGTGCCGCAGGTAGACCTCTGGGTGGAAGAGCACTGTCTGCAGTCGATCAACCAGCTGGACTACCAAAAGCGGGAAGACAAGGGCGCCTACCAAAGCTGGTTAAACCAGATCTGGAGTGCGAAAGCGGGTAAGCTTGCCGCCCTGGAACATCAAACTGACACACGGGATCGCTGAATGTTGTCGTTTCTGCCCGCGTCGATACTGGCGCCGCTCAACGCCGTTATGGCCAGCCTGAATATTTTGTTCTGGGGTGGCCTGATCATACTGGTAGCACCGATCAAGTTGTTGCCGATCAAAGCGTTGCAGCTGCAGATCAGCGCTCTTTGTAACGCCTTTATGCACGGTTGGGTGTCCGTCAACTACTGGCTGTTGCGCAGCACCACAAAGACCCGCTGGGAAGTGGAAGGCCTGACCGAAAGCCAGCTCTCCAAGAAAGGCTGGTATCTGGTGCTGGCCAATCACCTGAGCTGGGCCGACATCGTTGTGGTCACCGTTGTTTTGCGTAATCACGTGCCGATGCTGAAGTTCTTCCTCAAGCAGCAGCTGCTCTATATCCCGGTGATGGGCCTGGCCTGTTGGGCACTGGATATGCCCTTTATGCGTCGCTACACCAAGAGTCAGATTGCCAAAAATCCGGCCCTGAAAGGCAAGGACATCGAGACCACCCGTCGCAGCTGCGAGAAGTTTCGGGATCTGCCCACCTGCGTGATCAACTTCGTTGAGGGCTCACGGCTGACGCCGGGTAAACATCAGCGCCAGCGCAGCCCGTTCAAGTACCTTATGAAGCCCAAAGCCGGCGGTATCGCCTTTGCTCTCAACACCCTGGGTGAACAGTTTGACCAACTCCTGGACGTCACCATCGTTTACCCGGACGCGCCGGAAAACATCATGTGGGCCCTGCTGGAAGGCAAGTTAGACCGGATCCACGTTGCCGTGCGCACCTTGCCGATCAGTGACGTTCCGGTGGGTGACTACGACAACGACAAAGCGTATCGGGTCGAATTCCAGCAGTGGCTGAATGGCCTGTGGCTGGAGAAGGATCGCACCATCGCCCATACCCTCAATCAGAGCCCTGCTGAGGCCGAGTTCTATCAAGGGCTTGAGCCAGTTCGTCCAGCTGAGACTCGTTGAACACCCGAATGCCGTGCTGTTTCAGCAGCGCGGCGGTTACCCCCTCCCCGGTCACCAGCTGGCCATCAAAACGCCCTGAATAGATCCGTTCATTGCCACAGGAAGGGCTGTTGGCTTTGAGCAGCGCCAGGGTGATGCCATAACGCTGGCACAACGCCAGCGCCAGCCTGGCCCCACGATAAAAGGGCGCACTGACGTCCTTTCCCGCCTCAGTTTTGACCCGGCCATCGCGCTGACACTCCGCCGGCGGTCTCGGTGTGGGCAGCCCTCCCTCCACCTCGGGGCAAACCGGCAGCAGCCAACCCTGCTCCCGCCACTGGGCCAGACGGGGATCCGCACTCCCTTTTGCCTGCCCGTCATAGCGCACCGGCTGCCCCAGCAGGCAGGCGCTGGTTAATACACGAAATTCGGAAGATTGTTGACAATCCATCTCATTCCCCATTCGTCGAAAGTCTAATGCCACACATTAAATCACCGTTTTAACAGGGCTTAAATGCCATTTGTTGCTTAAGGTTGCCACTGATTCGCTGACGTGGACGTCAACACTTTGTTGACAATTTGGGTGATTGAGCGCACAGTTTCCGCATCCTTTTTGAGCAACATTCTCGCCAAACGGAGATCCTGTGAACGACGCCAAACAACTCACCCTGGCGGAGCGCACCCTTGCAGAGCTGCAACGGGCGATCGTTCATGGCGAACTGGCACCGGGCAGCAAAATCAATGAGCAGGAGCTGGCCGCACGGTACGGCGTCAGCCGGGGCCCACTCCGGGAAGCCCTGCAACGCCTTGAGCAACGCCGTCTGGTTGAGCGGGTGCCTCATGTCGGCGCCAGCGTGGTTCGCCTCACCCCGGACAAGCTGCACGACCTCTACCAGGTCCGGGCCGAGTTGGAGGCCATGGCCTGCCGGCTCGCGGCAAAAAACATCACCCCGGCCCAAATCGATGCCCTCACCGACCTGCTCGACCGTCAGGAGGTGGTGTTTTCCCAAACCCCGCTGCCGCCGTTCCAGGACGACATCGACTTTCATTTTGGCCTGATCCAGGCCAGTGGCAACACCACCCTGATCACCACCCTGACCGGGGACCTTTACCACCAACTTCAGATGTACCGCTATCAATGCAGCAGTGGGCGCCGCCCTCTGGAGGCACTGGCCCAACACCGTCGAATCCTTGAGGCTGTGGCCCAGGGCGACGGCGAGCTGGCCGCGTTGCTGATGCGCCGCCATATCGAGGCCGGCGCTCGTCACACCGCCCAGGTGCTGCGTCAAACCATGGAGGAGTTAACCGCATGACCCCAGGACAAAAATTCCGCGACGCTGTCGCCACCGCCAAGCCGCTGCAGATCGTCGGCACCGTCAACGCCTACTTTGCCCTGATGGCCGAGCGCGTCGGTCACAAGGCCCTTTACCTCTCCGGTGCCGGGGTGGCTAACGCCTCCTACGGCCTGCCGGATCTGGGCATGACCTCAATGAACGACGTGCTGATTGACGCTGGTCGCATCACCTCCGCCACCGATCTGCCTTTGCTGGTGGACATCGACACCGGCTGGGGCGGCGCATTCAACATCGCCCGCACCATCAAGGAGTTTGAAAAAGCCCGGGTGGCGGCCGTGCACATGGAAGATCAGGTCGCGCAAAAGCGTTGTGGTCATCGCCCCAACAAAGCGGTGGTCAGCATCGAAGAGATGTGTGATCGCATCAAAGCCGCTGTCGACGCCCGTACCGATGAAAGCTTCGTCATCATGGCCCGCACCGATGCGGTGGCCGTTGAGGGACTGGATTCCGGCATTGAGCGTGCCCAGGCCTACCTGGAAGCCGGCGCCGACATGATCTTCGCCGAAGCCCTGACCGAGCTGGACCAATACCGCCAGTTCAAGGCCCAGGTGAATGCGCCGATCCTGGCCAACATGACCGAATTTGGTAAGACCGAGCTGTTCAACAAGGAAGACCTCTACGAGGCGGGTGCCGACATGGTGCTGTACCCGCTGGGTGCTTTCCGGGCAGCCAACGCCGCGGCCCTGAAAGTGTTTGAAGCGCTGAAGAATGACGGCCACCAGCGCAGCCAGGTCGAAGCGATGCAGACCCGTGCCGAGCTTTACGACTTCCTTGGCTACCACAGCTACGAAGACAAGCTCGACACCCTGTTTAAGCAGGAAAAATAACGACCGACCCGAACTGACGGATTAGAAAAAGGATAAGGAGCGTTAACATGACTAAGCCCATTGGTGGTGCTGGCCTGCGTGGCCAGAGTGCTGGCGAGACGGCCCTGTGTACCGTAGGTAAAACCGGCTCTGGCCTGACCTACCGCGGCTACGACATCGCGGTTCTGGCGGACAAAGCCGAGTTCGAAGAGGTGGCCTACCTGCTGCTGTACGGCAAACTGCCCAACGCCGCTGAGCTGGTGGCCTATAAAACCAAGCTGAAAGGGATGCGTGCGCTGCCGGACGCCCTGAAAACCGTGCTGGAGCATATCCCCGCAGACGCCCACCCGATGGACGTGATGCGCACCGGCTGCTCCATGCTGGGCAACCTGGAAACCGAGATGGATTTCAGCGAGCAGCATGACCACATCGACCGCATGCTGGCGATCTTCCCCGGCCTCATCAACTACTGGTACAACTTCAGCCACCACGGCAAGCGCGTTAACGTCGAGACCGACGCCGACTCCATCGCCGAGCAGTTCCTCTGGACCCTGCACGACGCCAAGCCGGAGCCGCTGCACGTTAAGGTGATGCACGCCTCTCTGATCCTCTATGCAGAGCACGAGTTCAACGCGTCCACCTTTACCGCCCGGGTTTGCGCCTCCACCCTGTCCGACATCCACAGCTGCGTTACCGGTGCCATCGGCTCCCTACGTGGCCCGCTGCACGGCGGCGCCAACGAAGCGGCGATGGACATGATCGAACAGTGGCAAACCGCCGACGAAGCGGAAGACGCCATCATGGGCATGCTGGCGCGCAAAGATAAGATCATGGGCTTTGGCCACGCCATCTACCGCGAGTCCGACCCGCGCAACGCCATCATCAAGGCCTGGTCTCAGCAGTTGGCCGAGCAGGTCGGCGATACCCGCCTGTACGCCGTATCCGAGCGGGTTGAAGCGGTGATGTGGCGCGAGAAGAAGCTGTTCTGTAACGCCGACTTCTTCCACGCCAGCGCCTATCACTTTATGGGGATCCCCACCAAGCTGTTCACCCCCATTTTTGTGTGCTCCCGCGTGTCCGGCTGGACCGCCCACGTCATGGAGCAGCGGGCCAACAACCGCATCATCCGTCCGAGCGCCGATTACACCGGCCCGGAAAGCGCCGAGTGGGTGGACATCGAAAACCGCCCCTGACCGAAATGGGGGGCCGTCTGGCCCCCTTTTCGCCCTCCGTTGAGGGCCACCTGAACACGTTAAGGTGCCTGCTGTGAACAACACCGAATTCCGTAAACCCCTGCCCGGTACCGGCCTGGACTACTACGACACCCGCGAAGCGGTGGAGGCGATCCAACCCGGCGCCTACGCCACACTGCCCTACACCGCCCGGGTATTGGCCGAACAACTGGTGCGTCGCTGCGACCCCAGCGAACTGACCGCCAGCCTGGAGCAGATTGTCCGTCGCAAACGCGACAAGGATTTCCCCTGGTACCCCGCCCGCGTGGTTTGCCACGATATTCTGGGCCAGACCGCGCTGGTGGACCTGGCCGGCCTGCGTGATGCCATCGCCGAACAGGGTGGCGACCCTGCGGCCGTCAATCCGGTGGTGCCGACCCAGCTGATCGTGGACCACTCCCTGGCGGTGGAGCACGCCGGTTTTGACCCGGAAGCGTTTGAAAAGAACCGCGCCATCGAAGAGCGCCGCAACGCCGACCGCTTCCACTTCATCGACTGGTGCAAAAACGCGTTTAAGAACGTGGACGTGATCCCTGCCGGCAACGGCATCATGCACCAGATCAACCTGGAGAAGATGTCTCCGGTGATTCAGTCCCGTGACGGCATCGCCTTCCCGGACACCTGCGTCGGCACCGACAGCCACACCCCCCATGTGGACGCGTTGGGCGTTATCGCCATCGGCGTAGGCGGCCTGGAAGCGGAAACCGTGATGCTGGGCCGCCCCTCCATGATGCGCCTGCCGCAGATTGTTGGCGTCAAACTGACCGGCCAGCGCCAGCCGGGCATCACCGCCACCGACATCGTTCTCGCCCTGACCGAGTTCCTGCGTCAGCAGCGCGTGGTGTCCGCGTACCTGGAGTTCTTTGGTGAAGGGGCCGACAGCCTCACCATCGGTGACCGCGCCACCATCGCCAATATGACCCCGGAGTTTGGCGCCACCGCTGGCATGTTCTACATCGACCAGCAAACCCTGGACTACCTGACCCTGACCGGCCGCGAGCCGGAGCAGGTGGCGCTGGTGGAGCAGTACGCCAAAACCACCGGCCTGTGGGCCGATGATCTGCAAACCGCCCAATACGAGCGAGTGCTGGAGTTTGACCTCTCCGCCGTCTGCCGCAATATGGCCGGCCCCTCCAATCCCCATCGCCGTCTGCCCACCGCCGCTCTGGCGGAGCGGGGTATCGCCGCGGATCTGGACGCCGCGCAGCAGCAGGAGGCCGATGGCAAACTGCCCGACGGCGCGGTGATCATCGCCGCCATCACCAGCTGCACCAACACCTCCAACCCCCGCAACGTGGTAGCCGCCGGTCTGGTGGCCAAAAAAGCCAACGCGCTGGGGCTGATCCGTAAGCCGTGGGTAAAATCCTCCTTTGCGCCGGGCTCCAAAGTCGCCCGACTCTATCTCGAAGCTGCTGGCCTGCTGCCGGAGCTGGAGAAGCTGGGCTTTGGCATCGTGGCTTACGCCTGCACCACCTGTAACGGCATGAGCGGCGCGCTGGACCCGGCAATTCAGCAGGAGATCATCGACCGCGACCTCTACGCCACTGCCGTGCTCTCCGGTAACCGCAATTTCGATGGTCGCATCCACCCCTACGCCAAACAGGCGTTCCTGGCCTCGCCGCCGTTGGTGGTGGCCTACGCCATTGCCGGAACCGTGCGTTTCGACATCGAGCAGGACGTACTGGGCCGCGACGCGCAGGGCAACCCCATCACCCTGAAGGACCTGTGGCCGAGCGACGAAGAGATCGACGCCATCGTGCGCGACTTTGTAAAACCGGAACAGTTCAAGTCGGTCTATGAGCCGATGTTTGACCTCACCGTGGATTACGGTGAAGACAACAATCCCCTCTACGACTGGCGACCGATGTCCACCTACATTCGCCGTCCGCCTTACTGGGAAGGGGCACTGGCCGGGGAGCGCACGCTCAAAGGGATGCGCCCTCTGGCGGTGCTGGGTGACAACATCACCACCGACCACCTCTCCCCCTCCAACGCCATTCTGGCGTCCAGTGCCGCCGGCGAATACCTGGCGAAAATGGGCCTGCCGGAGGAGGACTTCAACTCCTACGCCACCCACCGCGGCGACCACCTGACCGCCCAACGCGCCACCTTCGCCAACCCCAAACTGCTCAATGAGATGGTGCGGGATGTGGACGGGGAAGTGCGGCAGGGCTCTCTGGCTCGGGTTGAGCCGCAAGGTCAGGTCACCCGGATGTGGGAAGCGATCGAAACCTACATGGAGCGGAAGCAGCCGCTGATCATTGTCGCCGGTGCCGATTACGGCCAGGGCTCAAGCCGCGACTGGGCCGCCAAGGGCGTGCGTCTGGCCGGGGTGGAAGCGATCGTGGCAGAAGGGTTTGAGCGCATCCATCGCACCAATCTGGTGGGCATGGGCGTGCTGCCGCTGGAGTTTAAAGCCGGCACCACCCGGCTGACCCTGGGCCTGGACGGCACGGAAACCTATGACGTGCTGGGTGAACGCACACCGGGCGCCACCCTGACGCTGCTGATCCACCGCAGCAACGGGGAAACCCTGGAAGTGCCGGTGACCTGCCGCCTCGACACCGCTGAAGAGGTGTCCGTGTACGAAGCAGGTGGCGTACTCCAGCGCTTTGCCAAGGACTTCCTGGCCAGCGAGGGGGCACAATGAGCCACCAACCCCAGCGCAAAATCGCCGCCACCTACATGCGTGGCGGCACCAGCAAAGGCGTGTTCTTCAAGCTGGACGATCTGCCGCCTGAAGCGCAGGTCGCCGGGCCGGAGCGGGACGCCATTCTGCTGCGGGTGATTGGCAGCCCCGATCCCTACGGCAAGCACACCGATGGCATGGGTGGCGCCACCTCCAGCACCAGTAAAACCGTGATCCTCGCTCAAAGCGATCGCCCGGAGCACGATGTGGACTACCTGTTTGGCCAGGTCGCCATCGATAAGCCCTTTATCGACTGGAGCGGCAACTGCGGCAACCTCACGGCGGCCGTGGGTGCATTCGCCATTGAGAACGGCCTGGTGGCGGCAGAGCGGATCCCGGGCAACGGGTTCTGCACCGTGCGGATCTGGCAGGCCAATATCGGCAAAACCATTCTGGCCCAGGTGCCGATCACCGACGGTCAGGTGCAGGAGACCGGTGACTTCGAACTGGATGGGGTGACCTTCCCTGCCGCCGAAGTGGCGGTGACCTTTGCCGATCCGGCCGAAGGAGCGCTGTTTCCCACCGGCAATCGTACTGACGTTCTGGAAGTCCCGGAATCTCTGGTCTCCGGTGGCCGGCTGACGGTCACTCTGATCAACGCGGGGATCCCCACGGTGTTCGCCCGCGCTGAGGACCTGGGTTACACCGGGACCGAGCTGCAGGAGGCGATCAACGGCGACCCCGCGGCACTGGAGCGGTTCGAACAACTCCGGGCCTATGGCGCTCAGAAGATGGGGCTGATCCGCGAACTGTCTGAAGCCGCCAGCCGGGCGCACACGCCGAAGATCGCCTTTGTTGCTGGCCCCGCCAGCTACGATGCGGCCAGTGGCAAACGGATTGAGGCCAGTGAGATCGACCTCAATGTGCGCGCCCTGTCCATGGGCAAACTGCACCACGCCATGATGGGCACCGCTGCCGTAGCCATCGCTGTGGCCGCCGCCATCCCCGGCACACTGGTGAATGACGCGGCCGGCGGTGGCGAGCGTGACAGCGTCCGCTTCGGTCACCCTTCCGGCACACTGAAGGTGGGGGCGGAAGTGGCTGAGGTCGATGGTCAATGGCAGGCCAGCTCCGTCACCATGAGCCGCAGCGCCCGGGTGCTGATGGAGGGGCGGGTCCGCATCCCGCGTTAACCCCGTCGCTCAGCAATGCAAAAGCCCCGCAAACGCGGGGCTTTTTGATGTCCGGTTCAGCTTCCGGTTTACTCGGCTTCAGCGCCATCCGCCTGTGATGCCGCCTTCATTTCAGCGAGCTGCTGCTCCAGTTGCAGCACCCTCAGCTCCGCCTCCAACTCATCGGCGCGCTTCTCCGCGTCACTGCGGTTGTCCTGACGCAGGGCGTCGGCGGTTTCAGCGTTACGGGCATTTTCCCGGGCCTGTTCGGTATCGTGCATGGTGCCCGCTACGCCACCGGCCACCGCCCCGGCCACGGCGCCTTTGGCCGCCAGCTCGGCGTCACCGGTCAGGGCACCGGCGGTCAGCCCCAGCAGAGCGCCGCCCGCTGCGCCTTTATTGCGGGACACGTTTTCGTTGTCGTTGTCGAAAGCCGGGCTGGCACAACCCACCATCAGGGAACAGGCAAAAAGAGCAATCAGGGTGCGTTTCATGATGTCGTTCTCCGCTTCGTTGGTCTGGATGACAGGCTCTCAACAACTGGCCTTCGCTAACGGGGAAGCAGTGTGCGGGAGAACGCACTCTCTTGCGACTTAATTGAGAATTAAGCGTGGGAAGGTTCGCTTTCTGCTACCGGCTGACTGCCTGGCAACACCAGAGACGCTGCCGCCATACCGTGTTTGTCCCGGTACATCCGTTGGTCCGCTTCCATCAACAGCTGCTCCAGCGAAGTCGATTGGTCCGGATGCCACTCCACCAGGCCACAGGCAAACTCAATCTCGTAGGGTTTGTCCTGACACAGAACGCGAAGACGATTGCGCAAACGACGCAACAGAGCCGTGGCCGCTTCCGGACGACTTCGGGGAAACAGAATCACGAACTCATCGCCACCCAGCCGGGCACTGATGTCGTTAACCCGGAACGTCTCCTGGATCGCCTGCCCAATCAGCTTAAGCGCAACATCGCCTTCAGCGTGCCCCAGCTCATCGTTGATTGACTTAAAACCGTTCAGATCCAGATAGGCCAGTACGCCGGACCGGCGTCGGCGGGCACTGAGGGTCAGAGCGTGCTCCGCCATCATCATAAAACCACGACGGTTGGACAGGCCGGTCAGTTCATCCTTGGTGGCCAGCTCGGTGACGTTGATCTCCCGCTCAGTGATGCGGGCCAGGTCCCACAGAGCCTGACGCTCCGCCTCGGAGAGCACACGCGGCCGGGTATCCTTGATGCAAAACGCGCCAATGCGCTGACCATCAAGTGAGGTCAGGGGGCAGGCGGCATAGAAGCGGATATGGGGTTCACCGATCACCATCGGGTTTTGCGCGAAGCGGGGGTCTGCCAGTGCGTCAGAGACTTCGAACAGGCCATCATCCAGAATCACATGGCCGCAAAAGGAGATGGCCCGCGGCGTTTGGGCGACATCAACACCGATACGGGATTTAAACCACTGACGGTGCTCGTCAACGAGGCTGATGATGGCAATGGGTACATCAAACAGACGCTGGGCCAGCCGGGTCAGACGATCAAACCGCTCTTCCACCGGCGTATCCAGCAGGTGAAGGCCGCGCAAACTGGCCAGACGTTGACGCTCATCCAAAGGCCAGGCCGGTACGATCACTACAAATTCCCTCTTGCGCCGACCCTGCCGGGCCTAAAAAAGCGCCACTTTAACCGACCCGCCGGGTTACGTCAGAAGCAGAGCCCAATTCTGAGAGAGTATTAGCAATTTGAACCCGTTAGTGGGAAAAACCTTCCCTTTGAACCGCCTGAATCGAGGCCAGCTGCAAGTGAAACGGGCCGGCCTGCTGATGGGCAATCAACAAGCCCAGCTGTTGCACATCTTCCCATTGGAGGGGGGGCGCAGCGGGAACCGGACGGCCGCGGTAGGTCGCGCAAAAGTCATCAAGGGTAAAGCGGACCCGCTGCCAGCTGCCCGGGCGGGTGGCAAACACCGCGGCATAAACCACCCCATCCAGCGCCGAATGGGTGCGCAGGCGCAGCTGGTAACGCTTACCGTCACCGCACACGGTCAGGGTCAGCGCCTCCAGCCCGGTCGGCAAACGCACGGGCCGCCGTATCGACGCAAACCCACCGCCATGCGCCAGCGACACGTTGCCCTCAAAGCAACCTCCGGCATCACTGACCCGGTAACGGGCCTGCGACACGCCGCCCATCACCCCATCGTTAACGGCCCGCCAGGGCGCGTCATCCTGCAATTCCAGCTGCCACATCGTCCTTGCTACTCCCTGTTGCCAGCCCGGGTATACTCAACCGGGGAGGCCTGAATGCTCACTCAATTCTACGCAATGGCGGCGGATCTGGTGCTGCTGATCCACGTTTTATTCGTGGTTTTTGTGGTTGCTGGGCTGCTGCTGATCTGGCTCGGGTGGGGCTGCCACTGGCAATGGGTGCGCCATCGGGGCTTTCGCTGGGCCCATCTGGCAGCCATTGGCATGGTGGCAGCACAGGCCTGGCTGGGACAACTGTGTCCGTTGACTCTGCTGGAGCAATGGCTGAGGCAAACGGCCGGGCAAGCTGGCTACCAGGGCAGTTTTATCCAGCATTATCTGCATCAGTGGCTGTACTACCAGGCCCCCTGGTGGGTGTTTATCCTGGCCTACACGCTGTTTGCCCTGCTGGTGTTAATGACCTGGTGGGCGGTTCCCCCCCAATCCCGCAACAAGCGCTCAAATTGTTCCCAAAGGCAAACAGGTTCTACCCGGCACCGTTCCAAAAAGTGATCGCCGTCAAATACAAATGAAAACAGTTTGCATTCAGCCTGTGCTCAGGAGCACACTCCGGCCAAACATCACATTGATTCCTATTCATCGGGTAAAGCGGTATGACCCTCCAAGTCTCTCCTTCCCTGGTTGCCCTGTGCGTGGCGGCCAGCCTCTCAGCACCGGTATTGGCCGAAACCGAACGTCAGGGTGAAGCCCTGGAAACCATGATCATCTCCGGCAGCGCCATCGACGGCACCGTGATGGACGTGTCCCGTTCAATGACCGTCATCAGCCAGGATCAGGTAGAGCGCTATCTCGACACCAGTAACGACTTCGGCCAGTTGCTGGCCCAGGTGGTTCCTGGTATGGCACTGTCTACCGATGGTGTGCAATCGCAGAAAGGTCAGAATAACCTGCGTGGTCGCCGCATCCAGTTGCTGATCGACGGCGTTCCGCAAAACCAGAGCTTTATCGATTTTGGCCAGGAATTTAACGGTATTGACCCCCACAATATCGAGCGCATCGAGGTGATCCGGGGCGGCACCGCACTGTATGGCAATGGCGCCGGTGGCGGCTTGATCAACGTCATCACCAAGAAGCCTCAGGTGGGCGAAGCGCAACACCGCAGCCGCGTCTCGGCGTCGTTCAATCCTGACGACATTGGCGACTCCATCAGCCCGATGGTCAGCCATGAAGTCACCGGTGGCAGCGCTTTCGTACAGGGCCGTTTTGGTGCCAGTTACGAAGTCAAACAGGCCAGCTTTGATGCCAACGGCGATCGACTGCCTTCGGACTTCCGTGCCGACGACACCGATAACCTGGCGCTCAACGGCGCGGTCAACTTCAACCTGGATACTGACCGTTCCCTCAACCTCTCCGCCAACTACCGCAAAGTGGAAGAGAACGACCGCTGGTGCCCGGAAGGGGGTAACGCCGCGGCAGGCACTCCGGCGCACGCCGTTCACTGTGGTGTCGGCCTGGACTACAACGCCTGGAAAGACCAGCAAAACGGCGTTGAAGGCATCGCCGCCAACAAAGAGTGGAACACTTACCAGAATTACACCGCCCGCTATCAGGACATGGGCTTTGCCCTGGGTATGCTGGACGTCAGCCTGTACCACATGCGTCAGGACGGTGAGACAGACACCATGAGAATGACCAGCAAGGCCAGCTCCGGTGACGTTCGCTACGGCTACAACGAAACCCAGTTCCGCAATACCGGCGCCCGCGCCATGGTGACCAGCGGACTGGCCAACACCGAAATCAGCTACGGCCTCGATGCGCAATGGCAGCGTTTCCGTCAGCCGAACAGCGTGGGTTTCCAGCCCAACACCCCGGATATCGACCAAACCACCCTGGCCGCTTTTGCCCAGTTCCAGACCCTGCTGACCGATCGCCTGACGTTGGATTACGGTGTGCGCTACGAGCACAACATCCAGAGCTTTGACGATTTCGTGGTGTCCGAGCTGCAAAGCAATGCCGGCAACCAGGTCGCCGGTGGTGACGTGAAGTACGACCGCTGGTTGCCAAACGCTGGCCTGGTTTACCAACTCAATGCCGACCACCAGCTGTTCGCCAGCTACGCTCAGGGCTTCACCACCTCTGAGGTGCTGCGTGGTGTCCGTAACACCAGCGCCAGCTCGGTTGCCGAGGCGGTAGAGATTGAGCCGATCCTCTCCGACAACTACGAGATCGGTGTGCGCGGCTTTATGGGCCAGGCCACCTACAGTCTGGCGGCGTTTTACTCTGAGTCCGATCTGGGCGCCACCCTGATCCTGGGCGACGACGGTGTGGCCTCCGTTTCCGAGCGCGCGCCGGAAGAGATTTGGGGGGTAGAAGCCACGCTGCGTATGCCGTTGACTGAGCGCCTCGGCTTCGACGGGACCGTCAGCTGGTCAGAGGGCGAGCGCACCTGTACCGAGGACACCTCCAAGTGCACCGCCGGTACCGTGGAATCCCTGGATGCCACCCGTATCTCGCCATGGAAGATGACGGCCACCTTTGATTACGCTGCAGACCATGGCGATTACGCGCTGTACCTGATCTACAGCGGCAGCCGCGATGAGTTTGAACCCATCAACGCCGACGGTAAGTACAACACCAACCAGTACCCGGTCGATGACCTGTTTCTGGTCAACGCCTCTGCCAGCTATCCGGTGTGGAAGGGCAGCCTGTCGGTGGGGGTGAACAACCTGCTTGATGAGCTTTATGTGCCCCAGCCCCTGCAGGGACAAGGCAACAACAGCCGCTACATCTATGCCTCTGGCCGCACCGTCAGCCTGAGTTATGCGATCAACTGGTAACAGAAACGTTAATTGATAATCGTTATCATTTAGTGCTAAGCTGTGCCCGTTACCGAGTTCAGTGAGGACCTTATGGCAGTAGACAGGTTGATTCGGCTCCATCAGCGACACCAGCATTGGCGGGAGGCCTTCGCGCCCGATGCCCGCCCCGAGGTGTTGCTGGCGTCCCTCAATCAGCAGGATCCCAGTCTGCGCCTGGCACCGGACACCCATCCGGTAACCACCCTGGCTCACTGGCAGGTGAGCGGGCAGCTCAACCAGGCCATTCAGGCCCGCTGTCACCATCTGACCACGGACCCGGCCACCGCCTGCTCGCTCTGGCTTAAGCTGTTCAACGCCCACCTGGTGCCCTCGCTGACCATGATGCTGCTGGTGCATGGCCAGGTTCCGGTACTGACCGCCGAGCGCCTGGGCGTTGAGCTGGATGAGCAGGGTAACCTGCAGCGCCTGACCCTGCTGCCCGGCCTCTGGCTGAATGCCGCAGAGGTCGGCTGGGATGCGGTACTGAAGCAGTTCGGGGATAACCTGGACAGACTGCTGACCCCGCTGCAAAGCTGGGGTCGCAACGACTTCCGTCTGGCCAAATCGGTGTTCTGGGGCAACCTGGCTTTCGCGTTGAGCATGGGCCCGGCCAAACTGCACCATGACGCGGATGACGCTCTGGCGGAAGACCTGCAGGACTTTATCGATACCCTGCCGGTGCCAAGCCAGAAGAAGGTCCGCCTTCAGGCCAGCGAAGGCCGCCTGGTGCAGAAGCGGGCCACCTGTTGCCTCAAATACAACGTACCGGGCCGGGCCCTGTGCGGCACCTGCTGCCTGGATAAGCCCCCGCGCAGCACTCAGCGGCTTTACCTGCCACAGGAACCCACCGCTTAAGCGGGCGCCTGAACAGAAAACGGCAAGCGATAAGCTTGCCGTTTTTTTTATTCTGCCGGGCCATAACAGAGGCACAATGGGGTGCCGGTGACCGGGTCCGGCACCACCTGGGCTTCGACGTTGAACACCGTCTTCAGCAGCGCCGGTGTCAGCACCGTCTGCGGCGTCCCCTCGGCCACGATGGCCCCGGCTTTCATCGCCACCAGGTGATCCGCGAAGCGCGCCGCCTGATTGAGCTCGTGCAGTACCATCACCACACTCTTGCCCTGCTCCCGGTTGAGTCGCTGCAGCAACAGCAACAATTCCAGTTGATGGGCGATATCGAGGAAAGTGGTGGGCTCATCAAGCAGGATCCACGGTGTATCCTGAGCCAACGCCATGGCGATCCAGGCCCGCTGGCGCTGGCCGCCGGAGAGATCGCCCAGCCGCCGCTGGGCAAACTCGCCCATCCCCACCTGCTCCAGCACCTTCACAATAAGGGCCTCATCCTCAGCGCTGAGCCGGCTGCCCAACCCCTGGTGAGGAAACCGCCCCAACGCCACCAGCTCCGACACGGTCAGGCTTTCCGGTGCTTTCGGGTCCTGTGGCAACAACGCCAGCTGTCGGGCCAGCGCCTTGGTATCCATCTGATGGACCACCTCGCCATTCAGGCGCACTTCGCCGCCGCTGGGTTGGTATATTCGCGCCAGGTTTTTCAGCAGGGTCGATTTGCCGCAGCCATTACCACCAATCAGGATGGTGACCTTGCCTTCGGGCAACGCCACATCCAGGCCATCCAGAATCAGTCGTTCCCCGTAGCCAAACTGCAGTTGATGGGCCGCCAGAGTCATCACGCTCTCCTCAGCAAAATCACGATAAAGTAGGGGGCGCCAAACAGGATCAACAGCAGTCCCACCGGTACCTCAAGGGGGAAAAGCAGAGTGCGGGCGAGAAAGTCCGCCAGCACCAGGGTAGTGCCGCCCATCAGCATGGCTGCGGGCAATTGCCGGACCAGGTTGGCGCCAAACAGCATCCGCGCCAGATGGGGGATCAGCAGGCCAACAAAGGCAATGGCACCGGCCACACTGACCGCCAGCGCGGCCAGCGCCGTCGCCAGCAACAGCAAGCCAAGGCGGAATCGCTGTAACGGCAGGCCAAGGCCGATACTGGCCTCCTCGGAGAGCTGCAGCAGGTTGATGGCCGAGGCCAGGAACCACACCAGCAGACACAACGGTAACACCGGCAGCAATAGCCCCACCTGCTGCCAATGGGCACCCGCCAGCGATCCGGCCAGCCACTCGGCGGCCTGATTGTAGAGCTCCGCGTCGCTCAACTGCGCTGCGAATAGGGTCAATGCGGAGGCGCCGAGACTGAGTGCCACCCCCGTCAACACCAGAGTGATCGGGTCAGTACGGCCATCCCGGGTCGCCAACTTGCGGGTCAGCAAGGCAATGGCCGCCGCCCCGGCAAACGCCGCCAACGAGGGGGCCCAATAGAGGCCCAGCGCCTCTGGCACCAATGCCAGCATCAGTACCACCGCCAGGCTGGCCCCAGCGTTGATCCCGAGCAGCCCGGGATCAGCAAGATCATTGCGGGTATAGGCCTGCAACAGGGTGCCGGACACCGCCAGAGCCATGCCAACCAGCAGGGCTGTCACCACCCGCGGGGCACGGATCATCTCAATCAGCAATGCCTGGCTTTCACCGATATCGGAGCGCCACAGCAGTGAAAGGATGACACTGCACAGCAGCGCCATGATCAGGCCAAACCAGCGATTCACAGCCGACCTCCGCGCAATTGCCAGAGAAACACCGGCACCCCGACCAACGCCGTCAGGATCCCCACCGGCACTTCGGCCGGGGCGGCCAGATTGCGTCCGATAAGGTCCGCCAGCAGCAACAGGTTGGCGCCGAGGAGCATCACCACGGGCAACTTGCTGCCCTGTCGGTCGCCCACCAGTTGCCGCGCCATGTGGGGCACCACCAAACCGACAAAGCCGACCGGGCCAGCCAGCGCCACGGCGGCCCCCGCCAGCAGCACCACCGCCAGATTGCACCACAGCCGGGTAACCTGAACGTCCAGGCCCAGCCCGGTCGCAGCGTGATCGCCCAGCGCCAGAAGGTCCAGCCGGGAAGCGAGAGCAAACGCCCCGACCAATCCCGCCATGACCAGCACCGCAGGCACCAGCAGATCGCTCCAGAACAGCCCCTGCAGACTTCCGGCCAGCCAGCTGATCAGGTCATGGGACAGGTTGAAATAAAGGGTGACCATACTGGCCAGTGCGCCCAGCAACAGCGAGATGGCGGTGCCCGCCAGCACCAGCCGGGTCGGGGTCAATGCCCCCTCGGCCATGCCGGCGGTGGCATAGATCAATGCGCTGGCCAGCGCCGCCCCCAGCAACGCCGACATCGCCAGCCAGAACGGTCCAATGCCAGGCCAGGCGGCACCAACGCAGACTACCGCCAGAAAAGCCCCGGCATTCAGCCCCAGTAACGACGGGCTGGCCATCGGGTTGCCGGTGCTGACCTGCATCAGATTACCGGCCACGGCCAGCGCCGCACCGACCAGAATGGCCGCCAGCGCCCGGGGCAAACGCAGCTCCGTCACCAGGCGCCAATCGCCTCCACCCAGTGGGCCGGTTATCAGGTTCGCCAGCAGCAACAGCACCAGCACAGCAATCAACAGCGGCAGCAACGACTTCACCGATACAGCTCCAGTAACGACCGGGTCAACTCGCTGGTGGCGCGGGCTGCCGCCAGCGGCGCCGGGTTGATCCAGAGATCGCGGCGGGCAGTGAGCACCCGGTTACCGGCCACTGCCGGGATCGGCTTGAGCCAATCCGAATCGAGCAGCGGGTGGCGGCCGGACTGGTCCAGCAGCACCATCACACTGGCATCAAGCCGGGGCAGCTCTTCCAGCGACAAGGAAACGAAGTTTTGATCAATCGCCCGAGCCTGAACCAGTTGCGGCATGGGCAGACCCAGGTCCCGATAAAGCCAGGGGCCGGCGATACGGTTATCGCCGTAAAGCCGGTACTCCTTGGCGGTAAAGCGGACAAACGCAACGCTGCCGACGCCCGCCGCCTGCAAGCGCTGCCTTGCTTCAGCCAGTTGCTGCTCCTGCTCAGCGATGTACCGCTCTGCCTCAGGCGCCTGCCCCACTACGGCAGCCACCTGGCGAAGCTGGGCACGCCACTCTCCCCCGGCGTCAGGCAATACCACCGTCGGAGCAATGCGACTCAGCAGCGGATAGTGACCCGGCACCTGGCGGGACAGCAGGATCAGGTCAGGTTCAAGGGCCAGAATCGCTTCCAGGTTGGGGCGGGTGAAACGGCCAACAATGGTGCTCTCTTTCAGTTCGCCCTCGAGATAGTCAAAGCCCTCGAAGTCGCGACCGGAAAAACTGCCGATACCGGCTGGCGTGACCCCCAGTGCCACCAGACTGTCAATCTCCGCAGCGCCCAATGCCACGATGCGTTGCGGTTGAAGCGGGACGCAGCTCTCGCCACCGAGGTGGCCGACGGTGCGGCACGGCGCCTCCGCAGAGAGCCAGAGCGGGCAGAGCAACAGAAGCAGGCTGAGGATCCGGAGCAACACAGCACCCCAAGTGAGTGAGAATTAATCGCGATATGATAACGGTTCTCACGTATAGAAACTGCGCCGAAAAAACCACCCCGTGATCCGGATCACGAGGTGGAATCGAGGCCGCTCGGGCCGGTATTGTCCGCCACCTTATCGCCCACGACTTCGGCGAAAACCCGAGGTTTTGCTGTTCCCGTCACGGCCAATGGCGCAAACCGGAGAAAGCACTGAAATACGGTGAGTATTTGTGCTGCTCATTCCGTCGCCAGTCGTCCTGTGAGGCGTATCCCACCGGGCTTGGGATTGCTAAAATCGAGCCCTGACACCGAAGTAAGGACTGACACAGATGAGCCTGGAGTTACTGGAGCAACTGGAGTCCCGGGTACAAAATGCCCTGGACACCATGGAGCTGATGCAGCTGGAGCTTGAGGAAGAGAAACAGCGCAGCAGTGAGCTGGCATCACAGCAGCAGCAGTTGGAACAGGAAAACCAGCAACTGCGACAGGAGCTGTCTGCCTGGCGCAACAAAATCGAAGGTCTGCTGGGGCGTCTGCCCACTGACAGCGTGGCCTGAAGATCAAAAAAGGGTGGGACCGTCCCACCCTTTTTTTTTGCTCAGAACCCCGGCGCCGGGTCCGGAGTGAGAATCTGATTCAACTCGGTGATCGCCGAACGCACTTTCGGCAGCGGTCGCTGCGGCATCACAAAACGCCCATTCCGAAACTCCAACATGCCCAGGTGCTTTACCATCACCACGCCGTCACGAAAAATGCGCGCGTGCTTGGCGATCAACCTCGGGGCATAAAGCGGAAAAATTCTCACAGCGACGTCCTTTATTCGTTGATTCTCTTACGCCAGTTCAGACCGATCTTAGCGTAAGGCGGTTCCTTCTAAGAACAAATAAACACAAGTGAGGGCAGGTTCAGTTCAGACTGCTTGGTCTGACCTTCTGCATCTTTAAGATTTGTCTGCACTTGTCTTTAAAAGCCGCGGGCATAGTACGGACTTTTTGTGCAGAAAAAAGGCGGGCCCCGATCCGGAGCCCGCCTCTAATGTACAGAAATGCTTACAGCTTTCGCCTGAAACCACCTCAGCCTTTCTTAGCCAGGTAGTTCAGCAGCTCAATCAGCTCGCCCAGGGACTGGACGCTGCCAACATCAACCACGTACTTGCTGTTCACCATCAGCGCCGGAACGCCACGAATGCCGCTCTCCTGCTGAGCTTTCTTCCACTTGCTCATCATGCTGTTGACCATAAAGCTGCTGGACGCTTTATCAAAGTCAGTGGCAGAAACGCCGTTGTCGACGAACAGCTGACGGATGTCGTTGCGGGTGGCGAAGGTACGACGGGCATCGTGGATGGCGGAAAACAGCGCCGGCTTGATGGTGTCGTCCACCTTCAGAAGCTGGGCAATGGCCAGTGCACGGGTCATTTCAGGCCCCATCTCGCGGCCAATAAAGTCCACGTGGTTCTGCTCGAACTTCACGCCTTCCGCCAGGCCCGCTTTGATTTGCGGAACGTAGTTCTTTTCGAAGGTGTAGCAGTGCGGGCAGTAGAAAGAGAAAAACTCCGTCACTGTGGGCTGCCCGGTGTAGGGGCTCTGGTTAAACGTGGTGTAATGGGTGCCTTCCTGGAAATCAGCGGCAAAAGCACTCAGGGGCGCCAGAACCAGGGCAAAGGCGATGGCCAGCAACTTTTTCATTGGGTGTTCTCTTTGGGTTAACAGAAAGATGCAGCACCAAGAGTGCCACAGGATTCTCAGGGATTGTAGTCCGGCACCAGCGAAAGCGGCGGCTCATCCAGCGCAGCAAGCTGTTCTTTCAACGCCAGAACCTGCTGCTCCCAGAATTTGTCCGTGCCAAACCAGGGAAAGTTCCTCGGGAAGGCGGGGTCGCTCCAGCGTTTGGTCAACCAGGCCAGATAGTTAATCATGCGCAGCGCCCGCAGCGGCTCAATCAGCTTCAGCTCGCGGCTGTCGAGACTGGCAAAGGTTTCATAGCCTTCCAGCAGCACATCCAGTTGCAGCAGTTGGCTTTGACGATCGCCATTGAGCATCATCCACAGATCCTGAATGGCCGGGCCGGAGCGGGCATCATCCAGATCGACAAAGCTCGGGCCTTCATCGACCCAGAGGATGTTACCCGGATGCATATCACCGTGCAGGCGCAGAGTCGTCACCGGGGCCGACAGCGGGGCTTCGATCTTCGCCATAACCTGGTCCAGCACCGTAAAGAAGGGCGTCTCGATATGGGGACCCAGCTCCGCCTGTTGCTGCAGTACCTCGCGCGCCTGGTGGCCAAACTCGGCCACACTCAGTGCCGGACGATGGGCAAAGGGGGCACGGCTGCCCACCTGGTGCAGGCGACCCAGAAAACGGCCCACCCCTTCCAGCTGGTCCAGGTTATCCACCTCAAACTGACGCCCCCCCACGCTGTGCCAGAGGGCAAAACGATAGCCTTCGTGCTCAAACAGGGTGTCACCCTCAATGGCGATGGGCGCGGCAACCGGCACTTCCGCCTCAAGCAGCTCCTGAGCGAACTGGTGCTCTTCGCGGATCTGCGTCTCACTCCAGCGCTGAGGCCGATAAAACTTGGTGACGTAACGTCTGCCGTCCTCAGCCCGGAACTGGTAGACCCGGTTCTCGTAGCTGTTCAAAGGCAGCAGTCCGGTTTCCGGATAGACGCCGAGAGACTCCACCGCATCCAGCACCGCGTCCGGGGTCAGGGAGTGAAAATCAAAACGGGCCTCAGACATGCTCAGCTCCCACCTGACGGGCCAGAAACGCGACCACCTCTTCACCGTCCTGCGCCCCTTCGCCGGGCTGAATCCAGAGCGACTCGCACAGGGCTTCGTACTGCAGGCTGAGGGCGGTCTCTTCAAAGCTCAGGGTCCAGAACAGGCGATCCGCGCCCTGCTCCATCGGGCCCAGTTGGCACTCCAACTGGCCCATCAGTGCCGGGACCAGCTGACCGGCTTGCTCCTGGGTCAGGGGGCAAGGCCAGATAAGCTGGTGTCGCTCAGCGCTGTACTGAGGCTGCCCTAGCTTGAGCAGGAGAGAGTGAGCTGTTGACTCCATGATGGGGCATCGCCTCGTAAATCGTCGTATTGAGGCTCGGGATCATAGGGGCGGCACAAGGCCCGGTGCAAGCGGGCGAGCGGTTCATTGTCGCCCGCTTCCGCCGCTTCAATCGTTTGTTGAGCCAGGTGAGTGCGGAGGATCAGCGCCGGATTCGCCTGCGCCCGCTGTGCCTGCCACTGTGCCAGGTCGGCGGGAGCGCCCACTCGTGCCTGATAGCGCTGCCACCAGGAAGCAAAGCCCTCCTGACCACTCAGCAACGCATGGAGGGGCGTATCGTGGCTGGTGGGGTCCAGCCCGGCGAAATGACGCAGGGTGTTGCTGTAGTCCACCTGCGCGGCTGCCATCAGATTGAGCAGGTCACCAATCAGCGTCAAATCCCGCTCTTCCGGGGCCTCAAGACCCAGTCGTGCCCCCATCCGGCTCAGGTAGCGCCGAATCAGTGCGGGCTCGTACTGCGCCAGGGCGGACTTCAACTGCGCCTCATCAAGCCAGGGAGTCAGCGGCACCGCAAGGCGGTTCAGGTTCCACAGTCCGATGCCGGGCTGCTGGTGGAAGGCGTAGCGCCCTTCATGGTCAGAGTGGTTGCAGACGTATCCGGGGTTAAAGGTGTTCATAAAAGCAAAGGGGCCGTAGTCGAACGTCTCCCCCAGAATCGACATATTGTCGCTGTTGAGCACCCCATGACAGAAACCAAAGGCCTGCCAGTCCGCCACGGTTTCCGCCGTGCGCTCCACCACCTGTGCCAGCCAGGCCAGTCTGGGTTCCGATTCCCCCCGGACCTGTGGGAAATGATGATCAATGGTGTCTTCAATCAACGCTTCCAGCCGGTCCTGCTGGCGGGTGTAGAGAAAGTACTCGAAATGGCCAAAACGCAGATGACTGGGGCTGACCCGCACGGTGATGGCACCGGTTTCCTGCGTCTCCCGCCACACCGGCGTCTCGGAGCCAATCACCGCCAGGGCGCGGGTGGTGGCAATGCCCAGATGGTGCAGTGCCTCACTGGCCAGAAACTCCCGAATGGCGCTGCGCAATACCGCCCGGCCATCCCCGCCCCGGCTGTAGGGAGTGGGTCCACTGCCTTTCAGAAACACTTCCAGCCCGTGCCGCTCACCCAGATGCAGGCCGCGCCCATCCCCCAGTCTCGGGGTATAACCACCAAACTGATGACCACTGTAAACCTGCGCCACCGGCGACCAGGGCAAAGAGGCGCCATTGCCAGAGAGTAACGCCAGCGTGGTGTCATCCGGCGTCAATTCCAGGCGCTTAGCCAGGGCATCGCTCCAGCCCACCCAGCGCGGTGAATTCAGGGCAACCGGGGCCACTTCCGAACCCAGCCAGGGCAGACGATGGCCAATGCCCGCTTGCCAGCCGGGGGCCTTATCCTTCACAGTTTTATCCAAACCCATTCTTCCTTAATGACTTATCCGGAGATCTCATGACCTCAATCCTGCTGGTTGCCCACGACAGCCCTTACGGAAGCGAACGCCTCTACAACGCTCTGCGCATCGCTCTGGCGACTCAGGAGCACGCCCCCACTCCGGTGCAACAGAAGCTCTTTCTGATGTCCGACGCCACCGTCGCCGCCCTGTCCGGCCAGCAAACCCCGGACCTGAGTTACCACATCGGCCAGATGTTGGAGATCCTGCTGGCCCAGGACGTGGAGATCGCGGTCTGCCGGACCTGCGCCGAAGCCCGTGGCCTTACTCAAGAGCGTCTGATCGAGGGCGTCACCATCGGCACGCTGGTCGATCTCACCCGGGAAACCCTGGCCGCCGACAAGGTGATCCACATTTGATCTGGATCGCGAATCGCGGCGGTTGCCCTTATCCCAACCGGCCACTGCGGTTAGGATGATTATAAATCCGAGTCAGACACTAGGTTATACCATGAAAAGCGACCGGCTTGAGGGCCGACTGGCCAGCGAATTCCGCACCATTGCCCACATGATGCAGATCTACTGCAAAGGAAACTGCGGCACCGTCGAGCGCCAACAGGGGCTCTGTTCATGCTGCCGGGAGTTGCTGGATTACGCCGAGAAGAAGCTGGACCGTTGCCCCTATGGCGACACCAAGCCTACTTGCGCCAAGTGTCCGATCCACTGCTACAAGCCCGAGCCCAAAGAGCGGATCCGCCAGGTGATGCGCTACGCCGGGCCCCGCATGCTTCTGCGTCATCCGATTGAGGCGATCCGGCACCTGCTCGATGAGCGCCGCCCGGTGCCGGAAAAGCCCCCGATGCGAGCCAACCGACGCCGTAACCGGCCCGCAGAAAGGGAATGAATATGACGGTGCCGCCAGTGCTTGACCTGCTCACCTGGCTGCACCTGGGGATCGCGCTGATCGGCGGCATCAACTGCCTGCTGCTGGCGCTGTTTCTGCGTTACCTCTATCGCGATCCGATCCAGTCCGAACGCTATCTGGCTGCCTGGTTTGCCCTGCTGGCACTTTATTTCAGCTTCAGCTTCCTGCCGGGCCTGCTGAGTCAGGCCATACTGGTGCCCCTCTACGCCCTCCAGTTTTTCGCCCTGCCCTGCCTGTACCTTTACCTCAACAGCCAACTTCGGCAGCGGAAAGCCCCGGCAGGCTGGCATCTGAAGCTGCCACTGGCACTGGTGCTGGCCACCATCATTCTGATGGCGCTGCGGCAGTATTATCCGGTCTGGGCCGAAGTCTGGAGTGAAGGGGTACTGGTCCTGCTGCTGCCGGCCGGGGCCGTCGCCCAGTTTGTTTTTTACCTGCGCGCTGCCCTGGCAGACTGGCGGCAGTTTGCCCGGCCCCGCCGCAGCCTGAGCGCCAGCGGGCGCGACCTGCGCAGGACCTGGCTGATGGTATTAGCCAGCACCGCGACTCTGGTTTGGCTGTTGCGACTGGTCGGCACCCTGCTCCCGCTCTGGCTTGATGCCACACTGCCCCCCTGGCTCGATCTGGCCCTGCGCATCGCCATCATCGGACTGCTGCTGTTCAGCCTGGCTTATGGACTCAGGCAGATCACCAATGCCGCCTGGCTGCGCCGCCATCAACCCAGTCCGGAACTCACCCCTCCAAAGCGCGCCTCCGAATCCATCCTCAGCTCTGAAGAGCTGGCTTTCCTGCGCGACCTCAACAAAGAGTGATGCCACTTTAGCCAACCGGCGTTTTCCGTTACCCTCGGGCAACAAAACACGGAGCTAAAACAATGACAACAGGACGTTTACCTGTCGCGCTGTCGGTACTGGCACTGACCGCCGCGGTACAGGCTGCCCCCCGCGATCACCACATCACCCCGGAAGACTACTTCACCATCGCCCACCCCAGCGGCCTGGCCATCAGCGCCGATGGCAAACACGCCGCCTGGGTCCAGTCCTACTGGGATAAGGAAAGCGACGGACAAAAACGCGACTTGTGGCGGATGGATCTGCCCGGCGGCACCCCGGAGCGACTGACCTTCACCGAAGAAAACGAGGGCGCTCCGCAGTTCAGCGAGGATGGCCGGTTTCTCTACTTCCTCAAGGCCGAAAAGCGCAGCGAAGAGGCCAAAGCCCCCTACAACGGCAAATCGCAAATCTTCCGCCTCAACATCGCCACTGGCGAAGCGGTGCCCGTCACCCGTGAAAAAGAGGGCGTCAGCCAGTTTGCACTGGGCCCGAACGGCCTGGCACTGTGGTACACCGGCAACAAGGAGTACCGCAACGAGGATCCCTTTGCTGCCCTGCGCAGCGCCCACGGTGCCCCCGAGTACGGCCATGGCACCGTCACGGTCAATCCGCTCTACCGGCTGGACCTGTCCAGCTACCGCACCGAACTGGTGCTGGATGACAACAAAGTGGTGTGGGGCTTTGACATCAGCCCGGACGGCAACCGCATCGCCCGGGTGATCACCGACGACAATGAGCTGGTGCATCTGGAGGGTTGGTCCGACATCAGCGTCCACGACCGCGCCCAGAATCGAAGCTGGAACCTGCCGGACACCGCCTGGCGTGCACAGGCTCCCTCGCCATACGGCTGGCTGATGCAGCCACGCTGGAGCCCGGACGGCGAACGTCTGGCATTCCGTATCGACTACGACGGGTATCCCGGCCAACTGTTTGTAACCGGGTTAAATGCGGACGGCTATGTGGTGGGGCAGCTGGACCTGGCCCGCTCCGGTGATGTCACCCTCAACGGGGACAACATCGCCTGGCGGCCACAAAGCGATGAGATCTGCTATCGCGGCAGCGAGCATGGCCGGGTTCGCCTCTACTGCACCGAAGTGGATGGCACCGAGCAGGGCGACACCCGCACCCTGACCGACGGGGACTTCGTGGTCGGCGGCTACGCCTTCTCGGCTAAGGGCCGCGATCTGGCCCTGACCCACAACGGGCTGGACCACTTCTACGAGATCTACAGCGGCCGGGTGGGCAAAACGCCGGTTCGCCGTACCGACATCAACCCCCAGGTGGCTCAGTGGCAGCTGCCCCAAATCAGCATTCTGCGCTGGACCGCGCCGGACGGCAGTCCGGTCGAGGGGATCCTGGAACTGCCACCGGGCTACAACAAGTCCGATGGCCCGCTGCCACTGGTGGTGCAGATCCACGGGGGCCCGACCGCCGCTACCCCCTACGCCCTTCAACACCGCACTTACGGGCGCAGCACCTTTGCCGCCAAAGGCTGGGCCTTGCTGTCACCCAACTACCGGGGCTCCACCGGTTACGGTGACACCTTCCTGGTCGATCTGGTCGGCAAAGAGCATGACATTGAAGTGGCGGACATCGTCGCCGGTGTCGACAAGCTGATTGCCGATGGCCTGGTGGATGGTGACAAGCTGGCGGTGATGGGCTGGAGTAATGGCGGCTACCTGACCAACGCGCTGATCAGCACCACCGACCGGTTCAAGGCCGCCAGCTCCGGCGCCGGGGTGTGGGACCAACGTCTGCAATGGATGCTGGAAGACACCCCGGGCCATGTGATCAACTTTATGCAGGGCCTGCCCTGGGAACAGCCGGAGGCCTATGACCATGGCTCCAGCCTGAGTCACGCCGCCAGCATCAAAACCCCCACCGTGATCCATATGGGGGAGAATGACGAACGGGTACCCGCGCCACATGCCAAGGGGCTGTACCGCACTCTGAAAACCTACCTGGATGTCCCGACGGAACTGCTGATCTACCCCGGTGAAGGCCACGGCCTGACCACCTACCAGCATAAGCTGGCCAAGATGCAGTGGGATCTGGCCTGGTTCGAGCATTACGTGCTGGGCAAGCCAGTGGAGTGAGCCAACAGAAGGGGCCGCGACAGCGGCCCTTTTTATTGCCTGGAAACAAGAAAGGCCGCCTGGGCGGGCGGCCTTGGGACTTGGGCATTGGAGGGTCGGTTTGGCGCCGACCCAAAACCACCACTGGCACTGGCCGACGGGTCATCGGCTGAGCCTCCCTGCCCGTCCAGCGTGGTCTCAATGAATCAGGACGGCCAAGGGTTACCAAAACTTTAAAAAATTTTATCCCACCAGCAGAAGCTTCAGGCCGATGCCCCACATCAGGGCCCAGACCAGCAGGTCGATGCCGCGCCACACCGCCGGACGGGCCAGTACCGGAGCCAGCCGCGCCGCCCCCAGGCTTAACCCGAAAAACCACAGGGTGGAGGCAGTAACCGTACCGGCAAAGAAGAACCAGCGCTCATCACCGAACTGCGCCCCGATGGAGCCCAGCAGTACCAGCGCATCCAGGTACACGTGCGGGTTCAGCAGCGTCACTGCCAGGGTCGCAATGATCACCGCCTTACGGCCACCGAGGGCTTCCCCTTTGGCTTCCATCTGGCTGCCTTTGATGGCCCGCTTCAATGAAGAGAGGCCAAACAACAGCAGGAAGGCACCGCCGCCATACCGGGCGATGGACATCAATAACTCACTTTCGCTGATGATGGCGCCGACGCCCGCCACACCAAGGCCGATCAGCACCGCATCGCACACCAGGCAGATCAGTGCCACCAGCACATGATGATGGCGCTTCAGGGCCTGGCTGAGCACAAACGCACCCTGGGCGCCAATCGCCATAATCAGCGCTGCGCCAATACCTAAACCATTTACAAACGCCGTAACCATCGTGCTCTCCCCTAAATTGATGCGGGGAGTGTAGGGTTGCGACAGGACAGAGAAAATCTAATAATCCTTAATCGATATTAAATATTTTAATTAACAAATCAAAGGTGCGTCATGCTGGATTACAAGCAGCTCAATGCCCTTGCTGAAGTGGTCCGCCAGGGCAGTTTTGACAAGGCCGCGCGTAAGCTCAATCTGACTCAGTCCGCGGTCTCCCAGCGGGTCAGCACCCTTGAGCAGCGCGTAGGCAGGCCGCTGCTGGTGCGGGCCAATCCGGTTCGCGCCACCGAAGCCGGGTTGCTGCTGTTACGACACCAACAACAGGTGGCCCTGATGGAGGCCAACCTGTCGGAAGCGCTGCTTACCGGCGAGCGCTCCTCCTTTGAGCGTATTGCCCTGGCGGTAAACGCCGACAGTCTGGCCACCTGGCTGCCGCAGGCGCTGCGGCGCCTGTTCACCGAACACCAGCTGTTGACCGAACTGATCGTGGAAGATGAGGACATCACCCTCAACCGGCTCAAGTCCGGTGAGGTGGCCGGTTGCATCTCCGCCACTGCCAAGCCCGTTCAGGGCTGCCGGACTCAGCCACTGGGCACCCTGCGCTATCGGATGGCGGCCTCTCCGGCGTTCGCTGAAACCTACTTCGCTGATGGGGTGAATGCCGCCACCCTGGCTCAGGCTCCGACGGTGGTCTACAGCCAACACGATGACCTGATGAGTCGCTTTCTGGCCCGCCACTATCCGGACCTCGGCCATCTGCCCCCTCACCATCAGGTGCCCTCGGCACAGGCGTTCGTCAATCTTGCCCTTCAGGGGATCACCTGGGCGCTGATACCGGAGATCCAATTGGCCCCCTATCAGGCCTCCGGCACGCTGCTGGCGATGGGCAAAGAACATCTCGACGTGCCGTTGTACTGGCACAGTTGGCGGCTGGAATCCCCCACCATGACCCGCCTGGCGTCGGTACTGATCCAGGAAGCCAGAACGCAGTTGCGCTGACTGGCTCCGGCGCCGACTGACGCCCTGCCATCAATTCAGGTGGCAAGCCCGCCACAACCTGCCACCCTTACCTTCAGGGAGCGAATAATGAGGGGAATGTCATGCGGTTACCGGCCACCATTCTGGCGTTGGCACTGCTGGCGCTGCCAGCCCGTGCCGACTGGGACTTCAGCGCGATCAACCAGGGCAACTGGTACCTGGGCACCCAGGTGAACTACGGCTGGGTCGACACCAACTTTGGCGATGCCAACCCGGTTGCCCTGCATTTTCTCGGCGGCTATCAATTTAACCCCTATATCGGGGTGGAAGGGCGGATTGGTCTGGGAATGACGGACGATGAGACCGACGAAAACATCCACATCGAGATCGACTCATACTACGGCCTCTATCTGACCGGCACGTTGCCGATGGGCGACTGGGTGAAGGTCTATGCCCTGGTGGGCGTGACTGACCTGTCCCTAGAGCAGGATCTGGACAGCCGCAGCGACACCTTCGGCAGTTCTGACCTGACCTACGGCATCGGGCTCAGTCTGTTGGCCACCGAACGCCTGGCCTTCACCATCGAAGCGGTGCAATGGCTGGATAAAGGGGAGTTTGATGTCGCCGGAATGAGCCTGGGTCTGCGTTACGACTTTTGAACTGCATTCCTTTGATCGCGCACAAGTAATTGAGAGATCGGCCCTGGTCAGAGAGTGACCAATTGCGCACCATGTGATCAGTTTTACCTCACATGGAAGTCATTATGAAAACCCCCCTTCTCTCCCTCGCCCTGGGCGCTGCCCTGATGGCTGCGCCTGCTGCCGCCAATCTGGATCAGGGTTCGCCCTACCTCGGTGGCCAAATCAATTACCTGGACGTGGACACCGGTTTAGGCAGCGTCAACCCCATCGGCCTGACGCTGCTGGGCGGTTACCAGTTCAGCCCTTACCTGGGACTGGAAGCGCGCATTGGCTTTGGCCTGAGCGACGATGACCTCTTTTTCGAGGAGATCCCCATCGGCCTGGAACTGGACACCTACTACGCCGGCTATCTGGTGGGCACCCTGCCGATGAGCGACTGGGTCAGCGTCTACGCGATGCTGGGCTTTGCCGACGCGGAGCTGACCGCCAGCGCCCTCGATCAAAATGAAAGTGCCAGCGAAAACGATTTCAGCTACGGCATCGGCCTCAAGCTGGGCGGCACCGAGAACGCGGCCTTCACGCTGGAGTACCTCTCTCTGGTTGAAGACCTCAACACCCTGAACCTGGGCTTCACCTACCGCTTCTGAGCGAGCCTCAGACACAAAAAACCCGCCATGACGGCGGGTTTTTTATGAACGGCTTCGCTTACAGCTTGTAGCTCAGCTGTGCACCCGCCAGCCACACGCTGCCGGTCACTTCGCCGTTGTAGACAATTAAGTCACCGAGGCTTTCAGTGATCGGCGCATCACCCTGAGAGTGGATGTAGGTCAGAGCCAGATCCAGGTTGAGGCGGTCGCTGAAGGCGTAGCCCATACCGGTGCTGAACCACAGACGGTTGGAGTCCGGGATGCTCAGGGTGCGGTGCTCATCTTCTACGGCGGTCATGTCGTACGCCACACCGGCACGCACCAGCATCTTGTCGTTGATGCGGTAGTCGGTGCCCACAGCGAAGCGCCAGTTGTCCTCGAACTGCTCCTCTTTCACCAGATTGGTGGAACCGTCCGGGAACTCCGCCACCAGGTCATCAAACTTGCTCCACTGAGTCCAGTTGATGGAGGCAGAGACACGCCAGGCGTTGGTCAACTGATGGCTGGAAGCCAGTTCAGCGAACGCCGGCAGAGTCAGCGCCAGTTGACCCGGCTTGGCCAAGCCGGGCTTCAAATCGAAACCTGGCCCCATGGCATCACCTTCCAAGTTCAGCTCAACTTCAGAATGATAAGAGAAGCCAATGGTGTGGCCTTTGGCCGGCTGCCAGGTGGCACCCAGTTTATAACCCCAGGCGTAATCATCGCCAGACAGGTTCTTAATCTCGTCACCAGGCTGCAAGCCACCCAAACCGATAGTCCCCAGCAGCGGAGCGACGTCAGCGTCGGCCACCCAGCCCGGGGCGGTACCGCTGATGGCGCCATCGCCATACACAAAGCGCACACCGGCACCCAGGCTCAGCTGTTCATTCACTTTGAACGCCAGGTTGGGGTTGAACTCGATGGTGGTGATTTCAGTGTTGCTGCCAAAGATCGCCGCCGCGTGGGTAGCGGGCAGTTCACTCTTCAGACCGTAGTTGGAGTTGATGGCCAGACCGTAGGCCCAGCGATCGCTCAGACGGTTGCTGTAGAAGAAGTTGGGCACCACAGCGTTCGGCACCAGGTCGTCTTCACTGGCGTCGATGGTGCGCATGCCAACGGTCATGTCCGGGTTCAGGTGGGGATGGGTAATGGTCCCATCGGCTGCCACGTCCGGAGCCACCAGAATGGCGCCCACGGAGAGCTGGCGACCTTCCAGCTGGGTCAACAATGCCGGGTTGCGGCCCTGAGCAGCAGCGTTGTCGGCGATGGCGGCTTCACCGGCAAAGGCACGACCCAAACCGGTGGCAGAGGTTTCCGCCAGTTGGAAACCCGCGGCATTGGCCTGACTGGCCAGCAGGCCAGCGATAACGCCAGACAGCAAACGGTACTTCATACACTTCCCCATTCCAAAAATTGGCTTTTTTGTGATCCGCGCCATCATAGATTCGATCCCCAAAGACACAATGCCCTAACAACGATTCGGGGCATCCTGCTGTGGATCCGGCGCAAGGCGGGGGGTTGTACCAGATATTAGAGTTGAAGCTCTAGCTTTTTTGAAAAAATTAGAGCGAACACTCGTAACATGAAAATATATCTCTTTGAAACAAAAGATATTTAATTCGGGGGTGAGTTAAGTGGTAGGAGGAGTGCCGGGCAGCATGATCCGCTGCTCCGGCACCCAAATCCGATTCAGCGCCAGCGCGGAGCGGTAGCTTCAAACGCCTCAATATCGGGGATCCGGGCCAGTGTCTGACCGATCGCGTCTTTGCCCTCCAGCAGATTCTGTCGGGCTGCGGCGTCCAGGCTGAAACCGTAACGTCGTCCCTGACCATCCCGCACTTCACAACGCTCCAGGTCCACCGTCAGGGAGACACCGGGCTGCGCCGCAACAGCGGCCATCAGTGCCTGCACGTCGGCGTCCGGCAGAATCACCGGCAACAGGCCATTGTTGATGGCGTTCTGATAAAAGATGTCGGCAAAGCCGGGGGCAATAATGGCTCGGAAGCCGAAGTCCGCCAGTGCCCAGGGGGCGTGCTCACGACTGGAGCCGCAGCCAAAGTTCTCCCCGGCCAACAAAATGCTGGCCCCGGCAAACTCGGGACGGTTAAGGGCAAACTCCGGATTGGGCTCGACCCCGGCTTCATCCAGGTAGCGCCAGTCATGAAACAGGTGTACCCCAAAGCCCTCGCGGGTGACTTTGGCCAGAAACTGCTTAGGGATCAGTTGGTCAGTATCGATGTTGGCGTGATTTAACGGCACCGCCACGCCCTGGTGTTGAGTAAACGCCTGCATCACTGGATCTCCTCAAACTGGCGAACGTCGGCAAAGTGGCCGGATACGGCGGCGGCAGCGGCCATGGCGGGGCTGACCAGATGAGTGCGGCTTCCGCGCCCCTGACGCCCTTCAAAGTTGCGATTGGAGGTGGAGGCGCAGCGCTGGCCAGCGGTCAGGCGATCCTCATTCATCCCCAGGCACATGGAGCAACCCGGCAGACGCCATTCAAAGCCGGCATCGATAAACACCCGATCCAACCCTTCGGCTTCCGCCTGCGCCTTCACCTGATGGGAGCCCGGCACGACGATCGCCTGCACTCCGGCAGCCACCGATCGGCCTTTTGCCACTGCCGCTGCGGCACGCAGATCTTCAATACGTGAGTTGGTGCAGGAACCGATAAAGACCGCATCAATGGCCACGTCCGCCAGTGACTGGTTGGGCTCCAGCCCCATATAGGCTAAGGCTTTGATCGCCGCGCTTTGCTCAATGAGGTCCGCAAAGCTGCCCGGATCCGGAATGGCATCGCCCACCGCCATCACCTGGCCCGGGTTGGTGCCCCAGGTGACCTGGGGTGCGATGGCGGCAGCCTCCAGCACCACTTCAGCGTCAAACCGGGCATCCGCATCACTGTGCAGCGCGGCCCAGTCTGCCAAGGCTTCCTCCCATGCGGCCGCCTTCGGTGCATAGGGACGGCCCTTCAGATAATCGATGGTGGTCTGATCCGGCGCAATCAGGCCCGCTTTGGCGCCCAACTCAATGGCCATGTTGCAGACGGTCATACGCCCTTCCATCGAGAGTGCGCGAATCGCCTCACCACAAAACTCCACCACATAACCGGTGCCGCCGCCGTGCCCCACCTTACCAATGATGGCCAGTACGATGTCCTTGGCCGTAATGCCCGGGCCGACCTGGCCGCGCACTTCAATTTTCATGGTCTTGGCCTGGCGCTGGCGCAGGGTTTGGGTGGCCAGCACATGCTCCACTTCCGAGGTGCCGATGCCAAAAGCCAACGCGCCAAACGCGCCGTGTGTGGCGGTGTGGGAATCGCCGCACACAATGGTGCTGCCGGGCAGAGTCAGGCCCTGCTCCGGCCCCATGACATGGACAATGCCCTGATTGGGATGGTGAATATCGAAAAGGGTGATACCGAACTCCTCACAGTTTTTCTGCAGGGTTTCGACCTGAGTCCGGGCCAGTGCCGGCAGCGCTTCGATCGACGCGCTGGTGGTGGAGGTGTTGTGGTCCATGGTGGCAATGGTGCGGGCCGGATACCGAACCGGCCGCCCCGCCTGCCGCAGGCCATCAAACGCCTGGGGGGAGGTCACTTCATGCACCAGGTGGCGATCGATGTAGATCAGCGGGGTTTCCCCTTGTGCCGTGGCGATCTGATGACTGTGCCAGATCTTTTCATACAGGGTCTGGGCCATCAGCGGACCTCCTTAATACGCTCAACAATGGCATCGCCCATCTGGGCGGTGGACAGGGCGCGTTGGCGCGCCTCGGCGGCCAGCAACTCTCCGGTCAGGCAACCGTCTGCCAGCGCCTGGCTGACGGCGGCATCAATGGCATCCGCGGCATCCGCTTCGCCGAGGCTGTGACGCAGCATCAGACTGGCGGAGAGGATTTGCGCCACCGGGTTGGCAATGCCCTGACCGGCGATGTCCGGGGCGCTGCCGCCAGCGGGTTCGTACATGCCGAAGCCGGACTCGTTCAGGCTGGCGGAAGGCAGCAGCCCCATGGATCCGGTGATCATCGCCGCTTCGTCGGAGATGATGTCGCCAAACAGGTTGCCACACAGGATCACATCAAACTCACTGGCCCGGCGGAGCAGTTGCATGGTGGCGTTGTCGATGTAGATGTGTTCCAGCTCGACGTCGGGGTAGTCGGCGGCAATCGCGATCACCTCCTCCCGCCACAACATGGAGGTGGTCAGCACATTGGCTTTATCCACCGACAGCACCCGGCCTCGGCGCTTGCGGGCCGCCTCAAACGCCATCCGGGCGATTCGGCGGATCTCAAAACGGCTGTAGCGCATGGTGTCGTAGCCATACTCCTGCTCGCCCTCACCCCCGCGGCCACGGGGTTCACCGAAATAGATATCCCCGGTTAACTCACGCACCACCAACAGATCCATCCCTTTCTCAGCGATGTCACCGCGCAGGTAGGAGAGGTGCTCCAGGCCCGGATGGATCTTGGCCGGACGCAGGTTGCAGAACAGATTGAAGTGCTTCCGAAGTGGCAGCAGTGAACCGCGCTCCGGTTGCTCGTTGGGGGGCAGGTGCTCCCACTTCGGGCCACCGACGGAACCAAACAGAATGGCGTCCGCCGCTTCACAGGCTTGCAGGGTTTGCGGCGGCAGCGGGGTGCCGGTTTGATCAATGGCGGCACCGCCAACCCACTCATGCTGAGCGCAGATTCGAAACCCGAAACGCGCCCCCGCCGCTGCCAGCACCTTCTCGGCTTCCGCCATCACTTCAGGCCCGATACCGTCACCGGCCAGGATGGCGACCTTATGCTCCCTCATGCTTCCCCCATTGCTTTGTCTTGCTTCTGCTGATCGATGCGCTGCTGGCGGTGGATCAGGTTATAAACGTGGATCAGCGCCCGGGCGGACGCCTCGATGATGTCCGTAGAGAGCCCCATTCCATGGAAAGTGCGCCCCTGGTACTCGGCGGTAATGTCCACCTGGCCCAGTGCATCATGGCCTTCACCAGTGGCGCCAATATCGAAACTCTGAATCGCAATCTTCTGGCCGGTGGCCCGCTCAATGGCGCGATACACCGAATCCACCGGGCCATTGCCGGTAGCGGCTTCGGTCACCACCTGTTGGCCAATGCCAATCTCGATGGAACCGGTGGCAAAGTGGTTGCTGCCCGCCTGCACATTCAACTGACGCAGCACAAAATGTTCGTCCGCTTCTTTCTGGTTTTCGAAGAACAGCAAGGCTTCCAGGTCGTAATCGAAAACCTGACCTTTCTTGTCCGCCAGCTCCAGGAAGCGCTCATACAGGGTATCCAGGTCGAAGTCCTGCTCCTGGTAACCGAGCTCGGCCATGCGGTGTTTGATCACGTGACGACCGGAGCGGGACGTCAAATTGAGGGTATTGCGGGGCAGGCCGACCGACTCGGGAGTCATGATTTCGTAGGTGTTCTGCGCTTTCAGTACCCCGTCCTGATGGATGCCGGAGCTGTGGCTGAAGGCGTTGCTGCCGACAATCGCTTTATTGGACTGAACCGGCATATTGCAGAGGCGGCTGACCTGAGAGCTGGTGCGGTAAATTTCGGTGGGCCTGGCGTTGGTGGTGAGGCCAAAGTGGCTCTGGCGGGTATTGAGGATCATGATGATCTCCTCCAACGCCGCATTGCCCGCCCGCTCACCAATGCCGTTGATGGTGCCTTCCACCTGGCGGGCACCGGCTTCGATGGCAGCAATGGAGTTGGCCACAGAGAGCCCAAGATCGTCGTGGCAGTGCACCGAAATCACCGCGTCGTGGATGTTGGGCACCCGCTCAAACAGGTTGGTGATGATGCCCCCGAACTCACTCGGCGTGGTGTAGCCCACGGTGTCAGGAATGTTGACGGTGGTAGCACCGGCTTTGATTGCCTGCTCCACCATACGGCAGAGATTATCAATCGGCGTGCGACCAGCATCCTCGCAGGAGAACTCAACATCATCGGTAAAGCGACGGGCGTATTTGACCGCGTCCGTCGCCATCTCAAGCACCTGGTCAAAGTTGCGCTTCAGCTTGCTTTCGACGTGAATACTGGAAGTGGAGATAAAGGTGTGGATACGGAACTGGTCCGCCACCTTCAGCGCTTCTGCAGCGGCATCGATGTCGCCTTTGACTGCACGGGAGAGGGCGCATACCCGGCTGTTTTTGATGGTCCGTGCGATCTGCTGCACCGAGTCAAAGTCCCCCGGCGATGAAACCGGAAAGCCCGCTTCGATAATGTCGATCCCCATGCGCTCCAGCGCCCGGGCAATCTGCAGCTTCTCATTGACCGACAAGCTCGCGGCCAGTGCCTGCTCGCCGTCCCGCAAAGTGGTATCAAACAAAATGACCCGATCTGACATCCTTTCCTCCGTTCGTCGCTACACAGAACGCGGGCTTTTTGCTTATGGCATAAAAAAACCCGCGCAGTCTGCGCGGGTTAGAGTCTGTTGCTCGAGCTCTGTCAGCCAGCCACACTCTCTGATCCCACGCAGCGTCCTGCTAGGATTAGAGTTAGTAGGGTGTGGCGGGCGAAGTGCATCATCAGTCTCTTTTGGTAATTCTTGCTGAAAAAGTCTCCTTCATACTTGCGACCCCTCGCACATTTGTCAACCGCTTTTTGAACCAAATATAAACAGTGCGCACGGCTTGTGGTTTCCCGCTTGATCACTCCCCGTGACCACGTTAGCCTCGCGATGTGATCAGGATGATAACGCGCATAGGATTGGTAATTTGACGACCCGACTCAGGAGCTTACTGGGGCTTCTTCTACTTTGGCTGGGCCTGACGGTTCCCGCAGCAGCACGCTGGGGTGAGCCGCCTTCTCTGGATCCCGTCGCCGAAGCCGTCGTCAATATGGACACCGCTCAGGCGGCGGTGCTGGATGAGTACTGGTCCCGCTACTACAACCATGCCCCCGTCGAGTGGCAACTTCGCTGGCATATGCTTCGGTGTGAAGTGGCCCATCTGGAATCCGACGGCGAAGAGGTGTTCCGGCAACTGAGCGAAGGCGCAGCCCTGGCCGAATCCGCCGGCAACAAGGTGGCACCGGGATACATGGCCATGTGCGAAGGCAGCTACCGCTATTCCCAGGAGCGCTACACCGAAGCCGTTGACAGCTTTAACCAGGCCATCGAGATCGGCAACGAAACCAACGACTCGGCGCTGCTGAGCCTCGCCTACACTTCCCGGGCCGTCACCCAAACCGATCAGAACCAGCCCAGCCGTGCCATGGACGACCTGACCCTTGCCCTCCGGCACGCCGAACTGATTGAAGAAGCCCCATGGATGTCGGTTTCACTGGCCCACATCTACTTCGTCTTCGGCCGCACCTTTTACTACCTCGAGAACTTTATCCGGGCGGATGAGGCGATCCAGCAGGCTCTGATCCTGGTGCCCGCAGAAGCGCCACTGGCCTGGTTTATCCGCTTTAACTACTCGGGCATTCTGGCCACTCAGGAGCGGCTGGATGAAGCCCAGGCCCAGATAGACAGCCTCAATGACAACCCGCCCCATTTCGGTAAATTTTACCGAGGCTACATTGACCTGTTCCGGGCGGATCTGCTGTTCCGCCTCAATCGCCCGGCAGAAGCCGTTCCCCTCGCTCGCCGCGCGGCCATGGACTTTGCCCGGGTCGACCAACTGGCGCCGTACGCCAAAGCGCTGATCATCGAAGGCCAATCCAATGTGATGATGGGCGCCCGGGAGAGAGGCTGGGAAGCCATTCATCAGGCGCAGGAACTGCTTGGACAGATTGAAGACAGCCGTGGGGACTGGAGCTACCTGGCCAAAAGCTGGCGCTGGGCCGCCAAGTACCACCATGAAACCGGCAATGACCGCGAAGCCTATCTGGCGATGGAGCAGTACGCCGCAGTCCACACCCGATTTCTGCAGAAACAGCAAGCCTCTGAGCTGGCCCAACAGCAGCAGAAGCTGAGCAAAGAGGTGGATCGTCATCGTCAACGGCTGGCCAGCAGCAGCGAGGCACAGTTTCAGTTGCAGCAGTCGTTGCTGGTGTGGCGAGGCAGCACAGTGATACTGGGCCTGATCCTGATGAGCACCTTTATCTGGCGGTTCTGGCCGGTCACACAACAGCCCTCAGAGCCGTCCGCTCCGGAAGACTGGCGGGACCAACTGGCCGAAGCACTCAACGAATCGCGCCAAAATGAGCGCCCGATGGCGGTGATTCTGGCCCGGGATGCCAATCAGCCCATCAGCCGGATTCTGCCTCAGCTCAGACGCGACCTCAGGCCGGACGACCGGGTGCTCCAGCCGGAGCGCAACACCGCGCTGATGCTGTTGGATCAAGCGACGGATGGCGAGCTGGCCTGGCGACTGGCCTCGATGTCAGATCTTCTTCGCAGTGCCGGACGGACGGACGTGCTGCTGGCCAGAACCCGGGTGCACGGCTTTGACGATCCGGACTCCCTGCTGGCCCGGTTGGAATACGAGCTGATCAGCCAGAGCATCCCCAATCGCAGCGAGCAGAAAGACCCGGTTTAAAGGGCGTCGCTGTAGGTTTCAATCAACGTCAGGAAGGGGCGTCCGTAACGCTCCAGCTTGCGCTCACCCACGCCATTGATCGCCAGCATCTCCCTTTCACTGCAGGGCATTTCGGCCGCCATCTCCGCTAATGTGGCATCGTTAAACACCACGTAAGGCGGCACTCCGGCTTCATCCGCCAGCTCCCGTCGCAGCGCCTTCAGTTTGGCAAACAACTTGCGGTCATACTGGCTCGGCAGCGCGCGACTGCGACGGCTGGAAGGCTTCTGCAGCACCATCCGGGGCTCCGCCAGCTCCAGCGCTCGCTCTCCCTTCAGTACCATTCTGGCCGCCGGGTTCAGGGTCAGCACCATGGAGCGGGTGATGTCCTGATTGAGCAGCCCGTGGTGAATCAGCTGACGCATTACCGACAGCCAGTGGTCGTGGCTCTTGTCCTTGCCGATTCCCCAGGTGGAGAGTTTATGGTGGCCACGGTCGACCACGTTATGAGCCTGGCTGCCCCTGAGCACTTCGATCACGTGGCCCATGCCGAATCGCTGCCCCACCCGGAACACACAGGAAAGCGCTTTGCGCGCCTCTTCCGTGCCGTCGTAACGCTTGGGCGGATCCAGGCAGATGTCGCAGTTGCCGCAGGGCTCGTGGCTCGGCTCATCAAAGTAGTTCAGCAGCACCTGCCGGCGGCAGATCTGCGCTTCGGCAAACGCCGCCATGGCATTGAGTTTGTGGATGTCCACCGGGTTGGGTTCGCTTTCGCCCTGGTCCAGCAGATGGCGGATCCGGGCGATGTCTGCCGGATCAAACAGCAGCAGCGCTTCGGACTCCAGTCCATCCCGGCCGGCACGGCCGGTTTCCTGGTAGTACCCTTCGATGGACTTAGGCAGATCCCAGTGCACCACAAAGCGCACATTGGACTTGTTAATTCCCATGCCAAACGCGACCGTTGCCACCACGATGTCTACCCGATCGCGCAGAAACCCCTCCTGAACGGAGGCGCGCTCATCGGCCGCCATGCCGGCGTGATAGCCCGCCGCGGCAAAGCCTTTCTGACGCAGCTTCTCCGCCACCTCATCCACCCGACGACGGCTGCCGCAGTAGACAATACCGGCGTTGCCCTTTTGCTGTTTCAGGTACTCGGTCAACTGCTCAAGCGGACGCAGTTTCTCCACCACGGTGTAGCGGATATTGGGCCGGTCAAAGCTGGACTGGTGATGGAACGGATTCTGCAGGTTAAGTCGCTGGCAGATGTCCTGACGGGTGGCCCCGTCGGCGGTGGCGGTCAACGCCATCACCGGGACCTGAGGAAAGCGCTGCTTAAGCCACCCCAGTTGGGCGTACTCCGGTCGGAAGTCGTGGCCCCACTGACTGATGCAGTGTGCCTCATCCACCGCCACCATCGACAGCGGCCAGTGGGACAGGCGCTCCTGAATGTCGGCGCTCAGCAATCGCTCCGGAGAGATGTAGAGCAGTTTGATCTCACCACGGTGGATGGCCCCCATCAGCTCCACCACTTCATGACGTTCCAGGCTGGAGTTCAGCGCCGCAGCGGCGACGCCGGACTCCCGCAGGGAATCCACCTGATCCTTCATCAGCGAGATCAGGGGGGAGATCACCACCGTCAGGCCCGGCAGCACCAGCGCCGGCAGCTGATAGCAGAGGCTTTTACCCCCGCCGGTCGGCATGATCACCAGGCAGTCGCGTCCGGCCAGCGTCTGCGACACGACCTCCTCCTGGCCCGGACGAAAGGCACGATAACCAAACACCTGCTGCAGGGTGGTAAGGGCAAGTTGCTGATCTGTCGACATTGTGGGGACGGTGGCTTCCATCAAGGCGGCTAGAGGTGGTCACGAATGGGCGCTATTCTACTTATCCGACCCCGGGTTGTCTGCCCGGGAACCGGAACCGAGGCCAGAGGAGGGCCCATGACTCAACAAGCGATCCTGGATCAGGTTTCCACCATCTTTAACGATCACCTGCCATTTCACCGCCACCTGGGGCTGGAAGTGGTGCGTTATGACGCCGAAGGTGTCGAAGTGGCCATCGAGATGGGCGAGCACCTTATCGGTAACGTACACCAGCAAATCCTGCACGGTGGCGTCACCGCCACACTGCTGGATGTCACCGGCGGACTGACCGCCTTTGCCGGCGTGGTCGCGCGGGAAGCGACCCCCTCTCCGGAGCTGTTGGCGCAGAAACTGCCCAAACTGGGCACCATCGATCTGCGGGTGGACTATCTCAGGCCCGGCCGGGGCAAACGCTTTATTGCCACCGGCACCATCATCCGGACCGGCAACAAAGTCGCCGTGTGCCGGATGGAGCTGCACAACGAAGAGGGCACCCATATCGCCTTTGGCACCGGCACCTACATGGTTGGCTAATGCGCACTGGTGGTGGGGAATGGGGCGGTGGCATAATGCCCGCCCTGACTTCCCCTGAACCTGATCCGTTATGCCCGACACAGAAGCCCGAAACGGGACGCTGTACGCCATCAGCGCCTACCTGATGTGGGGGTTCGCCCCGCTCTACTTTAAAGCGATCGCCAGCGTCGCCCCGGATGAGATCCTGATGCACCGGGTGATCTGGTCCTTTTTCCTGGTGGCCGGACTGGTTTGGTTCGGCGGCCGGATGGGGGAAGTGCGCGCTCTGCTGAAAAAGCCAAAGACGTTGGGGATCCTGTCGATAACCGCCTTATTGGTGGGGGCCAACTGGCTGATCTTTATCTGGGCTGTGGCCAATGACCATGTGCTCGACGCCAGCCTGGGCTACTTCATCAACCCCCTGCTCAGCGTGGCACTGGGGATGCTGGTGCTGGGTGAGCGCCTGGGTCGGTTGCAGATGCTGGCGGTGAGCATCGCCGCGCTGGGGGTGTTGGTGCAGTTGATCCAGTTTGGTTCCGTTCCCTGGATCTCTCTGGCACTGGCAGGCAGTTTCGGGATTTACGGCCTGATGCGTAAACAGGTGAACCTTCAGGCCAGCACGGGTTTACTGGTTGAAACCGCCATCCTGCTGCCGCTGGCCCTGCTCTACTGGGCCATGATCGATACCGCGACCTCTGATCTCGCCAGCAATACCCTATCGCTGAACCTGCTGCTGCTGGCCGCCGGCATTGTCACCACACTGCCGCTGCTGGCGTTCTCCGCTGCGGCCATCCGCATCCCGCTCTACCTGCTGGGTATGCTGCAGTACATCGGCCCCAGCATCATGTTTGTGATGGCGCTGACGCTGTTCGGGGAGAGCCTGTCCGCTCCTCAGCTGGTGACCTTCGGATTCATCTGGAGCGCGCTGTTGCTGCTCTCGTTTGACGCCATTAAAAAAGCCCGGCAGAAACGCCGGGCTCTGAAACGCGCCTGATGCTCAACTCATGCTGAGAAGTTTGCGATAGCTGTTCAGGGCGCCTTCGCGCTCGCCCAGCTGCTCCTGCACATGGGCGAGTGCACGATAACGGGACACCGTCGGCGCCTGCTCCACCGCTTTCAGGCGCCACTCCTTGGCCTTGCGCCAGGCCCGATCCACTTCCGCCAGAGCGGCATAGCAATCCTTCAGCTCCAGCAAATCGGACTCCGGATATTTGCGCTCCAGAATGTGAGAAACCGACTCCGCCGCACCATCCGCCAATGCCGGCAACGTCGCCAACAGCACTGGCTGGGGCGCCACTTTGTCGAGGCGATCCAGCACCTGTTTGCGGCCCAGAGCCATATCACCAAACCGCGCCAGCCCCTGCGCATAGGCGATGATCACCACTTCCGAGCGCTTCAGGCGGCGTGACAGCCCTTGCCAGCGCTGCTCAAGGGCGTCCCGATCCGGCGCCTGGTTCAGGCACGCGACCTCAATCTCTTCCGGCAGGGCGGCCAGTGCCTCTTCAGGCAACACCTTGTGTTTGGTCAGGGCCGGCACCAGTCTGGCCAACGCATCCCAATCCGCCTGGCGACGGTAGAGTTCCAACGCCAGCTTCAGCACCTGGGGTTGCTGCCGCAGCTTCGGCTCCAGCGCCTCCAGCCCTTGTCGGGCTTGCGCCAGTTCACCGTCGTCAATCTGATAACGCAGCCGGGTGATCTGCACCGCTTTGGTCGCACCGGGCTGTTTCTCAGCGGCGGCCAGGTAGCTTTCGCTGGCTTCCGGATCGCCCCGGTGGTGCGCCGCACGGGCGGCGGCCAGATAATTGATGACCGGATACTCGCCGGCCTGGGCCCCTTTGGCCATCGCCTGCTCTGCCGCAGTCCAGTCTTCCTGTGCCAGGGCCAACGCGCCCTGAAGAGTGTGCTTGCGGCTGCGGTTACGACGCCAGCGCTGAGGCGAACCCAAGGTAAAGCCGGTCAGGTTAACCAGCTTCACCACCAGATACTCCAGCAGCTGCAGCACCCCAAAAGCCACCAGCAGCACGATCACCGCGCCCACGACGGAGGTTTCAACGGTGTACTCGCCGATCGCCACCAGCACATAGCCCTTGTTGGCGACCAGCGTCGGCCCGGCCAGCAACCCCGCCAGCACCAGCACGGCATAGAACAGAATCCGGATCATGGGGCCACTCCCTCATGGCGGCCCAAACGCTCTGCCACGAGTCTGGCCAGCGGGTCCGCCACGGTAAATCGTACCGGCGCAGCCAGGCCGATCTGAGCATCGGCCCACTGGTCCAGCTGGGCCAGAGCCCCCTGAACACTGTGGTCATCCAGATTGAAATAGTCGCTCATCCAGAGACGGGCGGTGCTCAGCGCTTCCTGATACGCCTCGCTGTGTCCCTGATACAGCGCCAGTTGAGCCTGCATCAGCTTGCCTTTGAGGTGTTCCCGCAGGTACCACTCCTGATCCGGCGCCAGCAACGGCTGCACCGCACCCTGACGGCGGCGGACGGTAATAAAATCGTCGGTCAGGGCATGCCAGCTCTTGGCCAGGTTGGCTCGCCAGTCACTGAGCGACTCGCTCGGCTCGGCCTGCCCGGCGACCTCTACCGCATCCGGCAGCGTCACGGTATTGAGCGGCAGGGTATCGATGCGCTTGATCAGGGACTCAATGCCCAAAGAGAGGCCGGCACGGTCCATTCGAGGCAGGGCAGACAGGGTCGCCATGTCATCAGCCAGGGCTTCACGCAGCGGCAGCAGGTCACTCTGACCCAGAGTCTGCAAACGATTGTCGGCATCCCGCAGCAGCGCCAGGGCGGTATCCGGATCGTGCTCCAGCCACAGCTTTCGTGACGCCATCCGCACCAGATAATCCGCTTCCGCCAGCATCCAGTCACTGGGCTGGCGCTGGGCGGCACGGCGCTGCGCTTCAAGCTGCTGCTCGCGCAATGACACCAGAGCGGCCTGATGGTCACCCTGGGCGGACTCATTACGCTCGATGCGACGCTCCAGCGTTTGGCTGCGCTGGGCCATGGCCTGTTTCAGTTCCTGAAGCTGGCCGTTCAGCTGGGCGTTGTCCTGACGGAGTTGCTGCTCCTGCTGCCACTGCCAACCGACAAATACGGCGGCGCCAATGGCCACCACCAATGCCAGCAGCCCCACGTACAACCCGGCATGGCTGGCCGGAGCCGCAGCGGCAACAGGCTGAACGACCGGTTCGGAGGGACGGGGCGCGGGTTCGGGTTTAGGCTCAGGTTGAGTGGCGACAGCAGCAGAAGCGTCGACACCACCGGATCCGGCAGTGTCAGGCTCATTCTTGGTCGGTTCAGGGGCAGATTCGGCCGGTGTTTCGGCCGAATCGGAAGCGCGAACGGGTTGGTCCTGCGAAGTGGTGGACTCAGCAACCGGCTCAGTGGCCGGTACGTCGGTCTGTTCGTCAGGACGGGCCTGGGGATCCCTCGGATCCTTCGGGGTCTTCTCCATAGTGATTCATACTTCCTAGGCAGCGGACAATGGCGTCATCCCCGGCTCCGCCCATTATCTGGATTCGCTGACAGCCGCGCCGCTGCGCCAGCTCAGCCACCCGCGTCACCGGGACCAGCCACAGACACTGCTGCAACCAGGGGTGATCCGATAAAGGCGTTACTGCAAAGAGGTTTTCAAGGATTTCGCCGCTGGTAGCCAGTATGACGTCTACCCCGTTTTGACGCCAGCTTTGCACCTGCTCCTGGGGCCAATCGGGGCGTTCCCGACGATACAACTCCCAGAACTGAACGTCGTAGCCGTCCGCCCGAAGTGTCTGAGCCATCACTTCGCGACCACCAACGCCCCGCACAATGGCCATCCGCTTGCCGGTGAGCGTCTGCCATTGAGGCAGTGCCAGCACCCCCTCAGTGGTTTCCTCACCAAATGGCGGGCAGAACGGCTCAACACCACAGCGACGCAACGCCGCTGCAGTGCCTCCGCCTACCGCAAAGTAGGCGATATCCGGCCAGCGTCCCGCCAACTTTCGGTGGGCGTACTCCACCGCGGTTGGTGACACAAAAAAAGCCCCGTCCACCTCGTCGAGGGGGCTGGGGCCGGCATTCGGATTGTCCACGAGGGTGACCATGGGGGCGCAGCTGGTGCGCACCCCCAAAGCCGCCAGCTTGTCAGCCAGCGGCCCATTGCGCCCGTCGGGACGGGTCAGCAGCAGGTGCATCAGGCGTCTCCGTACACCCGCTTGAGGATGGCGCCAGCGCCTTGCGCCAGCAGGCGCTCGGCCAGCTCGACACCCAGCTTCTGAGCATCCGCGACCGGGCCGCGCAGTTCATCACTGATGATCACGCTGCCATCCGGATCACCCACCAGGCCACGCAGCCACAGGGTGTCACCTTCAATCACGGAGTAGGCACCGATCGGCACCTGACAGCCACCTTCCAGGTGGGTGTTCATGGCGCGCTCAGCCAAGACACGAGCGTGAGTCGGGGCGTGGTTCATCACACTGATCAGCTCCAGCAGCTCAGCGTCATCCAGGCGGCACTCAATGCCTACGGCACCCTGGCCGTTGGCCGGCAGGGATTGCTCCGGCTCGATAAGATCGGTGATGCGCTCTTCCAGCTCCAGACGCTTCAGGCCTGCAGCGGCCAGAATGATGGCGTCGTACTCACCGGCGTCCAGCTTGGACAGACGGGTGCCCACGTTGCCACGCAGGTCACGCACGTCCAGATCAGGACGCATGGCGCGCAGCTGACACTGACGACGCAGTGAGGAGGAGCCCACAATGGCGCCCTGGGGCAGCTCATCCAGGCACTTATAGGTGTTGGAGACAAACGCATCACGCGGGTCTTCACGCTCGCAGATCACCGCCAGGCCCAGCCCTTCCGGAAACTCCACCGGGACGTCCTTCATGGAGTGCACCGCGATGTCGGCTTCGCCGTTCAGCATCGCCACTTCCAATTCCTTGACGAACAGGCCCTTACCACCGACTTTGGCCAGCGGCGTATCCAGAATGCGATCACCTTTGGTGGACATCTTCAACAGAGTAACGGTCAGCCCCGGATGGGCCTTCTCCAGTTCGGCTTTCACGAACTCGGCTTGCCACAAGGCCAGCGGGCTCTTCCGGGTTGCGATACGGATCTCTTTACGGGCCATCGATCTTTCCCTTGGCTGTCTGAACTTTGTACCTTTTCGGTACGGTTGTGGCGGTCATGTTGCCAGTCTTTAGGCCCCCAGAAAAGGAATCGGCTCGCAACCTGACCACAAAACCCGACCTTAAGCGGGCAAAAGGGTGAACCAACTCACGCTTTCCTCTCAGACAGGTAAAAGTGTTACCATGGTCACAGTTTTCCCAGTTAACTCTCTGAAAGCCGTTGCGAGATTTGCAGTCCGACATCGCGCTAAGCGACCAGCTTAATCAACACCGCCTCATACTGGCCCAGCAGCAGCTGGGCCAGAGTCGCTTGGCGGCATTTTTTCAGCTGCCGTGGCTGCTGCACCTGAATCTGCCTCAGCTTCCCGGCTATCAGCCGGATGCGCCGGCCGGGTTCCCGGTCGCGCCGCTGCTGCCCCGCCCTGAAAACTGGCCAACCCGACCCGACGATGCCCCTGAGCTGCTGGGGCTATACACCATGGGCAGCACCGGCACCTTCGGCCAGGGCCCGGAATCCGATCTGGACTGCTGGGTGGTACACCCGGTGGACCTAAGCCAGGAAAAACGGCAGGCCCTGGCGCGCAAATGCGAAGCACTGGAAGCCCATTTCGCGCAAGCCGGTCTGGAGGTGCACCTCTACCTGATGCGTCCGGATATGCTGGAGCACGGCCAGTCCGACCAACTCTCTGCGGAGCACAGCGGCTCTGCCCAGAACTGGCTGCTGCTGGAGGAGTTTTATCGTACCCAGATCCGTCTGGCGGGCCGCCCCCTGGCCTGGTGGCCCTCCGCGCCCCAGGACCACCCCGAACTGCTCAGTCTGGGTCAGCTTAGTCATCTGCCCGCGTCGGAGTTCTTCGGTGCCGCGCTGTGGCAGCTGTTCAAGGGACTGGATAAGCCCCACAAAGCGGGTCTGAAAGTGCTGCTGCTGGAAGCTTATGTGGCGGATTACCCGGACCAGCGCATCCTGCGCGACCAACTCTGGTACCGGCTGCGGGCCGGGCAGTCTCTGCTCTCACTGGACCCCTACCTGATGCTGTACCAACGGGTCAGCGACTACCTGGAGCGGGAAAGCGACCGTCGCCGCCTGACCATGGTGCAACGCAGTTTCTATCTGAAATGCGCGCTGCCGCTCAGTGATGAAGGCAGCCGGAGCGACTGGCGCTACGAGACGCTGAAGGCGCTGACCGAGCAATGGCGCTGGACCCGGGAGTTGATCCTCAGCCTGGATCAGTCCCGCCATTGGCATGCGGGGCAGTTGCGCTGGTGCAATGAGCGGCTGGATCAGCTGATGCTCACCAGCTATCAGCGCCTGACCGGTTTCGCCGCCCGACAGCGCATGCGCAGCCGCCTAAAGCTGGAGGAGCTGGGGGTGCTCACCCGCAAGCTCTACACCAAGTTCGAAGCGGACTCAGCCAAAGTGCCGCTGCTGAACCCGTTGTGGAGCGGCGATCTTGAAGAAGAAGCCCTGACCCTGGTGGCCGTGAAGGACAACCCCAATCACCCAAAAGGCTGGTACCTCTACCGTCGTCCGCCGCACGGCAGTCAGCTGTTTGGTGAAAGTCCGCTTTACCACGCTGACTCCCGCATCGCCTGCCTGGCCTGGGCACTGACCAACGGCCTGATCGGGGAAGCCACCCACATCCACTGCCATCAGGGTGGCCAGAGCTGGCACAGCCGCAAACTGACCAAGCTCTGTCAGCGGCTCCGGGGCGTGATTGTGGCGCCGCCGCAGCCGACCCTAGAGGCACTGCAGGCACCCTGGCGCTACACCAGTGTGGTGCTGCTCTGCAATGTCGAGCAGGACCCAACACTGAACTGGCGCGGCCAACCTCTGATGATGGACCTACAAGGTGCCCCCGTGTTCGCGACCGGGCGGCCCAAGCGCAATCTGGTGGGCAGCCTGACGCTGCTGACTGAAAACTCCTGGGGCGAGCGTCACTGCTTCCGGTTCGAGGAGGAGGAGGGGCTGCTGAAGCTGCTGGCGCAACTGCTCAGTGGACTGGACCGTCCCCAGGGCCCCTTGCCGGTGCAGGTATTCTGCGGCGCCAAACGTCTGCGCAGCCAGATTGAAGATGCGGTAAGCCAACTGCTGGAGCGGGTGCAACGCCTCTATTGTCAGGCCACCATGGAGCGGACTCAGGTTTGGCCGCTGGCGATCGGTCATCGCCAGTATGGGCTGTTTATCGATCCCCGGGGGCTGCGCTGGCAGCGGCTGGATAAGGCGGAAGCCCTGATGGGGCAACTGCGTCGTCATGGCATGGTGGAGTTGCCCAAGCCCGACCTGGGTGACGACCCCTACGCCCATGCGCCGGCCATTCTGGGTCAGTACGCCCGCAAAGGGCTGGTGCAGATCTTCGTCCGGGAGCGCCCCTCTGGCCTCGATATCTACCTGCTGGATGAGCACAACGCCCTGAAGCGGCTGAAAAGCGGCGAACATGGGCTGGGCGGTCTGGTGGACGAGTTCAGCCATCTTTATGCGTTTCAGCGCAGCAATCAGCGGGGCACCTTTGGTGCCGGCGGGTGCTTCAACCTGCCCCAGTTTTATCGACTGACGCGGGCAGAAGGCGGTGAACTGGCGGTAGAACCACTGGCGATCTGATCCGCCACCCCGTCCGTACCGAGCGTTTTTGGACGGGGACACGCCTTATGCATCCTCACGCACACTGGCTGGGTGTGGCTGGCCTGACGCCTTTCTGGGGGCTGCCTCTGTTGGCCGGCCTGGGTCTGACCAGCGTCGATACCGCAATGACGGCCTTTCTCGGCTACAGCGCCATCATCCTCTCCTTCCTCGGCGGCATTCACTGGTACGCCAGCGTGATTGCCCAATCTATGCCACCGCAGACCTACACCGCCATGCTGCCCAGTATCGTAGCGTGGCTGGCGCTGGTGCTGTTCTCACCCGGACTGGCTCTGCTGGTGTTGCCACTGGGGTTTGTGGCGCTGCTGATTTACGACTTTCGCACCCTCAATCCGCCACCGGGCTACTGGAACCTGCGGGGCACGCTGACCACCGTTGCGGTACTTTGCCACGGCTGGATGGCGCTGATTCACTGAACAAGGTGACGACAGGCCAGCGACCCCCTATGCTGGGATTTTTGCATTGGGGAGAGAGGGTTATGCTTCGATCGTTGTGTTCAGGCCTGGGGCTGGCCTGCTGCTCTGTGATGCTGCTGGTCAGCCCGGGCTGGGCCAATCAGGCTGAGGTCGCCGAACGGATCCAGCACACCTACGAAACCCAGCTCTACACCCTGCCTGCCGTCAAAGCCGGCCACTTTGGATTGCGTATGTACCGCCAAACCGGCGATCCCAAATACGCCGCCGCCATCTGGCAGGACATGGCCCGGGTCGCCAGCACCCTGAACCAGATTGCAGCCGAACTGCCAAACCCGGCAGCCGTTCAGGCCGAGGGCGCAGAGCGACTGGCCCAATACAAAGACAGTGACCCTAAACGCCGGCAGGCGCGCATGGCCGCTACCGCCGACAAACCGGAATACCTGGTGCTGGGCGTCTCTCTGCTCGGCGCCATGGCCCGGGCCGACGAATACGGCCTCAAACACAGGGATGACGCCCGGCTGAGGGCACTGTTGCGCCAGTACGATTTTGCCCGCTACAGCGAGGACCCGGCTCTGGTGCGGGTTTGGGCAGCTCAGCTGGCCAACCAGGTTTACTGGTTGCGGCAACTGGGGGAGGGAGAGTACGTCGACGGTTTTGTCCGGACTTTCCGGGACACCTACCCGGACGCCGGAGACGCGCAACTGTCTGAGCGCGAGTACGGCAACAAGATCTACGGCCTGACCCACCTCATCTTTGCCGCCTCCGGCTATTACCAGCAGCAGGTCAATCCGGCGGACTTTGCCTGGGTCTACGACTATTTTCGTCGGGAGATCGACACCATTCTGCGTCGCTGCAAGGAGGACATCATTGCCGAAGTGGGGCTGAGCTTCCTGCTCGCTGGACTGGATAACGACCCGGTGGTGGCAAAAACCCAGAACGCCATTGCCGGGGCGTTCAATGCAGACGCAGGCCTTATCCCTTCCGTCTCGGGCAGTCCGAACCTGAAAGGTGGCGAGCACCGCAATGTGTTGGCGGTGATGCTGCTGGATTGGCGGGGAGTAAGAAAAGGGCCGGATGCGCGGCTGCACCCGGAATGGTTCGCGCCGCTGCCATACGGCCTGGAAGCGAAATAACAGCAACGCGGGCCTGGGCCCGCGCTGTGATTCAGAACCGGATGGCCTCACCACCCTGCTTGGCGACCGCGGCAGACAGGAAGCCATACAGCTCTTCGCCGCTGCGGTCGTCCCGCCACTCACCCTCTTGGTAGGAAAAGTGGAAGCCGCCAAACTTGGTGGCCACCCAGATCTGGCTCATCGCTTCCTGCTTATTGATGATGATCTGGCTGTCGTCAGCGCACTCGAGTTCCAGCACATTACCGGATTGTTCGTAGTCCAGGTCCAGCCCGGCGTCGTCGATGGTTTCAGTGATGTGCTCCAGCACCGCGTCCGCGAGCTGATGATATTGGCTGTGATCCAGGGCCATAACAGGTTGTCTCTTTGCAATTGGCTGTGTCGATGCGATTATACGACCATCTAGAACAAAATCTGCCCCCATCATGCAACGACTTACCCTGGCGGTGCTGTTGCTGCTTGGGCTTTCCGCCTGCGGCCAGAAGGGCCCGCTCTACCTGCCGGAAACGCCCGAAAGCAACCAAACCCAGCCTGAGCAAAGCCCCGTAGCGGCCTCCGAAAACCAAGAACAAGGGAACTGAGTTGGACCATTTCAGCTATCAACAAGGAGCGCTGTGCGCTGAAGATGTGCCACTGGCCGACATTGCACGTGCCCACGGCACCCCCTGCTATGTCTATTCCCGCGCCACTATTGAGCGCCATTATCACGCCTTTGACCGCGCCGTCGGGGACCACCCGCACCTGATCTGCTACGCCGTAAAAGCCAACTCCAACATCGCTGTGCTGAACCTGCTGGCCCGCCTGGGCAGTGGATTCGACATCGTCTCCGGTGGTGAGCTGGCCCGGGTGATGCAGGCCGGTGGCGACCCGAAAAAAGTGGTGTTCTCCGGTGTCGGAAAAACCCCGGATGAGATGCGCCAGGCGCTGAAGGCCGGCATCTACTGCTTTAACGTGGAGTCGGAAGCGGAGCTGGAGCGCCTCAATGAGGTGGCCGGTGAGATGGGCATGCAGGCGCCGGTTTCTCTGCGGGTAAACCCGGATGTGGACGCCGGCACCCACCCCTATATCTCCACCGGCCTGAAAGAGAACAAATTCGGCATCGCCATGGACCGCGCCGAAGTGGTGTTCCAGCGCGCCGCTGCACTGCCCAACCTGGTGGTTAAAGGCGCCGACTGCCATATCGGCAGCCAGCTCACCAGCCTGCCTCCGTTTATTGATGCACTGGATCGCCTGCTGGCGCTGGTGGATCGCCTGGCCGAGCAGGGCATTATCCTTTCCCATCTGGATGTGGGCGGTGGCCTGGGCGTTCGCTATGACGAAGAGAGCCCGCCTCAGCCAGACGAATACGCCCGCGCTCTGCGCCAGCGTTTGGGTGCCCGCCCGCTGACCCTGATCCTGGAGCCGGGCCGGGCCATTATGGCCAATGCCGGTGTGCTGGTGACGGAGGTGGCCTACCTGAAGCAGGGCGAAGATCGTCATTTCGCTATCGTTGATGCGGCAATGAACGACCTGATCCGCCCCAGCCTTTACAGCGCCTGGCAGGCGATCATTCCGGTTTCTCCCCGCGAAGGGACACCCAGCGTGTACGACGTGGTAGGGCCGGTCTGCGAAACCGGTGACTTCCTCGGCAAGGGTCGGGAGCTGGTGATTGAGCAGGGCGATCTGCTGGCGGTCCGCAGTGCGGGTGCCTACGGCTTTACCATGTCCTCCAACTACAACAGCCGTCCCCGTGTGGCAGAAGTGATGGTGGACGGCGATGTGCATCACCTTATCCGTGCCCGGGAAACCGTGGAACAACTGTGGCAAGGCGAAAGCCTCCTGCCGTAAACTAGCCGGATAACCTCAGGATTAAGGCGTATCAACTTGATACATTTCAGCAAGATGCATGGTCTCGGCAACGACTTTATGGTGGTGGATGGGATCACCCAGAACCTCTACCTGTCGCCGGAAAAGATCCGCCAGCTGGCGGATCGCCATCTAGGCATCGGCTTCGATCAGCTTCTGGTGGTGGAACCGCCCTACGACCCGGATCAGGATTTCCACTACCGGATCTTCAACGCCGACGGCGGTGAAGTGGAGCAGTGCGGCAACGGCGCACGCTGTTTTGCCCGCTTTGTGCGCCTCAAGGGACTGACACACAAAAACCGCATCCAGGTCTCTACCCAAGGTGGCCCTCTGGTGCTGGAGCTGGACGGTGAGGACCGGGTCACCGTCAATATGGGCGTGCCCAACTTTGAACCCGCAGCGCTGCCCTTTCGCGCCAATAAGGTGGAGAAAACCTACCTGCTGCCAACGGAAGCGCAGACGGTGCTTGCGGGTGCCGTCTCCATGGGCAACCCCCACTGTGTCATCCGTGTCGATGACATACAGAGCGCACCGGTAGAGACCGTGGGCCCGCTGCTGGAACGCCACGAGCGCTTCCCCAAGGGGGTGAATGTGGGCTTTATGCAGGTGCTGAACCCAAACCACATCAAACTGCGTGTGTTTGAGCGCGGTGCCGGGGAAACCCAGGCCTGCGGAACCGGTGCCTGTGCGGCTGCCGTCGTCGGCCAGTTCCAGGGCATTCTCGGGGATCGGGTCCGTGTTGACCTCCCCGGGGGGACGCTGCAGATCCGCTGGGCCGGTGAGGGCAAACCGGTCTATATGACCGGACCGGCGGTACACGTCTACGACGGGCAGATTGAACTATGACTCAGGGCCTGACTGATCCGAATCAACTCGATCCTATCCTGGTGCGGGAGTACCTGCTGGATCACCCGGACTTTTTTGCCCGCTATCCGGATCTGCTGGTGTCCATGCGCATCAACCACCCGGAGCGCGGCACCGTATCCCTGGTTGAGCGTCAGATGATGATGCTGCGCCAGCGGGTCGGGCAGTTGGAGGAGGAGATCACTTCGCTGCTGTCGATCGCCGCCCGCAACGAGGAGATCTACCGCTTCTACGGCAAGCTGATTTTCGATCTGCTGGCCTGCGAATCCCTCGACGCCCTGCAGCGGGAGATGGCGGATCAGCTGCGCCAGCGCTTCCGCTTTGGCCGGGTGCGCCTGCATGTGGCCAAGACGCCTAACCAGTTTGAGCACGAGGCGATCCACGGGATCCTGCGCCGCCGACTGGACGGCAACAACTACTACCTTGGCCGGCTGCCCTCTGCGGAAGCGCAGTTGATGGTGGGACTGGAAACCGGTTCAGTCGCGCTGATCGGCCTGGGTGAAGCCAATCACTGGCACGGTGTGGTGGCCATCGCCTCCCATGATCCCGGCCACTTTGTGGCGGACATGGACACCTTGCTGCTGGATCAGCTCAAACATCTGCTCACCTACCGGGTCCGTCAGCTGCTCGACGATGAATAAGGCGCTGGACGCATTCCGCCACTACCTGGAAGACGAGCGCCAATACTCGCCCCATACGGTTCGCAACTATCTGCGGGAACTCGACCGCTGTTTGCCATTGCTCGCCGCTCAGGGCGTCGATGACTGGTCACAGCTGCGCACCACACATTGTCAGGCGCTGTTGGCCAAGCTGCACCGCCAGGGACTGTCACCGCGCTCACTGGCACTGACCCTGTCCGCCCTGCGTCAACTGATCAAATTTCTGCTTCGCGAAGACCGCTTACAACACGATCCCATGGTGGGGCTGCAGGCGCCGAAACAGGGCCGCCCACTGCCGAAAAACCTCGATGTGGACCAGATCGACCGCCTGCTTACCCTGGATGAGACCGATCCACTGGCTGTCCGTGACCGGGCGATCATGGAGCTGTTCTACTCCTCTGGCCTGCGTCTGGCGGAGCTGGTGGGGCTGAACACTCAGCAACTCGACCTGAAAGAGGGCCAGGTCCGGGTACTGGGTAAAGGCGGCAAGGAGCGACAATTGCCGGTAGGCCGAATGGCGCAGGAGTGGTTAGGCCGCTATCTGGCTCTGCGGCCAATGCTGACAAAAGGCGGGGAGAGCGACGCGCTGTTCCTGTCCAGCCGGGGCAGCCGGCTCAGTCCCCGAAGCGTACAATCCCGACTGGCCAAATGGGGCCAGAACCAGGCATTGGACAGCAAGGTGCACCCTCATAAACTGCGCCACAGCTTCGCCACCCATCTGCTTGAGTCATCCGGCGACCTGCGGGCGGTGCAGGAACTGCTTGGTCACGCTAACCTGTCCACCACCCAGATCTACACCCACCTGGATTTCCAGCATCTGGCTAACGTCTACGACAGCGCCCACCCGCGCGCTCGAAAAAAGTAGCCCGGACTCAGCGGCCCACAATCAGGTAGGCCGCAAATCCCACCCAGCTCAGCAACAGCAAAATCCAGGGCAGCCAGGACGTCGGTGATGCCGCCTCAACGCTCTCGTCGGCCACGTCCGTTGCCTCAGCACGCGCTTTCGCTCGTCGTTCCTGCTTCTTCGCCTTGTCCGCTGCCCGAGCCTTGGCCTTCTGCTGTTTCTTGTACTCTGCGATGCCCTTTTCGATGCCTTTGGCGATCAGCTTGGTCTGTTCTTTGGTCTGCCCCGGCTGTTGAGTGCCCCGGGCAATCTTCATCGATTCCGCCACCACTTCAGCAGAAACGGGCGGGGTGTTGGCTTTGGCCATGGTGTTCTGTCCTCAAATATCCGGTGGCCATTGTAACCAGCCGCGGCAAAATCCTGCCACTTCCGCCGGGAGGCGACTTTATGACGGCGTCAAAAAACCGCCTCAAACAACCAATGCATTGTTTTAAAAGGACATTTAGATCTGGCTCGGCTTTTGCACCTTAAATTAGCACCTGGCGCCCCTAACCATGACGCCCTCTGTGTTGCCTGGAAGTGAAGGATCACCCATGACATCGCGAGCTGCCGTTTTCTTTGACCACCTGTCCAGCCGCCTGAGCCTGACCGCTCTGGTCGGGCTGGCCTTTTTACTGGATATCAGTGCCAGCCCGGACGCGTTCGGGCCTCTGCTCTACGCCGCCGTACTGGTTGCCTGCCTCTACCTGCGGGACCGCCTGGCGCTGCTGATCCTCGGTTTGGCCTCGGTCGCGCTGATGCTGGTGGCCGCCGGTATGGACCCCACGCAAACCCTCGGTGAAAGCCTCGCGGGACAACGGGGCAGCACCATCGGCACCCTGCTGCTGGTCGCGCTGCCCGGCGCCCAGGTTTTGCGCCGCTGGGAGCGTCAGCAGCGACGCCTGACGGCCCAGGCTCAGACCGACCCTCTGACCGGGCTGGCCAATCGTCGCCAGCTGGACCAACACCTCAGCCGCGCCTGGCATCAGGCCCGGCGTCATAACCAGAACCTGGCCGTACTGATGCTGGATCTGGACCACTTCAAGCACCTGAATGACACCCTGGGCCATCTGGAAGGCGACGCCCTGCTGCTGCGCTTTGCCGCGCTGCTTGGCGAAGCCTGCCGGGGCAGCGATGTGGCCGGTCGCTTTGGCGGCGAGGAGTTTATGTTGATCTGCCCCAATACCGATGGTCCCGGCGCACTGACTCTGGCAGAGCGGATACGCGGTCGCTGGCAGGCTCACACCGCCGATCTGCCCGAAGCCCAGACCGTCAGCATCGGCATCGCCATACTCGGCCCGGAGCAGAGTGACCCGCAAAGCCTGGTCGCCAATGCCGACGCGGCCCTTTACTGCGCCAAATCCCAGGGCCGAAACCGGAGTCAGCTGGGCCTGCCATTGCACCTTGCCAGGCCGACAAAAGTGGAACCGGTTCAGGCACTCAAGGCCACCGAGGCACAAACCGCGCCTCCGCTGCGCAGCGTCTGAGCCCCGCTCGCGGCCTGGACAGCCGCGGCAACCATGGGCATCATCGGGGCAATCCACAGGAGACCCCGATGCGTTTTTACCGCCGTCTGCAACCGGTGCAGGCCCTGAGCTTTGACCTTGACGACACCCTGTATGACAACACCCCGGTGCTGCTCAATGCCGAGGCACGTCTGCTGCAACGGCTGGCGTCGGAAAGTCCGGATCCACGCGCGCAGGATCCCCACTGGTGGCAGCAGCAAAAAGCCGCCACGCTGATGGCGACGCCACACCTGCTCCACGACACCACAGAAGCCCGCCGGGCCACACTGCAACGCGGGCTGGGTCTGCTCGGTCATGACAACCCCATCCGCGCCAGCGAACAGCTGATGTCGGACTTTCTGATCTGGCGCAGCGCCATCTCTGTACCTGCACAGATTGAGCAACTGCTGATGGGACTGGCTGAACGCTACCCGCTCGCGGTGATCACCAACGGCAATGCCGATGTCCGTCGCTTTTTGCCCAATGTGCCCTTTGCCAGCGTTCGTTGCGCCGGCCCTCATGGGGTTCAAAAGCCCGCTCCGGATCTGTTTCAGCAGTGCTGTGCTGAGCTGGGGATTCCCCCAGAGGCGTTATTGCACGTGGGCGATCATCCCGGCACCGACGTGCTTGGTGCCATCAATGCCGGCTGTCAGGCCGCGCTGTTGACGCCCGGAGCCAATGGCAGGATCCGTCGGGATGGCCCCGCTTTGCCGACGTTGGAACTGACCTCTCTGGAGGCCCTGCGCCATCTGCTGTGACAGGGTATAATGGCGCCCCCTTGAGACTCCGCAGGCGCCAGACATGACCTCCAGATTGCAGCTCGACACCCTTAACGACAAACAGCGTGCCGCCGTAGAAGCGGCGCCCGGCGCCGTGCTGGTGCTGGCAGGGGCGGGCAGTGGCAAAACCCGGGTGCTGACCCACCGCATCGCCTGGTTGCTGGAGGAGCAGGGCGAAAGTCCTTACGCCATTCTGGCGGTGACCTTCACCAACAAAGCCGCCGCTGAGATGCGCCACCGTATCGAAGATCTGGTGCATGGCCCGGTCAACCGCATGTGGATCGGCACCTTCCACGGCCTGGCTCACCGCCTGCTGCGCGCTCATTACCAGGAAGCGGGCCTGCCGGAGGGATTCCAGATCCTCGACAGCGACGACCAACAGCGCCTGGTGAAACGGATCCTGAAAAGTCTGCAACTGGATGAAAAGCGCTGGTCACCCCGCCAGGCAGTGGGTTACATCAACGCCAAAAAGGATGAAGGCCTGCGCCCTCAGCATATCGACGCCGGTTACCACCCGGTGGAAAAGACCTTCCTGCAGATCTATCAGGCCTACCAGGAAGCCTGTGACCGTGCCGGCCTGGTGGATTTTGCCGAACTGCTGCTGCGGGCCCACGAACTGTGGCTGAAACAGCCGCACCTGCTGCGCCACTATCAGCAGCGCTTCCGCCATATTCTGGTGGACGAATTTCAGGATACCAACGCCATTCAGTACGCCTGGATCCGCATGCTGGCCGGCAATGGCAGTCACATCATGATCGTCGGGGATGACGACCAGTCCATTTATGGCTGGCGCGGGGCCAAGGTGGAGAACCTGCAGAAGTTCCTCGACGACTTCCCCGGTGCCGAGACCATCCGTCTCGAACAGAACTACCGCTCCACCAGCACCATTCTGAGCGCCGCCAACGCCCTGATCGCCCACAATGCCGAGCGGATGGGCAAAGAGCTGTGGACCGAAGGCGCCAGCGGCGAGCCGATCAGTCTCTACTGCGCCTTTAACGAACTGGAAGAAGCCCGCTACATCGTTGGCCGCATCAAGCAGCATCTGGACGGTGGCGGTGCCCTGACTGACTGCGCCATTCTCTATCGCTCCAACGCCCAGTCACGGGTGCTGGAAGAGGCGTTGCTGCACCAGAGTGTGGCGTACCGGATTTACGGCGGCCTGCGCTTCTTCGAGCGTCAGGAGATTAAGGACGCGCTGGGTTACCTGCGCCTGATTGCCAACCGGGATGATGACGCCGCCTTCGAACGCATCGTCAACACCCCGGCCCGTGGCATTGGCGACCGCACCCTGGATATTGTCCGCACCACCGCCCGTACCGAGGGGATCACCCTGTGGCGCGCTTGTCAGCGCCTGCTTACCGAGCGTGGTTTGGCCGGTCGGGCCTCCTCGGCCATTGCCGCCTTTATGAGCCTGATCGATCAGCTTGAAGAAGAGGTGATGGAAGCGCCGCTCAAGCGTCAGGCTGATCACGTCATCAACCACTCTGGCCTGCGCGCCATGTACGAGGCGGAGAAGGGTGAGAAAGCGGAAGCCCGGATTGAGAACCTTAACGAACTGGTGACGGCGGCCGGCTCATTTGAGAAGCCGGAAGACACCGAAGAGATGAGTGAGCTCAACGCCTTCCTGGCGCATGCGGCATTGGAAGCCGGAGAAGGCCAGGCGGACGACAATGATGATGCGGTGCAGCTGATGACCCTGCACAGCGCCAAGGGTCTGGAGTTCCCGCTGGTGTTTATGTGTGGCGTTGAAGAGGGGATGTTCCCCAGTCAGATGGCCCTGGATGAGGGCGATCGTCTGGAGGAGGAGCGCCGCCTCTGCTACGTGGGGATGACCCGCGCCATGCAGAAGCTCTACATCACCTACGCCGAGTCACGCCGTCTGTATGGCCGGGAAACCTTCGCCAAAGCCAGCCGCTTTATCCGCGAAATCCCGCAGGAGCACCTGGATGAAGTGCGACTGACCACCCAGGTGTCTCAGCCGCGCCAGTACAACCGCTTTAACCAGTCGGAGCAGCGCTTTAACGACACCGGATTCAGCCTGGGCCAGCGGGTGCACCACCCCAAATTTGGTGACGGCGTGATCATCAACTACGAAGGCAGCGGCCCGCAAAGTCGGGTGCAGGTCGCCTTCGATGGCATGGGCGTCAAGTGGCTGGTGGTGGCCTACGCCCGTCTGGAAGCCCGCTAAAGCCGGGCGTCAGGGCGACACCGTGATCTTGGCGGGTCGCTCGTCCCCCTCCGCCGGGCGCCAGATCAGCGCGCCATTGGTTTCGTAATGGTTTTTCGGCAGGCAGTAGAGCAGCTGCCCTGCCACTTCCAGTGGTGCACCTTCCGAATACTGCTGCCCCTGATACCAGCAAGCCCGGATAAACTCCGCCCCATCCACCACCGGAATCGGCTTCGGACCGGTGGTGATGATGCGGCTTGACCGCTCACTGTTGGCCACCACCCCAAGCGGCAACAGCAACATCACCAAAAGCATCTTTCCTCTCATCTCTCCCCCTTCACCTCATTTGCGTACGGTAAAACAATAGGATAGCCGGACAAAAACGATACCGTGACCATGCCCCGGTTTGATCGACCCTGTCCAGACAAAGCGACCAGCCCCACATCCCCGTTAAGCCTCAGTGCCTCACTTTTCCCGCACCTCTGCTCCTCCCTCCCCCACTCACACTCACAAGTGAAACTTTTTCATTGACATATTTACGCCACCCCCTAACTTCGTAGCGGAAAACAACAAAGGAGGCTTTCAGAACAGAGGGTTGTGGTTGTTCTTGCCGTGGAAGCAATACAATTGAATGACCGAGGGAAGATCGTCGATATGAAACCGTCCATTCTGGCCTGCACCGTCAGCGCCGCAATCCTGCCCGTCAGCCATGCCGCCTTCGCCGAAGAGGAGATTGAGCGAATCGAGGTAACCGGCTCCCACATCAAACGCACCGACATGGAAGGCCCCTCTCCCATTCTGGCCATTGATGAAGACGCCATCCGGGGTGCCGGTGCCCAGGACATCTCTGAGTTGCTGCGCAAGCTGCCGGTCTCCGGCAACGGTACGTTTTCCACCCAGGGCAACGATTCGGACGACACCGGGAACGGTGGGGCGGCCGTTTCCCTGCGCGGCCTGGGCGCCGATTCGACCCTGGTCCTGCTCAATGGACGGCGCATCTCGGTATCGGCCTTTGCCAAAGAGATTGATACCGCCTTTGTGGACATCAATGCCATTCCGCTGTCCGCCATTGCGCGCATCGAAATTCTTAAAGACGGCGCCTCCGCCACCTACGGCTCCGATGCCATCGCCGGTGTGGTGAACATCATCCTGAAAAGCGACTTTGAAGGCTTCGAAGTCACCGCAGGTTATGGCGACACCAGTGAAGGCGGCGGGGAAGAAACCACTCTGGCTGCGCTTTGGGGTACGCGGGGCGATCGCAGCCATACCACCGTGGTGCTGGACTACTTCCAGCGCGAAGAGACACTGTTTGCTGACCGCAGCTACTCTCGCTCGGCCAACCAGACGGCCCGCGGCGGTTTTGACTTCCGCTCCTCCTCCGGCAACCCCGGCTCATTCAGCTCCGCCACCATCGGCGAGGATGGCTCCATCCTGGCAGACGGCAACTGGCAGCCGGACGCCAACTGTCCGGAAGACCGGGTCGCCGGCGCGTTTTGCCGGTTCGATTACGCCCCCTTTATGACCTCCATCCCGGAAACGGAGCGGGTCGGCCTGATGGTGCTGCAGGATTATGAGTTCAACGATAAGGTTTCCTTTTTTGCCGAGCTCTCCTACCAGCACAACAATACCGTGGTGAAAGGGGCCGCCAGCCCCTCGTTCAGCGAGTTCTACATGCTGGCGGACAACCCGCTGTTCCAGTCCGGCGAAGCCACCAATCCCTTCCCTGGCGAAGACATCACCATGCGCCGCCGTCTGACCGAAACCGATGGCCGACTCAAGAAAGTGGAAACCGATAACGCCCGCTCCGTGCTGGGCCTGAACGGTAACTTCGCCGAGTGGGAATGGGAACTGGCCTACACCTACAGCCGCAGCCGCTCCAATGAATATGGCCAGCGGGGATTCGTTTGGACCCCCGAGCTTCAAAACGCCATTAACGACGGCAGCTTTAATCCCTTCTCCACCACGCAAAGCCCGGAGGTGCTGGACCGCATCACCGTTAACACCACCCGAAACGGCAAATCCACCACCGAAGCCTGGGACGGCAAGATTACCGGTGATCTGTTTGAACTGGGCGGCAATATGGCGGCCATCGCCGTTGGCTTCGAATATCGGGAGGAGAGTCTGGAGGACAATCCGGATGAGCTGTTCCTGAGAGGGGAAATTTTTGGTACCGAGGCAACCCAGGCCGCAGGCAGCCGGGACCAGACCTCTCTGTTCGCTGAGCTGGCGCTGCCCATGTTTGACACCATTGATGTTCAGTTGGCGGTCCGGTACGAGGATTACTCCGACTTTGGCACCAACACCAGCCCCAAATTTGCCATTCGCTGGGCCCCTTTGGACAGCCTGGCTTTCCGCGCAAGTTGGGGTGAGGCGTTCCGCGCTCCCTCGCTGGTTCAGCTGGGCCTGGGTGCCACCCAGGAATCACCGGGGCTGGTTGACACCACGCGTTGTCCGCTGACCGGTGAAGAGTTCGACTGTACCGCCCAGGAGAGAACGGTCATCTTCTCCGGAAACCCGGACCTGAAACCGGAAGAGTCCACCTCCTACAACGTCGGCGTGGTCTGGGAGCCTATGGATAACTGGTCCATGACCCTCGATTACTGGAACTACGATCAGGACAACCTGATCACCTCCGACACCCAGTTCCTGCTGGACACTCAGGGCACCAACCCGGATGTGGTCAAGCGGGAGCCCACGGTCGACGGGATCCCAGGTCAAATCATTGAGATTTATGACAGTTTCCGCAATCTTGGCGGGCAAAAAACGGACGGTATCGACTTTGATACCCAGTACATCCTCGCCACCGATGGCCTGGGCGATTACCGGTTCAGCTATAACCTTACCTGGGTCAACAGCTTCGAGGAGATCCGGGAGGACGGCAGTGTCCGCGACCTGAACGGTGCCTACCAGCACCCGGAGTATCGCTGGACTGCTGCGGCTGACTGGAGCATGGACGCCTGGCTGGCCTCCGCGCGCATCAACTACATCGGCGAGATGGAGGACGATGTGGATGCGGGTGCCTCCGGCACCATCGATTCCATGACCACCCTGGACCTGAACGCCAGCTACCTCTGGAATGACTGGCGCTTTACCCTGGGTGCCAACAATGTGCTGGATGAGGAGCCACCGTTCTCCCAGGCGACCTTTATGGGCTATGACCAGAAAACCCATTCTGCACAGGGACGTTTCACCTACGTGAAGGTTGGCTACCGCTTCTGAGGACACAGGGGGCCGGCCCACCCGGCTGGCCCCCTGAAACTCTTTTCCGCACCCACCATAAGAACCTGACGCCCATCACAAAAGCATGATCTTACCCCGTCGAAAACCCGCCAGTTACAACGAGAACAATGGGATGAATTGTTGACCAGATCGCAGTTTTGAAATTTGATTCCCCCCCGAACACTCACACTGTGACCCACCTACTCCACAGTCGTCGGTGTAACCAATATGCTGGGCGCCACCTAACAAAGAACGTGACTCACGCGCAAGCGTTACCGGCGAGGATCACCCGCCGCGTCGTCACCGAGGGGAGACTTCATGTCCTTAGCCGAACGCGCACTCAATAACGCCGCCATCCGCGACAGCAACAAGATCACCACACCACGCTGGATGCTGGACAGTCTTGAGCACGTGATGCAGTACTACACCAAGCGTCACCTGTGCCTGGATACTCAGGCATGCGATGCGTTTCCGGCGCCGATGCCCGGTCGCAAGTACATGCTGTATATGCACGTACCCTTCTGTCACACCCTGTGCTCCTTCTGCACCTTCCATCGCTTCCTGTTCAAGGAAGAGAAGGCCCGGGCTTACTTCATCAGCCTGCGCAAAGAGATGGATATGGCCAAGGCGCTGGGTTACGACTTTGAAGAGTTGTACATCGGCGGTGGCACCACCACCGTCCTGGTGGACGAGCTGGCGCGTACCATTGAGCACGCCCGCAACCTGTTCCCGGGCATCAAGCAGGTGTCCTGTGAGTCTGACCCGCTGCACCTGACCTCTGCCGAGTTCACTCAACTGCACGGCCTGGTGGACCGCCTCTCGGTGGGCGTTCAGAGCTTTAACCGTGACATTCTGGCCCGTACCGACCGCCTGGAGAAATTCGGTGAGCCGGAAGTGGTGTACGAAAAGCTGCTGCGGGCCAAAGACAACTTCCCGATCCTGAACGTGGACATGATCTTCGGCTTCCAGGGTCAGACTGAGGAAGTGCTGCAAAACGATATGGACATGCTGGCCCGCCTGGGTCCGCGCCAGATCACCACCTACCCGCTGATGGTGACCCACCAGACCCGAAAGAGCGCCAAGGGCAATCTGGCGGCGAGCGATCAGGACATCCGCAAGGATTACGAGCTGATCCTCAACAGCCTGAAGGGTCACTACGATCAGCTGACCGCCTGGTCCTTTGGTAAGAGCAACGAGGAAGGCTTCGACGAGTACGTGGTGAACTACGACGACTACCTGGGCCTGGGCTCCGGCAGTTTCAGCTTCCTGCACGACACTCTGTACGTAAACAGCTTCTCGCTGCGTCGTTACCAGGAGCGCATTGCTGCCGGTAAGATGGGCGTGGAATCCTCCAAGCATTACACCCGTCACGCCGTGATGCAGTACCGTTTCCTGCTGAACCTGTTCGGTGGCCGCCTCTCCAAGAGCTACTTTAAAGAGCAGTTTGGTGTCAGCCCTTACCTGGGCCTGGCCAAAGAGATGGCCTTTATGCACGCCACCGGCTGCCTGAAACAGGATCCGAACGACGCTGATAAGCTGCAGGCCACCCCGAACGGTCTGATGATGGGTCTGCTGATGATGAAAAACTTCTACGCCGGCATGGACAACGTCCGCGCCGAACTGCGCCGCCCGCTGGGCGCCAAAGATATGTGAGTGGACTCCGTCAAAAAAGGGCGCCCTTAGGGCGCCCTTTTTTATGACCCTATGATGACATCCCCCCCGCCGCTGGCGATAATCCGAAGCAACTCCGAGATTAAAAGCCCTGCCATGAGCCAGATCCTGATCATCGCCAACCTCAACTGCGACCGCATTTTTCGGCTGAATCGCCCCCTGACCTCCGGCGCCCGGATCCATTACGAAGATATGGGTCACCGTATTGGTGGCGGTGCCACCAATACCGGGCTGGGCCTGGTTTGGGCCGGACATCAGGTCGAGTTGTTGAGCCAGGTCGGCGACGACGAACTGGGCGACTGGCTGCTGGCCGAAGCGAAAAAGTTGGGACTGGGATGTCAGCAGGTCCACCGCCTGGTGGGGCCAACCCAGCCACTGCAGCTGTTGATGGAGCCGAATGGGGAGCGCACCATACTGCGCCCGAACCGCCCCCGATTGCTGCTGCCGCAGCGCCTCAACTGGGACGGCGTTGATGCCCTCTACGTTAACCTGTCCGCCGAACACCTGCCCCGCCTGATGAGTGATGCTCTGCATCGTGCCCTGGTGGTCGCCCAACTGCCCAAGGATCTGGCCGCACGACCCTGCCACTACTTGATCACTTCCCGCGACGATCTGGCCCAGCACGGCGTGGAGCCCAGCTTCGAATGGGCTCAGGGAGTGGCAGGTGATCAACTGCGGGCTTTTATCGTCACCGAGGGTGCCAGGGGTGCCAAAGCCTACCTGCCTGACCGCATCCACCATCAGGACGCGGTGCCGGCCAACGTGGTCGACAGCACAGGGGCCGGCGATTGCTATGCGGCGGGTCTAATCCACGGATTACTCAAGCAGGGAGAGCTGAGCATTGCCATGGCAGAAGCAGCCTGTTGGGCGGCGTTTGCCGTGTCAGCGGACTGTTCCGTTCCCCCGGAAACTCTGAAGAGTTACCTGGTTTCGGCTTGACGCCTGACCACTTTGTGGTCAATAACCAATTAACCTGTCTGCACTTTGATTCCTCATACAAGGACCCGGATGGAACTGGATCCCAGGCCAGTGCAATACAAGGGACTGCAGTGGCTGCTGATGTTTGCCACATTGACGCCGTTGGCCAGTGTCGCTCTGTACGAGTGGTCCCAACCGTTTAAGGCCCAATTGCCTTACTACCTGAGTGCGGCTTTGGCGCTGGGGTTATGGGCTGGCAATCGCTGGGCGCATGGTCGCCGGCGATTTCGCCTGCTGCTGTCCATCGAGGCCCAGGGGCTGCTGCTGGGACTCGCCATCTCCACCGTCGTCGCCTCCCGGCTGGCCGGCGGCCCGGATGAAACCACACTGCCGGTGTTCTCCGCCTACGTCATGTTTGTGTTTGCTGCCGTACTGGGGCTGCACAGTTCCGACCGGGCCTTGCTGTGCTGCCTGTTGCCGCCAACTCTGGTGTTGCTGTGGCCCAGCGGTGTGCTGTGGTGGCAGGAGTTGGCGGTGCTGATCATCGCGCTTTACCTCGGACTGGCGGCCCGCCGGCAGATCAACCTGTGGATGCGGATGAGCCAGGCCCAACTGAGGCAGAATAAGCGTCTGCTGGAAAAATTCCGCACCCTCTCCAACCAGGATCCTCTGACTGGCCTGGCCAACCGCCGCTATTTTGATCAACGACTCAGTCAGGCAGTCAGCGACGCCAAACGCAGCAAAAATGCGTTCTGCCTGATCCTGCTGGATGTGGATTACTTCAAGCTCTACAACGACCACTTTGGCCACCAGGCGGGCGACGACTGCCTTCGCACCGTGGCGCAAATCCTGCGCCAGGCCAGCCGTCGTCAATCCGATACGCTGGCACGATTCGGCGGAGAAGAGTTTGTTCTGCTGCTACCCAACACGGATAAGCGGGGGGCCCAGCGTCTGGCGGAAGAGATTGAAACCCGGCTTCGGGAGAGTGATCTGGAGCACCCGGAATCCGGCATCTCTTCCCGTGTCACCCTGAGTCAGGGAATCGCCCAGTGGCACCCCGGCCTCTCCGGTGAGGCGCTGCTGCATCAGGCAGACAAAGCGATGTACGAAGCCAAGTTATCCGGCCGCAACGCCATCAAGGCGGCCTGATACTTCGATCAAAAAGCGCGCCCATCGGCGCGCTTCTCATTACATATTGGGGTAGTTGGGACCACCGCCGCCTTCCGGCGTCACCCAGGTGATGTTCTGGCTGGGATCCTTAATGTCACAGGTCTTACAGTGGATGCAGTTGGCGGCATTGATCTGAAGCCGCGCATCCCCCTCCTCCTGCACCACTTCGTACACTCCGGCCGGGCAGTAACGCTGCGCTGGCTCATCGTATTGCGCGAGGTTGACCTGCACCGGGATGGCCGGGTCGGTCAGGTGCAGATGGCAGGGCTGATCCTCATCGTGATAGGTGTTGGAGAGGAACACCGAGGAGAGTCGGTCAAAGCTCAGCTTGCCATCCGGCTTCGGGTAATCAATGGCTGCAAACCCGGCAGCCGGCTTCATCTGGCCATGATCGCTGTGGCTGTCCTTCAGCGTGACCGGCAGGCGGCCACCAAACAGATTCTGATCCAGCGTATTAAAGGCGCCACCAACCATGCTGCCGTACTTGTGCAGGGCCGGGCCGAAGTTGCGGGAACGATAAAGCTCATCGTAAAGCCAGGAATCTTTGAAATGGGCTGCAAAGGCGGTCAGGTCCTCACCGGCATTACCCTCTTTGGCCAGGGCGTCTGCCACCACTTCCGCCGCCAGCATGCCGGACTTCATGGCGGTGTGATTGCCTTTGATCTTGGCGAAGTTCAGGGTACCGGCATCACAACCAATCAGCAGGCCACCGGGGAAGCTCATCTTCGGCAGCGAGTTAAAGCCGCCTTTGGCAATGGCGCGGGCGCCATAGGCAATCCGCTCTCCGCCCTCCAGATGCTGAGCGATCACCGGGTGGGTTTTGAAACGCTGGAACTCCTCAAACGGATTGAGATTGGGGTTGTCGTAGTTGAGGTCGATGATCAGCCCCACCAGAACCTGATTGTTGTCGCCGTGGTAGAGGTAGCCCCCACCGGAGGCGCCGTTTTCGGCCAACGGCCAACCGGCGCTGTGCACCACTTTGCCCGGCTTTGTGGCCCCTTCGGGCAACTGCCAGATCTCCTTAAAGCCGATGCCGTAGTGCTGCGGGCTGCGGTCGGCGTCGAGCTGGTAACGAGCGATCAACTGCTTGCCAAGATGACCCCGGCAACCTTCCGCAAACAAGGTATAGCGCGCACGGAGCTCCATGCCCGGCATATAGCCATCCTTCTCGCTGCCATCCTGGGCCACGCCCATATCACCGGTAATCACACCGGCAATCGCGCCATTCTCTTCAATCAGCTCCGCAGCGGCAAAGCCGGGGTAAATCTCCACCCCTAAACCTTCGGCCTGCTCCGCCAGCCAGCGGCACAGGTTGCCCAGACTGATGATGTAGTTACCGTCATTGTGCATGGTTTTCGGGGTCAACCAATTGGGGAACTGACGGCCCCCTTTGGCGTCCAGCAGCCAGATTTCGTCGTCGCTGACCGGCGTTGTCAGGGGGGCCCCCATCTCACGCCATTCCGGCAGAAGTTCATCCAGTGCGCGAGGCTCAAAGACCGCCCCGGACAGGATGTGGGCCCCCACTTCAGACCCTTTTTCCACCACGCAGACATTGAGATCTGCATTCAGCTGTTTCAGGCGGATGGCGGAGGACAATCCGGCCGGACCGGCTCCCACCACCAGGACGTCAAATTCCATCGACTCGCGTTCCATCACTCTTCCTCGTCCGACTCTCTGCTGGAGCTTACGTTTACGTTATCGTCAGCTTACTGAAAAAGTGACCAAGTTCACAGAGGTAACCAGGGGAAGAGTGAGGAAGGTAGCCACCCTGGGGCACTTTTCGGCAGGATCGACCGACACCCAGCGATGAAAATGTGATCCCAACTGATTGTCGTTGTTGCTGGCTATACTTTACACTGCAAGCAGTTGTGAACCGAGCCCGTCGGTGCCTAAGTCCAGCAAGGGATATGGCGGTCGGGCCGTGGCATTAAGGCCACCGGGGTAGATTGAGAAAGTTAATCTGCCTTCCTCTTATTTAGGAAAGGTGACACATGCGAGAGCTCCAGGACCGATTTGGCCGCAGCTTCCCTTATCTGCGCCTGTCGATCACCGATGCCTGCAATTTCAAGTGCGAGTACTGTCTGCCTAACGGCTACCACCCCGACGGCAAACCCCGTTTTATGACGCTGGATGAGATCCGGCGGGTTTTGCATGCCTTCTCCACGGTGGGGATGCGCAAGGTGCGCATTACCGGCGGTGAGCCCACTCTTCGTAAAGATTTCGAGGAGGTACTGCATCTGGCCGCCAACACGCCCGGCGTCGACACCATTGCCACCACCACCAACGGATACCGGCTGGCTGAACACGCCAAAGCGTGGCGTCAGGCGGGCCTTTCCCAGGTCAATGTGTCGGTGGACAGCCTCAACCCGGACCAGTTTCAACGCATCACCGGTGACAGCCGCTTCGATTTGGTGATGCGTGGCATCGACGCTGCGCTGAACGAGGGCTACCACAAGGTGAAGATCAATGTGGTGCTGCTGAAAGGGCTCAATGGTGGTGAACTGCCGCAGTTCCTCGATTTCATTAAGCATCACCCGGTGGACCTTCGGTTTATCGAGCTGATGGAAACCGGCCTGCATCACGATTACTTCCAGGCGCATCATCTGCCCGGTACCGTGATCCAATCGCAGCTGGAGCGCCAGGGCTGGCAGCTGGACCCCCGCGGCCCGGACGACGGCCCCGCACTGAACTACAGCCACCCCGACTACGCCGGCCGCATCGGCCTGATCATGCCCTACGCCAAGGATTTCTGCGCCAGCTGCAACCGACTGCGGGTCTCCGCCATCGGCAAGCTGCATCTGTGTCTGTTCACCGAAGCCGGCATTGAGCTCCGGGATCTGCTGGGCAGCGACGATCAGCAGGATGAACTGATCGCCCGTCTGCATGCCGCCCTCGGGCAGAAACATCAAACCCACTATCTCCACGATGGAGACGCCGGAGCCACGCCGCATCTGGCCTCCATTGGCGGATAAACAATAACAGCGAAGCAAAGAGACACCGTTTATGGGACACCTTTCTCAAGCGAACTTCATTCCGCTGAACATTGCCGTTCTGACTTTGTCGGACACCCGTGACTGGGACAGCGACAAGTCCGGTCAGTACCTGGCAGACAACCTGCAGGAAGCCGGCCACAAGCTGGTGGATCGCCGCATTGTTAAAGATGACAAATACACCATCCGGGCGGTGATCTCCGAGTGGATCGCGTCTGACAATGTGCAGGTGATCATCACCACCGGCGGCACTGGCTTTACCGAGCGTGACTCCACTCCGGAAGCGGTCGCGCCGCTGTTCGACAAGGCCATCGAAGGCTTTGGCGAGCTGTTCCGTCACATCACCTTCCAGGAGCTGGGCACCAGCACCGTGCAATCCCGAGCCGTCGGCGGCATGGCCAATAAAACCGCCATCTTCTGCCTGCCGGGCTCTACCGGGGCCTGTCGCACCGGCTGGACCAAAATTCTCAAAGAGCAGCTGGACGCCACTCACCGTCCCTGCAATTTCGTGACTCATCTGAAAGCGGTAAAGGAACAAGCATGAGCGGTTTTACTCACATCAACGCCCAGGGCGACGCCCATATGGTGGACGTCACCGAGAAATCGGTGACCGAGCGGGAAGCCCGCGCAGAAGCCACCATCGTTATGGCGCCGGACACCCTGGCGATGATCGTTGAAGGGCGCCACCACAAGGGCGACGTGTTCGCCACCGCCCGCATCGCTGGCATTATGGCCGCCAAGAAAACCTCCGACCTTATCCCGCTGTGTCACCCGCTGATGCTGACCAAGGTCGAAGTGGAGCTGATTGCTGAGCCTGAGCACAACCGGGTTCGCATCCAGTCCGTGTGCAAACTCGCCGGCCAGACCGGGGTAGAGATGGAAGCCCTGACCGCCGCCTCCGTTGCCGCACTGACCATCTACGACATGTGCAAAGCGGTTCAGAAAGACATGGTGATCGAAGGGGTCCGCCTGCTTGAAAAACGCGGCGGCAAATCCGGTCACTTCAAGAACGATCAGCAGTAAGAGGCCTTCATGATCAACGTATTGTTTTTTGCTCAAATCCGGGAAGTGATCGGCGTGGATAAGCTGGCCATCGACGCCAGCGAAGGCCTGACTGCCGATACCCTGCGTCAACAGCTGCTGGAGCGCGGTGACAAATGGCGTCTGGCTCTGGAAGACAAGAATGTACTGGTGGCGGTCAACCAGACCCTGTCCGGCTGGGACACCGCCCTGACTGCCGGTGATGAAGTGGCCTTCTTCCCGCCGGTGACCGGAGGCTAAGATGATTTCGGTACAGACTCAGGATTTCAGCGTTGCCGATGAGTACGCCAAACTGGCGGACAATCCGGGCTGCGGCGCAGTCGTCACCTTTGTCGGTAAAGTGCGGGACTTCGGCGACAGCCGGGGCGTCAGCGCCATGACCCTGGAGCACTATCCGGGCATGACCGAAGCGGTACTGGGCCAGATTGAGGCGGAAGCCCGTTCCCGCTGGCCGGTGGATGAAGTCACCATTATCCACCGGGTGGGGGATCTGAAACTGTGCGACCAGATTGTCTTCATCGGCGTATCCAGTGCCCACCGCAAGGCGGCCTTTGATGCCTGTGAATTCCTGATCGACTTTCTCAAGACCCGTGCACCGTTCTGGAAAAAAGAGACCAGCAACGACGGCACCGTCTGGGTCGATGCCAAAGACGCCGACCAGCAAGCCGCGGAACAGTGGAAACGTTGAATCCGCGCCCATAAAAAAAGGCCCGCAGTTGCGGGCCTTTTTACTGACGTCCTTAACGCCGATTACTGCTGCCACTCCGCCATCAGGCGGTTGGCCAGCGCTTCATCACGGGTCATCAACGCCGGCAGACCGTCACGCTCCTGCTCCAGCACCAGAGTCAGTTTGTCGTCCTGAACAGCCAGCGCCATCACCATGTCACGATCCCCCTCCTGGGCGTCATCCGCTTCGGTGAATTTCACCCACAGGAAGCCTTCTTTCACTTCGTAAGGCAGGCACCAGGCCGGCTCATCACCTTCATTGATGCACACCTGACCGTCGTTCTGGAAGGTCATGGCGGCCATCATCGGATCGGCCATGGAGCCAGAGCCGGCATCGTCGCTGATAAAGTACCAGGTACCCAGGGCCGCTTCGGCGGTCCAGGCTTGCCAGTTGCTCTCGTCAGTGAAGTCGTTCTTGGCGTAGGCGTTCAGGTCACCAGCACCCGGTACAGACAGGGCCAGCGTGTCGCTGAAGTAGATAAAGCGGTCGTGCTCTTCGGTGCCGTCAAAGAACAGCTTGTCGTCACGGATCTGGTAGCTGCCATCTACCAGCATCTCGCCGTTTTCTTCGAAGTACAGGGTGCCGTCAACAAACGCCACACCCATCACGCCTTCGCTCTGGAAGTAGTAAGCGTTCATGCTGGCCAGGTAACGCGCATCGGCTTTCGGATCCTGACCTTCGAGGAAGCTGGCCAGGGTGAACTCGGGCACAGAGTTGGCTTCCACAGACACCTTCAGCTCGGCGCTGATGGCCGGGTGCAGGTTGTCGGTAGCGGTCACGGTGATCACGAACTCGCCGCCGCTGGTCGGCGTGCCTTTCAGCAGCAGGTCTTCGCCATCAATGATGGTAGCGGTGACGCCCGGCAGGGTGGTGGTGACGGTCAACTGCAAGGTGTCGTCGTCTTCAAACAGGTCATCCAGATCGAAAACCTGATCCACCAGGTTGCCTTCGGTCAGGCCCAGTTTCGCCAGGTCCGCTTCCAGTTCCGCTTTCTCTTCCAGGTCCACGGTCGGCGCCTGGTTCGGAGTGTTCACCTCGATCTCGATCTCCAGCGGGTAAGAACGGGCACCGTGGATGTCTTTGGCGTAAGCGTGCAGCTCAATTTCATCGGCGATGGCCGGAGTGCCGGTCAGCACGCCGTTGTTCAGCGTCAGACCCAGATCCGCCAGCTTACGGCCATCTTCGTCTTTCACTTCGAAGGTCATCGCGTCGCCATCTGCATCCGCGAAGGCGGTGTTCAGATCGATCGCTTCGATGGCCTGGCCGGCATCCACTTCAATGGACTCCAGGGCGTCCTGCTGCGCGTCGGTCAGGGTGATGTGCGGGCGATGGTTAACGGTGATGTTGCCGTCTTCTCCGATCACCGGATCGAAATCTTCCAGATCGTCTTCCGCTTCCACTTTGTCAGCCACGATGGCGATCAGGTCGTCCAGCACCTCTTCGGCCACATCTTCGTCCACCAGGTTTTCACCGATAACGGTGATGCCCTGCGCGGCCTTGTTGCCATCGGCAGCGGCGGCGATGTAGTCACCAAACAGGGTGTCAGAAGCGGTGTTCAGAGCCGCAAACTGCGCTTCAACAGCGGCTTGTGCATCTTCCAGGGTGGTCTCGCCATCGGCCATCTTGGCCACAACCAGGTTGGTCATCGGGCTGATAACGGCGGAGTCCGCCGGCGCCATCAGGGTGAAAGGCTTCTCAACCAGACCACGGCTGCTGTCCAGGGTTTTGCCCGGAACCGCTTTCACGCACAGAGTCTGCCCCTTGAACTGACCCGCCACCTTGAGGTTGCCATTCACATCGGTAGAACCGACGAGCTTGGTGCAGCCTTCACCGGCGTACACGTCAGCGTTCACCAGATAGCCATCAATGGCTTTCACGTTAAAGGAGGCCTCTGGAGCGGAGGTGTCATCGCTGCCACCACAACCACTCAATACCAGGGCGATGGACGCCGCCAGCAAACTGATTTTTTTCATTGTTATTCCACATGGTGTTTTGATTCCGGCACCGTTTCCAAGGCACCGGGCCGACACACCAACCAGCGGTTGGTCTCGGCACCGGAATCGTATAGAAGACTCGGTATTAACGTGTTGAAGTGACGCACATTTCTTGGCAGGGCAGAGGAGGCACACGCGCCATCGGCGAGCTTTTAAGCGGCAATGGATGGCGGACTCAACGAACGAGGAAGATGAACAAAGGTTAATTTCTCCGCCACCCTGGGTTGAGGTGCAAGGGACTAAATTGGCGTCAGTTTCAAGACACAACGAATTAGAGAATCTCCCCATGCAAAAGCTGATCATCCCGGCCCTGATGGCCACCACCCTGGCCGCGTGCGGCTCCAGCTCCAGCGACAGCAGCACCCCACTGCCCCCGCAGGCTACCCTGCCCAGCGCCATTCAGGGCGTACTGCAGAAAACCGTTGGCACTGACCTGTACGTCAATGATGTCAAAATCCCGGCCGCCAATGCTGAGGTGGAGATCGATGATCAGCCCGCCCAGCTGGCTGACCTGAAGCCCGGCATGGTGCTGGATATCGACACCGATGGCTTCCGCGCTGTTGAAGTGGATTACGACACCCTGCTCAAAGGCCCGGTCAGCGAAGTCAGCGCATCCAGCCTGGTTGTCGCCGGCCAGAACGTAATGAGCGCGCAAGCCAGTCAGTTCCAGGTTAACGACTACGTTGCCGTCAGCGGCCACTACCAGGGTGCCGGCATTCAGGCCAGCTTCATCGAGCCCACTGATGACCTGGGCATCGTCGAAGTGGAAGGCCAGCTGACCAACCTGGACACCACCGCCAAGCTGTTCAACCTGGGCGAGCTGACCGTCAACTACGCGCAGGCTGCCCTTGATGGCCGTCTGAGCAATGGTGCCTGGGTCGAAGTCGAAGGCACCCTGAACAAGCTCTCCATCAGCGCCACAGAAGTGGAAGTGGAGCCGGCTCCCGGCTTTGACAACGACGACAGCGTTGAACTGGTGGGCACCATCAGCTGGCTGAACTACGACAACAGCCTGATGACCCTGAACCAGCAGTGGCAGGTGGCGATCGACAACCAGACCGAATTTGACGACAGCGAAAGCCGCGCCCAACTGGCTCTGGGTCAGCAAGTGGAAGTGGACGGTCTGTGGCAGGTTGAGCACAACCGCATCCGTGCCACCGAGATCGACATTGAAGACAACGATGGCGACGACGCGCAGCGCCCAAACTCGTTCCAGGTAGAGGGCACCGCTCAGTACAGCAACGGCACCCTGACCATCAACGGCATCGAGCTGACCCTGACCCCGAACACTCAGTTCGAGGACGGCCTGAACGACGCCACTCTGAACGGCAGCTACGTGCAGCTGGAAGGCTACGCACAGGGCGATCAGTTCCTGGTGATGGAAGTGGAAATGGAGCAGCAGGAGCTGACCATTGACCTGCAAGGCCCGGTCAACGCTGATCCGCTCTCCCTGTGGGGCTACCGCGCCAGTGACACCAGCCTGGATGCTCACGCGGGCCAATGGGTTGAGCTGGAGTGCCAGCTCGATTCTGCCGGCACCCTGAGCGCCTGCCAGCTCGACCGTTAATCTCCGCTGCCCGAGCACACGCCCGGGCACATCTCCTGCCCAGCAGTAAGGAATCGTCATGTCCCCCATCCTGAGTCGGTCCGCCGCCGCGCTGGCCATTGCGCTCTCCCTGTCCGTGGCCCATGCCGCCACCAAACCCACTCCCCAGAACCCCATCCAGCCATTTGAAGTGGAAGGCGTCGCTCATTACGAAAATGGGGTATTAACGGTCAATGGTGTCGAGCTGGAGCTGGGCCACAACAGCAAGTTTGAGGACTGGTGGCTGAACCGCGCCACCCTCAACGGGCGCTGGGTAAAAGTCGAAGGCTTTCACCAGAGCGGTCGCTTCCAGGTGGACGAAGTAGACGGCGAAAACCGGGACAACGATGTGGAGCTGATGGGCTGGGTGAGTGATGGCACGTTGTGGGGCTACCAAGCCAGCGACGAAAGCCTGGATCCCTTTAATCATCAGTGGGTTCAACTGGACTGCACCCTGAGTCAGAACAGCCACCAGATCAGCCAGTGCCACCTGGACAACTGATCACGTCGAAACTTCCGGCCCTGTGTTAGAGTGCAGCCACAGGGCCAATTTACGATCACGATACCCCATGAAACACCTGATTTGGTTCACACTCATTATGGCCACCGCGCTGCCGGCGCAGGCAACCTCCCGGTTGTATCAACAGCTGGCTGGCAGCGACGCCCCGACGCCGCTCGAAATCCTCAAACTGGTGGAGCAGCGATATCGCCATGAGGGTCGTATTGTCGAGTTTGAGCTGGAAGTGGAGAAAGGGGCGCTCACCTATGAAATCAGCCTGGCCCGCAGCAACGATGACAACTTCCTTGAGCTGACCCTGGACGCCAAAGGCAAACTGCTTGAAAAAGAGCGTGAGCCCGGCGAAATGGACGATGAATCCGATCTGGAAGCACTGGCAGCCCTTGAAGAGCAGGAGTGGCAGGTTTCCCAATTGGTTGAGCGTGCCATTGGCCAGCAACAAGGCTACCTTCTGGAAGCCCAGCTGGAGCACAACATTGGCATCAGCTATCTGGAAGTCGAGCTGCTGACCGAGCAGGGCAAACGCAAGCTCGCGGTTGACCTGTCCACCGGCGAGCCTCTGCCGATTCTGCAATGGGACTGATATGAAGATCCTGATCATCGAAGACGACGCCACCAACCGCCAGTACCTCAGCAAAGGGTTCACCGAGCAGGGCTACGTGGTGGATTGTGCAGAAGATGGCCAGCAGGGACTGATGCTGGCCACCTCGGAGACCTATCGCCTGATTGTGCTCGACCGGATGTTGCCCAAACTCGAGGGGCTGGCGTTGCTGGCCGCCCTGCGGGCAACCGGCAACAGCACGCCGGTGATCATCCTGTCTGCCCTGGGCGATGTGGACGAGCGCATCAAAGGGCTGCGCGCTGGTGGCGACGATTACATGGTCAAACCCTTCTCTTTTGCCGAATTGCTGATCCGCGCCCAGCGGCTGATGGAACGCCCGAGCAGCGACAGTCGGCCAAGCCAACTGAGCCTGGCCAACCTCAATCTGGATCTGCTGGCTCATAAAGCCCGGGTCGAAGACAAGCCAATGGCCCTGCAACCCAAAGAGTTTCAGCTGCTTCGCTTTCTGCTCGAGCATCAGGGCCAGCTGCTGACCCGCACCCTGCTGTTTGAATCGGTGTGGGACTACCACTTTGATCCCGGCACCAATGTCATCGATGTGCACATCGCCCGTCTGCGCAAGAAGCTGCAGGAAGCGGGGGCTCGCGTGCACATCGAAACCGTGCGCGGTGCTGGCTACCGCATCGGACCCGCGGCCTGACCATGGGAGGCCGCGCCACCCCCCGGCGAAGCTCGGTCTGGCATCTGACGCTGGGCCTCTCCGCACTGACCGCAGCGATGCTGGTGGTCACCATGGTCCTGCTCTATCAGCTTCTGCTGGGCGCTCAGCAACGGGAGATTGACCGACGCCTGAATGACGAAGCCCAGGAATTGGTCGAACTGTCCGAACAACTCTCCCCACAGATGTTTGCCGATCAGCTGGTGATTAAGCTGAAAGAGAGCACGGTGCTGTTTTCCTGGCAGGGACCGGAAGGGATGATCGGCCCATTCAGCCTGCTGCCACCCACCGTTCCCCGCCTGCCCAATACTGCGGTGATCCCGGTCCTGGATCCCCGTCAGAAAAAGATTCTGCTGTTCACTTCCGGCCTGGCGGACACCCGCTATGGCCCGGTGATGGTGGCGGTCTCTACCCAACAGCTCAGCCGCCTTAATGAACAGTTTGTGCAAACCGCAGCCGTCGCCAGCAGTGCCACGCTGTTGCTGACTCTCGCCCTTGGCTACCTGTTTGCCCGTCGCCAGTTGCGCCGCCTGCGCCAGTTCAACCAGCTGGCTGAACGGGTCGAGCAGGGGCAGTTGGACGCCCGCCTGCCGTTCCGGGCAGATGGCGATGAGTTTGATCAGCTGGCACGCCATTTTAACCGGGTACTGAACAACCTCACCGCCAGCCTGGAAACGGTTCAGGGCATCAGTGACAACATCGCTCATGACCTCCGCACCCCGCTGACCCGGCTGCGGCTGGGACTGGAGCAGCGACTGGACGCCGACCCGTCGCTGGGCCATGAACTGGAGCAACTGGACACCATTCTGGCCACCTTTGAGGCGATGCTGGCACTGACCCGGCTGGAAAAAGGCCAGCGCCAGATTGAGCGAGTCCCGGTGGACCTGGCTGCCATGGCCGCGGATCTGGTGGAGATGATGCAGCCCGCCGCCGAACTTCATGAGCAACATCTGGTGATTCAGGGGCCGCTGGAACGGCCGGTAGAGGGCGATCGCAATCTGCTGTTTCAGGCCCTGTTCAATCTGGTGGATAACGCCATCAAGTACGCCGGCACCGGGGCCATCATCACCCTGAGTGCGGATGAAGAGGGCATTACCGTGGCCGATAATGGCCCCGGCGTCAGCCCGGCAGAACAGGAAAAGCTGACTCAGCGCCTTTACCGCGGCGACGCCAGCCGCCAGCAGCCGGGATTGGGGCTGGGCCTGGCCATGGTCAGGGCGATCTGCCATGCCCATGGCGGCAGCGTTCACATCGCCTCCAACCACCCGGGCCTTCGCATCACCCTGGATCTGCCCAGAAACGGCGACCCGCGGCTATAATGGCGACCCACCCTGTTTGTGAGTCGCCATGTCCAGCCTGATCCCTACCGTAGAACATCAACATCCCGACTTCTTCGTGGTGCATAAGCCCGCTGGCGTCCACTTTCACAGCCAGGACGGCTCTCCGGGCCTGGTGGCCCAACTTGAAGGGCAACTGGGTGAATCCCTCTACCCCGTGCACCGGCTGGACACCCCCACTTCCGGCCTGGTGGTGCTGGCCCGCAGCTCAGCAGCGGCTGCCAAACTGACCGAGCGGTTTACGCAGCATCAGGTGGAAAAGCGCTATCTGGCGCTCTCGGGGCACAAGCCAAAGAAGAAGCAGGGCACCGTCAAAGGCGGGATGGCCAAGGCCCGCCGTGGAGCCTGGAAATTGACCCCGGAGCGGGACAACTTCGCCCTGACGCAGTTTGTCAGCCACAGCCTCCGCCCCGGCATTCGTGCCTTTCTGCTGCGCCCCCGCTCCGGCCGAACCCATCAGATCCGCGTTGCCCTGAAGAGCCTTGGCGCGCCGATTCTGGGGGACGCGCTGTACGGAGGCCAGGAGGCGGACCGCACCTATCTGCACGCCTGGAGTCTGGGTTTCGAGTGGCAGGGGGAGTGGCAGCAGTTCTGGCTGCCACCTTGTCAGGGAGAGCGCTGGGGAGAGGAGTTGGCCGCACTGCTGGCCCAGTGGCAAGCCGAGGATCCCAGCTGGCCCCAGAGCTGAATCGCTATACTGCAAGGACACCCACTCCGGAGCCTGCACTATGGACATGAATAAGCTGATATTGGTGATCCTGGCCATTCTGCTGCCGCCGGTGGCGGTGTTCCTTCATCGGGGAATGGGCAAAGACCTGGTGCTCAATATCCTGCTCTGTCTGTTTTTCTGGCTGCCTGGCGTGCTTCACGCTCTGTACGTCATCACCCGCTAGAGGTAAAAAACCACCTGCATAGCAGGTGGCTTTGACTCGGCCCCCTTTAAGGGGGCTGCTTAGTTCTCGGGGTTGCCAAAGGCATGAACAGATAGTGCTCCACTCACCTCCTTTGCCGGGACGGCCCGGCGGCCGCCAGAAGGGCTTCGCCCCTCTGGACTCCCCTTTGCCTCCGGCGCAGCGAAAGCCCCTCGCTCCCACTCCTTCCCATTTCGGCACCGGCCAGACTCGCTTCCATGCTCGGCTGGCCGCTCGAGCCTTCCCTGGCTCTCGGCCTCATTCCCAGTCGTTCCCGCTCGGCGCTGCGAGTCGGCGCATGTGGACGGCTTACGCCGTGAGGGTCTGGTGCATGCCTCTCCTTTTTTGTGCACCGGCTTTCAATCCGTCTCTTAGCAGTACTCTTCGGGCAAAGCCCAGAGCAAGCGATCACCACCTCCATAGGAGGTGGTTTAGGGATGACAACAAAAACGCCAGCCCGAAGGCTGGCGTTGTGGCGACGATAAGACCGGGATTCAACCGCAGATCGGGCAACCGGGGCGCTTCGGCAACCCCATTTCACGAAACTCCATGGTCATGGCATCGATCATCAGGATGCGGCCCGACAATGTACGCCCCATGCCGGAAATCTGCTTAACCGCTTCGGTGGCCTGAAGGCAGCCCACCATCCCCACCACCGGCGCCAGAATCCCGCTTTCAACGCAGGACAGTTGCTGGTCACCAAACAGGCTGGCAAAACACTGGTAGCAGGGCTTGTCATCGGCATAGTCGAACACCGTCACCAACCCTTCCATGCGAATCGCCGCAGCGGAGATCAGCGGCACTTTGGCCTCGAAGCAGAACCGGTTGAGCAGCTCCCGGGTCATCAGGTTGTCGGTGCAATCCAGCACGACGTCGTGCTTTGCCACCGCCTCGGCCAGCTCCGGCTCATCCAGCAGACGATCCACCGCGTGGATACGGACATGGGGATTCAGACCGGACAGCTCTTCTGCCGCCGATAACGCTTTATTGATGCCGATGCGGCTGTCCCGGTGCAGCACCTGACGCTGCAGATTGGACAGCTCCACATGGTCAAAATCCACCAGGGTGATTTCGCCGATCCCGGCCGTCACCAGGTACTGTGCCGCAGCACAACCCAGTCCACCGGCACCGAGCACCAAGGCTTTGGCCTGTTTCAGTGCTTCCTGGCCATCCATATCAAAGGCCCGGATGACGATCTGACGGTTGTAGCGCAGCAGCTCCTGATCGGACAGGATGTCGTCCATTACAAACCTCCCAGCACGGCGTTGAAGGGCTCCACCGTGACCAGACTGCCGGCGGCGGTATCGCCCTGCTCCCGCGGCAGGATGATAAAGCAGTTGGCCCGGCTCATGGAGGTGGTCATATCGGAGCCCTGGGCACCGGTGGAGGTCACGATCAGGGAGCCATCTTCCGTCCGGGACAGGATCCCGCGCTGGTACTCCTGACGACCCGGCGCCTTGCGCAGGTTGTCCTGCAGGCGGGCTTCCAGCAGCGGTGCATCTTTGGCGGGCTCACCGGCCAGATGGTTCAGCAACGGCTGCACCAGCTCATAGCAGGTCACCATGGAGGAAACCGGGTTACCCGGCAGGCCACAAAACCAGGCATTGGGGAGACGGCCGAATGCAAACGGTTTACCGGGTTTGATGGCCAGCTTCCAGAAGCTGATTTTGCCCATCTCATCCAACACCACCTTGATGAAGTCCGCTTCGCCAACGGAAACCCCACCGGAGGTGATCACCACATCCGCCTCGGCATCGGCACGACGGAAAGCTTCGCGCACCAGCTCAAGATCATCCGGAATCACGCCCAGATCCCGCACCTCGCAGCCCATCGCCTGCAACATGGTGCGCAGAGCATGGCGGTTGGAGTCGTAGATATCACCAGGCGCCAGCTCGGTGCCCGGCGCTTTCAGTTCATCACCCGTGGAAAACAGTGCCACCGTCAATTTGGGGCGCACCGGCACGTCAGCCACGCCAACGGTCGCCAACACGCCCACTTCGCCGGCGCTGATACGGGTACCGGCCTTCAGCACCACGGTACCGGCGGTCAGTTCACTGCCACGGCCACGCACAAAGTGACCCTCCCGCACGCTTTCGGTAAAGCGCACCTGGTCACCCTCCACCTGCACCACTTCCTGCATCACGATGCTGTCCAGCCCTTCAGGCAGAGCGGCGCCGGTCATGATCCGCACGCATTGGCCCGGGCCACACTCGCCCGCATAAGGGGCACCAGCGAAGGCTTTGCCTGCCACAGTCAGGGTGACCCCTTCTGCCACTTCGGCGGCACGCACGGCGTATCCGTCCATGGCAGAGTTGTCGAACGGGGGCAGATCGATGGCTGCGGCGATGTCGCGGGACAGTACCCGGCCAGGGCTCTGCTCCAGTGACACCCACTCCTCCCCATCCAGCGGAGCAACCTGCTCCCGCATCCGGAGCAAGGCATCAGCGGGCAACATCAGCCCGGGTTGGCTACAGCAATCGTGACTCATCGGCTTGTCTCAGTTTCCACGGGTTTGCCGGACATTATGCCACCACCAGCGCATTGTGCTGCCACATCGATCAACAAAGCCTTGCATTGAACGCGGCTCTGCCTATAATTTCGCCCCTCGCTGGCCTCCGCCAGCACCCAACGCAGTTCGGGTTCCCTCACCCCGTTAACCAAAAAGGTGACATTGATGCTTTCCCTGACCGACGCGCAAATGAAGCGCGCCCTGGCCATTTTGGTCAGCTTTCACATTCTGATCATCGCCTCCAGCAACTTCCTGGTGCAGCTGCCGTTCCAACTGTTTGGCTACCACACCACCTGGGGCGCGTTTTCTTTTCCCTTCGTTTATCTGGCCACCGACCTGACGGTGCGGATCTTCGGTGCACCCGCAGCCCGCCGCATTATCTTTGGTGCCATGTTCCCCGCGCTGGTGATCTCCTATCTGGTCTCCGTGATCTGGCATAACGGCGAGTTTGTCGGCCTGGCCGGTCTGAGTGAGTTCAACACCTTTGTGGCGCGCATCGCCCTGGCCAGTTTTGCTGCCTATCTGTTCGGCCAGCTGATGGACATCAAGGTGTTCGCCAAACTGCGCCAACAGGCGGCCTGGTTTGTGGCTCCGGCGGCCTCAACGGTGATCGGCAACTTTGTCGACACAGCCGTGTTCTTCTCGGTGGCGTTCTATGCCAGCACCGATCCCTTTATGGCCGAACATTGGGTGGAAATTGCGACGGTGGACTATTTCTTCAAACTGGCCATCAGCCTGTTGCTGTTTTTGCCGGCTTACGGCGTGCTTTTGAAGCTGTTGACCGATAGGATCCTGCGCCAGAACCCACAACAACACCCTCTGGCCTGATGAGCACTGCGCAACACTTTGATTCCGCCTGGCAGCAACGCTGCCGTGACTGGGCCGCCGCCGCAGGCAGCGACGGCGCCCATGACCTGACCCACATCGAACGGGTGGTGGCCACCGCCACCCGACTGGGCTGCGAAGCCCGGGCGAATCTGGATGTGATTCTGCCGGCCGCCTGGCTCCATGACGTGGTGCTGGTCGACAAGCGAGACCCTCGCCGCAGCCAGGCCTCCGTGCTCAGCGCCGACAAAGCGGTTGAGCTGCTGGCAGAAGCCGGCTACCCCAGCCAGTATCTGGAAGCGATCCATCACGCCATTGCGGCGCACAGCTGGTCGGCGGGCATTGAACCCACCAGCCTGGAAGCGCAGATCGTGCAGGACGCGGATCGTCTCGATGCGCTGGGGGCCATCGGTCTGTCCCGCTGTCTGATGCTGGGCGGCCAGTGGAACCGCGCGCTCTATCACGATGCCGACCCGCTGGGTCAGAGCCGTGAATGGGACGACAACCAGTACAACCTGGACCACCTGTTTATTAAGCTGCAGCACCTGCCTGGCCAATTGCGCACCGATGCCGGCCGCGCAGAGGGTGAACGCCGCTGGGCGTGGATGCAGGGCTACCTGGACCAATTGGCTCTGGAACTCGGAGTAGAAGCATGATTCGACAGACCTATCGCACCGGCACCATCGACGAGGTGGTGGCACTGAGCCAACAGATCCCGGAATTTGATAACCCCTACCAGGCTGACGTGTACCAGGCGCGTCTGAGCGACACGACGCACCTGATCCAGATTGCTGAAGTGGAGGGCGAAGCGGCGGGCTTCAAGGTGGGCTACCAGCTTGAAGACGGCGTGTTTTACTCCTGGATGGGCGGCATCCTGCCGGACTTCCGGGCGCTGGGTCTGGCTTCAGAGATGCTGAAGGCGCAGGAAGCCTGGGCAGTCGGACAGGGTTATCACAGCCTGAAGGTGAAAAGCCGCAATCGCTACGCCACCATGGTGGCGATGTTGCTGCGCCACGGCTATCAGATTGAACACTTTGAGCCGAAAGGGGATACGGTGGCGGACCACCGCATCCATCTGCACAAAAATCTGAAAAAATAGGGCGACAACCTTGCAAAGGTAAATGATATTGATTATCGTTTACTTGCGTTCCAATCCGGTGAGCCGCTCACACTCACCACCCAACGCACATTGCTCACACATTCACAGGCCAGCGCTCACACTGGCCTGTTTTTTTTGCCTTCAGGCCTCGCACATCGCCACCACCTGGCGTACCAACTTGTCGATCCCTTCAGCGGCCTCCGTAATGTTGCCAGCCAGCATATAAGCGGGCGTCGACACCACCTTATGGGTGGTATCCACCACGATCTCTTCTACCGCGCAGGCCTGATGATCGCCACCCAACTGGTTAAAGGCTTCGGCGGTGCCGGCATCGGTGCCGATAGTGCCCTGCACCCCTTCACCGTAAATCAACGGCAGCATGATCGGCGCAATGCAGAGGAAGCCAGCAGGCTTACCCGCCCTGATAAAGGCCTGGCACGCTTCCAGCACGTCCCCCTCCACCTGACAACCGGCCCCCGCCACAGCGAAGTCGCACAGGTTCTTGGCTGCGCCAAACCCGCCAGGCAGAATCACCGCGGCGTGTTCTGACACGTCCAGCGCAGCCAGAGGCTGAATCTCGCCCCGGGCGATGCGTGCGGCTTCCACCAGGATATTTCGGCGTTCGCCTTCCGCCACTTCGCCGGTCAGATGGTTGACCACATGAAGCTGGTCCCGATCCGGAGCAAAACACTGGTAAGGCACTCCGGCACGGGACAAAGAGAGCAGCGTCAGCACCGCTTCATGGATTTCGCTGCCGTCAAACACACCGGCACCGCTCAGAATCACTGCGATTGGTTTCATGGAAGGTCTCCTTTTTATTCCATCATTTGCGTCATTCTAGTGGTCTATATGACTAAGGGTTTTAACAAATTTTTTACCACGGGGTGGACCTGGTTAAATAGTATGCTAAGTTATCCATCGACCTCAGGAAGGAACCTGTCGTTGTTTCCCCCCTTCCCTGCCGATATCAGTCCGCTGCCAATGTCAATATCCACATTGCTGTGATCGGCCAGATCGCGTCAAGAAGTTAAGTCAGGATCCTCGCGATCCCGCATGTAGTCTGGGCTTACAGGAAAAACAGAGATCCGGATCACGGATCCAGATCCTTTTGTCCACAACCACTGTTCACAAAGTTATCCACAGCTTGATCGCTGGGCTTTCCCCTGCCTGACCACTGGCGAAAAAGCCCGGTTACTGGCATCCTAATCGCCTCATATCCACTGATGAAACTGGCTTCTATGTCCCTTTCTGCTCAAGCCCCGCTGATTCTCGTTGACGGCTCTTCCTACCTGTACCGCGCGTACCATGCGCCGCCGCATCTGACCAACTCCAAAGGCGAACCCACCGGTGCCATCTACGGAGTTGTCAACATGCTGCGCAGCCTGCTGAAGCAGTACAACCCGAGTCATATGGCAGTGGTGTTTGACGCCAAAGGCAAAACCTTCCGGGACGAGATCTTTGCTGAGTACAAGGCGCAACGACCACCGATGCCTGATGATCTGCGCTGCCAGATCGAGCCTTTGCACGCGATCATTCGCGCTCTGGGTCTGCCGTTGATCTCCATCTCCGGCGTCGAAGCGGATGATGTGATCGGCACCCTGGCTCAGCACGCGGCAGCCGCAGGCCACGATGTGGTGATCAGCACCGGTGATAAGGATATGGCCCAGCTGGTGACCGACAAGATCACCCTAATCAACACCATGACCGACACCAAATTGGACGTCGAGGGTGTGAAGGCCAAGTTTGGCGTCGGTCCGGAGCTGATCATCGACCTGCTGGCGATGATGGGCGACAAAGTGGATAACATTCCCGGCCTGCCCGGCGTCGGTGAGAAAACCGCGCTGGCGATGCTGCAGGGCATCGGCAGCCTGGACACCATTTACCAGGATGTGGACGCGGTGGCAGCGCTGGGCTTCCGTGGTGCCAAAACCATGCCGAAGAAGCTGGCTGAAAACAAAGAGGCCGCCTTCCTCTCCTACACTCTGGCCACCATCAAGCTGGATGTGGAACTGGACGAGAACCCGGAAGATCTGGTGATTGGCGATGCGGATCGCGATGCCCTGGCCAAGCTTTACGGCGAGCTGGAGTTCCGCCGCTGGCTCAATGAAGTGCTGGATGGCGGCGCCGTCCTGCCCGCCGGCAATGGTGACGCTGGTGCGGCACCGGCTGCTGCACCGGCCCAGAGCAGCACCGAGCATGAGCTGATCCTCTCCGAGTCTCAGCTGGACGCCTGGATCGAGAAGATGAATGGCGCCGAGCTGTTTGCCATCGACACCGAAACCACCAGCCTCGACTACATGGCCGCGGAATTGGTGGGCCTCTCCTTTGCCGTTGAAGCGGGCAAAGGGGCCTACCTGCCGGTGGCCCACGATTATGAGGGTGCGCCGGTGCAACTGGACCGGGACACCGTGCTGGCCAAGCTGAAGCCGTTGCTGGAAGACACCGCTCCCCGCAAGGTGGGCCAGAATCTCAAGTACGACATGTCGGTACTGGCAAAGTACGGCATTGCCCTTAACGGCATCGCCTTCGACACCATGCTGGAGTCCTACTGCTTTAACTCCACTGCCGGTCGCCACAATATGGATGATATGGCCCTTAAGTACCTGGGTCAGAAAACCATCCACTTTGAAGAGATCGCCGGTAAGGGCGCCAAGCAGAAAACCTTCAACCAGATCCCCCTGGAAGAGGCCGCCCCTTACGCGGCCGAAGACGCTGACATCACGCTGCGTCTGCATCAACACTTGTGGCCCCGTCTGCAAGAGTTGGCCGGCCCGACCCGCGTATTTGAACAGCTGGAACGCCCGCTGGTGCCGATCATGTCGGCCATGGAGCGCCATGGTGTGCTGATCGACACCGATCAGCTGCATCAGCAGAGCAGTGAGATCGCCGCGACGCTCGACAGCCTGGAGCAGCAGGCCCACGAAATCGCCGGCGAAGTGTTCAACCTGGGGTCCACCAAGCAGCTTCAGGCGATCTTCTTCGACAAGCTGGGTTACCCGGTACTGAAGAAGACCCCGAAAGGCGCGCCCTCCACTGCGGAAGAGGTGCTGCAGGAATTGGCGCTGGATTACCCGCTGCCCAAGATCATTCTGGAGCACCGCAGCCTGGCGAAACTGAAGAACACCTACACCGACAAGCTGCCACAACTGGTTAAGCCGTCCGGTCGGGTACACACCAGCTACCACCAGGCAGTGACCGCCACGGGCCGTCTGTCCAGCTCTGATCCGAACCTTCAGAACATTCCGATCCGGACTGCGGAAGGGCGTCGTATCCGTCAGGCCTTTATTGCCCCGGAGGGCTACAAGCTGCTGGCGATCGACTACTCCCAGATTGAACTGCGGATCATGGCCCACCTGTCCCAGGACAAAGGCCTGCTGGAAGCGTTCGCCCAGGGTAAAGACATTCACAAAGCCACCGCCGCCGAAGTATTCGGGGTGCCGTTTGACGAGGTCACCAGTGAGCAACGCCGTCGGGCGAAAGCGGTCAACTTCGGTCTGATCTACGGCATGTCCGCCTTTGGTCTGGCCAAGCAGCTGGACATCGGCCGGGCAGAAGCGCAGGACTACATCGACCGCTACTTCCACCGCTACCCGGGCGTGCTCGACTATATGGACCGCACCCGTGCCCAGGCTCACGACAAGGAATACGTGGAAACCCTGATGGGTCGTCGCCTGCATCTGCCGGAGATCAATGCCCGCAACAAGATGCGCCAGCAGGCCGCCGAGCGCACCGCCATCAACGCCCCGATGCAGGGTACGGCAGCAGACATCATCAAAAAGGCGATGCTGTTGGTGGCGGATTATGTGGCTCAGCAATCAGAAGGGGATATCCATCTGATCATGCAGGTGCACGATGAACTGGTGTTTGAAGTGCGCGAGGCATTGGCTGAGCAGCACAAAGTGGCGCTGTGTGACCTGATGAGTCAGGCCGCCGAACTGGATGTGCCACTGCTGGCCGAAGGCGGCTTGGGTGACAACTGGGATCAAGCCCACTGACTGGGTGAGTGAGCGCGCGGGCACAGCACGACGCCTGCGCGTGAATTCCATCACAAAAACAAGATTCATTAGCGGCTGGGCTTTGACCTGGCCGCCGCTTTGGGTATCCTAGTCCGGTAGGGTACAGAGGTAAGATGTTCTATCTTTCAGACCTATTTATGATCACCTTTTGGTGATCGCCAAAATTTGGCACCCCGGCAACGCTGTTGCCGGGGTTTTTTTGTGCCTGAATTTGGGGAATCCGGGATCGAAAGTTAGAGCAAATACTTTAAATCGTCTTTGGGGTGGGTTACATTGTCACCACTAGGCCTTCCCAAGTGACGGTTTAGTCTTGTTATCGTTGAAAAGCTTCTCCCCAAAAAAGCTTTTATTATGCCGGCGACCGCCTTTGGTCACCGGCTTTTTTCTTATTCGGCCTCGCCAATCTGGCCGGCCATCTCATCCCGATGCAGCCATTCGTTGAGCACCTTCAGAGCGGGCTCACGTCCAGTGCCTTTCAGGGAGGAGAACAGCTGAACCACCACTTCCCCTTCCAGCTCAGACAGCACCTCTTTCACCTGGCGCAGGGTTTTGTTCTTCTCCGCCTGCTTCAGCTTGTCGGCTTTGGTCAACAGCACCAATACCGGCATACCGGCCGACACGCCCCAGCGGATCATGTTGTGGTCCAGATCCTTCAGCGGATGGCGCACGTCCATCAGTACCACCAGCCCTTTCAGGCACTGGCGACGCTCGAGGTATTCGGCCAGCGCCTGCTGCCATTTGATCTTCATCTCCAGCGGCACCTTGGCAAAGCCATAGCCGGGAAGATCGATCAGGCGCTTGTCCTCCGTTAAAGAGAACACGTTGATCAGCTGGGTACGACCCGGGCGTTTACTGGTATGAGCCAGACCGTTGTGATCGGTCAGGGTATTCAGGGCACTGGATTTGCCAGCGTTAGAACGGCCAGCAAATGCGATCTCCACCCCCTCATCGGGCGGCAGATGGTGGATGTCCGGGGCGCTCGTTACAAAACGGGCCCGACGGAAATCGACTTGAAATTCGGTCACGGGAGTCTCCAATCTGGTCGGCGGTGCAGCGGGCAGGGATCACAAAACATCCCCGAGCTTAGACCTGGCTCTGATTTCGTGTAAAATGCCGCTGCGTGCTCCCCACAGTGTAACAGGGGACCCATGCCGCAGGGAAAGAAACGCCACCGATATAATAAGTTGGAACACCATGAAAAAGTTTGCTGTTGTCTTTGCTGTGCTGTCCATGTTCTCCACCCTCGCTCAGGCTGAGGGCAACCCCGAAGCAGGCAAGGCGAAAGCCGTGACCTGCATCGCCTGCCACGGAGCGGATGGCAACAGCCCGATCGAGATGTACCCGAAAATCGCCGGCCAGCACACCGGCTACCTGGTTAAGCAGTTGAAAGAGTTCCGTCAGGCTGCTCAAACCGGTGGTCAGGAAGGTCGTATGGACCCCATTATGAGCGGCATGGCCGTTGCACTGAGCGATGAAGACATCGCCGACGTGTCTGCCTACTTCGCCAGCCAGGCCATCAGCCCGGCTCCGGCCGTCGACGCTGCCATTCAGGACAAAGGTCACCAGCTGTACATGGGTGGCGACGCTTCCCGCCAGATCACTGCCTGTGTTGCGTGTCATGGCGTGAAAGGTGAAGGCATGGGCCTGGCCGGTTACCCGGCACTGGCTGACCAGCACCCGGCTTACCTGAAAGCCCAGCTGGAGAAGTTCCGCAGCGGCGCTCGTAACAACGACATGAACGGCATGATGAGCGGTGTTGCCAAGAACCTGAGCGATGACGACATCGCCGTTCTGGCGCAATACATCAGCGCCATCGAATAAGCACTCCCTCTGACGGAGTCGAAGCGGGCCACTGGGCCCGCTTTCTTTTTTCAGTTCAAAACTCTTCCGACACCCCCATCAGCAGTAAAAGTCATCATTGGTAAGACCCTTTATCAGACGAAGTCACCAATGCATACAATGTGACGTACGCCATCACCTACCGAGCTTGTGAGACATTTGCCCTATTTGGTGGCGGCGATGTTGGCTACGTGATCCCCCACCAAACTGATAACCTGCGCTAAATCATTACCTTATGGATTTAACAAAAAATATTGAGTTACATCCCATCACAAAAAAAGTTGCGATCCAGCTCAAATTACGTAGAGTAAGCAGCGAAACGGAACGGGGGAGTGGTTAAGGAATGCCTTCCTCCACCAGGAACCTCTTCAGGAAGAAGAGAGGCACTGGAAGCCAACACTTAGGATAAGACGGGACGGAGAGCCCGAACCCAAGGAACTTTGGGTTTACATGGATGGTACCTTTAGCGTCAGGATGACGTGGTCGTTAGGAAGACGACTGACTACTGTGTTACGGATGACGACACAGGAAAAAGAAGAAAGGTCCGGAGTGACCACAAACAAGAACTGCACGCATGGAAGCAGGCAATAATAAGACGGAAGTCAGACCGGGAAGTCTCATCGCAGGTAAGGAATGCCTGGTTAAAGAATAGGGGAGTGTCTCAGACACCCTTGGTAAGGCGGCAGAGTAATCTGCCGCCTTTTTTATCATCATTTTGCATATAATGGCCCCCATCGACGTCCCGACAGGAATCTCCATGCTCTGCCCCCTGTGCCAGCACCCCGATACCGGCCATTACCACCAGGACAAACGCCGCCACTATTTCCAGTGTCGCCGATGCGAACTGGTGTTTGCGGATCCCGCTGCTCTGCTGCCCGCACACGCAGAGAAGGATCAGTACGACAAGCACAACAATGACCCGACGGACGCCGGCTATCGCCGCTTCCTTTCCCGGATAGCGGACCCGCTTAACGATCGTCTTATCCCCGGAGCAGAGGGGCTGGACTTCGGCTGCGGCCCGGGTCCGACGCTTTCGCTGATGATGGCGGAAGCGGGCCACCCCACTGCCCTGTACGACCCCTATTTCGAGCCGGACCGCACACCACTGCGCCGCCAGTACGATTTCATCACCTGCACCGAGGCGATTGAGCATTTCTATCGCCCGGCCCGGGAGTGGCAGTTGCTGCTAAGCCTGCTGAAGCCCGGCGGGTGGCTGGGGCTGATGACCAAAATGGTGCGTGACCCCAAAGCGTTTGCCCAGTGGCACTACAAGAATGACCCCACCCATGTCAGCTTCTTCAGCCAGACCACCTTCGAATATCTGGCTGGTCGGGATGGGTTGCGGCTGGAGTTCATTGGTGCCGACGTTATTCTGCTGCAAAAACCGGCATAATCTGATATAAACCCGCCCCCAATTGGAGGCTTTATGACCCGTATTAAGAAATCCCGCAAACTGAACGCCAACGGCCCGGCCCGGCCGGCCCGGGAGAAAGCCAGCGCTCGCGCCAAACTGGCCAGTAAAAAGGTCGGCAAAGGGCAGGCCAGCGGCAGCCGTCACAGCCAATCCAAAGCGGCTTTGGCCAAACAGGAGCAAGCCGCCAAGGATCCACGCCTGGGCAGCAAAACCCCGATCGCGCTGTTTGTTGACGCCAACGCCCCCGCCAAACCCGCGCCGCAGGCTCTGGCCCCGGATGTGGAACTGGCCAAACTGGAAGCGGATCCGCGCCTCAACACCCTGCTGGAGCGCACCGAAGCCGGTGAAACCCTGAAGCCGAAAGATCAGCAGTGGCTGGACGCTACCCTGGACCGCATTGCCGACCTGATGCATGAGCTGGGTCTGGATGTGGAAGAGGACGAGTTTGAACAGGAAGACGACGCCGAAGAGCCGGACCTGATGTCCCGCTTCGAACAGGGCGCCGACCTGCTGGATCAATACAAGGATTGAACATGCCAACATGGATGGTGGCCGCAGCCACCGGGATCATTCTTGCCCTGGCTGGCTACGCCGCGTATCTGTTTTGGCAGTTGCATCAGCAACGCCAGCGGCGGGAAGCCGCCAACGCTGAACGGCGGGCAACGCTGGTGGAACACATCCAACTGATCGCCAAAGCCTGTCAGCAGGCGCAGTGCGAACCCGCGGAGGGTGCACTGCGTCTGGTGAACCTGCTGCGAGCTCTGCCCGGTGCCGACATGGACACCCTGCGACAGCAGTACCCGGTGCTGCACGAGCTTTACGACAAAGTGGCCGACCAGCCTATCCTGGACGCCCGCAAAGCGCTGAAACGCAATGAGCGGATGAAGCTGGATGCGGAGCGTGCCCACTGGGAGTCCCGTCTGGCCCCCCAGATGGAGAGCGAACTGCTCGAGCTGGCCGAACTGCACTGATCCGGATTAACGCGGGCACTCCGCTGGAGTCAGCCCGCGTGATTCGAATACCGTCCGGAGCTGCTGATGCTCCTTGGTGCAGGCATCCAAAGCCTGCTGCGAAGAACGCGCCACCGACTCCCACCCTTTGTCCTGATATTTGTCCACGTCCATCCGGTGCAGTCCGGACAACGCGGCCACCCGACACCAGCGTTTCTGCAATGCGTCATCGTCCGCCTGCTGCCACTCGCTCAGTGGCCTTGGTTTTTTGCCGATTTCACACACCTTGGCCTGCGCGCCCGTCACCATCACAGTAAAAAGCGCCACCGTCGTCACAACTCTCCCTAGCATTAACAACACCTCCTTCGCAATTCTGTTGCCACATTGGTCAAATTTGGGGCCATGATCAATGGCGAGGCCGGTTAAAAGGTGCATAATGCCTTCATTCCGATCCCAAGGAGACGCTTTCGTGCAGGATAAAATCAGCTGGAATCAGGCCCTGATTGAGAAATACAACTACTCTGGGCCCCGCTACACCTCATACCCGACCGCCATCGAATTCCATAAAGATTTTTCCGATGCCGATCTGCGCCGGGCGATTGCCGGCTCCGACAAGCGCGATCTTTCCCTCTATATCCACGTGCCGTTCTGCCACAAGCTTTGCTACTACTGTGGCTGCAACAAGATCATCACCCGCCATGCCCATAAGGCGGACCAGTACCTGGATTACCTGGAGCGTGAAATCAAAAACCGCGCCCCGCTGTTCAACGAGTACACCGTCACCCAGATGCACTGGGGCGGCGGCACGCCGACCTTCCTCAACAATGAGCAGATCCGCCGTCTGACCGGCCTGCTCAAGTCCCACTTCAACTTTGCTGATGAGGGCGAGTTCTCCATCGAGATCGACCCCCGTGAGATTGAGCTGGAAACCGTGGACGTACTGAAGGAAGTGGGCTTTAACCGCATCTCTGTTGGCGTTCAGGACTTCAATAAAGAGGTTCAGAAAGCGGTGAACCGTGAGCAGGACGAGCAGTTTATCTTCGACCTGATCAAGTACGCCCGCGAGCAGGGCTTCCAGTCCACCAACGTGGACCTGATCTACGGCCTGCCGCACCAGACTCCGGAAAGCTTTGAGAAGACGCTGGAGCGGATCAAAGACCTGAGCCCCGACCGCCTCAGTATCTTTAACTACGCTCACCTGCCGCACCGTTTTGCGGCTCAGCGTAAGATCCACGAAGAGGATCTGCCGAGCCCGCAGCAGAAGCTGAAGATCCTGGAAAACAGCATCAACGTCCTGACCGGCGAAGGCTACCAGTTCATCGGTATGGACCACTTTGCCAAGCCGGACGACGAGCTGGCCAAGCTGCAACGTGCTGGTAAGCTGCATCGTAACTTCCAGGGCTACACCACTCAGCCGGACGCTGATCTGCTGGGCCTGGGCGCTTCCGCCATCTCCAGCATCGGCAACGCCTATGCTCAGAACCAGGTGGCGCTGAAAGACTACTACGACGCAATCGACGCGGAAGGCCATGCGCTGGTCAAAGGCTGCTCCCTGGAGCGCGACGACTTTATCCGCCGCGCAGTGATCAAGCAGCTGATCTGTCACTTCGAGATGGACAAGCAGGTGATTGAGCAGGATTGGGGCATCAACTTTGACGAGTATTTCGCCGAAGACCTGAAGCTGCTGAGTCCCTTTGTGGAAGATGAGCTGGTGGAACTGGATGGCAGCATCATCCGCGTGACCTCTCAGGGCAACCTGCTGATCCGCAACATCTGCATGTGCTTCGACCGCTACCTGCGCGAGAAAGCCCGCCAGCAGCAATTCAGCCGGGTTATCTGATAACCCGCTGCACAAAAAAGCCGCCTCAGGGCGGCTTTTTTGATCTCAGCTCAACGGCAGCGAGCGGCCTTGCGGGCCTTCAGCTCAGCCCGCTCAGTGTCACTGATAAAGGCCAGCTCCAGGCCGTTTCGCTGGATCTGGTGCAGTTGCTCATCACTCAGACCGATTCGCTCCCGCGCCATCCGATACTCAAACGGTACCGAGTTGGCGGAAACGCCCGGGTCGTCAGTGTTCAGGCATACCCTGATGCCCGCTTCAACAAACTGACGGATCGGGTGCACCTCATAGTCCGCCACCGAGTTGGCGTGGACATTGGAGGTGGGGCAGGACTCAATACCGATGCCCTTGTCGGCCAGGAATGCCAGCAGACGGGGATCCTGAACGGCAGTGGTGGCGTGGCCCAGGCGCGTCGCGCCGAGTTGTTGCACCGCCTGCCAGATGCTGCTCGGCGGACCCGGTTCACCGGCGTGGATGGTGACGTTCAGGCCCGCATCCCGCACCCGTTTAAAGTGATCAACGAACAGTTCACCAGGGAACCCCTCCTCGTCACCGGCCAGGTCGCAGGCCACAAAATGGTCGCGCTGACGCAGAATGGCATCCAGTTCCTGATGGCAGGCAGCCTGACCATCCCCCCGGCAGAGGATGCCGATCAGATTCACCTTCACTCCCGTGGCACGGGCCGCACTCTGCACGCCATCGATCACCGCTTCCACCACGCCATCCATAGGCAACCCGTGTGGGCCAGCCATATAGGCGGGGGAGAAGCGCAGTTCAGCGTAATCGACCCCTTCCAGCGCCAGGTCTTCCACGTTTTCCCGGGCAACCCGGTGCACCGCATTAAGATCGCCCAGCACACCCACCTGATAATCCAGTTTGGCCAGCAACGCTTCCACCGAGGGGCAGCGGTCGATCACCTGAAGATAGGGCCGCAGCGCCGCAAGCGTATTGGCAGGAAGGGGGAGGTTAAACCGGCGGCCAAGGCCCAGCACGGTTTCAGGACGGACGCTGCCGTCCAGATGGCGGTGCAGATCGGTCAGCACCAGAGTGGAGTCAGTCATGGGTACAGCTCTTTATTCTACCGGTCCGCACGCCCTCCCATTTGGTCTAACGGATCCGTTACAATGGCGCAACCCCGCTCCCAGGGGTCGGTGCACAGGATAATGAAAATAAGGAAAAAAACGATGAAAAAGTGCCTGGGAATGGTGCTGTTGCTGCTCACCGGCTGCGCCTCTACCCCCACCCCAACCGATCAACTCAGCCAACTGATGGACGCCACCTGGCAACGCCAGCTGGTCGCCTCGCCCAGCCTGGCTCAACGCTACGGCGACCCGGCAGCCGCCGGACGACTGAGCGATGCCTCCCCCGAGTTTCTGGCCGCACAGAATGACGCCTACCAGGCGCTGCTGAGTCAGGCTGAGGCACTCAATGCCGATGCGTTGTCGTCCGACGAGCAAGCCGACCTGGCCATTCTGTTGGGGATTCTGAACAACCGCGTCGACAGCTATCGCTACAAAGAGCACCTGGTGCCGATCTCCTCGGAAGGCGGCTTTCACGCCTACGTCGCCAGTTTTGCCCGCAGCGCCCGACTGAACACCCCGGAATCGGTGGGGCACTATCTCAGCCGGCTTGAGGCACTGCCCGTTTACTTCGACCAGCAGATCGCCTGGATGCGCATGGGCATGGCAGAAGGCATCACCGTACCCCAGGTGGTGCTGACCGGTTTTGAGGACAGCATCACGGCCTTTATCCCTGATACCGCCGAGCAGAGCCTCTACTACCGTCCTCTGAGCCAACTGGGCGAGGAGCATGCTGACGCCAAAGCCCGTGGCCTGGCACTGGTCCGGGACGCGGTCATCCCCGCCTACCAGGGCTTCTATGACTTCTTCGTCAATGAATACCAGCCGGCAGCCCGACAAACCATTGCCGCCAGCGACCTGCCTGAAGGCCGCAACTACTACGAAAACCGCGTGCGCCACTTCACCACGCTGGGCATGAGCGCCGACGAAGTGCATGAGCTGGGGCTGAAAGAGGTCGCCCGCATTCGCGCCGAGATGGAGCAGGTCATCGCCGAGCTGGCGTTTGAAGGCAGCTTTGCCGACTTCCTGACCTTCCTGCGCACCGACCCGCAGTTCTATGCCCAGACGCCGGATGAGCTGCTGCGCTACGCCGCCTTCCTGTCCAAGAAAGCCGACGCCATGTTGCCGCGCTTCTTTGCCACCATGCCTCGCACCCCTTACGGCATCAAAGAGGTGCCAGCGGAAATTGCTCCCAAGTACACCACCGGCCGCTACTCCGGCTCCAATGCTGATGACCAGCCGGGATATTACTGGGTCAACACCTATGCCCTGGATAAGCGACCGTTGTATGAGATGGAAGCCTTGACCCTGCACGAGGCGGTGCCCGGACATCACCTGCAGATCGCACTGAGTCAGGAGCAAACCGTTCACCTGCTGCGCCGTAACCACTACATCAGTGCCTTTGGCGAAGGCTGGGGCCTGTACGCGGAGAAACTGGGTCTGGAAGGCGGTTTCTACGAGGACCCCTACAGCAACTTCGGTCGCCTGACCTACGAGATGTGGCGGGCCTGCCGCCTGGTGGTGGACACCGGCATGCACGCCAAGGGCTGGAGCCGGGATGAAGCACTGGCCTTCCTGGCGGACAACACCGCACTGTCACTGCATAACGTACGCACGGAGATCGACCGATACATCTCCTGGCCCGGTCAGGCGGTGTCCTACAAAGTGGGTGAGCTGACCCTGTGGCGTCTGCGCCAGAAAGCCGAAGCCGAGCTGGGTGAACAGTTTGACCTGCGGGCCTTCCACGATCAGATCCTGGGCGGCGGCTCCATGCCTCTGGCAGAGCTGGAGCGCCAGCTGGATGCCTGGATCAGTACCCAACGCCAGGGGTAAACTCAGGGCACACTCTGCGGGGCTTACGCCCCGCTCATTCCTGGGAGCCCTTATGGACAAGCACACCGAAACCGAAATTCAGGCCGCCGTACTGCGCCGCCTGTTGAGCCACCTCGACAGCCACAAAGAGGTGCAGAACATCGACCTGATGATTCTGGCGGACTTCTGCCGCAACTGCCTGGCCAAGTGGTACATGGCGGAAGCCGGTGAAAGGGGTGTTGAAGTGGATTATGACGCCGCCCGCGAGGCGATCTACGGCATGCCTTACAGCGAGTGGAAAGCGAACCACCAGAAAGACGCCACACCGGAGCAGCTGGCCGCTTTTGAGGCCCGTCAGGCCGCCAAAAAAGCCAACGCATGAGCATCGAAGCCATCATCTGGCAGCAGGCGGAGCAGGGCCAGTTCATCGGCGTTGATGGGGTGCCCATTCATTATGCGGTGCTGCGCCACCCCAACGAGCGCGGCGCCATTGCGCTGTGCACTGGTCGGGTGGAAACCTACCTCAAGTACCATGAACTGGTCGAGCAGCTCTATGGCCTGGGCTTTTCCCTCTACCTGTGGGATCACCGCGGCCAGGGGCTTTCTGGCCGTCTGCTGAGCAACCATCATATTGGCCATGTCCGTCGCTTTGACGATTACGTGGCCGACATGCACCAGCTGTATCAGACCCTGATTGCCCCTGCCGGCCATCAACACATCGCGCTGTTGGGGCACTCCATGGGTGGGGCCATCGCCACGGCTTACATGACGCGATACCCAACCCATTTTCAGGCAGCGGCGCTTTCAGCACCGATGTACGGCATTGTGCTGCCGGCTCCGAAGTGGCTATTGCAGCCCACGGTGTCATTGATGGCGGCGCTCAGACCCGAGCAATACATTCCGGGTGGCAGTGATTATGAGCCGGTCCGGTTTGAAGAAAATGAACTGACCGGGGACCCGGTGCGCTACGCCAAATTCCGGGCACTGTACGACGCCTGGCCAGAAGTGCAGCTGGGCGACCCCAGCCTGAACTGGCTGAAAGAAGCCCTTAAGCAGATCGACCAATTGGCCAGAGATTCGGTAACAACGCCCATTCTGGTGATGCAGGCTGGTGATGACGCGATTGTGGATAACGCGGCTCAGAACGCCTTCTGTGACCGGCAGCCTCAGCATCAGCTGCAACGCTTTCACGGTGCCCGCCACGAAATCCTGCTGGAGCAGGATGAGATCCGAACTCAGGCGATCACGGCGGCGTTACACTGGTGGGTTCACCATGGAGCTGCTGCACCTTCAGACGTTTCAGAAGTGACTCCAGTGGCCGGGGTGCGCTGAACAGGTAGCCCTGGAACCGGCTCCCTCCGGCGTTGAGCAGCGTCTCGTAACAGGCCTCCTCATCAACGCCATGGGCCGTCCAGGGTAGCCCCAGGGTGTTCACTAGCTGCACCTGGGCGCGCAGTAATGCTTGTGCCTGAGGCCGATTGACACTGTTGAAGTGGCGGCAGTCCAGCTTCACTTCCGTCAGCGGCAGGGCCAACAACTGAGCCGGGGCCATCAGGCCACTGCCCAGGTCATCCAGAACCAGATCCACCCCCATCTCCACCAACTCGGCCATCACTGCCCACTCGGCTTCAGCGCAGCTCAACAGGGCCTGCTCAGACACCTCAATGACCAGTCCGTGGCGGCCAATGCCGTGGCGCTCCAGTTCGCCACGCAGCCGCTCCACAAACCCTTTGGCCATAATCTGGCGAATGGAGAGGTTCAAACTCATCCGCTCCAGCCCGTGCCGTCTCAGTGAGGCCAGGTCCCGGCAGGCCTGTTCAAGCTGCAGTTCGGTCAGCCGATCGCTCATTCCATATCGGGTCAACACTGGCAGGAATTCATCCGGCAGGATCTCGCCGCGCTCAGGATGGTGCCAGCGCAGCAACGCTTCCACCGACAGGATCTCCCGCTGACTGTCCATGACTGGCTGATAGTGCAGGCGCAATTGATTCTGCTCGAGTGCCTGATGAAGGCCATCCCGCAGCCACAGCAGACGGCGCGCATCCTGGTGCAATCCGGGGTGGTAGACCCGGGTGCTGCTGCGCTCATGCTCCTTGGCATCAAACACCGCCAGCTCCGCCTGAGCCAACACCGTGTTGGTGCACTGCTCCGGCCCCGGCTTAAACAGGCTGATGCCGATGGTGGCGCCCATATGCAAGGGCACCCCTTCCAGTATCCAGGGTTTGGCCAGGCCCTGATGCACCCGCTCACCAAGCTGCTCCGCCTGTTCTGCCAGACTGTCCATCGGCCGACCCGGCACCAGAATGACAAACTCGTCACCCTCCAGCCGAAGGGCCATGGACGCTTCCGGGATCAGTTTGGTCAACCGCCGTTCCACCTGCTCCAGCAGACGGTCTCCGGCCTTGTGGCCGTGGACATCGTTGATGACCTTGAAGTCATCCAGATCGAGATACAGCAGCAGAGCGCCTTCCCCGGCCAACTCTGCCGACTCAACCTCGGGCTCCAGGCGGCGCAGCAAGGCCGGGCGGTTCAGTCCCGATGAGTGGGTATCCCCGGTCAGCCCCAGCTGGGGTTGGCCGAGATCGTTAGTGATGTCGGTGTGGGTGCCGATCATCCGGCGGGGGCGACCCTCCTGATCCCAGTCCACCATCATCGCTTTATCCAGCACCCAGATGTAGTGGCCGTCGCGGTGGCACAAGCGATGGATGTTCTCAAACTCACCAATATTGCCCGCCATATAGTCCTGAAGCTGGCGCAGAACTCTGGCCCGGTCCTCCGGGTGGAGCCGTTGCTCCCAGGCATCAAAACTGGACACCAGTTCGTCATCCCGGTAGCCCAGCATCGCCTTCCAGTGGTGAGACAGGAACACGGTATTGGAATCCAGTTGCCAGTCCCAAACGCCGAGCTTTAACCCTTCAACCGCATAGAGCCAGCGCTGCTCGCTGGCCACCAGCTGGGCGTAGCTCTCGCGCAAACGCTGATTCCCCTGCGTCATTTTCTCGCTCAGGTTCGCCAACTCACCAATGCGAAAACCGGTGGGCAGTTTCAGTTCCGGCTCACCGAGACGGGGGATCTGACGGGTCAGCGACTGCAGGGGGCTGATCAGGAAGCGGTAGCACAGCAACAGCAAGCCCACCGCCAGCAACAGGGCCATCAGCCAAAGCCAGGACAAGCGATCAACAAACTGCTGCTGAGTGATGGTGTTAAGCGGGGTCAGGTCCTGCTCCAGATAGAGCAGACGTGGCACCAGCTGAGGCTTCAGCTGCACCAGAGGGTAATAGATTTGCAGGCTGCCTCGCTGCGGGTCCTGCTGAAATTGCGCTCGTCCCGCCAGCATCGCCTTGTTGGCAAGGTCGGCCTGAAAGCCATCCAGCAAGCGGTTAGCCTGACCGCCGCGCCAAATCAGCTGACTGCCGATGTAGATGCGCTGGTCACGGTCCACAATGGCCGCAGAAAGCATGCTGCTCTCCTGGGCCCACTGCATCATCGTCTGTTCCGCCACCTCGTCTGTGCGGGCGGTTCCGACGCTGACCAGCAGCTGCTCAAACTGTTGCGCCCGCTGCTTTAACAGGTGGCGCTGAGCATCCTGAAGGTGACTGCGCATCATGTCCCGGCCAAGGACAAAGTCCACCCCAACCAGAGTGACCAGATAAAGCAGTAATGCTGCACTCATCACCAGCAGCAATGGCCAGCGGGGCCTCGGCAAACGCGCCAGCAGCGATGGCCGGCCTGGTCGTGTCGATGATGTCACGGCCCACTTCCTTGTTTCTCTTCCTGGCCCCTAGCATACCGATCCGGCAGGAGCGTTCAAAGAGGCGGAAAAGCGAACACCATTACCGACTGATGAGTGAACCATGAACAGAGGAAGGTTTGGTAAAGCAGCGAGTTGGTACCAGTTTGAGGGGCCGCCCGGATAAGTTTCAGGACGAGTCACCACACCAGCGCAACAGTGGCCCTGAGCGCACCGCTTCAGGGCCACGCTGGTGAGGCGTATGACAACGGCTCAGCCACCCACGGCTCGACGGTGCGCGCATCCAGCCGGGCACGATGGCCATCGGCATCGACCCAATCACACCAGGGGCGGCGACGAACGTCTCTGACAGTGAGATTGAGACGTTCTGTTCGCCCTCGTCCGGAGGCGCTCCGCTGAGGTGCAATAAGTGCACCAGACGAGGCAGGAGGGTTCATGTTTAGGCACAATAAAGTTTGTACACAAGCGCAAGCTGGACCAATAAAGTTTGTACATAGCAAGGCTCGACGCTTAGCTTGCCAAACGCTCACTCAGTATCGGGGCACAGTCATCAGTGCTCACAATTGGACTAGGTGTAGCCTCTCCTAGAAAGATCCTTTCTAAAGCGGCTATGGCCTCACTGCGCGACTGAGCATTAACAACCGATAACTTAATGCTATGTTGCTTGCAGACAGCACTTGGACCTAGCCAATCTGCCAATAGATATGCCGTACCATGGTTGTAGATTAAATCTCTAACGCAACATGGACAATATCTAATCTCTTCAGGACAGTTAACCCACTTGGTCCCGACCTTCAGCCCGGGAGCTCTAACCTGCCCACTTAACACCGCACGAGACTTCGGCCCGAAGAGCCCACCACGATCAAAGCCTGATCGCTCCATCACAGGAAAGAGCAACCTATTCCACCATAGAAATCTATCAGCATTAGTCTCGGGCTCGCGGAGCAACCAAACCCCTGCAGACGAATCTGGTATGTTAGGAACAAAGCTCTCTACGTACTTGTAATCAATGAGTGCCAATCGTTGTTTGAACCGCCCTTTATCATCAATGATTGTTTTCATAGCTTTTACGCCATGCACTCGATAACAACGATATAGGTAGCTGTAGATATGCTCATTTGGGAAGGGGATCAAAACCACCGATAAAACTCACTCTTTCAAGACAACTCAGACATGCCATCAAGCTCGGCATTCACAGCTTACCAGTCCGCTAGTCTGTTGACCTAGCAACCGCCAAAACTGCTTGTTGTGATTATGTTCAGCGATATGGCAAAGCTCATGGATAAAGGCGTAGTCGCCCCCTCCTAGGACAGTTGCAGATGCGCCGCCTTGTATAAGTCTTTTCGTATCAATACCATAGGGTCTTGCAGCGCATGACTTGAGTTACAACCTAACACGCGGAGCGTGGCTAGAAATACCCGGCCATGACACATTTATTCATATTATTCAATTGCTTAGTTGATAGTGGTCACTACGCAATACAAGTGGCTTAAACAAGCAACAGAGGCACAATGAGTATCGAAGACAGCCTTTGCCGAGAGATCTCCGTAGTCGGAGATGGGACTGTACTAAGTGATGCCAAAAGCAAGAGGGATGCATTTAGTCAGTTCTATACGATGAGCTCAATTAGCGACTCTATTGCAGCTAATGTAGAGAAACTCCATTGCTACGATGAGGTCCTAGATCTCGGATGCGGACAAGGGAGTTTACTGCATGCAGTACGACAAAAGAATCCTACCATTAAATTGGTCGGAGTAGATATTGATCCTGACAATATCAATCACTGTCGCGCAGCATATGGAAAAAATTCTCATTTTGAAGTGTACGATGCTCTAGATGTAACTCAAAAAAAACCAAATATACTAAATAAAAGCTATGATCTTATCGTTGGAAACCCTCCTTTTAGGCGACTGAAGAACAATATATTCCTCCAATTAGAGAAGCCTGGCTTAGGTGATTTTCTGAACGGAGGACCGGCATCGACAGAGTTATTTTTCTTAAATCAGTGCTTGGAATTACTATCGGATAATGGAACTCTAGCAATCATTCTGCCAGACGGAGTTATATCCTCAGAAAGAAACAAATGGATTAGGAAATATTTGTGTAGCACCTACAATTTACAAAAAATAATTGAGGTACCTCCAAAGTCGTTTTCTGGAACAGAAGCAAAAACACACATTGTTTTTATAAAAAAGGAAACACCATCGAAAGGGATTTTGATCGGAGAAATACGTAGTGGTGCCAAACTAGTAATAAGTCCAGAACAATTTATTCGCAGAGGCGACTACTCGTTCTACAACAAACCTTTTGTAATTCATAACAAAAAGCTATCTGATATTGTTGAGTGTGTTTTTAGAGGAAACATTGAGTACACAAAGGAAGCTAGGAGTCGCAGATATGAGGGTTTACTCCATACAACTTCCTTAGACAAGAGCGTTAGTCGATTCAGTAACAATCTAAGTTCCACCATGGGAAAGAGAGAGTTAAAAACAAATGATATCGTCATATCCCGAGTTGGGTCACGCTCGATGGGAAAGCTCGGCATCATTGAAAAAGGCAGATTCTTTGCTACTGATTGTTTGTTTGTAATCAGACCCATTTGTTCAAAAAGTTCGATATCCATACTTCAGTATCTTTGCACTGAGTCCGCACAAATGTGGTTAAGACAGCATTCAAAAGGAGTTGGTGCACGATATATAACACTTGAAGATCTGAGAAGCCTTCCTGTACCGGATATACTTTAAATGAAAATACCCGAGAATTTTCCAGAAATATTTAGAAGAACAAAGAAAAAGTGCAAGCAACTAATTGAATATGGATACTGGAGCCGTATTGATGGTACAGCACTGGACAAATGGCTAAGTAACTTTAATACCGATGAAGAGTTATTTATTGCAGCACTTGTTTTGAATTCAATTATTTATCGAAATGAACCTGTAGTAAGTATGTTTGTTGCTGATATACTGCAGTTTAAACTCCCAAATCATCTTATTGACGTTGACAAATATAAGGTTAACAGCATAGAACAGTGGATGACAGATTTAAAGGACCACAGGAACCGATCACGAATTCCAATTAGGTTCACAGCTGTGGAAGGGGCTGGTCTGGGTGATAGACCAGGCAAAAGTGGTTCGGTAATTTATCGCTCTGTTCAAAGAAGTTTCTTTCATAGAGATTTTGGTGTTGCAAGAGGCAGTCTATACCAAAGAAGTTTTACCAACTCTAATATTACGACTATTGTAATGTTTGATGATATAGCTGGTTCGGGCCAGCAGTTTGTTGACTTTTTTAGTGTTGAGTTAAACGGCCCAGGCACAGCATTCAAAGACTTACCTTTTTACTTTGTATATTCACCAATTTGCGCAACTCAAGAGGCCATAGATAAGATTGAAAGTGAATTCAACAATATCAAGGTCATTCCTGGTGAAGTAATCGGTACTGAGCACTCACTATTCTCAAGGCATAATACATTTCTATGCCAGCCAGACGTTGATACCTTAGACAATATCAAAGAGCACTATGAAGATATGGCAAAAGCCAATGGATTTCGTCAATCCTGCATGGGGTTTGGAGGACAAGCAATGTCCTATGTTTTTTATGATTCAACACCAAACAACAACGCAAAGCTGATTTATGAGTCTAGCGATAAGTGGAATCCTCTCTTTGTAAGGTAAGGACTGATTATGCAATTAGCTGATACGTTTGCACAGAATAGAACCGAAGAACTTCCAGATGATCTTTGGGGTAAGTATGTATTGCCTCTAGATTATTCTAGATTCAATCTGAGAAACTTTACCAAATCGAGTATTATCGTTGGTGGGCGCGGCTCTGGCAAAACCATGTTCTTAAAATATCATTGCCACCCAACAATGTTCAGCCCTAATAGAAGCGATATATCTTTAGATGCCTCAAAGCACATTGGTTTATATTGGCGGCCAGACCTTTACTTTGTCTCTCACTTTAGGAAGGAATGGCTCGGCAAACAATTCCTGAGTCACTTTAACACATACTGCGCAATCAGTGTTCTGAAAGAAATATCTTCATTTTCTCTTAGCTTTTGTAGATCTGGTTATCCAAATCAAGAAACAAAAGAAATGTTGAGAAACCTTCAGGTACCCAAGGTAATATGTGGTCAACTAGGTATTCCAGATTGCAAGCTAGTTGATTTTGGCGAGCACTTAGATGATCTATCTTTTGAATTCACCTCATGGGCAAACAACCCAATAACAAGGGAATGCCCATTTACAATTGATTTTAAGACATCATGCACTAGGCTATTAGAAGAGATTAAGAAGTCAGATCTGGCTTTTAGCCAGTCAACCTTTCATATATACATAGATGAGTTTGAAAACCTAACAATTCCTCAGCAAGAGCTGGTCAATACTTGGATAAAACACTCTAGTTCTCCGCTGGTATGTAATGTGGCAATGAAGAAGCATGCAATTATTACCAGAAAGACTCTAGGTGAGGAAAGTATCGTTGAAGTTAATGATTTCAGAAACCTTGATTTGGAAGATTTATATAGCAGCTATTTTGAGGTGCTTGCTGCAGAGATTCTTTGTTTAAAAGTAGCAAATTACTTTAAGCAAGAGTTATTCGATGGACTAGTTGAAAGGTACTCTAGTATTGATGCCATCGAGTTAAGACGTGATGAAAAATACCATGACATAGTTAAAGGCTTCGCCTACGATATTTTTCCATCAGTCAAAAATCGCGACATTGCTATAGAGGTGTTAAACACAAAATCATTGCGAAACAAGCTTGTAAAGGGACTAATTGTTGAAGGGCTAAAGCTACATTCAAGTGAGCATTATAATGCTAGTCAATTTATTGATGAGCGCTATCCTGAAGCTTCTGTTATTAATGGTGTGCTGCTAAATAGAGCGCGTTCAAGTGTGTCGGATATATTAGCTAGATTTGAGCATCTTCAAGAAACAGGAAAATTGACTAGCGAGTATTCAAATTTAATTCAAAATAATCTTGTCGGTGCTATTCTATATATATACAATGCGACTCCCAATTCGCACTGCCCTTTCTATTCAGGATTCGAAAAATTTACGTTAATGGCAAGAGGTAACTTGCGGCACTTTCTAGAATTATGCCACCAAAGCTTTTCAAGAAGCATAGAGCCCAAGAGTTTTAATCATGAAAGCATTATGGTTAGTGAAAACATCCAGGCAGAAGCAACTAAAGAAACAGCCAGTGCTGCAATTGAAAAGATCTCCGACCTAGGTGCAAATGGGCAACAACTAAAACGTGTCGCAAAGCGTTTGGGTTCAATCTTTAAGGCTTCTCAACGAAGAAAATCACAAAGTGAACCCGAGGTAAGTCACTTCACAGTAAGTGTCACAGACTTAAGTGAACTGGATGAAAAAATATCTGGTTTGATAAATGAAGCTCTCGTCTGGTCAGTTCTGTTTGAAGGTGACAGTACTAAAATGAAGAGCAATACAGATATTGAACTTAAGGATTATATATTACATCCTGTATTCTCGGCACATTTTGGAATTAGTCCAAGGAAGAAGAGAAAGCTTACTTTTACCAAGGCTCAAATTAGAACCATTTTCCTTGGAAGTGATGATGAATTTCTTGTCCTAATGAAGGACTTCAACAATAGATGGTCTGTTGATCTATCTAATGAAGAAAGCAAAAACTCAAATGATCTAAAGCAGTTAGGTTTGTCATGGTGAAGTTTACAAGCATAACTCAACCACCCGCGATTGTCGATCAAGGGTTCTCTGTGGCACTACATGGGAAAGGAATTGACGATCGAACCAATAAGACCTTAGAACAAATTAGTAAATTTAGCTGCAATTCCTACGAAGTGGAATACAGTCGAAGCAATATGTCTATAGATATTGGCGCTAGTATTTCTCTTCACCTTCGAGAGTTACATGAACTAGCAGAACATGTAGACTGCAGTAAGGCATTTATCGATGCGACCTCACTTGGATTTGTTGAGATAATTTACTTGATATACGCCTTATCTAAGGCAACAACTAAAGTAAGTGTTACGATCTGCTATACCACTCCTTTGGTATATAGGAGCACAGCCCCAACTCACCCTGAAGAAGAAGAGTTCGATCTTAGTGACTCTGTTCTTTCATTTACAGGGCTTCCCATTTTTACTTATAGCCACTCGGACAGCGATAATAATCAGGTTTCATTGATTGCTTTATTGGGTTTTGAAAGTGGAAGATTAGGTAAGGCGCTTGCCCAAGATGATAATACAAAATTTGGAAAGATGAAGGCCCTAATTGGTGTGCCTGCATTCAATCCAGGCTGGGAAAACAAGTCAATTAGCAAACATTTACGCCACTTCGATCAACTAAATACGCAACTTCATTACTACTCTAGCCAAAATCCTTATCAGACCTATGAAGTCTTAAGTAGACTATATGCTGAGAATGAAAAGATTGTGATCGCATCCCTTGGTACCAAACCTGCTGCTTTGGCCTGTGCAGCCTTTCTTGTAAATAATTTCGAAAGAAATTCAAGAGATAAAAATGTCAGTGTCATATATGACTACCCTTCAAAAAAAATAGGTAGAACGGAAGGCATTAAAGAAGTTTACTATTATGAACTTTCAGTTGGTGGACCTATAGCCACATAAGAGAAAACAGCTTTAAATATATAAAGCAATTATCAATTGTGTGCACAGGTGTATCTTCCTTTATAAGAGTCGCTCAGAGTAAATTGTCTAGTCCCCTGCATCATCGAGTACTATATTTATGGCATCATATGAGAGCAGGGTTCTCCAAAATTCTCAATAAAGAGCTAAAACTTGAAGATTTGAGTTAATATCATAGCGAAGAATATGACAAGGTATCGAGAGCTCTTAGGCTCCAGCGATCACTATTTTTACGATTTCGTTGAGAAATTTCAGCGCGAAGGACGACCATCACAAAGCAGTCTTTCATTGTTTAGCACTTAGTTTTATAACAACCGTATGTTTGTCGACGCCACTATTATCAGAACTACCGCGCTCTGCCTGTCGCCACCTTGGGCGGTGGCAGGGTCAGCTGCAACCATTCAGTATCATTACCATAAAGCCAGAAAAACTCAGCATTGCATTCATCCTTAATGACGTGCCGGATCGCTTCAGGGTGCGCTTGGCGAAACCTAACTATCCGAGCACGGCAACGGCGCCGCTTCGATTCCCAATGACAACGTTTTCGCCATGCAACAAGCCCCGGTTCACTGGAGATCACCTGCTCGACAGAACCCATACCGATGCCACAACGCTTGGAAATGGTCTCTCGATGCATGCCTGATTTCGCCATGCGAATGATCTTTTGCTTTAGCTCATGGGTCAGTGCCCTAGGTTTGAGGTTTAGTGGTATTCCACGCTGAATGGCCAATCGCTTTAAGTAACATCGGCTCTTTCCAGTTAGCCGATAAACTTCGGCCATAGAACGCCCTTCTTTGAGCAACTTCAGGCATCGCTGCTCGAGCACATGCGACTCCCCAATACTATTTTCAGCTGACGCAGGTTTTACCTGTGACGGCCTGTAGCCCAGCATTTTGTCAGCTTCATGAAACAGCCAAGTACCAAACAGTAGGTGCCGAAACGGGTGGTGACTCCCGCCAGGCTCCAATAGCTCGGATATGTACCGATAATCATCGCGGCTAAGCAACAATGGCGTATCGGGGCCGGGCCGGTATTGCTCGACTTCAACAGCAAAGCGTCGAAGCAAGCTCTGTCGGCGCACACGACCGCCGGAGGTAATGTAGCCAAGTTCATTTAAGCGGTACCGATAGATGGTGCCGAGGTCTATCTGTGGAAGACCCTCTCCAAGATTGGTCAGAAGGTTCTGGCTAAAAGCTGCAACGCGACTTTCAATACCAGATGCCGAGCGCAGATAGCTGTTGCAGGTTGGCAGCAGGCCTGCGATCAGTCTTTGACGACGCTCCAGTTCCACCCGCTGCAACAACACCGGATGTTTGTAGCATGCTGTAACACCGGGAATCTGATGCATACGATGCCAGTAAGCTACACCGTATTCCTGGAGATTATGCTGAGCGCATTGGGGGCACCACTTTAGACACACGGAGTGGCCACTGCCGAAAGAGGGGAGTTGACTTTCTCGAAGGGCTTTAGCTCCATCGTTAACAAGGACAAGTGCTTGGAGCTTTTCGGCATGACTCGGTAAGTAGAAGAAAAACAGGGGAGCTAAAGTCTGTTGATAAAGTAGGACTTCGGCATCCTCCTGTAACGAATCTGCCAAGCTACGCAGCCCTGAGGTCAGGAAAGGATGAATGGATACACGACTGGATCCAAACGCCCTTTTGGCCAATGCACCCGCCGTCTCCCCAGATACCGTTACATGGCGGATTAACCGTCCAAGTAATAGCTCATCAGGCAAAGGAGGCGGCAAGTGCATTGTTTGTTCCCTGCCGCTACGCAAATGCCTTAAGTGGATCTTCGCAGAACACCCCGGCCTTCCTCAAGGAGTCGAGAGGGTCGCCCTCCTCAGAGGCACGTTGAATCAAATCCGGGTTAGGGATCTGCTCATACAAGTCATCGGCATGCCACAATACTGTGAGCATATCTGCAAACTCGGGATGATGGGCGCGGCTCAAATCCCCAGGGATCTGTACAAGCTTGCCATCCTTAGCTGCAACGGCTGTCTGCGTTGAAGAGTTGGCTTTGGTCTCTCCTGGATGTTCCGCTTTTACCTTTTTCTTTCGTTTGAGGAGGTTGAGCTTTTGATCATGGGCCAGTTCATCTCTTGCGCTCTTTGAGGCTCGGATGGCGATACTTGCCCCCTTCTCTAGCACCTCCTCCGTTAGCCTCTCATCCAACGAGCCTATGATCACTTGCTGCGCCTCACGAAAAGTCCGAACCGCCAAATCCATGTTACCCACCGACAGTTCGTAGAGTTTGTTGCTTAACTCCTCTGTAAGGGGCGTAACCACGTTGGTCCACTGCAACTCCCACAGCTCCTCTACGAAGAGCTCCCACTCTCCATTTCTTTGCCCCAGGAGATTAACGTCAAAGTAGCCACCACTTTCGGCTCTCCTTGCTGCCTTCAAACTCTTGCTGAGCAACTCGTCGAAAGGGGGATTGGCACAAAACAGAAGTGGGATCCCAAGGTTATTCACCAGGTTGTGCAGAAACCCGAGTAGACGGTCAGCACCACCGGCCTTTGCCAGGTTGAGATTTTGCATCTCATCAATCACCAAGATGCCAAGGAAGCTGGATTTGATTTTTGCTTCAATCTGACTAATCAGCATTGCGATAGTACCAGCAGGCTTTGTGGGTTTAACCCCAAGCTTTCTATCCAGTTCCTCAAGGATTCGATGGCACAGTCCTTTGACACTGGAGTCACCGGGGCAATCGACTTTTAGCCATACGACTTGTCGTAGCGGCAGCAACCCGGTCGAGCTTTCCTCATGGACGATGACATCGGGGAAATACCCCAAAACTTGTTCAAGCATTGAGGTCTTGCCGACCCCACTCTCTCCGATAACTGTGATGCCAGAACCCCTGGGTTTAAAGAATCCTGTCCGAGGCTCGATCTCGGGGCGCTCATCCAGAGAGTAATGTAGATAGTTTATCGTGGTTGGAGAGTGAGGATTCTTGGTTGAGTATCCCTCCTTCAAGGCGCGCTCCACGGCCCGAAATACATCCAAGTGAATTAGCTGAGGCTGGCGAAGTTCCTTGAGACGAGACAAATACTCAACTCGCTCAAATGCCTCTTTTTCACGCTCTTCAGCAGAACAGTCGGGGTAGAAACGCAGCCCCTCAATGAGCTCGCCATCCTGCAGCTTCACTGGCAGTGCTTCAATTAATGGGTTTTCTCGATGCTCTGGTAGGAGAGCGGTTTGATACTGGGCTTTTACAATTCTCATTTGCTGCGATCCTTTTTTCGTCTCAGCAGCGATATCACGTTTTGCTGACGCTCTTCGGCCCATTGCTCCACATGGGAAGGAGTTTCTAAAGACTGCTCGGATGCAGGTAACTCACTCTCCCCTCGCGCTTGCTGTATCGCCTCACGCCTCCGGTCCTTCATGCCCCGGGTGCGCTCAGCTTTAGAGGATAACGGCGGTGCCTTTTTAGCCTCATCCCCAGCATTTTTCACAATGCTTTTTCTACGCCTGTGTCGCTCCACCGATTTTGCAGAGGGTTTGGCACGTTTCTTTTCCATCTTCTTCCAGTCTTCGAAATATAAAATGTCAGCTTGGTGTCGTTGACTAAAGTTGGACGACCCAATCATCAATTCACATCGACTAAAGCCCTCCTGCTCCTGCAGACGAACGTAGATAATCGAGGAGTTATCCTGATTAAAGCGCGCCTCCATTCGCCAGCTGCGGCCAGCCCGGGCAATGACCTTCCAGTCTTCAAAGTTGGGATGTTTCACCTCATAAAGCATCTCATCATTACGTCGAATCCCCTTGCTGGTCATGGTGACCGTTTCAGCCGGCAGCAGTCGGGCATGCACCTCCGCCTCATTGGCTTTAGTCAGTGCATGCCGATGCTTTTGCATATGGATGTTCCAGTAGTTCAGGGGAGTAGGAGCAAGACCCGATTCAATCAGGAGCGTGGACTGACCCGATAACGATTCAAAGATGGCACTGTTATGGTCGAGGACAGCATCAATCAATAATTTGTTGAGCTCTTTGAGCGTCAAAGTGGCTTCCGTCCTGGGGTCCTTATCGCCCCGAATGTAATGACGCCCCTTTGTTGTCCCCATCAGTTCGTGAACGAGCTGCTTATTCAGAATGTTAAAGCGATGCTCAACAATCCCCTTGAGTTCAGCGCGATAGGGTGGGGCAATGCTCAAATGGCCGATGAGCGGAACAGCAAGTTTTTCCGCGTCATTACAGATAAACTCCCCCCGATCGCACAGCAGCCGCTGCGGAATGTGATGACATGGCCACTCCGCCTCCTCGATCTCGATGCCGTACATCGCACAGTACTCTTTCTTCGAACTGAAGCTGTTTACGAGTGCCTGACGACCAGCCCTCCAAGACGCATATTCCATGGATACATGGAGCCCAACGATCATGCGGCTTTCTTTATCGACAACGCAGTAAACGGTTGGCCGGCCAAGCACGTAATTGCGACGAAACTCAGACACAACGTGTACGTCAAGCACCGTGGCATCCAGCTCAAAACAGCTACCCGGCACTTCCGTATGATCAGTTGCAGAGCCAAGCAATCCCCGGCGGTTACGAACAAAATCTCCCGGCGATGTTTGCTTGCGAATGAGTTCCTGCTTGGGAATAAGCTTTTTAACCCAGTAGACGAAGGCTCGATACTCTGGCACCCGAAGCTCTCGCCCTTCTTTCTCTGCGCTGAGCAGTTCATCCGCATAGAACTCCTTAAGCATCTGGTCGTATACCCTGCGAAACGTAGCCTTTTGACCCTTCAGACCATAGCGCTTCATTGCCTTTAGGAATTTAGCCTTATCTCCTTCGCTTGTGTTTACACCAAGGGGAACATTCATACCCAGTGTGGAGATTTGGATAGGCGAGCCCCGTTTTACGCTTCCTGCAATACGAGGTTTCCCCGCACCTCCGGAGTACTTGTAAGCCGGCAACAGAGCGTTACGTTCCTGCCCATACTTCCAATAAAGATTGAGCGAGCGATAAAGCTCCTGAACATAAGTTCCTTTCTGCTTTGCGTGTTGTGCCACCAGGTTACAGCGGGGGCTCTGCGCGAACTCGAGCAAAAAGCCCGGGGAGGTAACTAGCTCCTGGATCAGATCAAAGCGATCATCCCGCTTCTTTCGATGCGGTGCAGAGATCTCCTCCTCTGCTACAAGCTGATAAAAAGGCACCAGAAAATCGGTACGCGTGATCTGACCGCTTTTTATCTCATCCGAGAACTGAGAGTGTGTGACCACAATTGGCCTTTGAAGCCCTGACGTATCTAGAAGTCGAAACAGAACCAAAAGATGCATATCTGCATAGTGTTCAAGAACGCGATAGGTCCCATCCTCGACACCATCAACCTGCAGTACCTGCCAGACACTATTTTTCTCAACTTGCATGGTGGTGCTCCAACTTTTGTAGGGTCACCTGAAGAACCTCGACAATAGTGGAATCTGCTAATGGCTTATCGAGATCAACGACCACTTGTTTAGTGGCCAGCAAGACCTTAAAGAGCACTAAAGCATCGTCATGCTCAACGCCCAGCTCGTGGACGAAGGAGTTGCACAAGTCCTCAATCAGTAATGTTCCTGGGTGGATCAAAGCTTTGGCCCGCTCCATCAAGTCTCTAGGGAAGCTAGCCCCATGGCGTATTGGCGAGGTGAACCACTGAATATTTCTCGACTGGATTTTATTCTGTTCCGTCATCACAAAGAGGTGATACGGGACCCCCAGCAATTGCCACCAAATCCTTTCGATATCGAGTTTCTCAGCCGTACGCTTGTCTTTGAGTGCATCCTGAGGCTTCACACTGACAGCTTCGTACCAGATGTTTGTGCCATCCGTTCTCGTCAAGACGAAGTCAGTCGTCATGACGTTGATCTCCTTGCCTGGCGACTGCGGATTGACGGGATGATCTATCCCGAGTGTCTGAGCGATCTTGACTGATAGATCGAGTGGTAAGAGGGGAAACTGCTCACGGATATCGATGACTGAATCGCTGAACTCTGCAAAATAGAAAAAGCAGGATTCATGCTCAGAGAGGGTGTGATGGGTGCGGCCAAATTTGAGTCCTTCAATCTTACCGCTACTACCGCAAGAATTGACGTCTTGCACTCGTAACCAAGGCATGTACTCACAGCCTTCGCCCAACCCAAATTTATTCTTCAAGGCGCGCTGATAATCAGCCAACGTCTCTAACTTCCTACGTCGTGCCAAGACACTTCACTCCATAACAGCAACTACAGAGTGAAGTGTAACGCAGTGTACAAACTTTATTGTTCCAAACTGGCCCTATGTACAAACTTTAGGTTCTATGTACAAACTTTATTGTGCCTGAACAGTTCAGACGTTCTGACCCGCCACGTAGCCGCTGCTCCAGGCCCACTGGAAATTGAAGCCGCCTAGCCAACCGGTGACATCCATCACCTCGCCGACAAAGAACAGCCCCGGAACCGACTTACACTCCATGGTTTTGGAGGACAGTTCGTCGGTGTCTACGCCGCCCAGTGTCACCTCGGCGGTGCGATAGCCTTCATCACCCGCCGGCTTCAGCTGCCAGGCGTTCAGTTTGCCCGGAATGGCATCCAGTGCCGCTTTGTTCAATTGGCCCAGGGGAACGTTCTGCCAGCCGTGGTAGGCCACCAGTGCTTCCGCCAAACGGCCCGGGAAGTGTTCCGACAGCCAGGTCAGCAGTTGCCGCTTGGGCGAACGCTGGCGCGCTTCAGCCAGAGCGTCAGCGGCATCCAGCGAGGGCAACAGGTCGATGGTGACCGTCTCGCCGGTCTGACGATAGTTGGAGGCCTGCAACACGGAAGGGCCGGACAAGCCACGGTGGGTGATCAGCATCTGTTCAGTAAAACTGGGGCCGCGGGCCGCCTGCACACTGGTGGTGAGGCTGATGCCCGACAGCGGCTCAAAGTGCTGTTTTTCGCCCGGCTGCAGGGTAAAGGGCACCAGGCCAGCCCGGGTGGGGCGCACCTTCAGGCCAAACTGTTCGGCAATCTGATAGCCCAGCGGCGTCGCGCCCAACTTGGGCATCGACAGTCCCCCGGACGCGACCACCAGAGACTGACATTGAATGCGTCCGGCGCTGGTGGCCAGACTGAAGCCATCGTCGCTCTTGCTCACCGCCTCAATGGTGGTACGCAATCGGACCTGAACCTGGCCCTTGTCGCACTCCGCCAACAGCATGGCGACGATATCCTTGGCGGAGTCGTCGCAGAACAGCTGGCCATGATCCCGCTCGTGATACGGGATGTTGTGGCGCACCACCATGTCGATAAAGTCCCACTGGGTGTATTGCGCCAGTGCGGATTTGGGAAAGTGGGGGTTGGCGCAGAGGTAGTTGGCCGGCTCCATATACAGGTTGGTGAAGTTACAGCGGCCACCGCCACTGATCAGGATCTTCTTGCCCGCCTGTTTGGCGTGGTCCAGCACCAGTACCCGACGGCCACGGGCCGCAGCGGTGGCCGCACACATCAAGCCAGCGGCACCAGCGCCGATCACTACCACATCTGTCTGCATCTCTTATTTCCGTCGGGTGTTGGTTGAACAAAAAGGGGATGCCCTGGCATCCCCTTATCATCTTAGTGCCGCGTTATTCCGGCTTCATATCCCGACCCAACAGGGCACGGGCAGCCTCCTGTACCGGCAAGCCCTCATAGAGCACCTGGTACAGCTGGTCGGTAATCGGCATCTCTACCCCCTGACGCTTGGCCAGCAGGTAGACCTCTTTGGCATTACGGTAACCTTCCACAACCTGGCCGATCTCCTCCATCGCCTGCTCCACCCCTTTGCCCTGGCCCAGTGCCAGGCCAAAACGGCGGTTGCGGGAGAGATTATCGGTGCAGGTCAGCACCAGATCACCCAATCCGGCCATCCCCATAAAGGTGTCCTTATCGGCACCCAGGGAACAACCCAGTCGGCACATTTCCACCAGACCACGGGTGATCAATGCGGTACGGGCGTTCGCCCCAAAGCCGATGCCATCAGACATGCCTGCGCCGATGGCGATGACGTTTTTTACCGCCCCGCCCAGCTGCATGCCGATAAAGTCAGGATTGATGTAGACCCGCATCCAGGTACCGCAGTGCAGCAACTGGGCCATCTCCTCGGCAAACACCTTATCGGTGGCCGCCAGGGAGATGGCGGTTGGCAGACCCGCCGCCATCTCTTTGGCAAAGGTGGGGCCTGACAACACCGCCAGCGGGATGTCATCACCGAGGATCTCCCGGGCCACATCCTGCAGCAATCGGCCGGTTTCCGGCTCAAGTCCCTTGGTGGCCCACAGGATACGGGCGTCGGGACGCAGCAACGGCTTGGCGTTGTTCAGCACCTCACCAAAGACATGGCTTGGCACCACCACCAGCACATCGCGGGAGGCCGCCAGTGCCTTACCCAGATCCGCCTCAACCACCAGCGGGTCAGGAAAGGCGGCACCGGGCAGGAACGCTTCGTTGCTGCGGTCATGCTGCAACTGGGCCATATGCTCGGGCTCATGGCCCCACAGCACAGTGCGATGGCCATTGCGGGCCAGGGAAATAGCAAGGGCGGTGCCGTAAGACCCCGCCCCAAGTACCGTAATCGCGGCTTGTTCAGTCAACTGAAAAGCTCCTGAGGTTGTTAGGCGTCCGCCTGCGCACCTTCAGCGGCCGCTTCTTGCTGGCGCTTCTGCAGGTATTGAGCAAACAGAGCATCGAAGTTCACCGGTGCCAGGTTCAGCGGCGGGAAAGTACCACGATTAACCAGGCTTGCCACAACTTCGCGAGCGTACGGGAACAGGATGTTCGGGCAGCCGGCACCCAGAGCGTGGGCCAGTTGCGCTTCCGGCAGGTTGGCGATGGTGAAGATACCACCTTGCTGAACTTCACACAGGAAGGCCACGTCTTCGCCCACTTTGGTGGTTACGGTGATGGAGATCACCACTTCGAAGGTGTCGTCAGCCAGCTTGGTGGAGCGAGTGTCCAGGTCCAGTTTCACTTCCGGCTTCCACTCTTTCTGGAAGATGGTCGGAGAGTTCGGAGTCTCGAAAGAGATGTCCTTGGTGTAAACGCGCTGGATCTGGAACTGCGGGGCAGCTTGTTCGTTGGTGGCGGCGTTGTTGGTTGCTTCAGCCATTGTTTTTCCTACCTTAATTGTTCGTTTGTCGGGCTTCCATTCGCCGAGCCGGACGCCAAAGGGTTAGGCGGCCAACATTGCTGCGGACGGGTCCCTGTTAATCAGGGGCGCTGCATTCACTTCCGGGCAGCGTTGGTGCCCGGCAAGCCAATCAACGTTTTTTCTTCCGTACCACCGGCAGGTTCGCGGCGTTCCAGTCGGTCATACCACCGTGCAGATTGAAAACCTGCTCAAATCCGGCTTTAACCAGCACCTGGGCGGCCTGGGACGAACTGATCCCGGCGTTGCACACCACAATGATGGGGGCGTTCTTAAACTTTTCAACCGCTCCAAGCTGATTATTTTTAATTTGGGACAGCGGCACATTGATGGCGTCAACGATGTGGCCTTTCTTAAATTCATCGGCCCCACGTACGTCCAGCACCTTGGCGTCCTGACGGTTGATCAGCAGGGTGGCTTCCTGGTGGGAGACGGTTTTGAACTTGCTCAGCTTGCTCTTAACCAGAGACATGATGAACATCGCCAGCAGCGCCACCCAGATAAGGCTGAGAATGGGGTTGCCAACAAAAAAATCGATGTATTCCTGCATGTAAAGGCCTGTTAACTGACACAACGAGTGAAATAGCGGGCTGCAAGTATACCCTGTCATATCCAAGTATGCAGCGTTGTTGCCCACGGTCCTGGTGGACGCTGGTTTGCGGCTTGGACAACGGTGTACACTGAGTCACACTCAGCTAATCGACACTGGCGCCTCCCGGACCGGATCGGGCGCCCAACGCAAGGACTCACCATGACCGTCGCCCGCAAACCCCTGGCGCTGATCATCCTGGATGGTTGGGGCTACCGCGCCCCCAGCGCAGACAACGCCATTACCAATGCCCGCACCCCGACTCTGGATCGGCTCTTTAATGAACGTCCCAGCACCCTGATTTCCGGCTCCGGCCTGGACGTCGGTCTGCCGGACGGACAGATGGGCAACTCCGAAGTGGGCCACATCAATCTGGGGGCAGGCCGGGTGGTCTACCAGGAATTGACCCGCATCGGTAAGGCGATCAGCGACGGCGAGTTCCAGCACAATCCAGCCCTGGCCAAAGCGGTAGACAACGCCGTGGCCAAAGACCGCGCCGTCCACATTATGGGCCTGCTTTCACCCGGCGGTGTGCACAGCCACGAAGACCATCTGGAAGCGATGGTCCGCATGGCGGCTGAACGCGGCGCCGAACGCATCTACCTGCACGCTTTCCTCGACGGCCGGGACACCCCGCCTCGCAGCGCCGAAGCCTCACTCGCCCGCTTTGATGCCCTGTTTGCGGAACTGGGCAAAGGGGCCACCGCCTCCATCGTTGGCCGCTACTACGCCATGGATCGGGATCAGCGCTGGGAACGGGTTGAACAGGCCTACCAACTGCTGACCGAGGCTCAGGGTGCCCATCGGGCCGACGGTGCCGTCGCTGCCCTGCATGCGGCCTACGCCCGTGACGAGAACGACGAGTTTGTCGCTCCCACGGTGATTGGTGAAGGCGCACCGATGGCCGATGGCGACGCGCTGATCTTTATGAACTTCCGCGCCGACCGTGCCCGCCAGATCACCCGCGCCTTTGTGGAGCCGGAGTTTGATGGCTTTGCGCGTGCCGCCCAGCCGAAGCTGAACTTTGTGATGCTGACCCAATACGCCGCTGACATTGATGCGCCGGTAGCGTTTCCGCCGGATGATCTGGTCAACACCTTTGGTGAACTGATGGCCAGAGCGGGCAAAAAGCAGCTGCGTATCAGCGAAACGGAAAAATACGCCCACGTCACGTTCTTCTTTAATGGCGGCGTGGAAACCCCCTTTGAAGGGGAAGAGCGCATCCTGATCAACTCCCCCAAAGTCGCTACCTACGACCTGCAGCCGGAGATGAGCAGCGAAGAACTGACCGACAAACTGGTTCAAGCCATCGAGTCCGGTGGGTTCGACGCCATCATCTGCAACTACCCCAATGGCGACATGGTGGGCCACACCGGCAATTACGATGCGGCCGTCAAAGCCTGCGAAGCGGTAGATCGCTGCATCGGCCGGGTAGTTGAAGCCCTGGAAAAGGTGGGAGGCGAGTGCCTGATCACCGCCGACCACGGCAATGCCGAGCAGATGAGCGATGCCAGTACCGGCCAGGCTCACACCGCTCACACCAGCGAGCCGGTGCCGCTGATCTATGTGGGCCGCGATGCCGAGCCCCGTCAGGGTGGCGCACTGTCTGACATCGCCCCAACCATGCTTTATCTGATGGACATGCCTGTCCCGGCTGAGATGACGGGTCAGCCTCTGGTGACGCTGAAATCGTGAGACGCTTCCTTTCCATTGCCCTGGCACTCCTGCTGGCCACTCCGGTGGCCGGCCAGGAAGACGTCGCACAACAACAAGCCCAGCTGGATAAGCTGAGCCGGGAGATCAAGCAGCGTCAGGCCAGGTTGTCCGAAGCCCAGGTGGCCAAAGATGGCCTGATGGCACAGTTGCGGAGCTCCGATAAAGCGATCAGCGACAGTGCCCAGACACTGAAAAGGCAGCAGCGGGCATTGGCGCAAAGCGAAGAGAAGCTGAGCCAACTGGGTCAGCGTCAGGGAGAGCTGGAAAGCGAACAACGGCAACAGCGGGACCGTCTTGCTGCCCAGGTCCGGACCGCCTGGATGAGTGGCGGTCAGGATCACACCGCCATTTTGCTTGGCAACGAAGACCCCGCCACGCTGGAACGGATGCTGGTGTACTACCAGTACCTGAACCAGGCCCGCATCGACGCCATCGAAGCTCTCAAAACCACCGCCGCCGAACTGGTGGCCGTGATCGACCAGCAGAAGCGGGAGCGTGACCGGCAAGCCGACCTGCTGAAGCAACAGGAGCAGGAGCGGGCGCGTCTGGCCCAGCGCCAGAAAGAGCGTCAGCAGGCCCTGGCAAAACTGGAGCGTCAGCTGAAGCGCGACAGCAACCAACTGGCCTTGATGCAGGAAGATCGCGAGGTGCTGGAGCGAGCGATCACGCAGGCGCTTGAAGCGCTGGCCAAAAGTGCCACGCTCGATGGACTGGCGGACAACAAAGGCGCACTGCCCTGGCCCACCAGAGCCACCCTGTCCAAGTCGTTTGGCAGCCATCGCGAGGGCCAGCTGAAATGGAACGGCTGGCTGCTCAAAGCCCCGGCAGGACGGGAAGTGAAAGCGATCAGTGCGGGTCAGGTGGTGTTTGCCGACTGGCTGAGGGGGTTTGGTTTGGTGGTCGTGGTGGACCACGGTGAGCAGTACCTCAGCCTCTATGGCCATGCCCAGGCGCTGCTCAAGCAGGTGGGGGATGAGGTCAAGCCCGGCGAATCCATCGCCCTGACCGGCAGTTCCGGTGGCCTGCGGGAACCGGGTCTATACTTCGAAATACGCCATCGAGGGCGTGCCGTCGACCCCAGGCCCTATATGAAAAAGGGCTGACGTCGGACAGCCCTCCTGATCAGGAGGGCTGCCCATGCGGCGCATCATCCCCTTTCTGGTCGGCCTCCTGCTGTGCGCTTCCTACGCATTCGCCGGGCAGGAGTTTCACAAGGATGCGGCTACGCCGACTCACCAGGAGACCCAAGCACTGGTCAACGCCGTTCAGGAGTTGATCCAGGACTACTATGTCGATGAAGTTGACCAGCAAGCGTTGCTGGATGGCGCATTAAAGGGGATGCTGGAAGTCCTCGACCCCCACTCCACCTACCTCCGCCCTCATACCCTGACCCTCCTCCGTGACAATAACCGTGGCCACTACTACGGCTATGGCCTCGAGGTGTCCGTGGATGAAGGGGAGATCCGGGTGATCTCACCAATGGCCAACTCCTCAGCGGAAGTGGCCGGGGTTCTGCCCGGCGATGTGCTGCTGAAAGTGGATGAACTGGTGGCCGATCCGGACGACCTCGACCCCATGATCGCCTACATCAAACAGGCCAGCCTGGATGACCGCTCACTGCAACTGACCCTGAAACGTGAAAGCGAACCGGAGCCGGTGATCCTTCGCCTGAACCCATCGGAAGTGGAGGTGATCTCCAGCCAGTCCCATCGTCTTCCGGGTGACATCGGCTATCTGAGGATCTCCAGTTTCAATCAACGCACCGTATCGGAGATCCGCGCCGCCGCCCATCAGTTTGCCGACGCACCGCTGGATGGCCTGGTACTGGACCTGCGCAACAACCCCGGCGGGCTGCTGGATGCTGCCGTCCAGGTGGCCGACATGTTCCTGACCGAAGGCACCATCGTCACCACCCACGGTCGATTCTACGACGCCAATACCCACTACAGCGCCTCCCGGTTTACCCTGTTCCGGGACCTGCCGGTGGTTGTCGTTATCAATGAAGGCAGCGCCTCAGCCGCGGAGATCCTGGCCGGTGCCCTGCAGGATCAGGAGCGTGCCCTGCTGGTGGGCGAACGCACCTTTGGCAAAGGCACCGTGCAAAGCCTGATACCCCTGCTGGCCGGTGGCGGCGCCATCAAACTCACCACCGCCCGATACGCCACCCCCAACGGCACCTTCATTGACCAACAGGGGATCGATCCTGACGTACCAGTGGCAGCCCCACAGGATGGCGATATACTGAGCAATAACAACCCTTTGCTGAGTCTTCAGGATGATCCTCAGTTACTGGCTGCCTACCAGCTTCTGGTGCCGAAGTCGGCGCACCTGGGTCGCCCTTAGTCTGCTGTTGATAAGCGGCGTCGCCACCGCGTCGCCGCGACTGGCCTTAATCATTGACGATGTGGGTGCCCGCCAATCCGACCGGGCGGCGCTTGCTCTGCCCCATGACGTCACCCTCGCGTTTCTGCCCCACACCCCCTGGGGGCGGGAGCTGGCGCTGCAGGCCTGGCGTCAGGACAGGGAGTTGATGCTGCACCTTCCTATGGCCACCACCGGTCCCAAATCCCCCGGCCCCTGGGCCATCGAACCCGGACAGGACCGCTGGCAGGTGCAATACCGGGTCAAAAAGGCGCTGGCTGATATCCCCTTTGTCAGCGGCGTGAACAACCACATGGGCAGTGCCGTCACCCCGGACGCTGACCGGATGGCCTGGGTAATGGAAGTGCTGACTATGAAGGGGCTCTACTTTGTCGACAGCCTCACCACTTCAGACAGCAATGCCTATGAGCAGGCGCTGGCCTGGGGCGTTACGGCGATAAAGCGGGACGTGTTTCTGGACCCAGACCGGGCCCCGGGCACGCTGGAAAGGCAGTGGGAAGAAGCCTTGGCGCAGGCCCTCCGGACCGGCGAAGTGGTGGTGATCGGGCATCCCTACCCGGAAACCCTGGCGTTTCTCGATAACGTCCTGCCGCAACTGGCCGATCACGGCATCGCTCTGGTCTCGCTGTCGGCGCTGTTTAACCCGCCCGTACTGTCGCCGCCTCCAACTCAGTCAGCACGGTAAGTGCCACCGCATCGGTGCTGCCACAGATATCGGCGTCCGGCTTAAAGTCGCTGCACACCGCTGGCCGCCCGGGTTGACCAAAGATTTTGCAGAGATTGCGCTCATCCAGCTGAATACAGCGCACCCCAGCAGGCTTGCCGTCAGGCATGCCCGGTATGGGAGAGGTGATGGAGGGGGCGATGCAACAGGCCCCACAACCCAGACGACACTGCATTTTATGACTCCAGACAACAGAAAAACGGGCCGCTTGGCCCGTTTTTTCAACAAATCAAAGGATTACACTTCCATCGCTGATTTCAGCTTCTTGATGGCGTTTTTCTCCAGCTGACGGATCCGCTCCGCCGACACCTGGTAACGATCCGCCAGCTCCTGCAGCGTCGATTTCGGCTCGTCCAGCCAACGCGCGGTCAGGATATCCCGACTGCGTTCATCCAGGGTGTTCAGAGCGGCGTGCAGTCGCTGCTGAGACTGGCGCTCCCAGTCTTCCTGCTCCAATGCTTCAGCATGGTCGGACTGTTTGTCCTCAAGGAACAACGACGGCGAAAAGGCCCCTTCATCCTCATCCCGCTCCGGTGCGATGTCGAAGGCAGCATCGACGGCGGCCATGCGGGCCTCCATCTCCATCACCTCGTTTTCGCTGACGCCCAGCTCATCGGCAACCGTGCTGACCTCTTCGGCACTGAACCAGCCCAGACGCTTCTTGGCCTTACGCAGGTTAAAGAACAGTTTGCGCTGGGCCTTGGTGGTCGCCACCTTAACGATGCGCCAGTTCTTCAGGACGTATTCGTGGATCTCGGCCTTAATCCAATGCACGGCAAAGGAGACCAGCCGCACCCCGATATTGGGGTCGAACCGTTTCACCGCTTTCATCAGGCCGATGTTGCCCTCCTGGATAAGGTCTGCCTGGGGCAGGCCATAACCGGAGTAGCTGCGGGCCACATGCACCACAAAGCGCAGGTGAGCCATGATCAGGTGCTTGGCGGCATCCAGGTCGCCTTGCTCTACCTGGCGAGCCAGGTATTGCTCCTCCTCCGCAGACAGCATGGGGATGGCATTGACCGCCTGGATATAGGACTCCAGGGTGCCGTGCCCTTGGGGCACCACCATCAAGGCCATATTTGGGCGGGTGTCGCTCATGCTGTACCTCGTTCGTTGCGGGGATGGGGAGTCTAGCACGCCAGGGTGTTAAAGGTTAAGGAAGCGGCAGGTCTGCAGGCTCTGGGTTCAGACTCCGTTTCGACTGCCGGGTTCCCTCAATGGGGCTCAATGGCTCGCAGGTGACGACGTACTGACAACCAGGCGCCGAGCCAGCCCAGCATACAGGAGAACAAAATCAGCGCGCCACTTTGCCCTCCGGTCAGCCCCTCCAGGCGCACCTGACTGCGGTACAGACTGAGCAGTTGCGCCACCGCACCATCCAGCCAAATCAGCATGCCATTGACCAGCACCATGGCGATCAACGCCGCCAGCAAGCCAAGCCAGATGCCACCATAGAGGAACGGCCGGCGGATAAAGGCTTCCGTAGCCCCCACCAGCTTCATCACTTTAATCTCGTGAAAACGCTGCATGATGGCCAGCCGGATGGTGTTACCCGTGATCAAAACCACCGCCAGGATCAGCAGGGCGGCCAGGGCACTGCCAGACTGACGGCCAACCTGCCCCAACGCCTGCAGACGTTGCAGCCAGTCCAGGTCCAGTCGGGCCATCGCCACTTCATTAAACTGCGCCAGCTTGTCGCGAAGCGTGCGGGCGGCCTCTGCCTCGCTGTAGCGGGCGGAAGGCAGTACCCGCACCACCGCCGGCAGCGGATTACTGTCGAGGTACTTCAGGGCTTCGCCAAACTGGCTGTGGGACTGAAACTCCGCCAGCGCCTGCTCGGGGCTGAGGTAGTGCACTTCCAGGATTTCCGGCATGGAGCGCAACTGCGTCACCAGACTCTGGCGACGCGGCTCATTCAGGTCCAGTCGCAGAAACAGGCTGATCTCCGCGGCACTCTGCCATTGCGCTTCCACTTTGGCGGCATTGTTGGACAACACCATCAACAGCGCCGGAAGCGAGAGGCTGAAGCCCAACACCAGCATGGTCATCAGCGAGGTCATCGGCGTACGCCACAACTCTCCCAGACTGCCCAACGCCTGACGAACGTGTTGCTGGATACCGCTCTTGAATCGTTGAGAAAAGGGCAGTTTCCGCTTCACAGGGCCATCTCCTCGCTCACCATACGGCCATGACGCAAAGTCAGGGTGCGGTAGCGCATGCGGGCGATCAGGCCCAGGTCGTGGGTGGCGATCAGCACCGTGGTGCCGGACGCATTAAGGGTTTCAAACAGACGCAGAATGTCCATGGAGAGCTTGGGATCCAGGTTGCCGGTGGGCTCATCCGCCAGCAACAGGGGCGGGCGGTTGATCACCGCGCGGGCAATGCCCACCCGCTGCTGTTCCCCACCGGAGAGTTGGATCGGCGCGTAAGCGGCCTTATCGCCCAGCCCCACCATCTCCAGAGCCCCTTCAACCCGCTTGCTGATCTCGGCACTTTTAAAGCCTTCGATCACCAACGGCAACGCCAGATTGTCGTAGACGCTGCGGTCCATCAGCAGGTTGTGATCCTGAAAGATGATGCCGATATTGCGTCGCAGATAGGGCACATCATGGCGCTTCAGCTTGGCAATATCCTGATCGTGAATCACCACCCGGCCGGTGGAGGGTCGCTCAATGGCGGTGATCAGCTTAAGCAGGGTGCTTTTGCCGGCACCACTGTGCCCGGTGAGAAAGGCCATTTCACCCCGGCCCAGATGGAAAGAGACCTGCTCCAGAGCCATCTGGCCTCCGGGGTAGATCTTGCTGACCTGCTCAAACTGAATCATCGCTTACGCGGGCTCCTGCTCGCTGAAGAGAGCGTCGATAAAGGCCTGACTTTCAAACGGACGCAGATCGTCAATGCCTTCACCCACACCGATATAACGTACTGGTATACCAAACTTATCTGCCAGAGCGAAGATCACCCCGCCTTTGGCGGTACCATCCAGCTTGGTCAGAGTCAGGCCGGTCAGACCCACCGCTTCGTTGAAGATCTGAGCCTGGCTGATGGCGTTCTGGCCGGTGCTGGCGTCCAGAGTCAGCATCACTTCGTGCGGGGCGTTTTCATCCAGCTTCTTCATCACCCGAACGATCTTCTTCAGCTCGTCCATCAGATGCGCCTTGTTCTGCAGACGGCCGGCGGTGTCCGCGATCAGCACGTCGACATTACGGGCCTTGGCGGCCTGCAGCGCGTCGAAAATCACCGAGGCACTGTCCGCACCGGTGTGCTGAGCCACCACCGGAATGCGGTTGCGCTCACCCCAAACCTGCAGCTGTTCCACCGCGGCAGCACGGAAGGTGTCACCCGCCGCCAGCATGACGGACTTACCCTCCGCCTGAAACTGTTTGGCCAGCTTACCGATGGTGGTGGTTTTACCCACACCGTTTACGCCCACCATCAGGATCACAAAGGGGCCATTGGGGTTTTCGATCACCAGCGGCTGATCCACCTTGGACAGGGTCGTTTTCAGCTCAGACTTCAGATGAGTAAACAGCGCGTCAGAGTCCTTCAGTTCACCGAAGCTGGCTTTGTCGGTCAGGCTGTCGATGATGCGGCTGGTGGTCTCTACCCCAACATCCGCCAGCAGCAGCTGGGTTTCCAGCTCCTCGAACAACTCATCGTCGATCTTCTTGCCCTTAAACAGCGCAATAAAACCGCCACCGATGTTCTCACTGGTACGGCGAAGGCCCGCTTTCAGACGGGCGAAGAAGCCCTGTTTCTCCGGCTGGGACGCCTCTGCCGCAGCGGCTTGCTCCGCTTCAGCCTGCTCAGCAGCAAGACGTTCAGCTTCAACGCGCTCCGCTTCCGCTTGCTCAGCAGCCAGACGCTCAGCCTCAACACGCTCTGCTTCCGCTTTCTCAGCGGCCAGACGCTCGGCCTCAATGCGTTCTTCTTCCGCCTTCTCAGCAGCCAGACGCTCGGCTTCAACGCGCTCCGCTTCCGCTTTCTCAGCGGCCAGGCGCTCGGCTTCAATGCGTTCTGCTTCCGCCTTCTCAGCGGCCAGACGCTCGGCTTCAATGCGTTCTGCTTCCGCCTTCTCAGCGGCCAGACGCTCGGCTTCAATGCGTTCTGCTTCCGCCTTCTCGGCGGCCAGGCGCTCGGCCTCAACGCGTTCCGCTTCCGCCTTCTCGGCGGCCAGACGCTCAGCTTCAACGCGCTCCGCTTCCGCTTTCTCAGCGGCCAGGCGCTCAGCTTCAACACGCTCTGCTTCCGCCTTCTCAGCGGCCAGACGCTCGGCTTCAATGCGTTCTGCTTCCGCCTTCTCAGCGGCCAGACGCTCGGCTTCAATGCGTTCGGCTTCCGCCTTCTCGGCGGCCAGGCGCTCGGCCTCAACGCGTTCCGCTTCCGCCTTCTCGGCGGCCACGCGGGCCGCTTCGGCCTGCTCCTGTTGAGCCGTGTCGGTTACTTCGGGGCGCTCCGGCGCCTCCTCCTTTTTCTCCCGGCGGAACCAGGAAAATAAGCCTTTGGCCATCTTTTATTACCCTTTACTGCCGGCCGGGCTGACAATACCCGCCCGGGCCTTGCTAAAATAGCGGTTTTTCTGGCGCCCTAGTCTACCCAGAATTACCGAAAAAACCGAGGTCACCATGGCGAGAGCCCCCCGTCGCAAACACACATCTCCAACGGAATCCCGGACACCGGGACAGATCCGCCTGATTGGAGGGCAGTGGCGCGGGCGAAAGTTGCCGGTCACCGACGTGATGGGACTGCGCCCCAGCACCGACAGGGTGCGGGAAACCCTGTTTAACTGGCTGATGCACGACACCCGTGGCGCACGGGTTCTGGATTGCTTCGCCGGCAGTGGCGCCCTGTCCCTTGAAGCGCTCTCCCGCTTTGCCGACAGTGCCACCATGCTGGAACTGGACAGCGCCGCCGCCCGTCAGCTCAGCCAAAATCTGAATGCGCTGAAAACCGACAACGGCAAGGTGATCGCCGGTGACAGTCTGGCCTATCTGGCAAAGCCAGCGGACGCCCCTTACGACATCGTCTTTATCGACCCGCCGTTCCGCAAGGGCCTGCTGGAACCCTGCATCGAGCGACTCAGCAGCAACGGTTATCTCAAGCCGGGCAGCTGGATCTATCTGGAAACCGAGTCCGAACTGGCCCTGCCGGCACTGCCAACCGGCTGGCAGTTGCACCGGGAGAAGGTCGCCGGTCAGGTCGCCTTCCGTCTTTATCAATTCCGACCCACAGAGACTGCTGTATGACCCAGTTCCTTTCCTGGGCCAAGGCTGGCATGGCTGCCGCCTGGCTGATTATGATCGTCAACCTGATCTTCCCCTGGCCAGCCCCTTACCATCTGGCGCTGCAGATCCTGCTGCAGATCACCCTCGCGGGCCACCTGGCGATCTGCGCCGGCTTCCGGGTGCGACAAGGCAAACCGCTGACCTGGCACCACTACCAGGAGATGATGCTGTACGGGGTGTTCGCCCTGTTGAGCTGGAGCCGTCAGTCCAAAACGGACCAATAAGCCCACTTCGCCCAACAAAAAACGGGAGCCTTATGGCTCCCGTTTTTTGTTTTTATTTCAGCGCCAGGTATTGGGCGATGCCGTCCAGGAACATCTGCACCGAGATCATCACCAGCACCATCCCCATCAGGCGCTCCAGCGCCACCAATCCACGCTCGCCCAGCAGGCGATGGAACAATCCGGAAAACATCAGGATGGCCGCCGAAATCCCCCAGGACAGCAACAGAGCCAGGGTCCAATCCGTCATTTTGTCCGGCTCAGTGTGGGCCAGCAACAGCAGGGCGGCCAATACCGAGGGACCGGCAATCAACGGGATCGCCAGAGGCACCAGAAACGGCTCCTGACCCGCATCCAGGCCCGTCACTCCGCCAGGGGTGGGGAAAATCATGCGGATGGCGATAAGGAACAGAATGATGCCGCCCGCGATGGATACCGACTCCGTGCGCAGGTTGAGGAAGGAGAGCATCGATTCGCCGGCATAGAGGAAAATCAGCATGATCCCCAACGCAAACAGCAGCTCGCGGATCAGGATAAGGCGGCGGCGCTTTGGATCCACATGGCGCAATACCGACAGGAAGATCGGCATATTGCCCAAAGGATCCATGATCAGAAACAGCATTACCGCCGCTGACAGGATATCCATGAAGAAAACTCCAAATTATGTGCTTCAGACTTCTGTTTTACTGAACAAAAGTATAATTTATTCGTCACAGAAAATCGGCTCCTTCCGGCCAGTAAAGCGCCACCGGGCAACACAAAACTATGATTAAATCCCTGTCGGTCAATCAAGTGACTTTGGGTATGTACGTGGTCGACATTCCAGGCCATTCATTGATGGCCATTCGCCAGCAAGGGTTTATCCGTACCCCCGAATTGCTGACCCTGCTGAAAAAGCAGGGGGTGAAGACCGTCGTGGTCGACACCAGCCGCTCCCTCTCCCGGACCGCTTCGTCCACTGCCGCCAAGCCCACGGCACCAGCCAACCCGACGCCAGCCAAAGCCAGCCTCAAAGAGGAGATGCCCCGCGCGCGCAAGCTCTATAACCAGGCTCGTCAGATGCAACAGCGAATGATGCACGACGTAAAACTTGGTAAGCAGCTGGACCTGGCTCCGGTTGAACAGATGGCAGACCAGTTCATCAACAGCGTTTTCCGCAACGCCAGTGCCCTGAACTGCCTGCGCCTGATAAAGGACAAAGACGATTATCTGCTGGAACACTCCATCGGCGTCGCCATTCTGATGACGCTGTTTGCCCGCCAGCTGGGCTACAGCGGCGGTGTGCTGCACAAAATCTGTGTGGGCTCACTGTTGCACGACATCGGCAAGGTGATGATCCCCAGCGAGATCCTCAATAAACCGGGGAAGCTGACCGACGAAGAGTTTGCGGTCATGAAAAGTCACGCAGCACACAGCCGTGACATCATCAAAGAGACCCCGGGGATCAGCCCTATCAGTCTGGACGTGGCAGCGATGCACCATGAAAAGCTGGATGGCAGTGGCTACCCGGACGGGCTGCGCGATGAGGAGATCACCACCTACGGCCGGATGATCGCCATCTGCGATATCTATGACGCCATCACGGCAGACCGGATCTACCACCGGGGCGCGCCGCCAACCGTTGCACTCAAACGACTGCTGGAGATGACCCCCAAGATGCTGGATCGGGAACTGGTGCAGCAGTTCATTCAGTGCATCGGGGTTTACCCCCCTGGCTCCATGGTGGAACTGTCCAACGGCTTGTTGGCGGTGGTGCAGGAAGTGAATGAAGAGAAGCCGCTCAAGCCCATTGTGAAGGTGGTCTATAACCCCACCAGCCGGACTCACGTTATGGCGACCGTGGTAGACCTTTCAGGCCCATACTGTAACGAGAAGATTGTCCGGGCCGTCAGCCCGCGGGACTACCGGCTGGATCTGGACAACTATCTCTAAGCGCTATACCTTGGCGCCCCCGCCAAGGCGTGTTCGGAGAGCACCATGAATTATCTGATTGCCAGCGTACTGATTCTGGCTGTAGGCCCATTGCTGTATCACGGCTTTCGCCACCAGACCCGGGTACTTGATGCCATCGGGGCCTTTGTGGTGGTGTCGCTATTTGGGCTGGTGCTGTTCGACATTCTGCCGGAACTCTGGTTTCACGGTGGCTTTTGGGTGATACCTGCCATTCTGCTGGGTTTCTTTGGCCCGACCCTGGCGGAAAAGGCGTTTCGTCGCCACTCGCGGTTGGCGCACAACCTGACCATGGCGTTGGGGATGACCGGTCTGCTGGTGCATACCCTGACCGACGGCAGTGCCATCTATCTGGTCAGTCAGCAGCAGGCCAATGACCTGCTGGCCCTCGGCGTGGTGCTCCATAATCTGCCGGCCGGCCTGGCCATCTGGTGGCTGATGCGGCCTCAGTTTGGCCGCATCGTCGCGTCCGTCATGCTCGGCACCCTGATGGCCTTTACCGTGGTCGGCTTCTTCCTCGGCGATGAACTGCTGTCGATGATCAGCGTTGCCGGCTCGGTGTATCTGCAGGCGTTTGTGACCGGTTCTATCCTGCACGTATTGGTGCATCGTCCCCACGAGCATCATCATGGCGACCATCATCATCACGGCCACCGCCAGTGGCGCCCAAGTCGCGGCCATTACCTCGGCAGTGCGCTGGCGCTGATTTTCCTGGTGCTGGTGATGCTGTCCCATCATGACCACGACCACAGCCATCATGGCCACTATCAGGCCCCGGCGGCTCAGCAACACGACCACGCTCACTAAGGAGAAGGAGGCCAGCCATGCTTGCAACCCTGTCCGCCTGGATCCTCAAATGCGCCGGCTGGCGCATTGAAGGGGCACTGCCTGAGCGCCAGAAATACATCGCCATTGTCGGCCCGCACACCAGCAACTGGGATTTTATTATCGGCCTTCTGGCCCGGTTCCAGCTGCGGGTTCCTGCCCGCTTTATTGGCAAGCACCAGCTGTTTCGCCCACCGCTTGGGTGGCTGATGCGCGCCCTCGGGGGCCGCCCGGTGGTCCGGACCCAGTCCAACAATCTGGTGGAAGAGGTGGTTCAACTGTTTCGTCAGGAAGAGTCCTTTGTACTGGCGCTGGCGCCGGAAGGCACCCGCAGCCAGGTAAAGCACTGGAAAACAGGCTTCTATCACATCGCCCAGGGCGCGGGTGTGCCCATCGTGCCGGTGGCGCTGGACTTCCGCCACAAAGCCATCGTTATTGGCGACCCGTTGGTGCCCGGCGACAGCAAAGCCGCCGATATGGCCCAGTTGCTGGCGTTCTTCCGTCCACATCGGGGGCGCTATGCTCAGGCAATCCCCCATTACGTGCCCCGTGATAAGCGCGACTGAATGCCACAAAAAAAGCCCCTTAAAAGGGGCTTTTTTTGTTAGTGGCTTTCGGGCCGGACCATCTGCCTGAAGTCTGCTCCCGTGGGCTTTTGCATCGCCCTCAGGTCAAACTGGGACAGCACCGCCAATGCATGATCGAAGATGTCCGCCTGCACCCCTTCGTAAATGGGCCATCGGGTGTCATTGGTAAAGCAGTAAATCTCCAGCGGCACACCGTTCTCCGTTGGCGCCAGCTGCCGCACCATCAGGGTCATCTCTTTGTGAACCATCGGATGATGTTCCAGATAGGCCTGCAGGTAGGCCCGGAAGCAGCCCAGATTGGTCAACCGTCGGCCATTGGCGGGTTGCTCAAGATGGGGCACTTCAGCATTGGCTTCCGTCAGCTCTTTGCGCTTATTCGCCAGGTGAGGGCGCAGCAGTTCAATCTCATCCAGCCGTTCAAACAGCGACTCATCAAGAAAGCGTACAGAGTGCAGATCCAGCAGCAGCGCCCGCTTAATCCGGCGCCCGCCGGACTCCTGCATACCCCGCCAGTTGCGGAACGCGTCGGACACCATGGCGTGGGCCGGGATCATGGTGATGGTCTTATCAAAGTTCTGCACCTTCACCGTGGTCAGGCTCACCTCGATCACGTCACCGTCCGCCCCGTACTTGTCCATCTGTACCCAATCACCGCGGCTGACCATGCGGTTCGCCGCCAGCTGCACGCCCGCCACAAAGCCCAGGATGGTGTCGCGGAACACCAACAGCAGCAAACCGGTGGCCACACCCAGGCCAGAGAGCAGGTAGAGAGGGGACTTGTCCAACAGCAGCGATATGACCAGGATGGACGCGACCAGGAACAGGAACAGTTTGCCCAGCTGGACAAAACTCTGCACCGGCAAACGTCGGCTGACCGGACTCTGCAGCGCCACTGCCTGAATGGTATCCAGTACCGCAAACACCAGCCGCACTACCGAGGTAATAATCAGCAGCTCCAGCAGTACGGTGGCGGCATGATCCCACCAGGGCCAGGCGGCGAAGACAAGCGGGGTGAAGAGATCGAGAATCACCAGGGGCACAATGATGGCGGTTTTCTCCACCACCCGGTTCTGGCGGAACGGACCGGCCCAGGGGCCAACCAGACGATCACTGAGGCTATCGATGGCCCGGCCGGCCACCCGCTTCAATATGGCGTGGCCAATCCAGGCCACCATCACAGCGACCAGCGCCAGCACCACAAAGGTTTGCCAGTCGCTGCTCTCTACCGGCAGTCCCCACTGTTGCAGGGTGTCCACCAGCCGGTGGCGCAATCCACGACGGATTTCGGTTTCCAAAGTTTCTTCTCACAGGGAACACTATGGGGTTCAGGATAGCGACTCCCTTTCCGCTTAGAAACCAAAACCCCCGCATTTGCGGGGGTTTTTCGATGCCAGGTGCGCGCTTACAGGGAAGGCAACAGCGCCTGAGGGATCAGTGCGTTATAGGACGCCGAGGCCAGCAAAGTGGTGGCTTTTTCGATGTCCGGTGCAAAGAACCGGTCCTTGTCGTAGAACGCGACGGTCTCACGCAGTTGCGCTTTGGCGGACTCCACCGGTGCACTGGCCTTGAGCGGGGAACGGAAATCCAAGCCCTGACAGGCGGCCAGCAGCTCCACCGCCAAAACTCCGCGGCTGTTTGCGGCCATCTCGCGCAGACGACGGGCCGCAAAGGTGGCCATGGAGACGTGATCCTCCTGGTTGGCGGAGGTGGGCAGGCTGTCCACGGAGGCCGGATGGGCCAGGGATTTGTTCTCGCTGGCCAGTGCCGCAGCGGTGACCTGGGCGATCATAAAGCCGGAATTCACGCCGCCGTTGTCCACCAGGAAGGCGGGCAGACCGGACAGGTGACGGTCGATCAGCAGGGCTATGCGTCGCTCTGCCAATGCGCCAATCTCACTGATTGCCAACGCCAGATTGTCCGCCGCCATGGCGACCGGCTCGGCGTGGAAGTTGCCGCCGGAGATGAAGTCGGCGCCGTCGTCAGTGGGGAACACCAGCGGGTTATCGGTCACGCCATTGGCTTCCACCAGCAACACTTCCGCGGCCTGACGGATCTGGGTCAGACAGGCGCCCATCACCTGAGGCTGACAGCGCAGGGAGTAGGGGTCCTGCACCTTTTCGCAGTTGGCGTGGCTGTCACCCAGCTCCGACTGTTCACCCAGCAGGTGGCGGAACGTGGCGGCCGCGTCAATCTGGCCTTTCTGGCCACGCACTTCGTGCACCCGGGGATCGAACGGACGACGGCTGCCCAGCGCCGCTTCAACACTGACGGCACCGACCACGGAGCCGGCGGCCCACAGGTCTTCCGCATGGAACAGCCCTTCCAGCGCCAGGGCGGTAGAGGCCTGGGTGCCGTTAAGCAGTGCCAGACCCTCTTTGGCCGCCAGAGTCATCGGCTTGAGGCCCGCTTTGATCAGGCCATCTTTGGCGCTGATCACCTGGCCGTGGTAATGCACGTCCCCTTCGCCCAGCAGCGGCAGCACCATATGGGACAACGGTGCCAGATCACCGGACGCACCCACCGAGCCCTTTTCCGGCACGATGGGGTACACGCCGGCGTTGACCAGAGCAATCAGCGCATCGATCACCTGCCGGCGAATGCCGGAGAAGCCGCGGGCCAGAGAGTTGATTTTCAGCACCATCATCAGCCGCACCGTAGCGTCACTCATCGGCTCGCCGGTGCCCGCCGCATGAGAGAGCACAATGGAGCGCTGCAGCAGCTCCAGGTCCTCTTTGGCGATGCGGGTGTTGGCCAGCAGGCCAAAGCCGGTGTTGATGCCGTAAACCACCTGGTCACGCTCAATCACCTGAGCCACGGCAGCAGCACTGGCATCGATGGCCGGATAGGCCGTTTCAGCCAGAGTCAGTTTTACCCCTTCACGGCTGACCGCTCGCAGTTGGGACAGCGTCAGCTGGCCCGGTACCAAAGTCAGATTCAGCATCACTTGCCCTCCAGCATCGGCAGGTCCAGACCCTGCTCACGAGCGCACTCTTTGGCGATGTCGTAGCCCGCATCCGCATGGCGCATCACGCCGGTGGCGGGGTCATTCCAGAGTACGCGGCTGATGCGCTTATCGGCGGCTTCGCTGCCGTCACAGCAGATCACCACACCGGAGTGCTGGGAGAAGCCCATGCCCACGCCACCACCATGGTGCAGGCTGACCCAGGTGGCACCGCCGGCGGTGTTCAGCAGGGCGTTCAGCAGGGGCCAGTCAGAGACCGCGTCGGAACCATCTTTCATGCTCTCGGTTTCACGGTTGGGCGAGGCCACAGAGCCGGAATCCAGGTGGTCACGGCCGATCACGACCGGGCCTTTCAGCTCGCCGTTCTTCACCATCTCATTAAACGCTCGGCCAAGGCGGGCGCGGTCTTTCAGGCCCACCCAGCAGATCCGGGCTGGCAGCCCCTGGAACTGAATGCGCTCACGTGCCATATCCAGCCAGTTGTGGAGATGCGGGTCATCCGGGATCAGCTCCTTCACCTTCTGATCGGTCTTATAGATGTCTTCCGGGTCACCGGACAGCGCCACCCAGCGGAACGGCCCCACCCCTTCGCAGAACAACGGGCGGATGTAGGCGGGCACAAAGCCGGGGAAATCAAAGGCGTTTTGTACGCCCTCTTCAAACGCCATCTGGCGGATGTTGTTGCCGTAATCCAGCGTGGCGGCACCGCGCTCCTGCAGGGTCAGCATCGCCTGCACCTGAACCGCCATAGAGGCCTTGGCGGCGGCCACTACGGCTTTGGGATCGGATTCGCGCCTGGCCTTGGCCTCGTCCAGAGTCCAGCCCTGGGGCAGGTAGCCATTAAGGGGATCGTGGGCGGACGTCTGGTCGGTCACCACATCCGGGGTGATGCCACGCGCCACCAGCTCAGCAAACACGTCGGCCGCATTGCCCAGCAAGCCGACGGAGACCGCCTGGCCGTTTTCCACCGCGTCGTTGATCATCGCCAGAGCCTCATCAAGAGAGGTGGCTTTCTTATCCACGTAACCGGTACGCAGACGGAAATCGATGCGGGTTTCATCACACTCGACGGCCAGACAGGCAAAGCCGGCCATGGTCCCGGCCAGAGGCTGAGCACCGCCCATACCACCGAGACCACCGGTGAGGATCCAGCGACCTTTGGCCACACCGTCAAAGTGCTGCTTGGCCACCGCCACGAAGGTTTCGTAGGTGCCCTGAACGATGCCCTGGCTGCCGATGTAGATCCAGGAACCGGCGGTCATCTGGCCATACATCGCCAGACCCAGCTTATCCAGCTCGTTAAAGTGATCCCAGTTGGCCCAATGCGGCACCAGGTTGGAGTTGGCGATCAGCACACGAGGCGCGTCAGCGTGGGTTTTGAATACCCCAACAGGCTTGCCGGACTGCACCAGCAGAGTTTCGTCCTCTTCCAGACGCTGCAGGGTTTCGACGATCTTGTCGAAGCAGGGCCAGTCCCGGGCTGCGCGGCCAATGCCACCGTACACCACCAGATCTTCAGGGCGTTCCGCCACTTCCGGATCCAGGTTGTTCATCAACATGCGCAGCGGGGCTTCAGTCATCCAGCTTTTGGCGGACAGCTCGGTGCCGCGGGGGGCACGAATCACCCGGCTCGGGTCATGGCGCAGGTCCTTACTCATCGTTACTTCCTTATCGTGATGTCGATTCAACCATCAGGTGGCCACCGAGCCGGAAACGGCTTCCCGGGTGCAGCAACCTGGCGTAACTCACCACGCCCTGGGAGGACCAGGTGCGGCGGCAGATTTGTAAACAGGGCTCCGGCCCTTCCAGGGCCAGCAGCCGTTGCTGTACGTCATTGGGGGCAACGGCTTCAATCAGATGGTGCGCCTGAGTCAGCGGTGCCACCTGAGAGAGGTATTCGTGTGGTGTCTGGCTGGTGAAGGGCTGATCCAGATAGTCAGGCACCAAGGCTGGATTGACGTAGCGGTCTTCCAATTGGACCGGTTGGCCGTTCTCCAGGTGGAGCAGGCAGGAGCGATAGATGGTGCCACCGGCGGGCACGCCCAGCGCAATCGCCACTTCGGTTTCGGCCGCTACCGGCTTAAGCAGCAACAGTTGGGCACTGTGCTGGTGGCCACGCTCGCCAATCTCTTCCGCGATATTGCGGATCGCCATCATGGCGCCCTGGGATTTAAAGGGCGCAACAAAGGTGCCCAGCCCCTGGCTGCGCACCAGTACGCCCTGTTCCACCAGTTCGGTCAGCGCCCGACGAGCGGTCATCCGGCTGCAGGAAAAGCGTTCCGCCAGAGCGTTTTCTGACGGCACCTGTTCGTGCTCCAGCCAGCGCCCCTGCTCAATCTCTTCACTGATCGCCTGCTTGATGGCTTCAAATTTCGGGATCACCCTGGCCCCTGTCTCCGTCCAATGTCGTTATCACCATGTCACACTGAGGTTGTATATACAAGAATATACCGCCACAATGCCATAACGATATGCTCAGTGGAGAGAGACGGTATGGATTGGGATCAACTGTGGATTGAGGTCAACCTGGCGACCCTGGACCCGGCTCAGGAAGGGGCTTATGGCGCCATCCGGGACGGTGCCGTGGCGATCAAGGATGGAAAAATTGCCTGGGTCGGCCCCCGCTGTGAATTGCCGGAGTTTGACCCTTTCTCCCTGCCGGTTTATCGCGGCCACGGTGGCTGGCTGACCCCCGGACTGATCGACTGTCACACCCATCTGCTGTTTGGCGGCACCCGCGCCAGTGAGTTTGAGCAACGCCTGAATGGTGCCTCATATGAAGAGATTGCCCGGGCCGGTGGTGGCATTCTCTCTACGGTACGCGCCACCCGTGCCGCTGATGAGGAAACCCTGTTCCAGGGAGGCCGAAAGCGCCTTAACAGCCTGTTGCGGGAAGGGGTCACCACCGTAGAGATCAAATCCGGCTACGGGCTGGACCTGACCACCGAGCGCCGCCTGCTTGAAGTCGCCCGCCACCTGGGCTCTATGCATCCGGTAGAAGTGGTCACCACCTTCCTGGGGGCTCACGCCTTACCGGAAGAGTACAAAGGGGATGCCGATGGCTACATCAGGCAGGTGATCGACACTCAACTGCCGGCTGTGGCCAATGATGGACTGGCCGATGCGGTGGACGTGTTCTGCGAGAACATCGCGTTCAACCTGGCGCAGACTGAAGCCGTATTCCAGGCGGCCAAGGCCCACAATCTGCCGGTAAAACTGCACGCTGAGCAGCTCTCCAATATGGGGGGGTCTGCCCTGGCGGCCCGCTATCAGGCCCTGTCGGTGGATCATATTGAGTGTCTCGACGAAGCTGGGGTCAAAGCGATCGCCGAATCCGGAACCGTCGCCGTGTTGCTGCCCGGTGCCTTTTTTATCCTGAAAGAGACCCGCAAGCCGCCAATCGACCTGCTGCGCCAGCATAAGGTACCCATGGCACTGGCATCGGATTTCAACCCGGGCAGTTCGCCCCTGTGCTCAACCCTGTTGATGCTCAATATGGGCTGTACGCTGTTTGGCCTCACTCCGGAGGAAGCCCTGACCGGCGTGACCCGTCACGCGGCACAGGCATTGGGTCTGCAGGAGCGTTTGGGGCAGATCAAGGTGGGGATGGAAGCGGATCTGGTACTGTGGGACATTGAGGAACCGGCGGAGCTGGCCTGGCAGTATGGCTGCAACCCCTGTCGGGAAGTGATGAAACACGGCCAGATGGTGACGCTGAGATAACGAGTCCTAATCGCCCCCGGTTTTTCTGGCATCAGTGCGGGCCGGGGGCTACTATCAACCGGAATAAAAACGACTTGAAGAGGACGTATGGGAGTTCAAGCCATCATCGTGGATACCGCCGGCACCACGACCGATTTCCAATTTATCAAGGACACACTCTTCTCCTACTCCGCCGACGCTCTTCCGGACTTTCTGGACAAGCACCAGAACGATTTTGCGGTCAGTAACCTGCTGTCTGATCTGCGCCAGTACGCCAATCAGCCTGAGGCCGACCTGGCTCAGCTGACCACGCTGATCAGCGAGTGGATCGCCCAGGACAAAAAGATCACAGCACTGAAGACCCTGCAAGGTCTGATCTGGAAGCAGGGTTACCTGAAAGGCGACTTCCAGGGCCATGTCTACGCTGACGCCGCCGAAGCGCTGAAGGAGTGGAAAGGGCAGGGTAAACGCCTGTACAGCTACTCATCCAGCTCCGCGGATGCTCAGGACCTGCTGTTCAAGCACAGCGATCAGGGTGATCTGAGCGCCCTGTTTTACGGACACTTCGACACCAACCTGGGCCAGAAGAAAACCGTTCAGGCCTATAAAAACATCCTCAATGTGGTCAGCCTGTGGCCCAAGCATGTGCTGTTTATCTCTGACGATGTGGAAGAGTTGAATGCCGCCCGGGAAGCGGGCCTGAAAACCTGCCAGGTGGTGCGCAGCAACACCGTGCGCCAGGGCGACCACAATGTGGTGGACGACTTCAGCCAGCTGAAGCTGTAATGAAAAAACGCCGGGCAGTGTCCGGCGTTTTTTGTTTCGCAGGGAGCGAACCATGACCTTCAGGGACTATCTGAGCCTCTTTATTGTGGCCGGTGTCGTCACCGCGCCGCCGTTGGCGATCATCACCGTCGTCATGCTTCACCTTGAGTTGGAGCTGGCGGTAGGGCAGATTGTCACCATTGCGGGCTACACCCTGCTCGGCAACCTGCTTTATCCCCCTGTGCTCGGGATACTGGCCTTCCCAGCCTGGCGCTGGTGGCAGAACCGCACTACTCGGCGCTGAGGTGCTGCTCCAGCGCGCGGCGTACCGCATCCGGGATCGGCGCGGAGCGATTGCTCTGGTAGTCGAAATGAACCATCACCGCTTTCCCTTTCGCCGTCACTTTGCCCTCCTGAACCACCTGCTGAGTCACATCGAATGAGCTGCCACCCAGACGGGTGATGCGGGTCTCGACCGTGACGGTTTTGCCGTAATAGGTCTGCGCCAGAAAATCGACCTGTACGCTGGCCAGGATCAGGTTCCAGCGGCGCAGATCCAGACCCGGTACAAACAGCTCAAAGATGGGGGTCCGACCCTCTTCAAACCACACCGGAATTACGGTGTTATTGATGTGCCCCAATGCATCGGTTTCCATAAACCGGGGATCAAATTGAGTGGTAAACATCTGGCCTCCTGCCATTACGAATGTTCCCTTATAACAAAAAAGGCCCCCAGCGGGGGCCTTTTGATGCGTCACCTTACGCCTTGGCGCGGGTCACCTTGCGGTACATCAGCTCAATCTCTTTGGCAAAGCGTTGATTGATCACCTTGCGGCGCAGCTTCATGGTTGGGGTCAACTCTCCGCGCTTCATACAGAACTCGCGGGGCAGCAACGTAAACTGCTTCACCTGCTCGAAACGGGCCAGCTCAGCCTGTACCGCTTTCAGGCGCTCTTCAAAGTGCGCTTTCACGGTGGCGTGGTTCACCAGCTCCAGCTTGTCTTTGTACTGAATGCCGACATCACGGGCCCACTGTTCCAGGGCCTCAAACGCCGGCACAATCAGCGCAGACACATAGTTACGGGCATCAGCAATGATGGCGACCTGTTCCACCAGCGGGTCTCGGGAAACCATCCCTTCCACCCGCTGAGGCGCAATGTACTTGCCGTTGGAGGTTTTCATCAGCTCTTTGATTCGGTCGGTGATCAGCAGTCGGCCTTCCGCATCCAGGTAACCGCAGTCTCCGGTCTTCAACCAGCCATCCTGGTCGAACGCTTCTGCGGTGTCCTCAGGACGGTTGTAGTAACCCCGCATCACGGTGTCACCCTTCACCAGAATCTCGTCGTTGGCGCCGATCTTCACCTGCACTTCCGGCAGCGGGGTGCCATTGGTACCGATGCCGATACCCCCCATGCGGTTGGCGGTCACCGAGGCGGTGGTTTCAGTCATACCGAAGCCACACAGAACACGAAGGCCAACAGCCTGGAAGAACTCGTTCACTTTCGGATCCAGGGCGGCACCGCCGGCGGGCATAAAGCGAATGCGCCCACCCAGCTTTTCGCGCACCTTGGACAGCACCAGTTTGTCAGCCAGTGCCAGCTTGGCACGACCGATGGCACTCAGGGCAGGGCCACCCTGTTCCGCTTCAAAATTCTTCAGGCCCTGCTTCAGCGCCCACATAAACAGAGCGCGCTTGTGGGCCGGAGCCTGCTCCAGTTTCTCCATCACAGCAGAGAAGATCTTCTCGTACAGGCGCGGTACCGCACACATCACGTGAGGGCGGACCTCACCAAGTGCGTCCTGTACGGTCATCGGATCGTCCAGGTAGGCGTTGGTGCCACCCTGAGTCAGTACGTAGAGGCTCCAGCCACGCTCAAACACATGGGACAGAGGCAGGAAAGCCAGAGACACATCGCCCTCGCCAAACGGCAGGAACTGAGCGTGCTGACGCACCGTGCTGGCAAAGTTCTTATAGTCCAGCATCACACCCTTGGGCTCCCCGGTGGTGCCGGAGGTGTAGATCAGGGTCAAAAGGTCATCCAGGCGATGGCCTTCGATGCGCTGATCCAGAGCCGTCTGATAATCCGCATGACCGGCTTCGATCAAGGCTGACAGATGGTGAAGGGTGATATCGCACTCGACTGCCTTCAGCGCATCTTCCATCAGGACAACGTGTTGCAGGGTGGGGCAGTGCGGGATCAGCGCCAGAGCTTTGGTGTATTGCTCCTCACCGGCGACAAACAGCACCTTAGCGCCCGCATCATTAATGATGTAGGCAGCCTGTTCATCGGTGTTGGTGGGGTAGATCGGCGCAATCACAGCACGACACTGCATGCTGGCTACGTCGGCGATGGCCCACTCAGCCGAGTTGTTGGCAAAGATCGCCACCTTATCCTGAACCTCGACCCCAAGGGCCAGCAGAGCCCGGCTCAGGGCGTCGAGTTGCTCACCGAAGCGTTTCCAGGAGATGTCCTGCCATTGACCCTCGACCTGATGACGCAAGGCCGGGGCGTCGCCCAGCTGCGCGATCCGCTGTCGCAGGACCGGTACCAGATGCAATTGCTCTAATGACGGTTTCACCACACTCTCCCCATCGTTACTGTTATTTAGCGTACACATGTACTCTCTTTGGCTTCGCATAGTACCCATTTTGTTCCCGGGGGAGCAGTAAATTCGAACACTTTTGCGTGCAGTCGCACAGTTTTTCGGCACCTGTTCAGCACCATTTCAGCGCTGTTTAACGACAATTTCGGTACTGAAATAACTGAGTTAACAGGTGTTCCCTAAATTCTATAGAGTAAAAAACCTAATTCATTCAGCCAGACAGGAAGAGATTCGGCGAGGACGAGGGCGGAGACAGTGGCAGAGGGCAGAAACGACAAAACCCAGCCGTCAGGCTGGGTTCTGAATAATGGTGCTGATACCCAGATTCGAACTGGGGACCTCACCCTTACCAAGGGTGCACTCTACCAACTGAGCTATATCAGCAAGGTTCAGGTGGCCGTTTCCGGGCCCTGATACAACAAAACCCAGCAATTAGCTGGGCTCTGTCTGAATGGGTGCCTGGCGGTGACCTACTCTCGCATGGGAACTCCCACACTACCATCGGCGCGGTCGCGTTTCACTTCTGAGTTCGGCATGGGATCAGGTGGTTCCACGACGCTATTGCCACCAGGCAAAAATCGTACAATTCGGAAAAGCTGAATTTCTCTTGTAAGCACTTCTTACAAGGTCGGATATCCGACTCACAAAACCACTTGGGTGTTGTATGGTTAAGCCTCACGGGTCATTAGTACAGGTTAGCTCAACGCCTCACAACGCTTACACACCCTGCCTATCAACGTCGTAGTCTTCGACGGCCCTTTA
>NZ_JAHVJZ010000006.1 GCF_019801015.1 Marinobacter nauticus
GGAGGCAAAGGGGAGTCCAGAGGGGCGAAGCCCTTCTGGCGGCCGCCGGGCCGTCCCGGCAAAGGAGGTGAGTGGAGCACTATCCGTTCATGCCTTTGGCAACCCCGAGAACTAAGCAGCCCCCTTAAAGGGGGCCGAGTCAAAGCCACCTGCTATGCAGGTGGTTTTTTACTTGTGACCGTATCGCGTCAATCAGGTGGCCCCGACCATCGCCACGCTTTGTCGACGCCGCAATCCGACCAACGCCGCCAGCATCAGGGCATACAGCAGCGCACTGCCCGCCATCACCCCATCCCAACCCTTTTGCTCATAGCAGTACAGCAGCCAAAAGCCGCCCAGGCTGGCTCCAAGGTAGTAATGCACCAGATAGAGTGCCGTGGCGCTGGCTTTCGCGGTCTGCGCGTGCTGGCTGACCCAGGCGTACGCCAGGGCGTGCACCAGAAAGGCCCCGCCGCTGATCAGTAACAGCCCAAGCACCATAGCCCACAGCGTCTCACTGCGGGCCACCCACACACCGAGCATGGCGATAAGGGTACCCAGCATCATCCCCGATAACGGCCCATAGCGCAGACTCCACTGTCCGCTCAGCCTTGAGGTCAGGGTACCGCTGAGGTAACAGAGAAAAATCAGTGACGCCACCGCCACGGGCAACTGGTGCGGCGGCGCCACCAGCCGGAATCCCATCACCGTAAACTGATTCACAAACAGCGCAAAGTTGAGGCCGCCAATCGCCATCGCCAGCCACAATCGGGCGTTGCCAATGTGGCCAAGAGCCGTGCGCAGCTGGCCCCCCAGTCGCGCCTCCGTCGGCACAAAAGCCCGGGCCTGGGGCAACGTCTGCCGCACCCACAGGCCTCCACAGGCGGTCATCAGCGCCAGCATCAGCGCCGCACTTTGCCAGCCCAGCCAATCCCCCACCAGACCGCCATAAATCCTCCCCAGAATGCCGCCCAGCGAGTTGGCCGCCACAAAGGCCCCCACCGCCAGCGTCAGCGCCCGCGGCGAAAACTCCTCGGCCATGTACGCCACCGCCACGGCCACAAATCCGGCCAGGGCAATCCCCATCAGCAATCGCAGCAGAATCAGCGGCCAGAGTGCAGCCACGCCAAGTTGCGCCAGCCCAACCATGGGCAGCAACAGCAGACTCAACAGCAGAACCGGACGACGGCCCCAACGCTCCGACAGCATCGCCCAGGGCAGCAGGGCCAGGGCCAGCCCTAACGTCGTGGCCGCGTGGACGCCGTTCACCGCCGTCGCCGGCAGGCCAAAGTCCAGCGCCAGCAGGGGCAGCAAAGGCTGAAAGAAGTAAAGGTTGGCAAACACCAGAACGGACCCCAGCGCCAGCGCCCAGGTGGCAGCGCGATACTCGGTGGTACCCGGTTCGATCATCGGAAGGAAACTCATAACAACTTGAGAGGTCTACAAAATAGCAGTGGCATCCCCTTCACGGGAAATAGCCAAACGGCAACCAGTCATCGGCGTTGCTTATGCGGTGACTACACTGAACTATCGACCACCGGTCGATACCCCCACAGGAGGGAGCATGAGCGATCTCTACCAGGCCCACGACATCAACTATCGGGGCGAAAACTGCGGCGTCCATAACTGGATGACCAAAGATGGCCACTCCTTTTACTGGCACCCGGATTGGCTGCACATCGCCGAAGACGAAACCGGCATGCACGTGAAGCAACCTCTGGAACTGGCCCCCGGCGAAGCCCCGCAAAAGCATCACGCCATCAAGGCCATTCTGCACTATCTCAATCAATTAACCGGTCAGTAACCGGCCTGGCACCTTCCGTCCTGACGCTCCATGGAGTAACCTCAAACCACTCTTTGGAGCCAGGACAAGGATTGCCATGAAGCCCACAAACGCCCTCGCTGTCGCTCTGCTCAGCGCCTCCGCCGTTGCCGCCCCACTGGACATTGAGGAGCAACGACTCGACAACGCCCATGACGCCCTCGGCGCCCCAGTCACTCAGCGTTATCAAGCGCCGGTGAACACACTGGTTGCCCGTTATCGTGCGGATGGCAATGAACTGACCGTCACCAAAAAGGTGGCCGAGGACGGCAAGGCACTGTGGCGTGCCGCCGTGGCGGATGTGCGTGACGGCCACCTGGATGACCGCAGCCTCTATTGGGCCCGGCTGGCCGCCCGTCAGGCGCTCAAGCAGCAGGATCCGGCGTTCCGCATCGCCGACTGGCAACGCAACATCCTGCTCAGTACGCTGGAGAACGCTTCCCGGGGTATGAGCGACATCGATTTCGATGACGATGCCCAGGTTCGCATCCTGCTGACCGGATTTGACCCCTTCCTGCTGGACCGGGACATCACCCAATCCAACCCCTCTGGCGTGGTCGCCCTGGCTCTGGACGGCGAGCGCTGGCAGGTCGCAGGCCGCAAGGTGCAGGTTGAAGCGGCCATGATTCCGGTGCGCTTTGAAGATTTCGACAACGGCATGATCGAAGCGCTGCTGACCCCCTATCTGCGCGACAACCGGGTCAGCATGGTGGTGACCGTTTCCATGGGCCGGGAGCAGTTCGATCTGGAGCGCTTCCCCGGACGCAACCGCAGCGCCACCGCACCCGACAACCGCAATGTGCTGACCGGCGCGGATAAGCAACGTCCCCTGCCCCCGCATCTGAATGGCGCCCCGCTCAACGGCCCGGAATTTGTCGAATTCAGCCTGCCGGTGCGCGCCATGCAGCAAGCCCCTGGTGCCTTCGATATCGTCGACAACCATAAGGTCGCGACCCTGAAAGGGCCGCTGACGCCGCAGCGATTGAGCCAGTTGGATAATCAGGTTTCGGTTGAAGGCTCCGGCGGCGGCTACCTCTCCAACGAGATCAGCTACCGCAGTATTTTGCTGAAACAACTGCTTGGCAGCCGGGTCCCCGTTGGCCACATTCATACGCCCAAAATCACCGGTCATGACGCCAAAACCACCGAGGCCATTCTGGCCCAGGTTCGTGCCATGCTGAATCAGGCAGCACAGGGCTTATAAGCCGATAGACAGCACTATGGGGGCTGGTATAGTGAGCCGCATCTCGCTGACCGGAGCCCCCGATGTCCCCATCTCTCGCCTCTCAAGACCCGCTTCACTCCGCACTGCTGGAGCGAATCGAAGCGTGCTACCGTCAGGCGGAAAAAACGCTGAACCGCCACTTTCCCAGGCCGGCAGTCAGTCTGCGTATGCGGGGCCAGAGCGCCGGTGCGGCTCATCTGCAGGAAAACCGGCTGCGCTTTAATCCGGTATTACTGGCGGAAAACCCTGACGCCTTCCTGACCGAAGTGGTGCCGCACGAAGTGGCCCATCTGCTGGTCTGGCACTGCTACGGCAAAGTCGCCCCGCACGGGCCGCAGTGGCAGGCCATGATGCGCCAGGTGTTTGGCCTGGAGCCCCGCACCCGCCACCGGTTTGATGTGGCCAGTGTGGCACCCAAAACCTTTGCTTATCGCTGCCAGTGCCGGGATCACCAACTGACAGTGCGTCGTCACAACAAAGTCCAGCGTCAGCAAACCCGCTATCTTTGCCGCGCCTGCGGTGCCGCGCTTCAACTCAGCGAATAACGGTCGCCTGTTTCCCATTATCGCCCTATCACCACCCAGCTAAGACGATTGCATGATTCGAGTTCTGTTTTTACTGGCGCTGTTTGCCAGTCCGGTGCTGGCCGCGCCGCAAAGCTTCTCCCAGGCCAAACGCGAACTGTTTAAGCTCTACACCGGCCCGCTGGCCCCCCAGACCCTCTATTGCGGCTGCGACTTCTCGGCAACGGGGAAGAAGCTGCTGCCGGATCTGGCCGGGTGTGGATACCAGGTACGCAAACAGGACAAGCGAGCCAATCGGATTGAGTGGGAGCATGTGATGCCCGCCTGGCAATTTGGCCATCAGCTTCAGTGCTGGCAGCAAGGTGGCCGTTCCGAGTGTCGGAAGGATCCCCGCTTTAAAGTGATGGAGGCCGACCTGCACAACCTGTACCCGGCAGTGGGTGAGGTCAATGGTGACCGCTCCAACTACCGCTTCAGTGACTGGAACGGTGCGGCCACTCAGTATGGCCAGTGCCAGATGGTGGTGGACTTTAAGGGCCGTAAAGCCCAGCCTCCGGTCGCCGCCCGTGGCATCATCGCCCGGACCTATCTATATATGGCAGAGCAATACCGACTGCCTCTGTCGGCTCAGCAGGAAAAACTGATGAAGGCTTGGCATAATATGCACCCGGCGGATAAGGCGGAATGCGAGCGCCACCGCCATGTCAGCAAACTGCAAGGCCATCCGAACCGCTTTGTCGCTGAGCAGTGTAACCCCTGAACCGGAACCCTCTATGCGTGTACCACGGATTTACCAGCCCACTCCTCTGTCTGCCGGTCAGCAACTGGCCCTCGACGACGATGGCGCCAATCACATTGGCCGGGTGCTGCGGATGCAGCCTGGCCAGGCCCTGATGCTGTTCAACGGTGACGGTCACCAGTACCCGGCCATCATCACTGAGGCGGGCAAGAAAAACGTGCTGGTGACGGTCCAGTCGGTAGAGACGGTGAATGTGGAGTCGCCGTTGGCCCTGCATCTGGGCCAGGTGATCTCCCGGGGCGAAAAGATGGAGTTCACCATCCAGAAATCGGTGGAGTTGGGTGCCGCCAGCATCACTCCGCTGTGGTCTGAGCGCTGCGGCGTGAAGCTCACCGGCGACCGACTGGATAAGAAAGTGGCGCAATGGCAGAAAATCGCCATCGCCGCCTGCGAACAGTGTGGACGCAACGTGGTGCCGGAAGTGCGCCCGGTGATGCGCCTGGATCAGTGGATGGCGGAACCCTTTGACGGCCTGAAACTGAACCTGCACCCCCGTGCCGAGTACAGCATCAACACCCTGCCGGAACCGGTGACCGACCTGCGCCTGCTGATTGGCCCCGAAGGCGGCCTTTCCGGTGATGAAATCACTGCCGCCCGTGAGCAGGGCTTTACTGATATTCTTCTGGGGCCCCGGGTGCTGCGCACCGAAACCGCGGCCCTGACCGCTATGACCGCATTGCAGGTTCGCTTTGGCGACCTTGGATAAGGAGTCCAGGATGATCAAGCTTGGCATCGTGATGGATCCCATCTCGAGCATCAACATCAAGAAAGACACCAGTTTCGCCTTCCTGCTGGAAGCCCAGAAGCGGGGCTACGCCCTGCACTATATGGAGATGGCGGACCTCTACCTGGACCAGGGCGAAGCCCGTGCCCGGATGCAGCCGCTGAGCGTCGAAGAGAACCCTCAGAAGTGGTATGAACTGGGCGAAGCCAAGGATGCCCCTCTGGCGGAGCTGGACGTCATTCTGATGCGCAAGGATCCGCCGTTCGACACGGAATACATCTACGCCACCTACATGCTGGAGCGCGCCGAGGAGCAAGGTGTGCTGGTGGTCAACAAGCCGCAGAGCCTGCGTGACTGCAATGAAAAGCTGTTCACTGCCTGGTTTGCCGAGCACACTCCGACCACTCTGGTGACCCGCAGTGCCGAGAAAATCCGCGCGTTCCACGCCGAGCACGGCGACATCATTCTGAAGCCGCTGGATGGCATGGGCGGCGCCTCCATCTTCCGGGTTAAGGAAGATGGCGGCAATCTGGGCGTGATCATCGAAGTGCTGACCAACCATGGCCAGAACTACGCCATGATTCAGAAGTTTATTCCGGAGATCAAAGCCGGCGATAAGCGCATTCTGGTGGTGGATGGTGAGCCGGTGCCGTACTGTCTGGCCCGCATTCCTCAGGGCAGCGAAACCCGCGGCAATCTGGCCGCTGGTGGCCTGGGTGTGGCGCAGCCGCTGTCTGACAGCGATCGCCGCATCGCCGAGGCCGTCGCGCCGGAGCTGAAAAAGCGCGGCCTGATCTTTGTCGGTCTGGATGTGATTGGCGACCGCCTGACCGAAGTGAACGTCACCAGCCCCACCTGTGTGCGGGAGATCGAAGCGGCCTTCGACATCAACATCGCCGGCCGCCTGATGGACGCGATTGAGCAGCGTCTGGCGTGAAGCGCGCATTGCTGCTGATGCTGATGACGGGTCCGGCGATTGCCGGACCCTGTCTTGAAGCCCCCTGGCGCGACCAGCCTTGCCCCAATGTCCGGTATCAGTCAGTCATCGGCGACAACGGTGCCCGGATGGTGTGCGTCTGCGCACCGGATTTCGATCATCTGAAAACGATTCCGGACACCGTCGCCGGGAAAGCGCTGAGAACCAAGGAACTGGAACGCATCGCCGCCAGCTACGCCCTGTCCGACTCCGAAGTCAGGCAGCTGCTGCAACTGGAAGATTAACGGTTCTGTCGGCCGAGGAGCTGCACCCCGCGCTCCTCTTCCGGCCAACGCATGGTGGTGTCGATCATGTCCATCAGGCGATCCACCTGATGCTCATCCAGCGGCGGAGAATAGAGGTAGCCCTGGGCGAAATCACAGCCGATCTGCTTCAGGAATTGCCGCTGATCGTGGCTCTCCACCCCCTCAGCCACCACCTCCCGCTTCAGGTTGTGAGCCAGGTCAATCACGCTGGTGACGATGTTCCGATCCACGTCAGAGTTGTCCAGATCCGCCACAAAGCCCCGATCCACCTTCAACAGATCAAACGGCAGCTGCTTCAGGTAACTCAGTGATGAGTATCCGGTCCCGAAGTCATCAATAGCGATTCGCACCCCCATCGCCTTGAGCTGATGCATGATCGCCATCGCTCTATCCAGGTTCTTAATCAGACTCTCTTCGGTCAGCTCCAGCACCAGCCGGGAAGGCTGGATCTGATGACGCTCCAGTAACGATTGCAGATGGTTGACCAGATCCACGCTCATGTACTGATTGGGGGAGAGGTTAACCGCGATGTAGAACTGGTCATTACCCAGACGCTGGCTGCAACGTGCCAGCAGATTGATCGCGTATTCGAGCACGTAGTTGCCCAGCTCCACCCCCTCTTTACTCTCATCCACTTCCTGAATGAATTCCGAAGGCATGACCAGGCCCCGGCTCGGGTGATACCAGCGAATCAACGCCTCAAAGCCCACCAGCCGGCTGTCCTCCATCGCCAGAATGGGTTGCAGTGCCAGCGACAACTGCCGCTCTTTCAGGGCGATACGGATGTCCTGCTCCAGCATCAGGCGTCGACTGGCGCTCTCCAGCATCTGTTCATTGAAAACCCGGTAGTTGGAGCGGCCCGCCTGCTTGGCCTGATACATCGCCAGGTCAGCCCGCTTCAGGAGTTCTTCCGGGCGCATCATCGGGTTATCGCAGAACACCACCCCGATGCTGGTGGTGATGATCAGAGTGTGGCGCCCCAACTGGAGGGGCTGCTGCAGGCTGGTGAAGATCTGGTGGATGATGCGATGGATGTCCGCTTCCGACTCCAGCCCGCGCACGATGATGGTGAACTCGTCGCCCCCCAGCCGGCAGACGGTGTCCATGGTGCGGATGCTTTTCTGCAGCCGGTTGGCCACGGTTTTCAGCAGCTCGTCACCGATGTCGTGCCCCAGGGTGTCGTTAACCCGCTTAAATTCATCCAGATCCAGGAACAGCAAGGCGATCTGCTCATCGGTACGGCCGATGCTGGCCAGCGCCTTGGCCATTTCGTGATGGAACATCGCCCGGTTCGGAAGCCCGGTCAGTGCGTCCATCATCGCCATCCGTTGCAGCTCGTTGGTGTAGCGATCCACGTCGCCTTCCAGCCGTTCCAGCTGGTTGGCCACTTCCAGCGTGGTCAGCTCCAGTTGATCCAGCTCATCGGTGGTCCAGCCCGGCCGGTGGTTCAGGCGCTTTCGCAGGTCGTCGTAGCGGCTTTGCGCCAGCAAAGGGAGGGCCCGGCCAAGCCGGTGTAACCGCCCCATCGGACGCCAAAGCGTCAGGGTGCCCAGCCCCGCTGCCAACATCACCGCCATCAGGAAGATGCCAAGCAGATCGCCGATAAACGCCCGCTCTCCCATGGTCAGGTCACTGACATTTCGGATCAGCAGCAGGCGCTCACCCCGCCTCCCGACCGACCAGGCGTACAGCGCCCACTCCTCACCATTGAGTTCCATCTGCTGAGGTTTATCGGCCAGCGCTGACAGGCTGACTTCGGACGCCAGACCGTTTAACAGTTTCAACGTCTCGGTCCGGTCAGTGACGCTGAGCAACTTCCGCCCCCATGGTCCCGGGCCGGAATCCGCACTGAACAGCGCCAGCTGGACCTGGTGGTGATCGCTCATCGGCACCAGAACTTCGGCCAAATCCGTCACCAGCACCATGACGTGCAGATCCCCATCCACCAACACCGGAACGCCCACTTCGAACAGGCATTCAAGCTGACAGTGTATCCTTGAGCCCGGCTCCCCACCGCTCAGGATCTGCTGCAACCAATCGTCGTTATCCAGGCCGGTGTGGCCCTGTTGCAATACCGGCTCCAGTTCGACGTTATAGACGCTCAGGCCACGAAGTCCCCAGAACAGCTCAAACTCATGCCAGTACTGGGTGCTGCGCTCTCGGACCTGGTCCATCGACAGGCTCCCGCGCTGGCCCAGCATCATGTGAAACTCCTGGCTGAGATTGATCAGTCTCTGCTCGGTGGACTCGATCCGAATCTCATAATCCCGCCACAGGCTGTGGTACTGATTAAACAGCACCTGCTCGACCTGCTCGTCAAACCGACGCAAGCCAAGCATCCCAATGATCAGGCTGATAAGGAGAATGAGCGATATGGTGGCGAGAACGAGTTTCCACCGCAAACTGAGGAACCGTCCCGTGGCCGAGTGCGTCATGCTGATGCCGAATCCTGAAGGCTGATAAAAAGGGCTCCGACGTGGCGGTTTCCCCATCACGTCGAAGCCTCGAATTTATGGCGCGTGCTGAAGCAGGCTGGCTCCTGCCACAGGTCGACTCAACGCCATCCCTGTCGTCTCTTAATCTGAAGGATAGTCGCTTATTTGAGCAGGCAGGGGGGAAGTGCGCCCAACGGTGCAACTAAATGATCAGGGGCAATAACAATGAATCCGCAACCAGCTCAGCGGTCAGATAGCCGATCGCCCCCGGTGTGGACTCCAGCACCTCACGCATCTCCTGCTCCGTCGCGACCGTAACCGGCCGATCACCGGGCATGGAAAACCGGGCGGCTTTCCAGGTTCGCTCCAGCTGGTACGGCAATAACCCCAGGTAAGCCCGGCAGAATTGATGATGAGTCGGGTGCTGACTCGGCAAGACCACAACGGTCACGGTGCTGCCGTCCGGCCAAACCAGCTGCTTTAACGAAAAGATGGCCCGCAACTGGTCTAAAGAGACGGCTTTGGCATCCACGCTGCCATTCATAACCACCTGCACGGTTTCTCCCGGCTCGGCCGCTTTTACGGTAAAACCCATTGTCAGCACGCCACCCAGCAGAGCGGCCAACAGCGCAAACTTTCCCATCCCTGGACTCCGCACTTGTTGTGTTTAATGAGTAGCTTAGCGCAATGAAAAATGAAGCCAATTCATTCCAAACCGATTCACACCAGCTCCCTCATCCGCTTCAGATTCGCTCCAGCCCCATCGGCAGAGGTATACTTGAGCTCCCTGTTTTTCTTGCACAACCGCTATGTCCCTGACCAACTCCAGCCAGCTGGTACTCAAACACCAGGACCGCCTTCCGCAACAACTGCTTCTGCTCAATGCCGATGGCGATAGCCTGCCCCAGGCTCTGATTGAGGCCGGCAAGCAGATCCGCATCCTGACCTCTGATTTTCTCAACCATCAGCGGCTGGCTGCCCGCCACCGGGATACGGAGTTGCACTTTGGTTTCGATGGCCAGGGCATTGAGGCGAACGCCGCGATCCTGCGTATCCCCAAAGCCCGGGAGCAACTGCGCTACCTTGCAGCGGTTGCCTGTGCGGTCCTGCCGGAGGGGGCGCCGGTCTATCTGGTTGGCGACAACAAAGGCGGGATCCGCAGTGCCGGGAAAACGGTTCAGCAATGGCTGGGCAACTGCCCCAAGCTGGCGTCTGGCAACCACTGTCAGTTGCTGGAAGGACGCGTGCAGAAGCACGACGCACTCGACCTGTCCCAGTGGTGGCTTGGCTACGAGGTGGAGACCCCGGACGGCCCGTTGTCGCTGGCCTCGCTGCCCGGCGTATTCAGTCACGGTGAGTTGGATCCGGGCACCGAGCTGCTGCTGGCCCACCTGCCGAAGCGTCCGGTCGGACGGGTGCTGGATTTCGGCTGTGGCGATGGCGTGATCGGCGCTTTTCTGGCACGACGGAATCCGGAAATTGAACTGGAGATGGTGGACATCAACGCCATGGCTCTTGCCGCCAGTCAGCAGACCCTGGCGCAAAATGGCCTGAGCGGTAAGGTGTACCCCTCCAACGGGTTGGCACAGGTTGAAGGTCAGTTCGATCTGATCGTGTCCAATCCGCCGTTTCATCATGGGGCCGATCAAACCTTCGATACTGCGCGCCAATTCATCCGGGATGCCGCCAAAGCCCTGAAGCCCGGCGGCCAATTGATCATCGTGGCCAACCATCATCTGCCCTACGGCGATGATCTTGCTCACGCTTTCGGTCGGGTGAATACCGTGGCAGCGAATAACAAGTTCAAAATCTACGCAGACAGCAAAAATATCTGAAAAACGTTATTGACCGATTCTGAAATCTCCCTATAATGCGCCCCCGTAGCAACGACGATGCATCGCAGAGCAGATGTGGCGGAATTGGTAGACGCGCTAGCTTCAGGTGCTAGTGTCTTAACGGACGTGGGAGTTCAAGTCTCCCCATCTGCACCATCGACGTTGATTACATTGCACGAGTGGCGGAATTGGTAGACGCGCTAGCTTCAGGTGCTAGTGTCCTAACGGACGTGGGAGTTCAAGTCTCCCCTCGTGCACCACATTTGCAGATGTGGCGGAATTGGTAGACGCGCTAGCTTCAGGTGCTAGTGTCCTAACGGACGTGGGAGTTCAAGTCTCCCCATCTGCACCAAATTTGAGAACCCTGGCCCTAAAAGGCCGGGGTTTTTTGCTTTACCTGAAATATCCTCCCGTTATACTGGCTCGGCGCTAAAAATCTTAACCAACTCACTCAATTAGGCCATGCTCAGTAACTCCAACCTCATTTTGGATGAGGCGCAAGATGCGGTCTGCATCGACCTGATCCCAGCCAAAAGCGGCAACCTCAGCACTGCACAGTTTCGGGAGTTGCTGAACAGCAGTGCCTTCGCCAGCTTTGCGTTGCTGGAAGACGAGGTTGAGCAGGGCTTAAAAGATCTGTTCACTCGGGCTCAGGGAGAGAATGCGGACACCCCCTTCCGCATCCGTGTTGCCGAACGTCGCAACGGCCAGTGGCGACTGACGCTCTCTACCGATCAGATGAGCCTGCGTGCCGAGTTGGTGTCACCGGAAGGGGGCAAAGCCGCCAGTTTTGCTCAGCTGCTTGATGCCCTTCAGGAGCTGGGCGTCAGCCAAGGCCTGCTCCGCCCCGCCATCGACGAACTGATTCAGGAAGGCGCCCGCGGCGCACCCGGCAGCAGTGTCTCCGCAGAGATTGCCCGGGGACGCTCTCCCCGCCATGGCGAACACGCTCGTCTGGAGCGACTGGTGCCCCTGGCCCGAGAGCGGATGCTCCGGCCCCAGGAGCAGGACGGTGGCAAAGTCGACATGCGCGATCTGGGCTCCGTCATCATGGTGCGCCCCGGCCAGCCGCTGATGCGTCGTCACCCCTCCACTCCTGCTCAGGACGGCTACACCGTTACCGGCAAACCGCTTAAAGCCAAGCCAGGAAAAGACCTGGCGATGCAGCCCGGCAAAGGCACCGAGCTCGACCCCCAGAACAGCAACCTGCTGCGTGCCACCCAATCCGGCCAGCCCGTAGAAAGCCGCAACGGCATGGCCGTTGACGAGGTGCTGACCGTTAAGTTGGTCGACGCTAAACATGGCCACATCGATTACGAAGGCTCGGTGATGATTCAGGGCGAAGTGGCGGAAGGGATGCGCATCCGTGCCACCGGTGACATCACCGTGGGGGGATTCGTAGATGGCGCCCGCCTGGAAGCCGGCGGCGACATCGTGGTGAACCAGGGCGTAGTGGGCCGTCATCGTGACGATGGCAGCCTGACCTGCAGCCTGATCGCCAAAGGCCAGATCGCGGCCCGCTTTGTTCAATACACTCTGCTCGACAGTGGCAGCGACATCTCCGTTGAGCGCCAATTGATGCACAGCCACGTGCACTGCCGCGGCACTCTGAAAGTGGGGGATGAGCAAGGCCGGAAAGGCGATTTGGTGGGCGGCGAGATCCGCTGCTCCGGCCCGGTTGAGGCGGTGAACCTGGGTGCCCGCGCGGGCACCCATACCCGCCTGATATTGGGCGACAGCATTCAGGACCTTAAAACCCAGCACGAGCGTCTGGCCCAGAAACTGAAGGCGTTAGAAGACCAGGCGATGAAACTGCGCCTGGCACAGCGCAAGCTGACGCCGGTGCCGGAATCCGGTGTTGACCCGTTGCAGAGCCTGCGCCAACAGCTGACATTGGGACGGGAGCGTGTCGATGCTCAGCATGCGGCGTTTCTGGAGCAGCAAACCCTGCTCAGCGGTGAGATTGAGCGGTTTTTCGATCGGGTTCAAATCACCGTACGAGCCAAACTCTTTCCCCGGGTGGAATGTGAGATTGGCCCGGCCCAGGGACAATCTCAGAAAGAAACCGGCCCCAGCCTGCTGCGCAACCAGGAAGGCAAGTTCACCATATCGCCCCTGGTATAAATCCGTCCGCTTTCCCAGAGAGCTGATGGCATTATGCTTGCTTATCCCCTAATTCATCTTGGAATGTGACGACATTCTGTCGCTCGGGAGATCCGATGGCCCAATTTCTTGCTCTGCTTCGACAACTGCCGGTTGGCCCGATTCTGGGTCAGCTTGCCATGTGGACCCTGCTGGCCAGCCTGGCTCTGCTTTGGTTGCCCCTCTCCACATTGCAGTCACTGTTTCTAAAAGGCTGGGTTGAGAGCAACGGTTTCTGGCTGGGCCTGGGCGTAGTGGGGAGCGCCACATACCTGCTGGCCTGGGCATTGCGGCTGGGATTCGGCGAGCTGCTGACCCGCCAGAAGCGGGAGCGCCGTAGAGCTCAGATCAGCGAAAAGCTGACGGTGTTGGACGGCTCTGAGCGCGCCGTATTGAGGGAGTTCTTCCTGCAGAGCAAATCGATGGTGGCGATGCCGTTGAACCACCCCGCCGTTGAAGAGCTCAAGTCTTCAGGGGTACTGGAACAGGTGGGCAATGTGGAGCATTACGCCATTGAGGGCCCGGTCGCCACCATGAAGATCGCCGCCACCGCCCGCTCCGGCCTGACCCGACAGGCACTGCGTCTGCCGGAAGGCGCGCCGTCAGAAACACAACGGGCGGCCTTGCTGGCCGCCCGTCCGGAGTTTGCTAACAGCCTGGCCCGAAGCCGGCGCGCGGCTTAAAACGCCGCAACCATCGCCTGGTCTTCTTCGCTGGCGGAAAGCTGGTGCTCCACTTCCGCGATGATGCGCTGATAGGAGTCTTCCTGCAGTGGCCGCTGCCAATCCAGAGTGCCCACCAGAATGGCGAAGGCGGAGAAGATCTCACGGGTATCCAGCTGCTTTACGGCATTGCTCATCAGCGGATTGTGAATCACGCCGGAAGCACCACGCTGGAAACAGGCCATCATGGCATGAAGGGTTTTCACCTCTTCGTCGGTGGCGTTCAGTTCACCCTGAATGCGCGCCCCTTCCACCACACGCAGAATCGCGGTGTAGAACTGCTCCAGGTACATTTTCAGTTCCTGAACCCGGTACTCACTGGCACGCTCAACCACCTTTGGCGCGCCGCCCAGGGTGTTGAAGCCCAGCGTCCAGGCAGAGCGGTTAACGGCCACGACAGCGCACAGATGCATGGCAACCCAACGCTCGGCAAAGCTCAGCTGACTGGTCATAAAATGAGGCTGACGCTCCACCATCTGCTCGACGTGACGAGCAAAGATGGCGACCAACAGGTCCTCTTTACTGGAGAAGTGCTTATAGAGGGTTCCGGCACTGCATCCCGCCAGGGGCGCCAGCTCGGAAAAGCGGAAGGACACCAGCCCCTGATCCCGGATCAGTTGCTCCGCCAGACGAATGAGTACCTGGTCCCGTTGCCGGAAACGGGTTTGAGTGGGAGAGCTCCAGCTGGACGTGCCGCTGGCCTCCATGGCCGACACAGTATGCATGAGGATTGCCTTAACGCCGTTATCAGTGACCACACTCTACGTCCGGTTTCTTAACACAACTGTGCTCTGGGGCTAATTTTTTCTCTTAGAAGCGGGACAAAATGTCAAAATTGGAGCTAATGCACAAAAAAGGGAGCTATTTTAGCTCCCTTTGATTCCTCTTAATGCTGCTCATCGACGAGGATTCGTAACATTCGTCTCAACGGCTCCGCCGCTCCCCAAAGCAACTGATCCCCCAGCGTAAAGGCAGCGAGGTATTCCGGCCCCATATTCAGCTTGCGCAAACGGCCAATTGGCACGCTCAGCGTGCCGGTGACTTTCGCTGGCGACAGCGCCTCAATACTGGCATCGCGCTGATTGGGGATAACCTTCACCCAGGGGTTGTGTGCCGCCAGCTTCTGTTCGATCACCTCCAGCGGCAGGTCCTGACGCAGCTTGATGGTCAATGCCTGGCTGTGGCATCGCATCGCGCCCACCCGCACACAGATGCCATCGATCGGCACATGGCCTTGCGGGTGGCCAAGGATCTTATTGGCCTCCACCTGGGCTTTCCACTCTTCCCGGCTTTGGCCACTGGGCAGGGCGCTGTCGATCCAGGGGATCAGGCTGCCCGCCAGTGGTGCGCCAAACTGCGCTTTGGGAAACTCGTAACTGGCCAGGGTCTCGGTGATGGTGCGGTCGATATCCAGAATGGCACTGGCCGGGTTCTCCAGCGCGTCCGCAACGCTGTGATGCAGCGTGCCCATCTGGCTGATCAGTTCCTTCATATTGCGGGCGCCGGCACCGGAAGCGGCCTGGTAAGTCATCGGGCTGACCCACTCAATCAGGTCCTCCTCCAGCAGTCCGCCCAGCGCCATCAACAGCAAAGACACGGTGCAGTTACCACCGACAAAGGTACGCTGGCCACGGGCCAGGGCATCGTCAATGACGGCACGATTAACCGGGTCGAGCACAATCACCGCGCCGTCATCCATGCGCAGCGCCGAGGCGGCATCGATCCAGTAGCCGTCCCAGCCACGGCTGCGCAGGTTGGCATACACCGCTTTGGTGTAATCGCCGCCCTGACAGGTCAGAATCACCGTCTGCTCCGCCAGGGCATCCAGGTCATAGGCGTCTTTCAACGGGTCGCCCTGCGGGCCGGTGACGCCCACCTGCGAGGTGGTAAAGAAGTTCGCCTCAATGTGCTGAAAGTCCCCCTCCTCTTCCATCCGCTGCATCAGCACGGAACCCACCATGCCACGCCATCCAACCAGACCCACCTTCATCATGCCCTGCACTCCTTCATCGACCGTCTCATACTGCGGGATACTTACTCTAACCGCTCGCCCCCGCTGGAAAAAGAGACGATGAGACTGAGTTATAACCGTCGCCGGGGGTGGCGATAACCCAGAGAGAATGGGGCCTCAAAGGCCTGACCAGTACATTTTCTGCTCGACCAACCGCCAACAGGGTGTTACACCGATCAGGAGCGCGATGCAAAAGAGGTGAGTCATGGCAGAAGTGGACGCTAAGCAGGAATCGACAGACACCGCCGCCGACTGGCGCGATGGGCAACTGGGGCACCAATTGGTGGAATTGCTGGAAGAGGCCTATCAGAACCCCGACAGCGAAGCCTCCGGGGATTAGACCAAAGTCCAATGGAGCGACGACCGGCCCATTGCCTACCCTGACGGCTCACCCCGACGCGGCCCCACGTCAGAAAGAGGAAGCCCATGACTGATCCACAGATCCCGACCAACCCGAGCGATGACACCCATTGGCGTGACGGCGATCTGGGCGCCGCGCTGGTGGAGCTGCTGGAATCGGCGATGACCCCGCCCGGCGGTGACGCTGAGTAAGGTCAAACGTTCCAGTACAAAAAAGGCGCCTTGCGGCGCCTTTTTTAGTGCTTACTCGTCGTGGTGTACCACGGTCGCGATGTAAGGCAACTGACGGTAACGCTCGGCGTAATCGAGGCCGTAGCCGACCACAAACTCGTCCGGGATCTGAATGCCCACGTAGTCCACCGGTACGTCAGTAACACGACGCTCAGGCTTATCCAGGAAAGTACAGATTTTCAGGCTGGCCGGCTCACGGGTCATCAGCAGTTCGCGGGTTTTGGCCAGGGTGCGGCCAGTGTCGATGATGTCTTCAACCAGCATCACGTGACGGCCGTGAATGTTGTTGGCCAGATCCATCACGATCTTCACTTCACCGGAAGATTCGGTGCTGTTGCCGTAAGAGGAGGCGGTCATAAAGTCGAAGCGAATGTCGCCATTCAGGCGTCGCGCCAGATCGGTCATAAAGACCACTGAGCCTTTCAACAGTCCCACCAGCAGCAGGTTGTCCACGTCCGCGTAGTCGCGGTTAATCTGGTCAGCCAGTTTGTCCAGGATGGCGTTGATCTGGTCCTCGGAGATCATCTCCTTCAGACTGTGCTTCTTCAGTTCACTCATGGTCTTGGTTGCCGTTATTTGAGTCAGAGTTTGGACCGTAACCCCAGCGGGTCATCAGTCGATGTTCAATCTGGAGGTGGTCCAGGATACGAGCCACCATAAAGTCCACCAGGTCCGCAATGGATTGAGGCTGATGGTAGAAGCCGGGAGCCGCTGGCATCACCGTGGCCCCAAGCTGAGTCAGCTTAAGCATGTGTTCCAGGTGAATGGCGTTGAAAGGGGTTTCCCTCGGCACCAGAATCAACTGGCCCCGCTCCTTCAACACCACATCCGCAGCACGCTCAATCAGGTTGTTACTCATGCCCGTGGCCACCGCCGCCAGAGTGCCGGTTGAGCAGGGGCAGATCACCATCCGCCGCGGGGCACCGGAGCCGGAAGCCACCGGGGAGAACCACTCCTCTTTGCCGTAAACCCGCAGCTGGCCGGGCTTGGCGCAGTAACGCTCGCTCAGCAGGGCTTCACAGGCCTTGGGATTTCCGGGAAGGGAGAGCCCCTCCTCCTCCATCAGCACCACACGGGCCGCCGCTGAAATCATCAGGTGCACCTGCAGGCCGGATTGTAGCAAACAGTCCAGCAGGCGCAGCCCATAGGGGGCACCGGAGGCCCCGGTAAAGGCCAAAGTGATGGCTTGCTCACGCTTTGTCATGAAATCGCTCCAAGGGCATCCAGCAGTCGGGTGTGGATCCCTTCAAATCCACCGTTGCTCATCACCAGTACGGTGTCACCGGGTTGGGCGTCTGCGACGACAGCGTCAATCAACGCGTCAACACTGTTGGCCATCGTCGTCGGCACCGGCGCATCCGCCATGGCGCCACTTAAATCCCAGCCCAGTCCGGGAGGTTCAAACACGTAGGCCCGGTCGGCCGAGGCCAGGGAGGCCGCCAGCGTGGCCTGATGCACCCCCTGCTTCATGGTGTTGGAGCGTGGCTCCAACACCGCCAGAATGCGGCGTTCAGCCCCCAGGCGGGCGCGCAAACCGGCCAGGGTGGTGGCGATCGCCGTGGGATGGTGAGCGAAGTCGTCGTACAGCCCGACCCCACCGGCTTCGCCACGAAACTCCATACGACGCTTCGGCCCGGCAAAACGGCCAAGGGAGCGAATCCCATCTGCAGGTCGCACCCCAACATGACGGGCCGCGGCCAGGGCACCCAGAGCATTCTGGATGTTGTGGTCGCCCATCAAATTCCACTCCACTGCACCCAGTGACTCGCCGTTCAGCAGCACTTCAAAACGGCTGCCATCCTCACTCAGCTTGTCAGCCGACCAGCCTTCGGGGCCAATCAGCGCTTGCTCACTCCAGCACCCTTTGGCCATCACTTGTGCGATGGCGTTGTCTGCGGCCGGCCAGATGATCTGGCCCGTGCCAGGCACGGTACGCACCAGGTGATGGAACTGGCGCTGAATGTCCGCCAGCGAATCAAAGATGTCGGCGTGGTCAAACTCGAGGTTATTGATCAGCAGGGTGCGGGGGCGGTAGTGCACAAACTTGGAGCGCTTATCGAAAAACGCGCTGTCGTATTCGTCCGCTTCCACCACAAAGAAGGGGGTCTCACCCAGCCGGGCAGACACCCCAAACTCCTGAGGCACACCACCAATCAGAAAGCCCGGCGCCAGCTGATTGTCGTCCAGCAGCCAGGCCAGCATCGACGCGGTGGTGGTTTTGCCGTGGGTACCGGACACCGCCAGCACCCAACGCCCGCGCAGCACGTGTTCACACAGAAACTGCGGTCCGGAGGTGTAGGCCATGCCGCGCTCGAGCACCGCTTCCACGCAGGGGTTGCCACGACTCATGGCGTTGCCAATCACCACCAGATCCGGCTCCGGATTCAGCTGGGCCGGATCGTACCCCTCAATCAGCTCGATGCCCTGCTGTTCCAGCTGAGTGCTCATCGGCGGGTAAACGTTGGCGTCGGAGCCGGTAACGCGGTGGCCCTGGGCACGGGCCAGCAGCGCAAGGCCACCCATAAAGGTGCCGCAAATCCCCAGAATATGAACGTGCATGGGCAGTCCTGGTAAGCCGAAAAGCGCCATTGTAACCGGCCTCGGCGTCGTGCTTCAAAGTTCGCGCCACTTCGGTCTGGAATCCCCGGTTCACAGGCCAGACCATCCAGGCTTTAGCGCGGCCGCCGGTTTCGTTCTGCCCCGCCAGGGGCAGGAGGCGGATCACAAATTGCAGCGGGAGACCGGCCCAAAGACAAGACGTTTAGACGTCTATATTGACGGACTTCTGGAATTCCACTACAGTCGCCGCCAATGTAGTAACGTGCCGCCATCCAAAACGCGGCCGGTTGGAGAGTTTCCATGAGCCAAACCCAGGCCTGCGCGGCCAACGCCGCAATCGACACCCCCGCCGCCACGCCGCTGGCGCTGCTGCCCCTGGTCCTGTTTCTGGTGCTGTTTGTCGGTACCGGCACTTACCTGACCTTCCAGGGCGTGGAGTTCGCGTTTTACGAGCTCTCTCCGGTGATCGCCATCCTGCCCGCCATTGTGCTGGCCCTGACTCTGGGTGCGCTGAAGTTCCAGCAGCCGCTGGAGAGCGGCATCAACACCTTTATCAAAGGGATTGGCGACAGCAACATCATCGCCATGTGCCTGATCTACCTGCTGGCCGGCGGTTTCGCCGCTGTGGTGTCCGCCACTGGCGGCGTTGATGCCACCGTGGCGCTGGGCCTGACCCTGATCCCCGCATCTCTGCTGCTGCCGGGCCTGTTCCTGATCAGCGCCTTTATCTCCACCGCCATGGGCACCTCCATGGGCACCATTGCCGCCGTCGCACCGGTGGCGCTGGGCATCGCCCAACAAACCGGCATCGACCCGGCGCTGATGGCCGGTGTGGTGCTGTCCGGTGCCATGTTCGGTGACAACCTTTCCATCATCTCTGACACCACCATCGCCGCCACCCGCACTCAGGGCGCGGAGATGAAAGACAAATTCCGCGAAAACATCCGCATTGCCGCCCCGGCAGCGCTGATTGCCGTGCTGCTGTTTGCCATTGCCGGCAGCGGTCAGGCCCAGATCGCTCCGCAGGAGTTTGAGCTGTTTAAGGTGTTGCCGTACCTGGCCATCCTGGTGCTGGCAGTGATCGGCATCAACGTGTTTGTGGTGCTCTCTCTGGGCATCGTGCTGGCCGCGCTGACCGCATTCGTCACCGCCGACTACAGCCTGATGACCCTGGGCAAAGACCTGATGGGCGGCTTCGCCAAGATGCAGGAGATCTTTATCCTCTCCATGCTGGTGGGCGGTCTGGCTGCACTGATGAGCGCACAAGGTGGCCTGGCCTGGCTAACCGACAAAGTCGCTGCCCTGATCGCCCGCCTGAGCCGCCGCGGCAACTCTGCTGCCGCCGAGCTCGGCATGGGCGCACTGGTGGCCAGCACCAATGCCTGTGTGGCCAACAACACCGTCTCCATCATTGTGGCCGGTCCGGTGGCCCGCTCTCTGGCGGAGCAAAACCAGGTGGCCCCCCGCCGCGCAGCGGCAACCCTGGACATCTTTGCCTGCATCATTCAGGGCCTGATCCCCTACGGCGCCCAAGCACTGTTGCTGGCCGCGACCTTCTCCCTGTCCCCCATCGCGGTGGTGGCTCAGGGCTGGTACTGCATGTTGCTGACCGCATTCGCCATCGGCGCCATCCTCTGGCGTGGCCGTCAAAGTCACTGAGTCCGGAACCTTTTTTGATCACGGCTGCCCACAGAGGCAGCCGTTTTTGTACAATGGTTCTGTACAGTCCAAAGGAGCAATACGTGAACGAACTGCGTCGAGAACTGAAACTGGCCGGGCTGGGCTACGCCCTTTTTGTGGTGGCCTTTTTCCTCGCCTTCGGCCCTTATGCCTTTGCCGATGGTGGCAAAGAGGCCGCCGAAATCATGGGTGGCAAGGTCGGCATGATCAGCGCCATCTCTGCCGCGCTGGTGGCTCTGGGCGGCGTCGCCAGCTGTCTGCTGAGTGTGGTGTTCAGCCTGAAATCCCTGAAAGACAGCCCCCAAGGGCAGTCGGTCGCGGCCCTGTTTCTGGCCCTGCTGCCGTTGCTTCTGATCGGTTTGTTTATCTGGCAGAACCAACGCTTGCTGTTCTAAGCCACTCATCAAACTGAAAAAGCCGGCGCATGCCGGCTTTTTTGATCCACCTCACGGCCCCATCAGACTCGCCGCCTTAAACTTGCATTTCATTATCCAGTTTATAGGAAGCGACCATGTCCACTCTGACCCTGGCGGTGTTGTACGGTTTTACCGGCCTGATGGCGCTGGTGGCCCCCTACCTGTTGTTGGCCTGCCTGGCTTCGGGTTACTGGTGGATGTGGCCGGTTGGTGTCGGATTCTTCGTGGTGATTCTCACCTTCCTGCCGCCCCCGGTCGCTTTGATCTCCTGTTATCTGGCGGTGGGTGGTGCCGCGCTGTTGCTGCTGAAACGTCTGTGGCAGTGCTACCAGGCCCGAACCGAAAAACGCCCCGCTTAAGCGGGGCGTTTCATCGACTGGGCACTCAGTATATGAACACTTCCAGCGACTGGTACTCGTAGTTGTCCCAGAAGCTGTAGGGCTGATTACCATCGAGTCGCACGCGGCGGAACTCATCGGCACTCAGTCCATTGTGATAACCATAAATCATCACATCCAATCGCAGCCCGCCCAGCTGCTCCAACTCCCGCATCGCGTAGTCCGGCAGCTCCAGCGCGGGCATCGTGCCCTGCAACGGCGCTTCCACCGACCAGCTGGCCGGTTCGCCGTATGCGTACATGCTCAGCCGGAGCAGGTTGTAGGCGGGGCCCAAATTGGAGAAGTTGTAACTGGAGGGACGGTCCGCAACCATGCCCTCAAACAGGTTCACGGCCGCATTCTTAAACGCCGCCTCATTTTGAGGCAGGTCCAGCCTGACCGCGCCATCCTTAATCTCTGCACGGCGCAAACGCCAATACCCCGCTTCCCCCTCGACCGTTGAACCGGAAAAATCGTTGGTTCGGGCGATCGCCAGGTTGTGGTCATGCAGGTTGGGGAAGTGGTACAGCTCGCCATTGTAATTGCTGAAGAAGTAGCTGGCCGTCTCGCCTTCCGGCGTACGGGCATAGCTGTAGGTGGTCGCCTCAGCGTCATTCACCGTCACGTTGACCAGCTCCCCGCGGCTGCGGCTGTCTGCAAAGGTGTTGCTGTCCAGCCTCACCGTCCGGGTCGAATCAAAATCCACCTCAAATCGGGCAGCATAAACTTCGCCACTGCGGATCGACGCATCCAACACCAGATCCACCGGCTGCCACTCTCCTTCGTACTGACACATCTCTATGGTTTTATTGAGGTTCAGCTGAGTGATGTAGCGCGAGGCCCCCTGGCGATGCAGCAGGTTAATGTCCGCATCCCAGTAGGTCACCGGCAAATCGCCCAAATCAAAGGTGACGTCCTGGCACTGGCAACTGGAGCGGTCCGCCAGATCGGCGAAGTAAAATGGTCCCGGTTCGCCAGAGTTCCAGTTGGCAAAGGTCCGCACATCCACACCGGAATACCCGTTTTTATCGGTATCCTGCCCAATCACGGTAAAGTGCGCGCCGTTTTGCGGCCACTCAAATGACACAGTGCCATCGCTGCCGGTTTCCCGACTCATCAGAATACGACCATCCTGATGGTGAACCAGAACCTCGGCACCAGCCAGCGGTGACTCCACACCGCAGTAGTCATAACGGATCGTTTCGATCTGAATGCGCTCCCCCGCCAATTCGGAGCCTCCGGCACTTTCATCACCGGAAGATCCACCACAACCTGCCAGGCCGGTGGCCAGCAACAGCGTCCATGCAACTGGATTTTTCATGCGTTTTCCCTAACAACGTTATTAAAGCTTTCCTAAGCACAATCCATGCTAAAGCGCTCAAGATATGAACTCCATATTTTCTTATCATTTTTGTAACCTCTCAGGGGCACTCAGGCCCAGCGCCACGCTGTCGCGCTATTCCCCCTGCAATCACCGCCGGCTTCCGCTATCATTGCGGCCATTAAATGCCCTACAAAATCAGTCATACAGGACACCTTCATGCACACTCTTCAAGAGACCCTGACCCGTCGCGGCATCGACGGCGAGCTGCAATCCCTGATCGAAACCCTGGCCAACTGCGCCAATGAGATCAGCGCGCTGGTGCGCGGCGGTGCGCTGGCGGGCGTATTGGGTGCAACGGAAAGCGAAAACGTACAAGGTGAAACCCAGAAGAAGCTGGATGTGATCGCCAATGACCTGATCAAGGATGCCCTGAGCGCCCAGCCTCTGGTGAAGGGCCTGGCCTCCGAAGAGGAAGACCATGTGGTACCGGCTCATGCCGATGGCCGCTTCCTGGTGAGTTTTGATCCGCTGGATGGCTCCTCCAACATCGACATCAACTCGCTGGTGGGCACCATCTTTTCCGTGCTGCCTGCCCCGGCAGGCGACGTGACCGAAGCCGCCTTTATGCAGCCCGGCAAAAACCAGGTGGCCGCCTGCTACATGCTGTACGGCCCGGCGACCGTGATGGCCCTGACCACCGGCGATGGCACCCTGATGTTCACTCTGGATCCGAAAACCGGTGACTTTATGCTGGTGGAAGAGCGGGTTCAGATCCCGGAAGACACCGCCGAGTTCGCCATCAACATGTCCAATCAGCGCTTCTGGCAGCCTGCCATGCAGGCGTACATTGCGGACTGTCTGAAAGGCAAAGAGGGTCAACGCGGTAAGAACTTCAACATGCGCTGGATTGCCGCCATGGTGGGCGATGTGCACCGGGTCCTGTCCCGCGGCGGCCTGTTTACCTACCCGCAGGACACCAAGAACCCGGCCAAGCCGTTCAAACTTCGTCTGATGTACGAAGCCAACCCGATGAGCTTTCTGGTGGAGCAAGCCGGTGGAGTGGCTTCTACCGGTTACGAGCGCATTATGGCCATTCAGCCGGAACAGATTCACCAGCGCGTTGCGGTGATCCTGGGCTCCAAAAACGAAGTGAATACCTGCCTGGATTACCACGGCTGAGTCGACAATCCGAGCACAAAAAAGGCGCCCCGATGGGCGCCTTTTTTATTCACCATTTCGATTAGGCGAAGGCTTCCTGCAGCGGCGGAACTACCTGCTTCTTGCGGCTCAGAACGCCGTCCAGCCACACTTTGCCATCCTGCAGCGGCAGGCCGTAAGCGCGCTCGATAACGGTCAGGTCGTCGCTCACGGCCAACAGCTCGGAGCCTTCCTTCATGATGTCGGTCAGCAGCAGCAGTACGGAGTGGCGGTTACCTTCCGCTTTCAGCTTGGCGATGTCCGCCTCCAGCTCCGGCTTCACCGCGTCCAGTACGGACAGATCGATCACTTCCAGCTGACCAATGCCAACCAGGTTGCCGTTCATGTCGAAATCTTTAAAGTCGCGCATCACCAGATCGCGGGCCGGGGTACCTTCCACCGCAGACTTCACCTTGAACATCTCCATGCCCAGGTCCTTAAAGTCTTCGATGCCGGCGATCTCAGCCAGTGCCTCAACACAGCGGATGTCCGCAGTGGTGCAGGTCGGGGACTTGAAGATCACGGTGTCGGACAGAATGGCACACAGCATGATGCCGGCAATGTTCTTCGGGATCGCCACGCCGTAGAAGTCGTACATCATCTTGATGACGGTGTTGGAACAACCCACCGGACGGATCCAGCACTCCAGCGGAGTGGAGGTGGTCAGGTCGCCCAGCTTATGGTGGTCTACGATGCCAACAATGGTGGCCTCTGCGATGTCATCCGGAGCCTGGGTCACTTCAGAGTGATCCACGATGTAAACCTGCTCACCGGCGTAGCTCAGCTTCAGCTCAGGGGCTTCAAAACCAAACTTATCCAGGATAAAAGCGGTTTCCGGGGACAGCTCACCCAGACGGGTGGCGACCGCTTCTTCACCAATCTGATTTTTCAGGTAGGCCAGTGCAATGGCACCGCAGATGGAATCGGAATCCGGGATCTTGTGACCCACGCAGTAAATCGGCATAGAAAACGTCTCCTCAAAATGTGCGGCGATTTTAACAAAAATCGGTCGGAGACGGGAATAGCTGACTGCCCTGCCCGGATTAGCGCAAAACGTCAGTGGCGATGACTCTGCAACGCCAGCAACTTCTGTTGATAGCGTGCCCGTTCGTCTTTCGGCGCCAGACGCTCGGCCTGGTTCAGATGGCGGGCGCTGAGCATCAGGTTACCCTGCTGGAAATACGCCCGGGACAGACCGAAATGAAACTCGTGCCGGTAGTCTGCCAGATCCACGGCCTTGCGATAGAAACGAACCGCCTTATCGTAATCCCCGGCCTGGTAGGCCAGTTCACCCATATCAAAATGGTAGTAGGGGTTGCGGATCCGCTTCAGCTCCAACTGGCCATGCACCTGCTGCCACTCCAGCAGTCGATCCTGGCTCGCCAGCAGGATCGCCAGATTGTGCAGGGCGTCCAATTCACTGTTGGGGAAGGTGATGGCATAGCGGTAAACCGTCTCCGCCTGTGACTCCAGGCCGGTCTGGCGATACAGCACGCCCAGAGTATTCCAGGCCTGGCCATAATCGGGGGCTTCGGACAGCGCGGCTTTGAGCAGATGATAGGCCCGATCCCGCTCGCCCTGCACCAATGCCTCGGCTGCCAGGTTGTTGTAGTAACGGGCCAACAACTGGCTGCGGTTCAGGGGCACCAACTCATAACCGCGCAGCTGATTGCCCGGCAGGAAATCCACTGTCACGCCACCATCGGTGACCCGAAACTCGTTGGCCCGTTCGGGCGCCGCGAGGCGGAGGTTAACGTGCCCATTTAACAGATAGAGGCTGCCCTGCCGGTCCCAGACCGGAGGTGACTTAACCAGTTGAAACCGCACCGGCATGTCCAGTGCGTCCGCCAGCGCAGCGGTCATCACCACCAGCGACATGCAGTTGCCCGCCCGCTGCTCAAAGGTTTCTGCCGCCGTCTGAGTCAGCCGGTTGTCGTAAAGAATGCCGCCATCTTCACGGATCAATGTCAGCAGGCCGGCCTGTGGATCGCCACTTCTTCGCAGCACCGCAACGGTCTGCTTCATCTCGGGGCTCAAGGTGAAAATGGCTGATTCGCTCGGCACTTCGGCATGGGGGGCGAAGTGATCGTCCGCAAACAGCAGCGCATCGGAAGGCTTATTCAGGTCCGGTCCTGAGGCGCACCCGCCCAGTAACAGGACCAACAAAAACAGGATAGGCTTCATCCTTTAACCCTAGACCACCCATCGCAAATTCACCTCCGCGACACAAAAGCGTCATAGACGTTTGCTAGCGAAATTTGCGGGCGAATTTCTTGCCCTGTTGAGGTAGGGTGACACATCCCCACCGAGCAAGGATCTGCCCGTGTCATTCCGCGACCCCAAAGCCCGTCTTTTACTTGGCCTCACCTTCGTTATGTCGATGGTGTTCGCGACCTGGCAGACCCTGCTCAACAACTTTGTGGTGGAGGTGGCCCAGTTTGATGGTGCCCAGATTGGGTTGCTGCAATCGTTGCGCGAGGTACCCGGGTTTCTGGCCTTTACCGCGGTGTTTGTGCTGCTGGTGATGCGGGAGCAAACTCTGGCTCTGGTGGCCATGGCACTGCTGTGCGTTGGCGTCGCCATCACCGGCTTCTTTCCGTCGGCCATCGGCCTCTACGCCACAACCGTGTTGATGAGCATCGGGTTTCACTACTACGAAACCGTCAACCAATCCCTGACCCTGCAATGGCTGCCCAAGGAGAAAAGCGCCGAGTTCATGGGCCGTGCGCTGTCCGTGAAAGCCGCGGGAGCCCTGCTGGCCTATGCCGCCATCTGGCTGCTGATGACCGCATTGGGCTGGGATTACCGCTGGATGTACCTGGCAGCGGGCCTGTCGGGGTTGTTGATGCTGGGCTACCTGGTGTGGCGCTTTCCCCGCTTTGATAACCCCCACCCTCAACATAAGAAGTTGCTGCTGCGCCGCCGCTACTGGCTCTACTACGGCCTGACGTTTCTGTCCGGTGCCCGCCGTCAGATCTTTATGGTGTTCGCCGGCTTTATGATGGTGGAAAAGTTCGGCTACAGCGTCGCCGCCATTACCGGGCTGTTTCTGATCAACTACCTGTTTAACCTGTTGTTTGCCCCCGCCATTGGTCGCTTTGTCCAGCGCGCGGGCGAGCGGCGGGCACTGACCGTCGAGTACGTTGGCCTGGCGCTGGTGTTCACCAGCTACGCCTTTGTCGAAAACGCCACGTTTGCGGGCGCGCTTTACGTCATCGACCATCTTCTGTTTGCGCTGGCCATCGCCATCAAAAGCTATCTGCAAAAGATCGCGGATCCGAAAGACCTCGCCGCCACCGCCTCGGTCAGTTTCACCATTAACCACATCGCCGCAGTGATCATCCCGGCGCTGCTCGGCATTCTCTGGCTGACCGCCCCCGCCGCGGTCTTCCTGATCGGCACCGGCTTCGCCCTGGCCTCACTGCTGCTGTGCCGGAATATCCCGGACCACCCTGACGCCAGCAATCCCGTGCGTTGGGCCCCCACGTCACTTCAAAACCGCGCTCCGCAAAACCCCACCTAAACTCAGTAGGTGCCGAAGTGTTGCTGTCGGAGGCGTGTCGTGAAAAGCCTGCTGAAACTCCTTCTGTTGGTTTTGCTGATTGTGGTGGTGGCCGGGGTGGTTTTGCCCGACCAATTTGAGGTGCGCCGGAGCGTGCGCATCGATGCCCCGCCCGGGCAAATTCACCCCTATCTGGAGGATCTGACACTCTGGCCGCTGTGGAACCCTTTCCAAAGTAGCGAGGTCCAGGTGGTTGTCAGCCGCCCCAGCGCCGGCTCTGGAGCACATCAGCGTTGGCGCGATAAAAACGGCGGTGGCGAGTTGTGGATCACGCTGAGTGATCCGAAAGAAGGCATCAGCTACGACCTGCGATTTGGGGACAGTCCGGATCGCTTCCAGGCCGACTTCCTTTATCGCCCCCAGGGCCGACAGACCGTGGTGGTCTGGGAGATGAGTGGAGAGATGCAGATTCCCGTGATTGGTGCCTACTTGGCGATGATGGCCGATGTTATGATTGGCGAACAGTTTCAGCTGGGACTGGAACGACTGAAACGCGTGGTAGAACAACCAACTAGCGAGGAGAGTGAGCGGTCATGACTGAAGCCTTCAGCCCACCGAAGCACAGAAGTACCCGCCAACAGGCTGTTGCCCTCACCCGACTGATGGGGCTGAGCCTGGATGAGAATGGGGTACAAGGGTCATTGCTGCAGCGTGCCGAACAACGGATTAAGCGGCAACAGGAGCAATATCAGCTCAATGTGGAAGCGGTGCTGAATCACGCGGTCGGCCACAGTGACAATGACCTGGCTGGCCATGATCCGGACCCCGACTGGCTCTATCAGTTTCTGGCCCTGGCTGAAAAGGTCCACTCTCCGCGCATGCAGGAATTATGGGGACGCATCCTCTCCACCGAACTGGCGCAACCGGGTTCTTTCAGCCTCAGGGCGTTGGACACATTGCGCCAGATGACGCAGAAAGACGCGCTGTTATTGGGCCGGGCCGTCGCCCTCTCTTCCACCCTGAACAACGAACCCAACCGCAAAATCCTGCTCGGTTATCGCCGGACGGCAGGCTACGGCGGCTTGTTGCGCGCTGGCCAGCCCAGCTTGTCACTTTCTCGCTTTGGCCTGCCCTACAGCGCCATCCTGACGCTGCGGGAGCAGGGCATCCTGTTTGCCGCAGAGCTGGAAACCGGCCAGCTGAGTCAGGGCGAGCCGTTGCGGCTTCGCTTCCTGGACCAAACCCTGCTGGCACGGCCCCGTCACAGCCGCCTGCGGATCCGCTACTACCGGTTTACCCCGCTGGGGCTGGAACTGGCCCGTCTGGTGCTGGACCAGAGTGACAGCGATTACACCGCCGCACTGTCCAAGCTGATGTCCAGGGACTTTGCGCTTACCGCCGGCTGATTCTCCGCCTCAAACCAGTCCAGCTCCTGCGCCAGTGCCGTGGTTTCTCCAACAATGATCGCCGCAGGGCTGGGCAGCCCCTCCATCACCGCCAAAGCCGGCAACGTGGCCAGGGTACCATTGAGCCTCTGCTGGCCCGGCTGGCTGGCCTGACCGACGATGGCCACCGGCATCTGCGGGTCCATGCCCGCCTTCAGCAACCCCTGCTGTATCCACTCAGCCCGCTTCAGCCCCATATAGATCACCAGGGTATGTCCGGGGATCACGTAGGGCCGCCAGTCCTCAACCGGCTGGCCGTCCTTGCCATGGCCGGTTACAAAGGTGACGCCCTGAGCCACACCACGATGAGTCAGCGGCATGGCGCCATAAGCGGCACAGGCACTGGCCGCCGTCACCCCCGGTACAACCCGGTACGGGATCCCGGCGGCTTTCAGCGCCCGCATCTCTTCGCCGCCTCGGCCAAACATCAAGGGATCGCCCCCCTTGAGGCGCACCACACGGGCACCAGCGGCGGCCTTGGCGACCATCACCCGCTCAATCTCTGCCTGGGGCAGGCTGTGCGCGCCGCAACGTTTCCCCACCGCAATGCACTCCACCCCGTTCGGGATAAGGTCCAGAATCGCCTGGGAAACCAGCGCGTCATACAGCACCACCTCCGCACGTTGCAGTGCCTGACAGGCGTGCAACGTCAACAGCCCAGGATCGCCCGGACCGGCACCAACCAGCGCGACCTCCCCGGTGGACTGAGGTTGGCTTCGATGCATTGACAGAGTGTGAAGGGACACGGCGGCGGCTCCAGATTGAGAAAGAGGCTGAGGCTAAGCCTAACCGCCACTGATATTCCACAACAAAGAGCCAATCCTTAGTCTTAATAACATTATGGAATATGAGTGGCGCCGCGCTGGTGAGATCGCCAACACTTCGGGCATAAAAACGGCAAACAATCGGTTTTGCCAGAACGAGTGCTTGCGCCCCGGGGGAAAATCGCTAGAATACGTCGCCGTTGCAATGCGACAATCCTCGGTGTGTAGCGCAGCCTGGTAGCGCACTTCGTTCGGGACGAAGGGGTCGGAGGTTCGAATCCTCTCACACCGACCAGATTTTTTAGCCTCGCCACATTGCGAGGTTTTTTTAGCCAGTTTATTCGGTGTGTAGCGCAGCCTGGTAGCGCACTTCGTTCGGGACGAAGGGGTCGGAGGTTCGAATCCTCTCACACCGACCAGCTACAGAGAGACCAGCCATCAGGCTGGTTTTTTTGTGTCCGAACTTTGACACTGTTCGGCACTCGGAGTCGGAGCGGAGCCCGCGCGTTCAATCCCCTCACACCGACCCGCTACAGAGAGACCAGCCATCAGGCTGGTTTTTTTGTGTCCGAACTTTGACACTGTTCGGCACTCGGAGTCGGAGCGGAGCCCGCGCGTTCAATCCTCTCACACCGACCAGCTACAGAGAGACCAGCCATCAGGTTGTTTTTTTTGTGTCCGAACTTTGACACTGTTCGGCACTCGGAGTCGGAGCGGAGCCCGCGCGTTCAATCCTCTCACACCGACCCGCTGCAGGGAGGCATCAGCATTCAGGCATTGCCGTGGCCAGCGCCCCCCGCACCAGACTCAGATATCGTGCTCAATGGCCCAATCTTTCAGCAGCTCCAGAACCGCCAGGCTGGAGCGGCCAAAGTCGGTGATCTGATAGCTCACCGCCACCGGCCGCTCGCTCAACACCTGACGGGTGATCAGGCCCTGCTCTTCCAACTCCTTCAGGCGTTGGTTCACCATCTTTTTGCTGGCCCCTCCCAACATTCGGGACAGGTCATTAAACCGGACCGGGCCGTCCTTCAGGTGCCAGAGGATTGAGCCCTTCCACTTTCCACCGATGATGCGCATACCGCGCTCGATCGGACAGGGTTCTTCACACGGCGCGATCGCCCGTTTCTGGCCCTGGGCATTCACTTCAATTCGGACGCTGTTTTGCGACATGGTCAGCCTCACTGGTTGGATTGGGAACGCCATAACCTAGCAGGTTACCAAAAGTATACTGGTTGACGTTGGTTACCTACGATACCAGAATGGCCCCCAGACGGCTACACAGCCACCATTACTCAGCAGGAGTCCTGTGATGAACGTGCTCATTATCAACACCCATCAGCCCTACCCTTTCTCTGAAGGCAAGCTCAGTGCTGCCATGGTGGCGGTTGCCGCGGAACTGGCCAGAGGCAAAGGCCACGACGTCAAGACCACCAGCATGACCGAGGCTTACGACATTGAAACCGAGATCGAGAAGCACCTCTGGGCCGATCTGGTCATCCTGCAAATCCCGGTGAACTGGATGGGGGTTCCGTGGTCCTTTAAAAAGTACATGGATGAGGTCTACACCACCGGCATGATGGGTGCCCTGTGTGATGGCGATGGCCGCAGCCGTGAAGACGCCGGTAAGCAATACGGCAGTGGCGGTAAGCTCAGCAGCCGCTACCTGATGTCACTGACCTTCAATGCCCCGGCAGCGGCGTTTGATGACGCTGACCAATTCCTGTTCGAAGGCAAAGGCGTGGACGACCTGATGTTCCCGATGCACATGAATTTCCGCTTCTTCGGGATGTCCGGTCTGCCGACTTTTGCTAGCTTTGATGTGATGAAAAACCCGGATACTGAAAACGACCTTGTTCGTTTCCAGAAGCATCTGGAACCGCACCTTTAAGAGCCTAAGGAGTCTGCCATGGATCAGCACAAACTCGCCGCCGGCGATCGATTCCCGGAACTGCACGTCACCACCTTTGAGGGCGCAGGCGTCCGTTTGGGTCAGCCCCGGCCCGACACTGACACCAACTGGCAGATGGTGGTGGTATACCGTGGCCGTCACTGCCCTCTGTGTACCAAGTATCTCAACCAGCTGGAAGGGTTCCGTGAGGAGCTGCAGACGATTGGCGTGGACATCATTGCCGTCTCCGCCGACTCCCAGGCGCAGCTGGCGGACCACAAAACCCGGCTTGAAGTCGGTTTCCCACTGGCGTATGGCCTGACTCAGGCGCAAATGGACGCCCTGGGGGTCTACGTTTCCCTGCCCCGTTCCGAGCAGGAAACCGACCACAACTTTGCCGAACCGGGGCTGTTTGTGGTGAACGAAGCCGGCAACCTGCATGTGGTGGACATCTCCAACAACCCCTTTGTCCGCCCGGAGCTGCAGGCACTGGTGAATGGCCTGCGCTGGATCCGCGATCCGGACAACAACTACCCGATCCGGGGCACCCGGAAAAATGCAGAATCGCAGCTGCAGTACCGATAACGTTTTTTCCGGTTCATAGGGGCGGCATCGAAGCCCGTCCCTTTCCGGGGCGGCCATCGCCCAAGAAAGGGACAATGAACCCAACAAAATGACAGACAACCAGTCTTTTAAACTGGCAATGCCGACAAAATATAGCCGCTTAAGCTGGCCTGGCGACCTTATAACAAAGTGATCGCGATGGTAAACTTTGTTCGTTTTTCACTCGATCGACACAATGGTGTTTATTATGATAAACGGACTTATCCTCGCTTTGATCATTCTGGCGTTTGTTCTGATCGTTATTGAAGACGTTATTCACGTAAACAAGGCCAAAACCACGCTGTTCTTCGGCACGCTGTGCTGGATCATCGCCTTTGTCGCCCCACTCAACGGCTACGACGCCGAAACCCTGCAGCACAAGCTGGACCATAACATCCTGGAGATCGCCACTCTCTGGCTGTTCCTGATGGCCGCCATGACCTTCGTCGCCTACCTGAACGCCAAAGGCTTTATCCAGAGCCTGGTGCGGAAGGTGCTGCCGGAGCGGATCTCCGAGCGAAAACTGCTGTTTCTGGTGGGCGGCTTTGCGTTCCTGTTCTCCTCCATCTCGGACAACATCACTGCCACACTGATCTCCCTCGCCGTCGTGATGTCACTGGGGCTGGACAGTCAGAAGCTGCTGCGTTTTGCCACCCTGATCATCTTCAGCGTTAACTCCGGCGGGGTGTCGCTGATCACCGGAGACGTCACCACCCTGATGATCTTCCTGGCGGGCAAGGTCTCCATCGAAAACCTGTTGCTGCTTATCCTGCCCTCTGCCGTCAGCGTCGCCTTACTGGCCGCCATGCTCTCCATCGGCCTTAACGGCGAAGTCCGCTTTGAGCCAATGGACCATCGTCCGGTGGACAAAACTGACATCGGCATCGCCGCGATTTTTCTCTCCACCATCGCCGCTACGCTGATGCTGTCGGTCTGGTATTCAGTACCGCCCCTGCTGACCTTTCTGTTTGGCCTCTCCATCATGTTCCTGTCCGCCCAGTTCCTGATGCGCAATAAAAAGGTGGATAAGAAAATCATCGATTACATCCGGGAGATTGAGTACGACACGCTGCTGTTCTTCCTTGGCGTATTACTTTTGGTCGGGGCTATGAAGGAGCTCGGGGTGCTGGCCCAGTTTACCCGCCTTTACCAGATGCTCTCGCCGGTGGCCGCCAACTACGTGATGGGCCTGCTTTCTGCCATGGTGGATAACGTTCCGTTGACCGCGGCCTTGCTGAAAGCCGACATCACCATGGACGGCCGCCAATGGCTTGCCTTCACCTACGCCACCGGCGTGGGCGGTTCCATGCTGATCATCGGCTCAGCCGCGGGCATCATCGCCATGAGCAAAGTCAAAGCCCTGACCTTCATCAGCTACCTGAGAATGAGCCTCTACCTGCTTATCGCCTACTCTTTCGGTTACCTGGGGTCTTACTGGGCAGGTGGCTTAATCGGTTAACCGCGCGTCGTTGCCGGTGTATACTCTCGCTCTTGCGCTGAACCCCGGCGCAAGAGCCGCCGGGCAATCACCGGTCAGGCTTTTCCGCGGCCCATTGTGCCGCTCACTCTCTCCCGCTTTTGGACATCAGCATCATGGCTCAAGGCAAAAAGTACGATTTCCGCGTTATCGAAAACGACGGCAGCTGGACAGCTGAGATTGTCCGTAAAATTTCCAGTCGCAAAACCAAGGTAACCCAGCGCCAGGATGGCTTTGGCACGGAAGCGGAGGCTCAAACCTGGGCTGAGCAGGCTCTGGAAGGTTTCCTGAAGCAGCAGGTAGAGCGTAACCAGCGCAAAGCGACCCAGCGTACTGAGCGTGAAGCTCAGGCACTGCGTCAGGCCGCCAAAGCGGAACAGAAGCGTGCCGAGCGCGCTGCCGCAATGGACGACGCTGAAGCTGATGTCGACGAAGACGACTTTGACGACGAATACTGATGTTGCACCGCCTCTCGCGGTTCGGAAAAACGGCGCCTCTGGGCGCCGTTTTTCTTTATGTGAGCCAATTGCGCCGAGCCCGATATCCCCGGCAGAATGGTGGACGGTTTTTCGCTTTCTGAGGGTGCTATGGGCACGACACAAAAAACCATTGGATTGCTTGGTGGGATGAGTTGGGAGTCCACGGTCAGCTACTATCAGGCCCTGAATCGCGGCGTCCAGGCCCGCTTGGGTGGCCTGCACTCTGCCCGGGTTCTGATCAACTCCGTCGACTTCGCCGAAATCGCTCAACTGCAACATCAGGATCAGTGGGAGCAAACCGGTGAGCGCCTCGCCAATGCAGCCCAAGCGCTCGAACGAGCCGGCGCGGATTGCCTGCTTATCGGCACCAACACCATGCACAAGGTGGCACCGCAAATCGAAGCCGCCATCGGCATTCCACTGCTGCACATTGCCGATGCCACCGGTGAACGCCTCAAACAGGCCGGGATCCGCACCATCGCGCTGCTCGGCACCCGTTTTACCATGGAACAAACATTCTATCGTGAGCGCCTGGAACAGCGCTTTGGTATCGAGGTACGCATTCCGGATGAGGCTGAACGCGAGCGCATTCACCGGGTGATCTACGACGAGCTGTGTCAGGGCATCGTCAGCGATGATGCCCGCCAGGATTACCTGCGCATCATCGAACGCCTGCATGCTGAAGGGGCAGAGGGCACCATTCTGGGTTGCACCGAGATTGCCCTGCTGGTGAAGCCGGAACACACCACGGTGCCGTTGTTCGACACCACCGCCATTCATGCCGAAGCCGCTGTGGCATGGGCATTAGCCGATTAACCCGGTTCCTCATCCCCCCAATCCAGAAATCGGCTTTTCAGCGCATCTGAAGGCAGCAGGCAGGTGTCGGTACGCCCAAACCAGCGGTAGCGCCGGCGGCCGATAACGTCGTACACCCCGTCCCGAATGGGCCGGGGGATCACCAGACAAACGGCCAGCAGAGGCCACAGCCCGGACAGGTGCCTGGCAATACGCAGCGCCGCTTCGGATTTTTGATACGCCTTTCCGTCCTGAATCAGTATCACCGAATCGCCGCGCTCCGGCAGCGGGTAATCCGCCAGCAATCCACGGGCAGTGCGTGATTGCAGCGGCGCGAACTGGTATCGCGCTGAGGGGTCCCGAGCGGCCACAAAGCGCACGCTGGCGTTGCACAGATTGCACACCCCATCGAACAGAATGATGGCATTACCGAGCCTGGGCATGCGGGTTGGCCTCCTTTAGGGGGTTGAGGGGTAATGAGAGCGGTACAATCCAGTGTGCGGTCCGAAGCGTTCTGGGCTCCATAGCCAGGTCCACTTTCGGGTCGATCAGGGTCTGATAAGGCCGGCCATTGAGGGTGCATTTCACCCGGGCCGAGACACTGGGCCGCGGTTGTCCGGCCGCTTCCGTCTGGTCGGCAAGGTGGTGCGCAAACTGCAGAATCATGTCCGGACGGCAGGTCATCTTACGCAGTTGCCGGGGCGTGAGGGTGTCCAGCGGGTCCACCCGCCATCGCCGCCCGCTCTCCGGTTCGGTCAGTACAAAGTCAATAATGCCGCTTTTTGCCCTCAGCTTCATCCGCCAGGCAAAGCGGTGCCCCTCTTCCGTCCAGCTGGGATCCCCCGGATAGAGGTAGTGTCGCAGCGGGATAAGCACCTGCGCTGCCATCCACAGCCCCAACAGCGTCACCACAGCCACCGGATAGCGGGAAGCGATAAAGCCGGAGGCCGGTGCAGGGGCGGCGGAAGTGATCCAGGTTTTGCCCCGAACCTTTGCCCACAGTCGCTGCGGCCAATCCGGTTCGAAAAACAGGGTGGTCCCGGCCAGAGTCAGCCAGGGGAAGATGCCAATGCTGAACTGCAGATGATTGAGCAGATGGAAGCCCGCATACACGATGAAGACCCCGAGCCGGGTGCGTTTAAACAGCAACAAGGGGGCGCCAAACAGATGCAATGCGATGGTGCCATACGCGGCCATCGCCGCCACCCAGGGCTCGGCAATCCAGGGGCCATACTGGTTCACCTGAGTGGCAAACCAGCCCTGCATCGGCTGCAGCGAAAGCCAGTCGCTGTTGAGCTTCACCAGACCGGCGTAGAGATACATCACCTCCATCTGCAACAACAGAGCGATGCGACCCCATGCGGGCACCACCGGACTGGCCCACTGAGGCCGGCGCAGGGCGTCCAGCGACCAGTAGCGATGGGCCGGCACCACGCACAGCAGGGCGTTGAGGAGAATGACAAAGTAGAAGTGATTGAGGTAGTGGGTCTGGTCCAGCAGGAACACGTAGCTGAACAGCACCAGAAACAGAGTCGCGGAGAGTCGGTAGAAGCACCCCAGTGCGATGCCCAGCGCCGCCAGCCCCATCAGGCCAAAATGCCAGTAGAGGCCATCACCCGGCCAGACGGACACCCATTCAAAACCAAAATATTTGAACAGGAATGGCGGTGACAGGTAGTAGCTGTTGATCCAGCCAAACCAAAAGAAGCGCCCCACCTCCACCAGCATGGTCAGGCCGAAAGCGATGCGAAACACCACCAAAGAAGCGATGGAGATGGGCTTGAAGGCCCGGTCAGTCAGAGTGCTCATAGCGAATCCCCGCGCCAGGATCCCTCCGCTTACGCGCCCTCTTCACAATAGGATCACCTTTCCCGCCCCCAAATTCCGTTCGAGGATTTACACCCCGGAGCCTGCGGCAGTATGCTGGCCTCTTTGCCCCGCCGCTCAACGTCTGATGAACGAACTCTCTTTGCTGGCCACCCTGGCCGTTGTACACCTGGTGGCCCTGGCCAGTCCGGGGCCCGATTTTGCCTTGGTGGTGCAGAATGCCAGCCGCCATGGCCGCCGTATTGGGCTGGCCATTGCCCTGGGCATATCTCTAGCCATTCTGGTGCACTCAGTGTTGGCGCTGACCGGTGTCAGCCTGCTGATTCAGCAGCACCCGATGCTGCCGGAGATACTGCGTCTGGCCGGAGGCAGCTACTTGTTGTACCTCGGAACGGGCGCGTTGCGGGCCGCTTACCAACAGTGGCGAACCGGCAGCGCCGGCCCGATGAAGAAGGCGGTGACTCTGGTTTCCCCCTGGGCCGCATTGATGAAGGGCTTTACCACCAACCTGCTGAACCCCAAAGCGCTGGTGTTCTTTCTGAGTCTGCTGACATCACTGGTGCCGCCCACGGTGTCGATGCAGGGCAAAGTCGCCGCCATTCTGCTGCTGTGGGGATTGTCCTGGGCGTGGTTTTCAGGGCTGGCCTGGGTGTTAACCGGTGCCAGACTGCAGGAGAAGTTGCAGCGCCTGACCCCGGTTATCGATGGCATTTGCGGTGGCTTGTTTGTGCTGCTGGGCGGCGGGATCCTGATCGCCACCCTGATGCCCTGAGTCATCGCTCAGGGCAATACAAAAGCTGGGCGTTAGCCCAGCTTACGAAACGCTTCATCCAGATCGTAACGGCCGTCTGTCACGATCGCTTCCAGCGTCTGTACCCGCTCTCTCAGGGCCTGGTTATCCGATTTCAGCGTTGCCAGTTCGGCCTTAACCGCATCCAGCTCGTTGCTCTGACCCGCTTTCAGCTTGGATTTCTTGTGGGTTTTGTAGGCATCCAGCAAGAACGCCCCGGCAAAGAAGAATGCCAGAAATGTCCAGAGGCTCATAACCGCTCCTTACCCCAGTTTGCGGATCTTCTGGTCCAGCTCGAACCCGCTGTCGGTCACGATCGCTTCCAGCGTAGCCAGGCGCGCTTTAATGGCGGCATTTTCCTCTTCCAGCTGCTTCAGCCTTTCATGGGCTTCAAAATCCTCTGCCCTGGAGGATTCCCCGTCCTGAGTCAGCCCCAGCGCCTTGGCCCACTGTCTGAATCGGGCTGGTGAGCGCCAGGCAAGAACCATCGCAACGATCGCGGACACGATCAGAAAACTCAATACCACTTCACCCATCTTGCTCTCTCCTTTATTCGTTTGGCTGATCAGCCCAGCTTGCGGATCTGCTGGTCCAGATCGAAGCCGCGATCGGTCACGATCGCTTCCAGCGTCGCCACCCGCTCGGCCAACTTGGCATTTTCCTCTCGCAGCGCAGCCAGTGCCTCTTCGGTTTCCTTGTCACGCTTGCCGTTACTGCGGGCTCTGTGGCGGCTCATCTCCAGCAGGCAGCCCATAACAATCGCCACGATTGCCACCACCATGGTTGTCCCTGACATACGCGCTCCTACTCTCCACTCTCTGGTTAACTCTCAAACATCGGCCCGGGCTCCTCATCTGTCAAGCGACCGGCTCCAGGCGAAAAGCCGGCCCCGCAAGCGGGGCCTTGTGTCGTCGTCATCGGTCGCGGAGTCCGCCACCGTTACCCGTACCACTTTGCTCAGGTGCCTTAGCACTAACAGATATCGTGCCAAAGATTAAAACACTTTGTTATCAAACATTTAAAAACGGACGCTTCAGCACCGGTGGCCATACAGGCCGATCAGTAGCGGATCTCACCACTTGGTGACAACCAGAGATTCAGAGCAGGATCGGGCAGATGGCCGATTGATGAGGGAGGTGATGGCGGGCCAGGTACGCCTCGCTGTCGAGGCCAAGCCAATCCAGCGTAGACTGCAACATCGCGGCCCAACGCGCGCGGTGGGCGGAGGCCAGATAGGGTTGGGCGATCCCGGGTTTGGTCAGGGCAAACTGGCGCTCCCCCAGCAATCGATACTGCGCCAGTGGCGGCGCGCTCTGGGTCGACAGCGCCGCATCCAGAAATTGTTCCAGCGGACGACGGGACCACGACTTCAGCGCTTCAGGTTGGCACAACAGCGGCGCCAGGATCGGCGTGGTCCAGTGGGTCCAGTCCGGTCGCGCCTGGATCAGCCCCAGATTACGCAGATGCACCTGACTCCACAGCTCCTCGACGTCCGCGCCTTCCCGTAACTGGGTCCAGAACAGGTACAGATCCGCCAGCACCTCTTCCGGCCAGTGCTGTGGCCAGTTGGGCCGGGCCAGACGCGTCAGCCAGGGGGAGGAACGAGTCGCGACGTGGCCAATCTCGTGGTAGTAGGTGGATCGGAAGGTGCGCAGCGGCGGACGCTCGATAAGTTGCTTGTCGAGCAGCACCAGATGCGGCCGCTTAAGGCTTTGAGGGTCGAGCAGTATGAGTGCGTCGGACTCGGTCAGCAGGGTGACGCCGCCCTGCCCGGCCAGTGCATTGCGCACCGACTCTTTTGGTGTGCCGGGCCAGAGCTGATTGAGGATGCCCCGCCACTGGGGACTGAGCCCTTCCAGACAGGACTCCAGCGCGTCCAGACGACAGAGCTGATGGGCAGGGGCGGCGGCCAGCGGCATCGCCAGCCACAAGGTGAAAAACACCATCCCCCGCCACACGTTCATTTAATCGTCCTGTCGAATGGCGTTGATGATGGCACTGGTGGAAAGCCCCGCCTCGAAGTCCAGGATCCTGACCTCACCGCCGTTGGCCAGCACTTCCCGGTGTCCGGCAATCTCCTCGACCTGATAATCCCCGCCCTTAACCAGCAGGTCCGGCAGGATGGCTCCGATCAGGCGCTGGGGCGTATCCTCGCTGAACGGCACCACCCAATCCACAGCCCCCAGTGCCGCCAGCACGCGCATCCGCTGTTCGGTCCCGTTGACCGGTCTGGAGGCACCTTTAAGCCGTCGCACCGAGTCGTCATCGTTTACCGCAACGATCAATCTGTCGCCCAGCCGCTTGGCTTGCTCCAGGTAGCCGACGTGGCCAGCGTGGAGAATGTCGAAACAGCCATTGGTCATGACCACCCGCTCACCGCGGGCTTTGGCATCACCAACCGCTTTGCTCAGTTGCCCTTCACTGAGCACACCGAATCCGCTGCTGTCGTGCATCGACGCCACCATGGCGCCCAGCTCAACCGCGGAAACCGTTGAAGTGCCCAGTTTTGCCACCACCACGGACGCGGCGGCATTTGCCAGCGCACAGGCCTGGGGCAAATCACTGCCGGCGGCCAGTGAGACCGCCAGTGTGCTGATCACCGTGTCGCCGGCACCGGTCACGTCGTAGACTTCACGCGCCATGGTGGGCAGATGCAGCGCAGGCGCATCGGGGCGCAGCAGCGTCATCCCTTTTTTGGAGCGGGTGATCAGCAGTGCATCCAGCGCCAGGGCCTGAAGCAACTCCTGGCCTTTACGCTCCAGCTCCTCATCGTCTTTGACCGGCCCAACCACCGCCTGGAATTCCACCATATTCGGAGTCAGCAGTGAGGCGCCCGCGTATTTAGAAAAGTCGGTGCCTTTGGGATCCACCAGCACCATGATCCCTTCGGCGCGAGCCGCCCTGATAAGTTCAGCCGGTTCCGCTAATGCCCCTTTGGCGTAGTCGGACAGCACCAGAACCTGACTGCCTGACAGCCGCGATACTGTGGCTTCACTCAAGGCTGGCTCCGGCGGAAACTGATCCCCAAAATCGAGCCGGATCAGCTGTTGATCCCGGGAGATCACCCGCAGTTTGGTGGTGGTGGCATGCTCAGGAACCCGGATGAAGTGTGCGTCCACGCCACCGGCTTCCACCGAGGCCATCAGCGCGGTGGCCGCGTTATCCTCTCCCACCAGGCCCAGCAACGCACATTGGCCGCCCAGTGCCGCCACGTTGAGAGCAACATTCGCCGCCCCTCCAGCACGATCATCGCACTCCGTCACCTGAACCACGGGTACCGGCGCTTCAGGAGAAACCCGGTCTGCCGGCCCAACCCAGTAACGATCCAGCATTACGTCGCCAGCCACCAGTACACGGGCTTGGGAAAAATCGGGCAGAGAGACTTTCATTAACATTCCAGAGCAAAAACCACGGGAAAACAGGCAGTGTAACATGCTAAGGCGGCCACGCTGTGCCGTTCCTGAGGCATTGCGGTACACTATCGCCAAATCAAAAGTCGATAAACCATTGCCTGCTCATGAATACTTCCGCCCCCTTTAGCCGGGCACTGCTGCACCCCAAGTACTGGGGCTACTGGCTGGGTTCCGCCCTGATGCGCCTGCTGATCCTTCTGCCGCTGTCGGTGCAGTACCGTATCGGTGCCGCCATCGGCCGCCTTGTCCAACGTTTGATGGGCAAACGTATCCATGTCGCCCGACGCAACCTGGAGCTGTGCCTGCCTGAGCTCTCAGACGCAGAGCGGGACGCGTTGATCCGCAAGAATTTCGAAGAAACCGGCATGGCACTGTTTGATACCGCCAACGCCTGGTGGTGGTCGGATAAACGGGTCCAGGCCAATATGACCGTCGCGGGCTGGGAGCACATCGAAAACGCAGAGCGGGATGGCCAGGGCGTCATCCTGATGGCTGCACACTGCCTGATGCTGGAGCCTGGTGCCCGGGTATTCGGGCAGAAAAAGCCTGGCGTCGGTGTATACCGCCCTCACAACAACCCGATGATGGAGTACCTGCAGGTGAAAGGTCGGCTGCGCTCCAACAAAGGGCTGATCCCCAAGCGGGAGGTGCGTCAGATGGTGAAAGCCCTGCGCGCTGGCGAGGTGATCTGGTACACCCAGGATCAGGACGCGGGTCGCCGTGGCAATGTGTTCGCCCCCTTCTTTGGCGTTCCCGCCTCTACCGCCGCAGGAGCCGCGACGCTGGCGAAACTGGGCAAGGCCCGGGTGTTGCCCTTCTTTGTGGAGCGCAAGGCGGATCACAGCGGCTACCACATTGAAGTGGGGGCTCCGCTGGACGACTTCCCCACCGGTGACGACCTGGCCGATACCACCCGCTGTAACGTGGTGACTGAGGCGCTGGTACGCCGTCGCCCTGAGCAGTACATGTGGCTGCACCGACGCTTTAAGACCCGGCCCAGCCCGGACGACCCCAAGATCTACTGAACCAAAAGGGAGGCTTTCGCCTCCCTTTTTTATGCCTCGCCCAGCAGACTGTCCCAGACACCGAGCACGCCATCGCAGGCCGGTGGACGCTGCTCAATCGGCACCGCGCCGCCCTCACCCGCCAGCACCCGATGGTGGTTGGTGTCACGCAGGGCGATGTAGGTCTGGATCAGGCGATCCGCCGCCTCCGGGCTCAATTTTTCCTGAGCCAGAGCCGTTTCCAGGATGCGGACATTGTCAGACCAGGTAGCCAGTGCCGGACAGGCGGCCGCTTCTTTCAGCACCAGGTACTGGGTGATGAACTCGATGTCGGTGATGCCGCCGGGGCCCTGCTTCAGGTCAAACCGGGTTTTGTCGCTGCGATCCAGATGGTCACGCATTTTCGCCCGCATCGACACCACATCATTGCGCAGGGCATCGGGGTCCCGCGTCTGACAAAGCAGCGTGCGCCGCAGGCGGGCAAAGCGCCCCGCAAGCTCATCATCGCCATACACAAACCGGGCCCGGACCAGCGCCTGGTGTTCCCAGGTCCAGGCCTCGTCGCGCTGATACTCTTCAAATCGGTCGATCTGGCTCACCAACAAGCCGGCACTGCCGGAGGGACGCAAGCGGGTATCGACCTCGTACAACACGCCGGAGGCGGTGCGGGTGGAGAACAGATGCAGAATCCGCTGCGCCAGCTTGACGTAGAAGTGTGAATTGTCGATGGGCTTCGGCCCGTCCGTTTCACCGGGGCCGGCACTGTGCAGAAACACCAGGTCCAGGTCGGAACCGTAGCCCAGCTCCAGGCCACCGAGCTTGCCGTAGGCGACCACCGCGAAGCCACGCCCTTCCCCCTTAAGGCTGGGGCGCCCGTGGCGGGCGGTCAATTGTTGCCAGGCCAGGTTTACCACCTGTTCTATGATCGCCTCAGCCAGCCAGGTTAAGTGGTCACTCACTTTCATGACCGGCAGCACCCGGGTAACGTCGGCCGCAGCGATGCGCAGCTGGTGCGCCTGTTTAAACTGGCGCAGGGCTTCCATCTGCTGCTCCAGATCATCCTCCGGCACCCTCAGCAGGTATTCCCGCAACTCAGCCGCATAGCCTTCCGGTGGCAGCGGCTGGTACAGCGCCACCGGGTCGATCAGTTCATCCAGCAGAATCGGGTAGCGCGACAGTTGCTCGGCAATCCAGGGACTGGCCGCGCACAGGGTCACCAGCTGTCGGGCAGCGCCCGGGTTTTCCAACAGCAACTCTAAATAGGTGGTGCGGGTCAAAATGGTGGCCAGCACCGACGTCACCCGCAGCCAGACCGATTCCTGATCTTTCTGCCGGGCCATCTTTTGCAGCAGCCGGGGGATCAACTTATCCAGTACATCCCGGCCGCGCGGACCGATGCGGCGCTGTTCAAACTCTTCCCGCGTGGTGCGGATCCGGGGCCACAACTCCGCCACCAGGCCTTGTTCGGTCAGAATCGCTTCGGCGTCCAGCTCCAGCCCAGGCCCCTGCCAAAGGGAGGGCAGCGCCCCCAGTTCATCGTCATCATCCTGCTCCGCGCCGATGGTGGCCCGAAACACCCGGTGAATCTCCGCCATCGCCCCTTGCACCTGCTGCCACAGGTCTTCCGGGGTTTCCAGCCCCATTGCCAGGGCGAGGCGTAACTGATCATCCGGGTCCGACGGCAACGTCTGGGTCTGGCCATCGTTCAGTGCCTGCAGTCGATTTTCCACCTTACGCAGCAGCGCATAGCCTTCGGTCAGCGCCCGGTGGCTGGCGTGGTCCAACAGCCCCAGTCGCTGCAACTGACTCAGTACCGGACGCAGCGGACTCTGACGCAGGCCGGGCTCACGGCCTCCGCGGATCAGCTGGTGGGTCTGAGCCACAAACTCCACTTCGCGGATGCCACCGCGGCCCAGTTTGATGTTGTTCGCCAACGCCTGACGACGCAGTTGGGACTCAATCAGCCCTTTCATCCGGCGCAGGGCATCAATGGCGGAAAAATCCAGGTAGCGGCGATACACGAAGGGGCGCAGCAGGCTGCTCAGGGCGGTGGATTCCGCTTCCGTGGCGCCCAGCAGACGGGCTTTGACCATGGCATAGCGTTCCCATTCGCGGCCCTGCTCCTGGTAGTAATCTTCCAGCGCCGCCAGTGACACCACCAGCGGCCCGGCCTCGCCAAAGGGGCGCAACCGCATGTCCACCCGGTAACAGAAGCCATCGACCGTGGTTTGCGCCAGCAGGTTGATCAGCTTCTGACCCAGACGGATGAAATACTGCTGATTATCCAGCTCGCGACGTCCCCCAACGGTGACGCCGTTTTCCAGGTAGGTGAAGATAAGGTCGATGTCGGAGGAGAAGTTGAGCTCGCCGCCCCCCAGCTTGCCCATTCCCAGAATCATCAGTTGCAGCGGCTGGCCATCGGACCCGGTGGGCTGCCCCCATTGGGGCATGAGTTGCTGAGCCAGGTAATCCCGGGCTGCCACCACCTGAGCTTCCGCCAGCGCGGACAGCAGACTCAGGGTTTCATCCAGCGTGGCAAGGTTGAGCAGGTCACGAGCGGCGATGCGGGTAAGGGCACGGTGGCGGAACCGGCGCAGTGTGGCCATCGCCGTGGCGTCGTCGGCGCAGTCACGAAGTTCGGCGGACAGTGCCGGGCCATACTCGGTGGGGTCCGCGCCGCGTTCAAGCCCCCCATGCAGCATCACCTCTGCGCCCGCCTTGGGGTCACGGGTCCACACCTGGCCGAGGTAATCGGACAGGGCGAGCAGACGCCACAAGGCATCCCGGCCCGGTTGATCCAGCGGTTCAAGCCACTGGGGGTCGAGCCGTTCCCAGGCGCGCTGCGCCTGCTGCGTTAACCCGGGGCTGAGCTTGTTGTCCTTTGGCACGCTGGTCATAATAACGCCTTGTTAACCTTAACGTCTTGCAATGGTTGCACCTTATCATGGGCCATCCGCAAGCAGGGAGGAAGTCCGCATGAATATGGCGTCAGCACTGACGGAGTTTGAACGTCTTGCCGGGGAGCCATTGCCCCTGTTGGCGGTCGAGCTGACCCTGATCCTGGTGCTCTTCGTGATTGCCCGATACAGCCACGGCTGGTGGAGCGGCGTCAACACCCGGGAAGAGTTGGCCGAACGGGACAACATCGCCTTTGGCATCAGTCTGGCCGGCGGCCTGACCGGGTTGTGTCTGGTCTTGTCCGGCGTCTTTCATCTGCCTGGACCCGACACGCTGCTGCTTAAAGCCGTGTGGATTGGCGGCACCGGATTGGTCACCCTGATACTGATTCGACTGGGCCGCTGGTGGTACGACAAACTGGCGCTGAATCATGTCGACAAACATGGCCTTATCCTCGAAGGCAACATCGCGATGGCTTTGGTGGACGCCGCGATCGCCATCGCCACTGCGGTGGTGCTGCTGGCCAATCTTCGCTGGCTGGGGGAGATCAGCCTGGCGTCCTTCTTCCTGCTTTGCCTCGATTACTTTATCGCACTGACGTTGCTGGTGGGGGTGACCCGGATACTGGAGTATCGCTATCGACGGGTTAATCAGGGCGGCAGCCTGCAGCGTGCACTGGCCCAGGACCACCGCGCCGTCGCCCTGCGCCACAGCGCCTATCTGCTCGCGTGTGGCCATGTGATCGCCAGCGCGGGCCAACTTAACCCTTACCACCCGACCACCCCGGTGCTGAACGTCGCCGGCTGGCTGCTTTGGTCTGCCGTTGGTCTGGGGCTGCTGTTTGCGCTCTCCAGCGGCCTGCGTTATCTGGTGCTGGCCCAGATCAAGGTGAGCCGTGAAGTGGAATTGCAGAACAACAGTGGCATCGCCATTCTGGACGGGGCCCTGGTGTTCGCCTCTGCCCTGCTGCTGTCCAATCTGATCCAATCCTGAGGAGCTAAGGTGAAAAAGGAGTTTGAGACCACACTGAGCCCCAGAGAACTGGGCATGATGCTGCTGTCGCTGTTCTCCGTCATTGTGGTGCTGACCATTGTATTCAGTGACAACGACCGAGAGACCGTGCGGCTGCTGATCAAGATCGACTTTACGATCTGCATGATCTTTATCGTCAATTTTTTCTATGGGCTGTGGCGGGCGGCCAACCGTGGCCTCTATATGCGCACTCACTGGATCGATCTGGTGGCGTCCATTCCGGTGGTGGAGCAGCTCCGCTTTGTTCGTATCTTCCAGGTCCTGCGGGTTATCCGCCTGATCCGCATGAGCCGCTCGGTGCTGGCCCCGCTGCTGAAGCAGAAGCGCGAAACCACCCTGACCAGCCTCCTGCTGGCGATGATCACCATCATCACTTTCGCTTCGGTACTGATCCTGCTGGTGGAAGATGGGGCGCCTGGCGCTAACATCGATTCTGCCGAGTCCGCCATCTGGTGGGCGCTGATCACCATCTCTACGGTCGGCTACGGCGACTACTATCCGGTGACCACCGAGGGACGGCTGATCGCGGCGATGGTCATCGTGACTGGCGTCAGCTTTTTCGGTGTGGTGGCCGGCTTCCTCGCCTCCCTCTTTGTTCAGGACGATGAAAAAGACGCGCCGGAAGTGGCGCGTCTTGAGTGTCAGCAAAAAGCATTGGAGCAGCAGCAAGCTCAGCTGCTGGAGGAGATCCGGGCACTGCGCAGCGCCCTTAAGGATCAGGCCATGGAGCGGGACAACAGCAACAACTGAGTTAATCCGTAACGGCTGTCCGCCATCAACTCGGTCAACCAGGCGGATGGCCGCTCAGCCGATTCGAGACGGTCTGCCCATAGGCCCACCGTTTCACCCTCAGAGCCAAGCTGTCTGGCGATGGCCCGCCATTGCGCCGCCAATGCAGCCACCGCGTTATCGGCCTGTGCCAGAACCCGCTCCTCGTTACGTTGCCAGCCCGCGAGCAACCCTTCAGCGGTGTCACTGACGGTTTCCACCACCGCCGCCTCCGGCGCCAGCCCGGCCAGGCGATAGCCCCGCGCCGCTTTGGAGTCCAGCCCCAGTCGCAATGGCCACTGCTTCATCAGCGCAGAAGCCAACGGCAACAGCGCGCTGGCATCGCCTTCAATCAGCTCCAGCTCCAGCTCCGCGATCCCGCAAGCGCGCTCTCCGGCTCGGATGGTGCCGTGATCAAGCGCCAGCTCCACCCGCACACCATCAGGCAACGACAGCTCACCCTGCTGACGCTCAAAGTCGGTGTGAAACTGCACCTGTAGCGCCCGCTGGATCCCATCGCGCTCTGTGGCCGACCACAAAGTGTCAGGAAATCGTTCCAGTTCGGGCACCGGCCCGCTCACAGGGCTGTTGTACTCCGGTCGGGCGTGCAGCCCCCCCGCCACTTTTCCTGCGGTTTTCAGGGTTTGTTCACGGAAGTCACCGATGCGACGAATGCGCAAGCCCATGTCCCGGTGACGCAACGCCAAATCCGGGGTGTCGAAATACGCGTTCCCCAGTGCCCGGCTTTTGACCTGGGTCAAAGGGGCGGGGAATTCCAGGCTGGACAAGGCCCGAACCGGGGTCTCAGGGGCCAATAACAGCTTCAGCTCAACTTCCATAGCGCTCCAAATTTCATCAAAATATCATCCGTCCGACACGAAAGTGTCACGCTGTCACTTAACTGTCATAAAACAGTCATAGGATCCGCATCCGATTGGGGTCCCAAGGCGAATCGGGGCCACAACCGTTAAACTTTAGGGCATCGCGCCGCGCTCTCATCTTGCGTATCTTGCAAAGGTGAGTATTATTCGCGCGCCGACCCCATTTTGGCTCCATAAAGGAACAAGGCTATGCCGGTAAATTTTTTGGGCGTGTTCGCCAAGTCACCTATCAAACCGCTTGAGCAGCACATTGACAAGACCACTCAGGCCGCAAAACGCCTGGTGCCCTTCTTTGAGGCCGTACGAGCCGGAGACTGGGACCAAGCCACTGCGCTGCAGAAAGAGATCAGCCAGCTGGAGCGCGATGCCGACCAGCTGAAGCGTGAAATCCGTATGAGCCTGCCCAGTGGGATTTTCATGCCCATGCAGCGTACTGACCTGCTGGAGATGCTGACCCAACAGGACAAGATCGCCAACAAAGCCAAAGACATCGCAGGCCGTGTTATCGGCCGCCAGATGCAGATCCCTGAGCTGATGCAAGCCGATTTCGCGGCTTACGTGGCCCGCTGCATCGACGCGGTTAAACAAGCCCGCAAAGCCATCAACGAACTCGACGACCTGCTGGAAACCGGTTTCCGTGGTCGTGAAGTTGAGTTGGTGGAAGAGATGATCCAGCAATTGGATCTGATCGAAGACGACACCGATTCCATGCAGATTTCACTGCGCCGCCAGCTGTTCGAGATTGAGAAAGACTTGAACCCGGTGGACGTGATGTTCCTCTACAAGATCCTCGAATGGGTGGGTGACCTGGCAGACCTGGCTGAGCGTACTGGCGCTCGTCTGGAACTGATGCTGGCCCGCTCCTAATTCCAATCTGACAAGATTTGTTCTCCTAACAAGGTTTTACCATGGTAGACGTACTGGTAACTTACGGCCCGTGGCTGATTATGGCTGCGGCACTCTTTGGCTTCCTGATGGCCTTCGGCATCGGCGCCAACGACGTAGCCAACGCGATGGGCACTTCTGTAGGCTCAGGTGCCCTGACCATCAAGCAGGCCATCATCATCGCCATGGTGTTCGAATTCGCTGGGGCCTATCTGGCCGGCGGTGAAGTGACCAACACCATCCGTAAAGGGATCATCGACCCCGCTTTCTTCGCCTCCACCCCTGACCTGCTGGTCTACGGCATGATCTCCGCGCTGCTGGCTGCGGGCATCTGGCTGGTTGCCGCTTCCTACCTGGGCTGGCCGGTATCCACCACCCACTCCATCATCGGCGCCATCATCGGTTTCGCCGCCGTGGGTGTGGGCATGGACGCGGTTGCCTGGGACAAAGTCGCTGGCATCGTCGGTTCCTGGATCGTGACCCCGGCCATCGCCGGTTTCATCGCGTACCTGATTTTCCAGAGCGCTCAGAAGCTGATTTTCGACACCGAGCACCCGCTGGACAACGCCAAGCGCTACGTCCCGTTCTACATGGGTCTGGCGGCTTTCATCATGTCTCTGGTGACCATCACCAAGGGTCTGAAGCACGTTGGCCTGAACTTCTCTACCGTAGAAGCCTACGGCCTGGCTGTGGCCATGGCTGCGGCCATCGGTATGCTGGGTAAAGTGCTCATCGGCCGTCTGCAGTTCGATGACAAAGGCACCCGTGAAAGCCACTTCGCCAACGTAGAGAAAGTGTTTGCCATCCTGATGGTGGTAACCGCCTGTTGTATGGCGTTTGCCCACGGCTCCAACGACGTGGCCAACGCGATCGGTCCGCTGGCTGCCGTTGTGACCATCATCCACGCTGGTGGTGAAATCCCGGACAAAGCCCCGCTGGTTTGGTGGATTCTGCCCCTGGGTGCTGTCGGTATCGTTATCGGTCTGGCTGTACTGGGTAAGCGCGTTATCACCACCATCGGTAAGAACATCACCCACCTGACTCCGAGCCGCGGTTTCGCTGCCGAGCTGGCTGCGGCCTCTACCGTTGTGATCGCGTCCGGTACCGGTCTGCCGATCTCCACCACCCAAACTCTGGTGGGTGCGGTACTGGGTGTGGGCATGGCCCGCGGTATCGCCGCCCTGAACCTGGGCGTTGTGCGCAACATCGTTGTGAGCTGGGTTATCACCCTGCCGGCTGGTGCCGCACTGTCCATTCTGTTCTTCACCATTATCCGTGCGGTAATGGCGTAAATTTGAAGACCAGTCAAAAAGGGAGCCAAATGGCTCCCTTTTTTCCCTCTGAAGGCCTTGCCACACCTGGCCTGATCTCCTAGCATGGTCGCCCCAATCCACGGGTAGTAGCACTATGAAGAAAAGCATTATCACCGCTCTGCTGTGCCTTCTGGCCATCAGCGGTCCCTCCGTGGCCCGGGAAGCCACGCATACTGTCTCGGAAGACGTCTTTATTTATCTGCTGGCGGGCCCCAGCACTCAGTACCGCATCCTCGGCAGCCTGAAAGCCGGCGATGCCCTGACCGTGACGGGCAAAACCCAGGGCGAGTACAGCGAAGTCGTGGATGAACGCGGCCGCCAGGGCTGGATTCAGACCGAGAACCTGGCCAAGGGCGAGAGCTTCCGCACCAAGGTGCCCGCTCTGACCGAAGCGCTGGCGCAAACCCGCACCCAGCTGAACACCGTGACCGCTGAGCGTGACGCCCTGGTTCAGTCCAACCGCGAAGCCAATGCGGATGCTGACTCCAAGGTTGCTGACCTGAAAACTCAGGTTCAGGAGTCCGCCAAAACCATTTCCGAGCTGGAACAGCAAAACGCCCAATTGACCAAGCGCGTTGAAACCCTGAGCCAGAGCGAGCGGTTTATCTGGATGCAGCAGGGCGGCATGGTCGCCGGTGCCGGTTTGATTCTGGGCCTGATCCTGGCCTATCTGCCGCGTCCCCAGCGTAAGAAGAAGAACGATCGCTGGATGTGATGGCTGCGCCCACACCACACCCAAAAAAGCAGGCCCGATGGCCTGCTTTTTTATTGTCCTCAATGCCCTATCAAGCCCTTACAACCGCCCCTTAACAAGACTGTTCCAACCAGCCCCCGAAAACCTGTTCGCCCTCACATTTTGCGGGTATACTGAGCGCGCCGTCAGCAAGGATTGTATACAAAATAGATAAAACGCTGACTTGTGGTGTTAAGAGGACCCCCGCATGTTTAGAGCAAGCACCGTATTGGAGCCGGCGCTCCATGATCAGGAACCCGCCGCCCTGTTTGAGCTGATCAGCGCCAACTATGGCGTTGATGAAAGCCAGTATCTGGAAGAGTTACTCCCGTTGGTGCCTGCCGACGAGGCCAGCATCGACACCATCACCAAGAACGCCTACCAGATGGTGGAAGCCGTTCGCCGCTTCGAGAAGAAGGGCATGATGGTGGGCATTGACGCCTTTTTGCAGCAATACAGCCTGGAGACTCAGGAGGGGATCATCCTCATGTGTCTGGCCGAAGCTCTGCTGCGTATCCCGGACTCCGCCACCGCTGACGCACTGATTGAGGACAAGCTCTCCGGCGCCGATTGGGCGCGCCACCTCAAGGGCAGTGACTCGGTACTGGTCAACGCCTCCACCTGGGGCCTGATGCTGACCGGCAAGGTGATCACCCTGGACCGTAAGATCGACGGCAGCCCCAACAACCTGCTGGCCCGTGTGGTCAACAAAGTGGGCGAGCCGGTAGTGCGTCAGGCGATGTACGCGGCGATGAAGATCATGGGCAAGCAGTTTGTTCTGGGCCGCGACATCCGCGAAGCCCTGAACAACAGCGACGACAATCGCGCTCTGGGTTACACCCACTCCTATGACATGCTGGGCGAAGCGGCGCTGACCGCATCCGACGCCACCAAATACTTCGACAGCTATGCCCGCGCCATCACCGCACTGGGCGCCCACAGCTACGACGTCAGTCAGGCGCCCCGCCCCACCATCTCCATCAAACTGTCGGCGCTGCACCCCCGCTACGAAGTGGCCAACGAAGACCGGGTGCTGACCGAGCTTTACGACAGCGTCCTGCGCCTGATTAAGCAGGCCCGCAGTCTGGATGTGGGCATCTCCATTGATGCCGAAGAAGCCGACCGCCTGGAACTGTCCCTCAAGCTGTTTGAAAAGCTCTACCGCGCCAATGAAACCAAGGGCTGGGGCAACCTGGGCCTGGTGGTGCAGGCGTACTCCAAGCGTGCTCTGCCGGTGCTGGTGTGGATCAACGCTCTGGCCAAAGCGCAGGGAGACCTGATCCCGGTTCGTCTGGTGAAAGGCGCTTACTGGGACAGCGAACTGAAGTGGTGTCAGCAGGGCGGCGCCGAGGGCTACCCGGTGTTTACCCGTAAGGCCGGCACCGACGTGTCCTACCTGGCCTGTGCCCGCTTCCTGCTCAGCGACGCCACCATCGGCAACATCTACCCGCAGTTTGCCACCCACAACGCCCAGACCGCCGCCACCATCCAGTTTATCGGTGGCCAGCGCGATTATGAGTTCCAGCGCCTGCACGGCATGGGCCAGGAGCTGTTCGACACCCTGCTGAAAGAGCAGAAGGGGCTTAAAGTGCGGATCTACGCCCCGGTGGGCGCCCACAAAGACCTGCTGCCCTACCTGGTGCGCCGCCTGCTGGAAAACGGCGCCAATACCTCCTTTGTGCACAAGCTGGTGGATCCGAAAACCCCCATTGAGAGCCTGATCGCCTACCCGCTGACCACGCTTAAGGGTTACCCCACGCTTGCGAACCACAAAATCGTGCTGCCCGAGGGGATCTTCGGCAAGGAGCGCCTCAACTCGAAAGGACTGAACATGAACATCGCCCAGGAAGCCCGCCCCTTCTTCGCCAAACTGGATACCTTTAAAGCCACCCAATGGCAGGCTGGCCCGCTGATTGGCGGTGAGACCCGCCAGTCCGGCGAGGCGCTGGATGTGCTGAGCCCGCAGGATCAGAGCAAGCAGGTGGGTACCGTTCACTTCGCCAATGAAGCCGACATTCAGGACGCGATTGAGCGCGCCACTGCGGCCTTCCCGGCCTGGCGTGACACCCCGGTTGAGCAGCGCGCCCGCGCACTGGAAGAACTGGCAGACAAACTGGAAGCCAACCGCGAAGAGCTGATTGCACTGTGTACCCGCGAAGCCGGTAAAGGCCTGCAGGATGGCATTGATGAGATCCGCGAAGCCGTGGACTTCTGCCGCTACTACGCCATTCAGGCCCGCAATATGATGGGCGAGCACACCGTGCTGCCGGGCCCGACCGGTGAGCTGAATGAGCTGTACGTCCAGGGCCGTGGCCCTTACCTGTGCATCAGCCCCTGGAACTTCCCGCTGGCGATCTTCCTTGGTCAGGTGGTGGCGGCACTGGTCACCGGTAACACCGTTATCGCCAAACCCGCGGAGCAAACCAACATCGTGGCCTACCGCGCCACTCAGCTGGCGCACGAATGTGGCATCCCGGCTGACGTGCTGCAGCTGGTGCCGGGTAAAGGCCGCGAAATCGGCAACCTGCTGACCTCGGACGACCGCATCGTCGGTGTCTGCTTTACCGGTTCCACCGAGACCGCCAAAGTGATCAACCGCTCGCTGGCCGCCCGCGACGGCGCCATTGCCAAACTGGTGGCGGAAACCGGTGGCCAGAACGCCATGGTGGTGGACTCCACCTCCCTGCCGGAGCAGGTGATCACCGATGTGGTGCACTCCTCGTTCCAGAGCGCCGGTCAGCGCTGCTCGGCCCTGCGTGTGCTGTACGTGCAGGAAGACGTCGCGGACCGCATGATCGACCTGCTCAAGGGCGCCATGGCGGAGCTGCACGTGGGCAACCCGGCCCACTTTAAGACCGACGTGGGCCCGGTGATCGACCAAAACGCCCAACAGGGTCTGCTGGCGCACATTGAGCGCATCAGCAAGGAAGGCAGCCTGATTGGCCAGACCGAGCTGTCCAGCGAGTGCGAGCATGGCTTCTTTGTGCGCCCCACCGCGGTAGAGATTAAGCACATTGGTCAGCTGGAGAAGGAGCACTTTGGTCCGATCCTCCACGTCATCCGCTACAAGGCTTCCGAGCTGGACCGGGTGGTCAACGAGATCAACAGCACCGGCTTCGGCCTGACCCTTGGTGTGCACAGCCGCAACGAAGGCCAGGCGCTGGCCATCGCCAACAAGGTGAACGCCGGTAACGCCTACATCAACCGTAACCAGATTGGCGCGGTGGTGGGTGTGCAGCCCTTCGGTGGCAACGGCTTGTCCGGCACCGGCCCGAAAGCCGGTGGCCCGCACTACCTGCACAGCTTTGTGACCGAGAAGACCATCAGCAACAACATCACCGCCATTGGCGGCAATGCCACCCTGCTGGTACTGGGTGACGGCTGATTCGCGAATCGGCCGACCACAAAAAAGGGGCGCGACTGCGCCCCTTTCTGTTTCCTGTCGGCATTACTCCGGGCGGTGTTTGCCGCCGGTCCAGCCGCCTTTGCTCAACGCCTCGTCGCCCATCGCCTGCGCCGGAGCCTCAATCTCCGTCGCCATGGAATCGTTCCAGCGATTGAGGAAGCCGTAGAGCGCAATGGCACCGAGGATCTCAACGATCTGCTCTTCACGCCAATGGGCCCGCATCTTCTCCATCAGGGGCGCATCCACCGCATTGGGCACCGACCCCGCCGCCAGCGCAAAATCCAGCGCCACCCGTTCCGCCTCGGTATAGAGCGGGCTGGTCTGGTACTCCCACACCGCCAGCACCTTGTCATGGGGCACATCGTGCAGCTCCGCCGCGATCAACGAGTGGGCTTCGCAGTACTGGCAACCCGCCGCCCGACTGCAAAAGTGTGCCAGCAGGCGCTTAAAGCCGGGGTCGACGCTGCCGTTAGGGTCCATCACCGCGCGGGTCAGCTCGCCAAAACCATGCACCATGGCGGGCACGCGCTGCATGGTCAGCAGACTGTTGGGGATGAAACCGAGAATGCGGGTAAAGAGGGCAAAATCGTCCGCCAGTTCGGGGGTGGTTTCTGGCGGGAGAGGGTCAAGCAGCGGCATGGGGATCTCCTTATCAAAGTCGATCCCCAAGCTAACAGGCTGCTTCAGATTGGCAAGTTTACTGGCGCTCCATCAGCTCACGGTTCTGCTCCAGGGTCAGCATCACCACCTCAGAGCCGCTGATGCGATCGTTCATCGCCGCGCCTTCGTCGTCCCACAGCAGGGTGAACATCGCCAGACCACCAAAGGAGACCGCCACCCGCAACCAGGCCTGGCGGGTATCCAGCTCAGAACCGTCGGTGCGCTGCACCCGCAGACGCCAGGCCCGCATCCCCAGCGTCTGGCCTTTTTTGCGCCAGCTCCAGACAAACAGCCAGGCCACCGCCAGCAGCTTGCCCACCTCGTTGAGGGTCAGCCATACCGGACTGCTCTGCAGCACGTCCACGGTATGACTCATGCCGCCCTTATCCACCACGCCGATAGCCACCAACGCAGTAAACAGAGCAAACAGCACCGCCCCGGCCAGCATATAGACCGCCAGAGCCACCATAAAATCGTAAACCCAGGCCGCAAGACGGCGACCGAGAGACGCCCGTGGGGCGTTGGCTAGGGATGACATCTTCGCTCCTTGTCTAGTCACTGGCCGCAGTGTACCAGAGCCCTCCGCGCCACGGTGTGCAGAAATTGCCCGAACGACGGATTTGGACTTGCCGCGCAGAGACTTCGGTATATAATGCCCACTCCTAAGCCGGGATGGCGGAATTGGTAGACGCAGCGGATTCAAAATCCGCCGGTGGTGACACCTTGGGGGTTCAAGTCCCCCTCCCGGTACCAGATACAGAAAAAGCCCCAGTCGAAAGACTGGGGCTTTTTCGTGTGCGCACCAAAACGGTGTCTGCCTCCCCCATCATCACTTCCTTTCACTTTGCCCCCCTGCGGTCTAGCCTTTGCCCTTTATCAGCCAGAGGGCAGAACCATGACGACAAGCTTGTTTGAACGTCTTGGCGGCGAAGACGGGATCCGAAGAATCGCCAATGAGGTGGTCGATCTGCACAGCCAGAATCCGCTGATCTCAGCCCGGTTTGCCGGCAGTGATCTGCCCAGGCTGAAAGAGACCGTGGCGAAGTTTTTTATTGCGGGCAGCGGCGGCCCATCCATCTATGACGGCAGGGATATGCTGACCACCCATCGCCATATGAACATCAGTGACAATGAGTATATGGCGGTGGTCGATGACGCGATGACGGCCCTCACCCGCTGTGGCATTGGCGATACGGAAAAGGGCGAGGTGCTCTTTATCTTCTATTCGCTGAGGCCCGATATCGTCGGGGTTTGAGGCCAGCAACACGCGGCGCTGAGAACGATAACCCCTCCAGAAACCCGATACAGAAATGCCCCGGCCAAAAGACCGGGGCATTCGCTGCTTATAGGCCTGCTCTGTCTCGCGGCTTATTTTGTCAGGTACATTGCGTTGCCGGTTGAGAACGTCAATCGTGTGTGGCCATCCGTGGGGTCGGCAAACTGATAGATGGTGCGGGGGCTCATATCACCCAACAGGTTCTGGCTTCGCCAAATCAACTGACCCGCATCCAGGGACAAGTTCGCCATATGGCTTCCTTCCCTCACGTACACGTCATCACTTTCAAAGGCGATAAGCACGCTGTTTCCGGTCACCAACATGTCCTGCGCCGTGCCCTCAAGTTCCAGTGAACGTCGCTGTTGAAGATCCAGGCCATACTCATTCAGGGCGCCCGATAACAGGCAATACAGACTCTGGCCATCGGCAGCAAACTGAACCCGTTGGCAGTTGGCATGGGAGATTCGGCTGAGCAGCTGGAGCTCATTCTGATCGCCGTTTTTAACCAGTATGCGAGTGTCCCCTCTGGACGTCACAGCGACTTTGAGCTGCTCCTCTGAGGCGAAGGCAGCGATGTCACGAACCTGGCCATCCAGCGTCAATTCCGACACCACTTCCTGATTGGCAATGTCCACGATTTGCATGAGATACCGATTGGCCACAAAGGCTTCCGGGTGACCATCCCCGGTCACATCCGCAGCCAACATCACCGCCACGTCATCCTCATAGGTGCCGTCAAGCTCCCCCCACAAACGCAGTTGGGAATCCACCTCGTTAACGATGAAGGCGCCATCATAGGTATCGGCGGTACCCAGGGCGATATCGCCATATCCGTTGCCATCAAAGTCTGCAAGCCAGCCATCATGGGCATCATCCCAGTTACTGCCGATCTCATCACTGACCCGCAGCAAACCCTGCTCGTCCATTACAACAACTCGCTGGCCATCTAAGTAGGAGCGATCCGGGGCGCTGGGCACCACAAAAACGGCGCCATTTTCCTCAGGGGTAATTGCACCATATCCGGCGGCGTAAAAGCTTTCGAGTTGGGAGGGGCCTTGGTTTACAAACTTCACTTCCGGGGCGGGGTGCAGGTCGGCAAACACCAATACATCCACGCCCGAGGAGGAGGCGCCTTCCCCCCAAATCAGTTCATTCTCACCATCGTTATCGAGATCGCCTCCGGTAACGGCGATTCGCCCGTGCTCCTCCCCGGTAAGTCTGAAGATTTCTGAAACGGCATCCTGACTGACATTGATTCCAGCTGTATAGCCCCACTGGCAGCGCCCGACCACCAACTCCATCTCAGCATCATCATCCAACTGGGTGGCATAGAGGCTGCAAACATCCCCAAAGGGGCTCAGGTTGGCGGAAGACCAGAATCCACTGGCATGGCTGTAGATCATCCGGTCACCAATCAGCTCTTGCTGGCCGTCACCGTCCAGATCCGCAACGGCCATAGCCCGGTCAAAACGCGCGGCCAATTCCAGATCGTATTCACCGGTAACACTGTCAATCACCAGACCATTATCCAGCACCATTTCCAGTTGGGCATCGCCATCAAACTGCACTGGCAGTATGGTGGTTGCCCGGTTGACTGCGGCAAACGTTGCAACCACCGCACCATCGGTCCCGTCCAGAAGACGCACTTCATTGTCACTGTAATAGCTGTCTTCTTTGGCCATTAACAACGCCACATCGTCGACACCATCTCCGGTCCAGTCGGCAACCGCAAAGTGAATAAGCTTTCCATCTTCAGGCCGATACCATGGCTGAGCCAATTGCTGTCCGACAATCAGGTACAGAGTCGATTCCGACATCACCAGAATCTCGCGGTGCGCATTCTCTAACCACTCAACCGGGGCAATACGCACAGCCCTTGGGTCATCCCCTAAGCGATAGGGATAGCTCCAAAGCTGCTGATAGCCGTCGTTATAGGCGGTCAACGAAACGATACCGGCAGAAGAAACCGAGAGCAGTTCATTGCCACTGTCACCGGTAAAGTTCTCTACCCACAACCCGCCATTGTGATAGGGGATCTCTGTGCCGGTGCGAACCATGGGCTGAGCCAGCCCAGCCACCTCAATCTGGCCCTGGTAGGCCTGAAAATAGTTGCGACCCGACAGGGCAAATTTGACCGCCTCAATACCGGCCAGGTGTGGCAAATCTGCAGGCCAGTGGAGCACGCCGTTAACCAGCTCCATGCCTTCTGGTCCATACAGCAGCTCGATATCCGCCGTTTCGGAGAGTTCGTCACTCAGTCGCCAGGTAAACGGCGTGTTCACCGTGGCCTCAAATACCCGGTTTTCCGGCCATTGGTGCAATGGCAGCAGGGAAAAATCGGCGGTCGCCGAAGTGCGCTCGAGATAGAGTTTTACTCCTTTGTCGAACCGGGCGAACATCGGCAGAGTTTCCCCGACAATGCTAACCCGGAGGCCATCACAATCCGGGAGAAAGCGCTGCGAGGTAAACGTCAGTTGCAGCTCATGGTGCTGACCCACATTGACGGTTTTCTGGTATTCATAGGTGCCCGACAGCACCTCCTGGCCGGACTCAATACTGAATCGCCCGTTGCTATCAAAAAGGAAGAGCTCCTGGCATCCCGCGTCTTCGGTGATCCACTGCCCAACAATATCGTTCGTCACTCGCTCAGGCGTCGTTCCGGAAGACCCTGATGATCCCCCACACCCAACCAACAACAGCACCCCAAGTGCTACAACCATGGCTCTCATTCGACATCCCCTGTCCTGAATTTGACCGAAACCATACCGGACAGGTTACAAACGAGCAAATCTTCGCCACTTCTTTCAGGAGTTTAGTGGCTGAAACAGCCAAGCAGAATGGCGGAGCATTGCCGCCTCCCTGAGACAGCTGACTTTCTTTCATAAACCACAAAGCCCCAGTCAAATGACTGGGGCTTTGTGGTTCTAATCGGACTCAGGTGACCTTAAGTCCCCCCGTTCACTCTCAGGATTCCGCTCCCATCGAGATAAACCGCTCCAGCTTCGGCCAGTCCACCACTTCGATGGTCTGGCCGCGCTTTTCAATCAGGCCCTGGTCAATCAGCGACTTCACCGCACGGCGGTACACCCGGCTTGAGGTGCCAAAGCGCTCCGCCTCCTGCTCAATGCGGTTAAAAGCCTCCAGAGTCATTTGGGTCTGTTGCCGTTGCCACAGGTCGTGGGCGATGTCGTAGGCGATGGGGTGCAGCAGGCGGTGAGTGGAGATCTCCAGCGACTCCTGGTAATCGTGCGCCAGTGCCGAGGCAAAGAACAGGGAGAGAATGGGGTTGGTGGCAAGTTGTTGCTGCAACCGCTGGGCGCACAGCACCTGTGTGGTCAGAGGCTCCATGGCCATGACATTCCATTGGCACAGCTCGTTGGTAAAGAACTCCATTTCACCCACAATCTGATGGTCGCACTGCACTTCGCCGAGCTGAAAGCGGCGGCCATTGATGGCGGTGATGTGGAAGGCAATCTTGCCCTCAGGCACGATATGGAGGCGCTCCACCGTCTGTCCCTGGGTCAGGATCAGCTCATCGGCGGCAAAGTTGGCCTCCCCTATCCGGCAGTCAGACAGGGCGGCTTCAAAAGCATCGCGATGTTGCTCCAGAAGAGGGGCAAAACGGGTAGAGGCGTAGGGGGTCAGGCGCATAACGGCAGCTTCGATGGAAACTCGTCGCCACATTATCACTTTTGCCGCCCGAGAAAACGAACCGGAATAAGAAAACGGGCCGTCGCCAGAGGCGACAGCCCGCTTTTTCGGTGCAGTGCAATCAGTGGGTCAGGGCAAACAGGGCCGCTTCAATGGCGCGGGCTTCGCCTTGTGCCATCGCGTCATCTGCCGACACATAATCAGCAACGCCCTCTTTCACGTCCTGCTGATAGCGCACCACGTTGGTCAGCACCGCCGCTACGGCAACGCCGCGCAACCGGCCCAGGGTCATCAGTGCCGCGGTTTCCATATCGGCTCCCAATACGCCCTTGCCGTGCCAGTAGTCGCAGATCCGCGCTTCATCGTCGGTGTAGAAGCTGTCATGGGAGCGAACAATACCCCGGTAATGACTGACGCCCGCCGCCACGCAGTGCTCAACCAGAGCCTGAGTCAGGGTAAAGTCTCCCACCGCCGGGTACACCGCGTCGACATAGGCTTTGGAGCCGCCTTCATCCCGCACCGCGCCTTCGGCGATGATCAATTCGCCCAGGCCAATTTCGGGCTGCAGCGCGCCGGCAGAACCCACCCGGACCATCTTCCGCACGCCGCACTGCTGCAGCTCTTCCAGCGCAATCATGGCGGAAGGGGCGCCGATGCCGGTGCTGCAGACCGTGATGGGGTGGCCTCGATACTGCCCCTTCATCACCCGGTATTCCCGGTTGTCCGCCAGCAGCTGAGGCTCGCTGAGGAAAGCGGCAATACGGTTCACCCGGTTGGGCTCGCCACACACGACCACCCGCTCCGACACCTCATTGGCGCTGACCAGAATATGGGGCTGCTTATCGCTCATCGATGCAGGCTCAGACAAACAGACCGACAATGGCGGCGTTCATCAGGTTGGCCAGGGTCGCGGCCAACAGCACTTTCATGCCCAGCTGGGCAATCATGCCGGAGCGCTCCGGAATCATCTTGCTCAGCGCTCCCACCACCATGGCCACCGAGCCAATGTTGGCGAAACCACACAGGGCGATGGTCATGATGGCGGTAGAGCGGGCACTCAGCTCCACCTGACCCATGCTGGCGAAGGCCACGAACTCGTTCATGGCGATCTTCTGGCCCAGGAAGGAGCCCGCCATCATCGCTTCGTCAGCGGAGATGCCGATCAGCCAGGCCACCGGGTAGAACAGGGTGCCGAGGATCACGTCCACGGTCAGGCCCTGGTAGCCAAACAGTTCGCCGATGGCACCCAGTCCCCCGTTCAGCATCGCCATCAGGCCGATACAGGCGATGATCACCGCACCCACGATGGCGGCAATGCTCATGCCCATAATGGCGCCTTTGGAGATGGCGTCGATAAAGCTGGTGGGGCGCTCATCGTCCGGCAGTTCCGGCACTTCATCCACAGTGGCTTCGGTTTCCGGCAACAGCAGTTTGGCGAACATCAGGCCCGCCGGCGCCGACATAAAGCAGGCCATGATCAGGTAGTTCAGGTCTACGCCCATGCCGGCCAGACCGGCCAGAATGGAACCGGCAATGGAGGAGACACCGCCTACCATGACCGCAAAGATCTGGGAGCGGGTCAGCACCGGGTGATAAGGCTTCACCAGCAGCGGCGCTTCGGTCTGGCCCAACACGATGTTACCGGCGGAGTTCATCGATTCAGCGCGGGAGGTGCCCAGCACCTTCTGCAGGCCGCCACCAATGATCTTCACAAACCACTGCATGATGCCGAGGTAGTACAGCAGGGAGGTGAGCGCCGCAGTGAAGATGATCTGAGGCAGCACCTGCAACGCCCAAACGAAGCCGATGCCGTCGACACTGAAGTTCACCAGGCTGCCAAAGGCAAACTGGATGCCTTCCGCGCCGTAGCTGAACACCTTGCCCACACCCTGGGAGATGGTCAGCAGCACTTCACCGCCCACTTCGGTCGCCAGCACAAAGCCCGCCACGGACAGAATGATGGCAAAGGCGCCGATGACGGCACGCCAGCTGATCGCTTTCTTGTTTTCGGAGCAGAGGTAGCCCACGGCCAGCAGGGCAATCACGCCCAACAGAGATTGAAACATGAGAAGTTCCCGGAAAGATTAGAAGTTCAGTGCAGCGACGGTGGACATCACTTTGTCGGCATGTTGCCGGGCCAGAGCGAGGCAGGCGCTCTTGTCCCCACCCTCGTTTGGATCGGCGTTCATCTCGAAGGTGATCACGGTATCCAGCAGAGTCATCTCGGCGGCCACAAAGGCATGCTCAAAGGCACGTTGATAAGCAAAAAACGGCATCAGGTTGAAACCCTCGATGCTGTAGGAGGCCTCTTTGGCGCCCGCGGTGATGGAGAACAGCAGTGTTTTGCCCTTGAGCTTGCTGCCGTTCGGGCCAAATGCGAAGTCGTAGGTAAAGACGTCGTCGATCCACTTTTTCAGGACGTGCGGGAAGGTGCTCCAGTACAGCGGAAACTGGACAATCACCAGATCCGCCGCCAGCAATGCCGCCTGCTCGTCGGCCACCACCACATCGCGTTCACCAAGATGGTGAAACCGCCAATCGGTGTGGGCTTTAAATTGGGACAGGATCGCCGCGTTGGCGGTCGAGGTGTTGAGGTCAGGGTGACCATCGATCAGCAGGACATTCACTGAAGCGTTCCCTAAATATTGGCCGGAGTTGGCAAACGGCGCGCAGTGTATCCTCACATCCGCCTGGACAATAAGGACAATTGTCCATCCTCGCTTCAATCCGGCTCATGCGTTTGGAACCGGCTCCAATCCGGGGCGTAGGCCACAGCCCTTCGCCGCAGTAAAAACGCTTTTTTGTCGCGGCCCCCTTGAAGCCGAACTGCGCTCAGTTTTGTATTCGGTTCCAATCCGTGTTGCACCCCCAAGTTCCGTTCGTTTTTTGTTCGCCCGCCCAAAACTCACCGAAAAAACAGGGGTTTCGGGAACTCTTACCCCGGCCACACAGTTTGGAATCCATTCCGACCCTAACCTTGCTCTGGCTAACCGACTTACGAGGTACACACCATGAGTGAGCACACCATCAACAACACCCGCCGCAAACTGCTGCAGGGATTGGGCGCAACCGGCCTGGCAGCCGTCGCCGCCCCGACGCTGGCCGGCTCCGGCCAAAGCACCCACTGGGACAAGTCCTATGACTTTGTGATCATCGGCTCCGGCTTTGCCGCACTGGCCGCCGCCATCGAAGCCAAGCGCAAAGGGGTCCAATCCGTTGCCATTTTCGAGCAGATGCCGACCTTTGGCGGTAACTCCTCCATCAATGGCGGTCTGTTCGCGGTACCCGGCTCCCCGATGCAGAAAAAAGAGGGCGTACAGGACTCCGTCGACCGGATGGTGGCTGATCAGGTGAAAGCCGGCCGCGGTATCGCGGACGAAGCCCTGCTGCGCCATGTGGCTGAGCACGCCAACGAAGCGCTGCAGATGACCTTTGACGCCGGTGCTGAGTACCTGCCCTACCTGCAACAACTCGGTGGGCACAGCGCCCCCCGCACCTACCAGACCACCGTGGCCTGTGGTGCCGGCATCACCCAGCCGCTCTACAAAATGGCGGTAAAGCTGGGCGTTGAAATGAACCCCCGCTGCCGGATGAGCGGCTTTATCCGCGGCAAAGAGGGCGAAGTGCAGGGCGTGACCATCGAAACCCGCTACTACGCCGACCGCAAAGTCTCCGAAGGCGAGTCCCTCAATATCCAGGCCCGCAAAGCGGTACTGGTGGCCACCGGTGGCTTCTCCCAGAACGTCGCACTGCGCATGGCTCAGGACCCGACCCTGACGGCCGACGTCGGCTGCACCAACATCAAGGGCGCCACCGGCGAAGCGATGCTGGAGATGTTCCGCATCGGTGCCGTGCCGGTGCACCTGGCCCACATCCAATCCGGCCCCTGGGCCTCTCCGGATGAAGGTGGCTTTGGCTATGTGTCCAACTACTCCATCTTCAACTTCCCGCACTCCATCGCCATTAACCGCATGACTGGCCAGCGCTTTATGAACGAAATCGCTGACCGTAAAACCCGCGCGGACGCCGAACTGGCCAACCGCGATGCCGATGGCAACCCGATGCCGCCGCTGATGATCACCCACTATCACGATGCGGATAAGCATCCGAACTGCAAGAAAGTGCTGAAGTACGGCGTGGGCTGGAAGTTCGAAACCATTGAGGAGCTGGCCAAGCACTTCGACGTGCCGCTGAAGCCGCTCAAAGCGCAGATCGAGCAGTACAACGCTTACGTCGACAGCGGTGTGGATGAGCAGTTCGGCAAACCGATGGGCGAAGCCAAAGGCAAGCACATCAAAGCGCCGTTTATGGTGGTGCGTCTGTGGCCGAAAGTGCACTACTGCCAGGGTGGCGTGAAGGTGAACCAGATGGCACAGGTCGAAGACTCCCTGACCGGTAAACCGATCAAAGGTCTGCTGGCAGCCGGTGAAGTGGCTGGTGGCGTCCACGGCGTCAGCCGCCTGGGCAGTTGCTCCATTCCGGAGTGCATGGTTATGGGTATGACCGCAGCGCGCACCGTTGCGGCCGGCAAAGCTTGAGGGGGAAACCATCATGAAACGCACTATTACACTGATTGTCTCCACCCTGCTGTTGGGCTCTGTTGCGCTGTCCGCTCAGGCGATGGAGATCCGCGACTGGCACAAAGAAGCCGGCATGAACTGTAAGTCCTGCCACGAGGGCGCGCCGAAGGGCTACCCGGCGGATGACGCTTGTCAGGCCTGTCACGACGCCGATGACCTGGCCGAGCAAACCGCCCGTCCGGATGAGGACAAGTGGCAGAACCCGCACAACAACCTGCACTACGGCAAAGACGTGCCCTGTGTGGAGTGTCACTCCGAGCACGGCAGCAAGCCGCCGATGTGCGACCAGTGCCACACCTTTAAGTACCCGGCTCACAAGCAGTAAGCCGGAGTAAAAGAAGCGGGTCTGCCCCCTGCAGTGGGCTCGTTTTCTGCCAACTCTCGCAGTGGGAACGTCGAACCGGCCCACCTCTCTCCCGGACCGGTTCGTTGTTCCTCTTTTCCTCCATCCCAACCGTATTCCATTCGGACGGCACAAGATGAAACAACTCCCCGTTATTGCGGCCGTGCTTTGCTGCCAAAGCGCGCTGGCTGCGCCCATTCCCGACTTTCTCGACCGGGAAGAGATCGAAACCGCCACCTTTACCTGCCTGGACGCCCCGGCCCAATACCCTGCCGACGCGCAGCCATACGTGGACCAGCTCTGGCAGGAAACCCTGCGCTACCTGGAAGGCTACGCGGTGGCACTGAGCACCAGTGACAGCCATTGCCGCCACTCTGATCTGAGCATGGTGGAAACCAACACCCATGACCTCAGCGGCCCCCAGTACATGTGCATCATGGACCAGCGCGACATGCAGCTGATGGTCAAACACCTCTATGCGGTCATCAACAACCCGGACAAAGCCAAAGCCTGCTTCGGCGCCCGGGAAGCGGTGGATTGGATCTACAGCCCCGGTGGCGAGCTGGAACAACGTTCCCCCGTCGCCCGGTGGCTGAACCGGACCACCTTTGCCGAATTCTTCGCCAACAAAGTCAGCGACCCGGAAGTGCAAGCCTACGGCCGCAGCTTTACCGAACACTTCGACAAGATGGTGACCGGCGACGACATTGTCATGCCCGCCGCCTTCCCCTTTGATGTCAGCGCCAATGCCCTGCCCAATCTCTGGGCCTCCGTGGGCTGGTTCCCGATGTACGCCGAAGAGAGCGAACGCAACCAGCGCAACTTCGCCAAAACCCGCGGCAACTACGCCTACGCCGAAGTCTTCGGCCACTGGGGTTTGCTGCGCATCGATGAGATTAACGGTGAGAAGGTGGGTGCTGAGGTGGGCATGGTGGCTCAGCGTATCGACTCGTTTTACCCCTACCACAACCATGCGATCTCCGAGATCTACTACACCATCCGTGAGCCCGCCTGCGCCGATGAGTTCCAGAATTTTGCCATTCGCGAGCACAGCCCGCTGGTCAAAACCCTGAGCGAAACCGACCACATTCGGGAAGCGGAGTTTGATGCGGGCATGGATAATGAAGCGATGTTCTGGACCTCAACGTCCCCCCATAAGGACGACCTGGTCTACTTCCATCAAAACACCATCCACGCCTTCAACTACAACGGCGCGGATTGTCATGCCAACCCGGAGCAGAAAGCGATTGTCACCGTGTGGGCCCGCTCCAACGCCCACGACAAGCGCAATGATTACGGCACCACCCGATTGTGTGAGTCTTCAGAGCGGCCCAATACCCCGGCCATGCGGGGCGAAACCATCCGCTGCGACCTGACCAAGGCCAAGTACTGAACGTTCACCAGAAAAAACGGCGCCCGATGGGCGCCGTATTCTTATCTGGCCGCGAGCTTACTCGCCCACAATCGATCGACGATGGGTCCGCAGCAGCTCAATCAGCTGGGTGATGGCCGGGGTCGGCACGGTTTTGCCCAGGTACACCGCTTCATTGAATGCCGGCAGTTTGGGCAGACCGCTCACTTCCGGGTCCAGCACTTCCATGGTGTCGCGGATGCGGAAATCGGCGATCGGTGCGATCGCCAGGTCATTTTCCACCGCCATGCAGATCGCTTCCGGCGATGGCGTCGACAGTACCGCACGCACCGGCACCATGTTCAGGTGATGGTGAGCAAACACCTGCGCCCGGATCGGACAATTTTCCGGATACAGTGCCAGCGGGATGGGACGTCGGCTCACGGCGTTGCCCCCCTTTTTCCCCACCCAATGGAAATGGCGCTCCACCAGAATCTCTGAGTTGGGCTGGGGTTCCCAGTGAGTGCCGATCACCAGGTCCAGTTCGCCCTTATCCAGACGACGATAGAGGTTGCCGCTGACGTCGGTGTCCAGCACCAACTCAATCGCGGTAAATTCACGAATAAACTCCAGCAGAGAGGTGCTGAGGTAGCGCACCACGTAGTCCGTCGGTAAACCGAGGCGGATCACTTCCCGCTCCGGCTCCTGGCTCAGTTCGCTCAGCGCTTCCTGATTGAGCTTCACCATCTGGCGAGCGTAGGAGAGCAGTCGCTCACCAGCCGCAGTGAGGCTCACCCCCTTATGGTCACGATTGAGCAGTTGCTGTCCCACCGCCTCTTCCAGCCGCTTCAGCTGCAGGCTCACTGCCGACTGAGTACGGCACAGCCGCTCGGCGGCCCGTGACAGGCTGCCCAGCTCGGCAATGGCGATGAAACTCTCTAACAGCTCAATTTTCAGCATGGGTATTAACTCGTGAAATAGGGCTATGAGAATAACTCGATTTACCCCTGTACGGCGCATCACTATGCTGGAAACGTGAGCAAGGACAGTGAAGGCAACCAGCCAGAGGCGAAAAAAGATGGGTGACTGGAACAAACGGGACCGATACCTGGCACAAGTGGCTGAGCGACTGCTGCAGGGGGAGAAAACCTTCACCCTGAGACGGTCGCATCTGGTGAAACCCAGCGGCATCAGCCGCGGCACCATCTACAACCACTATCCCCAGGAAGCGGACCTGATCCTGGCGCTCAGTCGCCATCGCTGGGCCCGCAGTCTGGAGCAAGCCGAAAGTCTGGCTGCCGAAGCCCAGAATCCTCTGGACGCGTTTCTGCTGCACCAATGCTGGCTGCTGTGGGATCAACGATTCCATCAGCGCTTTGTCCTCAGCCGCCTGATGCCCAATCCGGATTTGCTGGCCGCCGGCTCGGAGCGGCACCGGGAAGCGTACGAGACCGCTCAGAAGGCCCATAACGAAGCGTATCGCCAGTGGGTCACCGACCTGAGTGAAGACCGTGCCTTTGACCGGGTCGCTCTGGTCGGCAGTTACATCCGCGGGTCGCTGATCCAGTGTGACGACGACGATCGCTGCGCGGAAGATCCGGCGCTGTATGATCAGTACGCCTACGGCCTGTGCCAGTTGCTGGGGCGCTCCGACATGCGCGGCCCGTCGCTGGCGCAGATCCGGGACAAACTTGCTCAATGGCAGGCGGAAAGCCAGCCCGAACAGGTGCGTGCTACGGCATAACAACACGCTCAGAACAAAGTCGCGCTAAGTTGTGGTATAACCTGCGCCATTGAGAACGGAGTCCTGAGTCTATGAAGCCAATCGTTGCTTTCACCCTGATCGCCCTGCTGAGTGGCTGCGGCATCACCAACACCACCTTTAACCGCCCCTATCTTCCTGAGGGCGAAGCGCCACTGGTGAAAAGCGTGGTGCCTACGGGTGAGCGTGTACTGGTGGCCAAGGTGGTCGACATTGAGCAGGCGGATTACTGGCTGGTGGATGTGGCCGACTGGCCTGCCGTGGTGGGAGCCAAGCTGCCGATCACTCTGATTGGCGCACGGTTGCCGCAGTTTCCGGGAGCCTGCCCGGAGGAAGCGGCGGCGGCCAGCACGGCGGTAAAGCGGGTTGAAGCCCTGGTGGCGGAGGCCTCGCGCATTGAGCTGTCCGACCTGACACGGTCACAGCAGTTCGGCCTGAACGGCCGCATCTGGCTGGATGGCAGCGCACTGGACCAGACCCTGATTGAGGAAGAACTGGCCCAGCAAGGCACCCCAGACTGGTGCCCGTAACCCAGTCAGCGCGGAGACGCTGACAACGAGATTAACAAGGACACCCCCCTCTCTGAGGGGGGTGTTTTTTATTTCCCCAAAGAAAACTGGATACACCATGCAACACCGTCCCCTGTACATTGAGTTGCTTGGCCCCTGCCTGCTGTTGGCTGTGGCCCTGCTGACCCTTCATCATTCGCCACGTATGGTTCAGGCCCTGGCGGGTCAGGCTGTCAACGCTGGCTGTCACCAGGGTGGCCATCAGGGCCACGCCATGGCGGAGGGGCAACAATGAGCCTGCGTCGTTACCCCGCACTGGTGTGGCTCGGCATCGCCATCATGATTCTGAGCCTTGGCATCCGTCAGTCCTTTGGCCTGTTTATGGCGCCCGTCAGCCAAAGTTTCGAGGTGGGCCGGGAGTTCTTCAGCCTGGCCATCGCTCTGCAGAACCTGCTGTTCGGCTTGTTCCAGCCCTTTGTCGGCATGGCCGCAGACCGCTTTGGCCCGCGTCGGGTGATCGTCTGTGGTGGCCTGGCGTATGGCCTCGGCCTGGCGCTGACCTCCATCGCCGCCCAGCCGGAATGGCTCTACCTGACCCTCGGTGCCCTGGTCGGCCTTGGCCTGTCCGCCACCAGCTACGTGATCGTACTGGGAGCCGTCGCCCGCGTGGTGCCAGCCGAGCATGCCGCCAAGGCGTTCGGCCTCACCACCGCAGCGGGCTCTTTCGGTATGTTTGCCATGATCCCCGGCGCCCAGACTCTGCTGACCGATTTTGGCTGGCAGGCCGCCCTGCAGGTGTTTGCCATCGGCTGCACCCTGATCATGGCCTTCGGTGCCTTTATGCGGATGCCGGAATCCGCCAATAAAGCGGCCAATGACGCGCCGGAGCAAACCCTGAAGCAGGCGCTGGCAGAAGCGTTCCGTCACCGTGGCTATTGGCTGATCCACCTCGGCTTCTTTGTCTGCGGTTTCCACGTGATGTTCATCGCCACCCACCTGCCCAGCTACCTGGCGGATCTGGGCCTGCCCAGTAATGCCGCCGCCATGGCGCTGGCCTACGTGGGGATCTTCAACATCTTCGGCTCCTACTTCTGGGGCATGATGGGCGACCGCTACGACAAGCGCCATGTGATGTTTGCGCTGTACGTGCTGCGCGCTGCGGTGATCGCCGCCTTTGTGCTGTTCCCCATCAGCACCCACAGCGCCACCGTATTTGGCGCCGCCATCGGCTTCTGCTGGCTCGGTACTGTGCCGCTGACCTCTGGCCTGGTCCGGCAGATCTTTGGTCCCCGCTACCTGGCCACTCTCTATGGCCTGGTGTTCTTCACCCACCAGGTGGGCAGCTTCCTCGGCGCCTGGTTCGGCGGTCGCATCTATGACGCCACCGGCAGCTACACCCCGATCTGGTGGCTCACCGTGGCCATGGCGCTGATCGCCGCCGTGCTGCATCTGCCGATCAATGCCAGGCCGGTTGAGCGTCCTCAGCTTCAGACGGCGTGATTAGCGGGTTTTCTGAAGCCAACCTAAACTTGCGGGCGGTTCGTTGCCGCCCGTTTGTTCAAAATGGCGTATCATTGCCCCATTACCCGCAACCTATTCAATCGCTTCTTCCCCCTTATGACTCAACCGGAAAACAAAAACCGTGGCGTTCTGCGCTTCTTCCAGGCCGGCATCTACTCGATGCAGGGCCTGAAAGCGGCGTATCGCCATGAAGAGGCCTTTCGTCAGGAGCTCTTTCTGGCGATCGTGTTGATTGCCGCCGCCTTCTTCTTTGACGTCACGGTGCTGGAGCGGCTGTTTATGATTGCCGTGGTGGTGCTGGTGTTGATAGTGGAGTTGCTGAACTCCGCCGTGGAAGCGGTGGTGGATCGCATCGGCCCGGAGCACCATGAACTGTCCGGCCGGGCCAAAGACATCGGCTCGGCGGCGGTATTCATCTCGCTGTGTCAGGTGGCCGTAGTATGGGGAGGGATCCTGCTATGGTAAGAGCCCTTCTGCTCGGCGCATGGGCCGCAGCCCTGTTGAGCCTGCCACTCAAGGCGGACACCCAGGTACGAATTGAGCCCGCTCCTGGCGGCAAGTGGGAGCTGGCCTCCGACAAGCGGGGTGCGCAGGTCTACACCCGCAAGGTGCCCGGTACGCCGGTGAAAGAGGTCAAGATGGAGGCGCTGATTGATGCGCCGGTCGAGCAGGTCTGGCGAGCGATCAGTGAGATTGAGCATTACCCGGAATTTATGCCTTACATCGACGACATCGAAGTCATGGGTGAGGCACAGAACGGGGGGGCCTATGTCTACCACCGGGTGGATCCACCACTGGTCAGCAAGCGGGACTACACCCTGCTGATCGTGAACGAGGAAGACGTTGAAGCGGGCAGCTACTACCGCTACTGGACTCAGATGAACCAGTTCGGGCCAGAGCCGAAAAAAGGCGTGGTAAGGCTGGAGATCTGCGATGGCAGCTGGGCGCTGGAGCGCACTGAAGATGGCCGTACTCAAGCCACCTACTGGGTCTACACCGATCCCGGTGGCCGCATTCCGGGCTGGCTGGCCAACCAGGCCAATACCGTGGGCCTGTACGACGTGCTTAAAGCGGTTGAAGCGCGGGCCAAAGGCTTTCAGTAGACCGAATGACAGGCATAAAAAACACCGCCCGGAGGCGGTGTTTTTTTTTGCGTTCGATATCGCTTACTCAGCAGAAGCAACAACGGCGATCTTAGCAGTCGCAGTTACGTCGCTGTGCAGAGAGATAACGATGTCGTACTCGCCAACCTGACGCAGAGCGCCTTCCGGCAGACGAACTTCAGCTTTAGACACTTCAACGCCAGCGGCGGTCAGAGCTTCAGCGATGTCGCGGGTACCGATGGAGCCGAACAGCTTGCCTTCGTCACCAGCTTTGGAAGCGATTTCTACCGCTTCCAGAGCAGCCAGCTTCTCAGCACGAGCTTCAGCAGCAGACAGGTCTGCAGCCATTTTGGCTTCCAGCTCGGCACGACGAGCTTCGAACACTTCCAGGTTAGCAGCGGTAGCTACAACTGCTTTGCCCTGAGGCAGCAGGTAGTTACGAGCGTAACCGGCTTTAACAGTAACTTTGTCGCCCAGGCCGCCCAGTTTGGCAACCTTATCCAGCAGAATAACGTCCATTACCTTTCCTCTACTTAAAGTTGAACGTGTAAGGACTTAGCCTTGCAGGTCAGTGTACGGCAGCAGAGCCAGGTAACGAGCACGCTTGATAGCGCGAGCCAGCTGACGCTGGTACTTGGCGCTGGTGCCAGTGATACGGCTCGGTACGATTTTGCCACTCTCAGTAACGTAGTTCTTCAGAGTAGCGATGTCTTTGTAGTCGATCTCAGTTACACCTTCAGCGGTGAAACGGCAGAACTTGCGACGACGAAAATAACGTGCCATGGGGCAGTCTCCTAGCAAATCGATTCTATCGTGTCGGCATGCAATACCAGTCTTGCCTGACCATTTCGGCCTTGCTGCCAGCCAAGAAAGCCGGCGACTTTGATAGTGCAGCCTGGTTCCAGATAGTTAAGTAATGGTTGAGTGTCGTGCCCGCTCAAGACCACCTGAAGTTTGCAGTAAACCGGGCGTTTATGGCCCGCTTCCATCTGCATCGAGCGATGTTCCAACAGAAAGTAACTGTGGGGGACACCGTTAATCCCGGTCAGGGTCTTGGGCGCTCGGGGTACAGTACCCGTCAGCACCAGGCGATTGACGTGACTCAATCCTTACTCGGCAGCAGCTTCCTGAGCCGGCTTAGCTTCAGTGCGCTCACGACGCTCTTCGCGCTCGCGACGCTCTTCCTTGGCCTTGGCCATCGGAGAAGCTTCAGTTACAGCAGCTTTGGTACGGATTACCAGGCTACGGATAACGGCATCGTTGTAACGGAAGTTGTTTTCCAGCTCAGCTACGGCTTCAGCAGTCGCTTCAGCGTTTACCAGCACGTAGTGTGCTTTGTGCAGCTTTTCGATCGGGTAAGCCAGTTGACGGCGACCCCAGTCTTCCAGACGGTGGATTTTGCCGCCGTCTTTCTCGATGGTCGCAGAGTAGCGCTCGATCATGCCTTGAACCTGTTCACTCTGGTCAGGGTGAACCATGAAGACGATTTCGTAATGACGCATTATCGCTCCTTACGGTTAATTAGCCTCAAGTGGCTCGGCCGGACCTATGAGGCAAGGAACAAAAAGGGGTTTGGCCGAATTAGCCGGCGCATGTTACCGGAACGGCGCTCAGAAGACAAACAAAATCGCTTCCTCTGACGCAGTTGGCTCAATTCGTTAACCCGATATGCACTGTGTAGCAATTTCAATTGATTGAGATAGACTGGGCGGACTCTTATGGACTGGAAAGTGTAGAACCGCTCGTCGTGAATCGCCCGCTGTCACTTTTATCTCTCTGGATGCTGAGCACCCCCGCCCTGGCGCTGGTGCCACCGAACTATTCTGAGCCCCCCACGGATCTGGACGCCGAGGTGGAGCTGGGCATGCAATACAACAGCGGTAACACCAATTCCGCCAACTTCAATACCCGCGGCAAGCTGGTGTACGACACCGAGAACGCCCGTCAGGAGGCGGTGGCCCGGGCCTATTTTGCCGCGGACGATGAAAAGACGACCGCGGAGCAGTACCAGCTCCAGTACCAGTCAGACTATAAGCTGGAAGGCACCCAGTATCTTTACGGCCGTGGTGACATGCTGTGGGACCGGTTCGGCTCCTACCAGAAGCAGTTCACCTACTCGTTCGGATACGGTTACACGCCGCTGGACGCCAAACAGACCAAAATCAGCCTCGAAGTGGGTGCCGGTTACCGTTACAACGACGCTAACCTCTCCAACAGCGAAGACACCTCAAACAGCAGCGATGACGAAGGGATTGTGCGTCTGGCCAGTAAGCTGGAACACCGTCTTCAGGAGTACACCACTTTTAATGCCGATGCGTCCGTGGAAACCGGTAACCGCAACACCATCGCCAACCTGAACCTGGCCTACCGCAACCAGTTCTGGGCGGACCTGGCCCTTAAGGTCGGCTTTGACATCAAGTACACCGACAAGGTGCCGGAGGGCACCGAGAATCACGATGTGATTTCGACGGTGAACCTTATCTATTCGTTCCGCTGATCAAAAACGCCTCCTTTCGGAGGCGTTTTTCGTTTGGGTGTGGCTCAGCCCAGACGCTGACGGACCGCTTCAAACAGGCAGATGCCGGTCGCGACGGACACGTTCAGGCTGGAGACGGCGCCCGCCATCGGGATGCTGATAAGGTCATCGCAGTGCTCCCGGGTCAGACGACGCAAGCCTTTGCCTTCCGCGCCCATGGCGATCGCCAGCGGCCCGGTCAGCTTGCTCTGGTACAGGTTGTGGGTGGCCTCACCGGCCGCCCCAACGATCCAGACGCCGCGCTCCTGAAGGGCACGCAGGGTGCGCGCCAGGTTCGTCACCTGAAACAGCGGCACCGCTTCCGCAGCGCCCACAGCAACTTTACGCACAATCGGCCCCAGCCCCGCGGAGCGATCCTTCGGTACGATCACGCCATGGACACCCGCCGCATCGGCACTGCGCAGACAGGCCCCAAGGTTATGGGGATCAGTCACGCCATCCAGGATCAGCAGAAAGGGCGTATCCACCGAGTCCAGCAGCTGATCCAGCTCGTGCTCACCTTTAACCGGTTCAGCCTTACAGCGGGCGACCACGCCCTGATGCTGCGGGGACTCGGCCTTCTCATCCAGCACTTTGCGCGCCGTCAGCTGAGGACGGACACCAAACTGCTGGGCCAGCTCCAGAACTCGGGTCAGACGCTCATCCTCGCGCCCTTTCAGAACCCACAGCTCCATCACCCGTTCAGGCTGGCGCTGTAAGATCGCCTCCACCGCATGGAGGCCAAACACCATTTCGTGCTTCATTAACGCTTATTCCGCTTGGACTTGGTTTTCTTGCCGCTGCGCTGTTCCGCCGGCTTGTCACCGCTTTGAGGCTTACCACCACGACTCTGCTTGGCTCGGGATGATTTGCCTTTGCTTGATTTGCGCGGCCCTTTTTTGCCCTCGGACTTGCCGGTTTCAATCAGGCCCAGATCGATCTGACGATCGTCCAGCTTCACCGCCATCACTTTCACTTCCACCGGGTCGCCCAGACGGTAGCGACGGCCGGAGCCTTCGCCGATCAGCGCCTGACGTACCGGGTCAAAGTGGTAGTAATCGTTGGCCAGAGTGGAGATGTGCACCAGTCCGTCGATGTGCAGATCCTTGAGGCGGACAAACAGGCCAAAGCTGGTCACACCGCTGACCACTGCTTCGAAGCTGTCGCCCACGTGGTCCAGCATGTATTCGCATTTCAGCCAGTCAGACACATCACGGGTGGCATCATCAGCACGACGTTCGGTCATGGAACAGTGCTCACCCAGCTCTGCCAGCGGGCCGGAGTCGTAACCAAAACCACCGTCCGGCTGCAGCTTCTGCAGCGGCAGTTCGGGGCTGGCCTGCTTGTCCAGCAGGTAACGAATCACCCGATGCAGCACCAGGTCCGGGTAGCGGCGGATCGGCGAGGTAAAGTGGGCATAGCTGGCCAGAGCCAGACCAAAGTGTCCAATGTTCTCCGGGCTGTAGACCGCCTGCTTCATGGAGCGTAGCACCATGGTCTGGATCAGCTCGGCATCGGCGCGGCCCACGGTTTTCGCCAGCAGCTCCGCCACATCCTGCGGGGTCGGCTCTTCACCACCACCCAGCGCCAGACCCTGCTGGCCAAGGAAGTCACGCAGGGTTTCCAGCTTCTGCGCACTCGGGCCTTCATGCACCCGGTACAGCACCTCACCCTGTTGCTTCTTAACGAACTTACCGGCCGCCACGTTGGCCAGGATCATGCACTCTTCGATCATCTTGTGCGCGACGTTTCGGGTGCGCGGCACAATGCTTTCAATACGGCGCTGAGCATTGAAGATAAACTGGGTTTCTTCGGATTCCAGAACCAGTGCACCGCGCTCCTGACGAGCGTGATCCAGTGCCATATAGAGACGGTTCAGCTCTTCCAGGTGCGGGAACACCTCGGCGTACTGCTCGATCAGGGCGCTATCGCCTTCCAGCATCGCCGCCACCTTGGTGTAGGTCAGACGCGCGTGGCTGTGCATCACAGCAGGGTAGAACTCAAAGCCGGACAGATTGCCTGCGGCCGAGACAGTCATCTCAGCCACCATGCAGAGACGATCCACGTGAGGATTCAGCGAGCAGAGGCCGTTGGAGAGCTTCTCCGGCAGCATCGGAATCACCTGTGCCGGGAAGTACACGGAGTTACCGCGGGCCAGGGCTTCGTTATCCAGCTCAGTGCCGGGGCGCACGTAGTGACTGACGTCGGCGATCGCCACGTACAGGCGCCAGCCGCCGCCTTTCTTGCGCTTGGCAAACACCGCGTCGTCGAAGTCACGAGCGTCTTCGCCATCAATGGTCACCAGCGGCAGATGACGCAGGTCCTTACGGCCCTGTTTGTCCGCTTCCTGTACTTCGTCCGGGATGGCGGCGGTTTCCGCCAGCAGCGCTTGGCTGAACTGGTGGGGCAGATCGTGACTGCGCAGGGCGATCTCAATCTCCATGCCCGGCGCCATCTCGTTACCCAGCACCTCTTTAACCCGGCCAATGCCGTGGGTATGGCGGGCAGGACGCTTCACCAGCTCCACCACGATAACCTGGCCCTCACGGGCACCTGCACGGCCATCTTCCGGGATCAGAATGTCCTGAGACAGACGGGCGTCATCCGGCACGGCAAAGCCGATGCCGTCTTCATTGAAGTAGCGGCAGACAAGCTCGCTGCTGCGCTCCTCAATGATGCGGACGATGCGACCCTCTTTACGGCCACGACGGTCCATGCCGTCCACCTGCGCCAGCACACGGTCACCGTGCAGAACGGAGTACATGCTGCGCTCAGAGAGGTAGAGGTCATCGCTGCCGTCATCCGGGCGGAAAAAGCCGAAGCCATCGCGGTGACCCAGCACCACGCCGGTCAGCAGGTCCATCCGCTCAGGCAGGCCATAACGACCTTTGCGGGTATAAACGATCTGGCCGTCACGCTCCATGGCGCGCAGGCGTCGACAGAGGGCAACGTACTGGTCGCCCTCTAACTGAAAATGTGCAGCAAGTTCTTCGCGCGCCACCGGTCCGGTGTGCTGTCGCATGCGCTCGATGAGGAACTCACGGCTGGGGATCGGGTTGGCGTATTTCTCCGCCTCCCGGTGAAAATGGGGATCCTGACTCATTTGACTGCCAATGATTGGAAAGTGGGTAAAAGTATAACCCGAATGGCCGTTTATCGACCCAGAGCGGCCTGGCGGGTCTGCTCCCTGACACTGGGGGGCAATTGCATGGCCAGACGATGTTTCAACTGTTCGGCTTCGCGACGCTCCTCTTCCGTTTCAAAAACGGCGCGATGGAGCCAGCGATAGACTTCGGGATAATCCAGTGAGCTGCCCTCGCCGTCCGCATACGCGCGGGCCAGGGTCAGCAATGCCCGGTGGTGGCCCAGGGATGCGGCCATTCGGGTCAGATTCAGGCCATGGGCCTGATCGGTAACCACAAAGCGCCCTTCGAGATAGTAGCGCCCTAACTGCTCGAGTGCGTCGGGAAGCCCCTGATCGGCCGCCGTACGCAGGTATTGAAAGCCGGTTTGCACGTCCTTTTTCACGCACACACCGTACAGCTGCATATCGGCCCACAGCATCTGGTAAGCCGGCAGCTTAAGAACATCGGCCCGGGCCTGAATGTCCTGAACCAGCTGACAATCATCCCGCCGCACCCGCATCAGATGCGTGTTGTCGCGGATCATGTTCAGCAGTTCGTCCTGGCCATACAGCTCCACCGCCCGCATCTCTTGTGCCAGGGCGCCCGGGGCCAACAGCATCAGCAGTGTCAGTAGAGTTCGTTTCATAATCAGGTTATCGACGCGGCCAGAGGATACTTTAACGGGGCCCGAAGGCCCCGTTTTTAATCCTTAAGCATCACGCAAAGGGGTGACGCAGGATCATGGTTTCGTTGCGGTCCGGACCGGTAGAGATAATGTCCACCGGAACTTCCAGCAACTCTTCGATGCGAGCGATGTAGTCCAGAGCGGCCTGAGGCAGCTTGTCATGCTCGGTCACACCGAAAGTGTTGTCGTCCCAGCCCGGCATGCTTTCGTATACCGGAGTGGCGGCTTCGTAGCCTTCGGCGTCCATCGGCGGTACGTTGACCACGGTGCCGTCAGGCATCTGGTAACCGGTACAGATTTTCAGCTCTTTCAGGCCATCCAGAACGTCCAGTTTGGTCAGACAGAAGCCGGTAATGCCGTTGATCTGAACCGCACGACGCATGGCAACCGCATCGAACCAACCGGTACGACGCTTACGACCGGTGGTCGCGCCGAACTCGTGGCCTTTCACGCCCAGGTGCTCACCCACTTCACAATCCAGTTCAGTCGGGAACGGACCGCCACCCACGCGAGTGGTGTAGGCTTTCACGATACCCAGAACGTAATCGATGTGGTTCGGGCCAAAACCGGAGCCGGTGGACACGCCGCCAGCGGTGGTGTTGGAGGAGGTCACGTAGGGGTAGGTGCCGTGATCGATGTCCAGCAGAGTGCCCTGGGCACCTTCGAACATGATGCGCTCACCCGCTTTGCGAGCCTTATCCAGCGTGTCGGTCACGTCGACGATCATCGGACGCAGTACTTCGGCCAACTCCAGCGCGTCTTTCAGCACGGTGTCAAAATCAACAGCGTCAACCTTGTGGTACTCGGTCAGCATGAAGTTGTGGTAAGCCAGCACCTCTTTCAGCTTGGCGGCAAAGCGCTCAGCATCCAGCATGTCACCCACGCGCAGGGCACGGCGAGCCACTTTGTCCTCGTAAGCCGGACCAATACCACGGCCAGTGGTACCGATCGCCTTGTTGCCGCGGGCCGCTTCACGGGCCTGATCAATGGCAACGTGGTAAGGCAGGATCAGCGGACAGGCTTCAGAGATCATCAAACGCTCTTCCACCGGAACACCACGCTCTTTCAGCATGGTCAGCTCTTTCAGCAGGGCTTCAGGGGAGAGTACAACGCCGTTGCCAATCAGGCATTTAACGTTAGAGCGGAGGATACCTGACGGGATCAGGTGGAGGACGGTTTTCTCGCCATCGATCACCAGAGTGTGACCGGCGTTGTGGCCGCCTTGATAGCGAACCACGAAGTGGGCCTGGTCGGTGAGAAGGTCGACAACTTTACCTTTACCCTCGTCACCCCACTGGGTGCCCAGCACAACTACATTTTTACCCATGTCTCGATCGCAGTTAGTGGTTAAAGCAGGATTCTAGCAGAACCGCTCTGGTCAAAACACCGCCTAGGAGGAAAAAATGTAAAGAAGCACCGCGCCGGCAGTGACCAATGCGCCTCCGATGCGGCGCAGCACCATAACATCCTGTGCAGCCATCTCCTTCATCATCGCCTGCCACTGGCGGGGGAACAGCAACGGCCCCAGCCCTTCAATCAGCATCACGCCACCGATCAGCCACATCCAACTCATGCTCTGCCTCACAACAAAAAAGGGCCCGGTATCAACCGGGCCCTGGATTCTCACATCGCCTTAGCGAGTCTTACTGTTCATAAACTGGAAGAACTCGGAATCCGGCGAAATCACCAGGACATCGTCCTTGCTGCGGAAGGAGGCCTTATAGGCATCCAGGCTGCGCAGCAGGGCATAGAACTCCGGGTTCTGACCGTAGGTGTCAGCGTAGATCTTGGCCGCAGCACCGTCACCTTCACCGCGCAGGGTTCGGGACTTACGCTCCGCTTCCGCCAAAATCACGGTGGCACGGGCGTCCGCGCCGGCGCGGATAACTTCTGCCTTCTCCTGACCCTCAGAACGGTGAGCACGGGCTACCGCTTCACGCTGGGCGCGCATACGGTCGTAGATGAACTCACTCACCTCACGGGGCAGGTTGATCTGCTTCACCCGAACGTCCACCACTTCGATGCCCAACTCGGCAGCGTCAGTGCGGGTAGCACGCAGCGCTTCCTGCTGCAGCTCGTCACGGCTGCCGGAGACGATCTCCTTAATGGTACGGCTACCAAACTCAGAGCGCAGACCGTTATTGATCTTACTCTGCAGCAGGGACTCAGCCAGCAGCTGGTTGCCCTGAGTGGCCAGATAGAACTGGCCAAAGTCGGTGATGCGCCATTTCACGTAGGAGTCGACCATCAGGTCTTTCTGCTCAGACGTCACGAAACGGTCTGCCGCGGCATCCAGAGTGAGGATACGGGCATTGAGTGTGAACACCTGGTCAATCAGCGGTACTTTGAAGCGCAGGCCCGGCTCGTACACCTGGGTGCCGCCATCGCTGTCTTTCAGAATGACACCAAAGCGTTTCACGATGGCACGCTCGCCCTCTTCCACCACAAACAGGGAGGAGAAGCCGGCAAACAGAACCGCCACCAAAAGGATCAAACTAACAGGACGCATGATCAGTTTCTCCCCTGACGAGTGCGGTCGGTACGGCTGTTACGACTGTCGTCGAACTGCGGGCTGGCCGGACGGGTCTGACTGGACGGCGCAGGCTGAGTCACCTGATGTTGCGGCGCAGCCTGACCAGACTGATTCTGGATGATCTTGTCCAGCGGCAGGTAGAACATGGAGCCGCCGTCGTTATCAACCATCACCTTGGTGGTCTTGCTGAACACCTGCTCCATCGCTTCCAGATAGAGGCGCTCACGGGTCACAACAGGCGCGGCCTCGTATTCCGGCAGCAGCTGAGCAAAGCGTGCCACTTCACCTTCCGCTTCCAGAACCACACGACGCTTGTACGCGTCGGCTTCCTGCAGCATACGCTCGGCGCGACCACGAGCCTGAGGCTCAACCTGACGGGCGTAAGCGGTGGCTTCCTGAACGTAACGCTCTTCATCTTCCTGTGCGGCGATGGCGTCATCGAAAGCGGGTTTCACCTCTTCCGGCGGACGGGCTTCTTTAAACGCCACGTCAACCACCACCAGGCCCATGTTGTAGGACTCGATGATGCCTTCCAGTTCCTGCCAGGTGTCGCGACGAACCTGGTCACGACCCACGGTCAGGATGTTATCCATGGTGGTGTGGCCAATCACGTAGCGCAGTGCACTGTCCATCGCCTCACTCAGAGACTGGTCAGGACTGGTTACAGAGAACAGGTACTTCTGCGGATCGGCGATGCGGTACTGCACTTCCATCTCAACGCGCACCACGTTTTCATCCTGAGTCAGCATCATGCCAGAGGCAGTCAGACGATTAACTCGCTGGATGTTGACCGGATACACGGTGTCCACAAAAGTGGGTTTCCACTTCAGGCCCGGCTCCACCAGTTCATGGAACTGGCCGAAACGCAGCTTCACGCCACGCTCCGCTTCTTCGATTTTGTAGAAGCCGGAGAAGGCCCAGATCAGTACCAGGCCGAGCAGGACTAGCCCTGCACCCAGACCACTGAACTGGTTGCCGCCGCCAAAGCGGGAGGAAAGTTTACGGAAGACCTCATCCAGATCCGGCGGACCCTGGTCTTTACCGCCTCGGTTGCCCCATGGGTCTTTGCCTTGATTGCCAGGCTCGTTCCAAGCCATTAACACTGCTCCATTTGATGGGATTCGGTAACTCTAGCTAATTTATCAGCCAATTACATGAGGATAAAGTCAGACAGCCTATCCTCAGAGGCTTTCAACAAACGCTGCCAGTCTCTCTCAGGGAGCCTTAACTGAACCTGAGTATGGCCCTGTTCGTCGTAACTGGTGGATACCACGGCATTGAGCTCATAGCACCGGGACAGCCATCGGCCCTCACTGGGCGGCAGGCTCAGGGTGCATTCCACCATGGTGTTGCCCAGCAGTTCGGACAGCGCCTCAAACAACAAATCGATGCCCACATCATTACGGGCACTGAGCCAAACCCGGATCGGTTTGCCTTCATCATCGCGATCAATTCGGGCCTGGGCTTCTTCCAACAAATCCAGTTTGTTGTAGACCAGCAGACTGGGAACCTCGTCAGCCTCGATCTCCTCCAGCACCTCGTTCACCGCCTGAACGTTCTCGACAGAGCGCTCATCGGCGGCATCCACCACATGCAGAAGCAGGTCCGCTTCACGGGTTTCCGTCAAGGTGCCTTTAAAAGCCGCCACCAGGTCATGAGGCAGATGGCGGATAAAACCCACCGTATCCGCCAGCACTACCGGGCCCACGTCTTCGACTTCAATCCGACGCAAGGTGGGATCCAGAGTCGCAAACAGCTGATCCGCGGCGTACACCCCGGAATCGGTAATGCGGTTAAACAGCGTCGATTTGCCGGCGTTGGTATAACCCACCAGAGAGACGGTCGGCACTTCCCGGCGCTGCCGGGCACGGCGGCCCTGCTCACGCTGTCGGGCCACTTTTTCCAGACGACGGAGGATCGCCTTGATCCGCTCACGCAGCAAACGACGGTCGGTCTCCAGCTGCGTCTCACCCGGCCCTCTCAGGCCGATACCCCCTTTCTGACGCTCAAGGTGGGTCCAGCCGCGTACCAATCGAGTGGAGAGGTGGCGCAACTGGGCGAGCTCAACCTGCAGTTTCCCTTCGTGGGTGCGGGCGCGCTGGGCAAAAATATCGAGGATAAGACCGGTGCGGTCGAGCACTCGGCAGTGGCAGATCCGTTCAAGGTTACGCTCTTGCGCGGGGCTGAGCGGATGATTGAAGATCACAACGTCGGCCTGTTCAGCCTGAACCGCCGCGGCAATCTCTTCCGCTTTACCGGTGCCACAGAAAAATTTGGGGTGGGGACTGGAACGCCGCCCTGTGACGATGTCACAGGACGCTACCCCGGCGGAGCTCACCAGTAACTTGAGCTCCTCCAGGTCTTCACGTTCACCTTCATTCGAAAAATCGATGTGAACGAGAATGGCGCGTTCGCCTGCTTCATACCGCTCAAACAAGCAAACTTACTCCTGATGGGCGATCAGTGATTGCCGTTGTCGCCACTGTCGTGTGACTGGTAGCCCTGGCCGCCGCCTTGATGGCCTTGGCCCTGGCCCTGGCCGCTGTGACCACCCATGTTGAACGGACGGCCGGGAACAACGGTAGAAATGGCGTGCTTGTACACCATCTGGCTTACAGTGTTCTTCAGCAGGATGACAAACTGGTCAAAAGATTCGATCTGGCCCTGCAGTTTGATGCCATTTACCAGATAGATAGAAACGGGAACACGCTCACGGCGCAGCGCGTTCAAAAACGGGTCTTGTAAAGATTGCCCCTTAGCCATTCGAGTTTCCTTATTAAAATTGTATTACTTATCAACGAAGTGAAAGCTGCGTGCAACACCCATGCGCGCCAGTTACTTATAGCCCAAACCAAAGTTCAAGGCTAACTTTTGTAACACTTCGCCTACATTATCATCGTGCTCGGAGCTGAGCCAGTGTAGACCGTCCCATCCCCGTAGCCATGTGATCTGACGTTTGGCCAATTGACGGGTCGCAGCGACCCCTTTGGCCACCATCTCCTGATGGTCAATTTCGCCATCAAGATAAGCCCACATCTGGCGGTAACCCACACAGCGAATAGAGGGCAAACCCGGATGGAGATCGCCGCGCTCATATAACGCGCGAACTTCCGCTTCAAAGCCCTGATCCAACATCGACAGAAAACGCTTTTCAATCCGCTGATGCAGACGATCTCGTTGATCGGGAACGATGGCGAACTGAGCCGTGCGAAACGGCAAAGGGGGGCGCTTCTGTTGGGTGAGGGTGGTCAGAGTCTCGCCGCTTATTCTATAGACTTCAAGTGCTCGCGACAATCGCTGAGGATCGTTCGGATGGATCCTTGCCGCGGCGGTCGGATCGATCTGCGCCAACTCGTCGTGAAGTGCCTGCCACCCCTTCTCTGCGGCCTCTTGTTCGATCGCCGCACGGATCGCCGGATCCGCACTTGGCAGCGGTGACAAACCCTCAAGAAGCGCTTTGAAATAGAGCATTGTGCCCCCGACCAGCAGCGGGATGCGGCCGCTGGCATGGATCGCTTCCATCTCTTTAAGTGCATCTGCCGCGAAATCCGCAGCAGAATAACTTTCCGAGGGATCTTTGATGTCGATCAGCCGATGCGGCGCCGCCTTCAACTCCTCGGCGCTGGGTTTGGCGGTACCGATATCCATGCCCCGATAGATCAACGCGGAATCCACGCTGATCAGCTCAACCGGCAGGTGCTCGCGCAGGGCGATCGCCAGATCGGTTTTACCGGACGCAGTGGGTCCCATCAGGCAGATGGCCAGTGGGCGTGTATCACTCATGTATCGGACTCCAAAATCGATTGCCAGGGCAAAGGTGAACTGCAAGCGTCCAGCAACGCCTCAGCGTCGCTCTGTTCCAGACTTTGCCACTGACGCCACAGCTGTGGGCCTTCAGCAAACTCTTTGGCCTGTTCCGCCAGCCAGTTTGCCAGCGCCGGATAGGCCGGTACTTCGGCCTCCAGCCACTGCAGCAGCTCCGGAATCACCTTGGCCAGATCCGCGCGACGCATCAGTGCCGGTACGGTGCGGATCACCAGCCGCTCGCCCTGAATCACCAGTTGGATCCCAAGACGGCGTAACAGTTCATCGCGCTGTTCCAGCAGCGTGACCCAGCTCACGTCCGCCGGCACACTGACCGGCAGCAACAGAGGCTGACCCACCAGCCCCTGGGGCAGCCGCTCAGCCAGCTCGCGTTTGAGCAGGCCACGGCCCAATAGCGTTAATCGCACCAGCCGCAGATCGTGCTGCTGCTGAATCAGGCCATGGAGAGAATCCAGCTGGCTCAGCCAACGCCAACGATCGGACGTCGCCGGCTCGGAAGGGGCGGGAGTCTGCATCAGGTGGGCATAGTTGTCCACGGCGGTGCGGCTCGGCGTCGAAGTCGGCCGCAATGGCGGTGGCTGATAGCCACCATAGCTGCCACTGCTTCGGGCGCCCCCTGCGCTGCCGGTGCTGGCACCGGAGCGCCCCGCTGGGGCCCAGGAAGCGGGCGCTTCAGTGTCCCGCATGATCGGCTCTGGGCGGGAAGGGGTGCGGGTGTATTCCGCAACGGGCTCCGGCTCAGACTCCGGCTGAAGCGCCAGTTGCTGACGCTGTGCCAACCCCTGCTGCAACGCCTGAAGAATAAAATCGTGGACGTAGCGGGCCTGATGAAAGCGCACTTCGTGCTTAGCCGGGTGCACATTCACGTCCACTTCGTGAGGGTCCAGGCTCAGGTACAACACATAACCAGCCTGACCGGGCAGGCCCGCTTCCTCCATCGCCTGACGCACCGCATGGCTCACCAGTCGATCCCGTACCACCCGGCCATTGACGTAGAAATACTGGATATCGGAAACCCGGGCACGCTCGTCGTCCAGCGCCAGGTAGCCGCGTAACGCCAGATCGTCGGTGGCACTGGTCAGGCTGAACGCCCGTTCGGTAAAGGCCCCGCCGCAAATCGCCGCCAGCCGCTGTTCACGCTGACGCTCATTGCTGGCCGGACGATACTGACGCACCACTTTGCCATTGTGACGCAGGATAAAATGGATCCCTTCCCGGGCCAGCGCAATGCGGCGCAGCTGCTCTTCGATGTGGGTAAATTCGGTTTTGTCGGCTTTGAGAAAACGGCGACGGGCCGGGGTATTGAAGAACAGGTCCACCACATCAACGGTGGTGCCCACCGGATGGGCCGTCGGCTGGACCCGCACCGCCATTTCACGCCCTTCAGCATAGGCCTGCCAGGCTTCTGCAGCGTCCGCCGTGCGGGCGCTCAGGGTGAGCCGGGAGACGGAGCTGATTGACGCCAGCGCCTCGCCACGAAAACCGAAGCTGAGGATCGACTCCAGATCTTCCAGCGTGGCCACTTTAGAGGTCGCGTGCCGCGCCAGTGCCAGCGACAGTTCTTCTTTGTCGATCCCTTTGCCGTTATCGCGGATCAGGATGCGCTTATTGCCGCCCCGCTCGATCTCCACTTCAATGCGGGTTGCCCCCGCATCCAGGCTGTTCTCCACCAACTCCTTCACCACAGAAGCCGGGCGTTCCACCACTTCCCCGGCCGCAATCTGGTTGGCCAGCTGGGGTGGCAAGACTTGAATCGCCATCGACGGCTCCTACAAGGTTGGAATCACCAGCTCCTGACCGATTCGTACCGTGTCAGACTTCAGCTGGTTAGCGTTTTTCAGGGCGGTCACCGAGACCTGATAACGGCGGGCGATAACCGACAGCGACTCCCCGCTTTTAACGCGGTGAGTCTGGCGCTGGGCCAGCAAGGAATCCCGCGGGGGATTGCTGCGGAAATGGCTCTGAATCGCCACCGCCAGCGCGTTGGCCATCTTGCGCTGATGGGCCGGGTCTTTCAGTTGCCGCTCTTCATGAGGATTGGAGATAAAACCGGTTTCCACCAGCAGCGACGGGAAGTCCGGCGACTTCAGCACCGCCAGAGAAGCGAACTGAGGCTTGCTCTTGTGCAGCCGGGTGATCCGGCCCATCTCTTTAAGCATGTTGCCGGCCAGTGCCTGGCTCTCCATCATTGAGTTTTCCCGGGCCAAATCCAGGAACGTGCGCTGCAGATGTGGATCGTCCTGACTGGATTCAGAAATCACTTCGCCGATACCCCGAAGCTCCGAGAGCTTATCGTCCCGCTCCAGCCAGCGACCCATCTCAGAGTTGGCCCGGCGCAGGGAAAGTACCCATACGGAAGCCCCACGAGGCTGAGGTGAGGTAAAGGCATCAGCGTGGATCGAAACCAGCAGATCCGCTCGCTTCTTGCGCGCTTTGGCACTTCGCGCGTCCAGGCTGACAAAATAGTCGCCTTCGCGGACCAGGAACGCCTCAAACCCCGGCGTGGCGTCGATCTTGGCCTTCAATCGCTGTGCAATCGGCAACACCACGTCTTTTTCGTAGGTGCCGGAGGGGCCGATGGAACCCGGGTCTTTACCACCGTGCCCGGCATCAATGGCGATCACTACGTTGCGCCCTGGCTCAGCAGCCACGGTGGCGGGGCTGCGACTGGTGGGCATCAGGTCGAGTACCAGGCGGTGAAAACCCTGCCCGGACGCGCCCAACGCTGACGTTTTGTGGCTGGCCGATTGAGTCAGGTCGAGTACCAGGCGCAGGTCGCCATCCCCCTGGGGATTACTGGTACGGATACGACGGATCAGCGGCGACGCCTTCTCCAGGGCGGAAAGGTCCGCTTTGAGTCGGGTACGCTTAAGATCCACCACCAGGCGGTCCGGCCCGGTCAGGCGGAAAGCGGAATAGTCGGGTTTTGCGGCCATATCCAGAACCACCCGGGTTTTCTCGGGTGAATGACTGATGCGGATCCGCTCCAACTGATTGGCCATGGCTGGCCCGGCCATCAGGGTGAGGATCAGTCCCATCACCCCGGCCATCATCCAGGATAGCTTTTTCATTCTTCTCGCAGTTGTGCCAGCAGGGTTTCGCCCCGCTCGCTGTGGCTGGTCATCGTGACCTGCCGCCCCTCATTCAGATAGGCCAGTTCAATGCTTAAGTCCGGCTCCGGCAATACCCCGTCGCCCTTAGTGGGCCACTCAACCAACGCCAGGGTATTGTCGGCAAAATAATCACGGATCCCCATAAATTCAAGTTCCTCAGGGTCCGCAAGACGATAAAGATCGAAGTGATACAGCTGTATCGGCCCCAACTCATAGGGCTCTACCAGGGTATAAGTCGGGCTTTTTACCGCGCCCTGATGACCCATTGCCTGAACCAGGCCACGGGTCAAAGTGGTTTTGCCCGCGCCCAGATCACCGTGCAGATGAATCACAAATGGGGCGCTCAGACGCTCCGCCAGTTCACGGCCCAGCGCCAGGGTGTCGGCTTCCGTTGCCAATACACGTTGAAGGGATGTCATAGCACCTCTAAGGATTGACCAATTCTCGTATGTGGGGAAGCAGGTCGGAAGCGAGCATGCCTCGCTGACCGGCGCCGGCGGCCGCATCAGCGGCTTCACCATGAACGCAGACCCCACAGCAGGCGGCGTCAAGCGGTGACAGCCCCTGTGCCAAAAGGCTGGCGATTATACCAGATAACAGATCGCCGCTGCCCCCTGATGCCAATCCCGGATTGCCCACCGGGGCCAAATAACATTGCGTGCCATCGTGGATCAGCGTACCCGCGCCTTTCAGAACGATCACACCGCCATACCTTTGCTGCAGCGCCTCAACCGCAGCAAAGCGATCCGCCTGCACCGCTTCGGTGCTCAGGTCCAGCAACCGAGCCGCTTCCCCGGGGTGCGGTGTCAGGATCCAGTTATCCCTTTTTTCCGGGGAGCGAGCCAACATATTCAGCGCATCGGCGTCCACCACCAGCGGTCGCTCACTGCGAATCGCACCAATCAACAGATGCCGGGCCCAATCACTCTGTCCCATGCCCGGGCCAACCGCGATCGCCCCCGCCCAGCCGAGCTTGGCGTACACCTCCATATCCACCACATCCACACCCAGAGTCATCAGCTCCGGTCGGCCCGCCTGGATCTGCGCCAGATTGTCCGGCCAGGACACCACTGCCACCAGCCCGGCCCCGCTGCGTAACGCCGCTTCGCCAGCCAATCGGACCGCACCGGCCATCCCCGCCTGCCCTCCAAGCACCACCACTTTCCCGTGATCGCCCTTATGGCTGTCCCCACGACGCGGCGCCAGCAGGTGCAGATAATCGGTCAGCGCGCACTTCACCACACTCGGGGGCAATGCCATCAACCCCGCGCCCAGTTGCAAAGGAGCCAATGACAGCTCCCCCACATAGGCCGGAGCGGAGCCGGTCAACAAACCGGGCTTGGCGCCGACAAAGGTCAGGGTGCGTTCGGCTTCCACGGCAACCGGCAAAGCCTGGCCGGTCTGGCCGGAAAGACCGGAAGGCAGATCCAGCGCGAACGCTGGCGCACTATGAGCATTAATGCGTTCAACAACGGCACTCATCGATTCATTGAGGGGACCGGTCAGCCCGGTGCCGAGCAATCCGTCCACGATCAGATCCGCCTCGGGCCACTCTTGTTCCAGATCACTGATTTCACCGCCCTCTGCCAGATAGGCGGCCTGCGCAGTCGCCGCATCACCATTCAGCGGCCGCGACGGCTGAGCCTGGAACAGATCCACCTGATAGCCCTCTGCTCGTGCCAGGCGCGCCAATACGTAGCCATCGCCGCCGTTGTTGCCGCGTCCACAAATCACCAGTAACTGCCGCGCGTCCGGCCAATGTGCCTGGACACACGCCCAGGCCGCGGCGCCCGCCGCCTCCATCACGTCATAAAGCGGGATCCCGAGCGACTCAGCCAGTTCAGGCTCCGCCTGTCGAATTCGGTCTGCGTGGTAAAGGTGAGAAGGAAGAAGGGCCAAGTCATTGCGCATAGTAGAGCCAAACCGTTGTTCAAAAAGTCTACTAGACTGTAGATGCCAAGCACTTTTTCAGCTTTGCGTTAGATCGGAATTACGCTCAAAAAACGACAAGGAAAGTGTAACGTTATGATGCTGGTGACTTTGTTGGTGTTGTGTCTGACCGCATTGGTGTTGACGCTGCCGTTGCAGTCCACCCTGCTGATCCAGGCATTAATGCTGCTTGCTGTGGTAATGGTAGGTTTGAATCTGGCGTTGCTGCTCCGCCCTCCGGGTGGCGTGGAAAATCGCTCTGATTCCTGATCAAAAAAGGCGCCCTGAGGCGCCTTTTTTAATTACATGTCATCCATCCGCATGGTGGAGTGCACAAACCGCTGTTGCCGAACCCGCTCAGCCTGAAGCAGAGACTCAATGGCGGATTTCACGTCCTGAGTCGGTGCCACCTCCAGTGCCGCGTGCAGCAGATCCAAAAGTCGGTTTTCCAGGTCGAGCGCCAGGCCCAATACATCCTGTTCGGTCATGGTTGCCGGCAACTCCGTCTTCTGGCACAGAACGATAAAGTCCTCGCCCTGAACGTTTTCAAACCAGGTATCCAGAACCCGGGGAGAGGCTTCATCCTGATAGTTGGCCAGCTTCTCAACCACCTCTTTCTCATGGATCACCATGTACTCAAGCAGCATCTTGGCACGGGGAGAATCAGCCTGGCTGGTCATGCGGCGATACAGTTGGCTCATCGCAGATCGGCTCTCGATCAGATGGTCCAGGATCTCTTTAAGTTGCTGAAAGCGCATAGTGTGGCTCCGAATGAATGGGGGTTAACGTTCGGTCAACAATTTGTATGCTTCGATTATGGAAGCCTAGCCAAGGAAAAGATTTGAAGGGCGTCATCTTTTTGCGCGTGCAACTCCGGGCGCGATCACAGAATCACCACATCAAGGAAAAAGCTTCTCCCGTTTGCCCTCAGGGAATACCCCGGACCGGGCACATCCCCAGCTGCACATAAGATTCGCCGCTCCTCGAATGAGTGTGACCTCAACCCGGCAAGTAAGCTCGCCGAACGCAACCCGGATAGGCGTTTCAACCCCAAAACGAAAAAACCACCCGTCAGGGTGGTTTCTCGTAATTTGGAGCGGCACACGAGGTTCGCCGCTCCTCGAATGAGTGTGACCTCAACCCGGCGAGTAAACTCGCCGAACACAGCCCGGAAAGGCGTTTCGGTCCTAAAACGAAAAAACCACCCGTCAGGGTGGTTTCTCGTAATTTGGAGCGGCACACGAGGTTCGCCGCTCCTCGAATGAGTGTGACCTCAACCCGGCGAGTAAACTCGCCGAACACAGCCCGGAAAGGCGTTTAGGCCCTAAAACGAAAAAACCACCCGTCAGGGTGGTTTCTCGTAATTTGGAGCGGCACACGAGGTTCGCCGCTCCTCGAATGAGTGTGACCTCAACCCGGCGAGTAAACTCGCCGAGCACAGCCCGGAAAGGCGTTTCGGCCCTAAAACGAAAAAACCACCCGTCAGGGTGGTTTCTCGTAATTTGGAGCGGCACACGAGGTTCGAACTCGTGACCTCAACCTTGGCAAGGTTGCGCTCTACCAGCTGAGCTAGTGCCGCTTCACAGGTGCTTCCCGAAGGAAGACTTTGAAATTGGAGCGGCACACGAGGTTCGAACTCGTGACCTCAACCTTGGCAAGGTTGCGCTCTACCAGCTGAGCTAGTGCCGCTTAATTCTTTACACTATTTGGTGAGCAGAGGGGCTTCCCTAAGGTTGCGCTACTCTCTGTACCCACACTGAGCCAGTGCCGCTTCACAGGTGCTTCCCAAAGGAAGACTTTGAAATTGGAGCGGCACACGAGGTTCGAACTCGTGACCTCAACCTTGGCAAGGTTGCGCTCTACCAGCTGAGCTAGTGCCGCTTCGATACTTGAGCCATTCGTCCCAAGCGAGGGCGCATTATAAGCAAAAACCTCTGCCCTGCAACCCCTCTTTTTCCAATTTCCGCTCGCCTGCTCAAATAGTGAAAACTTTGCGGCGATAAAACGACAGCTCCGCAATGGATTCACGGATATCGTCCAGCGCCTGGTGGCTTCCGGCCTTGGAAAACTCGTTCAGAAGCTCCGGCTGCCAACGACGAACCAGCTCTTTAACCGTACTGACGTCAATGGTCCGGTAGTGGAAGTAAGCTTCCAGTGCCGGCATGTATTTCACCAGGAAACGACGGTCCTGGCCGACGCTGTTACCACAAATCGGTGATGCGCCTTCCGGCACCCACTTTGCCAGGAACTCGAGGGTCTGGCGCTCCGCTTCTGCCAGAGTCACCTTACTGGCCTTCACCCGGTCAATCAGACCGCTGTTGCCATGGGTGCGCACATTCCACTCATCCATCTTGTCCAGCTCGCTTTGAGGCTGATGCACCGCCAAAACCGGGCCCTCGGCCAACACGTTAAGTTCGCTGTCGGTGACGATGGTGGCGATCTCGATAATGGTGTTCTCTTCCGGATCCAGTCCGGTCATTTCCAGATCGATCCAGATCAGGTTGCTGGGGTCTTGTGGCATCCACGCCTCTCGCTAAGGGCTTTTTGATCAGAATGGAGTATCATACGGCGTTATTTGGGTGATGACACCGATTTCGCCGGGAGCGATGTGAGCAAAGGCAAAAAGAAGCTGACCAAAGGTCAGCTGAGACGAGTACGGGCTAACCAGAGTCGACGCCTCAAGGGCGGCGACGAGCCACAATGGGACAACGACGCCCTCGGTCCGCAACTGACCGGAAGGGTGATCAGTCGCTTTGGTCAGCATGCGGACGTGGAAGATGAGCACGGTGCAATCTTCCGCTGTAACCTCCGCCGTACCATCGACAGCCTGGTGGTGGGCGATGCCGTCGCCTGGCGCAAAGGCGCCGAACAGCTGGCCGGCATTGCCGGTGTGATTGAGGCGGTGCATCCCCGCCACAGCCAATTGGCACGCCCGGATTACTACGACGGTCTGAAGGTCGTGGCGGCCAACATCGATCAGATCCTGATCGTCTCCGCCGTGGTACCGGAACTCTCCTCCCAAATCATCGATCGCTATCTGGTGGCGGCTGAAGATACCGGCATCCCGCCCGTGCTGGTCCTTAATAAGGTGGACCTGCTCGACGACGAAGGACGTGAGCTGGTGGACGAGATCCTGGAGCCGTACCAGGCGATCGGCTATCCGATGTACCTGGTCAGCAGCCACACTGGTGAAGGGATGGCGGAACTGGCGGAATGCCTTAAAGAGAAGGTCAGCATCTTCGTTGGCCAATCCGGTGTGGGCAAGTCCTCCATGATCAACCAGCTCCTGCCTGAAGCGGAGTTGCTGACCAACGACGTGTCCAGCAACTCCGGCCTCGGTCAGCACACCACCACCACCGCCCGTCTGCTGCACTTTACCGATGGTGGTGACCTAATCGACTCCCCCGGTGTCCGGGAGTTTGCCCTGTGGCATCTGGCGCCCGAGCGCGTGACCTGGGGCTTTAAAGAGTTTCGCGAGGTGCTTGGCACCTGCAAATTCAGGGACTGCAAACACGGTGACGACCCCGGCTGCGCGCTGCGCGAGGCGGTCGAAGCCGGTCAAATCAGCACCCAGCGATTTGACAACTACCACCGTATTCTGGAAACCATGGATACGGACAAACCCAACCGCCACTTCGGCAACCCGTTAACCAATAAGTAATTCTTCAAGGTGCCCCAGTGTCTGTGGACAAACTGAAAGTCAATCTTCAATACGTGATGCCCAAGCATGGCCTTTCCCGTCTGGTGGGCAAATTCGCCGCTTCAGAAGCCGGCCCGCTGACCACCGCGTTCATTAAGTGGTTCATCCGCCAGTACGACATCAAGATGGAAGAAGCCGTGCAGGAGGACCCAAAGTCCTACCGCACCTTTAATGAGTTCTTCACTCGCCCGCTCAAACCCGGCCTGCGTCCGCTGGCTGAGGGCGATGACCTGCTGCTGCAGCCGGTTGATGGCAAAGTCAGTCAGTGTGGCCCCATTCGTGATGAGCGCCTTATCCAGGCCAAGGGTCACGACTTCGGCCTGAAAGAACTGCTGGGTGGCTTTGATAAGGACGCAGAGCCGTTTAAAGAAGGCCACTTCGCCACCATTTACCTCTCTCCTCAGGACTATCACCGCATCCATATGCCGGTAGCGGGCACCCTGCGTCGTATGGTGTACGTGCCGGGCGATCTCTTCTCCGTAAACCCGCTGACCACTGAAAACGTTCCGGGCCTTTTTGCCCGTAACGAACGGGTGGTGACCATCTTCGATACCGAGCACGGCCCTCTGGCGATGGTGCTTGTGGGCGCCACCATTGTGGCCAGCATCGAGACCGTCTGGGCAGGCACTGTCACCCCGCCGACCGGCAGCCAGGTGTTTGCCTGGGATTACCCGGCGGAAGGGGAGCAGGCGGTTCGCCTGGAGAAAGGGGAAGAGATGGGCCGTTTCAAACTGGGCAGCACCGTGGTGGCTTGTTTTGGCCGCGGCATGCTGGACGAGTTTGATGACGACTTCGAGCCGGGCAAAACCACCCGACTGGGTCAGGCCATGGCGAAAGTAAAGGACGACTGACGCAGCCAACACAAGGACGTGGTAGTGAACCCCACCCTACAGTTGCACCTGGCGGTGCTGCTCTTCAGCGGCACCGCCCTTTTCTCCAAACTGATCCCCCTTCCCGCCACCGACATCACCGCGTTGCGCTCGGTGCTGGCCGGGTTGGCGCTGTTCTCGCTGCTTTTGCTGACCGGCAAACGCGCCCGCCTGCAAAGTGCCCGAGATTACGTCGTGGTCATCGGACTGGGCATTCTTATCGGCCTGCATTGGGTCACCTACTTTGCCGGGATGCAGTTCTCCACGGTCGCCATCGGCATGATCGCCTTCTTTACCTACCCGGTAATGACGGTGCTGGTGGAGCCACTGCTGGAGGGCAAGCGACCCGCGCTGGCGGATCTGGTCAGTGCACTGATTGTGTTGATGGGGGTGGCGCTGCTGGTGCCCACGCCAAGCCTGGAAAGCAGCGTGACTCAGGGGGTACTGCTCGGCGTGCTTTCCGCCGCCCTGTTTACCGCCCGGAACCTGCTTCAGAAACGCTATTTCGCCCACTACTCCGGCGCGCACACCATGGCGTATCAAACCTCAGTGGCGGCACTGATGCTGCTGCCCTGGATAACGTTGCCCGAGGGGGCGATGACTGGCCGGGACTGGGGAATGCTGGTTCTGCTGGGGTTGGGGTTTACCGCCCTGCCCCACGCGATGCTGTCGCAATCTCTGCGCAGCCTGAGAGCCAAAACCGTCAGCCTGGTCTCCTGCATGCAACCGCTTTACGCCACCGCGCTGGCTGCCCTGCTGCTGTCTGAGTGGCCCGACCTCAAGACCCTGATCGGCGGCGGATTGATTCTGGCAGCGGCGCTTTATGAGACAGCGCGGGCACATCGACGCTAACGGCATAGGCACCTTAAACTTTCTTCGCTACACTGACGCTGCTCGATACTGTAATCCCCTTGCCAATACGCGGAACATCATGCGGCGTTTTCTTCTGCCCCTGCTCGTCCTGTTGGTCGCCTTTAGCGTTCAGGCCAACGCCCCTTTCTCTCTGGAACGTCGCCTGAGCCCGTTCGGGAACCAGGAAAACACCCAGACCACTGCCGAACAGTGGCAAACCCAGCGGGAACAGCTGGATATTGAGCAAGCTCAATACCAGACGCTCATTACCGAATTCCCGGTCCGTCAGGCCGAACTGCAAAGTCAGCTCAATCAATCCCTGCCGACGGAAGTCGACAGCGGCCAGGGGCTGGCTCAGCAACTTTCCCTGGTTCATCTGGAACTGCAGGAACTCAAAGCCAGCGCCACCTCACTGGCGGAAATGCGCCAGGAGATGCGCCAACGCATCGCCAGTCTGCCCCAGCTCGAACAACAGGCTAACGCGCAGCTTCGCATCACTTCCGGCGGCAGTGAGTCGATCCGTCAGGCGCGTCAGGCCTACTTCAGCCAGCTGCTGGACACCGTGAAGACTGAGCAGAAAGCCCTGCCTCTTCAGCTCCAGCTTATCCAGCTGCGGGAGCGTCTGGTGCATAACCAGCAGGTGGCACTGGAACAACGACTGGGCAACCTGAACGATGCCATCGCGGCCGAGCGAAGGGCTCAGAGCCGCTCTGCGATCACCACCACCCTGCCCCGCGCCAACGCTGACCCCTCCCTGAGCCAGCTCAGCGAGGAGAACGCCGAACTGGCCCGAGCCCTGGCCCGAATCAACGGCCGGCTGGAACAGCTGGGCAACCAGATCGTGCAGGCAGAGCAAGCCTACCAGCAGCAATCCACCCTGCTGGGGGAAACCCAGGAGCAACTGCAATGGGGCGGCGCCAGTGCAGCCTTTGGCGAGGCGTTGATCCGTCAGCTTAAGCAACTTGAAAAGCAACGCTTTGGGGATAACACCAGTCGCCAGCTCAGCCAGTCGCGACTGGCCCGATACGATTACGAACAACAGCGTGAGCCGTTGCAGCGTCGCTTACGCAGCACCAGCGACGACGATCCGAACAAGGAGCTGTGGCAACGCCAGCTCGATCTGCTCGACCAGCTGATCGGTGCCCATGAGCAGCTGGTACTGGACCTGACCCGGCTGAAGCTGCAGCAGGACCAGCTGCAACTGCAGTCTCAACGCTTCCGGAAACTGATTAACGAGCACCTGTTCTGGCTGCCCAACAACCGTCCCCTGGACCGTAACTGGACCGGCGAACTGGCCCTCAGTCTCAGCTGGCTGGTGGATGCCCAGCGGGTTGCCGAACTGAAATCCTCGTTCCAGCAGAACAACAGTGGCTGGTCACTGTGGCTGGTGCTGGTGGTCGTCGTGGTGGTGCTCTCCGATCTGCTCAAAGGCCCCTATGCCCGGGCACAGGGACGTCAGGCACGCTACATCGGTAACGTAACGCTCGACCGTTTCAGCGCCAGTGTCGCCACCTTCTTAATCGCTCTGGGCTTCAGTCTGCTGGCCCCGCTGCCGCTGTGGGCAGCAGGTGCGTTGCTGGCCGGCAGTGAAGGCCATCTGTTTGCCCAGGCTCTGGGCAAAGCCCTGCTGTTTGCGGCTGTACCGATCCAGCTGTACTGGACCATTCACCAGCTCAGCCGCCCGGATGGATTGATGATTGCCCACTTCCGGCGCTATCCGCCGCTGGTCAATCACATGCTGCGCTTCCTGCGTAAGTCGTTGTGGGTCGCGACACCGCTGATCATCCTCGTGGTGATGACCGAGGCTCTGGGGCTGGAGATGATCAAAGCCAGCCTGGGCCGGGGTGCCTTCCTGGTGCTGTGTCTGGTACTGGCCTACTTCTACCGCCGTCTGTCCGGTTTTGCGACCGAGTACCACCATCACCACAGCCGCGGTCACGACCGCCAGCGCCGGCTGCTGGAAAAGCTGATCTGGATGGCGTTGATTGCCGTGCCTCTGGTGGCCCTCGTTCTGGCCACCCGCGGGTACTACTACAGCGCCCAACAGTTGCTCAGCCAGGCTCAGCTCACCGTGCTGCTGGCCCTGCTGTATTTGCTGGCTTACCTGATGGTGAAGCGCTGGACTCTGATCGAGCGCCGCCGACTTCAGTTTGAACGGGCCAAAGCCAAGCGCGCCGAAGCCCTGGCCCAGCGTGAGCGGGAGAAAGCGGATGGCATTCCGCCCTCCAGTGCCGAAGGGCAGCTGGAAAGCGGCGATGACCCCCTTATCGATCTGGACACCATCTCCACCCAGTCCCTGACCCTGATGCGCAGTCTGATGGTGCTGGCGTTCTTCCTGTCGCTGATTGCGCTGTGGAGTCAGACCCACTCCGCCATGTTCAGCTTCCTGGAAGGGATCACCCTGTGGTCCAGCACCCAGATGCTCGATGGCGTTGAGCAGGCGGTGCCAATCACGCTGATGTCCTTTGCGACGGCAGCCTTTGTGGCGATCTTTACCGTGATGATCGCCCGCAACCTGCCCGGTCTGCTGGAGCTGGTGTTGTTACAGCGTCTGGAACTGAGTCCGGGAACCGGGTTTGCCATCACCTCCGTCAGCAAATACGTGCTCTATACCGTTGGGGTGTTTGTCACCTTCTCGATGCTGGGGCTGGCGTGGAACAAATTGCAGTGGTTGATTGCGGCACTGACCTTTGGCCTGGCGTTCGGTTTGCAGGAGATTTTCGCCAACTTTATCTCCGGCATCATCATTCTGTTTGAAAAGCCGATCCGCATCGGCGATACGGTGACGATCCGGGATCTGACCGGCACCGTCTCCAAGATCCAGATCCGGGCTACCACCATCGTTGACTGGGACCGCAAAGAGATCATCGTGCCCAATAAGGCGTTCATTACCGAGCAATTGGTGAACTGGTCGCTGTCGGATCCGATCACCCGGATCTGCATGACCATCTCGGTGGCGCGGGATTCCGATCCGGCTCTGGTGGAAGCCTTGCTCCATCAGGCGGTGAAGGAGTGTCCGTTGGCGCTGGAGCAGCCGGAGCCGGAGATCTACTTCGGTGGCTTTGGCACCCACACCCAGGATTTCGAAATGCGCGCTTACGCGGACGAGATGGGCAAACGCTGGCCGCTGCGCCACGACCTGCACATGCGGATCCTCAGCAAGTTCCGCGAAGCGGGCGTGGTACTGGCCTACCCGCAGATGGATCTGCACATCAAATCCGGCGAGGCCAAGGACAGCGGTCTGATCCGCTAACAGGAGAGTCCCATGCTGATCATTGCTCACCGTGGTGCCTCCGGGCACGCCCCGGAAAACACCCTGGCGGCCATGGACAAAGCCCTGGCCCTGGGTGCCGATGCCATCGAGCTGGATCTTCAATGCGTGGAAGACACTCTGGTGGTGCTGCACGACCGCTATCTGCACAAAACCACCAGCGGCACCGGGCCATTGAGCGATCAAACGCTGGCGTCATTGGCCCGGCTGGATGCCGGCCATGGCGAACGGGTGCCCACCCTTTGGCAGGTGCTGGAACGGGTCGCGGGCCGCTGCGACTTCAACCTGGAACTGAAAGGTCACGACACCGCCGAACCGCTGCTGCGACTCTTGACCCGCGCGGAGCAGGAGCTGGGTTACCGTCCGGAGCAGTTCTCCATCTCCTCCTTCCACCACCCGCTGCTGGCCCGGGTGAAGGCGGCCCGGCCGGACCTGGCCATTGGCGCCCTGACCGCCAGCCTTCCGCTGGATTACGCCGCTTTTGGGGCCGCCCTGGGCGCCAACTCCATCAATGTGGACGTGGACTTTATCAGCCAGGCACTGGTGGACGACGCCCACCAACGCGGCCTGAAAGTGTATGTCTACACCGTCGACCAGCCGGAAGACGTGGCGCACATGATGACGCTGGGCGTGGATGGGATCTTCAGCAACTATCCGGATCGGACCCGGGCCATCGCCGGGGGCGAAACCCGCGCCCCGGGAAAGTGCTGGCGCTGACTCAAACCAGCGTCAGATTTGCCGGTGACGTTCGGCCCACAAGCCGATAAACAGGAAGGTCAACGTGACGACCGTCAGCAACCATCGGGCGCTGAGCGCCGACAGCTGCACCGCCAGCCAGGGCGCGACCGTCGTAATCAACAACCCGTAGCCGAAGGCAATCAGCACCACATACAGCAGCGTCCGAAACACAAACGGCCAATTTCGGATGCGCCCCCGGATAAAGCCCTGGATGTCGCCATGCAGCACCACCAGGGCACAAGCCACCATCGCCGTGGCGATGGAACTGAGATAGGGATAGAGGGTGCCACCCAAAGCGGTGGCCAGATCGGACAGCCAATCCATCACAAGTCCTTTCACTGTTCATACTCAACTCGTATCTTACAGCGACAGGAATCTCAGGATATTGGATCGTATGGATAAAATTCTGCTGCTGACCGGTGACAATGCCGCCTACCAGTCCCGCTTGGGCACCTGCCAATTCACCGACGACCCCGAGGCCGCTGCCATCTGGCTGGCCGAACCGGCAATGGCAGCGCCGTTGCTGCGCCAGGGTCACCAGCCGCGCTGGCTGGCCAGCACCTTTGCCGGCGTGGATGCCCTGATGGCCGGTGACCTGCCCCGCAGCTACCAACTGACCAACGTCCGCGGGATTTTCGGCCCGCTGATGGCCCAATACGTGTTTGCCCACCTGCTTTCCCAGCTTAGGGAACTGCCCCGCTATGCCGCTCAGCAGGCCGACGCGCAGTGGCAGCCTCACCCCTATGGCTCGCTGGCAGGCCAGACACTGGTGCTGCTCGGCACTGGCGACATTGCCCAGCACATCGCCCAGGTCGGAAAAGCCTTTGGCATGCGTGTCATCGGCGTCAGCCGCAGCGGCACCCCCAAACCCGGGTTCGACGAGGTGCACGCCATCGCTGCACTCAACGCCATTCTGCCCGAAGCCGACGCGCTGGTCTCAGTGCTGCCGAATACGCCGGCCACCCACCATCTGCTCAACCAAGACACCCTGGCTCTGCTGCCATCGGGCGCAACGCTGATCAATGTCGGCCGGGGGCATACCCTGTGCCCGGATGCGCTCCTGGCCCAGTTGAATCGAGGTGCCTTGCGCCGCGCCGTACTGGATGTGTTTGAACAGGAGCCGCTGGACAGTGCTTCACCGCTCTGGCGTCACCCCAACGTCACCATCACTCCCCACATCGCCGCCACCAGCTTTCCGGACCAGATCGCCGCTCAATTTCTCGATAACCTGGCGCGATATCGCCGCGGTGAGCCCCTGGCCAATCAGGTCGACTTTACTCAGGGTTATTAAGATCCAGTTCACCGGTGATCTGGTGGCGAAGCCCCAGCGCCGGTGCTTCCAGAGTCATGGTCAGCTGAATCGGCTGGCCCTCTTTCAGCTCGGCCCGTTCCAGTGCCTCCGCCAACGCCCGATGACTGGTGATGCCCACCTCTTTTAAAAAGCGGCGGATGGCCATATCAATTTGTTCTTGCTGCATTCTTTCCTCCAGTGCGGTTTTTCTGAGCGATCCCGCTCACAGTTTTTTATAACCACAGACCCCGGCTTCGGCCAGAATAAAACTAAATCGCAATTAGACATGCGAATCGTTTGCATTTACTCTTAGCTCAACTTGAACAGGGTTCGACAGAGGCAGCGATGTACGTGTGTGTGTGCTACGGCGTGACAGATAAGCAGGTAAAGCAAGCGGTGGACAACGGTGCCGTGGACCTGAAGTCCCTGCAGAAAGCGCTGAACGTCGGCACCCAATGCGGTAAGTGCATCAAAACCACCCTGGAGGTGATGCAGCAGCAACTCGACGTTACCCCGAACTACTACGAAGTGGCCTGACCCTCGCTTTCAGGCCTCTGCCCTTCGCGCCACTTTTCCCCGGCGGCGCGTGGCGCCCCAGTGCGCCCTTATCTAAGCTTGGCAAACACCCACAGCCAAGGACCGCACCATGAAAGCCGACCCCAAGGTGATTGCCCACCTCAACACAGTGTTGGGTAACGAGCTGATTGCCATCAACCAGTATTTCCTGCACGCCCGCATGTACAAAGACTGGGGACTGAAACGGATCGCCGACAAGGAGTATCACGAGTCGATCGACGAGATGAATCACGCCGATCACCTGATCGAGCGGATCCTGTTCCTCGAAGGGCTCCCCAATTTGCAGTCGCTGGGCAAGCTGCGCATCGGTGAGCACACCAAAGAGATGCTGGAGTGCGACCTGTCGCTGGAGATGGACGCCATCCCGGATCTGCGGGAAGGGATCGCCTACTGCGAATCGGTCCGTGACTTTGTCAGCCGCGATCTGCTGCAGGATATCCTCGAAGATGAAGAGGAGCACGTGGACTGGCTGGAAACCCAGCTCGAACTGATCGATAAAGTGGGCATTCAGAACTACCTGCAAACCCAGACCATCGACGAAGACGAAGGCTAATCAGCCCGAGGGATAAAGAAAGGGACGCCGAGGCGTCCCTTTCTGATCATTCACCGGATGCGGGGCTTCGGCTGACAATGCGAACCACCAACGCCGCCACGGCCAGCGTGCACACGATTGTCGCGCCCGAGGGCAAATCCCATCCCGCCGACAGCCACAAGCCGGCGCCGTAGCCGACCACACCGGTCGCGTAACCCCATATCAGGGCAGACTTGCCCGTCAGTCGGTTCACCGCCAGCGCAGGCAGGATCAGGCTGGAAAACACCAGATACACCCCCACCAGCTGCACCGAAAAGGTAATCACCAGGGCAAACAGCGGATAGAAGGCGCGCCCCCGCAGCAGTCCGGGCCGCCAGATCAGCAGCCCCAGCACCACCGCAGTCACCAGCGCCGGCAGGCGCAGGCTGGCCCAGTCCGTCCACAGGATTTGCCCCGACAACAGCTGCTTAAGCAGCTCGCCACCGTGGGGGTCCTGAGCCAGCACCAACATCGCCGCCACCGCAGAAAGCACGTAGAGGCAGCCGATCAGGGCTTCCAGTTCGCTTTTGTAGTGACGTTCCAGCACCGCGATCAGCGCCGCCCCACCAAGGGCAAACAGGGCCGGAAGCAGCCACTCCATGCCCGGCAGATGCGCCAGATCGTGCTGGGTGTGTGCCAAGACCGCGCCCAACGCGGCGATCTGAGCCAGCGCCAGATCGATAAAGATGATGCCCCGGGCCAACACCTGCTGCCCCATCACCACGTGGCTGGCCAACACCAGCAACCCCGCCACCATGGCAGGCATCAGGATACTGAGCAGGGTGGTGTCCATCATGGTGCGTTCCCTTGTGCCTTAAGCAATCCGTCGATCACCTGGTCATACAGGTCAAAGAGGTCATTCACCCCCTCTTCCCCCGGCCCAAAGGGCAGCTTTACCAACGGCAATGACGCGCGCTGCGCCAGCCACTGAGCACCGCGACCATCCTGGTAACCGGTGTACACCACCGCCATCACTTCATCCTGAGCCGTTCGCTGCAGCAACGAGGCAAGGTGAGCGCTGGTGGGCGCAATACCAGGCTTCGGCTCCAGATCACCCACCTGGGTCATCCCCAGCCAGTCGAACAGGTAGCGAAAGCTGCTGTGATAGGCGATCACCTGCTGACCTTTGAGCGACGCGGCACGGGCTTCCCACTTTGGCACCGCCGCGTTCCATCGGCTCAGGAACGCGTCGAGATTGGCCTGATAGCTGTCCCGGTTGGCGCTGTCCAGCTCGCCCATCCGCTGCGCCAGCGCGGTGGCCACGGTAGCCATCCGAGCGGGCGAGAACTGGATATGCGGGTTGCCCTCGGCGTGCACATCCCCCTGAGTGCGATCCACCCGGACCTGCTGATCCAGGGTGTCGATCTGCTCAGCGGCATAGAACATCCCGGGTTGGCCATTGCGCACCTTCGGGTTGTTGGCTTTCATCTGCAGCATCGGCAGCCAGCCCACCTCCAGTTCCGCACCGGCGCAGACCGCCAGATCGGCCCGGCGCATCTTGGCGATCAGACTCGGGCGGGCCTGCACCTGATGCGGGTCCTGCAACGCCGTGGTGGCGCTGAAGACGCTGGCCTCCGGGGCCAACTCCTGCACCAGTGAGGCGTACTCCGGCTCACAGGCAAACACCGACAGGGCCCAGCTGCGCGGGGCCCACATCAGCATCAGTCCTACCAGTAACAGTGCCGGCCACTGACGGGACAATCCGCGATAAACGTTAGAATTGATGTGCACCGTGCGCTCCCAGGGTCATGATGTACTGAAGGGTGACCACGTGATCATCAAACGCCCCCAGTTCAGTAACGTCCTGATGGGTGTACTGCAGACGAACGGCGGAGAAGTGGCTGGGGTGCCAGGCCACCATCGCCTCGGTCTCCTTGATGCGGGCATCGTGGAAGTGACCGTGATCCTCGTGGATTTCCAGCATCGCGGCACTCATTTCACCGTAACGCAGGCCAGCAGACCAGGCCGGATTGAACTGGTATACCGCGGACAGATACCAGCCGTCGTAGTACTCCGGCGCTTCCTCTTCCTCACCTTCATGCGCACCGTGCTCAAAAGGCGCATCCAGATAGAAATACTCTCCGCTCAGAGTCAGGTGGTTGTACTTGTAGTTGCCGCCCGGCGCCCACTTGTACACCGCAGAGACGTTGAACAGATCGCGGCCGGTAAAGGCCGGGCCATGGCCATGCTCGTGGTCATGATCCGCGTGCGCCTCTGCCTCTTCATGGGCGTGCTCTTCGAAGTGACTCTGGCCATTTTCGTTGCGCAACCAGGAGACGCTGGCCTGCCAGGAGTGAGAGGCGCCGATGTCACCACCGAGCTTGGTGTAAAGGTGGTACACCCCAACCGTTTCCGGGGCTTCCAGATCCTCGGCCTGAAGCGGGTCACCGCTGAAGACTTCCCCGCCCAGTTCCCAGTAGGTTTCGGTCGGGGCGATCCAGTTCAGACGCACACCGTCATCGAAATAATGGCCCCCCAGGAACGCCCGGTACGCCGCCGGACGCTCAACAAAGGCGTCGGTGTGCAGATGCTGGTTGTTGAGGTAGCCGATGTCAGACAGGAAGCGACCGGCCCGAATGGAGAGACCGCCGGGCATAGCCAGAGTCTGGATAAAGGCTTCTTCCAGCCCAAGCTCCACCTCACCGTCGTGGGTTTCCAGCACCGTGGTGACCTTGCCATAGAACTTGTCATCAATGGCGGCAGAGAGCGCCAGTTCGGTATGACCCAGGCCGAAACCTTCTTCACGCTCACCCAGCGCGCGCTCTCCGTCCTGGTAAAACCCGTCCAGAACAACGGAGATATTGGGGTTCGTCAGGGTACCCGGGGTAGCGGCCAGAACAACGGGGGATACGCCAGCCAGCGCCAGGCTGGCAGCTACAGCATGCTTTTTCATTTTTATGATCCATACAAATTCGAGTGTTAGCACCGGCATTCCGATGCCGATTGGTAAAAGGGCTCAAACTCGAGGATCAGCAGGTGGGCCGCGGGCTCCGTCGCGATAGAAGGGGGTCAGCTGGGCTGCAATGGGCAGCGATAAGGATTGCCAACGGAAGGGCGAGACCGGCGCCAGCGCGGCCAGGTCATGGCTGAACAGCTGTTGCAGCTGACTCTGATGAGCGAAGAAGTCGCACTGATCGGAAACGGTGACCTCGTCGGAGACGTGGCTCAACTCGTGCACAGGGGCAGCCAACGCAATGGCCAGCAGCCAGAGCGTCATCACCATTGCTGAAACACGGGGTAAGCGCGTCACCGTTTCTCCTAAACGAACATCCTTCGCCCATCCGGGGCGGACCAATAGTAACTTAGGCGTTAAAAACTGGGAAGGGGATCACATCCTTAATCGACTTTGTGCCCAACGCGAGCATAACCAGGCGATCGATACCCAGCGCGACGCCAGCGCAATCCGGCAGGCCGGACGCCAGTGCCGCGATCAGGTGCTCGTCGATGGGCCGCTCCGGCAGGCCGTGGCTGCGACGTTGTGCATTGTCCGCTTCGAAGCGGGCTCGCTGCTCCTGTGCGTCCGCCAGCTCGTGGAACCCGTTCGCCAGTTCAATGCCTTTAAAATAGACTTCAAAGCGCCGCGCCACACGGGGGTCGGCCTCATCAATGCGGGCCAGCGCCGCCTGAGACGCCGGGAAGTGGTACACCATTGCTGGCACAGCCTGACCAATTTCGGGCTCAACGACGGTGGCGAACAGCAGTTGCAGCAGGGTATCGCGATCCGACTCCAGATCCGCCAGCTCTCCCATACCATGCTGATGACACAGTTGCCGCAGCGTCTCCAGCGAGGCATCCAGTGGATCCACCTTCAGCACCCCGGAAAAGGCTTCGGCGTAGGTCATCCGCTCCGGTTCACCGCAATCCAGTACCGTCTGAAGCAGCGCCGCCATCTCATCCATCAGGGCGTGATGGTCAAACCCCACCCGGTACCACTCCAGCATGGTGAATTCCGGGTTGTGGTATCGCCCGGCCTCTTCATTACGGAAGCTGCGGCACAACTGGAAGATGGAACCGCTGCCGGCACACAGCAACCGTTTCATATGGTATTCCGGGGACGTCATCAGGTAGAGCGGGATCCCGGTGGCCGCCCCCGGGCCGACAAACCGGGTGTCGAAGTTGTGCAGGTGCACATCGGTCACGGCCGCTTGCGACAAACAGGGCGTTTCCACTTCCCAGACACCGCGTTTGGCAAAAAACGCCCGGATGCGCGCCGTCAGGTCGGCCCGCTGTTTTAACACTGCCATATCTGCAGTCGGTTGCCAGGCATGGGTCATTGCGCCCCTCTCCTATTCAGCGTTGCGGCAGGGAGACCTGCCGGCCCCTCATGGTGGAGCCTGTCCACCCCATTCTCGGGGGCCTAAAACAAAAATAGTGGGCCGGAGCCCACTATTTTTTGCGTCTGGCGATCGCTTACTTGCTGCGTACGCGCTCAACGTACTCGCCGGTACGGGTGTCCACTTTCACCACTTCACCGATGGCAATAAACAGCGGTACACGAACCACAGCGCCGGTTGCCAGGGTGGCCGGCTTGCCGCCAGTGCCCTGAGTGTCGCCTTTCAGGCCCGGGTCGGTTTCAGTCACTTCCAGCTCAACGAAGTTCGGCGGAGTCACAGTGATCGGGTTGCCATCCCATACGGTGATGGTGCACACGTCCTGCTCAACCAGCCACTTCTCAGAGTCGCCAACGGCTTTGGCATCGGCAGCGATCTGCTCGAAGGTGTCGTTGTTCATGAAGTGCCAGAACTCGCCATCGTTGTACAGATAGGCCAGTTCATGATCCATTACGTCAGCCGCTTCTACGGTGTCGCCGGATTTAAAGGTTTTTTCCAGTACCTTGCCGGTCAGCAGTTTGCGGATTTTCACTCGGTTAAAGGCCTGGCCTTTGCCCGGTTTAACGAACTCGTTCTCGATGATGTTGCACGGCTCGCCGTCCAGCATTATCTTTAGCCCGGAACGAAACTCGTTTGTTGCGTAAGAAGCCATCTTTACTCTCTTCCAGCAGTTCTGTTGAAGTTTAACCGCCCAATGATAACCCGAAATTCCGACTCTGTGCAGGGTGTTGACCGCACCTGGCAGCAGGAGTTGGCTGATGCATACCGTTCTCCGGAAGCCCTGCTCCGGGCCCTGGATCTGGATCCTGCCGAGTTTGGTGAGGGGCTGAACGCCCGTCGCCTCTTTCCCATGCTGGTTCCCCGGGCCTTTGCCCGGGCCATGAAACCGGGGGATCCGAACGATCCTCTGCTGCGCCAGGTGCTGCCGGTCGGGGACGAGTTTGCGGAAGTGTCCGGATTCGGGCCGGACCCCATTGGCGAGCAGGACGGGCCAATGCCCGGGCTGCTGCACAAATACCAGAGCCGGGTGCTGCTGATGCTGCGCACGGGGTGCGCCGTGAACTGCCGCTACTGTTTCCGCCGCCACTTCCCCTACCAGGACCATAAGGTCGGTCAGCAGGAACTGGCTCAGGCACGGGCCTACATTGAGTCGGATCCCCGCATCAACGAACTGCTGCTCTCCGGTGGCGACCCGCTGATGGCACGGGACGATCATCTGGCGGCACTGGTGGCGCAATTCCGGGACCTGCCCAATCTGAAGCGGCTGCGTATCCATACCCGATTGCCGGTGGTGCTGCCCAGCCGCATCACTGAGCAACTGGTGCAGCTGTTGGCGGAGGCACCCTGGCAGGTGGTACTGGTACTGCACATCAACCACCCCAATGAACTTCAGCCGGAGTTGGTGGCGGGACTTCGGAAGCTCAGGTCCGCCGGCGTCACCCTGCTGAACCAGTCGGTGTTGCTGAAAGGGATTAACGACCAGCCGGAAGTGCTTGCTGAGCTCTCCGAGGCGTTGTTTGACGCTGGCGTATTGCCTTACTACCTGCACCTGCTGGACCGGGTGCAGGGTGCGGCTCACTTTGAAGTGGACGAACAGCACGCCCGATCCCTGATGGCCGCTCTGCTCACCCGGCTGCCCGGATTTCTGGTGCCCCGGCTGGTGCGCGAAATTGCCGGACAGTCCAGTAAAACGCCGATCGATCTGAAGCTGGTTTAGCCGACGCGGCTTGGGTAGGATGGGCGCCCTGTTGTACGGGCAGCAAGGAGGCCCCATGTCCACCCACTGGCTTATCACCGATATCTGGGGGCAACACGCCACCCTGGACCCCTTTATCCAGCGTCTCAGCGCCGTTGCGTCGGACTGGAACGTGTTGGATCCATACAGCGGCCAGCGTTTTGCGTTTGAAAACGAATCCCAGGCCTACCAGTACTTCCTGCATCGCTGCAGCAAAGCCACCTATCAGCAAAAAGTCCGCACTCTGCTGGAGCAGGCTGAGGCCCCGCTGACGTTGCTGGCCTGCAGTGCTGGTGCCAATGCCCTCTGGCCACTGCTGGACAGCCCACTGGCCGCCAAGATCAAAAAAGCCGTACTGGTGTACGGCACTGCTATCCCACAAACACCGTTAACGCCGCAATGCGAAACCGCACTGCTGATGTGTCGCGACGATGAAGGCGTCATCAGCCAGCAGCGGTCACTGGAACAATATGGCCCGGTGCTGCTCAGCGATGCGCCCCACGGATTCCTGAACGCGCGCGCCCCTGGCTATAACGCGGAGGCCGCAGCCCAGGCTGAAACCTGGATTCTGGACCAGCTGCGCTGATCACTCCGCCACAACACAGCGGGATTGCCAGCAATCGGTCACCCGGATCCCGGCCTGCTTCAGCATCGCCGGGATCCCATCCTGCCCCACCAGATGCCCGGCACCCACCGCGATAAAGATGTTGTCCTGACGGCCCAGCCAGCTTTCGATGGTCTGCGCCATATCCCGGTTTCTGTCCACCATCAGACGCTGCCAAAGCTCATCAGAGTCCGACAGTCCCTCACGCATCAGAGCATCCAGCGCGTCCGGATCCCCACTGCGCCAGACCCGGATCAATTCGCCGGGATCCGCCTCCTCCATGGTCGCTGCCAGCATCGCCAGCTGAGCATCCCGGCTCAGCTCGGTAAATATCGCCATCTGGCGGCCCATGCTTTCCAGTTGCCACAGTGGACGCTGCCCCTTACGGGACAACAGCATACTGTCGACACCGAGGTCGGGTTGATAGCCCGCCTGCGCCATCTGGATCATCGCCAGCTGGGCGCTGAGCAACCAGGGGCTGGTGCCGAGATCGCAGGCGATCCCCAAGGAGCGACAATGGGCGCTGACCTGACTGGCCAGCTCGTCCGGCAACGGCGTGCTGCTGCGTCCATAGCGGGCCAGCAGGGCCGGGACATTGGGATCGTTCGGGTCCGCTTCCAATGCCAGAATTTGGGCGTCGGAGAACGCTTGCTCCACCGGCTCAGGCAGCGGGTAAAAATCCTTGGAACCCACATGGATGGTGCCCAGCAACCAGGCGGTGTGGTGCGCACTCTCCACTTTAAAAAAGGGCGGTCGATCCTCCGGTGCCGCCCATACGGCAAACGGAAAAAGCAACAGCAGCAGCCAGGCACGCATAAGCACTCCCAATGGTTTGATCCGCCCCGCCTAAGGGGCTTTTTGGTTATACTGAGCCGGATTTTTCAATCCAAGCTAACAGGACAGCAGATGTCTTTCGACACCGTGATAGAACAGTACCGTCAAAGCCTTCAGGTCGCCTACCGACAGTCCGTGGACGCGGACGCCCTGCTGGACGGTCTGCAGCAGGATGGAAAAGGCAAGTTTAACGCCATTTTCCGCGAAGATGCCGGGTTTCAGACTCAGGCCAACCGCTTTGGCCCATACGTCCAGGAACTGGCCGACAGCCTGAGTCAGTTTGAGGCGGCCCCCAATGCCGAAGCGCTGCCACAGATGGTGAAGCAACTGGAATTGCTGCTCACCACGCTGGCTCAACTGCGCCAGCAGGCCAAGGGTTAACAGACACAAAAAAGCCGCTGTTCAGCGGCTTTTTTGTGTCGAGGATTCAGCCTTTCAGTTGCGGCTCCAGAGTGCGGTTGACCCAATCGTCCAGCATCCGCATCTCATAGCGTAAGGCTTCACTGCGGTAGCGGGAAGTGGTTTGGGTATCGAAGCCCAAATCCGCGATTTTCTCTTCACCGGCCACCTTCACCGAGCCATCCGCCGCCTTCACTTCGTAGCTGAACTCAATGCGCGGCGGGTAGATGCCCTTCACAATGCGGATGTCGTTCGGAGAGGCACCGAATGAGGGGCGTACATCACCGGCCAGGTCGAGGTTGGTGACGGTGATATTGACCGTCTCCCCCTCGGCCAGCAGCGGCTCAATGCGCTTTTGCAGGTGTTTACCCAGAGTAGCGAATACGTGATTCTGATAACGGGACTGAACACCAGAGCCCGTCTTCACATCGGTATAGTTGTCCGGCTCCTGCCAGACCACAGTGACATCGCCATCTTGTGTCGGCCACTTTGGCGCTTCGTCTGCCAAAGCTGAACCGGTAAACAGGGCTAACGCCAGCCAAATCAATTTTCTCATCTGCCAACTCCTCAGGGCACAAACTTGTGCTTTCACTGACTTAGAAGCAGTAGAGCAAAAAAGATTCAAAAAATCATCGCTCACAAACCGACCGATTCAAAATCGGTTCAGACAAGTGTCTACGCCCTGCCCCGACAAAAACAAAAAACGGGCACCGAAGTGCCCGCTTTGTAGGGTTGGCGCGAGGCCGGCAGATTACATCATGCCGCCCATGCCGCCCATGCCACCCATGCCGCCCATGTCCGGGGCCGCTTCTTCTTTCGGCAGTTCGGTGACCATGGCTTCGGTGGTGATCATCAGGCCCGCTACGGAAGCCGCGAACTGCAGAGCAGAACGGGTTACCTTGGTCGGATCCAGGATGCCCATCTCCAGCATGTCGCCGAATACGCCGGTACCGGCGTTGTAACCGAAGTTACCGGAACCGTCACGTACCTGGTTGGCAATAACGGAGGACTCAACACCGGCGTTGTAGGCGATTTGACGCAGCGGGGCTTCCATGGCGCGCAGCGCCAGTTTGATGCCCACGTTCTGCTCTTCGTTGTCGCCGGTCAGGTCGGTGATCTTGGCTGCAACACGTACCAGAGCGGTACCGCCACCAGCCACTACGCCTTCTTCCACTGCGGCGCGGGTGGCGTGCAGGGCGTCTTCAACGCGGGCTTTCTTCTCTTTCATTTCGACTTCGGTGGCAGCGCCAACCTTGATCACGGCAACACCGCCAGCCAGTTTGGCCATGCGCTCTTGCAGCTTCTCTTTGTCGTAGTCAGAGGTGGACTCTTCGATCTGCTGTTTGATCTGGGCAACACGGCCTTTGATCTGATCTTCTTCGCCAACACCGTCGATGATGGTGGTGTTGTCTTTGGTGATCACAACGCGCTTGGCGTTACCCAGATCTTCCAGGGTGGCTTTTTCCAGCTCCAGGCCGATCTCTTCGGAGATCACGGTGCCACCGGTCAGGATGGCGATGTCCTGCAGCATCGCTTTACGACGGTCGCCAAAGCCCGGGGCTTTCACGGCGGCCACTTTCACGATGCCACGCATGTTGTTCACAACCAGAGTGGCCAGCGCTTCGCCTTCCACGTCTTCAGCCACGATCAGCAGCGGCTTGCCAGCTTTGGTCAGGCCTTCCAGGATCGGCAGCAGTTCGCGGATGTTGGAGATCTTCTTGTCCACCAGCAGGATGAACGGAGAGTCCAGCTCAACGGTGCCGTTTTCAGCGTTGTTGATGAAGTAAGGAGACAGGTAACCACGGTCGAACTGCATGCCTTCAACCACGTCCAGCTCGTTCTCCAGAGCCTGACCCTCTTCCACGGTGATCACGCCTTCCTGACCCACTTTTTCCATGGCGGTCGCGATGATTTCACCGATGGAGGTGTCGGAGTTGGCGGAGATGGTACCCACCTGGGCAATGGCTTTGGAGTCGGTGCAAGGAACGGCCAGCGCTTTCAGCTCTTCAACGGCAGCCACAACGGCTTTGTCGATGCCGCGCTTCAGGTCCATCGGGTTCATGCCAGCGGCAACCGCTTTCAGGCCTTCGTTAACGATGGCCTGAGCCAGAACGGTCGCGGTGGTGGTACCGTCACCGGCTTCGTCGTTGGCCTTGGACGCCACTTCTTTCACCATCTGGGCGCCCATGTTCTCGAACTTGTCTTCCAGTTCGATCTCTTTGGCTACGGATACGCCGTCTTTGGTGATGGTCGGGGCACCGAAGGACTTGTCCAGTACCACGTTACGGCCTTTCGGGCCCAGGGTAACTTTTACTGCGTCAGCCAGGATGTTCACACCCTTGAGCATTTTTACGCGAGCGTCATTGCCAAACTTTACGTCTTTAGCAGCCATTATTCTTTCCCTCTAAGCTTCGAAATCGGTTGAACTTATTCGACGATCGCCAGGATGTCGGACTCGGACATGATCAGCACTTCCTGACCGTCCACCTTCTCAGTCTTCACACCATAGCCTTCATTAAAGATCACGGTATCGCCGACCTTAACGTCCAGGGCTTTCACTTCACCGTTTTCCAGAATGCGACCATTACCCACAGCCAGAACTTCACCGCGGGTGGATTTCTCCGCAGCGCTGCCAGTCAGGACGATGCCACCAGCGGACTTGGTTTCCACTTCGGTACGCTTAACGATTACACGATCATGCAACGGACGGATGTTCATCTCTGATTTCTCCTCAAAACGGTTCCGTGTTGGTATTCAATAGGGTGACGCAGACAACCTGCAGTTGCCCTTGTATATGGGGCAGCACCCTATCCAAAACAAGGGGCCGGGGACAATTTTTTTTCTTTGGGTGGGGCACAGGGCACTGTTACCATGCCCGCCTTGCCGTAACCTGACGCCTGTCGTCAGAAATTGAACAGGAGTCAGGATGCATCGAGAGCACGATTTGCTCAGCGGATCCATCGCCGGGACCTTATCCCGGTTGGCCCTGCCGAACCTGTTCGCCGTGCTGAGCCTCCTGCTCTACCATCTGACCGACACCTTCTTTATCAGCCGCCTGGGTGCCAAGCCGTTGGCCGCGCTGAGTCTGACCTTTCCTGTGACTCTGGTGGTCGCCTCTGTGGCGTTGGGCCTGGGTGCCGCCATGAGCGCCCAACTGGGACGACTGCTGGGCGAAGGTGACCGGGACCAGGGTCGCCAGTTTGTCAGCCACGGCATGCTGCTCACCATTGTCGCGGTGACGCTGTTCGCGCTGGGCGGCGCCCTGACCATCGATCCGCTGTTCCGCCTGCTGGGTGCCGACGATACGCTGCTCGCCCTGGTCCACGATTACATGCTGATCTGGTATCTCGGGGTGGGCTTCCTGGTGCTGCCCATGGTGGGTAATCAGGCGCTGCGGGCCACCGGTAACACCTTTACGCCGGCGCTGGTCACCGCCGTGGCGGCGCTGGTGAATGCGGTGCTGGACCCGCTGCTGATCTTCGGCATCGGCCCCTTCCCCCGCCTGGAGATGCAGGGCGCGGCCATCGCCACCGTGTTGTCGTGGATCCTGACCTTTGTGGTGGCCTTTTATATGCTCACTGCGCGCCACCATCTGCTGGCGCGCATCAACCCGGCCCGGTTGCGTCACCACTGGCGGATGATGCTGCACATCGCCCGTCCCGCAACCCTGTCCAATCTGCTCAACCCACTGGCTAACGCCGTGCTTATCGCCATGCTGGCACGGATGGACACCCATGCGGTTGCCGCCTTTGGCGCTGGCACCCGGATTGAGTCGTTGCTGCTTATTCTGGTGACCGCCCTGTGCGGTGCCCTGACGCCCTTTATTGCCCAGAATCTGGGAGCGGGCCAGACCGAGCGTGCCGCCAAAGCACTGATGGGCAGCCTCCACACCATCCTCGCGGCGCAGCTGGTGATCTATCTGGTGTTGTGGCCGTTGGCGCCCCATATTGCTGCGGTGTTCAGTACCGACGCTACGGTTGCCCATTACCTGACGTTGTACCTGCGTTGGGTACCGGCGGCATACGGCGCACTGGGTGTGGTGATTTTGCTGGCCATGTCCCTGAACGCTTACCACCGGCCGATGAGCGCACTGGGCCTCAACCTGTCCCGGCTCGGGCTGTTGCTGTTGCCCGCCGCCTGGCTGGGCAGCCAATGGTTTGGCGTGGAGGGGATCTTCATGGCCATTCCGCTGGCCAATCTGCTGATGGGCACCGCCTGCTACGTGCTGGCACGACAACTTACCGAGCCCACGCTGGCACCACTGGTGCGATGACGGATCAAAAAGGGGACGCGTTGGCGTCCCCTTTTTCGTGTCGTTGTAACGACGCTTCAGTCTTTACGCTCACAATCGCCGTCGATGGTGCGGCCGTCGTCGTGCCCAAACGGGCCTTTCGGCGGCTGTTCAAAGGGGCCTTGCTGTCCCTGGAAGCCGCCACCGAAACCGGCGGAAAAGCCCTGACCCTGCACCACTTTCAGCTGCATCCGCTTCAGCAGGGCGGCAGCAATCGGCGCTCGGGTCGCCGGGGTCAGAATCAGCAATCCCAGAAAATCGGTGACAAAGCCCGGGGTTACCAACAACACACCTGCTACCGCCAGCAGCATCCCTTCCACAATCTGCTGACCCGGGATCTCCCCCTGGTTCAGCCGGGTCTGCACCGAAATCAGGGTGCTGAGACCCTGGCTGCGCACCAGCGACGCGCCAAGGGCCGCCGTCAGTAATACCAGGCCGATGGTGGCCAGTGCGCCGAAGGCGTTGCCCACCTGGATCAAAATGTAGATCTCGACGATCGGCATCACCGCAAAGAGCAAAAACAGATAAAAGAGCACACAGGCCTCACATTTTTGGGTCAGTTCTGAAACTCTAATGGGGCAGAGGCGGTCTGTTTTCAAGCCGGGATCATGTCCTGTTACACAACCCTGTGCGTCGACTCTCAAAGTCACGTACAGTTAGCAGCCAACTCGAGCCACTTTATAGGTAATGCGGTGCCCGACCCTCAACCGACACAATCTGACGCCCATTTTGTGGTGCTCTGTACCTGTCCGGATGAGCAAACGGCAGAGCAGCTGGCCCAACATTTGTTGAGCCGTAGCCTGGTGGCCTGCGTAAATCTGATCCCGGGGATCACCTCGCTCTACCACTGGCAGGGGGAACTTTGCCGTGACCAGGAGGTACAGCTTGTGCTGAAAACCCGGGCGGCGTGCCTGCCGGAATTGGAAGCCTGCATTAAGGATAACCATCCTTACGAGGTGCCCGAGATTCTGGCCCTGCCCGTCGACTGGGGTCACCGCCCCTATTTGGAATGGATTAACCAACACTGCCAGCCATGACCAAGACTTTGACACGATTACTGCTTCTGCCACTGCTGGGCGTTATCAGCCTCAGTGCCTTTGCCAACTTCTCCTTCCTTAAGCAGGAGCCGCAGGTACTGCCGGTGGATCAGGCTTACCTGTTCGACTTCCGTCAGCAGGACAATGCCCTGCAGCTGACCTGGAACATGGCCGGCGATGAGTACTACCTTTATCAGGAGAAGTTTGTCCTGAATGTTGAGGTGGACGGCAGCGCCGAGCTGGGACCGATCCAGTTCCCCTCCCCGGTGATCCATACCGACGAATTCTTCGGCGACCAGCCGGTGTACTTCAACGACGTCACTCTGACCATTCCGGTACTGGAAGCTCAGGGTGATGCGGCCGTCACCGTCACCTATCAGGGTTGTCTGGATAAGGTGTTGTGCTACCCGCCCACCAAGCAAACCGTTTACCTCTCGGCCGTGGCACCCAATGATGGCGTGCTGGCTGGCGCGGCCGCCGGTGCTCCGGTGGCACCGCAGACCCAACAGGACGGTCTGGCTGCCCTGCTGGCGGGTGATGGCCTGCTGCTGCCGCTGCTGACCTTCTTTGGTCTGGGCATTCTGCTGGCGTTCACTCCTTGCGTGTTCCCGATGTACCCCATCCTCACCGGCATCATCGCAGGCCAGGGCAAGAAGCTGTCGACCGGCAAAGCCTTCGCACTCTCCATGACCTACGTGCAGGGCATGGCACTGACCTACTCTCTGCTGGGTCTGGTGGTGGCCTCTGCGGGTGTGAAATACCAGGCGGCGCTGCAAAGCCCGGCGGTTCTGATTGGTCTGGCCATCCTGTTTGTGGTGCTGTCCCTGTCGATGTTTGGCTTGTACAACCTGCAACTGCCTTCCAGCCTGCAGGGCAAACTGGCCAACGCCCAGAACCAGCAGAAAGGCGGCTCCTTTGTCGGCGTCTTTGTGATGGGCCTGATCTCCGGCCTGGTGGCGTCTCCCTGCACCACCGCACCGCTGTCCGGTGCGCTGATCTACGTCGCCCAAAGTGGCGATCTGGTGCTGGGTGGCCTGGCCCTGTACGCCCTTTCCATGGGCATGGGTCTGCCGTTGCTGTTGCTGGGTACCTCCGGCGGTAAGCTGCTGCCGAGAGCCGGTGCCTGGATGGAAACCATCAAACACATCTTTGGCTTCCTGCTGATCGCCGTCTCCATCATGATGCTGGATCGCCTCTGGCCGGGCACCGTGATGGACGTTATCTGGGCCATCTGGGGCGTGGGTCTGGCGGGTTACCTCCTGCACCAGAACAAGAAGACCGACTTCTCCTGGATGCAGACCGTGCGTAACGTGGTGATCGTTCTGGGTCTGTTTGCCAGCGTCTCTTACGGCTTCCACGCGGTGATGAACCGGGGTGAAACCGTCGCCAGCGCCCAGCATGCCGTGCAGTTCGTGAAGGTTAAGACCCTGGAAGATCTGGAGCGTGAAGTGGCGAAAGCCGGCGCAGAAGGGAAAACCGTGATGCTGGACCTCTACGCCGACTGGTGTGTGGCCTGTAAGGACTTCGAGCACAAGACCTTCCCGAGACCGGAAGTGACGGCCCGAACCGATAAGATGGTGATGCTGCAGGCGGACGTCACCGCCAACGACGCTCAGGACATCGAGCTGCTGGAAGCCTACCAGGTGCTGGGTCTGCCCACGCTGCTGTTCTTCACCCCGCAAGGGGAAGAGCTGAGCCAGCTGCGGGTAACCGGCTTTATGGGCCCCGGCCCATTCGCCAGCCATCTGGATGCGGTTCTCGCCCAATAATCCTCCCACCGCCCGGCTCTGCCGGGCGGTGTTGTTTTGGTGGCCCGACGCCGTCCGACGCGTTCGCTTCCCCCTTCCCCCGGCGCCCGTTTGCCTCCTCCTCGGTTGCGACCTTCCGTGGCTCTGCAGTGCCAGAAAGAAACAAAACCCGAAACTGTGAAGCGACCCGCCCCCTGCCCCATCTTTGACGCCCAATCAATAACCTAAGGGCATAAATTTTGTGTAAAATCTGCGCCAAGCCCTAAACCTTACAAGGACCGTAGGAATGATGGATCCCGCCCTTCTGCTGTTTCCTCTGTTGCTTGCGCTGCTGGCTACCGGACTCGGGTTTCCCCCGCTGATTGGGTACCTGGCTGCCGGCTTCGCGCTGTATGGCGCAGGCGTGGATGCCCTGCCCTTCCTGCAGCCCGTGGCCGACCTTGGGGTTCTGCTTTTGCTGTTTGCGATCGGCCTGAAACTGGATCTGCGCGGCCTGGCCCGCGCTGAGATCTGGGGCGGTGCCACCGTGCACCTGCTGCTGACCATGGTCATCACCACCTCCGCCATCAAGCTGTTTGGCGTCATGGGAATCGCCCTGTTTGGCGAACTCGACATCAATCAGGCCATCCTGCTGGCCTTCGCACTGGGCTTCTCCAGTACCGTATTCGCCATCAAAATGCTGGAAGAGCGTGGCGAAACCCAATCCCTTTACGGCCGCACTGCCATCGGCATCCTGATCATGCAGGATCTCTTTGCGGTGCTCTATCTGACCGCCAGCAAAGGGGCGATGCCTTCCCCCTGGGCCTTGCTTCTGCTGGGCTTGCCGCTGCTTCGTCCACTCTTCTACCGGTTGCTGGACCGGGTGGGCCACGGCGAAATGCTGGTGTTGTTTGGCCTGGCCATGGCGCTGGTGCCCGGTGCCGCGCTGTTTGAAGCGGTCGGCCTGAAACCGGATCTGGGCGCACTGATCCTCGGTATCCTGCTGGCCGGCCACACCAAAGCATCCGAGCTGTCCAAGTCGCTGTTCCTGTTTAAAGAGCTGTTCCTGGTGGCGTTCTTCCTCACCATTGGCCAACAGGGATTGCCCACCGGATCCGAAATCATCGCAGCACTGGCCCTGATGCTGCTGTTGCCCATCAAGCTGAGCCTGTTCCTGCTGCTGCTGACCCGCTTCCGCCTGCGCCTGCGCAGCGCACTGATGGCCAGCTTGTCCCTGGGCAACTTCAGTGAGTTTGGTCTGATTGTCCTCACCGCGGCCATTGCCGCAGGCAGTATGGACCCGAGCTGGTTGCGGGTGATGGCCCTGCTGGTGGCGTTCAGTTTCGTTCTGGCAGCACCGCTCTCCACCCACGGCCAGTCCATCTACCAGCGATTGCGCGAGCGACTGCTCCGCCTGCAGCGACGCAACCTCCACCCGGAAGACCAACCCATTCGTCTGGGCGAACCCCGGGTGCTGATTTTCGGTATGGGGCGGATCGGCTCAGGGGCTTACGATGAGCTGCGAGAACACTTTGGTGACACCATCCTCGGCATCGACCACAAACAGGAGATTGTCGAACGTCACGAGCAATCCGGTCGCCGTGTGGTGATGGGCGATGCCACCGATACGGATTTCTGGGACAAGCTGGAGCGCTCTGACAGTGTCGAGCTGGTGATCCTCGCCATGCCGTACCACCACGGTAACCTGTTTACCGCTGAGCAGCTGGCGCGGATTGAGTTTGAGGGGCAGGTCGCGGCGATCTCCCGCTGGCCGGATGAAGCCGACGCGCTGCGGGAGATGGGCGTGCATTCGGTTTACAACATCTACGAAGCGGCCGGTAACGGCGTCGCCGAACAGGTGGTGGAGCTGGTAAAACGGCCCGCCTGAACCGGCGGGCGTCTATTGGTGGGAAAGGATCAGTGACAATACGTACTGCATGGTTTTGGCGCAGTCCGGTTGCCCCATCAATCGTTGTTTCTCCTGCTCAACCAGGGGCAGAACTTCCAGCCAGCGCTGACTGACCCAACAGGCGTCTTCCAGGTGCGGCTCATGATACAGATGCCCCAGCTCAGGCTGGGCTTCATACAGCCGCCTCAGCGCTTCACCCAACACCGAAAAATGTTGGTCCAGCGGGCACGACGGCCAATTGGTCATCTGCAATGCACTGCCCATCCACACCCCATCAGGGGCGGCCCAGGTGCTCAGCACCCGGATCCTCTGACGCCCCTCAACCACGATGGAGAGGGTGTCATCATCCAGCATGTGAAAATCCACCACGTGTGCCAAGGTCGCGATGGGGTAACAGGGCATATCGCCCTCCTCACGGCTCATACAAACCGCGAGTCTGGCGTCTTCCTTGAGAGAGGCGGCCACCATCCTTAGTTGCCCGGGAGTCACGATGCGCAGCTCTTTGCGACCCTCCGGCAATACCGGGTCGTCAATTGGGAGCAGCGCCGCTTCTATGCGCTTCATAGCGGGCTCCTCGCTGACGGTGTCCTGATCAGTGTAGCTCTGTAAAAACAGACCGGAGCGGAAGTTCCCCAGTTTCATAGTCAAAAAAGCGATTGAACTGATGCGTCTTTTGCGTTGGCCCGCCCCACTGTGAGTGTGAGAGGGTGGAGCCAGGTCAGACAGGCAGCCCGTGTCTCCCAACACGGTCCTTCCCTTCGAACTCGCCCTCGATAGCCTGTCTGATCCTCATCATCATCCTTTGAAAAACGCCAGCCCCTCGCCGCTGGCGTTTTTTTTGGTGTCCGTCATAGCCGAACCGGGTTTCCCAACAAATTCGATGGCAGCAATAGACAGGCTCCATTGGCCCGGAGCGGAATCGTTATGAGAAAGTAATAACCAGACCACAACGATGTGACCCCGGCTCTCCCATCCGGGCCCATCCTGAACTTCCCTGCAAATGAGTTCCCGGTCTTTCATCATCATCCTTAAGCAAAACGCCGGCGCTTCCCACGCTGGCGTTTTTGTTTGCGCGCTGGGGCGGAGTCACACCGGTTCCCCGGAAAACCCGATTAACGCCATAGCGTTAAGGTGTTGGCCCTGTCATCAACGGCTGTGAGAGTCTGTATTCAGACCAAGACATCGGATTGCGGCTTCCCACCGCAGCCCACCTCCCTGCAAATGTGTTCGCGGTCTTTCATCATCATCCCTGAGTAAAACGCCGGCGCTTCCCACGCTGGCGTTTTTGTTTGCGCGCTGGGGCGGAGCCACAGCGGTTCCCCGGAAAATCCGATTAACGCCATAGCGTTAAGGCGTTGGCCCTGTCATCAACGGCTGTGAGAGTCTGTACTCAGACCAAGACATCGGATTGCGGCTTCCCACCGCAGCCCACCTCCCTGCAAATGTGTTCGCGGTCTTTCATCATCATCCCTGAGTAAAACGCCGGCGCTTCCCACGCTGGCGTTTTTGTTTGCGCGCTGGGGCGGAGCCACAGCGGTTCCCCGGAAAATCCGATTAACGCCATAGCGTTAAGGTGTTGGCCCGGCCATCGACGGCTGTGAGAGTCTGTACTCAGACCAAGACATCGGATTGCGGCTTCCCACCGCAGCCCACCTCCCTGCAAATGTGTTCGCGGTCTTTCATCATCATCCCTGAGTAAAACGCCGGCGCTTCCCACGCTGGCGTTTTTGTGTGAGTGCGGCGCCACATAGAAGCGGGTGTCAGCAGAGAGAAGAGAGTGCACAGAGAATCAGAAAGCGCAGGAGACTGGAGCCAGGGCTGCACTCGCAGCGAAAGGGAAGTCGGTACGGCAGAAGCAGACCGTCAAAGCGGCTGAAGGTTCCCGCCAAAAACCGATTACAGCGATAGCCAGAAGCCATTGGCCTGACTCAGCGAAAACGTGAGAGGGTGAGTTCAGACCAAGACGACGGCACGACCTCACCAGTCGGTTAGCCAGCCTGAGACTCGGTTCTGGTTTTTCATCATCCTCCTTAGCAAAAACGTCAGCTCTGCTGGCGTTTTTTATTGCCGCTCCCCCAAACCGCCGATCAAAAAGGCCCGCTCAATGGCGGGCCTGATTCAGGAGGTCTCGGTGCGTTACGCGGCGATGGCGACGGCTTCAGGGGCCTCCTGCCCGGCACGACGACGCTCAATGCGCTTCCAGACTTTTTCGTGGATGACATAGCCTACGGTGTTCACCATCGGCTCAAGTACGGCCAGCAAACCGCCGATGACCACGCTGCCAGTAATGAGGTAGGCCAGAGCAAACGCAATGGAAAAGTGCATAACGGCGAAAGTGATGGTCTTGAGCATGATGATGTCCTCCTGATTGATGACTTAATGATAACGGTTATCATTTGCATTGCAACAGTGGACTTTCGCTCACCTTCATCGATTAAAGCGAACGCAGATAGGGGATCGGGTCCGCCCTCAGCTTTTCAAAGGTGTCGATCAACGCCTCTCCCAGCTCCGCAGCCCGCTCCCAATTCTGGATCCGCCGATCCGTCGTCAGGGTTTTAAAGTCGGTTCGGTCCGGCAGTTTGCCCTGAGGCAATCGAGACACGAAGGTGGGGTCCGGCGTCAGGATGGCCACCTTATCGAAGTTGCCCCGGGCCCGGCGCCAGGCCAGCCGCTTATCAAACCAGCCCGGTGCAGCATAAGGATAAAAGTGGGGATACAGCGTCAGCTTGCCCTGCTGCAATGAGGGGAGGTCCAGATGGTAGTCCGTCACCCCGCCATCAAAGTAGCGCCCCTCGGGCAGTCCCGGGATCCCCGTCACCCCTGACAACACCAGTGGAATGCTGCCACTCGCCAGCATCACCGATTGCAGGTTGTCCGCCGTCAGCGGTGCGACCTCGGTTGGCAGATCGTTCATCGGCATAAAGGGACTGTATTCACCGCTGCTGACCAACACCCGCTGCCAGGACAGCGGCAGCGTGCGCCGACTGGCGAGGTTTGCCAGTGCCGTCAGAGTCAGTCCGGCCAATTGGCTGCCACGGCGCCCACTGGTATTAAAGTGGCGCCCCCGGCACACGATGATATTGAGCTGGCGATGGGGATTCCCGCATATCGCCCGGGCCGAATCACCCAACGCTTTGCCAAGCAGGCCATGACACATTGCGTCCACTTCCGCCGGCGTGGGCGGGCGCTCATAACGTTGATGAATGTAGGCGTGCTGAAGCCTGCGGTGTGCCTCATCCCCGCCGGGATCGGACAAGGTGGCGCAACGCCAGGCTCCGGAGGAAGTGCCCAGCAGTGAGAGGGGGTGTTCAGCAGGAAAGAATCGGTAGAGCAGATGCCGGTCCAGTGCCGCAAGCGGGATCCACTTCGGACCGCCACTGGCGGCAATCACTTTATCAAACAGATTTGGACTCAGTCCTTCGGCACTGATCCGTTTTCGGGCTTCCGGCCCGGCCACCAGTTGTAACATTTTATGTTCTTCTTACCCGGGTTTTCACATTGGCTGTGTCGTCAGGTTGACAGTTTGACCGAACCGGTTCAGGGACAACAAGCCCTGATGCCTGATGTGGCGAGGCTTCGCCGCAATTTGAACAGTTTTTGTTATCTCTGTTGTTAAAATTTGGAGGATCTGCACCTTTTTTCCCCACCCATCCCATCAAAGCGCCAAGGAATTGAACAGAAAAAAAACACAGGATCACTATCTCCATGATCCAAAACCGAAGATATGACTAAATCGCCCCCTGAAAAGCAGCTCATATCCACTGCCGAGTTCACTTTCCTGTTACAGAGTGGTAAAAAGTTATCACAGTCGCAGTGACCACCCTGATAACAACATTAAGGTCACGGGGAACGGCCTAACCGGAAGGGCCAAACCCAGCGATTGAGTGGGTCATCGACAGGCAGCGGCCAACGATGAACCTTCTGGCGCTGTAACTAAGAAGGAGAATCACCATGCGCAATACCATCACTACTCTGACCACACTGGCTTCCACTCTGGTACTGTCTGCTGCCGCTTCTGCCGGCCAGCTGAATCTGCCCGAGGGTTTCTACGCCACCGCCGTCAACGGCCAGTCTGTTTCTGCCCACGCGGATTCCCTGCAACTGGGCGCAGGCAAGCAGGTTGTCACCGTTCGCTACGAAGAAAACAACATCATCAGCCGTGAACAGAACGAGTACAAGGTCTCCGCTCCGATGCACCTGGTGTTTAACGCTGCCTCCGGTGCGACCTACCAGGTTCAGAAGTCTGGCGACACCATCGCGCTGACCAGCCGTGACCAGTCCGTACCGGTTGAAGTGCACAGCGATGCGCAAGCCATCAACAAGGCTCTGTCCCTGTAACAACACAGCTGCCGATGATCCCAAAAGCGACGCCACTGGCGTCGCTTTTGCCGTTTATTCACCTTGGGGTCCGCAAACTGGCGTGCTTATACTTTCCACAAGGGAGGAGCATTATGCGCACACTGGCTTTGGCTATGTTATTGCTCGCCCCACTGGCGAACGGTGGGGAGTTGCAGCTGCCTGAAGGGTTCTACGCCACCGCGGTAAACGGTAAAGCGGTGTCGCCCCATCAGGCGCGTGTACCGCTTTCAACCGGCAAGCAGGTGGTGACCCTGCGCTACGCCAACCCCTACCTGTTCCACAAAGAGTTCCATGAAGTGGTGGTTTCCCAGCCCCTTTATCTGGTGTTTGAAGCGGACGATGATCAATACCGGATTCAGGCAACGCTGCCCACTGAGCTGGAATCCGCCCGCCGCTTCGCCCGCCAGCCGCAGTTTGAACTGCTGCTGCAAAGTCGCCCGGTGCCTCACCAGACCTATGGACACAATGAAGCAGTCAACGCCCTTCTGACCCGATAAACGGATGATCCCCGGCGATATTGGCAGTACCATGACGCCATGCTGACGCTTTCCAACCGGGTAACCATCCCTGCCCACGAACTCGAATTTCAGATGATCCGGTCCTCAGGGCCCGGCGGTCAGCACGTGAACAAAACCAGCACCGCCATCATGCTGATCTTCGACGTTAAGCACTCGCCTTCCCTGCCTGACCATTACAAAAGCCGAATCCTCGGACGCGCCCACCCAAACCTGACGCCGGGCGGCAAGATCATCATCAAAGCTCAACAGTTCCGATCGCAGGAGATGAATCGCCAGGACGCACTGGCACGACTGAAAGCGATGATCGACGCGGCACTGGTGGTACAGAAAAAACGGATCGCCACCAAACCCACCAAAGCCTCGCAAAAGCGCCGTCTGGACGCGAAAAAGCGACAGGGGCAAACCAAGAAACTGCGCCAGAGTAAACCGGGTAGCCAGGACTGAACACTGGTCCGATTTTGCTGAGATTAGACCAGTATTATGCTGCCATATCCGGCTAAGTAGTTATAATAGCCCTCCAAGTACTGGGTTCCGGGACTTACTGGTCAGACTTTAGGCGCCTCGCCAATTGGTCGACTTTTCCCGGTAATATCGCTGCGGATGGGAGCAATATGTCGAATAATTTCCGGATACTGCTGGTCAATGGCCCGAACCTGAACCTGCTGGGTCAGCGCGAGCCTGGCCACTATGGTCGTCAGACTCTGGAAAGCATTGTCGACGGTTTGCGTCAGCAAGCCGAGCAGTCGGGCGCCAGCCTGACCCACGTCCAGAGCAACCACGAAGGGGAGCTCATCGACGCCATCCATCACAGCGACGCGGACTTCGTCATCATTAACCCCGCCGCGTACACCCACACCAGCGTTGCCCTGCGGGATGCCCTGCTTGGCGTCGCCAAACCCTTTATCGAGGTTCACCTCTCCAATGTTCACGCCCGGGAGCCGTTTCGTCACAACTCCTACTTTTCTGACGTGGCCATCGGGGTGATCTGCGGCCTGGGAGCTGACGGTTATCGTTATGCCCTGGACGCCGCCCTCGCTTTTCTTAAACGGCAAGCATCTGAATTAAAACAGGACTGAGCGCCACCATGGACATTCGTAAAATTAAAAAACTGATTGAACTGGTTCAGGAGTCCGGCATCGCCGAACTGGAGATCACCGAAGGCGAAGAGAGCGTACGCATCGCCAGCACCAACGCCCCTGCGGCTCCGGTGACTTACGCTGCTCCGGTTGCTGCCGCTCCGGCCGCTGCCCCCGCCGCTGCGGCTCCGGTTGCTGCCCCGGCTGCCGAAGCGGGCGACAACCTGCCGGCTGGCCACAAAGTGCTGTCTCCGATGGTCGGCTCTTTCTACCGCGCTCCGGCTCCTGGCGCCAAGCCGTTCGTCGAAGTGGGTGACACCGTCAACGTTGGCGACACTCTGTGCATCATCGAAGCGATGAAGATGATGAACCAGATCGAAGCGGATAAAGCCGGTGTTGTTAAAGCCATCCTGGCTGAAAACGGCGATCCCATCGAGTTTGACGAGCCCCTGTTCATCATCGAGTAAGGAAGGCCACCATGTTGGATAAAGTGGTGATCGCCAACCGCGGCGAAATTGCCTTGCGGATTCTCCGCGCCTGTCGCGAATTGGGGATCAAAACTGTGGCGGTGCACTCCACCGCCGACCGGGACCTGAAACACGTCCTGCTCGCCGATGAGACCATCTGCATCGGTAACGCACCGGCGACCGAAAGTTACCTCAACATCCCGGCCATCATCGCCGCGGCTGAGGTAACCGACGCCATCGCCATTCACCCGGGCTACGGCTTCCTGGCGGAAAACGCCGACTTTGCCGAGCAGGTTGAACAGAGCGGATTCATCTTTATCGGCCCGACCGCCGATGTGATCCGCCTGATGGGTGACAAAGTGTCTGCCATCAGCGCCATGAAGAAAGCCGGTGTCCCTTGTGTACCGGGTTCCGATGGCCCACTGACCGAAGATACCCAGCGCAACGTGCAGATCGCCAAGCGCATCGGTTACCCGGTGATCATCAAGGCCGCCGGTGGCGGTGGTGGTCGCGGTATGCGGGTGGTGCGCAACGAAGCGGAACTGCTCAAGTCCATCGAGCTGACCAAGGCGGAAGCCGGTGCGGCCTTTGGCAACGACACCGTCTACATGGAGAAATTCCTGGAGAACCCGCGCCACGTTGAGGTGCAGGTACTGGCAGACGGTCAGGGCAGCGCCATCCATCTGGGCGAGCGTGACTGCTCCATGCAGCGTCGCCACCAGAAAGTGGTGGAAGAGGCTCCGGCTCCGGGCATCACCGAAGAGATGCGTAAGTTTATCGGTGAGCGTTGTGCCCGTGCCTGTGTGGAGATCGGCTACCGCGGTGCCGGTACCTTTGAGTTCCTGTACGAGAACGGCGAGTTCTACTTCATTGAGATGAACACCCGTATCCAGGTGGAGCACCCGGTTACCGAAATGGTGACTGGCGTGGATCTGATCAAAGAGCAGCTGCGCATTGCTGCCGGTCAGCCCCTCTCCATCTCTCAGGATCAGGTGGTGATCCGTGGTCACGCCATTGAGTGCCGAATCAACGCGGAAGACCCCAACAACTTTATCCCCTCTCCGGGGACCATCACCCACTTCCACCCGCCGGGTGGCATGGGCATCCGTTGGGACAGCCACATCTACGCGGGCTACCGTGTACCGCCGTATTACGACTCCATGATCGGCAAGCTGATCACTTATGGAGAGAACCGCGGCATCGCCATCGCCCGCATGCGCAACGCGCTGCAGGAGCTGGTGGTTGACGGCATCAAGACCAACGTCCCGCTGCAACAGCGCATTATGGCGGACGAGAACTTCCAGAACGGTGGCACCAACATCCACTACCTGGAGAAGAAGCTGGACGCCGAGGGCTAAGCCCACGCTGCGGACACAAAAAACCGGCCATCAGGCCGGTTTTTTTATGCCGGGTTACTGACCCCGCTGCACACAGTGCTGCCAAAACTGCTCCGACAATTGATGGGTCTTCGTGGAGAGCCGGTTCATCTGGCCGGTACGGGACTGAGCGTGATCCGTCTGTTGACGGGTGTGCTCCGCCAGCTCGTTGATCAGGTGCAAAGCACCGCTGATCTCCTCTGCAACGTGACTCTGTTGGTTGACGGCCGTGGCATTCTGCTCTGACATCGCCACCAGCCTGCCAATGGAAGCGCGAAGCTGCTCAAAGGCGGCGTCCGCCTCCCGCGCCAGTGCCACCGACTCGCCAGCCTGATGCTGGCCCGCCTGCATCGCTTCGGTAGCCCGGCGGGAACTGCACTGGAACTTGCCGACAATGGCTTCAATCTGCGCGGTCGAGTCACTGGTGCGACTGGACAGCTGGCGCACCTCATCCGCCACCACCGCAAACCCCCGGCCGGACTCACCGGCTCGGGCCGCCTCAATAGCGGCGTTCAGCGCCAGCAGGTTCGTCTGCTCGGCGATGCCCCGTATCACCTCAAGCACACCGGTAATGTCGCGACTGTCCTGCTCAATCGAGGCCACGACATCGGAGAAGTGGGCCACTTGCTGACTGAGGCCATCAATGGCTTCAATCACCGACTCCAGTCGGTCATGGCCCTGCTCAGCGGCACCGTGGCTGCGTACCATCTCCTCGGCCGCCAGCTGGGTGTTCTGATTCACCTCACCAAAGCTTGCCGTCATCTGTTCCATTGCTGTGGCCGCCTGATGGATCTGTTCGCTTTGCCGGTCCACCCGTTCGGAGGTTTCCTGAATGGTCTGGGTCAACACCTGGCTTTGTTCACTGATCGACCCGGCAGAGTCTGCCATTCTGCCAACCACCCCGCCGGTCTCAGTGATCTGGAACTGCAACGCCAGCTCCAGCTGACCGATCTCATCCCGGTTGTCGCTGTAAATCGCCATCGCCATCGGGTCATCAATGATGTCACGACTGGCCTCCACCACTCGCTGAAATGGCCGCATCAGCAAACGGGTACCCAATAGTGCCAGTCCCATGCCTACTGCGGCGCCAATCCACGGCGAGAGCGTCGCCACGCCAGCGCCAACCGCAGCAGCTCCGCCGGCACACAGCGACACACGCTGGATGAATCCAAGCCGTGGTGGCGTCAACTCTGTTGGTGATTTACCGGCTCGCAATGCCTGGTAGACCTGCTCGGCCTTGGCGATTTGGGCATCGGTAGCCTTGCGGCGCACCGACTGAAACTCATGGATTTCTCCCCGCTCAATGACCGGCATGACATAGGCATTCACCCAGTAATGGTCACCGTTTTTGCAGCGGTTTTTGACGATTCCCATCCAGGGTTTTCCCGCCCTGATTCGGTCCCATAGCGCACCAAACGCCTCTTTGGGCATATCCGGGTGGCGCACAATATTGTGTGGCTGGCCCTGCAACTCCTCGACGCTGAATCCCCCCACCTCGACAAAGGTGGGATTGGCGTACTTGATGTTGCCCTGCAGGTCAGTCGTGGACAGCAAAATGCAATCCCGACTGAGTGGCCTCTCCTTGTGTGAAACGGGTTGGTTATCCCTCATTGCCCTACGTCCGCATCCATTGGAAGACGTTATTGTTCCAACTTTCCCTGCCCCACCCCTTGACCAGGATCAATCACTTTAAATCGCAAAAACAAACACTTAACAATGCAGTCATTTGCACCAATCTGGCCAGGCTGCACGGATTTTCCAACCAGCCACATTCAACTCATCCGAGATCATTGACGTGAGCCAATCGGGGTCCCACAAAAAAGCCCCGGCTTTATGCCGGGGCTTTCGACTGGTTATGAAGAACTCAGCGGTTGGGGCCTTTACCGGGCTTACCGCCGCCGCCACCGTTACCGCCACCACCACCGCCGCCACCGGTGTCACCACCGTCGCAGCCATTGGCTGTCAAATGATCACTGGCCGCCAGGGCCTGAACCAGACCGTTACCAAAGGCGTTATCGCGACCGGCAGCGCCCAGATCTTCCGCAGTGGCGTTCAGCGCCGCACGGATCTGGTCGTTGCTGCAGGTTGCATGATGGCTCCATACCAGTGCCGCAACGCCCACCACGTGCGGGGTCGCCATAGAGGTGCCGTTGAAGTAGGCGTAGTGGTCGGCCACCACATCGATCGCGGCGGTCGCGCCCAGCTGACCCAGCAGCGCTGCGCCATCCTGATCGCTGATGCCCACAGACGGAATGGAGGTCGCTACGCCACCGAGGGTGCCATACAGCTGACCCGGCTCGTTGTTGTAGATGATGGCACCAATGCCACCGCCGGCCTCACAAGCCAGCACCTTGTCAGAGAAGGAGATGTTGCCACGGGCGATCAGGCACACCTTGCCGGCGGCTGCGCTACAGGCCGACTCTCCGAGGCCACAGTCCGCCAGCGCACCACTGACGTTGCCCTGAGGCGAACCTTCCATCCCGGCCGCATCAACCGCGGAGCCGCCCACAGAGAGACTGGCAATGCTGGCACTGCCCATCGGCACGGTGGACAGTACGCCAACACCCGGGCCGGCCATTTCCACCTGGTCGGTCTGCTGAGAGAAGTCCGCAATCGCTTTATTGGCGTCAATGGCAGCCACAGAGACCACGGAGCTGTAGGAAGCCGGGTAACTGTGACGGGTATTACCGTCGTTACCGGCCGCAGCAATGCTCAGGATCCCTTCGCTGTTGGCCTGGTTAAAAGCACGCTCCTCGGTGCGACTCTTACGATCGCCACCGAGACTCATATTGATCACCATGTTCTCGCCGGAAGCGCGCGCCGCCTTACAGGCATCGAGTGCCGCCACCAGCCCGGAGGAGTAGGCCCAGCCATCGGCACCAAACACCTTGATGATGTGCAGGTTCAGGTTGCCGCTCGGCAGCACACCCACGACCCCTTTGTTGTTGCCACCCACACCGGCGATGGTCCCGGCCACGTGGGTACCGTGACCGTTCTCATCGGTATTCCAGCTGCCGGTACCGGGATCGTCGGTGCCATTGACCACGCCACCATGGTAGAGATCTTCATGGCCACCGTCGTAACCGGAATCGATGATGCACACTTTGGTGTTGCCGGCAGCCGCGTCAGAGAGCTGGTCCGCCTGCACCATCGGGATGCCGTAAGGGGTCTCTTCCGACAGCAGGTAGCGCTTCACATCCTCTTCCACGTACTCAACGTGGGGATGGTTTTGCATCGCTTTAAGGGCGCCCGGGGAGAGCGAGACCGCCATGGCGGATCGACCGGGCAGGTCCAGTTTGACCTTACCCTTCTCTGCCTGCACCTGGGCACGCACTGCCTGCCCTTTGCCTTGCTGGAATTTAACGATGTAGCGTCCCTCTTCCGCTGCCATCGCTGAGGGCCCGGCCAGCATCGCAGCTGCGATACCCGCCAGAGCCAAACCCTGGTATTTCATGCTCATTGTCACTCCTGATGACTTGTCATTTTTGTGAGATGAGCAGTCCGGCCGAACAGGCCGACAAGCTGACCGCTGAGCCTCAACCTAGCGTCGGTTTTCGGCGGACGCAAAAGGCCCAAAACATCGGACCAGACAGCGCCAGCGATGGATAAACCACTAATACAAGTCGTCTTTTTTCAATCGTTACAAAGTGTTAACAACCCTGTGCCCGGATTGGCCCGGTGTAATGAATCCCTTGCAGCGAAAGGCAGCAATGAAACCTAAGGCAATGATTAAAAAGAATTAAATTTCCAGAGGAGTTATCTGATATACCCTTTGGCTATAACGTTATAGCCATGGGTAAATCGACCCGGAACTTCCCACCTGGATCACGGCAGCCTCCCCGCGCTTCCCCGTATGCTGTGACATCACGATTTCACCGGGAGGCCTATGTGGTACTGCTTCTGACTGGCGTCGCGCTGTTGCTGGTCCTCATGCTGTTCACCCGTTGGTACAAACGACGAGTGCCCGCCGCCGAGCCTGCAACACCGGACCGCCCCAGGGCCTGTCCCCGCTGTAAGTTCACGATGGGGTACGCCAAGGCCCCCTGCCGCCATTGTGAAATCTACCCCCAGCCCGAACCGGAGGATCCCACATGAACCGTCGGCACCAATTGCAGTCGCTGTTGCAGGATCTCCGCGTCGGCCTGTATGAGCGGGATGAAACCCTGGCCGTCACCCTGCTGGCTGCACTGGCCGGACACCACAGCTTCCTGTTTGGTCCCCCGGGAACCGGCAAAAGCCTGCTGGCGAGACGGGTTGCTTCGGCCTTTACCGATACACGGTATTTCGAGTGCCTGATGAACCGCTTCAGCACACCGGATGAGGTGTATGGACCGGTGGCCCTGAGCGCTCTGCGCAACGACCAGTTTCAAAGGCAGATTCAGGGCTACCTGCCCTGGGCGGACCTGGCCTTCCTTGACGAGATCTTTAAGGCCAGCCCGGCGATCCTGAATACCCTGCTTACGCTGATCAACGAACGCCAATTCCGCAATGGCGACGCCATGCTCACGGTTCCCCTGAAAGGGCTGATCACCGCTGCCAATGAGATCCCCGATCCGGAGCAGGGCCTGGAGGCCCTCTATGACCGGCTGCTGGTTCGTCTGATCGCCGCCCCGACGGCCGGGTGGGACAACTTTACCGCCCTGATCCAACAGGCCGCACCGGACAGCGTGACCGTCCGGGCTCCCATCGATAACGACACCTGGCTGAGCTGGCGTCAGGGGATCGCCTCGGTTCGGCTCAGCGCCGATACACTGTGCGCACTGCGTCGGCTGCACCAGTCGCTGTCGGATGAGGTGCCGGAGCTTTATCTGTCCGATCGGCGCTGGCAGTGGGCGATCGGTCTGGTGAAGGCCGCCGCTTATCTGGAAGATCGGGACACCACCCTGCCTACCGACCTGCTGTTGCTCATCCACATGCTGTGGCACGAGCCGGAGCAGCAACCGCATATCGAAGCCCTGATCGTTAACGCGCTCAGTCATCTCCCTCTGGAGATTGAGCCGGTCAGCCATAACCTCGAACAACTGGATGAACGACTGCACGACTTGCTGTTCCACAGCGAGGATCAGTACGACACCGTCGAGTTCTTTCCTCAGCAATTCTTCTTTGCCAACACTGGCGAACAGCGCCAACAGCGCGGTGGCTACTTCTATGTTCAGCGACAGGCGGTGCACGTTCACCGGCGGGGCGAGCCGGTCCACTTTGATTTCTTTGTCCATCAGTCACAGATGACCAGCAGCGCGCCCTTCCACCCCTTTGACCCATTGGGCCACCGTCGGGAAAACGTGCAGTGCCAATTCAGGGACAACGGCGTCCTGGCCATCTGTTATGACCCTCAGGGGCGCTTCGCTCACAGCAGTTACGACGTCGAACCCTTCTCTCCGCCGCTGAAACACCGTCGCGGCGACCCACGCCAGCCTGTTGCGACCAGCGAAGTCACGGCGCTGCTGGCCGAACTGGCCGCGACCGAGCACACACTGAGCCAGTTACGCCAGCAGGCCAACGCACTATTGGCACAACTGAATCGTCAGCCGGTACCGCTGTTCCTTCGCGCCAGTGCAATCGATGCGGTTGTACAGGGCTGGACCAGCGCCATTGAGGATCTCGACCTGGCCCTGCTTCGCTGCGCCGCGTTACGCAGCCTGACGGAGAGCCCGGAATGCTCGACCTGCGCAATCAGCTAAACGGCCTGGCGGAGTTGCTCGCCCGCTCTCCGGCACTGGAGGCGAAGCTGGCGCACACGCTGTCCGAGCTGGACGCCAAAGCGCGGGCAGTGTTGCAGCAAGAGTGCCCCTTTCAGTCACACCTGGCGGCGCTTGAGCGAGCTGAGCAACAGCAGCCCATCGATCTCGCCGTTCTCCGCCAATGGCTGCAACACCACGACGAACTGATGGCGCTATGCGGCCGCCCCGCCAAACGCCCCTTCTGGGACGCGCAGTCCGTCCGGCTGCAGCATCACGGTGGCGACCCTGCGCCACTGGGTCGTTTATTACTGAAAGAGCAGCGCACCGCACTGGAAACGGCACAGGCCCGGTGGCAACTCGCCCGGCTCAGTGCCCTGCGGGCGGAGTATCTGGCCCAGCTCCAATCCTGGCTGGAGGCGCTGCAGGCTCTGTCCCGGCGCTACCGCTCGCTCGGGCTGGATCCCGGCATTCTGGTGGACCTCTGCGATGGCGAAGCGCTGACCCAGGCCGAAGACACCCTCAATCGCTGGGCCGATTATCTTGCCGGGCACCCCGGCATTATTGAACTGTGCCGGCGTATCGGCCGCCATCGTCAGCCACAAACGCGCACTGAGCTGCGTCCGGTCACCTGCCGCGTCCCCTGCTGGACGAGGCAACCCAATGCCCCCGCGCCGGACGATCTGTTCGGCGTATTGCCGGGGCGGGACCTTCCGGCCCTGCTGCCCAGTGAACTGAGCCAGCTGAGTGACCCGGAGCTGGCCTCGCTGTTCGAACTGAAGCTGCTGGAAGGGAAACTGCTGGCGTACCAGCGCCGGGGCTGGCAAGCGGAGCGACAGTGGCGTAACGAAACCCGGATGGTGCCCTATCAGGCCGAACGAGCCAAAGGCCCGCTGGTGATTGCGGTGGACACCAGCCTGTCGATGCAGGGGATACCGGAGGCAGCAGCCAAAGCGATAGCCCTGACCCTGGCCGCCACTGCCCGTGCAGAGCAACGGCCGGTGCACCTGATCAACTTTGCCACCCGCATTGAAGAGCGGGACCTGGCCCAACACGCCAACGGGCTGATCGCGTTTCTGCAGCTCAGTTTCCACGGCGGTACCGATGTGGCTCTGGCACTGGAAGCTGCCCTGGCATGCCTCGAGCGCCCGGACTACGAACTGGCGGATCTGGTGCTGATCTCCGATATGATGCTGACGGATCTCAGCAGCGAAGTGCTGAACCAACTGAATGACGCCCGACAGCAGGGCCATCAGATCCATGCGGTCGCCATCGGCGACGTGGTCAGGGAAACCACACTGACCCCAGCGCTGGACTGCCAATGGCAGTTCTGTCCGGTGCGGGGCGACATTGCGCTGAGAGAGGGCAAAGCCCCTGCCGCGGTGCAGGACGCACCCGTTTGGCAGGGGCTGGAAGGGCTGGCTTAGAGGATGCGCGGACCGCGCAGCAACTGACGACGCAGGTAAGCGATCTGAGCCTGATGATTCAGATCTTTCGGGCAGTTGTCCTGACAACCCAACAGCGTCATGCAACCAAACACGCCGTCTTCATCACCAATAACGTGGTAGAAGTCGTCCGGCTCACGGGCATCACGGGAGTCCAGGGCAAACCGCGCCACCTTATTGAAGCCCACCGCTCCGACAAAGGTGTCACGCATCTGCGCCGTGGCACAGCCGGCCACACAGCAACCGCACTCGACGCAACGGTCTGCTTCGTACACCGCTTCCGCCAGGGCCGGGTCCATTGCGGTTTCCAGCGCATCGATGCTCAGTTGTTCCGACTTCGGATGCAGCCAGGAGCCCAGACGCTCGGACAGCGCGCGCATAAACTTGCCGGTGTTGATCGACAGGTCCCCAATCAACTCGAAGCCCGGCAGAGGCATCAGCGTGATCACCGGGTTTTCAAACGTGCTGGTCAGGGTGCGGCAGGCCAGCGTCGGCTTACCATTGATCACCATGGCACAGCTGCCACAGATCCCGGCGCGACAAACAAAGTCGAACTGGAGCGAACGATCCTGCTCCTCGCGCAGACGGTTCAGCGCGATGAACACCGTCATGCCCGGCGTTTCTTCCATCTGGTAACGTTCAGTGCGGGGCTTATCGCCCGGCAACTGCGGATCAAAACGGAAAATCTCAAAAGTCAGGGTGCGGGCGCTCATCAAGACTCTCCTGTGCGGCGCTGGTTACGGGCCCGGTAAGCTTCGGGCAGATCAAAGGGCATCAGCGCCTGCTGACGTTCAAATCGGTCGGCATCCGGATTGGCGTTATCCCAGGCGGCAATCTCGGCTTCGCGACGGGCCGTGTCCGGATGCGCAATGGCGTTATCCACGCCGTAGCCCCGGTAGCCCGGTGGCAGCTCCATTTTCATCACATCCAGTGCTTCGTAACTGAGCGTCGGTGCAGCCTCGCCTTCCGGCCAGCGCACCAGAGTGCGGTTCAGCCACTCCTGATCATTGCGCTGAGGATAATCTTCACGGGCGTGGGCACCACGGCTTTCGGTACGGGCTGCGGCGGCCGTTGCGATACAGAGGGCCAGCTTCAGCATGCGGGGCACCTTAAGCGCCTCCACCAGTTCCGGGTTACTGTGGCGACGCTTGTTCTGCAGGGCGATATTCTGGCTGCGTTCGAGCAGCGCAGTCAGTTCAGAGACCGCTTTGTCCAACTCAACGCCGGTGCGGAAGATCCCCACCTTATCCATCATCAGTTCTTCCATGCTGCGACGCAGGGCATAGGCGTCTTCGCCGTTGTCGCGGGCCAGCAAGGCGTCAATCTCCGCCTGCTCAGCCAGGACAAATTGCTCCGCCAGGCCACGGTCGCCCATCGGCGTCTCTTTGCTGGCGGCGGCAACCGATTCGCCAACAATCATTCCGGCCACGACGGTTTCGGCGAGCGAGTTCCCGCCCAGGCGGTTAAAGCCATGCATGTCCCAACACGCCGCTTCACCCACCGCATACAGCCCTTTCAGGCCATCGCTTTCGCCACTGGCGTTGGTGCGCACGCCACCCATGGAGTAATGCTGGGTCGGGCGTACCGGGATCCACTCTTTGACCGGGTCGATGCCGAGGAAGTACTGACAGATCTCCTGCACTTCCCGCAGGTTCTTCTCGATGTGCTCTTTGCCCAGCAGGGTAATGTCGAGCCAGAGGTGATCCCCGTACGGGCTGGGTACGCCTTTGCCCTTACGCATATGCTCGGTCATCCTGCGGGACACCACGTCACGGGAGGCCAGCTCTTTCTTCTCCGGTTCGTAGTCCGGCATAAAGCGGTGGCCATCCACATCCCGCAACAGGCCGCCGTCACCGCGACAGCCTTCGGTGGTCAGGATGCCGACCGGCACAATCGCTGTGGGGTGAAACTGCACCGCCTCGGGATTACCAATCGCCACTTTGCCGGTTTCCAGGGCGATGGCAGCACCAGTGCCTTCACAGATGATGGCATTGGTGGAGACCGACCAGAGTCGGCCATAGCCGCCGGTAGCAATCGTGGTGGTGCGGGCCAGGTAAGCGATCAACTCGCCGGTAACCAGATTGCGCACCACCGCGCCGTGGCAACGCTCACCGTCGTGGATAAGGCGGACGGCTTCCATCCGCTCGTGAACTTCGATCCCCATGCCGATGGCCTGATTGTCCAGCGCATACAGCAGAGAGTGGCCGGTACCATCAGAGGTGTAGCAGGTACGCCATTTTTTGGTGCCACCGAAGTCGCGCGCATTGATCAGGCCGTGGGCCTCCTGCGGCTCCTGCAGGGTCACTTTCTCCGCATTGACCACCACCTGACGCGGCCCGGCGGTAACCCGGGTCCAGGGCACACCCCAGTTGGCCGCTTCCCGCACGGCTTTCGGCGCCACCTGGGTAAACATGCGCGCCACGTCCTGGTCGCAGCCCCAGTCGGAACCTTTCACCGTATCGTGAAAGTGCACGTCTTCGTTGTCCCCTTCGCCCTTTACGCTGTTACCCAGGCTGGCCTGCATGCCACCCTGAGCCGCCGCGGAGTGAGAACGCTTTGCGGGGATAAGCGACAGGATCGTCGTATCCATGCCCTGCTGGCGACAGGCGATGGCAACGCGCAGACCGGCCAGGCCTCCGCCAATCACCAACGCATCGGTGTAGATGGTCTTCATTGCTTCCTTTTCTCTTAGTTAGCCAACTGGGCGTAGCGGACAAAGGCCAGCAGCGAAGCCAGGCCAATGCCAATAAACAGGAGGCTGAGCAGACTGCGCAGTCTGACCAGCCAGGCGCGGCGCTCCGGGGTTACCGAGCACCATTTCATCACCAGGCGGTATACCCCCACCACGGCGTGAAGCTCCACCGCCAGCAACAAAGGCAGATAGAGCCAGATCATTCTCTGATCCCAAATCCGCGCTGCGGACCCTTCCGGGCCAATGGTTTCCGGCTGGTTGATCATCATCCACAGATGCGCCGGCAACAGCAGAAACAGAACGAACCCGGTGATCACCTGCCAGCGCCACAGTCGGGTTTCCGGGTTGGGGATCTGCCCCATCTGCCGATTCAGGGCCCGCCACTGGCGCAGGTTTTGGGGAAACTTTCTCAGCGCGGCCGCTGCGTGCAGGGCCACCAGCACCAACACCACCAGACCCATCAGGCTGACCACCACCGGATAGCCCTGACCGGCCGGGTCCAGAAACGCCAGCTCCATATTCCGGGCCACAAAGCGCATCGCTTCCGGCCCGAACAAAATGGAGGAAACCAGCAATAAGTGAACCCAGAGAAACAGGGCCAGCAGGCCCCCACTCAGGCTTTGGGCCAGGTCCGCCTTGGCGGACCAGCGGGACAGTCGGGGGGAGATCCGCGCTTTCATCGTCTTATCCTTGTTCTGATCGAATCCGGTTCGATAACAGGTTTATCACCTACCGGACATTGAGAACCCGATCAAGGACAAAGTTTCGACGATTACTTGCCCACCATCACGGTTTTGCCCTGGTTAAAGGACAAACCATTACTGATGTGGGCCCCGAGGCTGACGCTGCCGAGTACCAGCAGATACACCACCAACGCCAACGCGCCGCGGCGCAGAGTCTGGCGCTGGCCAAAGTCCGGCCACCATTTCAGAACCAGACGAACCAGCCCCACCACCGCGTGAAGCACCGCCAAAGGCAGCAGCAGGCCATACAGCAGCCAGCCGCCTTCATTGACGATGCGCAGCGCCGAGGGCTCAACGCCAATGTTGTGAGGCTGCGTCATCATGGTGATCAAATGGACCGGAAGCACCAGCATCAGGGCAATGCCAGTAAACAACTGCGCGGCCCAGAGCCAGGTGCCACCGTGGCGGACCTGCCCCAACTGACGACGCAGAGTGCGCCATTGGCGGTACTGAATCGGTACCCGGCGCATCGCGGCCCAGACGTGCAGGGCAAGCAAAGACAGGATGACCAGTGCGGCCAGCACCACCATGGCGGCATAGCCATGTCCGGCGGGATCAGCCCAACCGGCGTGGAGGAACCAGGCCACCGCTTCGAAAGCGTGAGGACCAACAAGGATGCTGGCTTCCAGATGCAGATGCATCAGAAGGAAAAGGGCAAGAACGCCGCCGCACAGCCCCTGGATGAGGTCCATCCGGGCTGGGCCGCGGCCAAATGAGATCAGTTTGCGCATGGTAGGGCTTCACGCCGAGGTAACAGTTCAGCCTGTCACAATAGGCTCGGCGGAGCGCGCAGGAATTGATTCGAATCAAGCTCAGACGAAGATCACATTGGTCGGGCCAATGGCTGAGATCTTCGTCACGCTGAATCGCCGGTCACGGCCATTCAGAAGGCAAAACCCGGTACACCGCGGATAATGGCGATGGCGACCGCCCCGCTTATCAGCACGGTATAGGAAGCCATGACCCATTTTCGGCTGCGGTGGTAAGGCGCATCCGGGTTGCTGGTGCGCCAGCGGAAAAGCAGGCGGATAAGACCCAGTACGGCATGGATTAGCAGCAGCGGGACCAGCATGACGTAGGCCAGGCGGCTGCCCAGGGACGTCAGTCGATGATACCAGTCGTCAAACGCCGGGTCCGGCGGAGACAGCATCAGCGTGTAGCACAGGATAAAGGTCAGTGGCACCAGCAGGATGCCCGTCGCCACCTGAATGTGGTGGTACACCGTTTCCCAGCGGACAGCGGGCTTGCGGCCAAAACCGTGGCGATCTTTGAGCGGCGGTTTGGTGCAGGGCTGCGTCATGGCCAGGTAGCCATGAACAAAGAACATGCTCAGCAGGATGATGGTGGCAGCCCACTCAGCCAGGGAGTTTTCCTGAGGGCAGCCGTGGATCCAGTCACGGATCGGGCCGAGCGGGCGGGGACCCAGCACCTGGCCGAAACCCCATTGAAAGGAGAGCAGGCATTCAAGGGCCAAAATGCCACCGATGGTGGCCTGCAACCATCGTCGGTATAAAGCGAATCGACGCGGCGAGGCGTGAGGCGTGTTCATGCAACAATCAAAATGAAATAAAGTCCCCTAACATACCGAGCTTACTGTGATCCAGACCGTGACCTGAATCATATTGAACCATCCACTAGCGCCTTTATCCGGCCCGTTCCGGTTCGACCGCTGAAAAAAGAAACGCTGGCGAATCCGGGCTGAGCCATTACAATTCGCCTCCAAATCCACCCTTTATCCAGAGAGACGTATGGCCTGGATCCAGATCCGACTCAACGCCAATAACGAAACCGCCGAAACCATCAGTGACGAACTGATGGAGCTGGGCGCTGCTTCCGTAACCTTTGTGGACGCCCATGACACTCCGGTGTTCGAGCCGCTGCCCGGCGAGACCCGCCTGTGGGGCGACACCGATGTGATTGGCCTGTTCGATGCCATTACCGATATGGCGCCGGTGATCGAAGCGCTGAAGGCGATGCCTGAGCTGGCCAACCAGATGACCTACAAAGTGGAAGCGCTCGAAGATAAGGACTGGGAGCGGGAGTGGATGGACAACTTCCACCCGATGCAGTTTGGTCGTCGCCTGTGGATCTGCCCGTCCTGGCGGGAAGCCCCGGAGCCGGATGCCGTTAACGTGATGCTGGACCCGGGCCTGGCCTTTGGTACCGGCACCCACCCCACCACCGCGCTGTGTCTGACCTGGCTCGATGGCCTGGCGCTGTCCGACAAGTCCGTGGTTGATTTTGGCTGCGGCTCCGGCATCCTTGCCATCGCCGCAATCAAGCTGGGAGCCCAGACCGTGGTGGGTCTGGACATCGACCCCCAGGCACTCACCGCTTCTGCCGACAACGCTCAGCGTAACGGCGTAGAAGAGAAGCTGACCGTCTACCTGCCCAAAGACCAGCCCGCCGATCTGCAGGCAGATGTGGTCGTCGCCAACATTCTCGCGGGTCCACTGCGCGAGCTGGCTCCGGTGATCAGCGGCCTGGTCAAACCCGGTGGCCAATTGGCGCTGTCCGGCTTGCTGGTGGAGCAGGCGGAAGAGCTGCGCGACGTATACAGTCAGTGGTTCGAACTGAACCCCACCGCCATTGAAGGCGACTGGTGCCGACTGGATGGCACCAAGCGCAGTAACTGACACCGATTCGTTTACTCCTTGACCGGAGCAAAATTTAGACAATCCAGGGGCGTGCAGGAAAGTGAGTGACCGCTAACGTCACCATCCCCATGACGCCCCGATTTTCCCAATCATTGTCAAGCAAAAAAATTTGCGCCGCGTTCATTTTCTAACCTTCCCAGGTCTGAAAAAAAGGAGTAATATTCGCCCCCTCGTAAACGAGCGGGACGGAAAAGTGACCTTGAAGATTGGACCCTATCAACTGGATAACCAGCTGATCGTGGCCCCGATGGCCGGCGTCACGGATCTCCCTTTTCGCCAGCTGTGCCGTCGCCTAGGCGCCGGACTGGCCGTGTCAGAGATGCTCTCATCCAACCCCCTGGTGTGGGCAACGGAGAAATCCATGGCACGGATGGACCACAGTGGTGAAACTGGTATCCGTTCCGTCCAAATCGCCGGATGCGAACCCGAGTTGATGGCTCAGGCTGCCCAGTTCAATGTGGAACGGGGTGCGCAGATCATCGACATCAATATGGGTTGCCCGGCCAAAAAAGTTAACAAGAAGCTGGCTGGCTCAGCACTGCTGCGCCACCCGGATCTGGTGCGCCAAATCCTCGAAGCCGTGGTCAATGCGGTCGAGGTGCCGGTGACCCTCAAGATCCGCACCGGATGGGATCCGGACAACCGCAACGGCGTCGAGATTGCTCGTATCGCCGAACAGCATGGTATCGCGGCCCTCGCCGTGCACGGTCGTACCCGACAGTGCATGTATAAAGGCGAAGCGGAATACGACACCATTGCTGCCATTAAGCGGTCAGTCTCCATTCCGGTGATCGCCAATGGCGACATCGACAGCCCGGAGAAAGCCAAGCACGTCTTGGATTACACCGGCGTTGATGGGCTCATGATTGGTCGTCCGGCTCAGGGTCGTCCCTGGATCTTCCGTGAGATTCAGCACTACCTGGCCACCGGAGAACACCTTCCCTCCCCCTCACGGGAAGAGCGGAAGGAACTGATGCTGGGACATCTGGACCACCTGCATGCCTTCTATGGCGACGAGCGCGGCATGCGCATCGCCCGGAAACACGTGGGTTGGTACCTGGATAACCAGCAGCAGCCGGAAATGCGGCGCCAGTTCAACGCCCTGGACAGCGCCAGCGCACAGCGCGACGCCCTGGCCGGCTTCTTCGAACAACATTGATTGTAAAGAGACAGAGCAAAGACAGTATGTTTGACCAGCAGAACTCCTTTTCTGAAGCGCACCAACTGACCGTAGGCCAGATCGAAACCCCGAACGGTACCGTTAAGCCCCAGTTACTGCGCGACTCCGTGAAGCGTGCCGTAAGCAACTACTTTGCTCAACTGGACGGTCAGGAAGCCTCCGAAGTGTACGAAATGGTGCTGTGCGAAGTGGAACAACCGCTGCTGGACATCGTCATGCAGTACACCCGTGGTAACCAGACCCGTGCTGCCAACATCCTCGGCATCAACCGCGGTACCCTGCGTAAGAAGCTGAAGAAGTACGGCATGAACTAAGCATTGCCATCTGGCAGATGCTTAAAGGCCCTTTGTCTCCCTGAGACAAAGGGCCTTTTTATTGCGTTACCGATGCCTTCAGACCGGCATTAACGGGAACCCACTGAACCGGCGTACTGGGCTTTGACGTCGTCAATCAGCCCGGCCCACTGGGGATAGCGTTGCAGGCTGTTCTCCAGCTCGCCCCACGGCGCCATCACCTTTGCCATATCCGGCTCACGGCCATCAGCCTGCTTGACCCACTGATGCAGATAGACAAAAGCGGAAGCCCGGTAGTTGGCCAGGCAGTGCACCAGCACCTCTTGCCCTTTATAGGTCTCCATCATGTTGAAAAACGCCTCAACGTCTTCCACTTTGGGATTCTGCCAGTCCACCGGAATCGCTACGTAAGTCATCCCGTTACCGGTCACCAGCTCGGCTTCGTTGTCATAGTCTTTATTGTTGCCGTCCGGCATCAGGTTAATCACCACATCCACCCCCGCCGCTTTCAGCGCAGGGAAATCGGCAGGCGCGGGTAATCCCGACGTCACCAGTGAAGGGGAAATGGCCTGAAAAGCACGGATATCCTGCAGGGGGCTCACTTCTACCGGCTGAGCCATGGCCATCGGCGCTGCCCACAGCGCCGCTATCAGAGGAAGCAGTTTCATCATCCATTCCATTGAGTATCGCGAACCATACTACTGGCCCGTTGGTCACCGAAAAGTTCACGGTATTTTTCCGCGCTGAGCGCGCACACGCACTCTTTCATACCCGCCCGGTCCCGGCAAGGGGCAGAGGGATTTTGTCAAAAGCGAATGCAGATCCGCCGGCTTATTTGCCCTCACCTGCTCAACTGGTAAACTCTTGCCCCGTTATCGTTAGAACTTAGACAGAGCGAGAATCCCGATGGGACGCAGTTTTGAAGTGCGTAAGGCCTCCATGGCCAAGACCGCAGGTCAGAAGACCAAGGTTTATTCCAAGTACAGTAAAGAGATCTACGTGGTGGCCAAAAACGGCAGCCCTGACCCGGAAACCAACCTGGCACTGCGCAGCCTGATCGACCGTGCCAAGAAAGACCAGGTGCCGGCTCACGTGATCGACAAAGCGATCGACAAAGCCAAAGGCGGTGCGGGTGAAGACTACGTACCGGCTCGTTACGAAGGTTTCGGCCCGGGTAACTGCATGGTGATCGTTGACTGTCTGACCGACAACAACAACCGCACCTTTACCGACGTACGTCAGTGCTTCGTGAAAACCAATGCCAAGATTGGCTCTCCCGGTGTTGTGGCGCACATGTTCGATCACCAGGCGATCTTCTGCTTCGCCGGTGACGACGAAGATGGCGTACTGGAAGCGCTGATGATGGCGGACGTTGATGTGACCGACGTGGAAGTGGAAGACGGTGTAACCACCGTATTCGCACCGAACACCGAATACTTCAAGGCCAAGACCGCCCTGCTGGAATCCTTCCCGGGCATCGAATTCGATGTGGAAGAGATCACCTTCGTGCCTCAGACCTACACCAAGATCGAAGGCGACGACGTGGCCATGTTCGAGAAGTTCCTGGCGATGCTGGAAGACTGCGACGACGTGCAGAACGTGTACCACAACGCCGAACTGTAAGCGTTGCGGGCAAAGAAAAAGCCGGTCATTGACCGGCTTTTTTGTTTTCAGGGGGCGCGTTCAGCGGTCCATCCCGCCCAGGCACAGATACTTGATGTCGAGATAGTCATCCAGCCCGTACTTTGACCCTTCGCGACCGTGACCGGACGCCTTCATGCCGCCAAACGGAGCGGCGGCGTTGGACAGAATGCCATCGTTGACCGCCACCATACCGTACTCCAACGCCTCGCTGACCCGGAACACCCGGCCAATGTCCCGGCTGTACAGGTACGCCGCCAGGCCAAACTCGCTGTCATTGGCCTCGGCAATCACCGACGCTTCATCATCAAACGGGATCAGCGGCAACACCGGGCCAAAGATCTCATTGCGGGCCACCGCCATGCGATTGCTGACGCCACTGAGTACCGTCGGCGGATAATAGTGGCCCTGCGACGGCACATCGGTCACCGCCTCGGCCTGTGCCCCTTCTGCTACGGACGCTGAGACCAGCTCCGCCACTTTGCTGACCGCCTGCTCGCTGATCAGCGGGCCGATATGGGTCTCCGGCTCCAGTCCATCGCCCACCTTCAATCCCGCTACCGCCGCTCGCACTTTCTGCGCAAACGCCTCATAGACACTGCGCTCAACAAAGATGCGGTTGCTGCACACGCAGGTTTGCCCGGCGTTGCGGAACTTGGCCAGCATCAGCCCCTCGACGGCGGCGTCCAGATCCGCATCGGCAAAGACGATAAAAGGCGCGTTCCCGCCCAGCTCCATGGAAGTACGCTTCACCCCTTCGGCACATTGGGCCAGCAATCTTTTGCCAGTGGCGGTGGAGCCGGTAAAGGAGAATTTACGGATGTGCGGATGCTGCGTCAGCACCTGACCAATGGCCGGTGCGTCCGTCCCCACCACCACATTAAACACCCCATCCGGCAACCCGGCCCGGCGCGCCAGCTCCGCTACCGCCAGTGCAGACAGCGGCGTTTCTGCGGCCGGTTTGGCCACGAACGCGCAACCGGCTGCCAGGGCTGGCGCTGCTTTGCGCACCATCATGGCGTTAGGAAAGTTCCAGGGCGTAATGGAACCCACCACGCCGACGGGCTGCTTGATCACCAACACCCGTTTATCCGGCCCTGGCCCGGGAATGGTGTCCCCGTACACCCGCACCGCCTCTTCAGCAAACCACTTTACGTAGCTGGCCCCATAAGCGACCTCGCCTTTGGCTTCGGCCAGCGGCTTGCCCTGCTCCAGCGTCAGGATCCGGGCCAGATCGTCAATATTGGCCAGCATCGCATCGTGCCAGGCCATCAACGTCTTGCTGCGCTGTGCCGCCGGTAACCGGGCCCACTCCTGCTGAGCGCGGTAGGCCGCCTCCACTGCCGCAGTGGTCTCCTCCGCGCCAGCTTCAGCCACATCCGCCAGCCACGCGCCGTTAGCAGGGTTGTGCACCGCAAAGTGCCGCTGCCCCTCCAGCCACTGACCGTTCACAAAGGAGCGGGTGCACCACAGCCCGCGGTCCTGGATCCCCTTCATGTTGCTCTCCGTGCTCGATTGAGAAAGATAAAATTTTAAACACATTGTTTAGAATTTAAAACCACCACATCGGAAGCCCGCCCTGAGAATAAAGCGGAAAACGGTCACTTTTTCCTTTATATTCATGGACTCAACGACAATACGGATGCGTCATAAGTGGCTTGGGAACAGGGATACAACGCCGCCGGGGTGGCACACCTGGTGCGCACTGCACTGGAAAAGCAGGATCTGACCACCGCGATCGGCCTGTGCCGGGAGTTGAACCAGCAGGCCCCGGAGTACGGTCCTGGCTGGCACCTGGCGGCTGAAGTGGCCCTGCGGCTGGGCAATGTGGCGTCGGCACTGGCCATGGCTAAACGTGCCGTTGCCTGCCAGCCGGACAGCGCGGCTGAGCTATTTATTGTGCAGTGTCACAGCATGCTGGGACAGTACCGGGAAGGCCGCGCCGCCGCCCGGGTGCTGGGCCATGGTCTGGCTCCGGAACTGGCTCTGAAGCGGGCCCGTTTGCTGCGGTCACTGAAATGCCCGGAAGACGCCATCGGCCAGTACCAGTTTCTGATCGAAACCCAGGGCGCCACGGTGGCGCTGCTCAGCGAACTGGCGGAGACCCTGCGCCAGAGCGGCCACCCCGATGCGGCAGAACAGGCTCTGGATCGCGCCATTGAGCTTGAACCCCAGCAGGACGCCCTGTGGGCTGCCCGTGCCTACCTGAGAACCCAGACCGAATCCCGCCACCACATCGATACGCTGCAGTTTGCCATTGCCCGACGCAACGCCCCCTGCCCGGATCTGCACTTCGCCCTGGCCAAGGAGTGGGCCGATCTGCGCTGCGATGATGCCGCCTGGCAGCACCTGCATACCGGCGCCGGGCAGCGACAGCAGGCGTGCCGCTATCAGGCCGATCGGGACCTCGCCCTGCTCCGGGCCATTGCGGAACAGTGGGGCGCAACGCCAGAGCGCGTCACTGCCGGGCCGAAGCCTGGGCCGCGTCCGCTGCTGTTGGTCGGCCTGGAAGACGGCGCCACTGAGGCATTAGCCCGCTATCTGCGGCAACATGACCAGATCGTTGACCTTGGCCAGCACCAGAGTTTCCTGCCGGAACTGGAGCGCCAGCTCACGCAACGGGCCAGAGTGGGTGAGCGCCCGCTGTTCGGGATCCGGGCACGGCTGAAAACCGCGGCACAGCTGGATCCGGAGTTGCTGGGCCGGGCCTATCTGGCCAGCCTCCCGCCGGAAGCGGCCGGGGCAAAGTGGGTCATTGACCGCTCACCCGGCCACGATCACCAGCTTGGCCTGTTGCTGCGTGCCCTGCCTCAGGCCCGGGCAATTGCTCCCCTGGCACCGCTGCCCCTCAGCGGGGCGGCGCTGTACCAGAGTGAACCTGACCCGGCTGTCCCCTACCGCTACGACCCGGTGCAGCTGGCCCGTTATCTGCGCGGCCACAGACAATTGATGACGCACTGGCAGCAGTGCCACCCAGAGCAACTGCTGAGCCTCGATCTGACCCAGTCCCCGGACGCCGCCATGGCGGCACTGTGGCACCACCTGGCGCTGTCCCCGGTTGCGCCCCCCTCAGACTGGCCTTTAGTGCGCCCCTGGGGCGACACCCAGACACAACTGGCCGGGATGATCACCACGTTAGCGGATTCAGACTGAACCACGCATTCCTTTCGAACGCCCGCGGAAACTCGCTATAATCCCGCCATCTGACTCTCTTTGAGAACGCTGTTATGTCTACGTCCGTTCTGGAGCTCCACCCCGGTGACGAATTTATTGAGCTCTATAAAGTGCTCAAAATCGAGGGATGGGTTGGCTCCGGCAGTGAAGCGAAGATGCTGATCGCCGAGGGCGAGGTACTGGTCAATCACGAAGTGGAAACCCGCAAGCGCCGCAAACTGGTGGCCGGCGATAACGTGATCTTCGGTGACGAAGCGGTACTGATCCAGGCCAGCAGTCAGCCCGCTCCGAAAGCGGAAGCGGCGCCCAAACCGGCCAAGCCCAAGCGCCGGCCCAGTTTAAAATTTTAAGGATCCCATCATGGCTTTTCCAAACGACGCCAATGGCGAACTGCTGACCCTGATGCAGGAAGAAGGCATTGATCTGACCCAATCCTACATGCTGGATTTCTATGTCATTTTTGGCAGCGAGAAGCAGGGCCAACTGGCGGCTGACGCGGTGGCTGCGGCCTACCCCGGTGCCGGCCTGTTCCTGAACCTGTCCGAAGAAACCGGCCAATGGGAACTGCGTCTGCAGCAGGAGATGGTGCCGGAATACCACGCCATCGGCGCCATCGAAGGTAAGCTGGCCGAGCTGTCTAAACCTTTTAAAGGGAAAACCGACGGTTGGGGCATGCTTGAACCGGAAGAGGAAGACGAATAAGGTTCACCTCTGACTCAGGGCGTCATTCGACGCCCTGTTTCTATTTGGCTCAACGGTCATCGTGGGTTCAGCTCAGTGCTGGCACACTATGGCCAACTTTTGTATGCATCCTAAAGGAGTGGTCTTGATGCGCACCCCCATGATCTCTGCTGTTGTTGCGGCCCTGATGCTCAGTGGCTGTGCCACCACAGACCCCTACACCGGCGAACAAAAAACCTCCAACGCCACCTCCGGTGCCGTGATTGGCGCTGTCAGCGGCGCGCTGATTGGTGCCGCCAGCTCCTCCAAGAGTGACCGCAGCAAAGGCATCCTGATCGGCGCCGCTTCCGGCGCTGCACTGGGTGGCGGCATTGGCCACTACATGGACCGTCAGGAAGCGGCCCTGAGGGAAAAACTGGCGGGCACCGGCGTTTCCGTAAAACGCGATGGTGACCATATCCAGCTGGTGATGCCCAACAGCCTGACCTTTGACGTGGGCAGCAATAAGCTGAAGCTGCCAGCCATCAACGCCCTGTCCGGCGTGGCCATGGTGGTGTCCGAGTTCGACCAGACCAATCTGGTGATCACCGGCCACACCGACAGCACCGGCGGTCGCGATCTCAATATGCGTCTGTCCCGCGAACGCGCGGACTCCGTGGCCAGTGAGCTGGTTCGTCAGCAGGTCAGCGTAACCCGCATGAGCACCTATGGTGCCGGCCCGGACCAGCCCATTGCCAGCAACCAGACGGATGCCGGTCGCGCTGAAAACCGTCGGGTTGAAATTGTGCTGACTCCCCGCACCTGAGCCGGGTTTCAAAGCATAAAAAAACCGCGCCGAGGCGCGGTTTTTTTATGCCGCCTTTCGACGGTAATGGCTCTTCACTATCGCCTCCAGCAGCACTTCACTGCTGACCAGTTCAAACGTCTGCTGTTCTGTCAGCTCGCCAAACAGCGGCACACCGCCGCCCAGTACGATCGGCATCTGACTGATCACCATCTCATCAACCAGCCCCGCCGCCATAAAGCCCTGAATGGTTCGGCCACCGTCGATATACAGGTGGTGATGCCCCTGCTGCGCCAGCTCGGCCACAATGGCAGCGGGTTCGGCCACGGTCAGGCTGAAAACTTTGCCTTCCAGCTCTGTCGGGACCGTGATCGGGGAAGCGCTCACCACGTACACCGGCTTGGGATAGGGCCACTGCGTAGACAGGTCAAGGTTAAAGCTCAGAATCGATTCATAGGTTTTGCGCCCCATCACCAGAGCATCGATGCTTTCCATAAACGCGCCGAAGCCAAAATCATTGCCCTCGGGATTTGGCACGCTGTGCAACCACTCAACGCCGCCGTCAACATCCGCAATGTAACCATCCAGGCTGGTCGCGATATAGACAAAATTACTCATGGGTTCTCCTGTGGAAACGCCGCTCAGGGGCCCTTGCCCCAGACCGTACAAACAATTATTCTACGCCGTAGAGTTTTTAGATCCTAGCGAGCGATATGGATGAGTGTCAAGACAGGAAAACGAGGTAGGCCAGGTCAGCTCAGCGCTGAGCGCATTGTCAGTTGCGCCCGTACGATGATGGTCGAATCGGGAAAAGTACCCAGCATCCGTGGGTTAAGCACCGAGCTGTCGGTCGACCCGATGGCGATCTATCACTACTTCAAAAACAAGTCGGCGCTGTTGGAAGCGGTGTGCATTTCACTGGTTGAAGCGATCCATGAACCTCAGGGGCAGGATTGGCAGGCCGACATCCGGGCGTTATGCCGCAGCTACCTGACTCTGCTGAGCGGGCACCCGGGCTTGCTGAATACCCTGCTGAGCATGAGTGCTCCCGGCCCCGCCCAGGTGTTTATCGAACGTTATGAGCGGGCTTTGCAGCCGCTGGGGCTGCCAGAGGCCGTACTGGTCAACAGCCGGGACCTGTTGGCGGACTACCTGCACGGCTACGCGCTGGCCATGGAGGCCAGCGACGGCGCGTTGTGTCTGGATGCGTTGGATGGGCCGCTGTCGTTCTGGCTGCAGGCGGTCTCCCGGGCCGGCGCCGATACCGCCGCTTAGTCTGCGGCGCAGAGCTCGCTGTCCCCGGTACGGCGCGCCGATTTCTGGCTCCACCACCAATACCCGAGCAGGTACAGACCCGCCAACGCAAAGGCCGCCAGCGTGCCCATGCCAATCCCCAGCCGGGGATAGCTCTGGCCCACCGCCAGGGTGTAGATGATCAGGCTGCCTGCCCCGTAAGGATAGTGTCGGCTGAGGGTCTGAACCGGCGCTGTGCCGTAGCTGATCTGCAACAGCAACATCAACGGAAACAGGGTAATGGGGAATGAGGCCATCACACCGGCCCAGGTGGGCGGCACCCAGTTGGCCACCGAGGTGATGGCCAGCACCAGCAGCGCCGCCATCACCGCCCTCGCCCACACCAGGCCCCAGCCACTGCGAACCGCCACAAAAGGCGGATCCGGCAGGCGCCGGGTCAGCCCGATGGCGAGCACGGCGGCGAACAGGGCCACCAGAGCCCCCCACCACCCCAGCGGCGGTAATAACTGGGCCTGGCTGGCCAGCCCAAGTAATGTGCCCAGCGCCAGCAACATCGGGAACACGCTGCGGCGACCAAAGTGTGGCGCACTGAGGGTGTAGGCCAGGGCAAAGCCGGTGGTGGCCGCCAGGCCGAGCAGCCCATAGGGCGCCGCTTCCGCCGCAAAGTCCGGGCCCTGCTCCAGTCCATAAAACAGCAGCACAATGGCCGTGCCCAGCGGGAACCCGGAAAGCACCCCCGCCCAGCGCGGGCCCGCTTTTTCCGCCAGCCACGCCAATCCCACCACCGCCATAACGGCCGCAGATACCTTTGCCAGCACCAACATTTCCACCTCAACCACTCAGGGGATTCAAACCGGGCACTGTATCAAAGCGGGCGGCAGATAGGGGCAAAGAACGCGCTAAGGGATGGGTTGGGGTTGAGGGTATTGTGTCCCCCGGCAATCGTCACAAACTCCGCGGCTGGGAGGCTGTCCAGCAACGCCCGGCTGCGCCTGTCGGGGACCACTCTGTCCTGCTCTGCGGTGATGATGACCACCGGTATCGAGGGCACTTCTGCGGCCACCGGACCTTCAAATCGGTCTTGCAGAAACCACCGCACCGGGAAAAAGGGGTAGTGCTCGCTGGCCAGGGCCACCAGGCTGTCAAACGGCGTGATCAGCGCCATTCTCTGAATGGGCCGATGAGTGGATAAGGCCATCGCGACGGATGCCCCCAGGCTGCGGCCTATCAGGCTGACCGAGGCGTGTTCAATGCCGATCTGGTCGTATACGGCCAATGCCGCGGCGTTCAGGCTGGTTTCATTCGGCTCACCGGCGCTGCCCCCATAACCGGGATAGTTGACCAGATAGAGGGTACAGCCGGGTATCGCTTCAGCCAGCTCCGGACCACTGAAATGGACCGCTTCAGCGTTACCGCCGAAATAGAGGATGGCCGAAGGATGGCCCGGATTTAAGGGGTGCACACGGACGGGGCCGGACGGCCCCATCACGTCCAGAGTGGGCGTCTGCGACGGCGCCGGAGGCGTGGGGTAATAGATAAGCCGACGCTGGTTCAGCGCCAGCATCAGGCAGAGAGCCAGGTAGATAGCGCCCAGCGTCAGGATCCACGCCATCGCTCCCCCTCTCATATCGCCTCCAGAAAAAAGGGCCGCTGTGAACAGCGGCCCTTTTTATTATTCGTCGTCTGCGGGTTGAACCGGCTTCTTCTTCACCATCATAGGCGCATCGCCCACATCCCGCAGCCCGGCAACGGGCCGTTTGATCTTCTTCGGCTTGCGCTTGACCGATGCGGCCGCCTTTTTGGCCACCCCTTCTTTCTTCGGCTTGGCCGGGCCACGCTTCGGCTTGTCCGCCAACCCTTTGAATTTGGCCTCCAGCCCTTCGATGGCTTCAAAGGCCAACGGCTGGCTTAAAAAGGCTTCGAGCTTTTTGAAGCTGGCCCAGTCTTTCGGCCCGACCAGAGAGAACGCATCCCCTTTGGCCCCGGCGCGACCGGTTCGGCCAACCCGGTGAACGTACTCTTCCGGGTGCTTGGGCAGGTCAAAGTTCACCACGTGAGACACACGGGGGATGTCCAGTCCCCGGCTGGCCACATCCGTGGTGATCAGAACCTGCGCTTTGCCGGCAGAAAAGTCCTGCATGATCTGGTTTCGGGCGGTCTGATTCAGTTCACCGGACAGGGCCAGAGTGGTATGGCCCCACTCGCTGAGCATCGCCGCCAGGCGGTCGGTGTCAGAACGGGTGGCGGTAAACAGAATCAGTTGCTTGATCTCCTGCTTGGTCAGCAACGCTTTCAGCTGGGCTTCTTTATGGTCCAGATGATCGGAGAACAGCATGCGGTGATGGATGTCGCTGTGGATCTCCGCCTCAGAATCGATGCGGATGCGGGCCGGGGCGTTGAGCAGGTCGGCGCCAAATTCGTTGACCGCCGCATGATCCAGCGTGGCAGAGAACATCAGGGTTTGACGTTTGCGGTGGTCCGCCGCCTTGTGAATCGCCTTAAGCTGGTCGGCAAAGCCCAGATCCAGCATCCGGTCCGCCTCGTCCAGGATCAGCATCTCCAGGCCGTGCAGGTAGAGGTGGCCGTGCTCCAGGTGATCCGCCAGGCGGCCCGGTGTTGCCACAACAAAGTGCGGATCTTTCGCCAGCGCTTTGCTCTGCTGATTGAAGTCCTCGCCCCCCAGGATCAGCAGGGATTTAAAGCTGGTATTGGCCACCACCAGACGCAGTTGACCATACACCTGCTTCGCCAACTCCCGGGTTGGCGCCAGGATCACCACCCGCGGGTCGCGTTTGGACAGCGGCTTGTTGCGGATCAGACGCTGCATTGCCGGCAGCAGGAATGCCAGGGTTTTACCGGAGCCGGTACGGGAGCTGGCCAGCAGGTCCTTGCCAGCCATGGCGGCGGGGATCGCTTTTTGCTGAATCTCGGTGGCCTCAGAAAAGCCCAGGTGATCAACGGTGGCTAACAGACGCTTATCCAGCGCCAGCTGGGAAAACTGCAAGACAGACTCCAGGGAATTGACAGGTTAGGGGGCAATTATACCCGCTTGAGCGGGGGGCGCTATTTTGCGCGCAATCCGACCAGGACACAACCGACGTCAATCTCTTGTCGGAACGGAATTCAACTCTTTTTTCCCGATTGACTTCTCAAAACCTTATTTCTGTTATGTTTTTGTTAGTATTGTTGTACAACAATACTGCGCTTAGATCCTTCGGCATAACGGTGCCGAAATTTTGACAGGGAGGTCCGTGTGGATTTCAAGGACGTGACCGTGCTGTTTTTCGACAGCGACGAGTCTCTGGTAATGAAGAAGACGGTATTGCGTGGTTTGCCGGATAATTCAAGCGGCCGGCTCAGACTGCCGGATCACTTTCGGGAAGGCAAAGTGATCGTCGCGGTTTTGAAAGGCGATGTCGAAGTGCTCAGCCTTGCCGGTGACCGGATCTGATCACCGCCCGACTACTGACTTTTTTCAGCCAGGATTCGGTTCAGCTCTGAGGGGCGATGGCCACGAATCACCTCACCTTTGGCCAGTACCAGAGGGATGCCGTGCCCGCCAAACTGCGCGAACTCCTGAGCCGCCTCCGGGTTCTTCTCCATATCCAACTCCACGAAACTCTGCCCTCGCGCCGTCAGGTAATCCCGGGTGGCCGCGCAAGCCGGACACCAGGCCGCACCGTACATCACGACATCACTGTCATGGGCATCATTGAGCGATTGCGCCAGTCGATTCCCGGCCCCCAACTGGAACACCGAAAACCCCATCAACGCTAAGACCAACACCAGCCCCAGTGCCGCTGCGCCTTTCTTTCCCATCGATAGCCCCTTTGATATCAGAGATGTTTCTCATTTGGTCCGGCTTGTGGATGGTATACCAACTTGATAACCTTGCCGCGCCTTTTTTCACCGGAATTCGATCGTGGACACTCTGGTTATCCTCTCTCCGCTGGTCCTGGGATACCTCATCCCGCTGCGCCATCGGCCGACGCTGCAACTGATCGACCGCGCCCTCACCGCCATTGTTTACCTGATTCTTGGATTGATGGGAGTTGGGCTGGGCAGCATGGAGAATCTGGCCGGGGAAATCGGTGGCATCCTGGCCCTGACCGCGACCCTGATTGGCCTGACATTGCTGGCCAATCTGGCGGCCCTTCCGCTGGTCGACAAACGCTGGCCCCTGAGCCTCGGCGAAGGACAGGGTAAAGTGCGTACTCTGGCCATGGTCATCGAGTCGCTGCAACTGGCCGGCGTGGTGCTGACCGGCTTTATGCTGGGTCTGCTGTTTCCACAGTCCACCACCCACATCGAATCCGGGGTTAACGTCATCCTGATGGCTCTGCTGCTGCTGATTGGTATCCAACTCAGAGCCTCCGGCATGAGCCTCCGTCAAATTCTGCTGAATCCCCGTGGCCTCGCCATTGCGATGCTGGTGCTGAGCTCCAGCCTGCTGGCTGGCGCCGCCACCGCCTGGATCTGGTCGATGCCCACCCATCACGGCCTGGCTCTGGCAGCAGGCACCGGCTGGTACTCGCTTTCCGGCGCGCTGGTCAGCGCCAAACTTGGCCCGGCGATGGGGTCTGTCGCGTTTCTTTCCGACCTCTGCCGGGAGCTGATTGCGGTGATCCTTATCCCCATCCTGATGCGTCAGGCCCCGGCTTCCGCCATCGGCTACGGTGGCGCCACGGCCATGGACTTCACGCTGCCGGTGATTCAGAAGAGCGGTGGCGCACAGACGGTGCCGATCGCCATCGTCAGTGGCTTTGTCCTGAGTCTGGCCGGCCCCTTACTGATCCCCTTCTTTCTCTCTTTCGGGTGAGACAAAAAAACGCCGGGCACTGCCCGGCGTTTTTTTGTTGTCGCATGTCGGCCCGAAAATCACTCCGGCTTAGCGGCACTCAAGTCACACTTCCAGCCCCAGCCACGCTGCTTCTCGACAAAGCTCTCAGCGCGCTGCTCACAGTAGCCTTCTGAGTTCTGCGCCGTCCACAGGATCTGGCTGCCCTCGGCCTTGGTGTAATGCACCTCGCAGGGTAACGTCGTCCCTTCCGGATACTCCACGGTCACCAGGCGCTCTGCGCTGCCCATGGCGCACCGGTAAACAACAGGCTCAGCAGCCAGGGCGGGGGCAGCGGCCAGGATGGCCGTCAGCAGGACAATCCCTTTCATCAAGAAGCTCCTTGTGTGTTCGGTTCAGATAATGGTGGTGTTACTGAATCCGGGCGACCAGCGCCGCCCGGAACTTGACCCCTATCGGGTTCAGGCCATCGATGGGCGAACCGGAATCCACTTGGACCACATCGCCTTGATCATCAGCACCGCGAGCAATGCACCACTGCCGTAAACCAGCCAGTGAGGCAGCATACGGTGTTCTTCACCCACCAGCGGCATCACCTTAAAGCCAAACTCAGCGACCGCGTAATCCACCGCAAAGCCAAACAACATGGCTGTACCGATCACGCCGGTGAGGCAGGCCCAGAGGGCCCGTTTACCCAGCTCATTCCGTACCACCCCCAAAGTGGCGATGTTGGTGGCCGGCCCTGCCATCATAAACACCAGAACGGCACCGGGTGACACACCGGCCAACAGCAGGCCCGCCGCAATGGGCGTCGAAGCAGTGGCACAGATGTACATCGGGATGCTCACCAGCACCATCACCGTCATCGCGAGAATGCCATCGCCCCACTGGGACAGGAAAGAAGCGGGCACAAAGGTGTTCACCAGCGCCGCGAAGAACAGACCCACCAGCAGCCACAGCGTGGTATCACGCACCAGATCGGTGGCAGCGTAGTTCACGCCGCTGACCAACTTGGCCACCACACCCGGCGGTACCGGCGTATCGGTTTTACTGCTGCAGCATCCGCCCTTCTCTTCCGTCTTGGCTTTCGAGGAGCAACAACCGCTGCGCTCGGCCTTGACCACCGGGGCCGTTTTACCGGAACAGCAGCTGGTGCTCTCAGCCTTCACCATCGGGGCCGGCTTGCTGGCGCAGCAACCGCTGCCCTGAGCCTGCGCTGGCGCCATCATGCTGGTACCGCCGGACACCGGAGTAAACGTGGCCGCAGGCTTAGCCGCTGGGTCGGCTGGCTTGGCATCCTGATGGTCCCGCCCGACCAGCAGTCCGGCCACAATGGCGGAGACAACGGCGGTAATCGGACGCACCACCGCCATAAAGGGGCCAAGCAGAACGTAAGAAACGGATACGGAATCCACACCGGTCTCCGGGGTGGCCACCAGGAACGCCGTGGTGGCGCTTTTGGATGCGCCGGAGCGGCGCAGGCCGACCGCGGCGGGGATCACCCCACAGGAACACAGCGGCAGCGGCGCGCCGAAGATGGCGGCCTTAACGGTTGGTTTGATGCCGTGCCCACCCAGCTGCTTCTGCATCCAGCTCATCGGCACAAACATCTTGATCATGCCGGCCATAAACAGGCCGAGCAGCAGCCAGGGGGCAGAGTCGAGGAAGAGATCCAGGAAGTTGAGCGCCAGCTCAGTCAGGGTGTTCATTGGCGCACCTCCAGTGCATCAAGAATGGAGCAGTGCTCTGCACTCTCCGGTCCGCCACAACAGGCATCGGCCAATTGCTGCAGGGAATCACGAAATTGGTTGAGCTCAGCAATCTTCTGCTCCAGTTCCACCACTTTCTTCTCGACGATGCTTTTAACATCGTGACAGGCCCACTTGGCGCGACTGGCGTCAATCACCAGCAGTTCGTGGATCTGAGCCAGAGAGAATCCCACCGCTTTGGCGCGAAGAATAAAACGCAGCTTCACTTCATCTTCATCGTTATACAGGCGATAGCCGCTGTCGCTTCGACCACTGGGGGCCAGCAACCCATGTTTCTCGTAATAGCGCAGGGTGTCGGTTTTGATCTCATACCGCTGCGCCAATTCACCGATGCGATACATACGCACTCCAAAAAATCGCTAACCGGGGGAGTATAAACCTTGGAGTTTGGTCAAAGGTCAAAGGAAAAAGGGCGATATCGGCAATCGATGCAGAAAAAATAGCGATGGCTCAGGAATCGGCGCTGATCTGGCGAACAATTTTGCGTAGAATACGCGCGCATCAGCGGGCGCGACGAGAAACGAGGGTATTTCGCCAAGCGTCATCCGGCTTTGATCAAAAACAAAGTCGGGCCATTTCGGGCCCAGCGGTCCCAAATCGGTTTGGCGAAATATCTTCACCATAATAAAGCGCCATCAATCCGGCCTCGTAGCCGGTGCGAATGGCCTAATCGCCAAAAGGACTCTGTACCCTATGAACGCACCCCGCCCGATCCGTCGAGCCCTGCTGAGTGTCTCCGACAAAACCGGCATCGTCGAGTTTGCGCGCGCCCTTTCCGAGCGCGGCGTAGAGCTCCTCTCCACTGGTGGCACCGCCCGCCTGCTGGCCGACTCTGGCCTGAACGTTACTGAAGTGTCCGATTACACTGGCTTCCCTGAGATGATGGATGGCCGGGTCAAAACCCTGCACCCCAAAGTACACGGCGGTATCCTGGGTCGTCGCGAGCAGGACGACGCCGTAATGGACAGCCACGGCATCCAGCCCATCGATATGGTGGTGGTTAACCTCTATCCCTTCGCCCAGACCGTCGCCAAAGCCGGCTGCACCCTGGAAGACGCAGTGGAAAACATCGACATCGGCGGCCCGACCATGGTCCGCTCTGCCGCCAAAAACCACAAAGACGTCACCATCGTGGTAAACGCGCACGACTACGATCGCGTTATTGCCGAGATGGACGCCGGCGAAGGCTCCCTGACCTTCAAAACCCGCTTCGACCTGGCCATCGCCGCGTTCGAGCACACCGCTGCCTACGACGGCATGATCGCCAACTACTTTGGCACCATGGTCCCGAGCTACGGCGACAACAAAGAGGGCGATGAGGAATCCGTGTTCCCCCGCACCTTTAACCAGCAGTTCATCAAGAAGCAGGACATGCGCTACGGCGAGAACAGCCACCAGCGTGCTGCATTCTATGTCGAGAAGAACGTGCAGGAAGCCTCTGTCGCCACCGCCGAGCAGCTGCAGGGCAAAGCCCTCTCCTACAACAACATCGCCGACACCGACGCCGCGCTGGAGTGCGTGAAAGAGTTTGATGTGCCCGCCTGTGTGATCGTAAAGCACGCCAACCCCTGTGGTGTGGCGCTGGGCGATAACATCCTGGCCGCCTACGACCGCGCCTTCCAGACCGACCCGACCTCCGCGTTTGGCGGCATCATCGCGTTTAACCGTGAGCTGGACGGCGACACCGCCAAAGCGATCGTTGATCGCCAGTTTGTGGAAGTGATCATCGCCCCCAGCGTGTCCGAGGACGCCAAGGCGATCGTTGCCGACAAGAAGAACGTGCGTCTGCTGGCCTGCGGCCAGTGGCAGAGCAAAACCACCGAGTTCGACACCAAGCGCGTCAACGGTGGCCTGCTGGTTCAGGACCGCGATCAGGGCATGGTGACACTGGACGACGTTAAGGTGGTGTCCAAGCGTCAGCCCACCGCTGAGCAGCTGCAGGACCTGATGTTCTGCTGGAAAGTCGCCAAGTACGTGAAGTCCAACGCCATCGTTTACGCCAAAGATGGCATGACCGTGGGTGTCGGCGCTGGTCAGATGAGCCGCGTCTACTCCGCCAAGATCGCCGGCATCAAGGCCGCTGATGAAGGGCTGACCGTACCGGGCTCCGTTATGGCATCCGACGCCTTCTTCCCGTTCCGCGATGGCATTGATGCGGCGGCACAAGCGGGCATCAGCTGCGTGATTCAGCCGGGCGGCTCCATGCGCGATCAGGAAGTGATTGATGCGGCCGATGAGCATGACATGGTGATGGTGTTTACCGGCATGCGCCACTTTAAGCACTAAGACGCGGCGCTTCTGACGCGGGGCATCCCGCGTCAGAGCGAAAGCCAACAATTCGGGATGAATATGATGAAAGTATTAGTGATTGGCAGTGGCGGTCGTGAGCACGCGCTGGCCTGGAAAGCGGCTCAGAATCCGGCGGTGGACGTGGTGTTTGTGGCACCGGGCAATGCCGGTACCGCGACCGAGCCGAAGCTTGAGAATGTGGCGGTTTCCGGCAATGAGGCGCTGGTCGCCTTTGCCCGCGACAACGGCGTTGGCCTGACCATCGTTGGTCCGGAAGCGCCGCTGGTGGAGGGCGTGGTTGATGCGTTTGAGGCTGCCGGCCTGACCATCTTCGGCCCCTCAGCGGCGGCCGCGCAGCTGGAAGGCTCCAAGGCGTTCACCAAGGATTTCCTGGCCCGCCATGCGATCCCCACCGCGGAATACCAGAACTTCACCGAAGTGGAACCGGCACTGGCCTACCTGCGTGAGAAAGGCGCCCCCATCGTGGTGAAAGCCGACGGTCTGGCGGCCGGTAAAGGCGTTATCGTCGCGATGACCCTGGCCGAAGCGGAAGACGCGGTCAAAGACATGCTGGCCGGTAACGCTTTTGGCGATGCGGGCCACCGCGTGGTCATTGAGGAGTTCCTGGAAGGGGAAGAAGCGTCCTTTATCGTGATGGTGGACGGCGACAACATTCTGCCGATGGCCACCAGCCAGGATCACAAGCGCGTCGGCGACGGCGACACCGGCCCCAACACCGGCGGCATGGGCGCGTACTCTCCGGCTCCGGTCGTCACTCCGGCCATCCACGATCGCATCATGGCAGAAGTGATCCGCCCCACCGTCGATGGCATGAAGGCGGAAGGTCACCCCTACAAGGGTTTCCTGTACGCCGGCCTGATGATCGACGCCGACGGCACCCCCAAGGTGATCGAATACAACTGCCGCTTCGGCGATCCGGAAACCCAGCCGATCATGCTGCGTATGCAGTCTGACCTGGTTGAGCTGTGTCTGGCCGCCTGCGACGGCAAGCTGAACGAGCAAACCGCCGAGTTTGACCCGCGCGCTGCCGTGGGTGTGGTGCTGGCCTCCGGCGGCTATCCCGCCAGTTACGACAAGGGCTTTGCCATCTCCGGCCTGCGTGTTGAGTACGCGGAAGGCGAGAAGGTGTTCCACGCCGGCACCAGCCAGCAGGACGGCGCCATCGTCAACACCGGCGGTCGAGTACTCTGTGCCACCGCTTTGGGCCACACCGTGACCGAGGCGCAGCAACGCGCTTACCGACTGGCGGATGAGATCAGCTGGCAGGGTATGTTCACCCGTCGCGATATCGCTTACCGCGCCATCGCCCGTGAGCAGCAGGGCTGACGCCCGGATACCTGATAATCAAAAAGGCCGCATCCGCGGCCTTTTTTTACGCCATAAAGTCGAGGGTCGGGGCATCAAACGCCGACAGATTGGGAAACAACTCATAAAGCTCTGAGTTGCCCACGCCCATCCAACGGCACAGCGTTGCAGAAACCTGGTCTACCGCGGTAGTGGGGATCACCCGGCCCAGGCTGTAGTGATCGTCGCTGTCCGGAGCCAGAGAAGGCCAGATGCCATATCGGCCCCCTTTGACGGCACCACCAAAGACAAACTGATGCCCGCCCCATCCGTGGTCGGTACCGCTGCCATTGCTGGTCAGGCGCCGGCCAAAATCGGACATGGTAAAGGTGGTCACCTGATCCGACAGACCCAGTGTCCTCAAACCGTCATGGAACGCCCCGATAGCCTGACTGAACTGGCCCATCAGTCGATCATGGCTGCTCAGCAGATTGGCATGGGTATCGAAGCCGCCCATCGCCACCAGAAAGACCTGCCGTCCCTGCCCCAGTTCCGCACTGGCCTGGATCAGCGACTCAACGGTCTTGAGCTGCTTGGCCAGATTATTTCCGCCTGGGTACGCTCCCTGTGCGGGATAGTTCAGCAAGACATCGCTGAGCATCGTGCTGTTGTCCAGTGCCCGTGCCATCACTGAACGCAGCTCTCGGGCAAAGGGAGAAGGGTCGTCCTGATTAACCAGATCCCGGTATCCCTGCAACCGCTCATCGGACTGCAGCGCCTCCAGTTGCGGAATGGAGCCGGCCTCCAACCGATTGCTTCCGAGACTGCTGCGCAGCCACTTCCGGTTACCTGCCGTGGAGTAAAGGGGAGACAACGGCCCCTCCCCGGCCCCCAACATCGCCATCATTCGCCCACCCCATCCCGTCTGCTCCCGCGTCAGCGCCGTCCCGGCCTCAACCGCATCCTGCTGACTATTATGAGAAAAAAGATGCTCTGGCAGGGGCACGGTCCGGCCACTTACCTGTGCCTTGGTGGCCGGCGCCATCAGAGTACCGCTGTTCACCATCACCGCAGCATCGCCACTGGAGAACAGGTTGGAAATCTCCTGCATCCGAGGATGCAGTCCCAGCGGAGACCCCCACTGGTCGGTCAATCCCGGCGTCAAAAGGGAAGCGCGTTCCAGCGCCATATCGGAGCGGATTGACTGATACTCACTGAATCCCATGTCCCCCATTGGAATCACCGTGTTAAAGGCGTCATTTCCCCCCAGCAGAAAAACCCCCACCAGCGCCTTGTAATCCCCACTAACAGGGGCGCTGTAGGACCAACCGGGCATCATCAGGGTGCCGGCCCCCAGTGCCAGCTTCTTCAACAGTTCTCTGCGATCCATGGTCTACTCCTGATACAGAAATTCAGGTGAGGTGACGGCCAGGTAGAGGGGTTCCTCAATACGGCGGCCCAGTTCGGATGCCGGGATGGCAGCCATATGGTCAAGCAACCGCTGCTTCAGGCTCGAGCTCATGCGGCCTGCCATTAAGTTACGGTCGATCCAGAACAGGTAGTATTCAGGGCGTTTCAGCAGGGACTCCAGGCTCGCATCGGAGTAATACAGGGTTCCGGCCGGGCCGCTATCCCGGCTCTGAATCACGGCCCAAAGACGGTTATTGAACTGGACAAAGGTGCTCCAGGCGAGGATCTCCAGTTCCGGTGATGCCAGGCCCTGAAGCGCGACTTCACCCTGACGATAATCCGGGCGGAAAAAGTTAAAGACCGAAGGCGCTGCCAGAGGCGCCTGACCAAAGCTGGAGTAGGACTCAAAGTAATCCACCATGCGCTCATCGCCGCGGAGCTGCAGTGCCCGGGCAAGCGAAGTCATCGCAATCAGTGGCTCGCGGATTTTTCGCGGCTCCGGGGAACGTTTCGGCTGGTTTTCCGGATCCATCAGGATCGCACTGACCACCGCAAACAGATCGCCACGAACCCCGTCGCCATTGTCCCGGAACGCATCCGCCACCCGACGGACATAAGCCGGGCTCGGGTTTGAGTGGGTCAGTCGTTGAATCAACTGATGGCTGATAAACGCTGGTGTGTTGGGGTGTTCAAACAGCATATCCATGGCCTGAGCCATATCCGCTTCAATCCCCTGCCCGGCCGGGAAATATTCGCCCAGAATCCACTTTTCATTGTTGTCGTGGAGGGTCTCATCCGCCTGCATGGAACCAAACCAGCTTGGAAAGTCATCACACTTACTGCACCAGTATTCAGCCACTGACCATCCGGTAAACACCCGCGCCAGCGCTTCAATGTCCGCCTGGGTATAGGTCGGGATGGTGTTGCCATTGGCGTCGCGCTTAACGGTGCCATCCGGGTTCAGCTGCTCCAATCCGATACTGAACAGCTGCATTACCTCTCTGGCGTAGTTTTCATCCGGAAAACGATTGTTGCTCAGATTGGCCTGCTTATTGCCCATCATAGAGAGATAGCTCCCCATGGCAGGGCTTAATGTGACCAATTCCAGCAGGTTGCGATAGTTCCCCAAGGCGTGTTCTGAAAGCAGATCGTAGTAGTTTGCCAATACCTTAGCGGACATGTTCAACTTGCCGTGAACCCGAGACACCACCAATATCTGACTTAACGCAAAAGCCATCCGCTGACGCAACTGGTCTTCCCCATTCAGCGCATGGTGCCACCACACATCCGCCCGATCCTGCTGACGCTGGTCAGTCGAACTCCGATACCACTCATTCAGCAACGGCAAATGCTCACTTCGAGGCAGATCCCGCTGCCACTCAAGCCAGCCCTCGATGCCCAACTCCTGAAACCGCTCGATATCGCCGGGACGAATCCCAAAGCTGGCCTGCTGAAGAAAGCGCGCGACGCTGGCATCAGAGAGCGGATCCGGCATCGGCACGTAGGGGATCTCGCCAATATCCACAATGGGCCCAATCACTGGGGTAATCGAATCAGCCGGGGGGTCAATCGGAGGGTCAATCGGCTCACCTGGAGATGCGACCGGAGGCTCTGGTTCAGCAATGTCAGGAGGGCCCGGATCAGGTTGAGGCGCTATCAAGGTTGTGCTTTTGGCCACAAACACAGGGCCGCTTGTTTCATTCCACTCCCGGGCATCACGCACCAGTTCCAGCAAGGCATTGGCCGGAGGAGCAATGGCCTGATAGGAGGGGCTGCGACCGCTGTATCGCACCGGGCGATTCAGACTGTGGTCGTCAGAAAGTCGCGGTTGGTAGAGAAAGTTTGTCCAGCTAAAGCGCCAGTTACCTGACAGTTCATCACTTTGTGCATGAGGAAAGAGGAAAAAGGGTGTGTCGGTCCGATTCTGGCCGGTTTGCGCCGAAACGCCCCCCGCCAGGCAGAATGCCAGAGTCAGCCCCAGAACCCAGGGTTTTACCGCCATTGCTCTCACTCCTTACAACGAGAAAAAACCACATGGCGATGACGAGAAGTCCTGACCGGAGGCAAACAGCCGGGCAGGCACCAACAAATCGGGGAATCAGTTAGATAGGACTATGCATAGCCGAATGCCCGCGACCCGCTCATCGTCATCAAACGACGTCTGTTGGCACCCCGCCCCTGCACATCTTCCTTGGAGACTTGGATCCGAAGTGTAGACAACAAATCTGCCGGACGTAAAAAACCGGTGGCATATTTCATTGCAAATTGGGGTCGATGAATGGGTCACAAATCCGTCACTTGAGGGACGTTCGCAGCACAATCGACCATATGGAGCGACATTGGCAGGAAGGCACACATTATGGACAGGTGGTAATCGAGGCCACCGTTTGCATTTCGCAAATCATTCGGAGGCTCAGGCAGAAGCCTGGAACGCATTAAAAAGGCCGCATCCGCGGCCTTTTTTTAATCCCGGTAACGTTCCGGTTCAAAGGTGGCTTCATCCAGCAGGGTGAAAAACCCCTCCCGCTCCGACAGCTTCACCTCTACCGTCACCAGCACCGTCTTATCAAAATTGTCGTCCAGATCGAGGCGCACATTGAGGCTGGCAGAGGCCACCTCCTCCTCCCTCAGTACCCGCTGAAAATCCCGGATGGCTGCCTCGCCCGCCTCGTCCAACGCCAGCAGGTATTGATAGCGCGGCTGCGGCTCACGGCTGAACCAGCTCCCCTCAATCTGATACTCGCGATAATCCTCCTGCTGCACCGATCCGGCAAACAGTTGCTGCTGGCCACTGTCCAGCTCTGCCCCCAGTTCCAGACGGGTCGCGGCCAATTGCACCGGCACATCCTGATCCAGGGTCAACTTTAACCGCAGTGCCTGCGGCTCCAGGGCGAGAAAGTCGTCGCGATCAAACCCCGCCATCCTGACCATGGTCGATATCGGCACCGACATGCACCCAGTCAGCACCAACAGACACAGTCCTACCATTCCTTTGTGCATCATTCCCATCCCTCTGCTCGCGACCGCCCGGTTAGCTTAATCCGGCCTAAACGGCAGCACGATTGCTGCGCGTTTGCTCTGGCTATGGTAGCGGGCCTGCGGCACAAGTGTTACCCTGCGCCCAATTCTGATCAGATTGAGAGCCTCGTCATGTTTGTTGTTCGCTGGATTTTGGGCCGCATCGTACTTTTGCTGAATGCACTGACCGCTCCCAAACGCGCCCAGCGTCCTGCGGAGGTTCAGCTGAAACTGGATCAGTCCATGGCCCGTTACAGCCTCTATCAGTACGACGCCTGCCCGTTCTGCGTCAAAGTCCGCCGGGCGTTGCGCCGCAACAACTTCAACATTGAGCTGCGGGACGCCAAACAGGAGCCGCACCGCTCTGAGTTGCAGTCTGGAGGGGGTCGTCTGATGGTGCCCTGCCTGCGGATTGAGGAGAACGGAGAGGTGCGCTGGATGTATGAATCGGGCGACATCATCGCCTACCTGGAAGACCAGTACGGCGACCAGCCCAAAGCCGCATGATTTTCTGGACTGGGGCCCGACTCCTCCGGGCTCCGGTCCACCTATTGCGGTCTAGAGATTGCGATCTTCCCCCTCAACCACTTTGGCGTTATCAGCACGCTGCTGCGCCCTGACCGCATCCATTCGGTCCCTGGCGGCACTGACCATCCCCGCCGTACTGATCATCATCAGCCCCATCATGATCAGCTTTATCCCCACCAGAACACCAATGACATAGCGCCCTGACGCCGGCCACTGCCAGAGGATCACGGCCGCCAGCGCCAGCGTGACCGCGCCATTGGCAAACATCAGTATCCAGTTTCGCTGAGCCCGGTACTGGAAGCTCGCCAGTAACGTAGCCAAACCATCCACCAGGAAATAGACGCCAAGAATCAGGGTGATGGCCACCACGCCAGCCGTGGGGTTCAGCAACAGGTACAGACCCGCAAACGTGGTGATCAGGCCGAACACCAGACGCAGTGGAAAGCCGGACAGGTTCCGGGTCCGGAACGCAAAGAACAGTTGCGCACCACCGGCACAAAGCAGCAGAACGCCCAGCAACAGCTCCAGGGCCATCCCGGTAACCCACGGCATCGCCACCGACAGTACCCCGAGAATCAACAGAACAATTCCGCTTCGACGGCCCAGCGCCAGCGCGGCATCCAATGTGGTCTTAATCATGGCAATCTCCCTCAGGGTGATTCTGTAACACTAGGTGATTTCGACGCGTCTTCCTGTGCCGGTATCGAATCCACCATATCGTCGGTGAGTATCGACACGATCTGGGTCCACTGCTGTACGATCTGCAGCCGGGCCTGAGGCGGCGAATCCAGCGTGTCTGCAACAAATGGGGAAGGTGAAACGGGGATCTGCAGCGTCTCAATGGGGGCTTGAGCCAGGGTTTCGCCGTTCAGCCGATACAGCGCCACCATTTCGTCCAGCAACCCGGTAACCGCGTAAAAATTCAGTTGCCGGGCCCGTTGCGGATCCGGCTCCTGGCTCACCTGTTGGTGCATCTGATGCCGGGATTGCCAGCCACCACGCTGGTAGACCCCCTCCAGTGCGGAAAAGAAGCCAGCCCGATCCAGCTGATGACGATGGCGCAGATAGTCATCCAGCATTTCACCGAGCCGGGCGTCGGGCTGCTTGCAGCTCAGATCGCAAACCGGTGCCCTGACCTCCGTCGACGTGGAAGCGCAGGCAACGAGCAGCAAACTGCTCATCAATATCAGAAGGTTGCGTAACATAGGCGTGCTCAAAGCGGTTTTTCACCAGAGTGCCCACACGCCTGAGCTTGTGCAACCCTCTATCGGCGTAAGCGCGCGTTGCTGCGTACCATCGCCATCTGTGCCACCGGCAGAACCGTCGCGGTCAGGCGGTCATAGCAGTTCTGATAACAGGCGGTGCCGGTCAGAGCGGAGCGCCGCTGTGGATCCCGGCGATCAAAGCCCAGCTCAATGCCAAACTCCGCCAGCAACTCGCGTTCCAGCGGCAGTTGCTGCTCCTCCACCACGTCCGCGAAGGCGAGCGCCATGGCGTTAAAGTCCCGAATCGCAGCACCGGCCGCTTCGTCCAACTCAACCGCGCGAACCATCCGGCCATAGTACTGAATGAACAGCGGCACAAACTCCCGATACAGTCCGGGTTGAGTGCAATTGTGCTCCACCAGAGCCGGTTCCAGTCCAAGAGGATCAATCATCGTCATGCGCGTACTCCTTAGATGAGACTGACGCCCATGATGAAGCAGACTCAGCCCTGCACCGCTGATCCAGATCAAGAAGTGAGGCGGATCACGCTTTTTGCGCGTTCGCCCGGCTTCGCTTCCGGGGCTTACGCTTGCGGGCGTGATTTGGAATCGGCGTAACCTCTTGATGCTTACGCTTTTTTGGCACAAGGAGAAACGCTACAGCCACAACGGCCAGCAGCAATAACAGTACGATAGTCACCAGTTGCATCATTCCCTCAGCGTCCCGGATATCACCTAACCAGCTTAGCAGGCAGGTTTTTACCACAACCGGATCCGGATCAAATCACGGTCAGAACACCGGACGCCTTTGACCCACGCAGTGAGTTAAGGTAAGAATGCGGGCCTTCCGGACAGGTGACTGTCCCCGAACCAGACGAGAGCACCATGGCACTGAAACTTCAGTACACCTACAAAGGGCACACCAAGGTGGTGGGCTACGCCAACGATAAGCACCACAGCATGTTTGAAGCCGCGGCCGCGGCAGAAGGGCTGGACCTGGCCCGCTACCAGATGCTGGAGCAACAGGTACAGATGAGCACCCGGGACAAAAAAGCCCACCGGGACTTTCGTGATAACTACTTCCGCGAGCTGGGTTTCAGCAACATCCAGGTGATCCGGGACGAAGCCTGACCCTCAGAGGTCGCGCATCAGCGCTTCCATCTCCTCCCGGGCCTGTTCAATCAGACACTGCACTGAGCGGGCATCCCGGGACTTCAGCTTCAGCTGCCAGTCCTGGCCGCATCGAAGCAGCCAGTCTCCGGTCGGCTCGGGCTGAAACTCCAGCTCGCCAAAGCGGCCATGCAGGCGGCAATGGCGTCCGGCCAGCTCAACATCAAGCTCACCCAGCGGGTTGATATAGAAGTGACTTTGGGTCGCCTGGGGCATGGCCAGGCGGCAGGCATGAACATGGACGTACATGGCACTCTCCGACTCGGCTCCCTGATGCCTTTAAGTATGGCACCGGACCCCCATCGCCATGGCGCTTGTCATCAAAGATCCCGGTTCTAGTGACTCAGGATTCCTTCACCGCCAGAACCGCTTTGCGGGTGATGGGGTAAGTGGGGGCCTCTTCAGAGGCCACGCTCGCGGCTTTACGGCCCGGTAGCCGGGCCAGAATCTCCGCCTTCTCAGCGTCCGTTCGCCGATTCCAGTTGGCGATTTCAGACAGTGTCCGGTAGCAGCCCAGGCACACATCCTGCTCATCCAGTTTGCAGCACGCCACACAGGGCGAATCGATTCCACTCATCTTGGTCTCAGCGCTCAATCAGGCCAGCCCCGGCTCGGGCAGGGGTCGAAATAGGGACTGAAAGGCTAACATCATCATAGTAGGATGGAAAAACCTAACCCCGGGTTGCCCTTCCCGGCCCTGACAAGGAGTGCGTTTTGCCGATGACACTGTCCCGCTTTCTGATTGCTCCACTGCTGATGCTGCTGGCCCTGGTGGGCTGTACCAGCTCCTCTGGCAGCATCGATTACAACAGCAGCACCGACTTCAACGCGATCAACCGTTACGGCTTCCTTCCGGTCGACGACAAAACCGACCCGTTGGTGGCCGAAAGACTGCAGAGTGCCCTGACCCAGCAATTGAACGCCCGCGGCTGGCAGGTGGTGGAAGCGGTCGACGCTCAGACCTCCGGGGCAACCGTGGCGATTCGTTACCAGAGCTGGCCAGAAAGCCAGACCCGGGACAGCGGGCTGACCATCGGCGTCGGCGGCGGCCGCAGCAGCGGTAACACCAGCATCGGCGGCAGCGTGGCCATTCCGGTGGGTGACAGCACCCGACTGGTACAGGTGGTGCGCATTGATATGGTGCAGGAGGGAAAAGTGATTTGGCGTGGCCGGGACGATTACCCCATCAGCGATCGGGACAGCCCGGAGAAGCGCACAGAGCGCACCCAGCAACTGGTGGCAGAGTTATTGGCCCAGTTCCCGCCTCAGTGATCGATTTCGGGTCAGGGACTCCCTGACCCAAACCCGACCACCGGGATGCGCAAAGGTGCATCCCGCTTCGCGCCAACTCTGACGCTCCAGGCAGCCCCCTACCGTTTCGCCGTCAACGCAATTTGCTGTCTCAACGCAGTGAACCGCTTGTTCAGGAACGGCACCAAACACCATAAACCGGCCCCCGCCGTTGCCACCTGCTGCGTGATCCAAACACTGTCCACCCAGCCGAAGCCTGAATGACGTTGAGCCGGATATTAGAAGCCGGTCATGACACTTTTCTGACGTTCCGATGGCGAGGCGATGACCGGCGGGACGGGCGGCAGAATCAGGGTGACCAGAGCTGCGTCAGGGTGCCAATCAGATCGTCACCGCCTTGCTGTTTAAGATAATCCAGAACAACGGGGGTGAACTTGCTGATGGTGGCAGCATCCAGCCCCAGCGCATTGAGTTGCTCCAACACCGGCGCCATCCCCAGATCACTCTCGCCAAGGACACTGCCCAGACTGGCGGCCACACCGCCCATTTCACCCTCTTCCGCCAAGCTGCTGGCTTCCGGAACCAGCCCCGCTAACTGAGCCCAGTCCGCTTCCGCCAAGTCCTGCTTGGCATACGACATCAGCGCACCGGCTCCCCCAATCGCCTGATCTTCAGTAATGCCCAATTCACTGACCAGGGTCTCCACCAGAGAGGCCGACCAGGCCGTGCCACTCAACATCAGTGACATGGCCAAAACCCAGATTTTCAACCACCGCATCGTGACACCTCCTGTTGTCCTCGACAGACAAGTGTAGTTGTCCCCGATTGCCCTGATGGCGAATTTACCGGATATCCACCACCCGGCTGGCGCGCCGGTACTGAACCCGCCAGCCGGGCCAGCCGGGCAGTTCCCAACGCTTGGGATCGGCTTTACGACTGCCCTCGGCATACACCACAGTGACCCGTTTCGCTCGGGGTTGATATTCCACATGCAGTTTCAGCTCGGCGAGCACCAAAAAGTGCGGAAAGCGCTGGTCAAAGGCGTCACGCTGCCATTCCGGCACCCCTTCAAACTTCAGGTCATCCGGCTCCAGTAATCCGATGTCCTCTTCGGTTTCCACCCCCAGATCCTTCAGTTGCGTCAGCAACCAGCTTTCCGGCTCAATGGGCTCCCCCTCCCCTTCGCCCAACGCCAGCCAGAGTGACCAGGCCCGGGCATCCGCCAGCAGACGATCGCCCGCCGGTGCCAGCCGGTCTCCGCTCAGGATTTGGTGCGTCATTGCCATGCGTGCGGTTTCACCACTGGGCCGGGACTCCCGACGTCCAATCACCCGACCGGCATACCACCGCTCAAGCGTGACCTGCATGCCGCTGTCTGCCTGCACCACTTCCGCCTGACGCTCCTCCCCCAGCTCCGCGTTCACCAACTGAGTCAGGCTCAGGGGCATCATGCAGGTTGCCAGATTCAGAGTCTGTTTCACGCCGCGACCCGGCAGGCTGTGTTGATCCAGCACCAGTGCAGCTTCCGCTTCTTCGTCGAAGCGGCTGTCCCGGCCCGGCTTCACTTCCATCACTCCGTTGCCAAGCGCCTCCCGTCGCCTGGCCCGGCGGACAAACGCCAACTCCGGCATTGCCCCCAATATCGCCGCCAGCCAGGCCGGGTAAGGCAGGTGTGAGCTGGCCGTCAGTTGAGGCAGTTCCAGTGCCGCCCGGATCTGCTCCGCCAGTTGTCGCGCTTCCGCCCGTAGTCCGGCGTCAATGCCCAGCGCCTCCGGCGGCGGCTTGCGCACCAGCGTCACCAATGTCAGTCCATCACACGGGAGTGGCTGCCACGCCTTGAGCGCCTGTCTGCCTTCCTCGCTGGCGGGCAGTCGCCACAGCCGTTGCCCCAGCGACAACGCGGCCGACAGGTCCACCATCGCCTCCATGCAGGCCTTGTCCGGCATGGCGGTGATCAAGTGTGCAAACTGGGTATCGATGGGCAGGGGAAACAGTCGCCGGCCATGCTCGGTGACCCTGCCCTGCCCATCGAGAGCGGCCATCGTCTGTAACCGCTCCCGGGCCAGCAGCAGCGACTTTTGCGGCAGGGGGTCAACGAACTCCAGCCGGGAAAGATCGGCATCGGCGCAGGCCGCGGCCAACATCGGCTCCACCAGCTCTTCTCGTTGCAACTCCGGTGGCGTCAGCGCTTCCAGCGGGGCATGCTGCCCCCACAAGCGCACACAGCGCCCCGGTGCCATGCGGCCTGCCCGACCGGCCCGCTGTGCCGCACTAGCCTGAGAGATCCGCGCCAGAGCCAGCACGGTTCGCCCATTACGCTGTCGGGTGCGCCGCTCCAGGCCGGAGTCGATCACCACGGTAACGCCCGGAATGGTCAGCGAGGTCTCCGCCACATTCGTCGCCAGAATCACCCGTCGCTGTGGCCCGGCCGTCAGTGCCTGACGCTGCACCGGTCGGGGCACCGATGCGTGCAGGGGCAGCACCAGCGCGGCCCCATTCAGCACCGATTTCAGGCTGGCTTCGCACTGGGCAATCTCCCGTCGGCCGGGCAGAAACACCAGAACGTCGCCGGGCTGCTCCGCCAGTTGTGCCAGCACCGCATCGTGAACCCGCTGCGCCAGCCCACGCTCATCCGGCAGGCTTTGGCTGTCACGTGCCTGATGCACCACCGTGACCGGAAACCGACGCCCCTGGGTGTAAAGACGCTGGCCCTCCAGGTAGCCCGCCAGACGCTCGCCATCCACCGTGGCAGAGGTCAGCACCAGGCGATGTTCAGCGCGGGCTTTCAGCAGCGCAAGCAACAGGTCAGTGTCCCAGCGACGCTCATGGAACTCATCAATGATCACCGTCTGAAACCCTGCCAGCCCATCCTCACTCAGCCAGCGCAGGGCAATGCCCGGGGTCACAAACGCCACCTGGGTCTCGGTGGTGACATTGCTGTCAAACCGGATGGCATAGCCTACCTGTTGCCCCAGCGGCGAACCGGACTGGACAGCCAGAAATTCCGCCAGTGCAGTACAGGCCACCCGCCGTGGCTCCACCACCAGAACCCGCCCCCGTTCAGCAGCCCAGAGCGGTAACCGGGTGGACTTACCGGAGCCGGTGTCCGCTTCCACCACCAGATGGCTGTCGGCCAACGCCGCCATAAACACGCTTTTGAGTGAGTCGATAGGCAATTCGGGGGTGGGGTGAGTCATCGCAGAAACGGGTCAGAAATCGGAAAACACTATGGTAGCACGGGCTTTAGTTCGGAAGCCGATGGCCGATAACCGAAACAGACGCCCAGCAAGGAAGTAACGATGATCGTCAACGCCGCCCACAATGCCTATCACTGGGTGATGCCCAAAGCACTCTGCCCCGCTGACCACAGCCAGGATCTGCCCAAAAGTGTCGAAGCGATCGCTGACGCGGTGGACCCCATCGAAGCCGCCACTGAGTTGGCCAAAGAGGCCGGCAAGACCGCCTATCTGGGCCGTAAGCTGCTGGCCATCGTCTGATTTCGGTTACATTCTCTGACGCTTTCCCCTTCCCTTCCCTACCCGGAACTCGCTATGTTGAGCAAGAAATCACCAGCATGTGAAAGGGACTATGGATCTGCTTCGATTTATCGGCAACATCATCTGGCTGCTCTGGGGCGGCATTGTCATGGCGCTGGGCTGGGCGCTGGTTGGCGTGGTCATGGTTCTGACCATCATCGGCATTCCCTTTGCCCGCAGCTGCTTTGTGATTGCCCAGTTGTCGCTCTGGCCCTTTGGCAAAGAGGTGGCCAACCGGAAGATGGTGAACCGGGAAGAGGACATCGGCACCAGTGGATGGGGCACACTGGGTAACGTCATCTGGTTTATCTTTGCCGGGTTCTGGCTGGCACTGGGCCACCTGTTTTTCGCCATCACCATGATCTGCACCATCATCGGCATCCCGTTCGGTCTTCAGCACATCAAGCTGGCGATGCTGACTGTCGCCCCCATCGGCTACACGCTGGTGGACGATCCCGACTAGGATCACGCCTTGCCTGACCGGGACTTGTGGGCCACGACACTTGGCGCTACTTTGCCCGCTTTTACCCGGTCCGGAACCCCATGAGCCCAAATCAACACGCTCCCGCAAAACTGCTGGCCCGCCTGGCCGCCTACCGCCAGGTGATCTGGGACTGGAATGGCACCCTGGTGAATGACGCGCCGCTGGCGACCGACATCGTCAATACCATGCTGGCTGAACATCAGCTGCCTGAAACCAACCTGAGCCAGTATCGCGACACCTTTTGCCACCCGGTGGAAGCCTATTACCAGCGCATCGGTCTGGTGGAAAAGCTCTCTTTTGACGCCATCTGCCAACGCTTTGGTCAGGATTACCGTCAGGCGCGGGATCGACTGAACCTGCACCACGGGGCCCGGGCGATATTGCAGAATCTCAGCGCCAGCCACACCCAGTCGTTGCTCTCCGCCAGCTCCCAATCCAGCCTTGAGCACTGCCTGGCGCATCACAACATTGCCAACTGCTTTCACCACGTCTACGGCCTGGACAACCACCATGCGGCGTGCAAAATCGACCGGGGTCACGAGCTGCTCAACGCCGCAGGTGTCGACGCCAAACACACAGTGATGATTGGGGATACCGACCACGATCACGAGGTGGCGGAAGCGCTGGGGATCGACCTGATCCTGATCGCCGATGGCCACCAGAGTCATCAGAGCCTCAGCCAGTTGGGGGCAGAGCTCTACGCCGGTTGGGACGCCTTGCGTTAAGCGCGCACCCGCGCCATTCGCACCACGTCCACTAACGCGCCGTCACGAAATGCGGCGGCGCGAGCAATCCCCTCCTGCTCAAACCCAAACCGGGCATAAAGCGCCAGCGCGGCTTGATTGTCCGGATACACGTCCAGCTCGATGCGGGTCAGGGCCAACCACTGCTCGGCCAACTCAATCGCTGCCGCCAGCAACGCGCTGCCGACCCCTTTGCCCTGCCACTCGGGCATCACGGCCATCCCCACCTCGCCCACATGGCGCCGTCTCGGGTTGGTCATCTGGGCCAGCATAAGATTGCCCACCACTTGCCCCTGTTCGGTTTCCGCTACCAGGAGATGCTGGTCCGGCGTCAGTTGGGCAAGCCGTTGTTGCCACATCTGCAGGGAGGGGTGAGGCAGTTGCAGGGTATTGCCGTAACACTCCGGCGCAGCAATGGTGGTGCGGAGCGCTGTCGCATCAGTAAGTTCAGCACGGCGGACGGTGATCGACATTGTGAGGGTCTCCCTGACAGCAAAACCCCAGAATTAACACAGTGATAGGCAATAAAAAACCGCCGCCGAAAATTCGGCAGCGGTCAGTCGTAAAGCGGACACGCTTAACCTTGCAGATAGCCCAGCTGGCTTTCATGCTCCAAGGCACCGGGCCGGGCCTCGCGCACCCGTTCCAAAGTCTCCTGCCAGTCGGCGCCGCTGTCCAACAGCAGCTTGGCCGCCACCAGACCGGTACGGCCAGTTCCCCCCCGGCAATGCACGGAAACCCGCCGGCCGGACTCCATCAGCGCGGTAAGGGTTTCCCGCACCTCGGCCCAACGGGCATCGAATCCTGAATCCGGCAACGATTTGTCCTTTACCGGCAGGTGCACCCACTGCATACCGGCCGCTTCCACTTCCTCTTTGAGTGTCGGGATCCCGAAACGGGTCAGCTCCTCATCGGTCAGGGTGGTGACCACCGCAGCCACCCCCGCCGCCGCCAGCACTGCCACGTCCTCACTCAAAGTCCCATCCAGACCCGGGGCGGGGTGCAGGGCCATAGGCAGGCCATTGACGTCAATAAAAGCCGGTTCAAATGCCATTTCGAGCTCCTTGTTGATGGTCGGCACCGCGGGGCAGGCCGAGAGAGATCAGGGCGGTCAACCCCAGGAAGGCCACTGAGATCCAGAGGCAAGCCGCCAGACCTGCCACCTGAAATACCCAGCCAGACAGCACGGTACCCACCAGTCGGCCCATGGCATTGGCCATGTAATAAAAACCGACATCAAGGGACACACCGTCCTCACCAGCGTAGTGGACAATGAGGAAGGAGTGCAGGCTGGAGTTGATGGCAAACACCGCACCAAACACCATCAACCCAAACACCAGGGTAAATTGCGGCTGCCAGTTCAGCTGCACGCCGGTGGCCACCGCCACGGTGACCGCACAAAGCAATACCGCCCACTTTAGTGCGGAGGCACCATCAGGGATTTTGCCTTTGGCAGTACCGGTGAGTTTGGGGGCAAGGCCCTGAACCACGCCGTAGCCAATGACCCAAGTCGCCAGGAACCCACCGACGGCGGAGTGACTCCAGCCAAACACGCTGCCAAGGGTGATGGGCAGAGCAATCACAAACCAGACATCCCGGGCGCCAAACAGAAACAGCCGCGCCGCAGAAAGAATGTTGATGCTGCGGCTCTTGGAAAACAGCTCAGAGAACTTGGGTTTGTTCTTGGCCTTGCCCAGATCCCGGCCCAGCCAGGCCAGACTCAGCAACAGCACGCCCACCAGCACCGAGGCCATGGCGATCATTGCGCCCTGGAATCCCAGCCACGCCAGCAGCACCCCACCGAGGAAGAAGCCGAAGCCTTTCAGCGCGTTCTTGGAGCCGGTCAGAATCGCCACCCACTTGTAGAGCGCGCCCGGCTGTCCGGCGGGCACCAGCATCTTGATGGCGCTTTTGGCGCTCATCTTGTTGAGGTCTTTGGCGATGCCTGAGAGGGCCTGGGCCGCCATCACATAGGGCACGGACAACATGCTGGAGGGCACCGCCAGCATCGCCAGCGCCACCACCTGCATCGCCAACCCAAGGTTCATGGTGCGGTTGAGGCCCAGGCGGGCCCCCAGGTAGCCGCCCACCAGGTTGGTGATCACCCCGAAGATCTCGTAGAACAGGAACAGCGAGGCGATCGCCAGCGGGCTGTAGCCGAGCTGATGGAAGTGGAGCACCACCAACATCCGCAGCGCCCCGTCGGTCAGGGTGAAGTTCCAGTAATTGAAGGTGACCAGCAGATACTGCTTCACATCACGGCTGAGTCCGGACAGGACGCGCATCATGGTTTACCAGCCCTGCTCAGCCACGTAGCGGGCCAGCTCGACGGTGCGGTTGGCGTAACCCCACTCGTTGTCGTACCACAGGTACAGTTTCACCTGAGTGTCGTTGACCACCATGGTGGACAGCGCGTCCACCACCGCAGAGTGCGGGTTGGTGCGGTAATCGATGGACACCAGCGGACGGGCTTCGTAGCCCAGAATCCCTTTCAACTCGCCCTCAGCGGCTTGCTTCAGCAGCGCGTTCACTTCATCCGCACTGGTGGCACGCGCCACTTCGAAAACGCAGTCGGTCAACGAGGCGTTGCACAGCGGCACCCGCACTGCGTGGCCATTCAGGCGCCCTTTCAGCTCCGGGAAAATATGGGTAATCGCCGTTGCCGAACCGGTGGTGGTAGGGATCAGACTTTCACCGCAGGAGCGGGCGCGACGCAGGTCTTTATGGGGCGCATCCAGAATGGTCTGAGTGTTGGTGATGCTGTGGATGGTGGTCATGGAGCCGTGCTTGATGCCCAGCTTTTCATGGATCACCTTCACCGCCGGTGCCAGACAGTTGGTGGTGCAGGACGCTGCGGTCACGATGTCGTGTTTGGCTTTGTCGTACCAGTGATGATTCACGCCATAGACCGCATCCAGTACCCCTTCCTGTTTCACCGGCGCGGTCACCACCACTTTCTTCACGCCCTGGTCCAGGTACTTTTGCAGCACCTCTTTGCGCTTAAACTTGCCAGAGGCTTCAATCACCAGGTCACAGCCGGACCAGTCGGTGGTTTCAATCTCTGTATTGCCACTGATGGCAATGCGCTTGCCCTCAATGATCAGGGCATCGTCTTCCACCACCACGTCTTTGTCCCAGGGGCCATGCACGGAGTCAAACTCCAACAGGTGGCCCAGGGCAGCAGCGCCGCCCGCCGGATCGTTAATCTGAACAAACTCAAACTCGGCCCAATCCCAGGCAGCGCGAAGCGCCAGGCGGCCCATGCGACCAAAGCCGTTGATGCCAATCTTAATGGTCATACTGCGTCTCTCTGTGCATTAGTGTGAAAAGCGTCCGGCGCGTCGGACGAAGCGGGAAACCAATGGCGGGTCCGGTTGGCAAAGGCCACCAGGGAGAGCATCACCGGCACCTCCACCAGAACCCCGACCACGGTCGCCAGCGCAGCACCGGAGTGCAGGCCAAACAGGGCAATGGCAACCGCCACGGCCAGCTCAAAAAAGTTGGAGGTGCCGATCATCGCCGCTGGGGCGGCAACGTTATGCGGCAACTTCATCGCCTTGGCCGCGCCGTAGGCGATGGCAAAGATGCCATAGGTTTGCAGCAGCAGCGGGATGGCGATCAGGCCAATCACCATCGGCTTGGCCAGCAACGTTTCGGCCTGGATCCCGAACAGAATCGCTACGGTCGCCAGCAGGCCCACCATGGAGGCTGGCTTCAGTTTCTGCACAAAGCCGTCCAGCGCGGCTTCAGAACGCTTCAGCAGGAGATGGCGGGTCAGGACACCGGCCACCAGCGGCAGCACCACATAAAGCAGGGTCGCCAGCAACAGGGTTTCCCAGGGCACCAGGATCTCGGAAACGCCCAGCAGCAGCGCAGCGATGGGGGCAAAGGCCACCACCATAATCAGGTCATTCACCGAGACCTGAACCAGGGTGTAGGCCGGATTCCCCCGGGTCAGCTGACTCCAGACAAACACCATCGCCGTGCACGGCGCCACACCCAACAGAATCATCCCGGCAATGTACTGACTGGCGTCTTCCGGTGACACAAGATCAACGAAGAACACGTTGAAAAACAGCCAGCCAATGGCGGCCATGGAGAACGGCTTGATCAACCAGTTGATCGCCAGCGTCAGCCACAGCCCCTGAGGCTGCTGACCCACTTTGCGGATCGCGTTGAAGTCCACCTGGATCATCATCGGGTAGATCATCACCCAGATCAGCACGGCGATAACGCCATTGATCTGAAACATCTGCCACCCGGCCAGGGTTTCAAACATCGCGGGAAAGGCGTTGCCCAGAATGACACCAGCCACAATGGCCAGCCCCACCCAAACACTCAGATAACGCTCAAACTTGCCCATCACTTACTCCTCAGGCACAGCAGTTCTGCTGACGTTGCGGGCGATCGCCCATCATGGAAAGCCGTTTGGCGCACTCGTCGATAAGGGGAGACTCAGAACTGGCAATGCCATTGAGCGCGCACTCAATCCACTCCGGCAGGGGCGCCAGATGGTAAAACACCCACTGGCCACGACGCACATCATGCAGCAGGCCATCGGCACGCAAACGGGCAAGGTGACGGGAGATTTTCGGCTGGCTTTCAGCCAGCGCCGTAGTGAGTTCGCACACGCACAGTTCGCTCTCCTGTCGAATCAGCAGAAGAATCTTCAGACGCGTTTCATCAGACAAGGCTTTGAGTTGGGCAACAGATTGGGACATGGCCGCCTCACACAGGGATATACGCCAAAACAGATATACGACAAATCATATATGCGATTTTCCATATGTAAAGTGACACTTTGATGACAGTGTGATCAGGATCGGACCCAGGGATCAATTCAATCCGGTTATCGCCCAATAACACCTTGGTCTAGGTTCTTGTGCAGCGCACAATATGCTCATAATATCGTCAAGGTGTTGTCATTTTAGCCAGATACAGTCTGGCGCTGTTCCGCCGTTTGCGGACCAGGTGCCCACATCAACGCAAAGGAGTCGCAATGAACCAGGGATCCTATCAACGGCTGATGGAGAGCCTGATCCGATGCAATGAGCAGCTGTTCGATCTGGCCACAAAACAAGCCCAGCCAACCACACAAGCGCTGCTGCAGATGCAGATGCAGGACCTGACCAGTGCCCTGCAGAAAGGGTTGGACGATCCCAGCGACCTGCTCACCCAGCAGGCGAACTGGTGGCAATCCCAGCTGCAGCTGTTTCAGAATGCCATGCTCAAGCAGGCAGGGCAGGACGTCTCCCCGGTGGTGGAACCGGAGCGAGGCGACCGACGCTTTCGTGACAGCCAATGGCAGGAGCACCCCTGGTACGACTACATCAAGCAATCCTACCTGCTGACGGCCCGGCAGATGCTGGAGCATGTCGAGCGCATTCCCGATTTGAGCGACGGTGAACGGGACCGCCTGCGCTTCTTCACCCGGCAGATGGTCAATGCCCTCGCCCCCAGCAACTTTCTGGCTTCCAACCCGGAGTTGCTCAAGCTCACCATGGAAAGCGGCGGCAACAACCTGCTGGATGGACTTAAACTGCTCACTCAGGACATCCAGCGCAGCGCTGGCACCCTCAATGTGCGGATGACCGACGAATCCGCGTTTCAGCTGGGCCAGGACCTGGCCACCACGGAAGGGGAAGTGATCCACCAGGCGCCGCTGTTTGAGCTGATTCAGTACCGCCCCACCACCGACACCGTGGCTAAGCGGCCGCTGTTGATCGTGCCGCCCTTCGTCAACAAGTACTACATCCTCGACCTGCGTCCGGAAAACTCACTGGTGAAGTACCTGGTGGATCAGGGCCATACGGTGATGATGATCTCCTGGGCCAACCCCGACCAGCGGCACATCGAAGTGGATTTTGAAGACTACGTGGTGGACGGCGTACTGGCCGCCCTGGAAGCGGTGGAAGCCGCCACCGGCGAGCGCGAGGTCAATGCGGCCGGCTACTGCATAGGTGGCACGTTGCTGGCCTGCACCATGGCCTATATGGCCGGGCGCCGAATGAAGCAACGGGTCAAATCCGCCACCTTCTTCACCACCATTCTGGACTTCAGTCAGCCGGGTGAGCTCGGGGCCTTTATCAACGACGAGATCGTCAGCGCCCTGGAAGCGCAGAACGCCGAGAACGGCCTGATGGACGGACGCCAGCTGGCCGTCACTTTCTCGATGTTGCGGGAGAACAACCTTTATTGGAACTACTACATCGACGGCTATCTCAAAGGGCAGAGCCCGATGGCCTTCGACCTGCTGCACTGGAACTGCGACAGCACCAATGTGGCCGGCCCCACCCATTCCACCATGCTCAGAAAGTTCTACCTGGAAAACCGTCTGATCGAGGCGGGCGAATACTCGGTGCGGGGCACCAAAATCGATCTGAAGAAGATCACCGTCCCCAGCTACTTCGTCTCCACCGTGGATGACCATATCGCGCTGTGGCAGGGCACCTACCTGGGCCTGCAACGGCTTGGCGGGGAGCCCACCTTTGTCCTCGGCGAATCCGGACACATCGCCGGCATCATCAATCCCCCTGGTGGCAAATACGGCCACTATGTCGGCGGGCTGGCGGATCAGCCGGAGGCCTGGATGGAGCAGGCAGCCCATCAGGAAGGCTCCTGGTGGCCGCACTGGATGGACTGGCTGGCCGCACGGCCAGGCTCCGAAGCGATCCCTGCCCGCCAGATCAACGATCCGATAGGCCCGGCTCCGGGCGATTATGTGCAGGTGCGCCTGAACCCCACCTTTGATGAGGGGGGCTCATGAGCCTGCAACCCGGACAAAGCGCCCAGATAACCAAGCGTTTCGGGCCGGAAGAGGTGGCCGCCTTTGCGGCCCTCTCGGAAGATCGCAACCCGATCCATCTGGATGCCGAGTTTGCCGCCCAGACGCCCTTCGGTGCGCCCATTGTGCATGGCATCCTGCTTTCCAGCCTGCTTTCCGCGCTGCTGGGGCAGCACCTTCCGGGCCAGGGCACCATCTACCTGGGGCAGACGCTGAAGTTTGTCCGCCCGGTTCTGGTGGGGGAAGAGGTCACCGCCCGCGTGACCGTCGCCCAGGTGAGGGATGACAAGCCCATCGTCACCCTGACCACAGAAGTGCTGAATGGCAGGGGCGAACCCTGCGTACAAGGGGAAGCGGTGGTCAAAGTCTGACGCCACCACCAACAAAAAACGGGACGCTCAGCGTCCCGTTTTTTATTGGCTTATTTGCGTTTCGGCCCTTTTCGGGCAGCGGTGCCCTGTGGCTTACCGCCGCGACCGGCCCCCTGAGACTTTCCGGACGGTTTGCCCGACGCCCGGGTGCCTGGCTTACCACCCGGCTTTCCGGAACCCTGGGGCTTACCGCCGCCCTGAGGCTTGGCTTTGCCGCCGCTGTCGCCGCCTTTGCCCTTCGGCTTAATCTTACCCGGCAGCTTAAATTGATCCTGCCCGGTGTGCTTGGTCAGTGCTGGCTGACTGCGGCCACCACGATGGGCGGGACGACGCCCCTCCGGCGGTACCAGGCAATCCGGCCCCGGGCCGATCAGGTGCGCCATACCGATGTTGCGCAGCCCCTCACGGATGAGCGGCCAGTTGTCGGTGTCGTGATAACGCAACAGCGCTTTGTGCAGACGACGCTGACGGCCGCCTTTGGCCACCGGCACATCCTCACTGTCGTGAGTCACTTTACGCAGGGAATTTTTCCCGGTGTGCCACACGGTGGTGGCGTTGGCCAGCGGTGATGGATAGAAGTTCTGCACCTGATCCAGGCGGAACTTGTTCTTCTTCAGCCACATCGCCAGATTCACCATGTCTTCGTCGCTGGCACCGGGGTGGGCAGAGATAAAGTAGGGGATCAGGTACTGCTCCTTGCCCGCCTCTTTGGAGAAGCGATCAAACATCTCCTTAAAGCGGTAGTAGCTGCCCATGCCCGGCTTCATCATGATGGAGAGCGGGCCCTCCTCCGTGTGTTCCGGTGCGATCTTCAGGTAGCCGCCAACGTGGTGCTGAACCAGCTCCTTCACATAGCGGGGATCTTCCACCGCCAGGTCGTAACGCACCCCGGAGGCCACAAAGATCCGCTTGATGCCCGGGATGGCACGGGCCGCCCGGTAAAGATCAATGGTCGGAGTGTGGTCGGTGTCCATATGGCCGCAGATATCCGGGTAGATGCAGGAGAGGCGACGACAGGTCGCTTCCGCTTTCGGACTCTTACAGCGCAGCTTGTACATGTTGGCGGTGGGGCCGCCCAGATCCGAGATCACCCCGGTAAAGCCCGGCACTTTCTCTTTGATCTGCTCAATTTCGTCCAGGATCGACTCCTGGCTGCGGCTCTGAATGATGCGGCCTTCGTGCTCGGTAATAGAGCAGAAAGAGCAGCCACCAAAACAGCCCCGCATGATGTTGATGGAGGTTTTGATCATGTCGTACGCGGGGATCTTCTTACCGTCGTACTTGGGATGCGGCACCCGGGCGTAGGGCAGCGCAAACACGCCATCCATCTCGTCGGTTTCCAGCGGGATCGCCGGCGGGTTGATCCAGACATAGCGGTCGCCATGACGCTGCATCAGCGCGCGGGCACAACCCGGGTTGGTTTCCAGATGGAACAGGCGCGACGTGTGCGCGTACAGCACCTTGTCAGCGCGAACCTGATCGTAATCCGGCAGCAGGATGTACTGCTTCTCCCACGGCTTCAGCTTGCGGCCGGCCCCCGCCGGCTGCATCACCACCGGCTTGGCGTCCTGCTGGGCCGGGGCGTCCTCAAACTTGGAGCCCAGCTCACAACCCATGTCGTCAGCGCCGTAGGGGTTCGGGATCGGGTCGATCTTACCGGGGGTGTCCAGGGTGCGGGAGTCCACACCGTTCCATCCCGGCAGCGCTTCACGCAGCAGGAAGGCGGTACCACGGATGTCGTGCATGGCTTTGATGTCGCCGCCCTGGGACAGTCGATGGGCCACCTCCACCAGCGGGCGCTCGGCGTTACCAAAGATCAGCATGTCCGCCTTGGCATCAAACAGCACGCTGCGGCGCACCTTATCGGACCAATAATCGTAATGGGCGATCCGACGCAAACTCGCCTCGATGCCGCCAAGAATCACCGGCACCTCTTTATAGGCTTCTTTACAACGCTGGGTGTAGACCACGGTGGCCCGGTCCGGACGCAGGCCGTGGACGTTGTCCGGCGTGTACGCGTCATCGTGACGCAAACGGCGATCGGCGGTGTAGTGGTTGATCATCGAGTCCATGTTGCCCGCCGTCACCCCGAAAAACAGGTTCGGCTTGCCCAACGCCATAAAGGCGTTTTTGGACTGCCAGTCCGGCTGGTCAATGATCCCCACCCGGAATCCCTGGGATTCCAGCATGCGGCCAATCACCGCCATACCAAAGCTGGGGTGATCCACGTAAGCGTCGCCAGTAACCAGAATGATGTCGCAGCTGTCCCAGCCCAACAGGTCCATCTCTGCACGGGTGGTGGGCAGGAACGGCGCCGGGCCCAGGCATTCAGCCCAGAACTTGGGGTAGTCGAACAGCTTAGTTTCAGGAGTCGGGATCATGCTTACCTCAGATCACCTGCACGGTATGAACAGGGGCCGCGGATTGTAGCAGCTTAGCGCGTCCGTGGCGATGGTGGTTTTTTAACCGCATTTGGGGTGTGGGTTTAGCCCCGGGACGCACTCGCCTCAGCCGCAGATGCGCCGTATGATGCCACTCAGCAAGCGGACGCACAGCGTCACAGAGAATCAGAGGATCGCAAGGATGGAACGGATCGGCCCACGGGCTTTGGTGGTGGAAGGCGGTGCCATGCGGGGGGTGTTCTCCTGCGGAGTACTGGACCACTTCTTGGCTGAGGATTACACCCCTTTCGACAGCTTCTGGGGCGTCTCTGCCGGGGCCTCAAATCTGGCGGCTTACCTGGCCAGAATGCCGGGCCGGAACCGCAAGATCTACACCGACTACAGCTGCCGTCCGGCGTTTCTGACGCCGGGCCGTTTCCTGCTGGGAGGCGACCTGATGGATCTGGACTGGATGTGGCGGATCACCCTCGATGAGCTGGGGATCGACAAAGCGGTGCTGGCCGCCGACCCGCGCCCCTTCTTCCTGACCGTGACCCGGCAGGATAACGGCCAGGCGGAGTACCACACCCCGGATGTGGAGGCGCTGGCCGAAACCATGAAAGCCAGCAGCGCCCTGCCCCTGCTCTACCGCAAAGGGGTAACGCTGAATGGCGCCACCTATGTGGATGGCGGTGTGGCGGATGCCCTGCCGGTGGCCGAAGCGATCCGCCGTGGTGCCCGCCAGATTATGGTTCTGCGCAGCCGCCCGGCCGGTTACCGCAAGTCCGACGGACGTTTCCCGGCGCTGCAGCGTCATCTGCTGCGGGCGACACCGGGCGTGACTGATGCCATGCTGAGTCGGGCCCGGCGTTACAACGAGGCGCTGGCCTTAATCCGCCAGCCACCGCCAGGCGTCGAAGTTGTGGAAGTGTGCCCGCCGGAATCGTTCCAGCTTAAGCGCCTGACCCGGGATGCCGCTCCGCTGGAGCAGGGTTACGAGCTGGGCCTGGCGGCCGGCGCGGATGCCATACGACGCTGGGAAGCCCTCAGTGGCGGCGGGCAATCGCCCGGGCCGCAATCCCGTCAATCAGACCCGGCGCCAGCAGTTTAAGCCAGCGCCCCAGCCGCCCCCTGAACGACCCAAGCCAGAGCCGCTGACGCTTTTCGATCGCTTTGATCATCCGGGCGGCGCACTCATCGGCGGTCATCAGTTTGCTTTCCTGCATCGGGGTGTCGCCCAACGGCTGGCCGTCGGCCCCCATGGCGCGTTTGTGGGTCTGAGTGACGACGAAGTCCGGGCACAGCATGGTGACGTCGACACCGCTGCCACGCAGTTCAATGCGCAAGGCATCAAAGAAACCCATGACCGCGTGTTTGGAGGCGCAGTAGCCGCTGCGGGTGGGCACCCCGGTCAGGCCGGTGAGGGAGGAGACCACGGCAATGTGCCCCCGACTCTGCTTCAGCGCCGGCAGCGCTGCATGGGCCAGATGGGCCGTGGCCAGATAATTCACCGTCATCACCCGCTCAAGCACGGAGAGATCGGTCAGATCCTCGACCGTGCTCCACATGGTGATGCCGGCATTGAGGATCAGCCGGTCGATGCGGCCATAGCGTTCCAGCGTGGCGTGAATCAGTTCCGGCAGGCGCGCCAGTTCGGTCAGGTCCAGCGGATAGGCTTCCGCCTCGCCGGGCAGCGAGGCCACCAGGCTTTGCAGCCGTTCGGCATTGCGGGCCACCAGCATCAATCGGGCCCCCCGGGCGCTGAGTTGCTGTGCCAGCGCGCGACCGATCCCTTCTGAGGCGCCGGTCAGCAGCACCACCTCATCTTTCATGCTTCTCTCCTTGATGCCTTATCGAAGCGCGTCCTGCGCAGGCCTTGTTGTCAGGCTTTGGCGCCATCCTCAAGGGGGATGGGCTGGTAGGTTTCCAGATCCTTGGGCCGGCCAATGCCGTAGCCCTGGGCATAGTTCACGCCGATGGCCCGCAAGCGGGACAAGGTTTCCTGATCTTCCACAAACTCTGCCACGGTCTCGATGCCCATCACCCGGCACACGTCGTGAATCGATTTAACGATGGCGTAATCCTTGGCATTGCTGGCCAGATTACGCACGAAGCAGCCGTCAATCTTGACGTAATCCACCGGCAGCTGACGCAGGTAGCCGTAGGACGCGAAACCGGAACCGAAGTCATCCAGCGCGAAGGCAAAACCGCGGCGGCGCAGGGCATGGAGGATCTCCAGGGCGCGATTTTCGTTAGCGATGGCGGCGGTTTCGGTCACTTCAAAACAGATGGTCTCAGGCGGCACCCGGTAAAGGGCGCACATCTCATCGATGTATCCCACCAGATTGCCAGACGAGAGCGTGGTGCCGGAGAGGTTGATGGACAGCACCTGGCTGTTCCATAGGTGGCTGTTACGGGCCATCCACTCGAAGGTTTTGCGGATGACCGCTTTGTCCACCGCGGGCATCAGGTTGAAGCGCTCTGCCGCCGCAATAAACTGGCCCGGTGCCAGAATGCGGCCGCCATCTTCCCGGATCCGAAGCAGCACTTCGCACTTGCGTCGCTGCTGACTGGCATGGACCGGCTCGATGGGCTGGTAGAACAGCACCAGATCGTCGTTGACGATCGCTTCATTGATCTTCATCGCCCAATGGGGCGCATTGCGCTGGTGAGCCAGGTCCTGATCAAGGGAGTCAAAGAAATGGATCTGACTCTCGCCGCCTTTGCCCTTATTGGCGTGACAGGCGATCTCCGCATCCTTAAACACCTCTCGGGGACGCTGTTCATCGCCGCGCTGGAAGGCCACGCCGATGCTGACGCCTACCCGGTAGCTGCCGCTGTCCCAGTAAAGTGTGATCCCCTCAACCCGCTCCATCATCTGTTTCAGTACCCGGGCCGCTTCCAGTGCCGAGGTGTCTTTCATGATGAGGCCAAACTCATCACCACCAATGCGGGCCAGCATGTCGCCGGGGCGGATGCTGCGGATCATCTCCTGAGCCACATCCCGAAGCATGCGATCCCCGGCTTCATGGCCACAGCTGTCATTGATCAGCTTAAAACGGTTGAGGTCCATGTAGCAGACCGCATGCTGGCCGGGATGCTCGCCCAGCCCTTCAAGATGCTGCTCAAAGGTTTGTCGGTTGTAGATGCCGGTAATGTGGTCGCGCTGGGACTTCTGCACCAGCTCCCGCTTCATCAGCTCAGCGCGGGTGATGTCTTTCAGCACCAGAATGGCGCCCAGGGTGTTGCCTTCCTTATCCAGCGTTCGGGCAGCGTGGTAGGCGACCTGCCGCTCCTGCTCACCCTGGCGAAGCCGGACCCGCCCTTCGAGGCTGATGCGGCCGGAACAAAGCAGCTCTTTCAGCGCGGCATGCAGCTCCTGCCCGGCCGGCCCTGGTACCAGGCTCACCAGCGCGCATTGACGAACCGGGCCGTGGTCCACCGCCAGCAAACGCTCCGCTTCGGTGTTGACCAGTTCGATACGGGCATGAGGATCCACCATCACCACCGCGTCATTGACGGCCCGCAGCAGCGTCACCAGTTGCTGACGCTGATGATGGCGCTGGGCAAATATCTCGTTGCACAACGCGCTGATCTCCGCCAGTTCATCCTTGCCGGACTCGGGCAGTGGCCGACTGGCTTTGCTCTGATGCATCGCCTGCTCAATGCGCCGCTTCATGCCATCCAGAGGCCCAAGCACCGTGCGCCGGAAGGTAAACAGGAAGGTGATCGCCAACAGCACTAACACCAGAGTCAGCACCGAAATCACACGGCCAATCTGCGCCGTTCGGATCTGCCCTTCGGTGACATCGAACTGCGGCAGCAGCGTAACCGATGGCCCGGCAAATCGGGGCAGCGCCAATGGACTGTCTTCGCTGGCCTCGATCAGGGTGACGGCATGCACACCGGCGTGTCGGTAACTCAGATTATCCAGTTTTTCCTGGTCGAACGCCTCGATCCCAACCAGGCCCCGCCAGTTGCGATGATTAAGGGGCAAGGCCACCAGTCCAAAAACCTGGTTCTGCAGCTGCACAAAGCCGCTGCGCTCAAACTGGAAACTGCCGGTGGAGAGGATGGGATCGAGCAGACTGCGCATCGCTTCGCTGTTGCCATCCACCGGGGCAGTGCCACTTTGCAGGACTCGCAGTTCACCGTGATGGTTCATCACCAGCGGGATTTGGCCGTTTAAACGGGCCTGATTGAGCAGGAACGCCACCACTTCAGGCTGTTCGCTCTCGACCGCACTGCGCAGTGCCGAGAGCTCGCGACGATTGGCCGCCAGCCACTGCTCCACATCCATCTGCAGATGGGCACGGGCAGACGCCTGCGCACGCTGTTGATGGGCAACAAAGCCGTCTTTGATCAACCAGTAGGCGGCACCGGTGGCGATAAGAATCAGGGGGATGGCCAGACCCAACAAGAGCAGTAATAATCGACGAGAGAGTTTCATCTGGGGCGCAGATCCTGGCTCTGGGTCTCAGGCAAAGAGATTTGAACTTACCTAATTAACGGCATGAAGAAAATGAATCTTGAGGATTTTTCGCGAAAGTTCGGGCAACGCCCGTGACCACAGCTCATAATCCGGCATCGGATAGCTTAACCCGTGATCTGCTTCACGAAGTTCGCGCATGCCGCCAGTGCCAGGATGTGCTCGACCCCAACCCCGTCGTTCAGATGAGCCGCGAGGCGCGCATTCTGATCATCGGCCAGGCGCCGGGGCTGAAAGTGCATCAAACCGGCATGCCCTGGAATGACCCCAGCGGCGACCGACTGCGCCAATGGATGAACCTCTCCCGCGATCGGTTTTACGATTCCACCAGGATCGCCATCGTGCCGATGGGGCTGTGCTACCCCGGCCGCGGGCGCAGCGGTGACAATCCGCCAGACAAACGTTGCGCACCGTTGTGGCATCCCCGGTTACTGGCGCAGATGCCCAATCTGGCCCTGACACTTTTCATCGGCCAGTACGCTCAGAAACACTACCTGGAAGGCTTCACCAGCCTGACGGAAACTGTCGCCCGCTGGGCCGATTTCGGGCCGGAACGCCTGCCCCTGCCTCACCCCTCACCACGCAACACGCTCTGGCTGAAACGTCACCCCTGGTTTGAAGCCGAGGTGGTGCCGGAGCTGCAGCGCCGTATTCGCGCCCTGCTGGAATAGCGGGCACAAAAAAGCCGCCTTTCGGCGGCTTTCGGTGACTGACGTCGGAGGCTTAGCCAGCGCACAGGTCGCGGGCAATCGCGGACGCCAGTCGGGCGTTATTCAGTACCAGCTGGATGTTGGAATCCAGGCTGTTGCCGCCAGTCAGTTCACACACACGAGCCAGCAGGAACGGTGTGGATTCCTTACCGCCCACACCCTGCTCTTCCGCTTCCGCCAGCGCCTGCTCGATGGCCGCGTCAATTTGGGATTTCGGCATGGCGTACTGCTCCGGGATCGGGTTAGCGATGACCACGCCGCCCTTCAGGCCCATGCCCCACTTGGCGTTCAGCGCCGTGGCAATGGCGTCGCTGCTGTCCAGGCGGTAATCGATGTCGAAGTCGCTCTCACGGGTATAGAACGCCGGCAGGCTGTCGGTCTGGTAGCCCACAACCGGCACGCCGAAGGTTTCCAGGTACTCGCGGGTCAGGCCCAGATCCAGAATGGACTTGGCGCCGGCACAGATAACGGCCACATCAGTGTTGGCCAGCTCCTGCAGGTCAGCAGAGACATCGAAAGTTTGCTGAGCGCCACGGTGAACCCCACCGATACCGCCGGTAGCAAACACCTTGATGCCCGCCATTGCCGCCAGAATCATGGTGGACGCTACGGTAGTGGCACCGGTTTTACCGGCCGCGACGATGAACGGGATGTCACGACGGGAGGCCTTGGTCACAGACAGGCCTTCTTTGCCCAGGAACTCCACCTGCTCTTCAGTCAGACCGACGGTCAGGCGGCCCTTGATGATGGCGATGGTGGCCGGGATAGCACCGGCGTCACGTACGGTCTGCTCAACCTTAAGCGCGGTTTCCACGTTCTGCGGATAGGGCATACCGTGGGAGATGATGGTGGACTCCAGAGCCACCACCGGACGGTTATTGGCAATGGCTTCGGCAACTTCCGGGTGGATATCCAGGTACTTCTCTAGCATGGGGTCTTCTCCATCAGGCGGCGAACGGCCGCTTCGGACATAGTGGAATTAATGGTGGTTCGGGTCGCCAGCGCCAGACGGGCAGCGGCCAGAGCAAAAGGTACGGTATCGGTAAAGGACCAACCGGCCAGACGGCCATGGGCCAGACCGGCCATCAGCGCATCGCCGGCACCGGTCACATTGACCACTTCGGTGGCGGAAGGCTCATAGCGAATGCCAACGCCGGCCTCGGAAGCGTAAGCGCCTCGGCTGCCCAGACTCAGCAGCACACGATTCACGCCCAATTCATGCAGGGCTTCGGCAACCCGGGGCAGATCCGCTTCGCTGTCGAGGGACTGCCCGGAGAGCAGCTCGGCTTCCAGTGCGTTGGGCTTCAGGGTGTCAATCTGACCAAGGAACGGCTTGAGCTTGTGTGCCTTGGCACGGGAAACCGGATCCACCAGCACCGGGGCATCCAGCGGGCGGGCAAACAGGGCTTCCAGGGCACTTTCAGACAGGTTGGCGTCCAGCACCAGCACGGCAGCACGGTCGATGGGGCCGCGACGGCGCTCCATCTGCTCCGCGTCCAGACGCTCAATCAGGCTCATGTCGTTGAGGGCCAGACGCATCTCGCCGTCACTGTCATGCAGTGACAGGTAGCTTGAGGTGGTGGCGCCCGGGATCTTCAGGCAGTGCTCAGTGCCGACGCCAGCCATCCGGCAGGATTCAATCAACTGCTCGGCCCAGCGGTCTTCACCCAGGGCGGAGATGAACTCCACGCGGCTGCCCAGACGGGCGAGATTATCGGCGATATTGCGACCCACGCCACCCGCACTGGCGGTCAGACTGCCCGGCGTGGAGTCACCATCCACCAGCGGTCGATCGGCCACGCCACAGAGGTCCATGTTGGCGCCCCCCAGCACCAGCGCGTAACGCTCCGGTGCCAGGATGTAGCCCTTGCCCTGGATGTGGCCTTTTTGGGTCAGGTGCATGATGTGCCCGGCAATGGCACTGCGGCTGATGCCCAGCTTATCCGCCAGCACCTGCTGAGGGATAAGGGGATCCTGGCGGATCAGATCGAGGATCTGCTGCTCTCGCTCCGTCATAACATTTGTTTGGTTATTGGACTTATGTTTGCAATTGTAGCCTCAGCCCGACCGCCAAACCAGATCCCGGATCAAAAAAAAGCACCCCGAAGGGTGCTTTTTTTAGCGTGTTCGCCGCCTTACTTGTGGTACTTGCGGGACAGCTCGTGTACGGCATGGATAAAGGCGCCAGCGTGCTCCGGATCGGCGTGCTGGTGGATGCCGTGACCCAGGTTGAATACGTGACCATCACCGTGGCCAAACTCACCCAGGATGCGCTCGACTTCTTCTTCGATGCGCGGGACCGGCGCGTACAGCATGGACGGGTCCATGTTGCCCTGCAGAGCCACTTTGTCGCCAACGCGGGCACGAGCGGCTTTTACGTCTACGGTCCAGTCCAGGCCCACTGCATCACAGCCGGTGGCCGCAATGTCTTCCAGCCACTGACCGCCACCTTTGGTGAACAGTACCACCGGCACTTTGTGGCCATCGTGGTCACGGATCAGGCCGTCGACGATCTTGTGCATGTAACGCAGAGAGAACTCACGGTAAGCCGGGCCGGACAGTGCGCCACCCCAGGTATCGAAGATCTGCACCGCCTGAGCGCCCGCTTTGATCTGAGCGTTCAGGTACAGAATGACGGAGTCCGCCAGCTTATCCAGCAGCATGTGCAGGGTGGCCGGCTCAGCAAACGCCATTTTCTTGATCTTGGCGAAGTCCTTGGAGCTGCCGCCTTCAACCATGTAGGTGGCCAGAGTCCAGGGGCTGCCGGAGAAACCGATCAGCGGCACTTCACCTTTCAGCTCGCGACGGATGGTACGAACGGCGTCCATCACGTAACGCAGCTCCTGCTCCGGATCCGGGATCGGCAGGTTTTCGATGGTGGCTTTGTTGTCAGCCAGAGTCTGGAAGCGCGGACCTTCACCGGTCTCGAAGTAGAGACCCAGGCCCATGGCATCAGGAATGGTGAGAATGTCGGAGAAGAGAATGGCGGCGTCGAGCGGGAAGCGGCGAAGCGGCTGGAGCGTGACTTCACAGGCCAGTTCAGGATTCTTACACAGGCTCATAAAGTCGCCGGCTTCGGCGCGGGTGGCACGGTACTCCGGGAGGTAACGGCCGGCCTGACGCATCATCCAAACCGGAGTCACATCAACCGGTTGGCGCAACAGGGCCCGCAGGTAACGATCGTTTTTCAGTTCTGACATCTAGTTCATCCCTTAGGCATCAATACGCAACAAAATTCTGGCCATTGTAGCACCGCGCCTGAAGATTGATACGAGGTGAGCGTGAGCCGTCCCACAAATTGGGTGAATGCTCGCCTGAGGGGCGTTAATGGTAAATATTTGCACTCCCTATTCGCCTTTGGTATAACAATACCGCGCTAGCAAAACGAAGTAAGAAGCTCATGCAAGTGAGCCCGCAACACCCAATCTTATGCCCTGTCGCCTCGGCGACAGGGTTTTTTATTTCCTGACGCCCAGCCTTTTAGTTAAATCCTCCACTTCGGGTTAAAAAACCGTTGATCAGCGCCCCATCCCTTACTTAAATTGAGAAGTACCGACATCGGGTTGGCTTGCAAGAGGATGGTGCCATGCTGACAAAGTTAGAAAGGGCTGTGGATGCCTGGGGAGGCTCCAGTACGCTGATAGACCATTGGCTGGAGAGCCGTCGCCAATTACTGATCCACTACTGCCAGCTGGCAGGACTGCCCCCCTACGAAGGCAACAAGGGTGAATTACCTGAAGAGGCCCACATCCAGCAATTCTGTAATCTGCTGGTGGACTACGTTTCTGAAGGGCATTTCGAAGTGTATGACCAGGTGGTTTCCGCCTGCGAGAAAAACGGCGAACAATCCAAGACCCTGGCTCAGACGCTGTTTCCGAAGATCGCCGGCAGTACTGATGCCGCATTGGACTTCAACGATAAGTACACCAACGGTGTCAGCGATGACATCATGATGGAGCTGGACCAGGACCTGTCGCACCTGGGCCAGAAGATGGAAGAACGATTCGGCTTCGAGGATCGCCTGCTGGAAGCGCTGTTTCAGCGCCATAGCGAAGCCAGCTGATCCCCGTCCGAAGCCGTAACACGCTGCATCATCCGTGTCGGCTTTGGCCACAAAAAAACGCCCCGCGATTGCGGGGCGTTTTTGTTGGTGCGCCTTAAGCCGGCTGCTGCAGAATCACGTCCCCTGCGGGCTTGGTGTACTGCTCCATCTGATGGAAGTTCAGGTAGCGGTAGGTGTCCGCGGCCTGGGCATCGATGGTCTTGGCGTACTCCAGGTACTCCTCAACGGTGGGTAACTTGCCGATGATGGACGCCACCGCGGCCAGCTCAGCAGAGGCCAGGTAAACGTTAGCACCGGTACCCAGACGGTTCGGGAAGTTACGGGTGGAGGTGGACACCACGGAAGCGCCATCGGCCACCCGTGCCTGGTTACCCATACACAGGGAGCAGCCAGGCAACTCGGTGCGGGCACCGACACGGCCGTAGATGCCGTAGTAGCCTTCGTCGATCAGTTGCTGCTGATCCATCTTGGTCGGCGGAGCAACCCACAGACGAGTCGGCAGGGCACCCTTGTGCTTATCCAGCAGTTTACCGGCGGCACGGAAGTGGCCGATGTTGGTCATGCAGGAGCCGATAAACACTTCGTCGATGCTGTCACCCTGAACCTCGGACAGCAGACGGGCGTCATCCGGGTCGTTCGGCGCGCACAGGATCGGCTCTTTGATGTCGGCCAGATCGATCTCGATCACCGCGTTGTACTCGGCATCGGCATCGGCTTCCATCAGATCCGGTTGGGCCAGCCAGGCTTCCATCGCCTTGATGCGGCGCTCAATGGTACGACGGTCGCCATAGCCTTCGGCGATCATCCACTTGAGCATGACGATGTTGGATTGCAGGTACTCGGCGATGGAGTCTTCGCCCAGCTTGATGGTACAGCCAGCAGCGGAACGCTCAGCAGAGGCATCGGACAGCTCAAACGCCTGCTCTACGGTGAGGCTCTCGAGACCTTCAATCTCCAGAACCCGGCCGGAGAAGATGTTCTTCTTGCCCTGCTTCTCGACGGTCAGCAGGCCCTGCTGAATCGCGTAGTACGGGATGGCATGCACCAGGTCACGCAGCGTGATACCAGGCTGCATCTCGCCCTTAAAGCGAACCAGCACAGACTCAGGCATATCCAGCGGCATAACGCCCGTGGCAGCCGCAAAGGCCACCAGACCGGAACCAGCCGGGAAGGAGATGCCCAGCGGGAAACGGGTGTGAGAGTCACCACCAGTACCCACGGTATCCGGCAGCAGCATACGGTTCAGCCAGGAGTGAATCACGCCGTCACCCGGACGCAGGGACACACCGCCGCGGTTCATGATGAAGTCAGGCAGAGTGGCGTGGGTGTTCACGTCCACCGGCTTGGGATACGCGGCAGTATGACAGAAAGACTGCATGGTCAGGTCGGCAGAGAAGCCCAGACAGGCCAGATCTTTCAGCTCATCACGGGTCATCGGGCCGGTGGTGTCCTGAGAACCCACGGTGGTCATCTTCGGCTCACAGTATTGGCCCGGGCGAACGCCCTCAACGCCACAGGCTTTGCCCACCATCTTCTGGGCCAGGGTAAAGCCTTTGCCGGTGTCAGCCACGTCCTGCGGACGACGGAACACTTCAGACGGTGCCAGACCCAGAGCCTCACGGGCTTTGTCGGTCAGGCCGCGGCCGATGATCAGCGGGATACGGCCACCGGCACGCACTTCGTCCAGCAGCACATCGGTTTTCAGCGCGAACTCGGAGATCACCTCACCGGCCTGGTTCTTCACCACGCCCTCGTAAGGGAATACGGTGATCACGTCGCCCATGGCCATCTTGTCCACCGGCATTTCGATCGGCAGTGCACCGGCGTCTTCCATGGTGTTGAAGAAGATCGGGGCGATCTTGCCGCCGAAGCAGAAACCACCGCCGCGCTTGTTCGGCACGCCCGGCAGGTCATCACCCATAAACCACAGCACCGAGTTGGTGGCGGACTTACGGGAAGAACCGGTGCCCACTACGTCACCAACGTAAACCAGCGGGTGGCCTTTCTCTTTCAGGCTGTCGATGGTGGTGATCGGGCCAACGGTGCCCGGCTCATCCGGAGTGATGCCTTCGCGGGCAGACTTCAGCATCGCCAGAGCGTGCAGCGGGATATCAGGGCGGGACCAGGCATCCGGGGCCGGAGACAGGTCATCAGTGTTGGTTTCACCCGGCACCTTGAATACGGTCAGGGTGATGGAGTCCGCCAGCTTGGGACGGGAGGTAAACCACTCCGCGTCGGCCCAGGACTGGAGCACCTGCTTGGCGTGCGCGTTACCGCCTTTGGCCAGTTCCACCACATCGTGGAAGGCATCAAACATCAGCAGGGTGTGGGACAGCGCCTTGGCCGCCAGCGGCGCCAGAGTGTCATTGCCCAGCTGCTTGATCAGCGGCTCAATGTTGTAACCGCCCTGCATGGTGCCCAGCAGTTCGGTGGCACGCTCTGCGGACACCAGCGGGCTGCTGGTTTCGCCCGTCGTGATGGCAGCCAGGAAGCTGGCTTTCACGTAGGCCGCCTCATCCACGCCCGGCGGGATGCGGTTTTCCAACAGGTCAATCAGGGTTTCTTCTTCACCGGCGGGGGGATTCTTCAGCAGCTCAACCAGTTCGCTGGTCTGTTGGGCATCCAGTGGCTTCGGCACCACTCCCTGGGCAGCACGTTCTGCGACGTGTTCACGATAGGCTTCTAACACGGCTCACTTCCTCTCTTCCTGGCAGGCTCACATAAAGCTGCACGTCCTGTGAACGGATGTGGCATTTTGGCGCGCTTCTGTGACCGCCGCCACACCTTGGGTGCCCGCAGTATAGCGATCTTGCGCACGCTTTTGAATCGGCCTGCGCGGATCCAAGTCAAAGTCGGTGGCGATTTACACCAAAGTCGTAAGGAATGGGCGAGAAAACCAGCAAAGCCTGCTGCGGTAAACAAAAACGGCGACCCAAAGGTCGCCGTTTTTTCAGATTGAGACAATCCGAGTCAGAGGATCGGATCCAGGTCCTGGATGGTCTCTTCGTCGGCTTTCACCTCAACCGGCGTGTAGTGCTGGTAGATGGCAAAGCCGTCAGCATCGGTTTCATGGGTATCCGGCTGGTCGGCATTGGCCACACAGGTGTAACCAATGGAGTAGATGCCTTCACCGACAAAGCCAAACTCATACTTCAGCTCGGTCGCGGTGCTGCCGTCTTCCTGCTCCACTTCCACTTCGTTGATGGGGGCAACCGCCACCGGCTCAACCAGCGGGCTGTCAGTGGGGAAGCCCTCTTCACCGGCGATGTCGCCCATGGTGGTGCGATCGCGGCTGTCCGCATACAGGTAGGCGGCGTGACGGAACTCAGTGGCCCCCAGCAGGCTGCTGAAGTCGCCTTCACAAGCGCCAAACTGGGTGTCGGACAGAGTGCCACGGATGATGCCTGCGCCACCGGCATTCACCAGAGTGACGGCGTTGGGCTTGATCTTAAAGTCCGTCTGATTGCCGTTGGCATGACGGTTGTCCACCAGGCCTTTGCTCAGTTCAAAGTCGATCACGAACTGGTTGATGCCGGTGTTCACGGTCACGGTGGATTCGCGATTGAACTTCAGGCGTGCCGGCTTCTGATCGCCGGTGTCCGGCTTAAAGCCCTGACAGGAACCACCGGAAGGGGTGGACAGGCTGAAGGTGCCGCCGTCGATATTGACGTGGGAGGTGGACTCAGTGCCATCGCCCTGAATGATGTAGGCGCACACGTCGTAGTTGCCGACCGGCAGTTCACGCTCGGTGACTACCCACTCAGCTTTGGCGCCCTGCACTTCCAGCAGATCAATACTGCGCTCTTCGCCTTCATCCTGCAGGTAATCGAACACGATCGGGTCGCCGCCGGACTCCGGCACCAGCACTACATGGCTCAGTACAATCACGACGTCGTCGGCGTAGTTGACCGGGCCATCTGTGATGCCCAGATTCAGGGTTCCGGTCGCCGGGGCGTTATCACCGCTACCGCCACAGGCAGTAAGCAGACCAGCCAGCGACAGCAGCACAACATTTCTTGCACGCTTCATAAAGCTCTCCCAAACAGACAGTTCCAACGATAACGGGCCAAAAGGTACAGTGTAGTGACAAATCGACCCGATTCGATGGAATGTGTAGGCCAAATCGGCCCTATAGTATTGAATGACGTTCAATTCGGAGGATGATACGCGCCGTGAGCCACGAAATCCAAGCAGTAATTTTTGATATGGACGGTGTCCTTGTGGATTCCGAACCCTTTTGGCAGCAGGCAGAGTTGGAGATTCTGACCGATCAGGGCGTTCCCATGTCGTTTGAAGACACCCTGAAAACCCAGGGGCTGCGCATCGATCAGGTGGTGGCTTACTGGTATCAGCGCCACCCCTGGTCCGGCCGGACGCCGGAGCAGATTGCCGACGCCATCCTTCAGCGGGTAGTGACATTGATCGACGCTCAGGGTGCGCCGCTGCCTGGTGTTGAACAATCCATTGCCGCCATTCACGCCCGGGGCTGGGCGGTTGGCCTGGCCACCTCCTCTCCCTCGCTGTTGATTGACGCCACACTCAACCGGCTCGGCCTGACGGGCGCCTTTTCCGTGACCTGCTCTGCCGAAGCGCTGCCTTACGGCAAACCCCATCCCCAGGTTTATCTGGATGCCGCGCAGGGACTGTCAGTGAACCCCGAACATTGCCTGGCGATTGAGGACTCCTTTAATGGCATCCTGGCGGCCAAAGCGGCACGGATGTCGGTATTGGCCATCCCGGACCCCCACCATCGTGACGACCCACGCTTTGTGATCGCCGATCACCGTCTCAACAGCCTGGATCAGATGACGGACTCCTGGATGGACAGCCTCAGCTGATCGATTCCCACTCCTGCTGCTCAACCCGCTCCTGCAGCCAGAGGCAGCACGCTTCCGCATTCATCGGCCGGGCGTAGCGGAAGCCCTGCATACGGGCACAACCCTGCTGGCGCAGGAACGCTTCCTGCGCTGGCGTTTCCACTCCTTCTGCCACTACCTGAAGGCCCAGGTTCCGCCCCATATCCAGAATGCTTCGGGTGATGGCACCATTGCTCTGATTGCCGGGCAGATCGTGCACGAAAGAGCGATCGATCTTCAGGGAGTCCACCGCAAACTGACTGAGGTAAGCCAGCGACGAGTAGCCGGTGCCAAAGTCATCCACCGCCACAGCTACCCCAAGGGTTCGCAGCGCATGCAGGTGGCTTTGCGCGAGGCTGACCCGTTTCATCAGCACCCCTTCGGTGATCTCCAGGCAGAGTTGTGAGGCGGGCAGTCCGGTCTCCGTCAGCACCCGGGAAACAAAGTCCACGTAGTCGGGCTGATGGAAGTGACTGGCGGAAACGTTCACCGACAACCGGATCCCGGCGCCCAGCCCCCACCGGACAAAGCTCTGACAGGCCTGGCGCAGGGCCCAGCGATCCAGCTTGACGATGATGCCGCTGGATTCCGCCAGACTGATAAAGGTGTCGGGGGGCACCGGCCCGTTGTCTTCATCAAACCAGCGCAACAGCGCTTCAACGCCGATCACCCGGCCCCGCTCAAGATCCACCTGAGGCTGGTAATGCAGCTCCAGTCGATCGGCCTCCAAAGCCTGGCGCAGCGCATTTTCCAACTCCAGCTGGTAGGTGGCCTGGGCGTCCCGTTGACGGGTGAAGAAGCAGAACCGTCCCCGCCCCTCTTCCTTGGCGTGATACATCGCCAAATCGGCATGGCGGATAAGCGTTTCCGGCTGGGTTGCGTCCTGCGGATAACAGGCGATGCCCACGCTGGTCGAGACGTAAAAGAGCTGGCCATCCACTTCGAACGGCTCGGCGATGGCGCTGAGGATCCGCTGTGCCAGCCGCTCCAGCTCGGTGCGACTGCGACAGTCGCTGATCAACACAATGAATTCGTCGCCACCAAAGCGGCACAACAGCTGATCGTCCCCCATCAGGCCTTTCAGACGTTGGGCTGCCTGCACCAGCAAGCCATCACCGGTGGAGTGGCCATAGGTATCATTGATGTGCTTGAAGCGGTCGAGATCCAGGAACATCAGCGCCATGGGCTGGCCGGAGTGCACCCGGGATTCGATCATGCTGTTCAGGCGTGCATTGAACTGACTGCGGTTGGGCAGGCCGGTCAGCAGGTCGTAATCCGCCATCCGGCGAAGTTCGGTCTCGGCCCGTTTGCGCTCGGTAATATCGGAGAACAGCGCCACCAGATGACGGGCGTTGTCCCCCATAGGGCTGATATTGAGCCATACCGGTACGGTCTCTCCGCTGCTGCCCTGCAGCAGCACTTCACCCTGCCAGCTCGATTGCTCCCCAAGCAGGGTGTTCAGCTGGGGACCCTGCTCCTGATACCAGTAACGATGGAATTGATCCCCCATCAGTCGGGCTCGGGGCGTTGCCAGAATCATCTCAGCCGCCGGGTTGCAGCCCTGCACCCGCAGCTGATTATCCAGAATCACCACCCCTTCAGCGGTGTTCTCAATCGCCTGGGCATAAAGACCGTGCTCCTCTTCCAGCCGTCGGTGCGCGGTCATATCCGTGTAGATCCCCACGACGCGACGAGCCTGGCCGTTACGCTCATCCCGGTCTACCGCTTTGCCCGCCGCCCAGATCCAGCGCCAGCGGCCCAGGTGGTCAGCCTGTCGATACTCGACGTCGTAGTGCTCAGACAGACCCAGATAGTGTTCGCGCCAGGCCCGCCAGACCCGCAGGCGATCGTCCGGGTGGATCGTCAGCTGGTTCATCTCCAGCAGACGTGGGGAGCCATCTTCTCCCAGGCACTGCTGATGGTTGTCCAGACGGAAGCGGTTGCTGGCCTTATCCCACTCCCAGGTGTCCGAGCGGCCGGCACTGAGTGCCAGATGCAGACGCTGCTGGCTCTGACTCAATTCGGTATTGAACTGGCGGATCCGCTGTACCTGACGCTGTCGCTGCAAAAGGCCCAGCATCAGCAGAATCACCACCCCGGAGCCAGCCAGCGCCTTGACCGGCTCGCTCTGCCACCAATGCTGGTTGACGATAAAGGTCACCCGGCTTGGCACCGGTGACCACACGCCCTGGCTGATGCCAAACAGTTCCAGCTCATAACGTCCCGGCTTCAGGCCACTGAAGGTCAATTGCCCCTGATGGGGAAAATCCACCAGCTCTCCGGTTGCGCCGTTGTAGTTGAGCCGGTAACGGAAATCTTTTGGGGTGTGATCCAGTTGCCGGTTACTGGCAAATTCCAATGCCAGCAGCTGGTAATCCGGTTCAATGGAGATGGGACGGCCTTCCGGCTGCAGCCATAACTGTCGGTGGCCATCGAGGTAGTGCACCTCAAGGGATTCGATGATGGCACGGTCGTGCCGGGACACCGGAACCAACTCTTTGGGATCCACGGTGATCATTCCTTTGACGCCACCCAACATCAGCCCCAGCGCCGGGTCGTAAAACAGGGCGCCCTCGTTAAAGTCGTTCAGCGCGAGTCCGTCATAGATGCTGAGACCAAACAGCGAGTGCGCGTGAGGGTCCACCACCAGCAGTTGGTTGCTGCAGCCAATCATCATCTGCTGCTCGATGCTGGCACCAAAGTAAGCGTTGTCGCAGTCGAGGTTCCACTGCTCGCTCAGGTGCCGAAACGCCTTCCAGCGCGGCTCGTAAAGCCACACACCCCGGCCGTAACTGCCAAACCAGAGACTGCCGTCATCCTGAGGGGCGAGAAAACCGACCGAGTGTTTGCGCTGGTCTACGGTTCTCGCCGACAGCACTTCGTTAAATCTGCCGTCTTGTTCCAGATAGGCCAGCAGGTTTTCACCGCCAAACCACAGCCGTCCATCCGGCCCACGAGCCAGGTTACGCACCCCGAGCAAAGGACTGCCATTGACCTCAAAACGCTCGCTGGTTAGGTTGTCCGGCCACCACCGGAACAGGTAGCGATCGGTCACGATCCAGACCTGTTCACCATCGGGGATCAGGTTATAGGCCATGTGATTGTGCAGATCCGGCAGCCCTAACCCTTCCGCTCGCCTGGCCGTTCTGCCGATGAGATCGAGGTCATACAGTCCCTCTGTGGTGGCCACAAGCAGCCGGCTCTCCCCCAGGGGTAACAGCGCGAAGCTGGCGCCACTGTCTCTCATTCCCGGCAGGGGAATGGCACCGTGTTCACCGGTTTCGGTATTCACCCACTGCACCCCGCCATCGGCCGCCAGGTAGCGCATCGGGCCACGTGCGTGGATCCCCCAGACCATATCGTGATCCAGTTCCGGATAGGTTCGGGTGTTGATCTGCTCCTTCACAAATGGCGCAGTGTGGCGATAGCCCACCACCCCGTCGTAACTGCTGACCAGCCAGATCCGCCCCTGCGAATCGACCTTCGCCCCCACCAGGGATTCAATCCGGAAGGTGGACGGCAATGGCAGCGACACCTTTTGCGGCTCTGCAGCACCGGCAGGCCAATGGTACAAGGCACTCCGCCCCAGCAGCCACAGGCCTCCGGCACCGTCCGGATCGATGTCCCGGATCGGGGCAGCGAAAGTGGGCACATCGGCAACGGTTCCACTCTTCGGATCCAGCTCATAAAGCCCACTGTAACTGGCGAGCCAGAGGCGGCCCTGGCTGTCAGAGGCGATCCCTCTCAGCTCGCCGCGATCCGCAGGCCAAAGGTTATTGCGTGAATGGATCTGCCGCCCTTCCAGCCGCACCAGTTGCTGATGACTGACCGCCCAGAGCCGGTCTTCCGCGTCGCGATACAACTGACGCCAAAACTGCTCAGGTGGCAGAGTGCCAACTTTGTCATAACGGGAAAGGTCCGGCGCGAGGCGGAACAGCACGCCATCCAGGGTGGTAAACCAGATGTTGCTGTGAACATCCTGATAGAAGCGGGTGGTGGTGGTGTGGGGAGGCAGGTCCAGCCGTTGGTTGAGCGATGTCGCTTCGTTGCCGGCCAGGTCCAGCAGGTAGAGGCTTTCATCGGTGGCCACCAGCATCTCCTGATGACTCAGCGGTAACAGCCCCTGAATAAAGGATTCATTGAACAGATGACGGCTGCCTTGCAGGTCAACCCGGCGCATCCGGCGATCGGTCAGACGATACAGCCCATCTTCGGTACCGATCCAGATCAGGCCAGCACTGTCCTCGGCCAACGCCAACACCGATTGGTTCTGCAGCCCCTGCTGTGCATTGACCCAGCGCAATGCCGAAGCCGCGGCAGGCGCTCCGATCTGCAGCATAACCAACAGCAGCAGGAAAACGCGCATCAACCCCTATCCCTTATTCTTTTTGTTCTTATCTCAGCCGTACTCTACGGGATTCAAACAAAAAGTTCACCGGCTCACACAAAGAAGGCGGCCCTGAGGCCGCCTTTTCTTCTATCGCTCAAAGAATCACTTCTTTTTCGCTTTCGGGTTGGGCAGGTCGGTGATGGAACCTTCATACACTTCCGCCGCCAGACCCACGGACTCGTGCAGAGTCGGGTGGGCGTGGATGGTCAGCGCGATGTCTTCGGCGTCACAGCCCATCTCAATGGCCAGACCGATTTCGCCCAGCAGCTCACCCGCGTTGGTACCGGCTACGGCACCACCGATAACACGGTGAGTGTCTTTGTCGAAGATCAGCTTGGTCATGCCGTCAGAGGCGTCAGAGGCGATAGCACGACCACTGGCCGCCCACGGGAAGGTGGCGGTTTCGTAGTTGATGCCCTGCTCTTTCGCTTCTTTCTCGGTCAGGCCTACCCAGGCAATTTCCGGATCGGTGTAGGCGATGGAGGGGATCACTTTCGGGTCGAAGTAGTGCTTCTTACCGGCAATCACCTCAGCGGCCACATGGCCTTCGTGCACGCCTTTGTGTGCCAGCATCGGCTGACCCACGATGTCACCAATGGCGTAGATGTGCGGCACGTTGGTGCGCATCTGCTTATCAACGTTGATAAAGCCACGCTCATCCACGTTCACACCGGCGTTTTCAGCGGCCAGCAGTTTGCCGTTCGGCGCGCGGCCAATGGCCACCAGTACGGCGTCATAGCGCTGAGCTTCGGCCGGCGCTTTCTTGCCTTCCATGGAGACGTAGATGCCGTCTTCCTTGGCTTCTACCGCAGTCACTTTGGTCTGCAGCATAAAGTTGAACTTCTTGCCCATGCGCTTGGTGAACACGCGCACCACGTCTTTGTCCGCGGCGGGGATCACCTGATCAAGCATCTCGACAACGTCCACTTCAGAGCCCAGTGCTTTGTACACGGTGCCCATCTCGAGGCCGATGATGCCGCCACCCATGATAAGCAGGCGGCCAGGGACTTCTTTCAGCTCCAGCGCGTCGGTGGAGTCCCAGATGCGCGGGTCTTCATGAGGAATAAAGGGCAGTTCGATCGGACGGGAACCGGCCGCGATGATGGCGTTGTCGAACTTCACGGTGGTAACGCTGCCGTCTTCACCGGTTACATCGATGCTGTTGGCGCCGGTGAACTGGCCTTTGCCGTTCACGACTTTCACTTTGCGCATCTTGGCCATGCCGCCCAGACCACCGGTCAGCTGACCGATAACCTTCTCTTTGTGGGCACGGATCTTATCCAGATCGATGTTCGGCTCACCGAAGGTCACACCGTGATCCGCCATGACCTTGGCTTCGTCGATCACTTTGGCGATGTGGAGCAGGGCTTTGGAGGGGATGCAGCCCACGTTCAGACAGACACCGCCCAGGGTGCTGTAACGCTCGATGATGACGGTTTCCAGGCCGAGGTCAGCCGCACGGAAAGCGGCGGAGTAACCTGCAGGGCCAGCGCCGAGTACGACGACCTGAGTCTTGATCTCGTTGCTCATGATGTTCCTCTGATTATTCTGTATTCCGTTGGGGGCGTGCGGCATTGTACTGCCGCCCCCCATCAAACAAAAGGGAAAACAAAAGGCCGATCACATAAACCGGCCTTATGGGAGTTACAGCACTAACTTGCGGATGTCAGACAGGTAACCGGCCAGCGTGCTGGAGAAGCGCGCGCCATCGGCACCGTCGATAACCCGGTGGTCGTAGGAGAGAGACAGCGGCAGCATCAGACGCGGCGCAAACTCTTTGCCATTCCACTTGGGTTTCATCTCGGACTTGGACACCCCAAGGATGGCCACTTCCGGTGCATTGACGATGGGGGTAAAGGCGGTACCACCGATGCCACCGAGGCTGGAGATGGTAAAGCAACCACCCTGCATGTCGGAGGCGGTCAGCTTGCCGGAGCGGGCCTTCTTGGAGATCGCCAGCAGCTCTTCAGACAGCTCGTAGATCCCCTTCTTGTTCACGTCACGCACCACCGGCACAACCAGACCGTTCGGGGTGTCTACGGCAACGCCGATGTGAATGTACTTCTTCAGCACCACACTCTCGCCGTCCTCGGACAGGGAGCTGTTGAACTGAGGCAGGTCCGCCAGGGTTTTGGCTACCGCTTTGAGGATGAACACCAGCGGCGTGATCTTGAAGCCCAGCTCCTGCTTGGCCACCACCGCGTTCTGCTCCTTACGGAACGCTTCAACGTCGGTAATGTCCGCTTCGTCAAACTGAGTCACGTGCGGGATCATCGCCCAGTTACGTGCCAGGTTGGCGCCGGAAATCTTTTTGATGCGGGACAGCGGCTGAACTTCCACTTCACCAAATTTGGCAAAGTCGACCTTCGGCCACGGCAGCAGATCCAGACCACCGCCGTGCTTGCCAGCCGGGGCCACAGCACCGGACTGAACCTGCGCCAGCGCCGCTTTCACGTAGCTGTGCACGTCCTCTTTGAGGATGCGGGTCTTACGGCCGGTGCCTTTCACCTTGGAGAGGTCAACACCCAGCTCGCGGGCCATACGGCGAATCACCGGAGTGGCATAGGCGTAGGCGCTGTTCTCAATAAAGCCGGTGGCGGTTTCTACCGAGGCCACCTGCGCAGAGTCTGCCGGTGCAGAGGGCGCAGGCTTACGCACTTCAGGAGCCGTCTGAACCGGAGCCGGCGCGGCCGCAGACGGGGCAGCCGGGGCGGCAGAAGCCACTTCAAATGTCATGATCACGGAGCCGGTGGAAACCTTGTCACCGACGTTGATGCTGATGGACTTCACGGTGCCGGCAAACGGCGCCGGAACTTCCATGGAGGCCTTGTCACCTTCAACGGTGATCAGCGGTTGTTCGTCACTGACACGATCACCCACGGCCACCAGCAGTTCGGTCACTTCCACTTCGTCGCCACCGATGTCCGGCACCGCAACGGTTTTCACTTCCACACCGCCAGCGGCAGGCGCGGCGGCTTCGGCAGCCGGAGCCACAGCAACCGGCGCAGAGCCCGCCACTTCAAACTCCATGATCACGGAGCCGGTGGAGACCTTATCGCCCACGTTGATGCTGATGGATTTCACGGTGCCGGCAAACGGTGCAGGCACTTCCATGGAGGCCTTGTCGCCCTCCACAGTGATCAGCGGCTGCTCTTCCGCCACCACATCGCCCACCTTCACCAGCAGCTCGGTCACGTCCACTTCGTCGCCACCGATGTCCGGTACGGCCACGGCCTGTACGCTCGCTGCCGCAGCCGGAGCAGCGGCCGGCTCTGCAACCGCTTGTGCCGGTGCTTCTGCTGCCGGGGCCGCACCCTCGGCATCAAACACCATGATCAGTGAACCGGTTGCCACCTTGTCGCCGACGGCAACTTTGATCTCTTTCACCACGCCAGCCGCACTGGCGGGTACCTCCATGGAGGCTTTATCGCCCTCCACGGAGATCAGGGATTGTTCCTCTTCGACGCGATCCCCCACCTTCACCAGGATCTCGGTCACTTCGACCTCATCGGCACCAATATCGGGTACGTTGATTTCAATAGTCATAAGTCAGCAATCTCTTAGGCGTACAGCGGGTTTTGCTTGTCGGCATCGATGTTGAAACGAGCGATGGCTTCCGCCACCACGGCGTGGTCCAGCGTGCCTTTCTTGGCCAGCTCAGACAGGGCGGCAACCACCACGTAGCCGGCATCCACTTCGAAGTGACGACGCAGGTTGGCGCGGCTGTCGGAACGGCCAAAGCCGTCGGTGCCCAGCACCTTGAAGCTTTCCGCCGGCACGAAGGCGCGGATCTGCTCTGCGTAGTTCTTCATGTAGTCGGTTGCGGCGATGGCCGGCTCGTCACCCAGCACGGCGGTCACGTAAGGAACGCGAGCCTGCTCGGAGGGGTGCAGCATGTTCCAGCGCTCTGCGTCCTGGCCGTCACGGGTCAGTTCGTTGAAAGAGGTCACGCTGAAGACGTCAGAGCCGATGCCGTAGTCGTCCGCCAGGATGCGGGCGGCTTCGCGCACCTGCATCATGATGGTGCCGGAGGAGAGCAGCTGTACCTTGGCCTTGTCGCCGGCGTAGCTTTCCAGCTTGTAGATGCCCTTACGGATGCCCTCTTCCACACCTTCCGGCATCGCCGGCTGAGCGTAGTTTTCGTTCATCAGGGTCAGGTAGTAGAACACGTTCTCCTGAGCCGGGCCGTACATGCGCTTGATGCCGTCCTGCAGGATCACCGCCACTTCGTAGGCGAAGGTCGGATCGTAGCTGATGCAGTTCGGAATGGTGCCCGCCATGATGTGGCTGTGGCCATCTTCGTGCTGCAGACCTTCACCGTTCAGGGTGGTACGGCCTGCGGTGGCACCCAACAGGAAGCCACGGGCTTGTTGGTCACCCGCCATCCACGCCATATCGCCAACACGCTGGAAGCCGAACATGGAGTAGTAGATGTAGAACGGGATCATCGGCAGATCGTTGGTGCTGTAGGAGGTGGCTGCAGCGACCCAGGAGGACATGGCGCCCAACTCATTGATCCCTTCCTGCAGTACCTGACCGTTGGTGGATTCCTTGTAGTAGGAAACCACGTCGCGGTCCTGCGGGGTGTAGGTCTGGCCTTTCGGGTTGTAGATACCGATTTGGCGGAACAGGCCTTCCATACCGAAAGTACGCGCTTCGTCAGCGATGATCGGCACGATGTTCTTACCGATGCCTTTGTCTTTCAGCAGAATGTTCAGTGCGCGGACAAAGCCCATGGTGGTGGAGATGTCGCGCTTTTGCTCGTCCAGCAGGCCCTGGAAGCTGTCCAGTTCCGGCAGAGCCAACTCTTCAGTGAAGTTCGGCAGACGCTGCGGGGTGTAGCCGTGCAGCGCTTCACGACGGGCGTGCAGGTAGCGGTACTCCGGGCTGTCCTGCTCCAACTTCAGGTAAGGCAGCTCCATCAGCTGCTCATCGGACACCAGATCTTTCAGGCCCAGACGGTCGCGCAGCTGGCGCACGTGCTCGGCGTTCATCTTCTTCACCTGGTGGGCGATGTTCATGCCTTCTGCTGCGCCACCCATGCCGTAACCTTTTACGGTCTTGGCCAGAATCACGGTGGGCTTGCCCTTGGTGTTCTTGGCGTTCATGTAGGCAGCGTACAGCTTGGAGGAGGAGTGGCCACCACGCTGCAGGGCAAAGATTTCGTCGTCGGTCATGTCCGCCACCAGGGCAGCGGTTTCCGGGTAGCGACCAAAGAAGTGCTCACGCACGTAGGCGCCGTTCTTCGCTTTGTAGGTCTGGTAGTCGCCGTCGACGGTTTCGTTCATCAGCTGCAGCAGCTTGCCGGAGGTGTCTTTGGCCAGCAACTTGTCCCAGCCGTTGCCCCAGATCACTTTCACCACGTTCCAGCCAGCGCCTTTGAACAGGCCTTCCAGCTCCTGAATGATCTTGCCGTTACCCATTACCGGGCCGTCCAGGCGCTGCAGGTTACAGTTGATCAGGAAGCAGAGGTTATCCAGGCCTTCGCGGGCGGCAAAGGAGAGCGCGCCGCGGGATTCCGGCTCATCCATCTCACCGTCACCCAGGAAAGCGTATACGCGCTGAGCGGAGGTGTCTTTCAGACCACGGCTGCCCAGGTACTTGAGGAAACGCGCCTGGTAGATGGAGCTGATCGGACCCAGACCCATGGAAACGGTGGGGAACTGCCAGAAGTCCGGCATCAGTTTCGGGTGCGGGTAAGAGGGGATGCCTTTGCCGTCCACTTCCTGACGGAAGTTGTCCAGCTGCTCTTCGTTCAGACGGCCTTCAATAAAGGCGCGGGCGTAGATGCCGGGAGAGATGTGGCCCTGGTAGTAAACCAGGTCGCCGCCGTCCACCGCGTTGGGGGCGCGGAAGAAGTGGTTGAAGCCCACCTCGTAAAACGCTGCGGCGGACTGGTAAGAGGCCATGTGGCCGCCAAGATCGAGATCCTTCTTGGAGGCACGCAGAACGATCATGATGGCGTTCCAGCGGATGATGGAACGGATGCGACGCTCAAGACTGCTGTCTCCGGGGTAAGCCGGCTCGTCCTTGGGAGCAATGGTATTGATGTAGTTGGTGGTGATGCCGGTGGGCAGATCAACGCCTTCATGCTTGGCTTTGCTGATCATCTGCTCCAACAGGAATTGGGCCCGTTCGAGGCCATCCTCTTGCATCACAGCGGCCAGGGATTCCAGCCACTCCTGAGTTTCCTGCTTGTCTACGTCGTAATTCATCGGTTCTGACATGACTGTCTCTCACCATTGTTGCTTGTGATTGAGGGCCCTGTCCCGGGCCTTAGTCGATGACGACCTTTATAGGTCGTTTCGCATTCTTCGCAGACTCCGCTGCTGCCGGCTGTCCTCTTGACGGACCTCCAGCGTAACCTCTTCGATGTAAGCCAGGTGGTCGTTAGACGCCCGCCGGGCCAGTTCTGGATCCCGCTTCAGTATCGCTTCCAGCAGCGCCTCACGGTGGGTGTTGGCCACTTCAGAGGAGCGCTCACGGCGATACAGCAATTCCAGGTTCTCCGCCACGTTACGCACCAGCAGGGGCGTCAGGCTGAGCACCAGGTGAAGCATCGCCACGTTGTGGGAGGCTTCGGCAATGCTGCGGTAGAAATCCACGATCGCCTGGGCTTCCGCCTCGGTGTCACCCTGGACCGACTTGATGGTGTCCATCTTCTGACGCATCTGAGCGTGGTCAGCGTCGGTGCCGCGGGCGGCGGCGTAGTAAGCCATCATGCCTTCTGTGGCATAACGGAATTCCAGCAGGTCGTACTGAGACTCCGGGTTACTCGCCAGCAGTTCCACCAGGGGATCCGCCAGACTGTTCCATAGCTGCTGTTTGACGTATGTCCCACCGCCCTGACGTCGGGTCAGTACCCCTTTGGCTTCCAGTTTCTGGATCGCTTCTCGTAACGAGGGGCGGGAGACTTCAAACTGCACCGCCAGCTCACGCTCCGGCGGCAATTTCTGGCCGGGCTTCAGGCTGCCTTCCAGAATCATCTTTTCGAGTTCTTTCAAGATGACATCGGACAGCTTGGGCTGGTTGATTCTACGGTAGGTCATGGATTTCGTTATCCGTTCGTTAACTAAATTTGTTAATTGGTATGACCATTGAGAAGCTGCAGGGAATGTAGCAGATCACACAATGGCATGGCAACAAGTATGATGCGCCTCACAGAACCCGCCTCACCGTGATGAGGCGCAGTTTTAGACAGCAGGCTGTTAGTTTGACCAAGAGGTCAGACCAAATTGTGAGTGATTTCACTCAATTAATGGATCACGCCGAAGATGGTGAGCAGTGACACCACCACCAGCAGCAAAATGAAATTTCTTTTCGCCAGTTTCAGCAGCGCCAGAGTCGGCTGAATGCACAGCGGCTCTCCGCTGGTTTCCGGCACCTCTTCCGCCGCCAGCGCCACTTCGGTGATCATCTTCCTCGGATCCGCCAGTGGGTCCAGCACTTTGGGCACCAGTACCGGGGCCGCTTTGCTGAAGTGCCCGGACAGGGCAAACCCCAGCGCCACGATGCGGGCCGGAATCCAGTCCAGCAACTTGAGCAGCGGTGCCACCCAGGGTCGACGGCAATCCTGTGCGGCAAAATGATCATGGTAGGCGCGAACCGTGCAGTAAAGCGTGGCCATCGCCGGGCCCAGTAACACGTAATACAACGCCACCGCCGCATAAAAGCGGTAGTTCAGCCAGGCGCTGAGCTGGCCCATACGCTGACCCAGCTCTTCCTCCGTGGCCGCCTGCATGGCGTCACTTTCGTCGAGTCGGTCGGCATGCAACATGGCGCTCTCTTTATCACCACGACGTGCGGCTTCAAGATACTGCCTAAAGCGCTGACGCAAAGGCCCGTGGCCAAACAGCACCAGGCCCACGGCGATCCAAAGCGCCAGATGAAGCACCCCGAACCAGACACCGGCCAGCAGTTTCTGGGCGGTCCAGACCAGCAGGGCAGGCAGCACCAGCGTGACCACCATCTTGGCCCCGCTGCGCAAAGCCTGATCGTCGAACATGATGCGTCGGTAACGCTCAAACCAGCGCTCAAACTGACAGGCTTCCGCCACCAGGCGCATTCGCTCTGCCAGCAAAACCACGATCAATGAAAACAGGGCCATCAGCAGTCCTTATCCAGTAACGCGTGAAACAGTGTCCAGTCGAAAGCGGGTCCAGGATCCGTCTTGCGACCGGGGGCAATATCACAGTGCCCGACGATCCGCTCCCGGGTCAGCAAAGGATACTGCCGGAGCAGGGCATGAGTCACGCTTACAAGCGCCTGATATTGAACGAGGTTATAAGGTGAATCATCGGTGCCTTCCAGCTCGATGCCAATGGAATAATCGTTGCAGCCAGGGCGCCCCTCATATTCACTGACACCGGCGTGCCAGGCACGGCGCTCAAACGGCACAAACTGAGTGATGCGGCCATCCCGGCGGATCAGCAAATGCGCAGACACCTCAAGCCCTCGCACCTCACTCAGAGCGGGAAAGTCCGGCTGCACACAGCCCAGAAACAGCTGCTGTATATAAGGTGCCCCATAGAGGCCGGGAGGCAGGGTGATGTTGTGAATCACCAGTAAACTGATGTCAGTGGGGTCGGGGCGGGCACCCTGAAAGGGCGAGAAACAGTGGTAAGCCTGCTCCAGCCAACGGCCGCCAGGCTCAATCGTTATCAGGCTTGATGGGCAGGGATCCCCATCCGGGGGACAGATCGCCATGGAAAAAGCGGTCTCACTCGCGAATAATGTGACAAGGCAAGACTTTAGCAGGAAGGCAGGACGCGTACCATGGCCACCCCTCCAACTCCCCGTCGCTACGGCCAAACTCTCTTTGTTTTGGCCTGGTTAGTGCTGGCCGCCCTGCTCTATCTCTACTTCGACAGCAAACTCAGCCGCCAATATAATCCCAACCAGCGGGTCGCCAGTGACGTCAGCGGCGAAGCCGTCGCGATCAATCTGCTGCGCAACCGCCAGGGACACTACGTCGCTTCCGGCCTGATCAACGGTCATGAGGTGGTGATGATGGTGGACACCGGCGCCACCCGAATCTCGATTCCGGAATCCGTGGCGCAACGGTTGTCACTGCCGAAGGGCCAGCCCTATCCGGTGGAGACGGCCAACGGAACGGTTACCGTCTGGCACACCCGAATCGACCGACTCTCCATTGGTGCCCTGACATTGTATGATTTGGACGCCAACATTAATCCCGGCCTCGGGGACAGCACCATTCTGCTCGGCATGAACGCCCTGAAGGATTTGGAGCTGGTCCAGCGGGGGGACACTCTCACGTTAAGGAAGTACTGAAGTACCATGCTGGAAAATGATATCCGCCTTACGGTTGCGGCCGCCCTGGATGAAGATCTGGGTGGACAGGATTTTGAGCACGGCGACATTACTGCGCTGTTGATCCCCGCCGATCGCTACGCCGAAGCCACCATCATCACCCGTGAAGATGGCGTGTTTTGTGGTAAAGCCTGGGCTGAGCAGGTATTCAACCAGCTTGGCGGCAAAGTCGCGCTGCATTGGCATGTGGATGACGGCGACCTGGTGGTGGCGGGCCAGACCCTGTGTGAACTGGCCGGCCCGGCGCGATTGCTTCTGACCGGTGAGCGAACCGCACTTAACTTTATTCAGACGCTGTCCGGCGTGGCAACCACCGTCAGCCATTATGTCGGTAAGATGGAAGGCACCCACACCCGCCTGCTCGATACCCGCAAAACCCTGCCCGGCTTGCGCACCGCGCAAAAGTACGCGGTCACCTGTGGCGGTGGCCATAACCACCGTATCGGCTTGTATGACGCGTTCCTGATCAAAGAGAACCACATCGCCGCCTGTGGTGGCATCACGCCAGCGGTGGAAGCCGCTCGTCAACTGAAGCCGGAAGCGCCGGTGGAAGTGGAAGTGGAAAACCTGGTGGAGCTGACCGAAGCCCTGACCGCCGGTGCCGACATCATCATGCTGGACAATTTTGATGTCACCATGATGCTGGATGCGGTCAAACTGAACCGGGAGCAGTTTGGCGGTCGCACCAAACTGGAAGTGTCCGGTGACGTCACCCTGGACACCATTGGTGACTTTGCCCGAACCGGCGTCGACTTTATTTCCGTTGGCGCGTTAACCAAACACATTAAAGCGATGGACCTCTCCATGCGTTTTAAAGCGAATTGACCATATTTTCGCCTTGGCCACTTATCCATCAAGTCGTCAATAAATCCACGCACAGCGTCGTCAAATTGGCGGCGCTGTTTTATTTTTGTCACTTTTCACTCCTAACAACACCACAATTGCCTTTTTGTAGCGGCCTGAACGCATTTGCGCTTTGATCAATAAACAATATGTACTAACTTAGATAACGAGCGGCCTGTGGTGTGACCCGGTGCTGCCGGGGGACAAAGGCCAGGACTGGCGACCAATGACATTTGCTATGGAGAGACAACCCATGACCCGCCAAGTACGTAAACAACAGGGTTTCACCCTGATCGAACTGATGATCGTAGTAGCCATTGTCGGCATTCTGGCGGCTGTGGCCCTGCCGGCGTACAACAACTACGTGAAAAAGTCCCGTTTTGCTGAGATCAATGCCGTTGCATCTGGCTTCAAGGTTTCCGTATTGGAGTGCTACCACAACCTTGGAACTTTTGCTGGATGCGACGCCGGTGCCGAAGGTATCCCGGCCCTGCCATCCGCAACTGATAATTTCACTCAAACCGGCTCTAGCGTTGATGAAGGTGTAATTACTCTGGTCGGCACTACGGCTGCTGGCGGCTGGACCACCATTCTGACTCCAACAGCGGCAGGTGGTTCTGTTACATGGGCTCAAACCGGGTCCTGTGAAGCTGCCAATGCATGTAAATAATTCGATAAACAGAGCGGCCCACCGGGGCCGCTCTGTTGTTTATTTTTTATATGAATGACAAGAACTCGACTTATCTCCCTGCCGATAAAGAGCATCCCAAAAGCTTTTCCTCATCAGGGTTTGGCATCCCCTCATTTGATATCAGCCAACTGAGTTTAGATTCCATTCCCGAATATATTCTCAACCTAAAACTGATTGAGAAGCACCGCGCTGTCCCGGTTTCTGTTCGCGACAATAGGTTGGTTATTGCCACCTCAGATCCTGATAACATCAGTATTCTCGAAGAGTTTCAGTTTAACCTCGGCCTTCATGCGGAATCGATTGTTGTTAATGCCGAGGCACTTGATTTAGTCATAAGCAAACTCCTAGAGGAAGACCTGGATCAGCTTGCACTAACAGAGGAAGATCAAGATCTCTTGGCAGGAGTTGATGCTGTCGAGGAAAAACCCCAAGACTATAATGAGTCATCAGACGATGCCCCCATCGTCGTTTTCCTTAATAAAATCATGACGGAAGCCATTCGAAAAGGCGCTTCCGATCTGCATTTTGAACCCTATGAAAATGAATATCGGATCCGCTTTCGTATCGATGGCATGCTGCATACCGTCAATACCCCTCCGGTCAGCTTAGGGCCCCGTATTGCCGCCCGCATTAAGGTGATGTCCAAGCTGGATCTGGCCGAGCGACGCCTGCCTCAGGACGGCCGCATTAAGCTGAAGGTCGGTCAGAAAACCATGATCGACTTCCGGGTGTCCACCCTGCCCACCCTCTATGGGGAAAAGGTGGTGATGCGGATCCTGGATTCCTCCGCCGCCAAACTGAATATCGATATTCTGGGCTTCAGCGACGAGCAGAAAGCGCTGTATCAGGCCAACCTGGCCCGTCCCCAGGGGATGATTCTGGTTACCGGTCCCACCGGTTCCGGTAAGACGGTTTCCCTCTATACCGGCCTCAATATCCTCAATACCGAAGAGCGCAATATCTCCACCGCCGAGGATCCGGTGGAGATCAACCTGCCAGGCATCAACCAGGTGCAGATCCACCCGAAAGCGGGCCTGACCTTTGCCTCCGCCCTGCGCGCTTTTTTGCGGCAGGATCCGGACATCGTGATGGTGGGTGAAATCCGGGATCTGGAGACCGCCGAGATTGCGGTAAAAGCGGCACAAACCGGCCACCTGGTGCTGTCGACCCTGCACACCAACTCCGCCGCCGAGACCCTGACCCGACTGCTCAATATGGGCGTACCCGCCTACAACATTGCCAGTTCGGTCAATCTGATTATGGCCCAGCGCCTGTGCCGTAAGCTTTGCCCCAAATGCAAAGAACCGGAATCGATCCCCCAGGAAGAGCTAGTGCGTGAGGGCTTCAGCTATGAGCAGCTGGCCAACCGGCCAGTGCTCTACCGAGCGAAAGGCTGCGAGCACTGCACCGATGGCTATAAGGGCCGGGTCGGCCTCTATGAACTATTACCAATGAAGAAAGAGATTGCCGACAGCATTATGGCTGGTGCTTCCTCAATCGAACTGGAAGCACAAGCAACTGCAGCTGGCATGGTTAGTCTGCGCCGTTCTGGCCTACAAAAAGTGCTGGATGGCATCACATCACTTTCAGAAGTGAATCGGGTCACCAACCATTAATCGCTCTTTCAACTCAGGGAGGAGTTGTCAATGCCCACCGCCACCGCTACCAGCCGAAGAGGCGCCACGCTTGAACAGGAAAACTACCTATGGAAGGGCAAAAACAGCAAAGGCAAGCCTGTAAGCGGGGAGCTTCGGGGCCAAAGCAGCGCCGAAATTAAGGTTCTCCTTCGTAAGCAGGGCGTTACCCCTCTCAACGTCAAAAAGAAACCCAAGTCGTTGTTTGAGAGAAAAAAGAAGGTCAAGGCAGCCGATATTGCGGTAATCACTCGACAGGTTGCCACCATGCTGCTGGCGGGGGTGCCTCTCATCACGGCCCTTGAGATGGTGGGAAAGGGCCATGAAAATGAATCTGTGCGTAAGCTTCTTGCTACTATTTTGCAGGAAGTTCAGTCGGGCACTCCATTATCCAAAGCATTACGACCTCACCGAACCCATTTCGATGACCTTTACTGCGATCTTGTTGCTGCCGGTGAGGCGTCAGGCACCCTTGACACTGTCTTCGACAGGATTGCTACCTATCGCGAAAAAGCGGAGGCCCTAAAGTCGAAAATTAAGAAGGCGATGTTCTATCCAATCGCAGTAGTCTGTGTCGCCATTCTAGTTACCGTTATTCTTTTGTTATTTGTTGTCCCTCAGTTTGAAGCCATCTTTAGTGACTTTGGTGCCGACCTTCCACTATTTACTCAGATGGTTGTAAACCTTTCTCGATTCTTGCAGGAATCGTGGTACTACTTCTTTGCCATGCTTACTGTAGCTATTTGGTTTTTTATCAGAACTCACCGTAATTCCCAAAAGTTCAGAGATAAATTCGATCGTTTTTTGTTAAAAATTCCGGCCATTGGGCCCATTCTTCACAAAGCAGCTCTCGCCCGCTTTGCCCGCACCCTGGCAACTACCTTTGCCGCAGGCGTTCCGCTGGTCGAAGGGTTGGAGTCCTCAGCCGGCGCCTCCGGTAACGCCCTCTATCGGGAGGCCATTACCAATGTTCGGGAAGAGGTGATTGCCGGCCTGCAGATGAATACCGCCATGCGCACCACCGGTGTATTCCCTGATATGCTCACTCAAATGGTGATGATTGGTGAAGAGTCCGGTTCGCTGGACGATATGCTCAATAAGGTCGCCAATATCTATGAGATGGAAGTGGATGACGCGGTTGATGGCCTCTCTACCCTGATTGAACCCATGTTGATGCTGGTAATTGGCATCATTGTTGGGGGGCTGGTGGTGGCGATGTATCTGCCGATCTTCCAATTGGGCAACGTGGTCGGATAGGATCCGGGTATTACTCGACTTTTCTGGGCCCCCGATGACGCATTGGATCGCGCTGTTTGATCACTATCCCTGGCTGTTTTTGCTGCTTGTCGCTGCCCTGGGTTTGATCCTGGGCAGCTTTCTCAATGTGGTGATCCACCGCATGCCGCTGATGATGGAAAGGGAGTGGCAACTGGAGTGCGCCGAAGCGCTGGCGCAACCGGCCCCCGCCTCCACCCTGCCCGAGCGTTTCAACCTGATGGTGCCCGGCTCTGCCTGCCCCAAGTGCGGCACCGCCATCCCCATCTGGCACAACATTCCGGTGCTCAGCTACCTGCTGCTGAAAGGCCGCTGCCATCACTGCCAGGCCCCCATTTCGGCACGCTATCCCACGGTAGAGCTGTTGACCGGCCTCGCCTCGCTGTTTCTGGCCTGGCACTTTGGCCCCACCACACAGTTTCTGGCGGCCTGGGTACTGACCCTGGGCCTGATCAGCCTCGCCGCCATCGACTTTGACACCATGCTGTTGCCGGACCAAATCACCCTGCCTATGCTGTGGCTGGGTCTGCTGGTTAACGTCAGCGGTCTGTTTGTCCCCCTTGAGCAGGCGGTGATCGGCGCGGCGGCTGGCTATCTCTCTCTCTGGTCGCTGTTCCACCTGTTCCGGCTGCTGACCGGCAAGGAGGGCATGGGCTATGGCGACTTCAAACTGCTGGCACTGTTTGGTGCCTGGTTTGGCTATACCGCGCTGCTGCCGGTAATTCTGATCGCGTCATTGGGCGGTGCGGTTGTCGGCGTCGCCCTGATGGCCAGCGGCAAGCTGGGCCGGGATAACCCCATGCCTTTTGGCCCCTGGATTGCACTGGGCGGGTGGCTTTACCTGATCTGGGGAAATGACTTAGTCAGCTGGTATCTGCACCGCGTGGTGGGCTTATGAGCCAGTACATTGTTGGCCTGACTGGCGGTATCGGCTCCGGCAAGTCCCAGGTCAGCGCCCTGTTTGAGCAACTGGATGTCAGCGTTATCGACGCCGACATTATTGCCCGCGAAGTGGTGGCTCCAGGCTCCGCCGGACTGGCGGCCATCGTTGACCACTTTGGTGCTGACATCCTGACCCAAGCCGGAGAGCTGGATCGCACCGCACTGCGTGAGCGGGTGTTTAATGATGAGGCAGAGCGCCAATGGCTGAACGCCCTGACCCACCCGCTGATCCGCCAGACCATGATCACACAGTGCCAGGCCGCCCCCGGTGATTACGCCTTGATGGTGGTCCCCCTGATGGTGGAAAATGGCCTGCATACTCTGGTGGATCGCCTGCTGGTGGTCGATGTGCCCGAACAGCAGCAGCGTGACCGAACTGCAGCGCGGGATAACAGCCAGGGTTCCGAAGTGGATAAGATCATCGCCAGACAGGCCTCCCGTGACGCCCGTTTGGCCGTTGCCGATGACGTTATCGACAACAGCGGCCCCATTGAGGCGCTGGCCCCTCAGGTGCAACGTCTGCACCAACACTACCTGACTTTGGCGAGGAACCACTCCAGTGCTTCTGGTTTATGAACAACCCCTAAACGAAAAAATTCGCAATTACCTGCGAATTGAAACCGTTGCTGCCCAGGTGGATGCTCACAGCCAATTTAACCACCCGGGGGCTGAACTGGCGTTTTTTCGCAGCCTCTTTGAGCTGATTGAGCTGATGGAGCGCGCCGATCTTCGCAGTGATATTCTGAAGGATCTGGAACGCCATCAGGGTCAGATTGCACTGTGGCGCCAGTCAGACAGCGTCGATCAAACTCAGCTGGATGCGCTGGAAACCCAATTTAAGGCGCTGCATCAGCGACTGCACAGCCAATCCCGTCCCGGGCAGCAGCTGAAGACCGACCGCTTTCTCGGCGCTCTGCGCCAGCGGATGAACATCCCCGGTGGCTACGGCAACTTCGACCTGCCCCAGCTGCACTACTGGCAGGCCCAGCCTGCTGACGAGAAAGTGCAGGAAGCCTCACAATGGCGTAAGGAGCTGGCCCCCATGGTGGACAGTATCCGGTTACTGCTGACCATGCTGCGGGAAACCGCCCGCTGGGGTGACCAGATGGCGATGAACGGCTGCTATCAGGAAACCTGTGAGCAGGGCCTGGAACTGCTGCGTGTGCAAATCAAGCAGGAGTATGGTGTCTACCCCACCATCAGCGCACACCGCCACCGCTTTACCATTCACCTGATCAACTATGAGAGCGGCAAGGCCGACAACCGCAATCTGCCACTGCGCCTGTCCCTCTCGATGGAACCGAAATGACCCTGAAAGTCGAATGCCCCACCTGTCAGGCCGAAGTGACCTGGGACGAACAGCACCCCTTCCGCCCCTTCTGCAGTGAGCGCTGCAAACTGATCGATCTGGGCGAATGGTCGGAAGAGCGCCATGCGATTCCCGGTAAAACCGAGCTCCCGGATGAGTTCGATATCAGCGAGCCGGACTTTTTCCTTCAGGACGATGAAGAGCAGGACAGCTAAATGAGCAATGCGACCAGGGACGGTCAGCTGAATCCACTGTATCTCAGCTCCTGGGGATTGTTGTGGCTTTTGGCTATGCACTATTTCCAACCCAATGGTGGCGGTATTGCCCTTGGGCTGGCTTTCAACAGCACCAGTTGGATGGCCTTGTCACTCATATTAGCGTTGGGTGCCTGGCAGATTGCTCGCAAGGGTGCCAGTACACTGACGCCCCTTCAGCCCGCCAGTGTTTTGTGCCTGATTGCACTGATGCTGCCATTAACGTGGTCTCCGGATCCTTGGGTAGGGCAAACCTATGGCCGCTACCTAGCGCTAATGGCACTGATGCTGCTGGCATTCATTCATCAGCAGTTTCAGCTCACCTCGGCTCAAAAAGATAATTTCTGGCGCCTCATTATCGCCGCCGGCCTGATCCAGGCCCTGTTCTGTGTTCTGCTCTATCTCTTTCCAGACTGGCTACCTGCCCTGTTAAAGGGCCATCGGCCATTGGGAATCTTTCAGCACACTAACCCCGCCGCCACCTTTATCGGCTGCACTATGGCCATTGCGTTTTATCGGCTGCAGCAGCATGAGGCCCACTCACTCTGGCGAAATCTCAGTTGGTTGCTGATTGGTGCCGGCACCATAGTCCAGGTACTGATTCTCTCCCGTACAGGCGTCGTCGGTACACTGCTGGCCCTGGGAGCGCTCACAGCATTGACTGGCTGGCGACGCAGCAAACCCCTTTGGGCGACAGTGCTCCTGGCCACCTCGCTCGCAATCCTGCTCCAATTGTCGCAAGGGACAACGCTCAGGGGCCACCTGGATCAAGCGGGGTATCGCTCAACGCTGTATGGACTTTCTGTGGAACTCATTCAGGAAAATCCTATCACCGGCGTGGGAATGGGAAGGTTTCAATCCGCCTATATGGAAAAGCAGGCGCAGCACTACTACGAGGTCAATGATTACCCATACATGATGCTTGCCAGCGATCACCCTCATAACGAGCTGCTGTACTGGGGGGTAGAAGGGGGCATACTGCCAATGCTCGCCTTATTCAGCTTCGGCTTGTGGATCAGCGTCCGAGTCTGGCGCCAAGGCAACCTTCATCAAAAAGCGATGTGGCTCTGCCTGTTTCCCATCTTGCTGCATACCCAAACGGAATTCCCACTCTATCAGTCGGTCCCTCATCTGACCCTGTTCGCCATCCTGATGGCAGAGATGAGTCCAGGTAAAGGCAAGGCATACACCATACGTGGCAAAGGCATTCTGCGGTTAAGCGCACCGGTCATGGTGCTACTGCTATGGAGCTTTATGCTCAGCAATCTGCACAGCACCTACCTTCTGGGCCAATATTTCACCACTAGAGATCCCAGCCATCTGGCGGGCATTGTCAATCCCTTTGGACAAGTGAAAAGCGTAAACACCCTGACCGGGGCCGCTCTGCTGAATATTGGTACGCCTGCAGCATTAACCCAAGCAGAGGCCTTGGCACAAACGGAAGTCACTCTGCGTCCCTCCATTGGCTCCTACGCTTTGTGGCTTTCAACACTGCTTCAACAGGGTAAAGCCCAAGAAGCGGAGCAGGTTCGCCAAAAAGCGCATTATCTGTTTGTCGATGCGCCCCAGTTTCAGTCTCCGCTCAGCCCAGCAGTTTCTGAATCAACGGCGCATTTGCCGCCGGCATCGGCAGCGCGCTCAACTCACTGAGCGGACACCATCGGATGGGGTTGCCTTCGCGTCCACAGGCTTCCCCATCGGCTTCCGTCACCAGAAACACGTGCAGTTGCACCTGACGGTCACCATAGTCGTGGTTGATGCGCTCAAACAGCGTTGGATTGCGCGGCGTTAACCCCACCTCTTCCTGACACTCCCGAATCAGCGCCTGCTCCGGGGTCTCCTCTTGCTCCACTTTTCCCCCCGGAAACTCCCACAAACCGCCCTGATGCTGCGTTTTATGCCGCTGGGCCACCAACACGTTCCCATTGATCACCACAATGCCAATCGCCACCTGCACCACGCTCATCTCTGTCTCCCTGTTCGTTGCATAAAAAAGGGCGGCCATTCCGGCCGCCCTTTTGTTACCACTGGCCTCAGCTCAGCTTGCCGTGGCACTGTTTGTATTTCTTACCTGAGCCACAGGGGCACGGGTCGTTACGGCCCACTTTCGGGCCCTGACGCTGCTCAGGCTCACCAGAAGCGGCTTCGCCACCCATGCCTTCTGACTGGGCATGCTGGAAATTACGCATACGGGCCAGCTGCTCTTCCTGCTCGCGACGCTTGGCTTCCATCTCATCAACGTCAGCCTGAGCCTGTACCTGAACCTTGGAGAGGATGCTGATGACGTCCGTCTTCAGGGAGTCCAGCATGCTCTGGAACAGAGCAAAGGACTCACGCTTGTACTCCTGCTTCGGGTTCTTCTGTGCGTAGCCGCGCAGGTGGATGCCCTGACGCAGGTGGTCCATGGCAGCCAGATGCTCTTTCCAGAGGTTATCCAGAGTCTGCAGCATGATCGCTTTTTCAAACTGACGCAGTACCGGCTCACCCACCTGCTCCTGTTTCGCCGCGTAAGCGTCGTCCCAGGCTTTCAGAATGCGCTCGTGCAGGTTCTCTTCGTGCAGATCGTCTTCCTGCTCCAGCCACTGGGCGATGGGCAGTTTCAGGTTGAAGTCAGACGCCAGACGCTCTTCCAGACCCGGGATGTCCCACATCTCTTCCAGGGACTGCGGCGGGATGTACTGGGCCACCACCTCTTCGATCACGTCGGTGCGTACCGCTTCGATGGTTTCGTGGATGTCATCCGCGTCCATCAGCTCGTTACGCTGGGCGTACACCACCTGACGCTGGTCGTTGGCCACATCATCGTATTCCAGCAGCTGCTTACGAATATCGAAGTTGCGGGCTTCCACTTTGCGCTGAGCGTTTTCGATGGCACGGTTCACCCAGGGGTGCTCAATCGCTTCGCCACGCTCCATGCCCAGCTTCTTCATCATGCCGGACACGCGGTCGGAGGCGAAGATGCGCATCAGGGCGTCTTCCATGGACAGGTAGAAACGGGAGGAGCCCGCGTCACCCTGACGACCGGAACGGCCACGCAGCTGGTTATCGATACGACGGGATTCGTGGCGCTCGGTACCGATGATGTGCAGACCGCCCGCTTCCAGCACCTGCTCATGACGCACTTGCCAGTCGGACTTAATCGCCTCGATCTGAGCGTCGGTAACGCCTTCGCCCAGTGCGTCGATCTCCGCCTGCCAGCTGCCACCCAGCACAATGTCAGTACCACGACCGGCCATGTTGGTGGCGATGGTAACCGCGCCCGGACGACCGGCTTCCGCAACGATCTCCGCTTCTTTCTCGTGGAACTTGGCGTTCAGCACGTTGTGCTTGATCTTGGCCTTGCGCAGCACGTTTGAGAGCAGCTCAGAGGACTCAATGGAAATGGTTCCCACCAGCACCGGCTGGCCGCGCTCAATACAGTCGCGGATGTCCTTGATGATGGCTTCAAACTTTTCTTCAGCGGTGAGGTACACCAGATCGGCCATATCCTTACGGATCATCGGCTTGTTGGTGGGGATCACCACGGTATCCAGGCTGTAGATGCTCTGGAATTCGAACGCTTCGGTGTCCGCAGTACCGGTCATACCGGCCAGCTTTTCGTACATCCGGAAGTAGTTCTGGAACGTGATGGAAGCCAGGGTCTGGTTTTCATTCTGGATCCGCAGACCCTCTTTGGCTTCCACCGCCTGATGCAGACCATCAGACCAGCGACGACCCGGCATGGTACGGCCGGTGTGCTCGTCCACGATCACCACTTCACCGTTTTCGCTGACGATGTAGTCGACGTCGCGTTCAAACAGGGTATGGGCACGCAGAGCCGCGTTAACATGGTGCAACAGAGAGATGTTGGAGGCGCTGTAGAGGGAGTCGCCTTCGTTCAGCAGGCCAGCCTCAAGCAGCAGCTGCTCCACCTTCTCCTGACCGCGCTCGGTCATGTGCACCTGCTTGCCCTTCTCATCCACACTGAAGTCACCTTCACCGGTGAACTCTTCGGTGTCCTCTTTATCCTGACGGATCAGTTTGGGGATCAGGGTATTGATCTGAATGTAGAGGGCTGAGCTGTCTTCCGCGGCACCGGAGATGATCAGCGGGGTACGGGCTTCATCGATCAGGATGGAGTCCACTTCATCCACCACCGCGTAGTGCAGTTCACGCTGCACGCGCTCAGGGGCGGAGAAGGCCATATTGTCACGCAGGTAATCGAAACCAAACTCGTTGTTGGTGCCGTAGGTGATGTCAGCCTCGTAAGCGGCTTTCTTATCACCGTGGGACAGGCCCGGGACGTTGATGCCCACGGTCATGCCCAGGAATTCAAACAGTGGACGATTCCACTCGGCGTCACGACGGGCCAGGTAGTCGTTCACGGTAATGACGTGAACCCCTTTGCCGGTCAGGGCGTTGAGGTAAGCCGGCAGCGTCGCGGTCAGGGTTTTACCTTCACCGGTACGCATTTCAGCAATGCGACCGGATTGCAGCACCATGCCGCCGACCATCTGCACGTCGAAGTGACGCATACCGAACACCCGCTTAGAGGCTTCACGTACGGTGGCAAAGGCTTCCGGCAGAACGGAATCAAGAGAGGCGCCATCAGCCAGGCGCTGCTTGAACTCCTCGGTTTTTTGCTTCAACTGTTCGTCGCTCAGCGCTTCCCAGTCCGCTTCCAATGCGTTGATTTGGGCAGCTACTTTTTGCAGCTGCTTGAGAGTACGTTCGTTTTTGCTACCAAAAACCTTGGTGAGAAGTTTTCCAAACATTGCCTTACGTCGCTACTGAATTACGGCGGACGCCGGCTCAATGCCGGCGCCCTGAAATTGAACTGCCAAGGATCCCCTAACTTCTGGGCTTGCGATACACGTACCGCGCAGGATCCACCTGTTGATCGTTGAGCATCACTTCGTAATGCACATGGGGTCCAGTCGAGCGCCCGGTGTTGCCAATGAGCGCGATGGTCTCCCCCTTGGCCACAACCTGACCAAGCTCCACCAGATTCTCCTTATTATGCCCGTAACGAGTTTTCACACCGTTACCGTGGTCAACCTCTACCAGATTGCCATAACCGAACATGGAACCGGAGTAGGATACCACTCCTGCGCCTGTCGCGATCACCTGGCCACCTTCCGGTCCGGCAAAGTCCAGACCCCGGTGAAGCGTACGTCGCCCATTAAAGGGATCGTTACGGTATCCAAAAGAGGAGGACTGCCAACCTTTGACCAGCGGACGGCCGGATAAGTAGGTGTCGTCTTCGATATGGTGATTGCGTTCCAGAGTTTCAAGTAGGACAAGTTGATCATCCGCTCTTTCAAGCCGGAGCATCATCTGATCCATCTCATCAAGCAGCAGACTAAGTTCAACCTTTTCAGAGGGTTCCACACCGCTGCTGCCCAGTCCGACTTCGGACTGAAAATCGAATTGATCGGCCACTTCCACTTTATCGGCGACGGCAATACCCAGTGATTCAATGCGATTCATCCGGGCCTGCATCCGACCGAGCCGGGCAGCCAGCAGCGAAAGTTGCGCTTCTGTGCGATCCCGCAGCGCGGCGATCTCGGTTTGGTGTTGTTCTGAAGAGGCCGACGCGGCCGCCAGTTGATGTTCGACAGTGGAAACGTCTTCCCTTGCCTGCCACCACAGCGTCACACCAGCAGCCACCAGCACCAAAGGCGCCAGCAACCATCGTTTGCCCGGCTCTATGCGCCGTACACCGTGCTTTCCACGAATAAAGACTGTTACACTCATGGTCTGTTCGTTTGTATCGTAATCCCTGAAATGAAGTCCAAGCCTCAGGACCTGTCTGCGCTGATGGGTCAGCGTTTTTCACAGATCCAGGACAAGTCCGGTACCCTGGCCCAGCTGCACCAGCACCTGTTCGACATTCTTGATCCGTCGGTGCGGCCCCATTGCGCCGTGTCCAATCTTCGGGACGGCGTTCTGGTGGTTGGCGTAAGCTCGGCGGCCTGGGCAACCCGGCTGCAGTACCAGCGTTTGGAACTGCTGTCAGAGCTGAGGGGCAAAGGGTTTCCCATGCTCACCAGTATCGAGTTCAAAGTCAACCCGCAGCTATCCCGCTTACAGATGCAAAAACCGACCAATTCCAACCGGTTAAGCAATAAAGCGAGCGAGCACTTACAACAGCTGGCAGAGAGTATAGGCGGCGATTTGGGCGAGAAGCTGAAACGACTGGCCGCCCATGGAGGGCGGCCAGATAAAGGGGAAGGATCCGATTAAGCGGTGGCAGGAACCAGGTAGTCCATCGGGACTTCCTGAGTCTGGTCGAAACTGACCAGTTCCCAGGCCGACGCATCCGCCAGCACCGCACGAACCATCTGGTTGTTGAGCGCGTGGCCGGATTTATGGGCCCGGTACTCACCCAGAATGGCGTGCCCCGCCAGATACAGGTCTCCCACCGCGTCCAGGATCTTGTGCTTCACAAACTCGTCCTTGTCGCGCAGACCGTCCGGATTCAGGATCCGGAACTCGTCCAGCACGATGGCGTTCTCCATGCTGCCACCCAGAGCCAGGTTATTGGCCCGCAGGAACTCAATGTCCTTCATAAAACCGAAGGTGCGTGCCCGGCTGATTTTGCGGCTGAACGCCCCGGCGGAGAAATCCAGGGTCATTCGCTGGGCACTGCGGCTGATTTCCGGGTGTTGGAAATCGATGGAGAAATCCAGTTTGAAGCCGTGATAGGGGCGGAACTCGGCCCATTTGTCGCCATCTTCAACGCGCACAGTTTTGCGGATCCGCAGATACTGTTTGGACGCAGACTGCTCCGCAATACCAGCGCTCTGAAGCAGGAAGACAAACGGGCTGGCGCTGCCATCCATGATCGGAATTTCCGGCGCATCCACCTCAATGTAAGCGTTATCCACACCCAGGCCAGCCAGGGCGGACAGCAGGTGCTCGACGGTCGCCACCTTGACGCCCTGCTCATTGACCAGGCCGGTACAAAGGGTGGTTTCACGAACCAGGTCAGCGCGCGCCGGGATCTCCACCGCGGGGCTCATATCGACACGGCGGAACACAATACCTGTGTTCACCGGGGCCGGTTTGATCCCGAGTGTGACCTTTTTGCCGGAGTGGAGACCCACACCGGTGGCTTGAATTGGGCGCTGTAGCGTTCGCTGTTTACTCATCTAGCACACTGCTCCTAACATTTCAGGGGCGCATCCTATCACATTTTGACCAACTGCCAAAATCCGGCCTGACCAGTCAGATCGATTGGTTTAATCGGCCTGACGGCGCAGAAACGCCGGAATGTCGAGATAGTTGTCCTTGTTCAGGTTCTCGTTGGGCTGCTTGGCGGCGGCTGCGCCACCCTGCCCGCCTACGGAACTGCGCATCGGCTCGGTCTGCTCGCTGTGAGTCGGCTCTGCAGCAGGACGGCTGATCGCCGGTGCGGCAGGCTCAGCCACATAGCTTTCGCGGGCCGGCTGTTCCGGTTGCTTAGGTTTAGCGACCGCATTGGAGACCAACTGAATGTCCGGTTTCTTTTCCGCACCGATGCCGGTGGCAACAACCGTTACACGCAGCTCATCGCTCATCTCAGGATCAATCACCGCACCCACCACAACCGTGGCATTTTCAGACGCGTAGGCCTTAACGTGGTTACCCACGGTTTCAAACTCTTCGATGCTGATGTCCAGGCCGGCGGTGATGTTCACCAGTACGCCACGGGCGCCGGACAGGTCGATGTCTTCCAGCAGCGGGCTGGCAACCGCCGCTTCCGCCGCTTCTTCCGCGCGGTCTTCGCCACGGGCCACACCGGTGCCCATCATGGCGTTGCCCATCTCGGACATCACCGTCTTCACGTCCGCGAAGTCAACGTTGATCAGACCCGGACGGGTGATCAGCTCAGCGATGCCCTGAACCGCGCCCAGCAGTACGTTGTTTGCTGCTTTGAACGCGTCCAGCAGGCTGGTTCGGCCACCCAGCACCTTCAGCAGCTTGTCGTTCGGCACGGTGATCAGAGAATCCACGTGCTTGGACAGCAGATCGATACCCTGATCGGCAAAGGCAGAGCGCTTCTTGCCTTCAAAGGAGAACGGCTTGGTCACTACGGCAACAGTGAGGATGCCTTCTTCCTTTGCCACTTCGGCCACAACCGGAGCAGCACCGGTACCGGTACCACCACCCATACCGGCAGCAATAAACACCATATCGGAGCCCGCAATGGCGGCCCGGATGGTTTCGCGATCTTCCAGCGCCGCTTCGCGGCCCACTTCCGGGTTGGCACCGGCACCCAGGCCTTTGGTGACGTTCTTACCCAGCTGGATGGTGGTGTTGGCTGAAGACTTACGCAGCGCCTGGGAATCGGTGTTCGCACAGATGAACTCGACCCCTTCAATGGTCTGCTCAACCATGTGCTCAACCGCATTACCGCCGCCGCCACCGACGCCGATTACCTTGATGACCGCGTCATCGTTGTGACTGTCCACAATCTCAAACATGCTCTTCTCTCCGTTCAGCCCGCGTCCAAAAACTTAAAATTCACCTTTAAACCAGCTCTGCATCCGCGTCAGCAGCTGGCTCAGTCCATTCTGTGGTGCTCGCTCCTGGGTCTTTTCCATCAGCTGTTGAGCACCGTGATGCAGGAGTCCCACTGCCGTGGCATAACTGGGCTCCCGGATGTAATCGTTCAACCCTTTCAAAGGCAGCGGCTGGGCCAGCCGAACCGGCATGCCAAAGCACTCTTCGGCCACCACCTCAGCGCCTTCGATCTGGGCCGTGCCACCGGTCAGTACCACCCCGGCTGCCACCTGGTCTTCCAGGCCACTGGCTCTGAGCGCGTCGGCCACCAGTTCAAACAGCTCCTGGTAACGGGGTTCCACCACCTCCGCCAGGGTCTGACGGGACATGGTACGCGCCGGGCGTCCTCCAACGGAGGGCACTTCAATACTGTCTTCGCTGCTCACCAGGCCACTACGGGCACAGGCAAACTGCACTTTGATCTGTTCCGCATGGCTCAGAGGCGTACGGAAAATTTTGGCGATGTCGCTGGTCACCTGGTTGCCGGCAACGGGGATCACCTGGCAATGACGCAGGGCACCGCCGCTGTAGATGGAGATGTCGGTGGTACCGGCGCCCATGTCGACCAGACACACACCCAGGTCCTTCTCATCCTCGGTCAGCACCGATTCGGCGGACGCGATGCCGGAGAACACCAGGCCATCCACATGGATGCCACAACGTTCCACGCATTTGGTGATGTTGCGAGCCCAGTCGGAGGCACAGGTCACCATGTGCACTTCCGCTTCCATCCGCATGCCGGACATACCGACCGGACTGCGGATCCCCTCGAGTTCATCAATGGTGAACTCCTGGGGCAGCACGTGAAGAATGCGACGCTCATTGGGGATCTTCACCGACTGTGCGGTGTGGATGACGTGGTCCACATCCTCCTGCATCACCTCAGCGCCATCGATGGAGACCATCCCCTTTTCGTTCTGGCAACTGATGTGGTGGCCGGAGATGCTGAGGTAGACCGACGCCACCTCGCATTGCGCCATGTTTTCCGCCTGGGTCAGCGCCAGTCGGACGCAGCGGACAACGGAGTCGAGGTCGTTCACCCCGCCTTTGTCCATGCCCCGGGACAACTGACTGCCGATGCCAATGACGCTGATTTCGCCATCGGGCAGCACTTCGCCAATCACGGCGGTGACTTGTGCGGTGCCGATGTCGAGGCCAACGACCAAACCGGTTTCTGTGCTCGTGGTCATCCCTTCTGCTTCTCTTGCTCGTTTTGCTGCCAACGCACGGCCAATCCCGTGTCGTAACGTAAATCCACGCGTTCCGGCACTCGGCCATCCCGCTGTAACTCGGGCCAGACGTCGATAAAACGCTGCACCCGGGCCAGGGTATCTTTTCGACCCAAATCCAGAGCGATGCCGTTATCCAGCACCAGCTGCCAGGCGTGGCGGCCACTGAGGCTCAAAGAGTGCCCGGAGTGACCATTTAATGCCAGCAATTCAGAGAGTTGCCGCCACATTTCCCACACCTTCCCTGAGCTGCCTTCCGGCCCGCTCAACTGAGGCAGCGCCTCCAGTCCCTCTCGGGATGGCGCGGTGAAGGCCTCCGCCCGCTCATTGAGCCAGCGCTCTCCTTCCCAATGCGCCACCGGTTGCTGTTCCACCAGGAACACCCTCAACCGATTGGGCCATTCCCGACGAACGGTCACCCGATCCACCCAGGGCAACGCGGCCAGGGCATCGCGGATCTGATTCACGTCCGCCGTAAACAAACTCCAGCGCTCCAGAGAATGCAGGGCATCCCGCACCTCCTGATCGGCGGTAAACCGCCGCTCGCCAATCAGTGCCACCTCTTCAATGGGCAACTGATCCGCGCTGGTGGCAAACCCTTTGAGCCAGAAGGCGCCCTGCACCAGTCCAACAAGAACCAGGAGCAGAAAGCTCAGCCCCAGCCAAAGGCCCCACCGAATCTCACGCCACTGCGCCAGTACCATGGTGTCGCCGTCAGTAACTGGCCGCCAGGATCCGGGCGACCAACGGGTCAAACTCAATACCAACCGCCCGCGCCGCTTTGGGCACCAGGCTGGTTTCGGTCATGCCCGGTACGGTGTTCACCTCCAGCAGACGCCAGCTGCCGTCGGCATCCCGCATAACATCCACCCGACCCCAACCACTGGCGCCAACGGCTTTGAATGCCTTCAACGCCAGCGCCTGCAGCGCCGCTTCGTCCTCATCGCTCAGGCCGGCCGGACAGTGATACTGGGTGGTCTGGCTTTGGTACTTGGCTTCGTAGTCGTAAAACACGTTGGGCGTTTCCATGCGGATCGCCGGCAATGCACGCTCGCCCAGAATCGACACGGTGTATTCCGGACCGTGCACCCAGGCTTCCACCAACACGGTCGTGTCGTAGGTCAGCGCAGTCTCGATCGCCTGCTGCAGACTCGCGGCATCTTCCGCTTTCGCCATGCCAATGGAAGAGCCTTCACAGGCGGGTTTGACCATCACCGGCGAACCCAAGCGGGCCATTATATCCTCAGCACTGTTCGGACTAAATGACTCTTTATCAACGACTTCAAAATCCGCCGTTGGCAAGCCCAAACCGGCCCACAACCACTTGGTACGAACCTTATCCATCGCCAGGGCACAGCCCAGGACCCGGGAACCGGTGTACGGGATCTTCATCAGCTCAAGCGCACCCTGTACGGTGCCGTCTTCGCCGCCCCGACCGTGCAACACGATAAAGGCACGGTCGTACGCTTTCAGTTCATCCAGGGCGCGCTCTGCCGGGTCAAACGCGTGGGCATCAATGCCTCCACGCTGCAGGCCGGCCAGCACCGCTGCACCAGAGCGCAGGGAGACCTCCCGCTCAGCGCTGGTGCCGCCAAAAAGCACCGCCACCTTGTCCTGTTTCGCCTCAGTCACCGCTGCGCTCCTGTTTCATTTTGTTCACTGACAGGCCCATCTGGGCCAGATCTTTGGCCAGGGCACCGATGTTACCGGCCCCTTGTGTCAGAACCACGTCGCCGTCCTTCAGCTGCTCAGCCAGCAGCGCTGGCAGGCCTTCCGGGCCGGGTACGTAAACCGGGTCAATACCGCGCTGTCGAATAGAACGACACAGTGCACGGCTGTCCGCACCGGGGATCAAATCCTCACCGGCGCTGTACACTTCCATCAGCAGCAGACAATCCACCTCCGCCAGCACCGCGCAGAAGTCATCGTACAGATCCCGGGTACGGCTGAAACGGTGCGGCTGGAACACCATCACCAGACGGCGATCCGGCCAGCTGGCGCGGGCCGCTTTGATGGTCACCGCCACTTCACTGGGGTGGTGGCCATAGTCGTCAACCAACAGCACTTTGCCCGCACCGGTATCAAATTCACCGTATTGCTGGAAGCGACGGCCAATGCCCTGGAACTGGTCCAGAGCGGCTTCAATCGCCTCATCACTGACGCCTTCCTCCATCGCCACAGCGATAGCGGCCAGCGCATTTTGCACATTGTGGCGACCAGGCAGGTTCAGAGTCAGCGCCAGTGGCGCCCGGTCCGGCCGGTGCAGGGTAAATTGAGTGCGGGTGCCTACCTGGACAAAGTCCTCGGCGCGAACGTCCGCTTCCGGGTGGAAGCCATAGGTGACGATGCGACGGCCGACACGCGGCAGGATCGCCTGTACGCCGGGATCATCCAGACACAGCACTGCCACGCCGTAAAACGGCAGGTTATGCAGAAAGTCCACGAAGGTGTCGTACAACTTGTTGATGTCGCCACCGTAGGTGTCCATATGATCCGGTTCGATGTTGGTCACCACCGAGATCATCGGTTGCAGGTGCAGGAAGCTGGCATCGGACTCGTCCGCTTCCGCCACCAGGTACCGGCCCAGACCCAGCTGGGCGTTGGTGCCGGCACTGTTGAGCTTGCCGCCGATAACAAAGGTCGGGTCCAGCCCGCCCTGGCCAAACAAGCTGGCAGTCAGACTGGTGGTGGTGGTTTTCCCATGGGTGCCTGCAATCGCAATGCCGTGACGGAAACGCATCAGCTCTGCCAGCATTTCAGCACGGCGCACCACCGGAATGCGCAATTCCCGGGCGGCTTTGATCTCCGGGTTCTCTTCGCGGATGGCAGTAGACACCACCACCACATCAACATTCTCCACCCATTCGGCTTTGTGGCCGATGTGGACGGTTGCTCCCGCCTGAACGAGACGTTCAGTAACCGGGTTCTGAGCGATATCGGAACCGCTCACCTGATAGCCTTCATTGGCCAGGACTTCAGCGATTCCGCCCATACCGGAACCGCCAATGCCAACAAAATGAATCCGTTTTACGCGCCCCATCCCCGGACGGGGGCTGTTGGCGCCAGAGACCTGTACTTTGCTCATCTCAATCTCTCCGTGCCAAATCGGTGCAGATCCCGGCCACTTTGTCAGTGGCATCCAGGATCGCGCTGTGTCGTGCCGCCTTCGCCATGGCCACCAGCGTTTCAGGCTGGCGCGCCAGGGTCAGAATCTCATCCGCCAGGAGGTCCGGCGTCAGGCTGGCCTGGGGCAACAGGCGGGCAGCGCCCGCCGCCACCAGGGCTTCGGCGTTCTTGGTTTGGTGATCGTCCACCGCATGGGGGAACGGCACCAGCAGGGCGGGCCGGCCCGTGGCCGCCAGCTCCGCAACGGTCAGCGCCCCGGCCCGACAGATCACCAGATCCGCCCAGGCATACGCCGCCGCCATATCATCGATAAATTCCGTAACCTGAGCGCCCACACCCGGCGCTTGCTCGGCCCAATGCTGGCTGACTTCCGTTTCGTTGCCGCGCCCCACCTGGTGCCAGACCGTCACCGCAACGTCGTTGGCCAAGCGCCCAACCGCCGCCGGCACCTGATCATTCAGTACTTTGGCCCCCAGGCTTCCGCCCACCACCAGCACCTTAAGTTGCTCATCGGGCACCACGGGCTGACTGGCACCAATGGCCACCAATTCATCCCGCACTGGGTTGCCGACCCGCTGCTCACCGGGCAGCACATTATCAAACGCCACCAATACCTTGCGGGCAAAGCGGGCCAGGATGGAGTTGGTAGCACCGGCAACCGCGTTCTGCTCATGCAGCACCAACGGCGTGCGGCGCAACCAGGCGGCAATACCGCCCGGACCGGAGGCGTAACCGCCCATCCCCAGTACCACATCCGGCTTGAACTCTTCCTGAATCTGGCGCGCCTGAGCGATCGCCTTCAGAACCTGGAAAGGGGCCTTGAGCTTACGGATAAGACCGTTACCCCGAACCCCTTTGATGTCGATAAAGCGGATGGCAAAGCCGTGCTGAGGCACCAGACGGGCCTCCATGCGCTCGGCGGTCCCGAGCCAAAGCACTTCCCAACCTTGTTCACGCAGGCGACGGGCTACCGCCAGTGCCGGAAAGACGTGTCCTCCGGTGCCACCAGCCATCACCATCAAGCGCGGCGCTTTAGCCTCACTCATCGCTTGCCTCCGTAACTTTGGCGGGCTGGGTTTGCGCCACCCGCCGCTCGTGATCGATCCGCAATAACATGGCCGAAGCCGCGGTCATCACCCATAAACTACTTCCACCATATGAAACCAGCGGCAAAGTCAGGCCCTTGGTGGGCAGCACACCCACACTGGCCCCAACGTTCACCGCCGTTTGGAAACTGAACCAAATGCCGATGCCGTACGCCAGATAGCCGGAAAACGCCTGCTCCTGCTTCAGGGCCAGATGGCCTATCCACAATGCCCGGAAAGCGAGCACCAGCAGCAACCCCAGTACGGTGACGACACCAATAAAGCCAAGCTCTTCGCCCAGCACAGCAAAAATAAAATCGGTATGGGCCTCAGGCAGGTACTCCAGCTTCTGGATGCTGTTACCAAGGCCCTGCCCCAGCCAGTCCCCACGGCCATACGCCATCAGTGACTGGGTCAGCTGATAGCCACTGCCAAACGGATCTTCCCAGGGGTCCATAAAGTTCATGACCCGGGCCATCCGGTAGGGCTCCACCACGATCAGCAGAACCACCAGCCCCACCCCAACCAGCATCAGGGTAATGAACTTACCCAGGCTGGCACCGGCCAGAAACAGCATCCCCATCACGGTGACAAACATCACCACAACGGTGCCCAGATCCGGCTGCAGCAGAATCAACCCGGCGTACACCGCCAGCACCGCCACCGGCTTAACGAATCCCTTGATCTCCTCACGCAGCTCTTGATGGCGTCGCACCAGGTAACCGGCCAGAAAAACAAACAACGCCAGCTTGGCGACCTCAGCCACCTGCAGGTTAAACGGCCCCAACGGCAACCAGCGGGTCGCACCGTTTACGGTTCGTCCACCCACCAGTACGACAATCAGCAGCCCTAATGCCAGCAACATCAGCGCCCAGCTGTATTGCTCCCAGCGGGACATCGAAACCTGAAGGACCACGATTCCGATCACCATGGCAGAGCCAAGGAACAACAACTGACGCTTCACGAAGTAGTAAGCGTCGCCGGTCAGCTTGGCGCCTTCGGCCATGGAGGCGGAGGTCACCATCAGCAACCCGATGGCCGCCAGGGTAAGGATCAGGATCAGCAGCATCCGGTCATACAGCTGCATGCCCGGCGCCTGACGGGCGAACAATCCATCCCGCAGCGCCGACCAGCGGTCGCTGAACAGGTTCAGTTGAGCGGCCGGGGCCCTCATGCCTGCTTCCTCGCCGCTTCAGCGAAGCGCTGACCGCGCAGCTCGAAACTGGCAAACATGTCCAGGCTGGAACAGGCGGGAGAGAGCAGGACGATTTCGCCGAAACGGGCGCGGGACGCCGCCTCAGTCACGGCTTCCTCGATGCTGTTTACGGCAAGGCTGTCAGCACGCATCGCGGCAATGGCCGGGCCATCCTGTCCGAGCGTAATCAACCCGGCCAGACGAGAGACAAACGGCGCCAGAGGAGAGAGGTCCTGCCCTTTGGCGTCACCGCCAGCGATCAGCCAGACCCGCTCAACTTCGAGCCCTTCCAGCGCTGCCAGGGTGGCGCCCAGGTTGGTGGCTTTGGAGTCATTGACGTAACGAACGCCCCCCCATTGGCCCACCAGTTCACAACGGTGCGGTAGGCCGCGATAGCTGTTCAGAGCGTCCAGCATCCGGGCCATATCCAGTCCGGCGGCCTGCCCAAGCGCCAGCGCCGCAAGCACGTTTTGCTCGTTGTGGGCCCCCACCAGACTCAGGTTGTGGCGGGAAACCAGAGCGGCATCACCGCACGCCAACTGGTCGCCAATAAGGCCAAACTGCCCGGCTGCCGGTTGGTCCGGGCCGAAGCTCACCACCCGGGCCCCCTGAGGCGCCCGGGTATTGTCATCGGCTCGATTCACCACGCAGGTTTCACACTGCGGATAAAGTGCCAGCTTGGCGTCGCGATAGGCGTCATAGCTGTCGTAGCGATCCAAGTGGTCCGGGCTGACGTTCAGCACAGCACCGGCTACGGCATTCAGAGAGCGGGTGGTTTCCAGCTGAAAACTGGACAGCTCCAGCACATAAAGCGCATGTCCCTGGTTTAGCAGGTCCAGCGCCGGGGTACCGATATTGCCCCCAACGCCCACGCTCAGGCCGCATTGCCGGGCCAGATGGCCCATCAGGGTGGTCACCGTGGACTTGCCGTTGGAGCCGGTAATGGCGATCACCGGCGCATCAGCGGCCCGGGCAAACAGTTCGATGTCGCCCACCACCTCCACACCAGCGGCAATCGCTTGAGCCAGTGCCGGAGTGCGCAAGTCCAGTCCGGGGCTGACCACCAGCCGTTGAGACTGCGAAAGCACCGCGCCGTCAAACGGGCCGGTGCGCAGCGTAACGTCATATTCAGCAAGGAGTGTGTCCGCGCCCGGAGGCTGAGCCCGGCTGTCCCACACCCCGATGGTCTCCCCCTGATCGGCCAGGTGGCGAACCACACTGAGGCCGGTAACACCAAGGCCGAGGATCCAGGTATGGGGGGCCGGCTTCATCATCAGCGCACCTTCAGGGTCGCCAGACCCAGCAGCACCAGACACAGAGAGATGATCCAGAAACGCACGATCACGCGCGGCTCCGGCCAGCCCTTCAGCTCATAGTGATGATGAATGGGCGCCATGCGGAAGATCCGCTTGCGACGCAGCTTAAAGGAGCCCACCTGCAGGATGACAGACAGGGTCTCCACCACAAACAGGCCACCCATCACCACCAGCAGGATCTCCTGACGCGTCAGAACCGCCAGTGCGCCCAACGCGGCGCCCAAAGCCAGCGAACCGACATCGCCCATAAAGACCTGAGCCGGATAGGTGTTAAACCAGAGGAAGCCCAGACCGGCACCCACCATGGCCGTACACACCACCACCAGTTCACCGGCGCCGGGCAGGTAAGGGATATGCAGGTACTGGGCAAAATTCACGTTGCCGCTGAGGTAAGCCACCAACGCAAACGCGGCAGCGACCATAACTGTCGGGACAATCGCCAGGCCATCCAGACCATCAGTCAGGTTCACTGCATTGGAACTGCCCACAATAGTGAAGTAGGCCAGGGCGATGTAGAGCAGGCCCAGTTGAGGCATCACGTCTTTCAGGAACGGTACCACCAGCACCTGCTGTTCCGGGCTGGTGTACATGTACAGGCCAATGGCCACGGTCAGCGCCGCGGCAGACTGCCAGAAGTACTTCCAGCGGGCGATCAGCCCCTTGGGATCCTTTCGGATCACTTTGCGGTAATCGTCGATAAAGCCGATCAAACCAAATGCGCCGATCACAAACAGCATGGTCAGCACATAGTGATTGCCCAGATCGCCCCACAGCAGAGTGGAAACAAAGATGCCTGCCAGGATCATCAGGCCCCCCATGGTCGGGGTGCCTCGCTTGCTGAAGTGGGATTCCGGACCGTCATCCCGCACCACCTGACCGATCTGCAGGCGTTGCAGATAGGCGATCATGCGGGGGCCCGCCCAAAGGCAGAACGCCAACGCCGTCAACAGACCAACGATGGCTCGGAACGTCAGATAGGAAAAGACATTAAAAGCGGTGTAGTACTGAGTCAGGTACTCCGCCAGGTAAACCAGCATTTATTCGTTTTCCCCAAATTTGTCGCTCAGGGCCCGGGCGAGATTCTCCATGCGGGCGCTGCGCGAACCTTTAATCAACACTGTTACCGGCCCCTCAAGGGCCAACAGTTCGGCTTGCAGGACGGGGAGCAGTTCCGATTGGTCCCCAAAGTGGCGTGCCGCGTCATGCTCTTGCGCGGCAAAGCGGCTTAATGTACCCACTGTCAGCAAGCGGTCAATCCCTTTTTCCTTTGCATAACGTCCAACACTGCGGTGCTCCTGCTCCGCAGCCTCGCCCAATTCGCCCATATCGCCAAACACCAACAACGAACGGCCATCCCGCTCCGCCATCAGGTCGATGGCGGCCATGGTGGACGCCGCATTGGCGTTGTAGCTGTCGTCAATCAGAGTGAGCGCAGCACTCAGCGTCATAAACTGCGTGCGTCCCGCCACCGCAGGCGCCTGTGCCAGACCGGAAGCGATCTGCTCCAGGCTGACGTCTGCCGCGGTAGCCAGTGCCGCGGCCGCCAGCGCATTATCAACCTGATGCCGACCCGGCAGAGGCAGGCGCACCAGCACCTCAGCCTCGCCTCGATGCAGCAGGAAGTGGTAACAGCCATTGGCGTCACGGGACAGGGCCGAGGCCCAAACATCGGCACTGTCCTGACTGGAGTAGGTCAAACGGTTCTGGTCACCCAGTTGTTCCAGCAGCCAGGGCGCCCACTCCTCATCCAGATTAACGATGGCTACGCCTTCGTCGCCGAGATGCTCATAGATCTCAGACTTGGCGCGGGCAACGCCTTCAATGCCACCAAAGCCTTCCAGGTGTGCACCGCGAATGTTGTTGACCAAAGCCGCCTGGGGTTGCACCAGACTGGAGGTGTAACGGATCTCCCCGGCATGGTTGGCACCCAGTTCGAGGATGGCGTACTGATGCTCAGGCTGCAGTTCCAGCAGGGTCAGCGGAACCCCGATGGTGTTGTTGAGATTGCCCCGGGTCGCCAGTGTCGGACCCAGCTGAGCAAAGATGGCCGCGGTCATCTCCTTCACGGAGGTTTTCCCGACCGAGCCGGTGATCGCCAGGCATACGGGGTTGAGGCTCTGGCGCAACCAGGCGCCCAGTTGCCCCAGTGCCAGAAGCGTATCGTCTACCCGAATTTGCGGAAGCGGGCTCTCGACCGGCCGGCTGACCAGCAGCGCTGCAGCGCCCGCCGCTTCCGCCTGGGCGACAAATTCATGGCCATCAAAGCGTTCACCCACCAGTGCCAGAAACAGGTCGCCCTGAGTCAGGGCACGGCTGTCAGTGTTCACCCGGGAGACGGTAACGTCCTCACCCGTCCATTGGCCGCCGACCGCTTCCGCTAACGTGCTCAGGGATACCGGGATCATAAGCCCTGCTCCACCAGTTGCTGCGCCAGAGCGCGTTCGTTGTATTCCAGTCGCTGACCACCAATGATCTGGTAGTCCTCGTGCCCTTTGCCCGCCAGCAATACCATGTCACCGGGTTGCGCCTGAGCAAAGGCCCGACGCACCGCGCTGGCGCGATCTTCAATCACTTCGGCCTGTCCGGTCAGTCCGGCTTCCATCTGCTCGGCAATGGTGGCAAACGTTTCGCTGCGTGGGTTATCCGCGGTGATGATCAGATGATCGGCCCCCTGCTCAGCCGCCTGGGCCATCAGTGGGCGCTTGCCACTGTCACGCTCTCCACCGCAGCCGAATACGCACCACAATGCGCCACGGCAATGAGGGCGCAGAGCCGCCAGAGCCTGACTGAGTGCATCCGGCGTATGCGCGTAGTCCACCACCAGCGTCGGAGTGTCGGCCTGGCCAAAGCACTCCATTCGTCCGGCGGCACTGTGCAATTTCGGCACAACGGCCAGCAGATCCGCCAACGAATAACCGAGGCTCAGCAATGCTCCCAGAGCGGCCAAAAGGTTGGCGAGATTGAATGCGCCCAACAGGGGACTTTCCAACTGGCCCTGGCCAAAGCTGGAGACCAGCCGGGCCCGGACGCCCTGATCATGGAATTGCACGCCTTCGACAGTCAGGTAATCTCCTTCACTGCGCGCACCCTGCGCGCTGTAGCCCACCACCTGAAGGCGATCGCTCAACGCCCGGTGCCAGCGGACCCCCACCTCGTCATCCAGATTGAAGACGCCGTGGCTGATCGCCGGCAGCGTGAACAACTGACGCTTAGCCTCGGCATACGCGTCCATGTCCCCGTGGTAATCCAGATGGTCACGGCTCAGGTTGGTGTAGACACCCACTTTGATCGGCAACGCCGCGACCCGGGACTGGCTCAGGCCGTGGCTGGAGATCTCCAGCGCAACAGCTTCGGCGCCACATTTGGCCTGGCGGTCGAGTTCGCGCGCTACGGTGATGGCGTCGGAGGTGGTGTTCACAGAGGGCGTCAGGTCGCCCCACAGTCCATTACCGACCGTCCCCATCACACCGGCCTGATGGCCCAGCGCGCTGAGTAACTGGGCACACAACTGAGTGACCGTGGTCTTGCCGTTGGTGCCCGTCACCCCGATAAGCGTGGGCCGGGTTGCGGCCGGGTACGCCCTCAGCGCCAGAGCCGACAGGCGCTTATCCAGCGCTTCAATGCCGATCACCGGAACGCCGTCCCGATCCGGCTGTTGGCCATCGCATTCCGCTTCTGCCAACACCGCCACTGCCCCCTGGGCAATGGCCGCATCAATGAAACCGCGGCCGTCCACCTGGTGGCCGGCCACAGCAACAAAACAATCTCCCGGGCGGACGCGTCGGCTATCCAGTGCCAACTGTTGAAACTCAATCCCGGTATTCAGCGCCATCCAGGGAGCCAGCAGATCATCGAGTGACGACATCATCGCTCCCCCATACAGAGGCCAGCGTGCCCACTTCCGGGCGGCGCTGACTTGGTTCCACATTCAATAGTTGCAGGGCACCGCCCATCACTTCGGAAAACACCGGCGCGGCAACGACACCGCCATAGTAGGCGTCGCCCTGGGGTTCGTTGATCACCACAGCAATGGCCAGACGGGGGTTTTCCGACGGCGCCAGTCCGGCAAACAGCGAGACATAATCCTCACCGTAGCCGCCAGCCACCGCCTTACGACTGGTGCCGGTTTTCCCCGCTACGGAGTACCCGTCCACGGCGGCTCGGGTCGCGGTGCCGCCCGGTTCGGTCACCTGAGTCAACATCGCCACCATCTGTTTGGCCACCTCGGGTGACAGCACCTGCTCCCCTTCCGGCACCTGACCATCGCGGATCTTAAGAATGGACGCCGGGCGGGCCACCCCGCCCGCGCCGAGAATCGCATACATCCGGGCCAGCTGCAGTGGGGTGGAGGTCAGACCGTAGCCGAACGCCAGAGTGGCACGCTCATGCTCAGACCAGCGACGGCGCTTCGGCACATTACCGGTGGTTTCACCATCCAGATTGATGCCGCTGTAGGTGCCCAGGCCAAAGTCGGCGTAGAAGGCCAGCAGTTCGTCCACTTCCATCTGCAACGCCATACGGGCCATGCCGATGTTGGAAGACTTCACCAGCAGATGGGTCACATCCTGCTTGCCAAAATTTCGGGTGTCGCGCACCAGGCCGCCGCTTACGCGCATCCAGCCCGGACTGGTGTCCATCACGGTGTCCGGTGTGACCAGCCCTTTTTCCAGCGCTGCCGCGACGACCAGAGGCTTCACAACGGAGCCCGGCTCGTACGCGTCGGTGATGGAGCGGTTACGCATCTGGTACGCCTGGATACCGCTGCGCTGGTTGGGGTTAAAACTCGGGGTGTTGGCCATCGCCAGGATCTCACCGGTCGGAATGTCGATGATCACCAGTGAGCCAGAGGTCGCCATATGGTATTGGGTGGCTTTTTTCAGCGCGCGGTACGCCAGACTCTGCAAACGCATGTCGAGGCTCAGCACCAGATCATTCGGGTGCTCGCCCTCAGCAACAACGGAGAGGTTTTCCACCACTTCGCCGCCCAGCCCTTTGCGCACCCGCACCTTCTCCGGCGAGCCAGTCAGCCAGTCGTCGTAGTTACGTTCGAGACCTTCGATCCCTTTATCGTCGATGTTGGTCAGGCCAATCAACTGACCGGTGGCTTCACCAGCCGGGTAGTAGCGGCGGGATTCCGGCTTCAGACCAATTCCGGGGATGCGCAGTTTGGCAATGTAGTCCGCCACGGCGGGCGTCACCTGACGCCGCAGGTAAAGAAAGCGGCGCTTCGGATCCTGTTTGACCCGCTCAAGCAGGTCAGCCTCCGGCAGGTCCAGCACATCGGCCAGGGCTCGCCAGCGTCGGGGGTCATCAAAGCCGTTGCCTTCGAAAACCCGCTTAGGGTCGGCCCAGACGGCCTGAACCGGCACACTGACCGCCAGCATCTCGCCATTGCGATCGGTGATCATGCCGCGTTGCACGTCGCGGGTTTCCAAACGCAGGGTGCGCAGATCGCTTTCGTGACGAAGGCGGTCTGGGGCGATCACCTGAATGTAGGAGGCCCGCGCAACGATCCCGGTAAACACCAGCGCAATGGCAAAGGTCACCAGCCGCAGGCGCCACAGGAACGGCGTCGGCTTCAGCTTCTGCTTGGCTTGCTTGCTGGATTTGGCCGCGGGCTTATTGATCTTACGTCGGCTCATGGCAGTCTCACCACACGCTCTTCCGACGGCTTGGGCCGGTGCATGTTCAATTCCCGGGTCGCCATCGACGCTACCCGGCTGTGTTCCGCCAGCGTCTGTTCTTCCAGCAACAGGTGGCGCCACTCCACATCCAGCTGATCGCGCTGTTGCAGCAGGTCGTTCCAATGTGCCGTGAGATTACGCGACTCCTGAGCGGACCAAACCACCGACAGTGCCGAACCCAGCACGCAGAAAGCCAGTGCCACCAACCACTTGTGGTGCCACAGGTCCTTTCCAACGATGCGTGCCAGATTGGGGCTCATGGTGTCCTCTTACAGTTTTTCCGCCACACGCAGCACCGAGCTGCGGGCGCGGGTGTTGTCCTGCACTTCCGTATCAGAAGGCTTCAGCGCCTTACCCACGGTTTTCAGACGGCGGGTCTGCTTAAGCTGATCTTCGGTCAGGGGCAGGCCATGAGGGATTGGTTCCCCCTGGGCTTCACGGCGCATAAAGCGCTTCACCAGCCGGTCTTCCAGTGAGTGGAAGCTGATCACAGACAGGCGACCTTCTGGCTTCAGAATCGCAGTGGCGCCTGCCAGGGCTTTCTCAATCTCTTCCAGTTCGCTGTTGATGTAGATGCGGATTGCCTGGAAGCTGCGCGTCGCCGGGTGTTTCCCCTGCTCACGCTTATGCTTCGGAGTCATCCGCTCAATCAGTCCGGCCAGGTCGCTGGTGCGCTCCATCGGCTCACCGGCGGCAATGTGTTCTTTGATCTTGCGGGCGATCGGGCGGGAAAACTTCTCTTCGCCAAAGGTTTTCAGTACCCAGGCGATGTCATCCGGCTCAGCACGGGCCAGCCATTCAGCGGCCGTTTCGCCGCTGCTGTTGTCCATCCGCATATCCAGCGGACCATCCCGCAGAAAGCTGAAACCGCGTTCCGCATCATCCAGCTGAGGGGAGGAGACGCCCAGATCCAGCAGCACGCCATCAATCTGCCCGTTCAGGCCCAGATCCGTGATGTATTCGGCGATGCCGGAGAAGGGGCCGTGGACGATCTGAAAGCGCGGGTCTTCTGCAGCCAGTTGCTCAGCCACCGCCACCGCCTGGGGATCGCGATCGATGCCGATCAGACGCCCATTGGGACCCAGTTGGGAAAGGATGTGTCGGGAATGTCCGCCACGGCCAAAGGTTCCGTCGACGTAGATCCCGTCCGGCTTAAGTTGAAGTCCGTTCACTGCTTCATCAAGCAGTACGGTAATGTGTCGGAATGACTCAGACATCAGAGTGATAAATCCTGTAGCCGGGGGTTAGACAGAAGGTCGGCATCGCTCACCTGTTGGTGTGCCACCTGGATCTGATCCTGCCAGTTGGCTTCGGACCAGAGTTCAAATTTGTTCAGCTGCCCTACCAGCATCACGGACTTGTCCAGCGCCGCGTACTGACGCAAAGGGGCCGACAACAAAAGTCGGCCGGCTTTATCCAGCTCACCTTCGGTGGCGTAGCCCAACAGGAGACGCTTAATGGCCCGCTCTGCCGGCTGAGTATCAGACAGGGTCATCAGCTTTTGCTCGACGCGTTCCCACTCAGGCAGAGGATAGAGCAGCAGGCAGGGGGATTGGATATCAACGGTGCAGATCACCTGGCCACCACAACACGCACGCAAGGGCTCGCGATACCGAGTTGGCATCGTCAATCGACCCTTGCTGTCCATCGTGATGGCGTTGGCGCCGCGGAACATAGCCGCCCTTCCCTGTCGTTACGATCCAGTTAGATCCACAAATAACCACTTTTTCCCACAACTCACCAAGTTTATGGATAGGGTGTCAAGGTTGTCAAGGTAACTGCCACGCCGCAAACGCCCGTCAAACCGCGCTTTTTCACGCTTTCACCGATTCGCTCGAAACAACCAATGGACGCCAAGCAACTAATAAATCAGGGGAAGATCACAAAGCCGTCTTTTCAATCGGATCCTGGGGCCGATCCTGATTAAAAAAGTCTTATTAAAAACAGGGTTTTTTTGCCTGAATCAGATGGAGAGATCCGGCATCGCTATCTAGACTCCTAAAGCAACTCCTTGGCTTTCATCCTTTTCGAAACGTCAACTTTCCTGAATTAGGAGTGAGGTATGAGGTACTCCAAGTTATCCCGCGCCCTGCTGCTTGCGGGCTCCACCGCTTTAGTCTCTCCCTTCATTGCCTGGTCAGCCACCCCGCTGATGGCGGATTTTTCTGAAGGTGTGGAAGGCAACCTGGGCACTTCCTCTGTAACCGATGCTGGCACCGGCATCACTGCCATCGGTATGTATCTGAATCCGGCTAGTGGCCAGTTTGAGTTGGCCAATCTTTATCGTCGAGATGAAACCGGCGACGAGGGGCTCGGCGTGTGCAACCCCCTTGAAGGGGCAACCTGTGACACCGGTGGCGGCGACGTCAACGAGCTGTCCAATCAGTTGGCTCCGGAATTTATCTACCTTCAGCGGCCAGATGGTTACAGCTGGGTCGCCGTTTACCTGTCTTCCCTGGACGGCAACAACGGCGGCGCCGTTCCGGAAACCGGCCAGATTTGGTCTGACGACGACGGCGATCCCAATAACGGAGGTCTGACCCTGCTGGCAGAGTTCACGGGGAATGACGCCAACGTAGAGCAGATGCTGGACATCGTAGCGCTGGGGGCTGCGGACGCCGCCTTCCTGGTACTGCGGCCGGTTGACACCAGTGGCGGTCAGAACGTCAACAACGACTACCTGGTTAAAGCGGCAGAAGTGCTGAAGGACCCCGGTGGAGAAGGCTGTACTCCCGGGTACTGGAAGCAGCGTCACCACTTTGATTCCTGGGTGATGTACGACCCGGATGACACCTTCTACATGGCCTTCGGCTCCGACATCTTCGGCATGGACAAGACCTTGCTTGAGGTGCTGAAGACCGGTGGTGGCAAGCAATATGCCATGGGCCGTCATGCGGTAGCCGCCTTGTTGAACGCCCTTAGTGGTGACGTCAGCTACAAATACACCAAGGATGAGGTGGTCGCAGCGGTTCAGGGTGCCTCCATGGGCACTTACAACGACGTGAAAAATGCGTTTGAGTATCAGAATGAGATGGGCTGCCCGCTCAACTGATGACATGCTGCTCTAAAGCAAAAACCCGCATCACCGAAAGGCGATGCGGGTTTTCTTTTGTAGGTTGGAGCTGGCCGATAAGCCGGGTTCTGTCTAGGACAATCATTCCTCTAGGCCTGGGATCGCTCCCAGGCTCAAGCAACCTACCCGCCCCCAGCGCGGGCCACACCAATGGGGGCCTATTTGGTCTTGCTCCGGGTGGAGTTTACCGTGCCACGAACTGTTACCAGTCGCGCGGTGCGCTCTTACCGCACCCTTTCACCCTTACCTGTGCCCCGAAAGGCCATCGGCGGTCTGCTCTCTGCTGCACTGGTCGTAGGCTTACGCCTCCCAGGTGTTACCTGGCACCCTGCCCTGTGGAGCCCGGACTTTCCTCCCCCTCGCCCGTCTGCCTGGGCCCGAAGGCCTGGCACAACGACGAGGCAGCGATTGCCTGGCCAACTCCAGGCGGCGGATTATAGCGGCTGAGGTGCGGGACTACCAGCCCATATCCAGCCCGGCTTTATAAAGGGCGTTTTTCTTCACACCGTGGATCTGCGCCGCCAGTGCCGCCGCCTTTTTCAGCGGCAGTTCCTGACAAAGCAGTTCGGTGGTTCGCAGCGCTTCGGCAGGCAGCGCGTCTTCGGGTGCTTTATAGGGGCCAATCATCAGCACCATCTCACCGCGGGTGCGATTTTCATCTTCACTGAGCCAGGCCCGCAACTCAGCAGCCGGGCCACCATGGATGGTTTCGAAGCTTTTGGTCAGTTCACGGGCCAGCACCACCTGACGCTCGGGCCCCATCACGTCGATCAGCTCTGCCAGAGTGTCCATCACCCGACGCGGAGATTCATAGAAGATCAGGGTGCGTGGCTCTTCCTGAAGCGCGGTCAGGGTATCGATACGGGCTTTGCTTTTCGCCGGCAAAAAGCCTTCGAAGGCGAACCGGTCTGAAGGCAGGCCTGCGGCACACAACGCCGTAGTGGCGGCACAGGGGCCCGGCAGCGGCACAACGGCATAACCGGCTTCTCGCACCTGAGTCACCAGGTGATAGCCCGGATCCGAGATCAGCGGCGTGCCTGCGTCCGACACCAGAGCAATGCTCTGGCCTTGTTCCAACCGGTGGATGATGGACTGAGCCCGCTGCCGCTCGTTGTGATCGTGTACCGACATGGTCGCCGTGCTGATGCCAAAGTGGCTGAGCAGCTTGCCGGTGTGGCGGGTGTCTTCACAGGCAATCAGATCCACATCCTGAAGTATCTGAAGGGCCCGGTGAGTGATGTCGGCCAGGTTGCCAATGGGGGTCGGCACGATATAAAGGGTGGCGGAACTGGACATGGGCACCTCGAAGGGGGCAGTAAGGTGGATTGGTTTACTGCAAACAGGGGGTTAAACTAGTGGCTGCAATTCTATCAGAGTGGATCCCCGTGGTGAAAAGCGTTTCCCTATACCGGCCGTCGCGCCGGCGGCATCTCGCCATGGCCCTGATGGTGGCCGTTCTTGCTGGTTGTGCCAGTGGACCGGATACCGCCAAGGCCCCCACAGAGACCCTGTCCCTGGGGCAGATCAGTCAAAGCCCCAACGCCTACCTTCAGTTGGCAAACCAGAGTTCGGGCGAACAACAGCAGAGCTATTTGCTGCTGGCTGCGCGTGCTTACCAGACACAGGGGCAAAACAGCGCGGCACAGAACATCCTGGCGTCGATGGCGCACCAGTTGCCCGACAGTGGCCCCCTGCAAGCCGAGTTTCGTTTGATTCAGGCCCACATCTATGCGGACCAGCAGCAGCGGGCTGAAGCATTGTCACTGCTGAAGTGGCCTGCCAGTTGGAACCTCTCCACGGCCCAATGGCAGGACTTCTTTACTCTGCAGGCGGAACTGCAGAGCGCAGAGGGGGCCTATTTTGCCGAAGCTGCGGCTCGCTATGGACTTGATGCCTACCTGACCGGCGAGGCGAAGAACGCGAACGCCGACGCCCTGTGGACAGCGCTGTCCCGGGTGGATGAAGAGACACTTCAGGTCCAGAAGGAGAGCGCACAGGATCCGATCTGGCAGGGCTGGATCGAACTGGCCTGGCTGACCCAGCACTTCGCCATTCAGCCCTCCTCCCTGCTTGGCGAACTGGCACGCTGGCAGCAAAGCAACCCCAATCACCCCGCGGCCCAGCGCTTGCCGACGGATTTGGAGCGCGCGCTGAGCGTCCAGCCCTACCGGCCTCATCAGGTGGCGGTGCTGCTGCCATTGAGCGGCCGGGTGGCCAGCCAGGCCCGCGCCATTCAGGACGGTTTGATGGCCAACCTGCTGGCCAACGAAACCCAACGCCAGGTGCGCTTTTACGACACCGGGGAAATGGATGCCGTTGCGGCCTATCAACAGGCGGTGGCTGACGGCGCCGAGTTTGTGATCGGCCCATTGCTGAAGCCCAATGTGGACAAGGTGCTGGCTCAGTATGACGGTCAGGTGCCGCTGCTGGCATTGAACGCCAAAGACACCAACGCTCCGGACAGTGCAGACCTCTACTTCTTCTCGCTGGATCCGGAAACGGAAGCGGCACAGGCCGCCCAGCGGATCTGGCTGGAGGGCCACAAGCATCCGCTGGTGCTCTCTTCCGGCAACGCCATTGGCAAACGGATGGCCGAGCGGTTTGTGGCGCAATGGGCCGAGCTCAGCGATGACCCGGTGGAGATTCACTACTTCGGCAATCAGGCCAGCATGCGTGGCACCGTCCAAACGGCCATGCACGTCGACCAGAGTGAAGAACGCATCAAAGCCATTAAAGCGCTGTTTGGTAGCCAGACTCAGGCAGACTTCCGTTCCCGCCGTGACGTCGATGCCCTGTATCTGATCGCGAACGGCGATGAAGTCCGTCTTCTCAAGCCCTTTGTGGATGTGAGTCTGGCGGTGTTTGCCGATCCTCTGGCACTCTATGGCAGCAGCCGTGCCCATCAGGCGCTGAACAGCCAGCAGAGTCAGGAGCTGGATGGCCTGGAGCTGAGCGACATGCCCTGGCTGCTGGGACAGAACCCGGCCCGCACTCAAGCCGAAGCGCTCTGGCCTGAGCGACAACAGGCGCTGATGCGGCTGTACGCCATGGGCTACGACAGCTGGGACCTGATCGACCGCCTGGCCCAAATGCGGGTATTCTCCGGATACCGGGTCAAAGGGCTGAGTGGCGATCTGGCCGTCACGCCGGACGGCGAGCTTCAGCGCGAGTTGAGCTGGGCCAAATATCGTCGCGGCCAGCTTAAGGCCGATTGATGCATCAACGGGGCAAGGATGCCGAACAGCAAGCCTGCCGGTTTCTGCAGGCTCAGGGCCTCAGCCCCGTTGCCCAAAACGTCCAGTGCCGCTTCGGCGAACTGGACCTCATCATGCGCCAGGGAGACACCCTGGTGTTTGTCGAAGTAAAGTACCGCCGGCATGGCGGTTTTGGTGGGGCCGCTTCGGCCGTCACCCCTCATAAGCAGCATAAGCTGCGTCTGACCGCCAACTGGTACCTGCAGCAACAGGGCATGAGTGATTGTCCCTGCCGCTTTGATGTACTGGCCATTGACGGTGACACAACAAATTGGATTCAAAACGCTTTTTAACAAGGTCAGGGGACCATGCTGGAACGAATCAAAGAGAGTTTTACCGAAAGCATCCAAACCAAGATTGACGCCCTGGAGGCGCTGCCGGAGTCCATCGAGAAAGGGGCGATGGCCTTGGTGCACTGCTTGCTCAGCGGCAACAAAATCTTGTGCTGTGGCAACGGTGGCAGTGCCGGAGACGCGCAGCACTTTTCCAGCGAGCTATTGAACCGCTTCGAAACCGAACGCCCGAGCCTGCCGGCGATTGCCCTGACCACCGACAGCTCAACCCTCACCTCCATTGCCAATGACTACAGCTTCAGCGAGGTGTTTTCCAAGCAGGTTCACGCGCTGGGCCAACGAGGGGACATTCTTCTGGCCATCTCCACCAGCGGCAACTCGCAAAACGTTATCAAAGCGATGGAAGCGGCCGTAAACCGCGATATGACCATTGTCGCGCTGACCGGAAATGATGGCGGCGCCATGGCCGGTCTGCTCAGCGAAAATGATGTGGAGATCCGGGTGCCCAGCCACAGCACCCCGCGCATTCAGGAAGTGCACCTGCTGGTTCTGCACAGTCTGTGCGACGTCATTGACCGGACCCTGTTCCCTCAGGAGGACTGAGCATGCGCCCGACAACCTTGCGCCTGATAGCACTGCTGTTAATGAGCACCACCCTGACCGGCTGCGCCGGTGTGATTATGGCTGGCGCCGTCGGTGGCGCAGTGATGGTGAACGATCGCCGCTCTTTCACGACCCAGGTCGACGACCATGGGCTGGATGTGGCTGTCACCGCCGCGCTGAACGAGGATGACGGGCTTAAGAACCAATCCCGGATCCGGGTTATCTCCATGAATCGCCGCGTACTTCTGGTGGGCCAGGTGCCGAACCAGATGCTGAAAGAGCGCGCAGTGCAGATCGCCCGCAGCAACCCTGATGTGGTGCAGTTGCACGACCAGCTGCGGATCGGCAACCCGGTTGGTTTTACCACTCAGAGCAATGACACCTGGACCACCACCAAAGTGAAATCCCGTATGTTCAGCGACAACGAACTGGACGCAATGCGGATCAAGGTGATCACCGAAAACGGTGAGGTTTTCCTGCTGGGTCTGGTCGACCCGAATGAAGCGGATCTGGCGGTGGAGGTGGCACGCACCACCTCGGGGGTCCGCAAGGTCGTTAAGGTGTTTGAATATCAGGACGCCAATCCATAAAAGCAAAAAGCCGACCATCTGGTCGGCTTTTTTACGGAATGATAAACCCGGATTCAGCGCGGCATCGCCGGCAGGCCGACCGCATCGTATACCTTGGCCAGGGTGACCGCAGCACGTTCACGGGCGCCTTCAGCACCGGCTTTCATCACTTCGTCCAGGTAAGCCTGATCGGCACGGATCTCGGCGAAACGCTTCTGCATCGGCTCCAGTAGCGCCACAACAGACTCTGCGGTCGCCACTTTGAGGTGGCCATACATCTTACCTTCGAACTCCGCTTCGATCTCCGCAAAGGTCTTGCCGGAGGTGGCTGAGTAGATGCTCATCAGGTTGGACACACCCGCTTTGTTATCCAGGTCAAAACGCACCACTGGCGGCTCATCAGAGTCGGTGACCGCCTTCTTGAATTTCTTGGTGATGGTCTTGGGATCTTCCAGCAGGCCAACGCGGTTATTGGCGTTATCGTCGGACTTGGACATCTTCTTGGCCGGATCCTGCAGGCTCATTACCCGGGCGCCCGCTTCCGGGATGTGCGGCTCCGGTACGGTAAACACATCGCCGTACAGGTTGTTAAAGCGGGTGGCGATATCACGAGCCAGCTCAAGGTGCTGTTTCTGGTCATTACCGACCGGCACTTCGTTGGCCTGATAAAGCAGAATGTCGGCCGCCATCAGCACCGGGTAGCTGAACAGACCGGCGTTGATGTTGGTGGCGTGACGGGCGGATTTGTCCTTGAACTGCGTCATCCGGTTCAGTTCACCCATCTGGGTGTAGCAGTTCAGGATCCAGCTCAGTTGAGTGTGCTCCTGTACGTGAGACTGAACGAACACGGTGCTCTTCTTCGGATCGACCCCACAGGCCAGATACAGGGCCAGGGTGTCCATGCAGGCATTACGCAGCTTTTCCGGATCCTGACGCACGGTGATGGCATGCAGATCCACGATGCAGTAGAGGGCATCATGAGTCTCCTGCAGCTTCACCCACTGACGCAGAGCGCCCATGTAGTTACCAAGGGTGAGGCCTCCGGAGGGCTGAGCGCCACTCAATACAACGGGTTTGGTCATACAGATTCAGTCTCTTGTCGAGCCGGCAGCAACGCCAGCAGGTGTTCAAAATGATCCAGGGTTTGGTTCGGCCCCAGTGCCGCAATCGGCTGGCCATAGTTATAGCCGTACGTCAGACCAATGCTGGTACAGCCTGCGGCCTTTGCCGCTTCAATGTCGTTTCGGGAATCGCCGACCATCACCATCTGTTCCGCTGCCAGCCCAAACTGGGCCAACACATGCTCAAGCGGCATCGGGTCCGGCTTACGCCGCGCCAATGAATCACCACCCAGCATCAGCTCAAAATGGGCGGCCAGGCCACAGGTGGCCATCAGGTCAGGCAGGTAACGCGCGGGTTTATTGGTGATCAACGCCAGGCGGTAGCCCCGGGCTTTCAGGGCCGCCAGGGTCTCTGCCACACCGGGATACAGAGGGCTGCCCTGATCCAGGTGCGCGCCGTAGTGGAAATGAAACCGTTCCAGTGCGTTTGCCAGCAGATCCGATGACAAGGCGGGGTCAGGCTCAACATTACCGCTTAGCGCCCGGCGCATCAACATCTCAGCGCCATTGCCAATCCAGCCACGGGCCGCCTCAACGGTGCAGGAGGGACGGCCCAGATCTTCCAGCGCTGCACCGGCGGCCTGAGCCAGGGCTGGCACACTGTCGATCAGCGTGCCGTCCAGATCAAAAGCGATGGCACGAATCTTAGAGAACGGCATTATCCGCGCACCGACGCCAGTTGCTCACGCATCTTATCGATCTCCGCCTTGTAGTCGGGCTTGCCAAAAATGGCGGAGCCGGCCACAAACATGTCGGCGCCTGCCGCGGCGATCTCGGCGATGTTATCCGCTTTCACGCCACCGTCGATCTCCAGACGGATATCGCGGCCACTGGCATCAATACGCTCACGCACCTGGCGGATTTTATCCAGGGTGCCCGGAATAAAGGATTGGCCACCAAAGCCCGGATTAACGGACATCAGCAGGATCACATCCAGCTTGTCCATGACATAGTCCAGGTGATGCAGCGGGGTGGCCGGGTTAAACACCAGACCCGCCTGACAGCCATGGTCTTTGATCAACTGCAGAGTGCGGTCCAGGTGCTCGGAGGCTTCCGGATGGAAGGTAATGATGGACGCGCCCGCTTTGGCAAAGTCCGGAATGATCCGATCCACCGGCTTCACCATCAGGTGCACATCGATGGGGGCTTCAATGCCATAGTTGCGCAGTGCCTGGCACACCATCGGACCGATGGTCAGGTTCGGCACGTAGTGGTTATCCATAACGTCGAAGTGCACCACATCCGCGCCAGAAGCCAGTACGTTGGCCACCTCTTCACCCAGACGGGCGAAGTCGGCGGAGAGGATGGAGGGGGCGATCAGAAACTCTTTCATGGCCGTTTCTCTTTTTGGAGGCAAAGGTAGGGGCGTTTTTTTGCCGGCCATTTTAGCGCCTCATAAGGGGCACCCCAAGGGCAATTTATTTTTCCCTTGCATGATCCCAGGTTTACCAATAGGTTAGGAATTCCCCCCAGGTCCATTCCACTTTAAAATTGACGCTTTGGGCAGTGCCCATGGATTAGGGAATGGATGATGAAAAAATTTGCACTTTCCTCTTTGGCTATCGCCCTGATGGCCAGCAGCGCCACCGCCAACGCAGCAGCGGAATTTGGTGGCGGTGAACTGAGCCTGAATGCCACTCTGGCCAGCAACTACTTGTGGCGTGGTTTCACCCTGACTGATGACGACTTCGCTTATCAGGGTGGCATCGACTACGAACATGAGAGCGGCTTCTACATCGGTACCTGGGCATCAAACTACAAGTACCTGGATGAAGCCTGGGAAGACGACTACGAGATCGACCTGTACGGCGGTTACTACCTGGAAGTCAACGATGACGTCGGCATCGATTTCGGTGTGGTTCGTTACTACTACGGCGACGGTGGCCACACCACTGAGTGGTATGTGGGTGCCGACCTGTACGGCTTCAACGTTAAGGCCAACTACGACCAGCACGTTGAATCCTGGTACTACGAAGGCAACTATGACTTCGAGCTGCCCGCTGAGCTGGTTCTCGGCCTGCACGCTGGCTACTACGATTTTGACGACGGCTACAGCGCCTATGATCTGGCTGCAACCCTGAGCTGGGCACTGAACGATTACGTCGAATTCTTCGGTGGCGCCGTGTATCAGGAAGATGAGAAGGACAACTACGTCGCTGGCGTAAACTTCTACTACTGATCCAAACTGGTCACCAATTGACCAGATTGCTATACTCGCCTCTCATGCTTTGGCAGGAGGCGGGTATGGCTTTAAGGATTGGCAAAAAGCGGGGAGTTCTGGTGTTGACCGGCGCACTGGTGCTGGTTGCTGCTGGCATGACCCTGCACCATCAACGCTGTGATGGCACTCAGAGCATGAAGGCCTGTGCCGCGCAATCCGGCCTTAACTGGCATACCTGGCTTGTTGGCCGCGGTGGCTCCAGCCAATTCCATTTTGTCGATCTGCTTGAATTGCTGTACGGGCATGAGAAACGGCCGGACTCTGCGCCGGGCGGCCCACTCAATTGATCCGCATCGTACTCAGCGTCCTTGCGGCGTTTTTTGGGGTTCAGAGTGAAGCCAATCGACAGCGGGACTTCACCTCTCATTCTCCCCTGCCTTACATCCTCACCGGCATCATCGGCGTCGTGCTGTTTGTTCTGACGCTTATCTGGATCGTCAACCGGGTCCTGTCAGGGACGGTATAACGCCATCAATTCATCCACTTTCTTGCGCCCTCGGCCATTCTGGCTGATGGAGCGTCCCACCTGGATGGTATCCAGCTTAGCGTTGTCATAGAGCTTACGTGCCAGCGGCGTATCGTGGTTGCTGATCAGTACGGTCAGCTTTTTCTGACTGGCCGCCTCTTCCGCCTCCCGCGCCAGAATCGCCTGATCGTCCAGGCTAAAACCGCCGCTGGCGTAACTGGTGAAGTTGGAGGTGGTGGACAGCGGCAGATACGGCGGATCACAGTAGATCACATCGCCATCCTGACAGCGGGCAAACGTCTGCGCATACCCCTCACACAGAAACGTCGCGCGTTGCGCCTTCTCGGCAAAGAAATGCAGCTCCTTCTCCGGAAAGTAGGGGCGCTTATAAGAACCAAACGGCACGTTAAAGCCGCCGGACTTGTTGTAGCGACACAGACCGTTATAGCCGTAGCGGTTCAGGTAAAGAAACAGCACGGCACGATCAAAACGATCATGACAACGATTAAACTGATCACGCAGCGCGTAGTAGGCATCTTTGCTGTTGTTGCTGTCCACAAACAACTTTGCCGCCTCAGCAATGTAGTGGTCAGGCTCCTGCTTCAGCGTGTTGTACAGACCGATCAGGTCCGGATTAATGTCGCTCAGCAGGTAGCTGGGGAAGTCGGTGTTCAGAAACACTGAGCCCGCGCCAACGAAGGGTTCCACCAGACGATCGGCATCGGGCAGCCGGGCAGCAATGTCGTCCACCAGCTTGAATTTGCCTCCAGCCCATTTGAGAAAGGCTCTCGATCTTGTCATCTACCGACCATCTTGCGTTACAAAAGACCAGATTTTACCTGTGTTGGCCGAGGATCTCAGCCAGTTCCAACTCCTCAGACAGCTCTTTTTGTACTGCCTTGAGGGATTTGACGTAGGGTGACAGCCGTTTTACCGACGTCACCAGGGCATCCTTCGCCTCTTGCGCGGCATTGCGATCAGCAAACCCTCCCTGCACCACGACATACCATGCTTGTGGCTCTCTATCGATTCGATAGAGCTTCACCCCTTCACTCAGCCCATGGCTTTCCAGAAACGGACCAATAAGCTGGGGATAGGAAAACACGGCCAACTGCAGCAAATAACTTTCATCCGGGCGGCTGAGCAACGACTGCTCCGCCAACGGGACCGGTTGAATTACTTCCGGCTCAGGAGCGGCCTCAACCGCCAGCGCATCGGGGTTGTCCTCAATCGCTGGTGCCATCACTTCAGATTCAACCGCTGCCGATTCGGCCTGCGGCACTGCTTGTGCCTCATCCACCGATTCACTGACAGTCTGCGCCGCAACGTCAACGGCCAGAGTATCTGCTTCAGATGTTGGAATTTCTGATGTTTCCGGCAACGGTGTCCAGGGCTTGGCCAGACCCACAGGCTCAGAGACGGCCAGGGGTTCAGCCATACTAGCCCCGGTTTCAATCCGCTTCTCTGCTTCACCCGGTGCCGGGGACAGCTCCGGTTCCACCTCTGGGGCAACCGTGTCCTCATGGTCCGCCAGCGCCACCGTAGCGGTGTCGGAGGGGGTGGCCTTTGGTGATGGCCACAGAGCCCAAAGCAGCACACCCAGCACCACTGCGCCAATGCCAATCAACGCCCAGCGTTGCTCGGACAGGGATTGCTTCAGCGGCGGTCGGGACTTGGCCATTTCGACCAGGTCGACCACCGCCCGTGCGCTGCCATCCTGCTCCGCCAATTGCCTTTCTACCGCGGCCTGATTGATAAATAGCTTGCCGGGATAACGACTGACCAGCTGGTCGTACAATTTTCGCCGTTCCCGTCCGGACAGGCCCGGGACCTCCACCGGAATCAGGCGGCTCTGATAGGATTCAGGCAGTTGTTCCTGCAGCCGAAGTACCAGCCCGTCTTCACACACCAGCACCAGAGTCAGCCGAAGCCCCAGCTCCTCCTGGTCCATCACCAATGCGATGATCTCTGCCAGCAGTGTGTCCGCCAGCTGATGCGCGTTATCCACGATCAGCATCAAACGACCATCGCCGTCCGGCATGACCCGCTCAAGGGTATCTGCCAGCGGCTCGTGAGGATCAAACACCGCTGCCGCAGCCCACTGACGAACAATGCGTTCCCTCAGTTGGGCCGGATCCATGCGGGGTTGTGCTGAAACATAGGCCTGGTTGAACTCGTCGGCACCCTCAAGAAGGGATTGTGCCAGCACCGTTTTACCCACACCGCTGGCACCATGAAGCACCAGCAGATGGTCGCCGTACTCGGTCAGGTAGCGAAACCGTTCCAGCAAAGCGCGCTGGCTCGGCAGAAGGTGGGAAAGTGCAGGATCCGCGATCATGCGCCGTCGATAAGCTGTGTCAGTTGGGTTTCAGTGATTTGGGCAACGACCTCAGCCCGGCCGATCCCTTTGGGCAGGATAAAACGCATCTGTCCGGCCAGCGCTTTCTTGTCCCGCTGCATATGGGGCAGATAGTCAGCACACGCCATGGAAGCCGGCGGCTCAATCGGCAGCGCAAAAGCCTTCAGCAACGCGACAACACGACGCAGTTCGTCGTCGCTGACCCAACCGAGCATTTGGGACAACCGGCACGCCAGCACAGTGCCGGCCGCAACCGCCTCACCGTGGAGCCAGCTGCCGTATCCCATCTCCGCTTCAATGGCGTGACCAAAGGTATGTCCCAGATTGAGCAAAGCACGCACACCCTGCTCAGTCTCATCCTCTGCCACCACTTCCGCCTTGATTTCACAGCAGCGGCGAATGGCGTAGGTCAATGCGTCGGTATCCCGGGCCTGAAGCGCGGCTTGATGGCGCTCCAGCCATTGAAAGAAGTCCGGATCCCAGATGATGCCGTACTTGATCACCTCGGCCATGCCGGCAGCAAACTCCCGGTCTGGCAGGGTGTTCAGTGTATCCGTATCCGCCAGCACCAAAGCGGGCTGATGGAACGCGCCAATCATGTTTTTCCCCAGCGGATGATTGACTGCTGTTTTGCCACCGACGGAGGAATCCACCTGGGCCAACAGCGTGGTGGGGATCTGAATAAACGGCACACCGCGTTGATAGCAGGCTGCAGCAAACCCCACCATATCGCCAATCACGCCGCCACCAAGCGCCACCAACATCACATCGCGCCCCAGAGCCAGCTCCAGTGCACGTGCAAAGATGGACTCCAGGGTGTCCAGCGTTTTGAAGGCTTCGCCATCCGGCAGGATCAGACGGTCGGTTTGAACTTGCAGGCGCTCAAACGCCGCTTCAACCGAAGAGAGATACAGGGGCGCCACCACATCATTGGTGATGATCAGAACCCGTCGCAGGTTCAGTGAAGAGAGCCAGGGCTCAGCCTGTGACAAAAGCTGAGCGCCGATAACGATGGGGTAGCTGCGCTGCCCCAACTCAACCTGGATCCGTTCCATGGCGTCCCCCGGTATTGGAGTGGGTTAGAAACCGAGTTTCTCGATGATTTGGTTGGCAACAACCTTGGCGCTTTGCTCATCAGTGCGAACCACCAGATCCGCCACATCTTGGTACAGCGGGTTACGCTCTTCAGCCAGTTGCTCCAGCACATCACGCGGCTCATCCACCTGCAGCAGCGGGCGACGCTTATCACGCTGAGTACGCGCAACCTGCTTATCGATGGTGGTTTCCAGGTACACCACAATGCCGCGGGCAGAGAGGCGATTTCGAACCTCTTTAGACTGAACAGAGCCACCGCCAGTGGCCAGCACAATGCCTTGCTTCTCGGTCAGTTCATTGATGACCCGAGCCTCACGAAGGCGGAAACCCTCTTCTCCCTCAACATCAAAGATCCAGGAGATGTCCGCACCACTGCGTGCTTCAATCTCATGATCGGAGTCGAAAAACTCAAGATGGAGCATCTGAGCCAAGTGTCTGCCGATGGTGCTCTTACCGGCCCCCATGGGACCAACGAGAAAAATATTTCTTTTTTCAGCCATTTCAAAAGTCGAATCGTTAATACTGAGACAAGCGACCGCCGTCACGGCGGTGGAATAACACCCACTATGACGCAAATTTTTGGTGGCAGATTATCGCAGGGAATGCGTCGTTAACGCAATAGAAGGCGGCGCCGGGGCGCCGCCTCTGAATTGTGGGTTAAAACTCTTCGATGACAATCTTGGGTGTAACGAAGATCAGCAGCTCTTTCTTCTCGGTGAAGTCCTGAGTGCTGCGGAACAGGGTACCCACGAAGGGAATGTCGCCCAAAACCGGCACTTTGGTCACGGTATTCAACTGCTGCTGCTGGAAGATACCGCCCAGTACGATGGTTTCCCCATTCTGCGCCAGGACCTGAGTCGAAATGCGCTGAGTATCAATGGCCACGGCAGGCCCGGTGGCGGTTTGTACCGTTTCGCCCCGAGTGTCCTGAGTGACGGTCAAGTCGAGCACGATGCGGTTATCCGGCGTAATCTGCGGAGTCACCGTCAGGCCCAGAACCGCCTTTTTGAACTCGACGGAAGTGGCGCCACTGGACGTGGACTGCACAAAGGGGATCTCCGTACCTTGCTCGATAAAGGCGGTAAACTGGTTTGCCGTGGTCAGACGCGGACTGGCGATGATCTCGCCCTTATTTTCCCGCTCCAGTGCTGACAGTTCCAAATCCAGAATGGTGCCATCACCCAGCTTGGCTACGTGGAATGCGATACTGCCCGCGGGGTCCACCACCGGAAGGTTGACGTTGAGACGGTCGTCCAACGAAGGAATCACGCCGTTAACGATGTCTTCAGCGCCAGGCAAGGTACCAGAAGTGCCTTTGTCGCCCTGCTGGTCACTGATGCCCCAGCGGATCCCCAGTTCTTCATTGATGTTATCCCGAACGGTCACCATCCGGGACTCGATCACCACCTGCTTCACCGGGACATCCAGGATCTCCACCAGACGATGGATGTCTTCCAGACGCTCAGCCGTGTCGTAGATCAGAAGCGTGTTGGTTCGCTCATCGACGGATACCGAACCACGCTCAGACAACAATGTGTTGCCCTCACCATCCAGCAAGGCGGCAATGTCCGTGGCTTTGGCGTAGTTGATCTGCAGATACTCAGAGAACAATGGGGCCACTTCCCGAACTTCCTGAGCCGCACGCAGCTCCAGGCTCTCCTGAGCCGCCAGCTCTTCCCGGGGCGCCACCAGCAGAATGTTGCCCTCAATGCGCTTATCCAGACCGCGGATCTTCAGAATCATGTCCAGCGCCTGGTCCCAGGGCACCTTATCCAGATGCAGGGTCAGGTTGCCGGATACGCTTTCCGTGGTCACCAGATTGAATTTGTTGTGGTCAGCGATGATCTGCAGCACGGTACGAACCGGCACATCCTGAAAGTTCATGGAAAGGGCACTGCCCTCATACACTTTCTCTTCACGCAAAGGCTGCGTGCGCTCGGCCACTTCAATCAGGTAGCGGTTGCCCTCCTGGCGGGCGTCGTAGTCAAATTCACCGTGAGTATCGAGGCGAATTCGGGTATTAAAGTTGTCCCGGAACGTCTCAAAGCCATTGACCAGCGTGTTGAAGTCGGACACATCAACGATATAAAGGTCGTCATCACGGATTTGGGTGTTGTACAGCGTCAGTTCCAGATCGCTGCCAACACGCTCAAAATTGGCCGCGGCTGTCGGGTTGCTCAGTGTCAGTACAAGCAGTGCCTGGCCATCATCACCACGATGGAAATCCAGCGATTCAATGCGGTTGAGGAACTGAGAGGTCTCGGCGTTACCGCCAGAAACACTGGGGCTGATGGCAGCATTGTCGTTAAAGCTGATTCGATAGCGGTTACCGTCCACCACACCCTGATAGGTGGTCATCCGATCGAGCTGAAACACCACATCCAGCGCCCCATCACTCGGGTGCGTCTCAACCGACTTAACCCCTTTGAGGTCAATCGGGATTTGGCTCATTTGCAGTGCCGAGTTGCCCTGTGCAAAACGAAAGCGAATCTCGGCCGGATTGGCAGAAACACTAATGGCTGGCTCCGACTCGATCTGATCGAAAGTCAGCTCCACTTCCAGAATACCGTCAACCTGTGCCTGGTACCGGAGATCCTCCAGCGTACCGGACAGCGCAGTGCCAGAGGCGGATAACAGCAATCCTCCCAGCAGCAGACGACAGGCAATGGAGTGTGGTTTGAAATGCGGCAGTCCCTGCCGAATCCCTGTAAAGAAACTCATAAGTCGTCCTTGTTATTCATCCCGGGCCAAAACCAACTTAGTATCCCGCTGGTTCCAGCATCCATTTCCGTCCGGGATCCACTCCGAAACCAACACCCCAGACTCATCAATCGAAGCCACCTGGCCATGGAACAATCCCAGGTAGTCCCCTTCCTGAATGGTGTAGACGTTACCATCCCCGGCCAGCAACAACGCCCAGTAGCGTTGTGGGTCTTGCATAGTGCCTTTCAAATCAAGGCTATCCAGAGCATAGGCCTCAAGATAGGCTCTTTCACGTAAATGATCCGGCTGGGGGCAATCTGGCCGCCCCAACTCAACCGGCTCTGAAATACTGCGCACCGATTGCTGAAACGGACTGCGCAACTGGGCCACCTGATAGGGCACCGCCTCAAACTCCGGCGGTACGACCGGAGGTTCATTAAATGGCACCGGGCGTGCCTGCACGTCTGCGACGTACTGGCGCAGCTCTTCCATGTTGCCGGAGCAGCCGGCGAGCAAGCCCAAAGAGAGGATTAACCAACGTTTCATTTCTTGGCCTCCTCCTGACTCAACTCAGCAAACCGATAGGTTTTCGCCTGAACCGTCATTCCCACGCCGTCAGCCGCTGTGGTCATCACAAAATCATGCAGGCTGACGATCCGCGGGAGATTGGCTACCCCTGCTGAGAACTGCCCAAACTCGTGGTAGCCCCCCTGGATCTTCATCTCAATCGGCAGCTCAACATAGAACTCTTTACTCTGCTCCGGCAGCCAGTTCAGGCTGGTGATGCGGAGATTGGCATCCGTCGCCAGAAAGGTGACGTCATCCAGCAAACCCGGCATCTCGCTTTGGGTTGGCAGCATGCCCAACATCTCCTGGAACTGATCACGCATCTGATCCAGTTGTTGGCGGTAACGGGGCAAATTGGCAGCCAACCGATACTTTGCTTCAAAATTGGCGCGCAGAGTGGCTTCTTTGCTTTCGAGGTTTCTCAGGGTATCCAGAGAGTCCTTGATGACTAGGAAATAGCCCCCAACACCCACCAATATCGCCAGCAGTACACCAAATACGATTTTGACCTCTTTGGGCCATATCGCGATGTTGTCGAAATCGAGGCCTTCAAACTGTTTGAGATCCATCTCTATGAGCCCCCTTTAGCAGACGCCAGCACTTCCTCGTGCTTCAACGGGCCTTCGCCCTGACGGAGTACATCCAGCTCCAGTTTGAAGGCGTGGATCCGGCCAGGTTGGTTGGTCGGGCCGTTGGCCGCCACAATCTGCTGAACTTTCGGGCTGGCCAGCCACTTGGCCTGTTCCACTTCCCGCATCAGATTGGCCAGATGGTTGTTGGACTCACAGTAGCCCTCGATATGCACCTTACCGTCCGACACCTGCAGCTTGGTCAGGAACACACCAGGCACCATCACCCGGGCGATCTCATTCATCACCTGTACCGGCAAGTGGCGACGCTGCTGAAGCGCTTCAATAATCTCAATGCGGCGGGTCAGGTGCTTTTTCTGCTCTTTGATCTTGCTGATCTCAGCGATCTGCTGCTCGAGCTTGGCGATCTCCGTTTGCAGATACTGGTTTCGCTCGCGCTGAAGCTCCTGGCGATGTGACACCCAAAAATTGAACATCAACGTCAGCGCCACAGTAAACAAGGCCACGGCGCCCAGAACGTAGAGATACTCTTTCTTGCGGCGGGCCCTTTCCGTTTCCCGCCAGGGCAATAGGTTTATGTGTGCCATGGTTCGAAGCTCCTTAGCGCCAAACCGCAGGCCACCATATAACGGGGGATCTCTTCTTTGATCTGCGCGGGCAAACGTTCATGGGCGCTGAGTCGGCTATCAAAGGGGGCAACAATGCTGGTCGGAATGCCCAGCTCATTACTCAGCATGGTGGTCAGTCCCTCGATAGCAGCACTGCCGCCGCTAAGCAGCAGATGGTCCACCTTCTCCTTACCGGAGGTGTTGCTGTAAATCTGAAGGGTACGGCGGATTTGCTGCAGCAACTGTGTCTGGAAAGGCGCCAGCACTTCAAACACATAGTTGCGGGGGAGCTCTTCGTTGACCTTGGCCGCTTCGGCCTCTTCGTAGCTCATGCCGTAATAGGAAAGGATGGACTGAGTGAACTGCTCGCCACCAAAGGCCTGCTCCCGAATGAACACGGTTTCGCCATTATCGACAACGGCGAAGGTCGTCATACTGGCACCAACATCCACCAGAGCGACCACCTTTCCGGCATCCCCATCCGGCACCTGGTCCACCAGCAGCTTGTAACTGCGGCCCAGCGCGTAACCCTCAACGTCAATCACCTTTGACTCGAGTTCCGCCGCTTCCAGCGCGTCAACCCGGGCATCGACGTTGTCAGAGCGACACGCCGCCAGCAGAACATCCACTTTGGCGGGGTCTTTTTCATTCACTTTGAGGGTCTGGAAGTCGATGTTCACTTCTTCCAGTGGGTAGGGAATGAGGTTGTCTGCTTCGATCTCGATCTGGGCTTCCAGCTCTTCATCCGACAACGTGCCATCCATCTGGATGACCTTCGTCATTACGGTTGAGCCGGACACCGAGGCGGCACCAAATTTCACCCCTTTGGGCAATTGGGTACGCACTCTTTCCATCGCCTCGGAGACGGCGATGGGATCCTTGATTTCACGATCAACTACGGCGCCCCTTGGGAGTGGGACGCGCGCAGCACCTTCAACTTGGTAGCCATCGGGTGTTTCAGCCAGTAAGATCGCTTTGACTTCACGAGAACCGATGTCCACCCCTACCATCCGAGGTAAACGGGGTTTGAACAGTTTGGAAAGCATGCTCCCTGCCAATCGTTAAGTCCTTGTTATGTCCGTAGCTAGACTAGCACATTTTTCACCCGGCGCAGCTTATTTCCCACCTCGATCGATTCCAGAATGATGCCTTTTTGGTCAAGGTTGAGCAGGGTATACTGTGCCTTTTGTGTTCACTGACAGAGTGGAAGCCCGTAACGTGAAATGGCTCAAACGCCTGTTAATTACGCTGACTGTCCTGGGTTTACTGGGGATAGGCGCCCTTGCTGGCCTCTATTTTTGGATTGCCCCAACCCTGCCTGGCGTGGATTCGCTTAAGACAGTTCAGCTGCAAACCCCGATGCGCGTCTACAGCGCTGACGGTCTGCTGATGTCCCAGTTTGGGGAAAAACGTCGTATCCCATTGCGATACGAAGAGATCCCGCAGCCGCTGATTGATGCGGTCCTGGCGACCGAAGATGCCCGCTTTTTTGAACACCATGGGGTCGACCCCATTGGTGTGATTCGTGCTGCCGTTGTTCTGGTCACCACCGGGCGCAAGTCCCAGGGGGCCAGTACCATCACCATGCAGGTCGCGAGAAACTTCTTCCTGAGCCGCGAGAAAACCTACATCCGTAAGGTGAAAGAGATCTTCCTGGCACTGGAGATTGAGCGTCTCCTGACCAAGGAAGAGATCCTGGAGCTTTACCTGAACCGCAGTTTCCTGGGTAACCGGGCCTATGGTGTGGGTGCCGCAGCCCAGGTTTACTATGGGCGGGATGTGAATGAACTGACGCTGGCTGAGATGGCGATGATCGCCGGTTTGCCTCAGGCGCCGTCGGCGGCCAACCCAATCCGTAACCCGGAGCGCGCCAAGACCCGTCGCAACGTGGTATTGGGCCGGATGCTGGACGTTGGTTACATCTCCCGAGCCGAGTTCGATGAAGCGCGTGAGGCGCCGGTCACCGCACGCTATCACGGTGCTGAGATCGATCTTTACGCGCCCTACATCGCGGAGATGGTGCGTGACTACATGGTGGCCACCTATGGCGAAGAAGCGGCGTACACCAGCGGCTTCAACATCTACACCACGGTACGTTCCGACCAACAGCAGGCCGCTCAGCGTGCTCTGCTGGATAACCTGTTTGCCTATGACACCCGCCATGGTTACCGCGGCCCGGAGACCCGTCTCTGGGGTGAGCCGCTGCCGGAGCAGAGCAACGCTCCGGATGCGGAGCCTTGGACACCGGAGCAGATCCAGGCCCACCTGAAAGGGGTCAACCGCCATCGCGATATCTACCCTGCCGTGGTGCTTTCCGTTGAGGAAAAGAGCGCCGAGGTCATGAACGCTGCCGGAGAAACCCTGACCCTGCCCTGGGAAGGGATCAACTGGGCCCGGGCTTTTGTTACCGACGCTCGCCAGGGTAACGCGCCGAAAACCGCGGCTGAGGTACTGACCGCAGGCGACCAAGTCTGGATCCGCCAGTATGAAGACCACTGGTGGCTGACGCAGGTGCCGGAAGTGAGCAGTGCGTTTGTCGCGATGGACCCTGAAGACGGTGCCATTCGTGCTCTGGTTGGCGGCTATGACTTTGGCCAGAGCCAATACAACCGGGTGACTCAGGCGAAGCGTCAGTTGGGCTCTAACATTAAGCCGTTCCTCTATTCCAGCGCGCTGGAGAACGGCTTTACCCTGTCGACTCTGGTCAACAATGCCCCCATCAACCAGTGGGATCGCAGCCAGGGCACCGCATGGCGTCCCCGTAATTCGCCGGACGTGTACACCGGCCCGACCCGGGTTCGCCAGGGCCTGGCTCAGTCAATCAACGTGATGGCGGTACGGGTGATTCGAGATATTGGCGTCGACACCTTTATCAACCACGCCACCAAGTTTGGCTTTGCTCGGGCCGACCTGCCGCGCAACGAGTCAATCTCATTGGGTTCAGCGTCCGTGACGCCAATGGAGAACGTGCGTGCTTTCTCGGTGTTCGCTAATGGCGGCTTCCTGGTGGATCCCTACTTTATCGAGCGCATTGAAGATCATGCTCATAACCGGATCTTTGAGGCCCAGCCGAAGATCGCCTGCCTGGAGTGCAAAGCCGCGCTGGCCGAACAAGCCAGCGGTACCGACGCGTCGCTGCCGGAGTTCGCTCAGCAGTGCCTGTGGCCGGAAGATCGTCTGGCACCTCAGATCATCAGTGAACAGAACGCCTTCCTGATCCACGAGACGCTCAAGTCCGTGATCTGGGGTGGCGGCGACTGGAGTCAGGGCACCGGCTGGAACGGTACGGCCTGGCGGGCAGCCCGTCTGATCAAACGGCACGATATCGGCGGGAAAACCGGTACCACCAACGAAGCCCGGGATACCTGGTTTACCGGCTTCGCTCCGAGTCTGGTGGCGACCGCCTGGGTCGGCTTTGACGACCACAGCCGGAAACTCGGCCGCACCCGTTGGAACCCCTACGGCCCGCAGGACCAGATCACCGCCGGTGAGTCAGGTGCCAAAACGGCTGGCCCGGCCTGGAACCAGTTTATGCATCAGGTGCTGGAAGGCGTGCCGACCGAGCACACTGTGATGCCTGAGGGCATCGTGACTGCCCGGATCGACCTGGCCTCCGGTAAGCTCTCCAACCGGACCGACTCCAGCTCTCGCTTCGAATACTTTATCGATGGCACCGCGCCGAAGGAGCTGGCCGAAGTGGCTCAGCCCGAGACGCCCATCTTCGAGCAGGAAGTGACTGAAGAGCTGTTCTGAGCCGACAACGAAAAAGCCGCCCGATTGGGCGGCTTTTTTTATGCGTGGAACGCTCAATCAAAGCGATACTCCATCGCCACTTCATCGCAGGCGTTCTTCCTCGGGCACAGCTCGCAATCTTTGATCACCTTCTCTGGCAGCCCGGACATTTCGGTGTTTACAAAGCCCAGCTTGCCAAAGAATCCCGGTACCCGGGTCAGTACAATCACCCGCTCCAGCTCCAGTTCACGGCCCCGCTGCAGCATGTAATCCACCAACGCCCGTCCCTGGCCAGCGCCGTGGTGGTCAGGATCGATCCCCACCGAGCGCATCTCGGCCAGGCCGGTTTCATAGATGTAGAGCGAGGCACAGCCCACCACTTTGCCTTCCTGCTCCGCCACGGAGAAGTCGAGGATGTCTCTGAGCACATCGTCCCGGCTGCGCGGCAGGGTATCCCCCATCTGCGACCAGTAAGCGTTGATGCCGTGGATGGCATCCACATCCGACAGCTTGGCGCCCCGGACATTAAGGATCTCCGCCTTATGAGCATTAAGGCGCTGCTGACTGGTATCCAGCGCATGCAGAACCTGCTCCGGCGCGGTGCCGCCCAGAGCATCGTGCTCGGCAAGAGCGGTTTTGGCTTCCCGGCTGTCCAGTGCCTGCTCCACCTGAATCAGGGCCGTACCACCAAAGGTGTCCCGTTTAGCCAGACAGGCATCAATGGTCAGATGCTGGAATACGTCGGACTGAATGGTGTCGCTGTAGGCTTGCAACTCCGGCAGGGTGAACTCCTCCAGCGCCTTTTGTGCGGCAATCGCCGCCACCACCACTTCGCCCACCACATGATGTGCTTCGCGGAACGGCATGCCTTTGGAAACCAGGTAATCCGCCAGTTCCGTAGCATTGGCATAGCCTTGCTGTGCCGCGGCCAGCGTGCGCTGCGAGTTGACCTTTAGTCCTTCCAAAACCAGCGTGGCCATGTCCGTGCAGGCCAGCCAGGTATCCAACGCGTCAAACAGCCCCTCTTTGTCCTCCTGCATGTCCTTGTTGTAGGCCATCGGCAGGGACTTCATGGTGGTCAGAATGCCAATAAGGGCGCCGTAAACCCGGCCCGCTTTACCCCGAATCAGCTCCAGCGCATCCGGGTTCTTTTTCTGTGGCATCAGCGAGGAGCCGGAGGTCACGGCGTCGGACAGTTCGATAAAGCCTGCCTCACCGCTGTTGTAGAAGATCAAGTCCTCGGCAAAGCGGGACAGATGCATCATCGCTGTGGCCGCGGCACTGCACAGTTCCACCACATGGTCACGGTCGGACACGGCATCCAGGCTATTGGCTGTGGCACTGGCAAAGCCCAGCGCCTGCGCCAGCGCCTGGCGGTCCACCGGGTAGGCGGTGCCGGCCAGTGCGCCACTGCCCAGCGGACAACGATCCAACCGGTTGATGGCATCTTTGACCCGGGTCAGGTCCCGCTCCAGCATCTCAACGTAGGCCAGGCACCAGTGACCAAAGGTAATGGGCTGGGCCCGCTGCAGGTGGGTATAACCGGGCAGCACAGTTTGAGCTTCACGCTGGGCCAGGCTCAACAGCTGCTGCTGAAGGCGCACCAGCGCTTCGATCAGAAACTCGCCCTGATCTTTGCACCACAGCTTCAGGTCGGTGGCGACCTGATCGTTCCGGGAGCGGCCGGTGTGCAGCTTTTTGCCCAGGTCCCCGACCTTTTCAATCAACGCGCCTTCGACAAAGCTGTGAATGTCTTCCGCACCGGACGCCAGGATCTGTTCATCGGTCACGGACTCGGCCAGGTCATGCAGCGCCTTCACCAGCGAGCCGTGCTCCAGCTCGTCCAGCACCCCAACTTGCAACAATGCTCCGGCCCAGGCGATGGAACCGGTGATGTCCTGCTGCACCAGGCGGTAATCCACCGGCAGCGAGTCATTGAAGAGCTTGAAGCGGCTGTCTGCGGCGCCGCTGAACCGACCACCCCACAGGGCCCCTTTTGCGGTCATATTACTGCTGCTCCTTATGCATGGCGGCGATCCGGCTGGACAGGCTGAACAACCGGATAAAGCCCTCAGCGTGCTTCTGGTTATAGACCTCATCTTCCTCGAAGGTGGAAAACGCTTCAGAGTAGAGGCTGTTCGGGCTCTGACGCTTCACCACAATGGCGTGCCCTTTGTAGAGCTTGACCACGATCTCCCCGGTCAGGGTTTCCGCCAGGCTTTCCGCCGCAGCCAGCTGCGCTTTGGCGACCGGAGTGAACCAGCGGCCGTCGTAAAGCACATGGGAAAACTCCAGGCCAACCTGCTCGCGGAATTTGAACGCGGCTTTGTCCAGCACCAGGGTTTCCAGTCCACGCAGCGCATTGTTGATGACGGTACCGCCTGGGGTTTCGTAGCAGCCACGGGATTTCATGCCCACCAGGCGGTTTTCTACGATGTCGATACGACCCACACCGTGCTTGGCAGCAACGCCATTGAGGTAGTTCAGGGCGTTGTAGGGGGTCATCACTTCGCCATCAACCGCGGTCAGAACCCCAGACTCAAACTGAAGGCTGACGTACTGGGCTTCATTGGGGGCCTGCTCCAGCGATTGGGTCCAGGTCCAGACCTGCTCGCTCGGCTCGCAGTAAGGGTCTTCCAGCTCGCCCCCCTCGTGGGAGATGTGCCAGGCGTTGGCGTCACGGCTGTAGATCTTCTCTGCCGATGCCGTGGTCGGGATCTGCTTGCTGGCCAGGTAATTCAGCAGGTCAGTACGGGACTTCATGGTCCACTCCCGCCAGGGAGCAATCACAGACAGCTGCGGAGCCAGTGCCGCGTAGGTCGATTCAAAGCGCACCTGATCATTGCCCTTGCCGGTGCAACCGTGAGCCAGAGCATCTGCCCCTACTTTCAGTGCCAGTTCCACCTGCGCCTTGGCGATGATGGGACGCGCCATTGCGGTCCCCAGCAGATAAGTGCCTTCGTAGAGGGCACCGGTTTTCAGAATCGGGTTGATGTAATCCGCAACAAACGCTTCTTTGAGGTCCACAACATGGCAACTGGAGGCGCCGGAGGCCAGCGCCTTGGCTTCCACGCCTTCCAGCTCTTCAGCCCCCTGACCCACATCGGCCACAAAGGCCACCACTTCGCAGCCGTGCTGCTCTTTAAGCCAGGGAATGATTGCGGAGGTATCCAGGCCGCCGGAGTACGCGAGAACGACTTTTTTAATCTGGGTCATGGTCTTAATCCTTCATCAAATCGAGCAAAATGGCGTTTTGGATGTGCATGCGGTTTTCCGCCTGGTCCAGAATCAGGGAGGCAGGCGAGTCCATCACTTCAGAGGTGATCTCCACTTCGCGATGCGCGGGCTGACAGTGCAGCACATGTTTAGCCCCAGTCAGCGTCATCAGTTTGCTGTTGATCTGGTAGGGCATGAATTTGGCTTTGATGGCCTCGTAAGGGGTGCTGTCTCCCATGGAGATCCAGGTGTCGGCATAGAGAGCATCCACCCCTTCCAGCGCCGCCAGGTCCGAAGAGAGCACCAGCTCACCACCGTGCTGAGCCGCAATGGCCTGGGCTTGAGTCACCACCTGTCCATCCGGGAAGTGGCCCGGAGGGCACACCACGACCAGGGTGGCGCCCAGCTTGGCAGCAGCAAACATCAGCGAGTGCGTCACATTGTTACCGTCGCCGATGTAGCCCAGTTTGACCTGACTCAGATCGTCGTACTGCTCGGACAGAGTGAGAAAATCCGCCAGGCCCTGGCAAGGGTGGTAAAGGTCCGACAGTGAGTTCACCACGGGCACCGTGGCGTACTCGGCCAGCTCCTCAAGGGTTTGATGGGAGAACACCCGGGCGACGATAGCGTCGCACCAGCGTGACAGATTCATCGCGAAGTCTTTCACTGACTCACGCTGACCCAGAGCGCCGTTCTGTTGGTCCAGATAGACGCTGTGGCCACCCAGTTTATTGATGCCGATGTCGAAGCTCACCCGGGTGCGCAGGCTCGGCTTTTCAAACAGCGTCACCACCGATTTTCCCTTCAGGGTGTCCTGATAGGGGCGGTAATCCGCTTTCAGGGTTTTGGCCAATGCTATCAGGTGGTGGATCTGCTCTGGGGTCAGATCTTTGATGGTCAGTAGATGCTTCATCTGCAGTGTCCTTTTTCTTATTCCTTCAGGGGTGCACCTGAGTGCCCACCGGCTCGCCCTTCACCAGGGCCGCTAACTGTTCCGGGTAACGCCAGCTGGCCACCAATACCCGGTTATTGATGGAGCGCGCCGCATCAAGTGCCGCCTCCACTTTGACTTTCATGCCGCCTTCGATGACCCCCTGACGGGTCAACTCTGCGGCCAGCGCCGGATCCAGGCAGGGGATCAACTGGCCCTTGCCATCCAGCACACCGGATACGTCGGACAACAGGGTCAGCTCAGCATTCAGCAGCTGGCAGATCACCGTGGCCGCCTGATCCGCATTGACGTTAAGACGCTGACCGGAAGGGTCGACCGCAATGGAGCTGATGATCGGCAGCATGCCCAGGGCCGACAGGCTGTTCAGCAACGAGGCATCACCGGCGCAAACTTTGCCGACGGCGCCCAGTTCCGGGTCCAGCACCTGCGCCTGAGTCATTCCGCCATCCGCCAGGGATAGCCCTACCGGATTCAGTCCGGCGGCAATGGCCGCCGCCACCAGTTGGCTGTTGGCGCTGCCCGCCAGTGCGCCGGCCACCACGTCCATCTGCTCTTCGGGAGTCACCCGCAGGCCGTGCTTCTTTTCGGAGACAAACCCATTGGCTTTCAGTTGCTGGTCCACCAGCACTCCACCACCGTGCACCAGAACGGCCTGCCAGCCAGCCGACTGCAACTCTTTGAGCGTGCCAAACAGCCGCGCGGTTCCGGTCTCGCACGCCAGCAACGCGCCGCCGACTTTGATCACCATGGTCTTCATACCTCACCCCCGAGACCAAAACGAATAAGTATGCACTGAACAGCCTGGCTGGCTGCACCTTTCATCAGGTTGTCGATGGCACTGGCCACCACCATCACATTACGTTCGCTGTCCAGCTTCCAGGCGAGTAAGCACCGATCCGAACCGGCGACATCGTCCACTTTCGGCCACTGCCCCTGAGGCAATACCTTTACCACCGGGTTGTCGGCATAAACCGCAAAGGCTTCAGCGACCGCCTGCTCACTGCAGCCCTCGCTCACCGGCACAGTGATGGTGGCAAGGATCCCGCGCTTGAAAGCGCCAAGGTGGGGGGTAAACACCACCGGGCATCCCAGCTGAGTTTCAATCTCCGGTTGATGCCGATGCCCAAGCACACCGTAGGGTGTCAGGCTGACCTGGCAGAAGCTGTTACTCAATGCCGCTTTGCGGCCTGCGCCGGACACTCCACTGACCGCGTTGATCACCGGTACGCCAGCAATCAGTCCGTTTTCTTTGAGGGGCTTCAGGGCCGTCAGGGACGCCGTTGGATAGCATCCGGGCACCGCAATCAGCGCCGCCTGATTCAACGCCTCAGCTGCCCATTCCGCCAGGCCGTAAACCGCATCAGACAGCAACCCCGGAGCTGGGTGTTCAAACCCGTAGTGGGCGGGGTATACCACGGGGTCGGTAAACCGGTGCCCGCCGGACAGGTCAAAGACCGTGAGCCCCTGAGCCAGCAGCTGCGGTGCCAGCTGGGCACTGACCAGGTGATCCGTCGCCAGACAGACTGCCTGCGCCTGTTCGCCCAGCTGTGCCAGGGTAGAGTCGGTCAGCGGTTGCAAAGGCAGATCCACGACACCCATCAATTCGGGGTACAGCTGAGATAAAGGGGTACCGGCATCGGCGCTGCCCGCCGAGACAAAGCAGCCAGCAAGCGAAAGCTGGGAATGTTGAGCAAGCAGTTTGGCCAGCGTGGCTCCGGTGTAGCCTGACGCGCCAATCACGGCGACCTGGATCATGGTCTTTGTCCTTTATTCAATTCGAGATGAGGGTGTCGCAGGCAGGCCGAACGGCCCAAAACGGGGATCAGAATCGTCGTCGGTCGACAGAAAAAGGCAGGTTGAAACAGGTCATGGTCATACTCGTCACTCCGTGAGATGAACACAGAGTACCAAGAGTGATTTATTATGCAACCCCGGAGCATTTTTATTTTTTCGAAATCGCTTCGTTTTTGGAGGGGAAAAGCGCAGTTCGGATACAGAGCACAGAATTCCCTTCATCAATACGGAAATTCCGAACAGAGCTATTGACCAAGGCTCAGGCGGCACTCAGGATCAGGACAACCGGGTATTAGGCAAGGGAACTTCAATGACTGACATGTACGCCCCCTTAAAGGCGAACGTCCATCTACTGGGCGAGATTTTAGGCGAAACCATCGAAGCTGAGCATGGCGCAGCCTTTCTGAATCGGATTGAGGAGGTGCGTCAGCTCTCCAAGGCCTCCCGCCAGGGGGACCATGAAGCCCAGTCCAAAATGCTGGCGCTGCTGTCGGAGTTGCCGGATGAACAGCTGGTGCCCTTTGCCAGTGCCTTCAACCAGTTTCTGAACCTGGCCAATATCTCAGAGCAGTTCCACACCATCTCCCGCAACTGCGATGAGCTGGTTTGTGTCCCCGACCCGGTTGATCTGCTGCTTGGCCGTTTGTTTAACGGCAAAGCACAACTGAAGCCGGACCAACTGATCGATGAGCTGGAGAAGCTGGAGATCGATCTGGTGCTCACCGCTCACCCGACCGAAGTCACGCGTCGCACCCTGATCAGCAAATACGCTGCCCTGATCGAGTGCCTCAGCGAGCGAGAGAACCCTCAGCTCAGTGAGCGAGAAACCAAACGCAACCAGCTGCGTATGCGGCAGTTGGTCGCCCAGATTTGGCACACCAATGAGATCCGTAAGCAGCGTCCGACTCCAGTCGATGAAGCTCGCTGGGGCATGGCTACCGTTGAAACCAGCCTGTGGCACGCGGTTCCCGAGTTCCTGCGTCAGCTAAATGAGCAGGTCGAAGAGCATGCCGGCCGCCAACTGCCTCCTCACGTCGCTCCGGTTAAATTTTCCAGCTGGATGGGCGGTGACCGGGATGGCAACCCCTTCGTGACGGCGAAAGTGAGCGAAGAGGTGCTACTGCGCAATCGATGCACCGCCGCCCGCCTCTATCTGGAAGACATCAATCAACTGATTGGTGAACTGTCGATGACCGACTGTGATCAGGCCATCCGTACCATGGTGGGGGATCACCGCGAGCCCTACCGCATCCTGCTGCGCCAGTTGCGTGAAAAGCTGACCGATACCCATGAATACCTGCTGGCTCGACTGGACGGTCAGCAACCCAAGATCAACCCCAACACCCTGATCTGGCAAAAGCAGGACCTGCTGGAGCCGTTGGAAACCATCTACCAGAGCCTGCTGGGTCAGGGCATGCGCCTGATCGCCAATGGCCTGCTGCTGGACACCATCCGCCGTATCCACTGTTTTGGTCTTACCCTGGTTCGCCTCGACATCCGCCAGAGTTCTGACCGCCACGCATCCGCCATTGCGGAGATCACCCGCTATCTGGGGCTGGGAGACTACCTGCATTGGAGCGAAGCCGAGAAGCAAGCCTTCCTGCTGCGTGAACTGGCCAGCCGCCGTCCGCTCCTGCCACACCAGTGGCAGGCTTCTGAAGAGACTCAGGAGGTTCTGGAGACGTGTCGCCTGATCGGCAAGCAAAGCCCGGAAGCGTTGGGCTCTTACGTCATCTCCATGGCCAGTGAAGCCTCCGATGTGTTGGCCGTAGCCCTGCTCCTGAAAGAGTGTGACTGTCGCTTTGCGCTGCCCATCGTGCCCCTGTTTGAAACCCTGAGCGATCTCGATAACGCCCCGGACGTCATGCACAACCTGCTTCAGATCGACTGGTACCTGGGCTATTGCCGTGGCAAGCAGCAAGTGATGATCGGCTACTCCGATTCGGCCAAAGACGCCGGTGTAATGGCCGCTTCCTGGGCTCAGTATCGTGCTCAGGAAGCGCTGGTAAACGTCTGTAAGAGTGCGGGCGTGGCCCTGACTCTGTTCCACGGTCGTGGTGGCTCAATTGGACGTGGTGGCGGCCCGGCACACGAGGCGATTCTGTCTCAGCCTCCGGGCTCTGTCGACAGCCGCCTGCGGGTCACCGAACAAGGTGAAATGATCCGCTTTAAGTTCGGCTTGCCGGAAGTGGCCGTTCAGAGTCTGGCGCTATACACCTCGGCCGTACTGGAAGCCACGCTGTTGCCGCCGCTCTCACCGAAACCGGAGTGGCGCACCCTGATGGACAGCATCGCGGAAGATTCCGTCAATGCCTACCGTCAGATCGTCCAGGATGAGCCGGACTTCGTGCCTTACTTCCGCGCCGCCACCCCGGAGCTTGAGCTGTCCGCTCTGCCGCTGGGCAGCCGCCCTGCTAAGCGACGCGCTGATGGTGGCGTTGAATCTCTGCGTGCCATTCCCTGGATCTTCGCCTGGACCCAGAACCGCTTAATGCTGCCGGCATGGCTGGGGGCAGGTGAAAGCCTGCAGAACGCCATTGACCAGGGCCACAAGGAAACCTTGCAGGAGATGTTCCTGACCTGGCCCCTGTTCCGTACCCGCCTTTCCATGCTTGAGATGGTATACGCGAAAGCGGAGCCGAACCTGTCCCGCTACTACGAGCAGATTCTGGTGCTGCCGGAACTGCACGGGCTGGGTGAAGAGTTACGCCGTCGACTGGATGTCGGTGTCACCAGCGTGCTCGACCTCACTCAGGAGCAGGGCCTGATGGACCTGACCCCCTGGAACAAAGAGTCGGTTGCACTGCGCCATCCCTACATCGACCCGCTCAACTTCCTGCAGGCTGAACTGCTGCGTCGCTGCCGGCATGAGCCGGAAAATCCCGCTCTGCAGCAGGCACTGATGATCACCATTGCAGGGATTGCAGCGGGCCTGCGTAACACGGGATAAGCCATGCGAAAACTGACCCTGTTGTTGGTCACGCTCGGGTTAGGAGGCTGTGCGGCCTCCTACACCGTGACCGAAAGCGAGCTGGAAGGCTACCTTAACGACGCCCTTCGCAAAGAGCAGAAAGCGGAACTCAGCCCGGGCCTCAGTGCCCGGATGACGCTATCCGACATCGAAGTAGAGATCGGTGATGAGCCTGACCGTGTTGCCATTCGTACTCGCAGCAGCGTAAAAGTGGACACCCCTCTCTTCCCACTTCGGGCAGAGTTAGCGTTCACTTTCAGCGCAGAGCCTTGGTATGACAGAAACGATCACAGCCTGTATCTCAGAGATGTCGCGCTTTCAGACGTCAGTGCGACGCCCGCGGAACTGGAGCAAGCGCTGATCCCTCTGAGCCGCGAAGCGATGCAGGTGGTGCGTCTCTATTTGGAAAACCAACCGGTCTATCAGCTTGATCAGCAAGGCTGGCAGGAAGATCTCCTCCGTCAGTTTGGCCGGGAGTTGAAAGTGGTACCCGGCCAACTGGAGTTTATCCTCAAGCCCTAAACCCGTCGGCTATCTGTTCTGGTCAGATAGCCGTACTCCGCACACAGCGGCAGGCCCAGCAGGGCTCGCCGCACCATATCCAACGCCACCGTTGCAGCGAGCAGTCGTATGGCATTGCGACTCCGCGCTCCCAGAAACAGCGTCTGGGCATAACACCCATCCTGAGTCGCCAGGGCGAAACAAACGGTACCAACCGGCTTTTCCTCTGTTCCCCCCTCCGGCCCGGCAATACCACTGATACTCACCGCCATATCGGTCCCCATACGCTCTCTGGCGCCTTGAGCCATCTCAACGACGGTTTCCAGGGATACGGCACCAAAGCTGTCCAGCGTCGCAGTGCTCACGCCAAGCAGCGATTGCTTGGCCTCATTGCTGTAAGTCACCAAACCTGCCGTCAGATACGCTGAGCTGCCTGCCAGATCCACCAACTGACTGGCGACCATCCCACCGGTACAGGACTCAGCGGTAGCCAGTGTCTGTCCCTTCTGCAACAGCAGCTGGTGAACCGCTTCCGGCACGGACTTCAGGTTCTCTCCCACAAGGGCATCCCCAAGCACCTTACGGTACTCAATCAGCAAACGCTGCCAGTCATCGGCATCCACCTTGTGACGCTGAAGCAGTTTGATTTCGATGTAGGGTAAAGAAGCCCGAAAGCCGAGCGTAACGCCAGCTGGCAGAGGGATGGGCTCCAGCAGTTGAGCCAGGTTGGACTCCCCTTGGCCAATGGTGAGCAGCCGATGCAAACCGGTTGGGGCGTCGATGGGGAATGTCGATGCCAGCCAGGGCAACAACTGTTCATGCACCATTCGCTTCAATTCCGACGGCACGCCCGGCGTAAAGAAATACCAGGTTCCCTTGTAGAACGCGCGAAAGCCGCAAGCTGTACCGATAGGGTTATCGACCATCACTGAGCCCTGAGGCAACATCGCCTGCTTGCGGTTCTTATCCGACATCGTCCGTCCTCGGGAAGCAAACAAGGCCGTCATGGTCTCGAGCCACTCGCTATTCAGTGCTAGCGGAACACCCAGTAATCTGGCCATCGCTTCAGCGCTGAGATCGTCGGCCGTTGGGCCAAGGCCACCATTAACCAGAACCACGTCGGCACGCCCTGCGCAACTTTCAAAGGCCGCAACCAGATCATCAATCCGATCACCAACCGTCAAACGACGCTGCATTTCGATGCCCTGATCCATCAGCACCTGCGCAACCCAGGCCGCATTCGTATCGATGATTTGGCCAGACAGCACCTCTTCCCCGGTGCAGATCATTTCAAAACGCATGATGTCCCTATTCCTTATTCAGTCTTCGCAACACGGTAAAGGAGGTACGAAGGCGGAACAAGTCCGGGTCAGGAGAGATGGAAGAATTTTCAGGAAGCAGAAACGACAAAACCCAGCCGTTAGGCTGGGTTCTGAATAATGGTGCTGATACCCAGATTCGAACTGGGGACCTCACCCTTACCAAGGGTGCACTCTACCAACTGAGCTATATCAGCAAATTAGGAGCCTGGCGGTGACCTACTCTCGCATGGGAACTCCCACACTACCATCGGCGCGGTCGCGTTTCACTTCTGAGTTCGGCATGGGATCAGGTGGTTCCACGACGCTATTGCCACCAGGCAAAAATCGTACAATTCGGAAAAGCTGAATTTCTCTTGTAAGCGCTTCTTACAAGGTCGGATATCCGACAAACAAAACCACTTGGGTGTTGTATGGTTAAGCCTCACGGGTCATTAGTACAGGTTAGCTCAACGCCTCACAACGCTTACACACCCTGCCTATCAACGTCGTAGTCTTCGACGGCCCTTTA
>NZ_JAHVJZ010000007.1 GCF_019801015.1 Marinobacter nauticus
GCCTAATTCGTCCCCCGAAGGTTCAGAATCATCGTTTCCGCTCGACTTGCATGTGTTAGGCCTGCCGCCAGCGTTCAATCTGAGCCATGATCAAACTCTTCAATTAAAGATTTTGATTGATTCCGAAGAATCTACTCAATGAATACTGAATTAACTTGGTGTCACTCAGTAGCATCGAGAAAAATGATGATTTCTCAACACTGCGTGAGTGCCCACACAGATTGTCTGACTAATTGTTAAAGAACGTTGCCTCTCTCAAGGCAGGAGGCGCATTCTACGCTTTCCTCCGTCATCGTCAAGGGTGTTTTTCAACTTTCCTTTCCGACCGTCGAGTTTTTAACCAGGGACCCTTCCGGGCCTTGGTGGCTCAGCGTTTTGTTTTCCGCTGTGCCCCGTCGACAGGAAGCGCATTATAGGGCGGTATTCGGCGGCGGCAAGAGGATATTTCAAAAAAATGAATCGAGTGGACACTTAGCCACCAACCTGCTGCTCAGACGTACAATATGGCGAAATTTAGGGCCATTTTTCGATGCTGGTAAATCCCTGCTGAGCTAAAAACGTACAGACCTGAGGCCCGGGTTTCTCGCCCGTATGAAAATAGTGGCCAGAAAAACCGTCATCGGAGGCGCCAATATCTCCAATTAATTGGCTAACCCGTCTGGCAATGGCTGCTCCGGAATCCACCAATCGCACTTTGGGACCCAATATCTGGGCGATCTCCTCTCTTAATAGAGGGAAGTGGGTGCAACCCAGGACAACGACGTCAGCGTGACCCTCTATAAAGGGAGAGAGGATCGATTCCAGTGCCGTCCGGGCGACACTCTTACCCGCCAGCTTTTGCTCTGCCAGCCAAACCAGTTCGCTGCTGCCGACGCGAACCATCTCGCAATCAGCCGCAAACTGCGCCGCCAGTTCATCGGTATAGGGACGACGTACCGTGCCGGGTGTGGCCAACAGGCCGATCACCTTTTTATGGCTCATGGCGGCAGCAGGCTTGATGGCGGGCACCACACCCACCACCGGGCAATCAACTTCCGCCCGCAGCGGTTCCAGCACCAGAGTGCTGGCGCTGTTGCAGGCAATCACCACCAGGTCCACCGGTTCTGCTGCTATATGTTGCTTGATTCGGGCAACGCAGCCATCTATCAATTCCTGAGGTTGCAGTTCGCCATAGGGGAAGCGTGCGCTGTCGGCCAGGTAACGATAACGCCGGTTCGGCAAGGCCTGCCTTATATGCTGGTAGATGCTCAGGCCGCCAAGGCCAGAATCAAAGATCAGGATCGCGCCCATAAGTGTTCGCTGTATCTGTCCAAACCAATAAAAGATAACGAGAGGGATCCTACTGGGTTCAGTCCCCGTTGTCCCGGTTGATGCTCCATGAAGAAGCTGGGCATAGAGGGTGCCATACTGGTATCCCAACCGCAGTGCTGGACTTGCAGCGCGGTGTGGTTAGAATTTGCCCCCTTTGTTGTTGCCCAGTGGAGAACCTGATGGATCTGGCTGCCCTTGATCCCCGCCAATACCAATCCCAGCTTGAAGAGAAGTGCGAGCGTATGCACGCCCTCTTTGCGCCCTTTGATGCCCCCGAGCTGGAGGTGTTTTCCTCTGAATCCGAGCACTATCGTATGCGTGCAGAGTTCCGGGTATGGCATGACGGCGATGATCTGAACTACATCATGTTCGACCAGACTCGCCAGGAGAAGGTTGAGGTGATGCAGTACCTGCCTGCCAGCGCGGTCATCAACGAGTACATGCCCAAGCTGATCGAGGCTCTGAAGCCGGATCCGGTTCTGCGTCGAAAATTGTTTCAGGTCGACTTTCTCTCCACCCTCAGCGGTGAGCTGGTCATCAGCCTGCTCTATCACCGTCAACTTGATGAGCAGTGGTGCGAGGCTATCCGCCAGCTGCGGGAACGCTGGGACAATAAAGTGCACTTTATTGGTCGCGCCCGTAAGCAAAAGGTGTGCATCGAGCAGGACTACGTAGACGAAGTGCTGCACGTGCACGGTAAGCCGTTCCATTATCGCCAGATTGAGAACTCCTTTACTCAACCCAACGGTAAAGTCGCCGAGAAGATGCTGGAGTGGGCCGTCGATGTCACCCGCAACAGTGAAGGCGACCTGTTGGAGCTGTATTGCGGTAACGGTAACTTCTCACTGGCACTGGCCCAGAACTTTGAACGCGTGCTTGCCACTGAACTGGCCAAGCCGTCTGTTGAAGCAGCGCAGTACAACATCGCCAAGAACCACATCGATAACGTCACCATTCTGCGGATGTCCGCTGAAGACTTTACCGATGCGATCAATGGGGTGCGTGAATTCCGTCGGTTGAAAGGGATCGACCTCTCCGACTACCGATGCAACACCATCTTCGTGGATCCGCCGCGTGCTGGCCTGGATCCGGCCACCGAAAAGATGGTGCAGGGCTATGAACGCATCCTTTACATCTCCTGCAACCCGGAGACCCTGCTGGATAATCTCAAAACCCTGAGCCAGACCCATAAGATGACCCGCCTGGCGCTGTTCGATCAGTTCCCCTACACCCACCATATGGAAGCGGGTGTGCTGCTGGAGCGCATCAAGTAACGAAAAAGGCCGCATTACGCGGCCTTTTCTTTATCTGGAGTACGACTTCAGAGTGCCGCGGCACCTTTAATGATCATGCGCAGTTGCAGCACCAGACGCTCCGCCAGCACTTTGCGTTTTTTCGGTGTCATGTCCAGCGCTTCAGCACCGGCACTGAACACCAGAATCACCATCGCCTCGGCCTGGGCGTGCGCCACTTCCGGTGCCAGGTCGGTGGTGGCCTGCAGGTACTCAATCAGCTCCGCGATAAAGTGTTCGATCTCCCGCTGAACCGCCGAACGGAACGCCGCAGATGTGCCGGAGCGCTCACGCAGTAACAGGCGGAAGATGTTGGGGTTGCTGTCGATGAACTCGATAAAGGTATCGATGGAAGTCCGAACAATGCTGCCGCCCTGAGCCGCCCGCTGCCGCCCCTTGCGCATCAGCTGACGCAAGGTCAGGCCGCCCTCATCCACCATGGTGAGCCCCAGCTCTTCCATGTCTTTGAAGTGGCGGTAGAAAGAGGTCGGCGCAATGCCTGCCTCACGGGCCACTTCCCGCAGACTCAGACTGGAAAAACTGCGCTCACCACTGAGCTGGTTGAACGCCGCATCCACCAGTGCGCGACGCGTCTTCTCTTTCTGCTGGGCTCGGATCCCCATGATTCTTATCCCAATTCGGCAAAACAGGCAGATAGTACCCTGTTCGATCCGTTTTAGCATCCCGTCCTAGCAGGCGCTTGCTTTTTCTGAGCACGTGACGAAAATAGCTAACAGTTGTAAGCCAAAATAGAACAAGGGATATGTCTGATAACAAGCCACGACTGATTCTGGTTAACACCACACTGTTCGTTCTGACGTTTTTGGGAGCGGCTGTGCTGGTGCCGCTGTACGGTTACTGGCAGGGCTACCAATCCGAAGCACTCTGGGTGGCCTTCCTGTTTTGGGCCTGGAGCGGACTCTCCATCACTGCCGGCTATCATCGCCTGTGGTCCCACAAAGCCTATAACGCTCACCCTGCAGTGCAGTGGTTCCTGGCCATCGGCGGCGCCATGGCGCTGCAAAACTCCATCCTGCACTGGTGTTCCGATCACCGCCGTCATCACAAGCATGTCGACGATAATGACCGGGATCCCTACTCCGCCGGTCGAGGGTTCTGGTACAGCCACATTGGCTGGATGCTGCGGGAATACCAGGTTTTCACACCTGAGCTCTATAACAACGCCCGTGACCTGCAGAAAAACCCCATCGTGATGAACCAGCACAACCATTACGGTAAGTGGGTACTGGCCACCAATGTGGGCCTGCCTGCCCTGATCGGCTGGTTTACTGGCGATGTGCTTGGGATGTTGCTGCTGGCCGGGGTTCTGCGACTGGTGCTGGTGCACCACGGCACCTTTTTCATCAATTCTCTGGCTCATATCTGGGGTTCCCAGCCCTACAGCGACAAGCACAGCTCCCGCGACAACGGCGCCATTGCGCTGCTGACCTTCGGTGAGGGCTACCACAACTTCCACCACACCTTTGAGTACGACTACCGCAATGGCATCCGCTGGTGGCACTTCGATCCCACCAAATGGCTGATCCGGGGCCTGGCCCGAGTGAATCTCGCCTGGGACCTGCGTCGCGTACCGGCAGACCGCATTGAGTCAGCGCGCCTCGCCATGCAGCTCAAGTCCAGTCAACAGTTGTTAGCCGAACACCAGAAAGGCGGTGAATGGCTTGCCCGGCTGGAGGAAGAGTACGAGCACATGCTCAATGAACTTCAGCGTTACTACGGTGAAAAACAGCGCCAGCTCAAGCTCCATAAACATGAACTGGATCGCAGTGCGCGTCGCCATCTGGCGGAGCTGCGCCAGGCTTTTGAGCAGCAAAAGCGCCAGTGGCAGGCACTGCGGGCACAACTTCACGCTCAGGCAGTCTGAGCCTGATGTCCTACGGTTCGCTCGCGGCACCGCCCAGCCTTGAAGAGTGGCGTGCGGCGGGCGACACCTTCTGCTGGCGTCATCACGCCATCTTTTTTCGTTACCAGCCCAATCCCGGAAAGCCGGTATTGGTGCTGGTACACGGCTTTCCATCCGCTGGCTGGGACTGGTGGGCTTTATGGTCGACGCTGTCTGAGCACTATCAGCTGGTCGCCCCGGATCTGCTTGGCTTTGGCCTGAGCGACAAACCCCACCCCTACCGCTATCGCATCGCTGACCAGGCGCAAATGGTTTTGGCACTGCTCAGTCACCTTGGGGTCCAGCAGGCTCACCTGTTGGCACACGACTACGGTGACACGGTGGCACAGGAACTTCTGGCCCGGCAGCGGGAAGGCAGCGCCCCCGTTCAATGGCAGGCCGTCACCCTGCTCAATGGCGGGCTCTTCCCCGAAGCGCATCACCCCTTACTCGTTCAACGTCTGATGGCCGGGCCGCTTGGGCCCATGCTGGCGGGTCTGCTGGGCCGAAGCCGGTTTGACCAGAGCCTGCGGCGGATATGGGGCCAACACCCGCCGTCACCACAAGAACTCGACACCCTGTGGCAGCTGCTGATCCACCGTAACGGCAAGCGGGTTTTGCCGGCACTGCTTCAGTACATCAAGGAGCGGCGCCGCTATCGCCAACGTTGGGTAGGAGCGCTGGAGCAAACCGCGGTTCCGGTCACCCTGATTGACGGACTGGCCGACCCCATATCCGGCCGCTCGCTGGTTACGCGGTTTGCTGAACTGTGCCCTCAGCACCGCTTGGTTACGCTGACGGGCGTGGGACACTACCCCCAGCTTGAAGCCCCGGAACAGGTGCTGCAGTCAATGCGCCTGCCGGACTGAAACAACCCGCACAAAAAAGGGCGCCATCTGGCGCCCTTTTTGATACTTCTGGCTCAGTTGGAGCGTCCGAAGTTAACGTCCACCCAGGTCATGCGCTCATGAGAGCTCAGGCTGGGATCGGATTCTCCCTCGGCGTTGTAGAGCCACTCGAACCCCTCCTCGCCAATCGCCGGCCAGAATACGCCGCTGTCACCAATAAACAGATCTTTATGGGGCAGAACGTAGCTGAAACGCATGCCGCTCAGGCTGTTCCAGACCCGCGGATGAATGTGGCTGGAGCCTACCGACATGTTGTACTCCTCGGCGCCAAAGCTGGCTGGCGTCAGGCTGTCTGTATTGAAGCGGCCGTTAGAACCCAGCAGATAGCTGTCGGACAGCACCTTACGAATGGCACTGCTGTTGATTTCGTAGGTGTCTGCCCAGGGGGTGCTTACGGTCAGCCGGAACGGATCTTCATCGTTGTACAGGTTGCCCATCAGGACAAAGGGTCGGCTCAGGTTGGCCCCGCCACGGCGGCCGGCATCGTCCACCAGATAATCGCCGTCCTGGCGATCGCTGATGTAGTCACCGATAAAGTCCAGCTGAGCCCCATTGCGTTGCTGCAACCAGCCGGAACGCAGGGCATTCTCTTCCGGTTGCTGATCCGTCAGTTGGGTCAACAGCAGGCTGATCTGACGACCATCCGGCAGACGCATGGCGATGTCGACAAAGTTGGTGTCCATAACGCTCAGCGCTTCCCAGGCTCCCTGGTCCATCTCCTCACCGTTATCCAGCATCGGCTTGGACGCACCGGTCACTTCGGACCATTTAAACTGCCGGAACGTACGGGCCTGGTCCGCATCCAGAGCGTACTTGGAAAGCAGAACAAAGCTGTTCTGCCCGTGGAAGTGGCCGTACCCCTGAGCGTCCTCTGGCAGCGCCAGTTTGCCATCCCCATTCACGTCATGGGGAATGAACTGGCCAGAGTTGGTGGACGCGACATAGCGGTGTCCGAATGTCAGACCCTGAAGGTCAGGGCGCTGGGGCTGGGCCAGGTAGTTCTGCTGGAACCGGGCAGCAGCAGTGTCATCCGCCACGCCGCCTTCCGTCACGCTGGTGGAGAAACCGGTCAACAGCAGAACGTCTGGCTGACGCTCCTGATAGGTTTGCTGGATGATGGCGGCCAGATTCGCCAGGCGCGGGTCCTGATCAGAGCCCGTGGCGCTGGTTTGCTCCAGCAGGGTGAAGTAGCCCTGGCTGTTGTCATACGCCATATCCACATGGAAGGTGGCAAAACGGACGGTGCCGGTAAAATTCTTGTTTGAACTGGAATCGCTGCATGCGCTGAGCAGCAATGCACACAGGGCCAGGCCCAGAGTTTTGAACTGCATGGAGTCTCCGTACTGCAGGCTCGGAAGGGGATTGGGTCAACAATCTATAGCCACTGCCTCCGAGGCTCAAGGCAAGCAGCAGATCTTTGGTGACTTTTTACTCGGATTTGTGGTCAGGATCCAGACACCGTATCCATGAGGTATCATGCACCCTTCTTTGTTGTTAAGAATCTGCCCATGAGTCAAATCAAACTCACCGAATACAGCCATGGCGCTGGCTGCGGCTGCAAAATCAGCCCGAAGGTGCTGGACACCATTCTGGCCAGTCAGCTGCCTACCTTTTCCGACCCGCGACTGATTGTCGGCAATGCCTCACGGGACGATGCGGCAGTGTATGCCCTGGATGAGCAGACCGGCATCATCAGCACCACCGACTTCTTTATGCCCATTGTCGATGACCCGTTCACCTTCGGACGCATCGCCGCCACCAACGCCATCAGCGACATCTACGCCATGGGCGGCACGCCGATGATGGCGATTGCGATTCTGGGCTGGCCGGTGAACGTACTGCCGCCGGAAGTGGCTCAGCAGGTGGTGGATGGGGGCCGAGCCGCCTGCCGCGATGCCGGCATTCTGCTGGCCGGCGGCCACAGCATCGATGCCCCTGAGCCGATCTTTGGCCTGGCGGTGACCGGTCAGGTGGCACTGAATCGTCTGAAGCGCAACGATACCGCCAAAGCGGGGGACCGACTCTACCTCACCAAGCCCTTGGGCATTGGCATCCTCACCACCGCTCAGAAGCAGAAAAAACTGGCCGACGAGGACAGCCAGATCGCCATCGACGCCATGTGCCAGCTCAACACCATCGCGACGGCGCTGGCCCGCATGGAGGGCGTGAACGCCCTGACCGACGTCACCGGTTTTGGCTTGGCGGGACACCTGATTGAAGTCTGTCAGGGTGCCGATCTGGCCGCCGAACTTCAATTCGATGCCCTGCCCCGATTGGCGCGGGTTGACCACTATCTCAGCCAGGGCTGCGTGCCCGGAGGCACAGGCCGCAACTTTGACAGCTACGGCCAGCATATTGGCCCGTTGACCAACGACCAGCGTGCCCTGCTGTGCGACCCGCAAACCTCCGGTGGGTTGTTGGTGGCCGTCAGCCCTGAGTCTGAAGCGGACGTCGTCGCCTGCCTCAAAGCGGCGGGGCTGCCGCACCAGTGCATCGGCACCCTTACCACCCATCAGGGCGGTCCGCTGGTGAACCTGGTATGAGTGAGCAGATCCCACAAAGCGAGTATCGCCGGCTGCTGCTGAGTGGCGTGCCGATGATCGACCTGCGTGCACCTGTGGAGTTTGCCAAAGGGGCATTTCCCGCCGCCGTAAACCTGCCGTTGATGACTGATCAGGAGCGTGAGGCGGTCGGCACCCGCTACAAGGAGCAGGGCCAGGAAGCGGCCATCGCATTGGGCCATGAGCTGGTGCATGGTCCCATCAAACAGGCCCGCATTGACGCCTGGCTGGAACAGGTCAGTCGCCAGCCGGAAACCCTGCTCTACTGTTTCCGCGGCGGCCTGCGCTCTCAGCTCAGTCAACGCTGGCTGGCCGAGGCCGGTATTGAGCGGCCCTACATTGAGGGCGGCTATAAGGGCATGCGGGGATTTCTGATTGAGCAAACCGATCGAATCGCTGAGCAGGCAGAGGTACTGATCCTCGGTGGCATGACCGGCTGCGGCAAAACCGACTTCCTCAATGACCGACAGGACGGTGTCGACCTGGAGGGGATCGCCAATCACCGGGGCTCCAGCTTTGGTCGCCGGATTGAAGGCCAGCCCAGCCAGATCGATTTCGAAAACCAGCTGGCCATTGCCCTGATGCACCATGAAGAGGCCAACCATCGCCACCTGCTGCTGGAAGATGAAAGTCGCCTGATTGGTCGTGAATCGATTCCACTGTCGCTGTTTGAATCGATGAGCGGTGCGCCACGGGTCATGCTGGAAGTGGATAACGATGCCCGCATCGCTCAAATCACCAAGGACTATGTCACCACCATGGCGAGGGATTACCAGGCTCTGGACGCTGAAGGCGGGTTTGCTCAGTTCGAGCAGTACCTGTTAGGCAGCCTGGATCGCATCCGCCGTCGCCTTGGCGGTGCGCTTCACCAGCAGCTGCGTGATCTGATGACGCAAGCGCTTACGGAGCAATCGTGTACCGGCGATGTGGCAGCACACCGGGCCTGGATCAGCCTGATGCTGACCCACTACTACGACCCGATGTATCGCTACCAGTTAGAGAAGATGACCGCCCCGGTGCTGTTTCAGGGCCCGCCGGAAGCGGTGCATCAGTTCCTCAACGAGCGCAGCGCATAAAAGCAAAAAAGGCGGGGTATTCCCGCCTTTTTCTATTCCGGTACATAACACTCCGGCCCCGGTGGGAGGATCTCCGGCCAGGGCAGGCTTTGGTTACCCAATACCATGTAGTTGGGGTTTTCCAGGCTGTCACGCCGGTTATAGCTCAACGGCTGATAGCAAGTATCGACAATCTTTCCACCAGCCTCCTCAACAATGCACTGAGACGCGCCGGTATCCCACTCGCCGGTTGGGCCAAGTCGCAGGTAACAGTCAGCCTCTCCTTCCGCCACCATGCAGGACTTCAGGGACGCGCTGCCAAATGGCAACAGCAGGTATTGCCGCTGGTCATCCAGGCGGGACATCACCGCTTCACGCCGTTGACGGCGGCTGACGGCGATCTTCAGTGGGTCGCCCACCGCCACATCCCGGCAGCGAATTGGCTTGTCCTGTCCCGCTTCACGCTTGAAGGCACCAAAGGCTTTCGCGCCGAAATAACACACCTCGCTGATGGGCGCATAAATCACCCCAAGCACCGGCTGGTGATCCCGGACCAGGGCGATGTTTACGGCAAACTCGCCACTGCCGGCAATGAACTCCTGGGTGCCATCGAGAGGGTCAATCAGCCAGTACTCTGGCCAGCCCTGACGGGTTGAAAGCGGGATGTCGGCATCCTCTTCCGAGAGGATGGGGATTTCAGGGGTAAGCTGACGTAATGCGGCAATAATGGCTTCATGGGCTGCCAGATCCGCCGAGGTCACCGGCGTATTATCCGACTTGGTCAGTGCCTGATATTGGCCGGCCTCATAAATGGCACGGATCTGCTGACCCGCATCACGGGCGATGGCAATAACAGGTTCCAACAGGGGTTGCAGGGGAGTCACGACTCTACCACCTTTCACTTCGCAGACTCGGTCATTTACTCAGTTTCAGCTGCTTCATTGCCAAAAACAAGGCACTTATCGAGCGAGATTCAGAAAAATCATCCTGTGCCAGCAACTTATCAATCTCATTGATCGACCATGGTACCAGTTCCAGCGGCTCGGGCTCGTCGCCCACCAGACGGCTGGGGAACAGGTCCCGGGCCAGCAGGATCTCCATACGGCTGGCGAAGTAGCCCGGTGCCAGCGACACCTGCATCAGGTGCGTCAGCTCCCGCGCCGCATAGCCAATCTCCTCCTGGAGCTCCCGGTTGGCAGCGTCCAGCATCGCTTCACCGGGATCAATCAGACCTTTGGGAAAGCCCAGCTCATAGCTGTGCGTGCCCGCCGCGTACTCCCGGACCAGCAGCATGGTTTCCGGGTCGAGCATCGGCACCACCATCACAGCGCCGCGGTTAGCACCACGCATCCGCTCATACTGGCGCTGGGCCCCATTGGAGAAGCACAGATCCAGCTGCTCGACCGTGAACAACCGACTTTGAGCCACGACACGTGCATCCAGGATTTTCGGTTTAACCGACTTGCTCATCCCGCCCTCACAACCCCGGAATCGGGCCATTGTATTTGATGGGATAGGCACCGTCGGCGTTCGGCTGCCCCAGGAACGCCAGCGCTTGTCGCAGGTCTTCCGGCTGGCTGTCCGTCGGCGTGATTTGTGCGTCAACCTGAACCTGATTGTCCGCCAGCAGCAAGGCCTCGCCCTGAACACCAATGGCGTTTTCTGACGGGTCCATGGCCAGTTTCAGATTGCCCTGCTCACAGCTCAGGGTGCCCGCCAGGTCCCCCAACGGGTATTGACCAAACTGGTTGCGGACATCCAGCCCGTCGACCAGAACCCGTCCGCTCAGTCGGTCACACCACGGCGTACCCTGAGCACTGTTGGTGAGACTCAGAGTCGCGTTGCCGGCCAGCTGAGTCCGAAACGGCAAACGGGCATTACCGAGAATCCAGGGCAGCGGCGCGGACAATCGCAGATCGTCCACTTCCAGGCCGCCGAAGCCGTAGCTGAGGCTGCCCTGCCCCCGAGCAATGCCCCCATCCAGACGGAAAGACACACCGGCCTGGCCGGTCAGCAGCTGGCTGGGATGCAGTTCCCAGCTCACCTGCTCCAACTGACGGCCTGCGACGGAGATCTGAGCCGCCTGGCCATTCCAGAGCGTGCCACTGAGGCCCGCCGCGTTGACGCCATTGGGTACCGGAGCCAGCTGCCACACCAGTGCAGCGGGCACGTTAATCACCAGAAACAGCAAATACAGTCCCACCCCGATCAGGGTGTATTTCAATACGCGCACGGCCCCTCCGTTACGGCTGCGACAGCTGAAGGCGTCGCACTTGAATCATTCCCGGGTCATTGGCGGCGGTCACATCCAGTGCCTCCACATTGACCCCTTGCTGCTGTTGCAGCTGCGCCAGCCACTCCATCAGAGTTTCAAACCGGGTGTCCTCCAGCCAAAGCTGAAGTTTGTCGCCCTGCGGCTGCATCCGGGCAATCGTCAGCCCGGCGGTGGCCGCCGTTCTGCTGGCAATCTGGCTCAGATTACCGCCTCCGGGGCGTGGCCCGCTACTGCGCTGCAGGCTGACATAGCGATTGGCGTTGTCCTTAATCTGGCCCAGTGCGGCGCGTTCTGCCTGAACCGCGCGCTCAGCCTGGTCCAGGCCATTGCTGATCGGCGCCCACACCAACCAGTAAAACAGTCCGATAACCAGAACCGGAGCCAGCATCGTCAGCAGGCGCTGTTCCTGATCGGTACGGTCACTCCACCACTGCTGGGCTTGTTGCCAGTATTTGTTCATCCTTTGGCCCTCAACGTCATCACGCCACTGACACCCGCTTCATCGTTGTTGATGGCACCGGATTCGACGTCATAGTGGGCGCTGGCCAGCTCCTTGAAGCGCTCGAACTGGGCAAAATCTTTGCCCACCAATTGCAGGCGGACCTCGGAGCGGTTGCCATCAAAGCGAATGCCGGTCGGCCGCACATCCGGCAACTGAGCAAAGGCACTTTCCAGGTTGGCCATCATCGGCAGAAGCTGACCGCTGCCAGCGTCGCCACCCAGTGCACGCACTTTGGCTTCCAGCTGACCGCGAGGGTTGGGGACGCGGCGCTCCTGAGGGAACAGCTGACGGTAGATGCGTTCACCCTCAGCCCGCAATGCAGTGCGCTCTTGCTCCAGCTGGTACCAGGCCACGCCACGATGAGCGAGAACCAGGGTCAACAGCACCGCTGCAGCGATGCCCACCTTGGACCACACGGTGACCAGCTTGGACAACTCCTTGGCTGGGGCGTAAGGGCCGGTCAGCAGGTTGGCCGGTGTCCGGACAAAGCCCTGAGCCAACGCCTGCATCGGCAATTCAAGCGGCTGCTCCAGACCCTCAATGCCCTCCGGCAGCGTCAGCGGCGTAAACAGCGCCCAGGAACGCCCTTCGCCGGCCAACGACTCAGCCATAAAGGTCAGCCATTCCGGTTCCAACACCATGCCGCGGCCTTCGCCAGTGCGGATCAACAACTGTTGCTCCAGCTGCATGACCGACAGCTCGGTGTCATCCACCCGGCCCAGCGCCAGCACATCCGGCACCATCTTTTTCACCGGCAGGCCCGCTTCCGCCAACCATTCCAGCCACATTTTCAGCTGACTGTGTGCCACGACCACGACAGAGAGCTGGTCTCCGTCCCGGCTGCCAGGCACAAAGTGCAGACGCTCCACGTCTTCGGACAGCTCGTCCTCCAACATGAATGGCAAGGCTTTCATTGCCTGCCTCTGCGCCTTGGCAGGCAGGGTCACTTCCGTCAACGTCAGGGCGCTGCTGTCCACCAGCACTTCCACAGGCCGCCCGCCTGCGCGCTCCGACAAACTGGCCAGTCCCTCGGCACCGGACAACACACCGGAACTGATCACCGTTTGCTGCTCTTCGGACCAGGTAATCCAGGGGATCGGTTGCTGTGCCTGACTGCCCAGGCGAATCACCAATCGTTCGCTCACTGTTGGCCTCCATACTGGCGGGTCAGCACGGTCAGACCGTCATCGCCACCACGTCGCATAATGCTTTCCAATCGAAACACCGCGTTTTCCACTTTAGCGGCTCCGCGGAGCCGAAAATACTTGCTGTCCACAACCAGTGTGGACTTGGCCTGGGCCTCCACCTGCAATCGCTGCATGGTGGGCTCTTCCCAGAACTTCTGAATGTCCTCCCAGCCATCGGCCGGGCGGGCCTGCAAGACGCTTTCCGCCTCACTGAGGCTGAGTTTGCCTTCCAGCATGCCAACCAGCAGCGCTGCACGCTCTACCGGCAGGGTATTCACGTTGAGCTGTTGGCTGTCGTCCCCGGGGATAGCGCAAACGTAATCGCGCACCGCCCGGTACATATTCTGATTTACGCCCAGCACCGCCCGCAGTTCGCTGTGGTGAGCCATCAACTGATTGGGCGTCCGGTACGGCACCGGCCGGGATTCGTACTCCGCGTCTTCGGCACCGAATGTGCCGTCCTGGCGGTCATCCTCGTCGGTAAAATCCCGAACTCTGTCGGCCAGCATTTCGGCGTAGTAGTTGTCGATCTCCATCGCCTCCAGCATGGCCATAAACTGGCGGCCCGCCAAGGGTTTTTGGTAGGGGTCCTTGTTCTGCTCTTCCTGGGTCAGACCCCGGCTCAACGCATTGAGATTAAAGCAGGCCCGCATATCTTCGATGGTGCCGGCAATCTGCCCGTGCTCCACCGGATAGACCACGTTCGCCGTGGCCCAGTACTGCTGCAGATGGATGGTCCCGTCGGCGTCCTCAAAGTCTTGCTTAAGCACCCGCTTGGCAAGGGCTTCGCTGGAACGGGCATACCAGTACGCCTGATCATAGTCGGCCAGATTGGTGGTCCGCCGTACCGACATTTGACTGCGTTGAGTCATTCCGGCCGCCAGTGTGGTGATCACCGCCAGTACCAACAGAACCGTCAGCAGAGCCATGCCCGACTGCTTACGCCGCATCAGTTGCCCTCCCCGTTCTGATTGTTGCCTGTGCCACTGGTGCCACCGTTATTGCCGGAACCGCCGGAACCCTCACCGGAACTGCCACCCGTGCCCTCATCGGAACCATTACCCGAGCCATTGCCGTTCTCATCCTCTTCGGCGGCGGCCGACTGAGAATAGCCATCCGGCAGCAGGAATTTCCGCTGGATGATGCCCAGCTCCAGAGTTTCCATCTCGACAGCCACCGCTTTCGGGAACACGGTTCCGTCCACCTGGTTCTGCCACTTATCTTCGATGTAGAAGGAGAACTTCAGGCTAATGACGCCCTTAAGCAGGTCCAGCTCCTGCGCTTCCTCTCCCTCAACCGGGTCGGGATAAAGGGTATACAGCCGCTGCAGCGTTTCATCCTGAATCCGGTACACCACTTGTTGAACCGAGCCCCGGGGCAGGCGTCCATCCGGATTCAGCCAACCCAGGCGGTAAAAGCGGATGCCCTCACTGGCTGACTCATACAGGCTCTCAGCCACCTCAAAGAGCTGCCCTTCGGTTTCGGGATTGTTGGTCCGTGATGTCCGCGGAATCATCTGCCCGAAGTCCCGCTCCATCAAACTCATGGCCAATTGCAGGGATTTCAGGTCTTCCTGGGCATCCTTGCTGACGCCATCCACCTTGGTGACTTGCTGCAGGATGGTGGCCGACGCCACACCAATCACCGCAAAGATGGCGATCGCCAGCAGCATCTCCAGCAGGGTAAAACCCCGCACGCGCTTAATCGGGCTTGGCCACATAGGTTTCCACCTCGGCAAGGATGCCGTCGAAGCGATCATCAAGACTGACCGAGACCCGGATTAAACGCAGGTTTTCGTCGGAGGCCTTAACCACCTGCTGGCGCCAGTACCACTGACGGTCTGCCATTTCGATACGGCCATTCTTGCTGCCCACGTCCGGGAACGCGCTTTCCAGCTGAGCATCCACCAGTCGGTTGTTGGCCACGTAACCGGCCAAGGTGCGCTCCCTCAGGATGGGAATGGAGGAGAGCTGGATGTTGGCGCTGTTGATCACGGCAATGGCCGCCGTCGCAAACACCGTCATCGCCACCAGCACTTCAAGCAGGGTAAAGCCCCGGCTGCGGGTCATTGCCACGGGTCCTCCTCCAGCTCAGCCAGCCAGTTGATGCGGCCCAGCGGGTCCCCCACCAATTCCATCTCGATATCCGGCTGTCCCGGCTCATCCGAGAGCAGCAACAGGGTAAATCCGGTCATCTCACCAGAGGGCATCAGAATCAGATCCGGTTCCGGATTCTTGCGCTTCTCCTCTTCGGAAAGCTCAAACAACGATTGGTCCAGGCCAAACTCCGACTCGGTGTCTTCGTCTTCCTGGATCAGTGGCATTCCCTCCAGCTCCAGCGACGCTTCGACGCTTTCCGGCCACTCCCGGTCGCGGTAAAGCGGATCGCCGCCCGCCAGGGACTCCCACTTATCGGTATCCAGGTTCCAGCGGACAAAGTAGTAATGGGTATCCTCCATCACAATGCCCAGCTGTTCGCCGGACAGGGTGGACTCTTCCAGTGCCATCCCCACCACAACACGGAACTCGTTACCGGCCTTCTCCATCGCCTCCTGACGTGGATCGCCCCCCATAATCAGGGTCACTGACGTTGCCGCCAGACCCATCACCACCAGCACCAGCAGGATCTCCAACAAGGTAAAGCCCCGCTGACGCGAGGCTTGCTGACGGGGGGCGGTGAGCACCATTACTGGAAGTCACCCAGGTTGTAATTACAGATGTCGTCTTCGGTACCCAGCTGCATGTCGGGCCCTGCAGAGCAGAGGTCGTAACGTCCGCGCTCACCGGGGCTGACCAGAGAGTAGGCGTTGCCCCACGGGTCGGTCGGCAGACGCTGAATGTAGCCGCCTTCCTGGTAGTTACGCGGCTCCGGGCCACTGTTCGGACGGTTCACCAGCGCTTCGAGGCCCTGATCCGTGGTCGGGAATCGATTGTTGTGGATGTAGTACATGCCCAGTGCGCTCTCCAGACCGGAGATGTCGGTCACGGCCTTCTGCACGTTGGCGGTGTCCCGGGAACCGATCAGGTTGGGGGCTACGATGGAGGCCAGGATCCCGATGATCACCAGCACCACCATCACTTCCAACAGGGTAAAACCGCGTTGGGCGGTCCGGCTCAGGCTACGACGTTTCATTCTTAATTTGCCTCTTAGTTAAATCATTTGGTTCATCGCCAGCATCGGCTGGAGGATGGAAATTACGATAAACAGCACGATACCGGCCATCACCACCACGATAAGCGGTTGCAGTACCGCCAGCGCCACACTGACCTGGGACTCAAACTCCCGATCCTGGTTGTCCGCCGCCCGAGCCAGCATGTCGTCCAGCTCACCGGACTTCTCACCCGATGCGATCATGTGCAGCATCATTGGGGGAAACAGCTTGGTCTGTTGCAGGGAGGCCCGCAGCGACGCCCCTTCACGAACTTTGCCGGTGGCATCAGAGACCGCATTCTTCACCTTCAGGTTCAGCAACACGTCGGAGGCGATTTTCATCGCTTCCAGCATGGGCACACCAGAGGAGGAGAGCGTACTGAGGGTGCGGGCAAATCGTGCGGTGTTCAGACCACGGGAGACTTTCCCCACAACGGGCAGTTTCAACAGCGTTTCATGCCAGCTCAGCTTGAACTTCTCGCTGCGCAACGCCTGCTTGAATCCGACAAAAATCAATGCGATCGCAATCAGGATATAGAGCCCGTATTGCTGAAGAAATTCCGAGACGTCGATCAGAAACTGAGTGGTCGCCGGCAGCGCCTGACCCAAATGCTCGAATTGTGACACCACATCCGGCACCACAGAGGTCAACAGGAAGACCACTACGGAGATCGCCACAATGGTGAGGATTACGGGGTATACCAACGCCTGGGTCAGCTTGGTGTTCATCTCCTGACGACGCTCGGTGTAATCCGCCAGACGCTCCAGCACCACTTCCAGATGACCGGATTTCTCACCGGAAGCCACCATGGCCACGTAGAGTTCATCGAAAACCTGGGGATATTCCGCCATCGACTCGGCCAGCCCGTAGCCTTCGACAACCTTGGCCCGAACCGCCATCAGCATGCTTTTCAGACGCGGCTGCTCACTTTGCTCGGCCACCGCTTTGATGCACTCCTCCAGCGGCAGGCCACCCGCCACCAGCGTCGCCAGCTGACGGGTGATCAACGCCAGCGCCGTGGCGCTGATCTTGGGCTTAAACAGGGTAAAGCTGGCGCGGGAAGCGCTGCTGCGTTGCTCCTTCTGAGCCGCAGTGTTGACCTCAAGCGGCATCAATTGCTTTTCACGCAGCTGAGCCCGGGCCTGACGCGCGGTGTCCGCTTCGATGATCCCTTTAACCTGACGGCCCCTGGTGTCCAGAGCCTGATATTCAAACGCCGCCATGGCTTACTCCTCCCGGGTCACCCGAAGCACTTCCTCCAAGGTGGTTTTCCCGGCGAGGACTTTGGCGCAGCCATCCTGGCGAATGGAGGGGGTGGTTTCGCGAACGTGTTTCTCAATGGCCAGTTCACCGCGACCACCGTGGATCAGCTCACGGATGGTGTCGTCCACCACCAGCAACTCGTGAATGCCGGTACGCCCTTTGTAGCCACTGAAATTACAGTGCTCGCAGCCGTTGGCCTTGTAGATGGTGGGCTGCTCGCCCTGACCCAGTTCCAGCAAGGCGCGCTCACGGGCATTGGGGGTGTAGGGGATCCGGCAGTCCGGACAGATGGTTCGCACCAGTCGCTGTGCCAGAACGCCCAGCAACGATGAAGAGATCAGGAACGGTTCAATGCCCATATCCTGCAATCGGGTGATGGCGCCGGAAGCCGTGTTGGTGTGCAGGGTCGACATCACCAGGTGACCAGTCAAGGAGGCCTGAACGGCGATCTGGCCGGTTTCCAGGTCCCGGATCTCCCCCACCATCACCACGTCAGGGTCCTGACGCAGAATGGCGCGCAATCCACGGGCAAAGGTCATATCGACCTTGGTGTTCACCTGAGTCTGACCGATCCCTTCCAGTTCATATTCAATGGGGTCTTCCACGGTCAGGATATTGCGGTCCCGACTGTTGATCTCGGTCAGGCCAGCGTACAGCGTGGTGGATTTACCGGAGCCGGTAGGGCCGGTCACCAGCAGAATGCCATGTGGACGACGGATCAGCTTGTTGTAGTGCTCGCGAATGTTGACCGACATGCCCAGTTGCTCCAGGTTGAGCACGGACTGGTTTTTGTCGAGCAGACGCATTACGACGCGTTCACCACGGGAGCTTGGCATCGTGGAAACCCGCACATCCACCGCACGGCCGCCGATGCGCAGCGAGATACGGCCATCCTGAGGAACCCGCTTCTCGGCAATATCCAGCTTGGCCATTACTTTGATACGGGATACCAGCAGTGGCGCGATTTTACGCTGCTGCTTCAACACTTCCTGCAACACACCATCGATGCGGAAGCGGACCACAAGCTCTTTCTCGTAAGTCTCCACATGGATGTCGGATGCACCCAGCTTGATCGACTCCGACAACAGCGCGTTGATCAGACGGATGATCGGCGCATCGTCGTCAGCATCGAGCAGGTCTTCGGTTTCCGGCAGTTCATCCGCCAGTGACGCCAGATCGTCGTCTTTGCCGATGTCCTCCATCAGCTGCTGCGCTTCAGAGGAGTCCTGCTGATACAGCTCAGTCAGCTTGATGTCGAACGCATTGCTGTCCACGCCATTCAGTGCCAACGGCATGCCCGCCAGACGGCGGGCTTCCAGCAAGGCTTTGGGGCGGGCACTGGGGCTGTGCCACAGCACCAGTTTGTCCTCATCCGGCACCAGCATGACGCCGTGGCGACGGGCAAAGGCAAACGGCAACTTGGGCAGACGCCCGGGCTGAACCTCTTCAGCCGCTTCCAGCATCTCCGGCAGTTCAGCCAGGGGGTCCTGGTGTTCCGCCTCAGTCATTCTGAGTCTCCTCGGCCTGCTCCGCAGCCGGTTCTTCAGCCGCGTCAGGCGCGCTTTGTTCGCCCTTCTCAGAGCCATCCAGCGCTTTCTGCATCCACTCGTTCTGATCGCGGATCGGCGTCGCCATGGACTGGCCGCTCTGGTGGCGCATCAGGATGTCGTGGATCTCCGGGCTCATACCGTCCGGCACCACCCACTCATCCAGCACCGGCACATCGGTGTTCGGCATCAGGTTGATGCCACGCTCGGCCTGCTCAAGCTGCTGCGCCCGGAAGTAGTTGTACTTGCGACCGGCAATGCCAGACATGCTCGGGCCATCCCGGATGATGGTGGGCTTGATGAAGATCATCAGGTTACGGGTGGTTTTCTTGGAGCTGGTTGAGCTGAAAAGGTGACCAATTACCGGGATATCACCCAGCACCGGCACCTTGGACACGCTCTCCTGAACGTCTTCGTTCAGCAGGCCACCCAGCACCACGGTTTCACCGGAGTCGGCGAGCACGGTAGTGGTCAGGGTACGCTTACCGAAGGTCACGTCCACCGCCGTACGGCCGTTGACGTTGGAAACCTCTTGTTCAATCTCCAGCTGAACCGCATTGCCTTCGTTGATCTGCGGGGTCACTTTCAGCTTGATGCCCACCTCTTTCCGCTCAACGGTGGTAAAGGGGTTGTCATTATTGGAGCCGGAAGTGGAACCGGTGATCACCGGCACTTCGTCACCCACAATAAAGCTGGCTTCCTGATTATCCAGAGTGGTAATGGAGGGGGTCGCCAACACGTTGGAGTTGGAATCCGCTGCCACCGCCTGAATCAGTGCGCCGAAGTCGCCCATCGCCACACCCCAGGCCATGCCGTTCACTTTGGAAAGCGCTGCAGCCAGTGTGGTGATGTCACCCTGAACGTCCGGGTTGTCTGTACAGGTCAGGTTGTCGCCGGAGCCGGTACAGGTCTGTGATGCCGGGGTATCCCGGGCATCCCAGATCCCCGCGCCCACTTCACCGATGGTGGTACCAAAGGTGTTGTACTGGATCAGGCCACCATCGGCAGAAGCCCACTGGACGCCGAAGCCCACTTCGTCACCTTCGGCAATCTCGACGATGATCGCTTCCACCAGTACCTGCGCACGGCGAATATCCAGCTGCCGAATGACGCTTTCCAGGGTCTGGATCTGATCCGGCTGGGCGTTGATCACCAGCGCATTGGAGTCCGCGTGCGCCATGATGGTGATTTCGTTGCTGCGACGGCGCTGAGTCTGGGCTCCACCCTCTTCGGTTTGCAGGCTCTCGGCAAAGCCGGACAGCACTTCCTGCAGGTCTTCCGCTTTGGCGTACTTGAGGTACACCACTTTGGTGTTGCCGGAGTTCTTCATCTCCTGGTCCAGTTCACGGACCAGCGCAGCCGCGCGCTGACGGGCACGCTCATCACCGGAGATCACGACCGAGTTGGTCCGCTCATCCGCCACCACTTTAGGGACAGAGCCGGTACCGGTCGCCGCCTGTTGACCGCCACCGCGATAAAGGGCATCGATGATGCGCACCATCTCGCCGGCGGAAGCGTATGCCAGACGCACCACTTCCACTTTGGTGTCACCCTGAAGGTCAACGCGCTTTACGATCTCCACCAGCTTGTTCACCACCGCCGCACGGCCGGTGATCATCAACACGTTGGAGGGGTCGTAGTTCACCACGTTACCGCCACCGGCGTTGTTGTTGAGCTGACGCAGCAGCGGCGCCAATTGCTTCGCTTCCACGTTGTAGAGCGGCACGATGCGGGTGACCATCTCATCCCCTTCACCGGGGTACTGGTCATCCGCCACGCGAATATTGGAATCCTTAGCGTCCTTGTCCTTCACCACTTTGATGATGTTGGTACCCGGCATCTCCACCACGGCGTAGCCATAGACCTGAAGCACGCTGAGGAAGAACTGGTAGTACTGTTCCTCACTGAGCAGGTCATAGCTGCGAACATTGATTTTCCCACGCACCGTGGGGTCCACGATGATGGTGCGATTCAGGTTCTTACCAACAATGTTGATGAACTCCTGAATGTCAGTGCCTTTGAAGTTCGCCGCGTATTGGGCTTCAGCGGCCAGGGCATTTCCCCCAAAGGCGGCCATGCCGGCCAGTAGGCCGGCGGCAATGCTGTTGCGCACCCAGGGCAGTCGACGCTGCATGTTGCTCATTGTGCTTCCTTCGCCTTGATTCTTTTATTGCGTGGGCAGAGCGAACAGGACTTCGGTCAATTGACCTTCCCGCTCAACCATCAGAGATACTTCATCCAGATCCGCCAGTTGCGACAAGACCTGCATAGATTCCGCCATGTTAGTGAGATCATAGCCATTCATGGACACCGCGAGATCATTGGGTTGTAACCCAGACTGCATGAACAGCTCGCGGTTTTTGCCCGGATTGAGCCGATAGCCTTTCAGGCCACCGGTTTCACGGTCCCGGACCGGAGAAATCGAGAGGTAATCCTGAAGCTTGCCGGGATCTTCCAGCATCGCTTCCCGGGCTTCTTCCAACGCTTCCGCAGTGGCAGCGTTGTCGCGCATATCAACCGCTGCCCGGGGCTGCTCGCGCAGGCGTTGAGTTTCGGAGCTCATTTCACGGGTGTACTCGACGCCATCCAGCATCAGGGTTTCGTAGCGGCCCTGATTCAGGATGATGGCGCGATCGGCATACACTTCATGAAGGCTGGCGCTGGTGCCCTTAATCTTGTCACCGATGCCATAGGTTTCCTGACTGCCGCCACTTTCAATGATGGCAATACCGCGCTCTTCTACGCTGCTGGCCACCAGGCCGGTCAGCAGGATACGCAGGGTGGTTTTCGGGGCGTCAGTGATGAGATCGCGTTGAACCGGCTCGGCCGGTTTGGAGGATTCGGTCGTGGCGTCGGGTTGGCCAAACAGCGACAACCCCAGCAGTCCGTCCAGAGAAGAAGGTTGTGCCGTGCCGCCCTGAGCGGACGGGGTTGGTCGCCACGCTGGCGCCTTTTGGTCCGGTAACGGAACCAGTTGCCAGGTGATCAGGGCCGCCAGATAAACAGCGTATAGGGCCAAACCCAATGTAAGGGCTTTAGCCAGTGCCGCCTGGGGCACCTTAGCCAGCATTCGCTGGATCGCGATTGTATAGTCCATGCGCTCGGAAACTGTGTCCACATGCCGGTCGTCAAAAACCGACCATGTCCAATAAATGTGCTTGCATCATGCTAACTTAGGCCATTCCCCCCAACAAGCCAAGGAGAGGCAATACAGGGGAAATGGCACAAAACCGGCGATTATGCTAGCTTGTGCGCCCCCTTTCAGGGCTCCCAAGTGAAACTTGGTTCTTTAAGCGTAGGGGTAAACTGTGTCAAAACAATCACCAAATGATTCTTCTGCTGGTGTTCGTCTCGATAAATGGCTTTGGGCGGCTCGGCTTTATAAGACCCGCGTCCTTGCCCAGGAGATGATCAACGGCGGCAAAGTGCAGGTAAATGGCCAGCGCTGCAAACCGGGACGCAAAATCGAACCTGGTGCCACCCTGACATTGTGGCAGGGGAATGACGAAAAGGAACTGGTGATTAAGGGGTTATCGGAAAAACGACTGAGCGCCCCTTTAGCTCAGGCCCTCTACGAAGAGAGCCAGGAAAGCATTGACCGTCGCACTGAGCGGGCTGAACAGCGTCGACTGATGGCCGACGCCGATCACCGAGCCAGCCGGCCGGACAAGAAGCAGCGCCGTGCGCTGCTTCGCTTCAAAAACCAGGATGAGTAAGACGATGACTGACAAGCTGTATCGCTACCTGTTCGATCAAGCCGACGTCCGCGGCGAACTGGTGCAACTGAATGATAGCTACCAACAGATGCTGAACGGCCACGCCTACCCGGCGCCGGTTCAGCGCCTGCTGGGTGAGATGCTGGCAGCAACCTCCCTGCTGACCGCCATCTTGAAATTTGAGGGTGAGATTGCCGTTCAGATCCAGGGCAATGGCCCGCTGCGTCTGGCCGTTATCAACGGCACCCACACTCAGGCGCTTCGTGGTGTCGCCCGTTTTGAAGGCGAAATCCCCGATGGCAATCTGCAGCAGATGGTGGGCCAGGGTCACCTGGTGATCACCATTACGCCGAAAGAGGGCGAGCGCTACCAGGGTGTGGTGGCACTGACCGAACCGACTCTGGCCGCCTGTCTGGAGCAATACTTTGCCCAGTCCGAGCAGCTGCGCACCCGCCTGTGGCTGCACGCCAATGGCGAGCATGCTGCCGGTATGCTGCTGCAGGAGATGCCTGCCAGCAACGTGAACGCCGAGGTGGAGTTTGAACACCTCGAGAGCCTGACTGACACCATCAAGTCCGAAGAGCTGTTTGGCCTTGAGGCAGAAGAGGTGCTGCGTCGCCTGTATCATCAGGAGTCGGTACAGGTGTTTGAGCCGGCCGAAGTGATTTTCCGCTGCTCCTGTTCCCGCGAGCGCAGCCTGGCTGCACTGAGCAGCATTGAGCGCAGTGAACTGGACAGCATCCTCGAAGAGCAGGGCGAAATCGTCATGCACTGCGACTACTGTGGCGCCCACTACCGTTTCGATGGCATCGACATCGCGGCGGGCGTGCAGGGAGGCTCTGAATCCTCTTCCGCTCAGCACTGAGGCAGACGGTAATCACGTTCATTCAAAAAGCAGGGCCATGCCCTGCTTTTTTTACATCGGATATAACGTGATAGCCGTCACACCTGTCGCTTAACCCGCCCCACTGAGATACACTTTCTGGCCAATAAAGAGGCGATCCCAATCGCCCGATTTACTCACTAAAAGGACCGAGGAGTTTATCTATGTCAGTGATCTGGCAAAACCTCACCAGCGCTGAGCTGGTTGAGGCCGCTCTGGCACGCAAGGAAGGCAGCCTTGCAGACAATGGCGCGCTGGTTGTGGAAACCGGTATCCGCACCGGCCGTTCCCCCAAGGATCGCTTTATTGTCCAGGAGCCGTCTACCGCCAGTGACATCGAGTGGGGCAATGTAAACCGCCCCTTTGATGCCGCCAAATTCGATGCGCTCTGGCAACGTGTTGAAGCCCACCTCGATGGCCGGGATCACTTTCTGTCCGAGCTGGAAGTGGGTGCCGACGATGAGCACTACCTGCCGCTCAGCGTTCGTACCGAAACCGCCTGGCATCAACTCTTCGCCCGCAACCTCTTTATTGTTCCCCAGCAATACAATCGCGCCCACAAGCCGGTATGGCAGATCCTCAATGTCCCCAGCTTTCAATGCGACCCGGAGCGTGACGGCACCCACTCCGACGGTGTGGTGATCATCAACTTCGCCCAGCGCAAAGTGCTGCTGGCCGGCATGCGCTATGCCGGTGAGATGAAGAAGTCGATGTTCTCCGTTCAGAACTTCCTGCTGCCGGCCAAAGGCGTACTGCCGATGCACTGCTCCGCTAACGTGGGCGAAGCCGGCGACACCACTCTGTTCTTCGGCCTCTCCGGTACCGGCAAAACCACCCTGTCTGCCGACCCGAAGCGCTTCCTGATCGGCGATGATGAGCATGGCTGGGCGCCCGGCGGTGTGTTTAACATCGAAGGTGGCTGCTACGCCAAGTGCATCGACCTGTCGCAGAAGAATGAACCGGTGATCTGGGACGCGATCCGCTTCGGCAGCGTGCTGGAAAACGTTGTGCTGAACGAGCAGCGCACGCCGGACTACACCGACAGCAGTAAAACCCAGAACAGCCGCGCGGCCTACCCGCTTGAGCACATCGGCCAGCGCATCGAAGCCAACCGTGGTGCCGAACCCAGTGCCGTGGTGTTCCTGACCTGTGACGTGTCCGGCGTCCTGCCTCCGGTGGCCAAGCTGTCCAAGGAAGCCGCCGCATACCACTTCCTGTCCGGCTACACCGCCAAAGTGGGTTCCACCGAGATCGGCTCCAGCGCCGCCATCGAATCCACCTTCTCCACCTGCTTCGGTGCCCCGTTCTTCCCCCGTCCGGCAGGCGTTTACGCCGAGCTGCTGATGGAACGTATCGAAAAATTCGGCAGCCAGGTTTACCTGGTCAACACCGGCTGGACCGGCGGCCCCTACGGTGAAGGTAAGCGTTTCGACATTCCCACCACTCGCGCCATCGTCGACGCCATCGTCTCCGGCGAGCTGGCGGACGTGGAAACCGAAGCGCTGCCGATCCTGAACCTGTCCGTACCCAAAGCGATTCCCGGCGTCGATCCGAAGCTGCTCAATCCGAAGCAGACCTGGTCCGATCCCGCCAAGTACGACGAGTACGCGCATCAGCTGGCCACGGAATTCCAGGCCAACTTTGCCAAGTACGATGTCTCCGAGGCCATCGTCAAAGCAGGCCCGGGCGCCTGACCGCCGCTTCGGAGATCAAAAAAAGCCGCTCACTGAGCGGCTTTTTTTATCGGGAAACCGGTCATTCCACCGCGTCTTTCGGTAAGCGGACCTTGGCCTCCAGCCCACCCTGAGGGCGATTAGCCACGTGGATCTCCCCACCATGGCCATCCACAATCCGCTTCACGATGGCCAGGCCCAGTCCTGAACCGGCGCCCCCACGGGCGGTGTCCCCCTGCTGGAAGGGTTGGAACAGTTCGTCCAGCCGCTCAAGCGGGATCCCGGTGCCATTGTCTTCCACCTTGAACCACACCCAGTTGGCTTCCACACCGGAGCTGAGGCGCAGCCAGCCATTGCCGTAGCGCAAGCCATTTTCCACCAGGTTGGTGATCACCCGCTTTACCGCCACCGGTTGCAGCTTGATGGCGGGCGTCGGGCCGAGCTGCAGCTCCATCTCCTGACCCCGGACTTCCTCCTGCTGTGCCACATCCTGAAGCAGGTCATCCACGCTCATCACCTGCAACGCTTCATCCTGATGTCCGCGGATAAAGGCGATGAACTGGTCGATGATGGCGTTCATGTCGTCGATGTCCGCTTCGATGCCCTCTTTCAGAAAGGCATCCTGTTCGTTCATCATCTCTGCCGAGAGGCGAATGCGGGTCAGCGGTGTCCGCAGGTCATGGGAAACCCCGGCCAGAAGCAGGTTTCGATCCGCTTCCAGCTCTGCCATGGAGCGGGCCATCTGGTTAAACGCTTTGGTCACTTCCATCACCTCAGCCGAGCCGGACAGCGGCAACGGCTTGGGGAAACGGCCACGGGACACCTGAAGTGCGGCGCGCTGAAGCCGGCGCAATGGCCGGCTCTGCAAACGGGCAAACCACCATCCACCCAGCACCGAGAGCGCCCCAATCACCATCAGGTAGATGGTCAGCGGGTTGATTTTGGATTCATCGAATCCGGACAGCGGCACCCGCAGCCAGATCTGCGGCGCCTGCGGAGGGCGGATCCAGATCTGGTACTGATCCCCCCCGGCGATCCGGACTTCGGCTTCGCCACCCAGGTATTCGCTCATCTGATCAGAAAGGATGCGGTAATAGGTGGCCTCATTCAGCCCCTGCGCCCGCGCTTCCGGAAGAGAAAACGCGTCCATATGCTGGTCTTCGGAGAGCTTTTCCCGAATCGCATCCAGCGGCGTCAGGGTATCCAGATCCAGATGAAGATCCCGGAACACCAGCTCCACCTGCCGGGCCAGGAGCTGGTTGATCTGTTGGGTCGAGGGCTTGATGACGTAAACCGCCACCGAGATGTAGGAGACCAGTTGGTTGATCAGCAAAAGACAGCCGATCAACAACACCGTCTGACCAAAGTTACTGCGGGGCAGCAGTCGCCAACGCACTATCGCGTACTGCCGTCCGGAACAAAGACGTAGCCCAGTCCCCACACGGTCTGGATGTAGCGCGGGCTGGAGGGGTCTTCCTCGATAAGGCGGCGCAGGCGGGATACCTGAACGTCAATGGAGCGCTCCAGCGCACTGTAATCCCGGCCTCGGGCCTGATTCATCAGTTTATCGCGGCTCATCGGTTCACGGGGGTTGCTGACCAGCACTTTCAACACCGCAAACTCTCCGGAAGTGAGCGCCACCGGTTCGTCGCCCTTAAACATCTCCCGGGTCGCCAGGTTCAGGCGGTACTGGCCAAACAGCACTTCGGTCTCTTCCTGGGTCGGCGCGCCAGGCACCTCGTTAGGACGACGACGCAGTACCGCTTTGATGCGGGCCAGCAACTCACGGGGGTTAAACGGCTTGGGCAGATAGTCATCCGCTCCCAGCTCAAGGCCGATGATCCGATCCACTTCGTCGCCCTTGGCGGTCAACATCACAATGGGGATCTCGTTCCCCTTCTGACGCAAGCGGCGACAGATGGAGAGGCCATCCTCGCCCGGCAGCATCAGATCCAAAACCAGAAGGTGGAAGTTCTCCCTTTCCAGGTGGCGATCCATCTGCTCAGAGTCTGCGGCCGAGCGGACCTGAAATCCCTGCTCCACCAGATAGCGCTCCAGCAAGTTACGCAATCGCATGTCGTCATCCACGACCAGGACCTTTGTGGTCTCCTGATTCATCCCTTTCCCCCTCAATCCTCGAACGCTTTGTATCGTATCTGATTAATATAAAACACTTGTTCGCCGTTGGGTGTACGAACCATCACTTCATCATCCACCGCTTTGCCCAACAGCGCCCGGGCCAGAGGAGAATCGATGCTGACCTTCCCCTCTTTCACATTGAACTCATCCGGACCAACGAGGCGATACCGCTTTTTGTCGCCGTCGTCGTTTTCAAGTTCCACCCAGGCACCAAAATACACTTTGCCTTCCTGACGGCGATCCGGTTCCACCACCCGTAGCACTTCCATCCGTTTGGACAGAAAGCGAACCCGGCGATCGATCTCACGCAGCCGCTTCTTGCCGTAGATGTACTCAGCGTTCTCACTGCGATCGCCCAGCGCGGCCGCGTCGGACACTGCCTGAGTCACCTGGGGGCGCTCCTCCTTCCACAGATATTTCAGTTCCGCTTCCAGCGCGTTCCAACCTTCCTTGGTGATCAGGTCTGCCTTTTTCATTGGTACAAAATCCGTTAAAAATCACTGCGGCCCCTGTGCTAAGGTGACCGTCATTTTTCCGTTTGTATCCCGCCAGCGCGGGTGAACGCAAGTATTGACGCTATGGAACCGATTTCACACCTCATCGCTCAGGAGCTGGGCGTCCGCCCTCAACAGGTGCAAGCCGCCGTGACTTTGTTGGACGACGGCGCCACCGTTCCCTTTATCGCCCGTTACCGTAAAGAGGTTACCGGCGCCCTGGATGACACCCAGTTGCGCACCCTGGAAACCCGATTGGGTTACCTGCGTGAGCTGGGCGATCGCCGTGCGGCCATCCTCAAATCCATTGATGAGCAGGGTAAGCTTACCGACACCCTGCGTGCCGCCATTACCGCAGCGGACACCAAGACCGCGCTGGAAGATCTCTACCTGCCTTACAAGCCCAAGCGCCGTACCAAAGGGCAGATCGCCATTGAGGGCGGGCTGGAGCCTCTGGCTGACACCCTGTTCAGCAACCGAACGCAGGATCCCGAGACACTGGCCCAGGCCTACCTCAATCCGGAAGCGGGTTTCGATACACCCAAGGCGGTGCTGGATGGCGCCCGGGCCATTCTGATGGAGCGTTTTGCGGAGGACGCAACCCTGCTCGCCGCCATTCGCGGCCATCTTAAGCAGAATGCCCACCTTAAGAGTCAGGTGCTTGCCGGCCAGGAACAGGCGGGTGCCAAGTTTCAGGACTATTTTGACCACGCTGAGCCCTGGTCTCACACCCCTTCTCACCGCGCCCTGGCCATGCTCCGGGGCCGCAACGAAGGCATGCTGTCTTTGGCACTGGAGGCGGACCCGGGCAAAGAGGAAGGAGACCGCAGCTCCTACTGCGAGCAGATCATCGCCCGCCACTTCGACATCCCGGGCGGCAATGCCCCAGGCGAACGCTGGCTGCAGCAGCTGTGCCAGTGGACCTGGCGGGTCAAGATCAGCCTGGCCATGGAAACCGAGTTGCTGAGCGATCTGCGGGAACGGGCCGAAACCGACGCCATTAAGGTGTTTGCCGAAAACCTTTCCGATCTGCTGATGGCCGCACCGGCAGGTATGCGCGCCACACTGGCCCTGGACCCGGGCCTGCGAACCGGTTGTAAAGTGGCGGTGGTGGATGACACCGGCAAGCTGGTGGCCACCGACACCATCTATCCCCACGCGCCACAGAAGCGCTGGAACGATGCGCTGGCGGTACTGGGTAAACTGGTCATCGCCCACAATATCGAGTTGATTGCCGTGGGGAATGGCACCGCTTCCCGGGAAACCGACAAGTTGGCGGGCGAACTGATCAAAGGCCTCAAAAAGCCGGGTCTGACCAAAGTCATGGTGAGTGAAGCGGGTGCGTCGGTGTACTCCGCCTCAGAAACCGCGGCGCTGGAATTTCCTCAGCTCGATGTGGCGCTGCGCGGCGCCGTATCCATTGGCCGCCGCCTGCAGGACCCGCTCGCAGAGCTGGTCAAAATCGAACCGAAGTCCATCGGCGTTGGTCAGTACCAGCATGACGTCAGCCAGACTCAGCTGGCCCGTTCACTGGATGCCGTGGTGGAGGACTGTGTGAACGCCGTGGGTGTGGATCTGAACACCGCTTCCGTCCCCCTGCTGACCCGTGTTGCCGGCCTGACCCGCACCCTGGCTCAGAACATTGTCCAGTTCCGCGATGAGCATGGCCGCTTCACCAATCGCAAGCAGTTGCTCAAGGTCGCGCGTCTGGGGCCAAAAGCTTACGAGCAATGTGCGGGTTTCCTGCGTATTGCCAATGGCGATAATCCGCTGGATGGTTCCGGGGTGCACCCGGAAGCCTACCCCGTGGTCAAGAAGATCAGCGCCCACACCGGTGTGCCGGTCAGCGAACTGGTGGGCAATTCCGGGCTGCTCAGCAGCGTCCGGGCCAGCGACTTTACCGATGAGCGCTTCGGCTTGCCGACGGTGACCGACATCCTCAAAGAGCTGGATAAACCCGGCCGGGACCCTCGCGGCCAGTTCGAGACCGCCGCATTTGCGGAAGGGGTCGAGAAGGTTTCCGACCTGGAGCCAGGGATGGTGCTGGAAGGCGTCGTCACCAACGTGGCCAACTTTGGGGCCTTTGTCGATATCGGCGTGCATCAGGACGGTTTGGTGCACATCAGTGCCCTCTCCAACAAGTTTGTGGAAGACCCGCGCACCGTGGTGAAAGCCGGCGATGTGGTTAAGGTGAAGGTGATGGAAGTGGACGTGGCGCGCAAACGCATTGGCCTCTCCATGCGCCTGGATGACCAGCCGGGCGAACAGCGCGCTCAACGCAGCAGCGGCGCTGAACGCAAAGAGCGTGCCCCTCGTAATGCGCCGCGCAGTCAGGGCAAACCCCAGCAAAACGGGGGCCTGTCCGGCGCCTTTGCTGACGCTTTTGCCAACGCCAAAAAACGGCGCTGAGCGCCGTTTCGAGAGTGACAACAAAAAGCCGCCCTTTCAGGCGGCTTTTTTATGGATTAATGCCAGTCGGCCTCATCCCAGTTTTGCTCGTCCCAGGTCAGGGACACTTCAACGCCCGGCGGCGGCTCAATGGGATTCACTGGTGTCTGCCCGCCTTCGCTCCCGGAGGAATCGGAGTTGCAGGCGGCCAGCATGAATGCCGCCGCAGCAATAATAAGCCGCTTCATGATGCCCCCTTACGGATTTACCGGCTTCAGGGTGGAGTGGTAGTACACCTGATAGCCGGCCTGCATAGCCTCAGTAACCTGCTCCACACTCGGCAGATCCGCAACGGTCAGTTGGTAGTGGCCAGAACCGTCTTTTGGCAACAGCGCCCGGCCCAGTTCAAATCGCACTGAGTTGGTGAACAGCGGCGTTTGGTTATCCTGATTGCGCACCTGCAGGCGGGTTTCGGTGTAGAAGGTCACCACCACGCCATCGGGCTGGCTCAGGTCGTAATCGGTGCGGAATACGTTATCCAGACGGGCAGGATAGTCACAGAAATACAGGTCTGCGGTTTCGCCGGCAAAATCGGTCACCATCAGGTCTGCTTGCTGGCCGCGGGCGGCCATTGGCTGCTCAGGAACCTGCAACAGCATAGGCAACACCTCGCCATCACTGTCGACCAGAGTAAAGCTGGCATTGATAAAGGGAAGGCCACCAAAGGTATTCTGCTGTCCAACCGGCAAACCCGTATGGCACAGGCGTCGGCGGTCCGGGAACACCTGGTCATTCAGGGCGCCGATCTCCTCTTTCATCTGGGCCACGTAAGCCTCAAGCTCACTCACCTGCTCAATGGTCGCCGCATTGGCATCCACCACATGCTGGAAGTTGGCATTCACCTCAGCCGACTTGGCCGGCGTACCCGCGTTGAAAGTATGAGGAACCTCTGCCACCGCAAAGGGGCTGATCATCAGGGCTGCTGCCAGGAAAGGGGTTTTAGTCACGAGCGTGCTCCAGTTCATCAGGCTGAGTTATGATGCTCCGAACTCCCTCAGCCTTTTTGCGCGGCCTCTTGCCTGAGGCAGCCTGTTTACGTTGGAACACACTCTACCGTCGCCGAATATTCGGACAATTTGCGGCATCAGAAATTTGATGGCGAACCGCCCCCTCCCGCGTCACCCGAATCAAGAATGAGCCATAAATCATTGATATAAATGGACTGTTCCAAAAAAGAAAATGACCATAAGTGGCACAACCACTTCGTGATAAGCTGAGCTAATCAAGCTCCCTGCTGCGACGGTGCCCGTATGTCGAAAGATCGCTACTCAAATCTGGACCTCAATCTGCTGAGAACCCTTCAGGTTCTGGCTCAGGAGGGCAACATGCGCCGTGCGGCCGAACGGCTGCACGTCACTCAGCCTGCGGTCAGTCATGCCCTGCAACGGCTTCGTCACCACTTCGAGGAAGAGCTGTTTATCAAGGTGCCGGGGGGAATGAGCGCCACCCCCTTTACCCGCTCCCTGCTTGAGCGCCTGGCTCCGGCGCTGGAGGGCGTAGCGGAAGCGGTCAATGACGCCTACGAGTTTACTCCGGCCCATCTGGATGGGGTGATCCGTATCGCACTGGCCCCGCATATGGCCCATTTCTTTGGCGGGGCGCTGTACAACGCCTTGTCGACTCAGGCACCACAATGTGGCCTGGAGCTGCTTAGCTGGACCCCGGAAACACCGGTTCAACTGCTGAATGGTGAAGTGGACATCGGCATCAATCTGCACATACCCCACCTTTCCAAGGAGATCATCGCCACGCCACTGGGAGAGGATTTTGGCCGTCTGCTGGTCCACCACGACCACCCGTTTAAAGGTCAGCGCATCACTCCGCAACAGCTGAGCGAGTATGGATTCGCCTGCCTCTTTAACCACGGCGTCACCGACCACAAGCCAATCATTCAGTCATTGATGGAGGCCCATGGACAGAAGGCCAGCATCCGCTTTCGTTCCACCTCCACCACCGCCATTATGGCGGTACTGCGCCAGCACCCCTATTTCTTCCCGCAAAGTGCCATGATGCTGCCCCGACATAACCCCGAGTTTCGGGCAGTCGATATTGATGTGGATGAACGCTACGTGCGAGTCGGTATGTACGCTTATCACCACCGCGGCCACAATCACCCAGCCATCGCCATCTGGTTGTTGGAGTTGATCGCCAGCACCATTCGAGAGGTGTCCTTCAACCCTCTTGGTTCGGCCACGTCAGACCCCTGATTAATTTTCCTGATAAGGCTGCTCAAAACCGCTAATTAGCCAGGTGAGTTTGACTCACGTACTCTTCGGCTCCCCATTTACCGAAGAGGTCTGCTATGCGCATCATCGTTCTGATTCTGGCCCTGTTCTCGGCTCAGCCCGCTTTCGCCTGGTTTGATCTGTCCGGAAAACGAGTCGGCTTTTCCTTCGGTGAGGTCCGCTATGACACTGACGGGCTGTATCGGGATTATGACTACGACAAGCGTGACATCAGCTTTGGTATCTATACCGCTGCCCCCGTTAACGACTGGATCGATCTTGAGGTTCACTACACCCATCTGGGGCAATACGAAGTGCGGGAGTCGGTGTTTCACTACTGGAAAGACACTTTTCACAGTCTGAGCCTGGCGGCCCGATTCCATACCGACGTTGCCAACAATCTGGAGCTGTACGGCCGTGCCGGATTTGGCGTTATTCTACTGGAACAGGACGCCATCCTATGGGAAGGCGGGACGCCGTTGGCCCTGGCGAGCGGAGGCGGCGAGCTGCAGTTCAGTGTAGGAGCAGCATGGCGTTTTCATCGCCACGTCGCCCTGACCCTGGAATACGACCATCACAGCTTTCTGGTGGAAAGCGGCTACAGCGGCGACCATCTGCAAAGCCTCTCAGGGGTGCGGGCCGGGCTGCGTTACACCTTCTGAATCAGGTGCGCGCTTCAAATTGCGGGGGAGTACGAGGCTGCGCCACCCGTTCATAGTGGCGTCTGACGATCTGCTCAAACCGGTTATACGCGGCTTTATCCAGCTGACCGGAGGGGTGCGCCGAAACAGCGTCATCCCCGGACTGTCGGCGGGGCCCGGGCCGTTCCATCACTGGCCGAGCCTGAGCTAACGCCTCCCGCCAGCTCAGTGGGCTATCCTGCCCCTGCTGCTGTGGCGTACTCTCCTGTCCGGAATGTTGCTCTTCGTTCGGCTCCTGATCGGATGGGCGCCCCTCCACCCGGCTTCGCTCCCTTTCCGGATCCAGTGCCCGCTCGGCCGCGCTTTTCAGCAACGGCTCCGGCCGGCTGATCGGCACCCGTGACGCCGCCTCCCGCTGCGCACTCTCAGTGGCAGGATTGGTGGTGGCAATCGGCACATTTGGAAAGTTGGAAACCAGGAACATGGGTTTGAGCACCTCCCTGGTCAATTATCAACCGTTCAGAGGGTCAGGTAAAATTTTTTCAGTTCGTTCAGTGTGTCAGCGCGGTGAGAGATAAAAGGCGCATGAGCCGCTTTGGCCAATGTCACCGACCGTGAAGACGAGGCGAGCTCATCAACCCGGGCCACGGTTCGAACCGGAACCAGCCCATCCAGCCGACCATAAAGCCTCAACCAGGGTTGGGTAACGCCCCCTAACTGAGTCCGCAGGTCCGCGTCTGCCAAAATCGCCAGCCCATCTTTCAGTGCCCCGGCATCGGGTGTCGGGTGCTGCGCCACTGCCGCACGCAGCGCTCGCACATCTTCCCTGGCGCTGGGAGATCCCATCGCCTGCAGGGCAAAGAAACGATCCAGGGTACGGGGCAGGTCATCCGCCAGTTGATCCGCAAACTGAACGAGCACCTCGGGTTTGATGCCCCGCCACCCCTCCGCCGCCTGAAAGCAGGGGGAGCTGGCCATCGTCACCAGGCTCAGTACCCGCTCAGGGGCCATCAGGGCTGCCTGAGTCGCCACCAGTCCACCCAGTGACCAGCCCAACAGATGACTCGGCTCCGGCACCGCATCCAGCACCGCCGCGGTCAGGGCTTCAAGACCTGCCCCCGGGATCGGTGCCGAATGCCCGAATCCCGGCAGGTCAACCAACCCGATGCGAAATCCCATCTCCGCTAAGTCCTGGCTGATCCCCTGCCAGACCGCCCCATTCATCCCCCATCCATGCAACAGCAGTAGCGGACAACCCGCTCCCTGCCATTGAATGTGCAAAGGTTCCCTGGTCAGGCTGGACGGCGTGGACATGAACGTATCCTTTTGGCTGAAGCGCATTGCGAACGTAATGGAACGCAGTTTACCCAACCGCTGCTTCCTGTGTCAGCAGCCCTGTACTGGCGGCCAGGGGCTGTGCGATGTGTGTCTGGACGATGGCGAGCCGGGCCCCCTTTGCCTCGGCTGCAGCCGGCCTCTTCCCGCTCCGGTCCCGTGGCGCTGCGGCACCTGCCTGAGCAAAAAGCGCTGGCGTCCGCTGGTTTGCGCCTACCCCTATCACCACCCTCTGGGTTACCTGGCGGGGGCGATAAAGATCCACCGCAGGCTGAGCCTGCTTCCGCCCCTTTGCAACGCACTGGCACAACGGATTGAGGCACTTTGGCAGCTGGGCGCCATCCCAAGGCCGGGTGCACTGCTGGCGGTTCCCATGCACAAAGACAAGCTGCCCTTGCGGGGCTTTAACCACAGTGTATTGATCGCCCGGGCACTGGGGCGACGGCTGAACATTCCGGTGATCGAGGGGAGGGTAATAAAGCAGCGGATGACCCTGGATCAGCATGGGCTGAGTGGCACCCAGCGACGACAGAACCTCAAAGGGGCATTTCGGGTGACGGAGGGGCCGACGCTGAACAATCTGGCTTTGGTGGACGATGTGATCACCACCGGCACCACGTTCGCCAGTCTGGCGGCGACACTGCGACGGGAAGGCCACAGTGTCAGCCAATACTGGGCGCTGGCCAGCGCCCTCAAATGATCCCGGATCAGTTCAGTGCAGGCACCATAAACAAGCTGTTTGCCACCAGGCCTTCCGCACCCAGCCAGAAATTACGGAACAGGGGATTGTCCGCCATCAGAACATACTGGCCCGCCCCTTTGGACTGAACCTGCGCCGCCACTTCGCCGGACAACGCTTTCTGATATTCCGGCGCCATGTAGCCGGACAGCAGCAGTGCATCATCATAACGGGCGACGGTGCGACCTTTCTGGTCTTTGGGCACCAGCGACACTTCGCGGTTCTTCATGATCGGCAACTCATCGCTCAACCCGAAGCCCAGCGGATGGGAGGTGTCCAGCTTCCAGTTGACGATGGCACCACCGATGGTGCGACGGGCATCCTCTTTGTTTCTCTGGGCAAACGCCAGCTGGTCACCGGCGTGGGCAAACTCCGGCGCAAAGAAGCTGCGCTGATGCACCGTCATATCGACCATGCCCCATTGCGCCAGTCGGGCCACGCCACGCTTCCAGGCCACCACGGTGCCACCCTGCTGGACGAACGGCTCAATGACGGCTTTCGCTCCTGACAGTTTGCTGTACGCGCCGTCCACCAGGAACAGATGCGTGAACTCATGCATTGGTGCCCGGCTGAAGTACTCGCCATCCAGCAGCACGGTTTCCACACCCAGAACGCGATCCAGATAGAACCACAACATGCCCGCTTCGTACTGGCTGACATCACGCCCGATCAAAATGGCCGGTTTCACCGGCTTCACGGCGTGGAAGCGGCGGCTTCCCAGATCGGAGCCGGCCAGCGCCTGACCGGAGATCAGCGGCTTGGCCTGTATGCCCAGTTGCGCGTCGATCCGCTTCAGCGCTGCCGCCAGCCCCGGTTGGTTGCCCAGCACCGTCAGTGCACCCGGGCCATAGCTGACCTCGCCGTCCCGCCCGGTAACCCGGCCGCTGCTCTCAGCAAAGCGGACACGGAACCCGGCTTCCAGCAGTTGATTCAATGCAGCCGGCGCCATGCGGTCACCCCAGGGGATCAGCCACTGCAAGGCGGGCTGTTCGTAAGCGACATCTGTAACCGCTGGCGGGTTGTTCTGAGCCCCTGGCGCCCGACGGACCTCGGCACGCTCAAGGTCAAACGCCAACTCAGCGGAGAACGCTGAAACGTCATAAAAGGTGTTATCCGCAAACTCGGTGCGCTGATCGAACAGCGCTTCGATCAGGCGGTACTGATGCTGCGCAAAGGGAATATAGAGATCACCGGCAACAAAACGTTGCTCCCCCTGCTCAACAGACCCATTCAGGTAAGCAAACTCGATGCGATGACTGGCCAGGATGTCAGCAAAAGCAGACAGCCGGCTGCGGTCACCTTTCGCGGAAACCAGATATCCCGCACCTCGGCGGTCCCGTCCTTCCTCCAGCGCATCGCGGAAAAAGACTCGCTGATACCGTTTCAGGGCATCGGCTTCAGCGATGGCACCGCGCACGGTGGAGAAGGAGGTGGCCAGGTGGTTTCGCACACCGAGTGCCAGGGTGACTTCACCGTAATCGCTGTCCCGGTGGAGGCCCCGGGCGGTGGCCTGCTCAAACAGAATGCCAACGGAACCGTTGATGTCCGGATAGGTGGATCCCTTTCCGTAATAAAAGTCGTCAAAAGACTCACGGGAGAAGTAGGGCTGATAAAGCGCATCCAACGCTTTGGCGTGATGAGTGGCAATCCGGGCCGTCAGCGCCTGGTTCTCTTTCGGTGTCAGCGGGTGGGTGCGATCCGGCACGCCCGGTTGGAAGAAGTAGCTGCTTTGGTGCCCCATCTCGTGGTAATCGCTGACCACGTGCGGCAACCAACGCTGAAAGAACGCCACTCGCCCGCGGCTTTCCGGGTGCGCCTGGTAGAGCCAGTCACGGTTCAGATCCGCCCAATAGTGATTGACCCGGCCGGAAGGCCAGCCCTGAAAATGCTCACGGTGGTAGTTATGGCCACTGGGCACGTTGCCGCGGTAACCATTCACCCACTGAGTAAAACGGTCATTGCCATCGGGGTTTTGGCTTGGGGTAATAACGACGATGGCCTCATCCAGCCAGCGCTTCACCTCAGCGGATTGACCCGCAGCAAGGTGGTAAGCAAACAGTGGGCTGGCGTGCAGGCCACTGGCCTCATCACCATGAATGGAATACGCGAGCCAGATCACAACCGGGCCATCCACCTGCTCGCCACGGGCAGCCTTAGCCCGCTGGACCAACAGTTCATCCAGTCGGGTTTGATTGGCTTCACTGGTGATGATCGCCGCCAATTGGGGCCGTCCCTGATGGCTAAGACCAATCTTTTCCAGGCTCACTCTCGGGCTTTTATCAGCAAGCCGTTGAAAGTATGCACTAACTTCATCGTATCGAAGATGGCGTTCACCAATGGCACCGGAGAAGTGCTCAGCCGGTGTAGGCAGGGTGTTCAGGTAGGGAGTGTCAGGCGCCAAAGTCGTCAGTGAGTTGGCCGCATGCGCAGGGGTTAACAGGGCCCAAAACAAGGCCCCAATCGCTATCAACTTCTTCATCGTCCATGAACCGCTTGTTATCGTTATGGTTAACCAGTGTAACAATGGCACCACACCCTAGCCAGTAAAGCGTGATCCTCTTCACCGTCTGACTCTATAATCGTCGCCCCAATCCGGTTATCATGGGATATCCGAGTCGAAAGCTCAGGTTTTAAGAGAGCCAGTATGATCACCATTACCGAAGCCGCTCAGGCCCACTTTGCTAAACTGCTGTCTTCCCAACCGGAAGGCACCAACATCCGTGTTTTTGTGATTAATCCGGGCACCCCTCAAGCAGAGTGTGGTGTTTCCTACTGTCCGCCGGATGCGGTGGAAGCGGATGACATTGAACTGCCCTTTGAAGGCTTCAATGCCATGATTGATGAAAAAAGCGCGCCGTTCCTCGACGAAGCCCTGATCGACTACGTCACCGATCAACTTGGCAGCCAGCTGACGCTGAAAGCACCGAACGCCAAGATGCGTAAAGTGGCCGACGACGCCCCGCTGCGTGACCGCGTTGAGTACGTTATCCAGTCACAGGTGAACCCGCAGCTGGCCGGCCACGGCGGCTTCATCACCCTGATGGAACTGACCGAAGACGGCATCGCCGTTATCCAGTTCGGCGGCGGCTGTAATGGCTGTTCCATGGTCGACGTAACCCTGAAAGACGGCATCGAGAAGCAGCTGCTGGAAGAGTTTGCCGGCGAGCTGACTGCTGTGAAGGATGTGACCGAGCACGAGCACGGTGAGCACTCTTACTTCTGACGGTACGTGGATACCGCAGCCAAAACGCCGGCCATAGGGCCGGCGTTTTTGTTATCCCCACTGACCCCGCCGCCAGCTCCAACCGAAGTGGCCTGCCAGCGTCAGGCTGCGCAGTGCGATAAAGCCACAAAAGGCAAACCAGAGCGCGTGGTTGCCGGGTAAACTCATCCGGGCAGCCCACCAAAGGGCAAAGAACCCCAAGGCGGACAGCACCATACTGTTGCGCATCTCCTGTCCACGAGCTGCGCCAATATAGACACCGTCAAACAGGAAGCAGGTAAACGCCAGCATCGGGTAGATCACCACCCAGGGCAGATACTCCGCTGCCGTCACCCGAACCGACTCAATGTCCGTCAGCAGCGCGATGATCCCCTCCCCTGCCAACGCAAAGGTCAGGGTAAACGCGCCTGCCGTCAGTGCCGACCAAAACCCGCCCAGCACCACCGCATTGCGGATCCCTTCCCGCTCCCGCGCGCCACTGGCCCGGCCCACTTCCGCTTCGGCGGCATAGGCAAAGCCATCCAGCGCATAGGCCATCAGCAGGGTGAAATTCATCAGCACGGAGTTGGCGGCCACCACTGCGTCCCCCAGCCTGGCCCCCTGTGCCGTCACAAAGGCCATGCACAGTTGCAGGCACAGGGTCCGGATAAAGATGTCCCGATTCAACGCCAGCAATCGCCCGCTGCCATTCAAGTCCAAACGGGCGAACGTGGCCTTGTTTCGCAACTCTGGTGGCAGTTGGTGCCAGACCAGGACCAGGGCCAGCACCAGCGCACCATAATCTGCAATGACGCTGGCCGCTGCCGCGCCAGCCACACCCCAGCCGAAGCCCACCACAAACAGCAGATCCAGTGCGATGTTCAGACCGTTGGTGCACAACAGCAACCACATGGCCGAGCGGGGGCTTTGTCGGCCCAGCAAGAAGCCCAGTAACGCCAGATTGAGCAATGCGGCAGGCGCCGACCAGATCCGCACGGAAAAATAGACGCTGGCATAGTGCTGAACCTCTGCACTGCCGCCCACCATCTGCAACGCCAGCGCCAGTAATGGCGCCTGAAAAGCCAGCAGAACTGCCGCCAGAAGCAGCGCCATGCAACCCGCCTGAAACAGCACCCGCAATTGCGCCAGTGCATCGCCAGCCCCGTAAGCCTGAGCCACCAGGCCGGTGGTGGCCATCCGCAAAAATCCCAGTATCCAGAACAAAAAGGTTATAATCATCGCGCCGACGGCCACGCCACCCAGATAGTAGGCGTCGCTCAGATGGCCGATCACGGCTGTATCTATCAGCCCCAGCAAGGGGATAGTGACATTGGACAGGATCATCGGAAGCGCCAGCATGAAGGTGCGACGATGCCCCTCCCACTGCCGCAAAATGGCGGTGACCGTCATAACAGGATTTGGGAACCTCAATGAAGAATACGATTATCCGGCTGCTCGCCTGGCTGCCGCTGTGGTGTATCGTGCTGCCGACGCAGGCTGCGGTGATCCTACAGTACCATCACGTCAGCGAAAACACGCCGGCCAGCACCTCAGTGACTCCAGCCCAGTTTGAAGAGCAGATGGCCTACCTGGCCGACAATCAGTTCAACGTGGTGAGTCTGGAAACCGTGGTCGACGCCATACGCGCCAAAACCCCGCTGCCACCCAAAACCGTTGCCATTACCTTTGACGATGGCTACCAGAACATCTACGAAAACGGCCATCCGGTGCTGAAGCGGTACGGTTTTCCCTACACCCTGTTTATCAACCCGGCCCCGGTCGGCCGCGCCAATATGATGGATTGGGATACCCTGAAATCCCTGACCGAGCAGGGGGCCACCATTGCCAACCACAGCTGGGGGCATGACCACCTGATCCGCCGTCAGGGTGACGAGTCTCAGGCTGAGTGGGAAGCGCGGGTTCGCGCCGACATTGAGAAAACTGAGGCGATCATCGCCGAGAAGACCGGCCACAACGTCAAGATGCTGGCCTACCCCTACGGTGAGTACAATCAGGCCCTGCGCCGCCTGCTGGACCATATGGGCTTTGTCGGTATCGGCCAGCACTCCGGCGCCGCTGGTCCCTACTCCAGCCTGACCGCCGTCCCCCGTTATCCGGTTGCCGGCCCTTACGCGGACATGGCAACCCTGAAGGTCAAGCTTCACAGTCTGAACATGCCGGTCGTGGCCGTGGATGGCGAAGAATCAGAGCTGATTGGCCGCAACCGCCCCACCCTGACCGTCACCCTGGATGGCAATGATGTCCGCACCAAAGAGCTGATGTGCTACATCCAGGGCCAGGGCGCCAAAACGCCCACCTGGCTGGATGGCAACACCTTTACCATTCAGGCCGATCTGCCACTGCCTGCGGGCCGCACCCGCTACAACTGCACCGCACCAAGCCGGACCCAGAATGGCTACTACTGGTACTCTCAGCCCTGGATCCAGGCCAATGCCGACGGCAGCTGGCCAGCGGAGTAAGCCAAAAGTTAAAAAGGACACCCGAGGGTGTCCTTTTTCTTTTCGAGTCCATCTCAGCCCTGATAGGCACCGAGGATCACCGGCAGATCCTGCTCCAGCTGCGCCATCGACACTTTGCGCAGGGTCCCCAACTCGCCGGTGGGACGGAAGAACGCCTCCACCGCGCCTTCGGGATTGATCAACACCAGATCGGCGGAGTGGTCCACCAGATATTCGCCACCGTTGGGGTTATCCACCAACGCGTAGACCAGTCCCAGAGACTGGGTAAAGGGGTAAAGCTGCGCGTGTTCAGCGGTCACTGCAACAAAGCCCGGGCGGAAAAATTCCACGTACTGGCCCAGCTTCTTCGGGTCATCCCGGGCCGGGTCCACCGACAGCAACACCACCTGGACCGGGTCATCCCCCAGGGCGTTCTCCAGCTTGGGATAAACCCGGGCCAGATCGGACATGGTCGTGGGGCACACATCCGGGCAGGAGGTGTAGCCAACGAATATCAGGCTCCACTGCCCCTCCAGACGACTCCGATCAAAAACCTGCCCCCGATGGTCAGTCAGAGTGAAGTCAGGCAGGATACGGGGCTGCTCAAGCCAGAGGGCAGAAACCTGGGGACGCGGGGTTGGCCCTTGCAGGCTCAGTGAGACCCCGGCCACCATCGCCACCAGTCCAAGCAGGATGATCCATTGGGTCGAGGCCTTCATAGCAACAGCTCCACATAGTGATCCACCAACAGCAGGACAAACAGCGCCAGCAGTTGCCAGATGGAGAAGAGGAACAGCTTAATCGGTTCGTAACGCTCGGGCTGAAACTTCAGCTGCCAGGCACGCCACAAGAACCAACCGCTCAACACCGTTGAGCCAGCCAGATAGAGCGCACCGCTCATCCCCACCAGCACCGGCAACAAACAAGCCAGGGCCAGCAGGAAGCTGTAGAGCAGGATATGGGTTTTGGTGTACTCAACCCCGTGGGTCACCGGCAGCATCGGCAAACCGGCCTTGGCGTAATCCGCCCGCCGGTGAATCGCCAGCGCCCAGAAGTGGGGCGGCGTCCAGGCGAAGATGATGATCACCAAAAGCATGCCATGACCGTGGAAGTCCCCGGTTACTGCGGTCCAGCCCAGCAGCGGCGGCATGGCACCCGCCAGTCCGCCGATCACGATGTTCTGCGGCGTCGCCCGCTTAAGAAAGCCGGTATAGATGCCGGCGTAGCCGATCAGGCTGGCAAAGGTCAGCCAGGCGGTCAGGGGGTTCACTAGTGCATACAGCATCGCAAAACCGGCAATCGCCAATACCGCCGCAAACAGCAACGCCTGCACCGGAGCAACCCGGCCTTTCGGCAGTGGTCGGTTATGAGTGCGCGCCATAATGGTGTCGATGCGACGATCCACCAAATGGTTGATCGCGGCCGCGGCCCCGGCCATCAGGCCGATGCCGGCCAATCCAAAAATCAGAGCGCCTAACGGGATCCACCCCGGGCTGGCCAGCGCCATCCCGACCAGTGCGGTCACCAACATCAGCGCCACCACTTTTGGTTTGGTCATCTCCAGGTAGTCCCGCCATGGCCAGGCGGGCGTCGCCATCATTGCCTGTTCCAGCTTCGCCATTTACGCCTCCTTGGCCGGACTGCGCCAGGCCAGATGGTTAATCCACACCAGAGCCAGCAACAACAGCGCCGCTCCGCCGTTATGGGCCACGGCCACCGCCAGCGGCAGCGAACCCACCACATTGGCCACACCCAGCGCCAGCTGCACCAGCAGCAGTGCACCCAGGACTGTCGCCACGCGCCCGGCGCCGTTCTGTCGCAGACGCCACCACAGCCACAGCAGCACCAGCGCGGTGATCCCGGCCCAGATACGATGGCTGACATGGATGGTCATGCGGGCCGGGTATTCCAGCACGCCAAACTCGTAACTTTCCGCCGGCGGCGGCAACGGCTGAAACGCTTCGGCCGGCGCCAGGTTACTGACCCAGTCACCCTCGCAGATCGGCAGCTGGGTGCACACCAGCGCGGCATAGTTCGCGGAGGTCCAGCCCCCGAGCATGATCTGCCCGACCAGCACCACCAGCGCCAGCGTGGCCAGCACCCTCAGGGGGGACAGCTCGAACGACGCCGGACGTTGTCGTAACCACAGCAGGAACAGCAGGCTGAAGATGGCAAAGCCCCCCATCAGGTGCCCCATCACCACCACCGGCAACAGATTCAGAGTGACGGTCCACATCCCCAGGGCGCCCTGGAAAATCACCAGCCCAACCAGTGCCCACGGCAATTTACGTGGCCCGGCCTGCTTCATTGAGTAAAGCGCCAGCGCAAGAATCAACAGCCCCAGGGTGCCCGCCACGTAACGGTGAACCATTTCGGCCCAGGCTTTGGCGGCTTCCACCGGACGCTCCGGAAAACGTGCCTCCGCCACCGCTACGTGCTCCTGCGCCGAGGGCACGGTCAGGAAGCCATAGCAGCCCGGCCAGTCGGGACAGCCCAGGCCGGCATCGGTCAAACGGGTAAAGGCGCCAAGCAAAATCACGATGAAGGCAAGGCAGAGCGTGGCAAACGTCAGCTTCTTCATGCTTATCCTCCTTACCCAATCCGGCTCAGTTTAAGCAGCTTGCGAAGATCGCTGAGCAGATCCCGTCCCTGCTGGATCTGCGCGTCGGTATCCGCCACCAAGGGGTAGGCCATCACCCACTGGCCCAAAGGGTCCACCACAATCAGCGAGGCCGAAGCCAGCGCCGCAGCCACCGCAGGCTCAGCCGGCGCTGAAATCAGCTCATGTTCTGACAGCTGGGTACGGATCTGCGGGTCACTCTGATCGGTCAGGAACACCATGGGGACCACCCGCTCCTGTTCCCGACCCAGGGCGATGTGGGTTTGGCGCAGCGTGGCCAAACGGTCCAGGCAGGTCTGGTCACAGCGGGCTGGAAGCAGGGTGATCACCTGCCATTGCTGTTCCGCCGGGTTACCAGCAGAAAGAGATTGATAAGAGAGATTGTCGAGCAGCTGACCTTTATTGGTTGCGCCACCCTGATACCACCCCTGAGTGAGGTAGAGATAGGCCAGCACCACCGGCAGGATAAACGCCGCCAGCAACAGCCACAGAGTGCGTTTGGCGGTACCGTTGTTGTGGGAGTTCATGAGGGCTCCTCTTATTCCACTTCCACGACGACCACCGGTACCGCAGATGGCCAAGACTTATGCTTATGTTTCCAACCTATCGACCTGAGCAGGCCGTTGCAAGCGCCCCTTAAACAGCATGATCAGCAGGATCACGGTTAACGCCACCGCCAGACTGAACCATTGCAGCGCATAGCCCTGATGCTTCTCCGGGCTCAAATTGATGGGCTTCCAAACCCGGGTAAACCCCAGCTCTGCCGGCGATTCAGCCAAGAGCACCAGCGGGACGACCGGCTTCTCCCACAAAGCGCTGAGCTGTGTGATCTCCAGTGCCTGAATGCGGGTGATCGGGCCCGGCTCTGCCAACAAGTCTGGGTTGAGTGGATTGTGGCCCACCTGGTAGAGACGTCCGCTGACTTGCAGGGTTTCGGGAAGCGCAGGCAATTCGGGCAGCGCCCGGCTACCCCGAACCACCGGGATGAACCCTAAGTCCAGCAGCAGCCAGGGTGCCCCCGCAGCGACGCGAACCGGCTGCAGCCATCGATACCCCACCTGCCCTTCCAGCGTCTGGTTATCCAGCACCAGAGCCTGGTCGGGAATGGGGTGAACGGTGAGATTCAAACGGTGGCCGGCAAGCGCCTCCGGAGGCTGCTGTGGCAACGGCCAGGCCAGTTCAACCTGTTCACGGCTGGCCAGCGTCGCCATCAGTTCCTGCTTCTCTTCGGCCCGATGCAGCTGCCACATTCCCAGCTTGACCAGAACCCCGATGGCCAGCACAGTGAGTATCAGAGCCAGCCAGACCGCAGGACGCGTGGGGCTGCTCATACAAACCTCTCTTCAACACGAAAAGGAGCTTCTGTGATTACCGCGTTTAAGTCTCTCATCGTACTGCTGTTGCTGTTTATCCTGTTCAGTCTGGCCCGGGCCGGGCTCGCCATGATTCGGGGTGGAGAACGCTCCATGACCCAACACCTGGGGCGCAGGGTGGCGCTGTCAGCATTGGTTTTGCTGGTGTTGGTGGTGGCGTTGGCGGCGGGTTGGGTGCCGGTAAATCCCCGCCCCTACTGACCACAACGGGTGCGCCAGGCGCACCCGTTGATTGCGACAGCGTCCGTTAAAGGACGTACACGAAGACGAACAGGCAGATCCACACCACATCCACAAAGTGCCAGTACCAGCTGGTGGCCTGGAAGCCAAAGTGGTTGTCCGGCGTAAAGTGCCCCTTCAACACCCGGAAGAACATCACTATCAGCATGATGGTTCCCAGGGTCACGTGCATGCCGTGGAAGCCGGTCAGCAGGAAGAAGGTATTGCCGTAGATGCCGGCATCCAGCGTCAGCCCCATTTCGGTATAGGCGTGCACATACTCTTCGCCCTGAAGGAACAGAAACACCACGCCCAGCAGGATGGTGATGCCCAGCCAGGTGGTCAGCACGGTGCGTTTGTTCTGTTCCAGCGCCACGTGAGCGACATGGAGGGTAATGGATGAGATCACCAGAATGATGGTGTTGTAGAGCGGCAGGCCATTCCAGCCCATCGCCTGAGTTTCGGTGCCACCGGGCGTTTTCTCCAACGGCCAGACCGCCTCAAAGGCGGGCCAGAGCACCTCACTGGTCATGGCGTTGTTACCGGCCCCGCCCAACCAGGGGATCGCGACCATCCGGGCGTAGAACAGGGCCCCAAAGAAGGCGGCAAAGAACATCACCTCAGAGAAGATGAACCAGCTCATGCCCTGACGGAAGGAGCGGTCCATCTGGCGGGAATAGAGCCCCGACATCGACTCATCAATAACGTTGCGGAACCAGCCCACCACCATAAACAGAATGACGGCAACCCCGGCCAGCAGGACATACCCGCCCATGCCGCCGCCTTTGGACAAGCTGGCGACGTAATTTCCCGCCCCGAGGGCAATCAGGAAGAGGCCCACGGCACCCACAATGGGCCAGGGGCTCTGAGCGGGAACGTAGTAGCGTTCGTGTTGACTCATATTTGGTCTCCTTACCCGCGCTCACTCACCTTGTCGGTGATGTTGTAGAGCGTGTATGAGAGGGTCACGGTATGGATGTCTTCCGGCAGTGCCGGGTCCAGATAGAAAAGCAGCCCGAGTTCGGCGTCTTCCCCGGCAGCCAGAGGCTGCTGGTTAAAGCAGAAGCACTCCACCTTGGAGAAGTAGAGCGCGCCCTGGCCGGGCGACACCGACGGTATCGCCTGACCCACCGTGGCGTCGTTTGACAGGTTGCGGGCGTAGAACGCGATCTGGCGACTCTCCCCCGGATGCACCTGAAGACGATTAACCATCGGCTTAAACTCCCACGGCATGTCGCCCTGCACCCGGGCAATAAACTCCACCGTCACCACCCGCTGCTCATCGACGGTTCGACTGACTGCCGCCACTTCACCAGAAGTTTTGCCATTGATGCCGGTGATGTCGCAAAACACGTCATACAACGGCACCAGAGCAAATCCGAATCCGAACATCCCCACCACCACCAGAACCAATCGGGTGATGAGGCGTCGGTTGTCATTTGCGCTCGCCATAGGGGCCTCAGGCGATCTTCGGTGGTGTGTCGAAGGTGTGCAGCGGCGCCGGTGACGGCACCGTCCACTCCAGCCCCTCTGCACCGTCCCAGGGTTTGGCCGCGGCTTTTTCACCGCCGCGGATGCATTTGATCACCACGGCAAGGAAGATCAGCTGCGACAAGCCAAAGGCGAAGCCGCCGATGGAGACCACCTGGTTGATGTCCGCAAACTGGAGGGCGTAATCCGGGATGCGTCGTGGCATCCCCGCCAAGCCCAGAAAGTGCATGGGGAAGAACAACACATTGACCGAGATGATGGAGGTCCAGAAGTGCCACCTTGCCAAGGTTTCCGAGTACATATGGCCAGTCCACTTAGGCAGCCAGTAATACGCCCCGGCCATGATGGAGAACACCGCGCCAGTCACCAGCACATAGTGGAAGTGGGCCACCACGAAGTAGGTGTCGTGATACTGGAAATCCACCGGCGTGATCGCCAGCATCAGCCCCGACAGACCACCGATGGTGAACAACACAATAAAGGCGAGCGAGAACAGCATCGGCGCTTCGAAACTGATGGAGCCGCGCCACAGTGTGGCCACCCAGTTAAATACCTTCACCCCTGTCGGTACCGAGATCAGCATGGTGCAGTACATAAAGAACAGCTCGGCCGCCACTGGCATCCCGGTGGTGAACATATGGTGCGCCCACACGATAAAGGAGAGCCCGGCGATGGAGGCGGTGGCGTACACCATGGACGCGTAACCAAACAGCTTCTTGCGCGAGAAAGCCGGCACGATGGCAGAGATCACCCCGAAGGCCGGCAGAATCATGATGTACACCTCAGGGTGTCCGAAGAACCAGAAGATGTGCTGGAACATCACCGGATCCCCGCCACCGGCGGCATCAAAGAAGGCGGTGCCGAAGTACTTATCCGTCAACACCATGGTGACCACACCAGCCAGCACCGGCATCACCGCAATCAGCAGAAACGCGGTGATCAGCCAGGTCCAGACAAACAGTGGCAGCTTCATCCAGGTCATGCCAGGCGCACGCAGGTTCACGATGGTCACAATCACATTGATGGCACCCATGATGGAGCTGATGCCCATGATGTGAACGGAGAACACAAACAGTGCGGTGGAGTCACCACTGAAGGTGGTGGACAGCGGCGCGTAGAACGTCCAGCCAAAGGCCGGGCCGCCGCCTTCCATAAACAAGCTGCCAATCAGCAGCGCGAAGGCGAACGGCAGGATCCAGAAGCTCCAGTTATTCATTCGCGGCAGGGCCATATCCGGTGCCCCAATCATCATTGGGATCATCCAGTTGGCCAAACCGGTAAAGGCAGGCATCACCGCACCAAACACCATGATCAGGCCATGTACGGTGGTCATCTGGTTAAAGAAGTGTGGATCCACCAGCTGCATACCAGGCTGGAACAGTTCAGCGCGGATCACCATCGCCATTGCACCACCGGTCAGGAACATGATGAAACTGAACCAGAGGTAAAGTGTGCCGATGTCTTTATGGTTAGTGGTCAGCAGCCAACGCTTGATCCCCGTAGGGTGATGCTCGTGATGGTCATGCTGCTCTTCAATTACGCCGGGGCGTTCCAGCTCCTCGACGGAATGGTCCGTTACGACAGTATTCATTCCCTAAATCTCCTGCTACTGGCCGAGGGCCTTGGCCACTTCTGCGGTTTGCACCACATCTCCGGTCTGGTTGTCCCAGGCGTTGCGCTGGAAGGTGATCACCGACGCCAGCTCTTTCAGAGTCAGCTGACTGGAGAACGCCTGCATGGCGGTACCGGGCTTGCCGTGCACCACGATGTTGACGTGGTCTTCAAGCGGACCGACCGCAATGGGACTGCCGTTAATGGCGGGGAAGACACCCTGCAGGCCCATACCATTGGGCTGGTGGCAGGCGGCACAGCGGCCGTTGTAAACCTGTTCACCCAGGGCCATAGACTCTTCGAGAGAAAGGGTTTGCGCGAGGGAATCCTGCTCTGCCTGAGCGGCGGCGGCACTGGCTTGCTGTTGCTCCGCCAGCCAGAGGTCAAACTCCGCTTCCGGCAGCACCTCGACCACGACAGGCATAAAGCCATGATCCTTCCCACACAGCTCGGCACACTGGCCGCGATAGGTGCCCGGCTCATCCACCTTGGTCCAGGCTTCGTTGATAAAGCCCGGGTTGGCGTCCTTCTTCACGGCGAAGGCCGGAACCCACCAGGAGTGGATAACATCATCGGACGTCAGCAGGAAACGCACCTTGCGGTTGGCGGGAATCACCAGCGGCTTATCCACCTCAAGCAGGTAGTTTTCACCTTTGGCTTCGGCATTGGCGATCTGCTCGGCTGGAGTGGACATCAGACTGTAGAACTCGACCTCATGGTCGAAGTACTTGTAGTGCCACTTCCACTGTGAGCCGGTGACCTGAATGGTCAGCTCGGCTTCTGACGGGTCCTCCATCGCGATCAGGGTACTGGTCGCAGGTACCGCCATACCGACCAGGATCAGGAACGGAATCACCGTCCACAGGATCTCGACCTTGGTACTTTCGTGGAAATGCGCGGGAACCGCGCCTTTGGATTTGCGGTGGCGGATCAGGGCATAAATCATCACCCCGAATACGATCGCCGCAATCACACAGCAGATATAGAAAATGGTCATATGCAGGCTGTAGACCTGCTGGCTGATCTCAGTCACCCCGGACGTCATATTCCAGTTTGATGAGTCTGCCATTGATGGCATGGCCATCAGGGCGGCGATGCCACCCAACAGCTTGTACTTCACAAACGTTCTCCTCTGACTATTGCTTTCGCAACGTCCAGAGAAGAGCCATCACAGCACGGCTTTGCTCCATGTCAGCTCCCCTCCCCAAAAGGGCACGGGCATACGCTTTCACTGCATACGTAACGGCTGCCTTACGGCCATTGATTACCAGGTTATTGAATTTGTTTTGGTCTCAACGAACCCTAAGCTACAAGCTGAAGCAAACTTGATCAAGATCACAAATGGGCAAGAGCAGAGAGAAAGCTTTCTCTCTGCTTAATGAAGTGATGAGGTGATTTCCAACGGGCTGGACTGGCCGGACTCGAACAGAAACGCGGGGCAATGAGCCCGGCGGGACACCAGTTCCAGGCGGCGTCGGTCACGGGCATCCAGTTGCGGCACCCAGGCCAGGGCGACGGCGCAGGTGTGGCCGGAGACCGCCTGTTCCAAGGCCCACTGTGCCGCAACATCGTCGTCGCAACGCACCTGAAGAACCCGGCTCAGGTCGACACCGGCGTCCGCCAGAACGGATTTCCAGTCAAACGCCGGAGGATTAATCAGAAGCAGCCAGCGCGGCGCCCGGCTGAAGTCCGCCAACTGAGGGGCCAGAGAGGCCAGGGCCAGGCGCCCGGCGTCGTCACTCTGGGGGGCAGTGTTGATCTGTTGCCAATCGAAGCCGGGCTGTTGCCACAGTCCCGGATGTTCCCGTCGCACTCCCTGCCGCGATTTCATTACTGCCATCCTCCATTACGAACGACCCCTACCGCCAGCCCTTCAATGGCCAGAGACGTCTCTTCCAGATCAACCACAATCGGCTCATATTCCGCGTTCTCAGCATGCAGATACACCACATTGCCCTTACGCTCGAACCGTTTTACCGTCACTTCATCTTCGCCGACACGAGCCACCACCACCTGGCCATTACGGGCATCACGGGTTTGGTGCACCGCCAGCAAGTCACCGTCCAGGATGCCGATCTCCTTCATGGAGTCACCACGAACGCGGAGCAGATAGTTGGCAGAGGGGCGGAACAGGTTGCCGTCCATCTGGTAGTGGGTTTCCACGTGTTCCTGAGCCAGAATCGGTTCACCCGCTGCGACACGACCAATCAGAGGCAGACCGAGCTGCTCCGGATCCGGCTCGTTGTACAACAAACGGATGCCGCGGGAAGTGCCGGGCACAATCTCGATAAAGCCCTTGCGAGCCAGAGCCTTAAGGTGCTCCTCCGCCGCATTCGCGCTCTTAAAACCCAGCTGCCGGGCAATCTCGGCCCGGGTCGGGGGCATCCCGGTGTCCTGCATATGCTGGCGAACCAGGTCAAACACCTGATTCTGGCGGGGCGTAAGTGGCTTCATCGGGGACGTGCTCCTGGGGACTGGCTAAATCCCTGTTTATTCATACAGTAGATACTGTGAGTATATACAGCATGGTGATGATTTCAACAGTACTGCGCACAAACTTATCCCCTTGTTCTGATTCAAACTGCGGTTTGCCCGGGTCGCTTTTGGGTTTTGTGCAGCTCCGACCACCGTAACCCACACGCAATCGACTCTGTCAGCGCTGCCAGTTATTGGCCTTTCGGTGTACACTCTGCCCCAATTCCGTTTATCCAGAAAAAGAAGCACACTGCGTGAGTCACAACATCTTTCCGGCGTGGCAACAGCCACTCCGCTGGGCGCAAAAAGCGCTGGTGACCAGTAAAGCGGTTCCTCAGGACCCCATCGCTGAGCTGGATCTCGACCCCAATCGCCCTCTGGTATACGTGCTGCCCCACGAATCGTTCTCCGATCGTCTGGCACTGCACGAATGCTGTGAAAAGCTGGGATTGCCCAGCCCCTTTGAACCGCTTCAGGTCAAAGGCGAAACCGTCAGCCGCATCATCGCCCTCGAACCCGCCCAGCTGCTGTTCAGCCAGGGCCGTACCACCGACTTTAAAGCCCGCTTTGAACGTCTGCTGGCACTGCATCGAGAGTACGAGGATCTGGACGTACAGGTGGTACCGGTCAGCCTGCTGTGGGGTCGCAACCCCGGCAAAGACACCGAGAGCGTCAAGGCCACCCTGCTGAACAAGCAGAATCCCACCTGGCTGCGCAAAACTTTCATTCTGGCCATGTTGGGCCGGGATAACTTTATCCGCTTCTCCCGCGCGGTATCCCTGCGCCATATGGCGGATAATCACGGCACTGACGCCACCATTGCCAACAAACTGGCCCGGGTCGCCCGGGTGCACTTTGGTCGTCAACGTACCGTAGCCACCGGTCCTCGACTGCCGGATCGTCAGGCCCTGTTCCACGGACTGCTGGCTTCCGAGGCGATCAAAGAGGCGATTGCCGAAGAGGTGCGCAGCAAGAAGGTCTCCGAAGAGAAGGCGCGTGAACGTGCCAAGGAGTACCTGGAAGAGATCGCTGCCGACTACTCCGACAGCCTGATGCGCATCGGTGATCGGGTCCTGACCTGGCTTTGGAACAAGCTTTACAGTGGCATCAACGTCCGTGGTGCTGAGCAGATCCGCCAGCTGTCTCAGGATGGCCACGAGATCGTCTATGTGCCCTGTCACCGCAGCCACATGGATTACCTGTTGCTCTCCTACGTGATCTATCGCCAGGGCATGGTGCCGCCGCACATTGCCGCCGGCGTGAACCTGAACTTCTGGCCCGCGGGTCCGATTTTCCGTCGCGGTGGCGCGTTCTTTATCCGCCGCTCCTTCAAAGGCAACAAGCTCTACTCCGCCGTGTTCCGCGAGTATCTGGACCAGCTGTTCAAGCGTGGCTACTCCGTTGAGTACTTCTGCGAGGGTGGCCGCTCCCGGACGGGTCGTCTGCTGCCCCCCAAAACCGGCATGATCGCCATGACCATCAACAGCGTCCTGCGAGGCATTGAGCGCCCGGTAACCCTGGTGCCGGTGTACCTGGGTTATGACCACGTCATGGAAGTGTCCACCTACCACAAAGAGCTGGCAGGCAAGAAAAAACAGAAAGAGAGCGCCTGGCAGGTATTTTCTGCCATCCGTAATCTGAAGGACTATGGCCAGGGCTATGTGAACTTTGGTGCGCCCATTACCGTGCATCAGTTCCTGAATGAGCACGCGCCAACCTGGCGTGCCGATACCGCCGATGGCGACATGAAGCACGCCTGGATGACCCCTACGGTCAACCGTCTGGCCAACCAGTTGATGACCCACATCAACGATGCGGCCGCCGCCTCCGCCATGACCCTGACTGCCTCCATCCTGCTTGCTACTGAGCAGCACGCCATGCCCCGCAAGGCACTGGAGAAGCAGTTGGACTTCTATCTGGATCTGCTCCGGGCCGTGCCCTACACCCCGCTGGCCACCGCGCCGGAAGGGGATGGCGCCACCGTACTGAAACAGGTCCTGGATCTGAACAAGTTCCACCTGAGCGAAGACGCCATGGGTGAAATTGTCTCCATCGATGAAGACAACGCCATCACCATGACCTACTACCGCAACAACTCCCTGCACCTGCTGGTGCTGCCGGGCCTGATGGCCAGCCTGTTGCTGCGTAAAGGTTGCATGAGCCGGGAAGCGATCATTGCGGAGATCCGCGCACTGTACCCGCTGCTGGAAGCCGAGCTCTTTATGGGTCTCAATGACAGTGAGCTGGAGTGCTACCTGAACGCGCAACTGAACGAGCTGATCCGTCTGGAGATGGTCGAGGATTGCAATGAGGGGCTGATCCCGCGTCAGAGTCGCCGCGCCGAGCTGTACAATCTGGCCAACCAGGTGCAGGAAACCCTGCAGCGCTATGCCATTGTGTTGTCCCGCCTCAAGCGTGAGCCGGAGATCGAACGCAGTACTCTGGAGAAAGAGAGCCAGGCCCTGGCGGAGCGCCTTTCCCGCCTGCACGGTCTCAGTGCGCCGGAGTTCTTCGATAAGAAGGTGTTTACCACCCTGACCACCCGCCTCAAAGAGATGGGCTGTCTGGGCGATGATGCGGATAAAGAGAAGGTGACGGCGCTGGCCAAAACCACATTGGGGCTTATCCCTGCCTCCATCCACAGCAGCATCGTCAATAACGACTAAGCGGTTACACTGAAAGGAAGGGCGGGGACACCCCGCCCTTTTTTATTGGCATGACTATGACCCAAGAGAACGCCGTTCTTACCCTTCGGGAGGCACGCCTGGCGCTGGCCAGCAAACCCTTTGCCGCCCGCGGCGCCACCGTAGAGCGCTGCCCCCGCTGTCAGATTGCCATCGGCCATTGCTGCTGCGCCTGGGCACGTCCCGGCCACAGCCCGATGCGCTTCTGTTTGCTGATGCATCATAAAGAGCCGATGAAGCCCACCAACACCGGGCGGCTGATCGCCGAGATCCTGCCGGATACCGCCGCCTTCTGCTGGGACCGCACCGAGCCGGACCCAGCCCTGTTGGCGCTGCTTGCCGATCCGCAATACCAGCCGATTATCGTGTTTCCCGGGCAATACAGTGAGCCCGAACGGGTCATGAACAAGGTGGAGGTGGATGCCGGCAAAACGCCGCTATTGGTTTTGCTTGATGGCACCTGGAAACAGGCCCGGCGGATGTTTCAGAGTGATTATCTTGCCGGTTTCCCGGTGCTCTCCATCACCCCGGAAGCACTCAGCCGCTACAAGCTGCGCAGCGCCGCCCATGACCACCAGCTGGCCACCGCCGAAGTGGCCGCGCAGGTGCTGGCCATTGGCGGCGACCAGCGTAACGCCCAGGTGCTGGACGCCTTCTTCCAGGTGTTTTCTCAGCGCTATTACGCCGGCAAGCGGCAGCTGCCGATCACCTCAGACACCGAGCCGTTCGCTTACCTGGAAGGGATCGCGGACTGACCCGCCTGACGCAGCGCCCGGATCCGCTCATCATTGGCCGGGTGACTGCGCAACCAACCAGGCAAATCGCCACTGTCCTGCTCCGCCAGCCGTTCAAACAGCGTTGCCAGCTCTGCCGGATCCCAGCCACCCCGGAGCATCAGTTCAGCACCGAGCTCATCGGCTTCCCGCTCAAGGTCGCGGCTGTAGCCGTTTTCCAGCACCACCCGGGAGAAGTCCATAACCGTACTGGTGGCGGCGCTGGCGTCGCCGGTGATTAAGGTCAGCAGCAAGGCGCCATAAGCGCTTTGCAACACCCCACGCAACCCATGGCGCGCTTCAACGTGCACCACTTCATGGGCCAAAACCCCCAGCCATTGGTCCTCTTTGTCCGTCAGGGCCACCAACTGGTCCAGCAGCACGATGTCGCCACTGGGCAACGCAAAAGCGTTAGGGCCTATCTTCGGCGCACTGCGCAGATGCAGACGATAGTGCTCAGCGGGCAATCCATTCACTTTGAGAAGCCGGGCAAACGCATCATGGATCCGCTGCTGTTCCGGCAGCGGCAACTCCGAACGCTGCAGTGGCAGAGATTGCAGCGCCTCCGTCGCCATCTCATCGAGCAGCTCTGCCGGCAGCGCATCGGCAGTGTGCCTGGCCATCGCCGGAATGCCGTACTGATATAGGCCGAACATCGACACCACCAACAGCACCAGGCCGACGATCGCCGCATTGCGATTCCGCTCGAGTCGATCGACCCATCGCAACCCGTTTTTGCCCTGTTGACCCATCAGAGCGTCAAGCTGATCATGCTGGTCGCTGACAAAACGCCAGCCACTGGCAAACACCAGGGTACGGGGCATGGTGCCCAGCCGGGCCGGAATGGTTACCGCCGCTAACTCCGCACAGGGCTGTCCCTGCACATCCCGGAAGATCTGCCCCTGAGCGTCAACCCGCATCACGCCAGGAGCGCCCCGGCCGCTTTGGCCATCAAACCAGGTACCACGCAGTTCCATCACAGCCCCAGCGCCAAATCGACATCAAAGATCTCACTGGACTCAGCGCCCACCGCCGCCAACTCCTCTTCGTGCAGAGCCACCATCTCATCCAGAGCTTCAACCGGCTCCACCGACAGCGTCTGGCAGCGATATGCCGCCCAGCGCACCTTGGCAAAGGGGATAAACAGCCCCAGTGTGGCGATGATCCCCACTTGATTGGTGAGCAGAATCCAGATCATCCGTCGCCACCCCAGGGTGGACGAAAAGGTCACGCCATTCAGGCGGGTATGGCGCAGCGCCAGCTCCATCAGGCCCACCTTGAAAATCGGCCAGATCACCATCAGCAGCAGATAAAACGGTGCCATCAGTGCCAGCAGCACCATCGGATTCTCCTCTACGTTCAGCGCCGCACCGAGGAGACCAAGGGTGAACAGAGCCACAAAGCCCAGCACCAGTGTCAGGCTCCCCGCCACCAGACAGAACAGATACACCGGGCCGGCTGGCAGCGTAATCTCGAACTGCTGCTTGCCATACCAGTGATGGCCGACCACAAACTCCTTCTGTTTGGCCAACAGATAAGGCAACACCAGCCCCAGAGTCAGAACCGTCAGGGGAGGCAGCAGGAAGAACAGGAAAAACACCTCCAGTGCCGATCCGGAAAAGGAGAAGTTGATGCCCCGATATTCACTGTATCGGGCGTTGAACATCAGTCCGCGGGTGATGGCCCAGGGCCAGAAGAACAGCATCAACAGACCCGCGATCGCGCCCAGTACCGGATTCAGGCCCGCCGCGAAGTAGAGCCCGAAAATCAGCAGAGCCAACAACCGGCCGTAGAGGATCTTGATCGGATCGGCGGTGTAATCGAAACGGTGTCCGGCCAGCTCAGTGTGGCCATAGAGATAGCGGCGGTTGCGCACCTTGGCCCAGGGCGAATAGATACCCAGGGTCAGCAGCGTCAGGCCCAGATTCACAATCCAGATTTTGAAGAATTCCGTGCCATCACCGTGAAACTGAAACACGCGCTTCATTCGGCCGCCTCCAGCAGCAGCGTCATGCCGTCACTCCCGCTGACCTGCACTCGGGTGCCCACGCTCAGTGGCTGCTCACAGCGCACCCGCCAGAGCGTATCACCGACCTGAACCTTGCTCTCACCAGCGGGCAGATCCTGCGCCAACACCCAGCTCCGGCCGACCAGCTGAGCAGCCCGGTCATTCAGCGTGGGCTGCTCGGAAGCCTGATTAAAGCGACGGAAGCCACGCCAGTAGATCACGGTGAACACCACCGCCGAAACCGCAAAGATCATCAGCTGGCTGGACCAACTCAGCTCCGGCCAGATCCACAGCAGCAGGGACAACAGAATCCCTGCCGCCGCTGCGCCAAGCAGAAAACCACCGCTTCCCAGTGCTTCCAGGCCCAGCAAAACCAGTCCCAGCACCAACCAGTGCCAGGCCTGTAAGGATTCCAATACCGCCATCACTCGCCTCGCTTGCCGGTGTCTTTAAGCAACTCAGTGATGCCGCCCACCGCGCCGATCAGGCTGCCCGCTTCCAGCGGCATCATCACCAGCTTGCTGTTATCGGCACCGGCCACCTCTTTAATGGCCTCGACGTACTTCTGAGCGACAAAATAGTTGATCGCCTGCATATCCCCTTCGGCGATCGCTTTAGACACCATGCTGGTGGCGTTGGCCTCCGCTTCGGCCAGTCGCTCCCGGGCTTCCGCTTCACGTTTGGCGGCTTCCAGCTGGCCTTCCGCTTTCAGGATGGCGGACTGCTTCTCCCCTTCCGCCACTTTAATCGCCGCTTCCCGTTCGCCTTCGGCTTCCAGGATCGCCGCCCGCTTCTCCCGCTCAGCTTTCATCTGCCGCGCCATGGCGTCCACCAGGTCCATCGGCGGGCTGATGTCGCGGATCTCGATTCGGGTGACTTTCACGCCCCACGGGTCGGTGGCGTCGTCCACTTTGGTCAGCAGTTCGGCGTTGATGCGGTCCCGGTTGGAGAGCATCTCATCCAGCTCCATGGAACCCAGCACCGCCCGGATGTTGGTCATCACCAGGTTCTGCATCGCCAGCTCCAGGTTGTTCACTTCGTAGGACGCCTTCACGGCGTCCTGCACCTGGTAGAAGCAGACGGCATCGGTCGTCACCATGGCGTTATCAGAGGAGATCACCTCCTGCGGCATGATGTCCAACACCTGCTCCATCATGTTCTGCTTGCGGCCAATGCCATCCACCAGAGGGACAATCAGATTCAATCCCGGCGACAGCGTCCGGGTGAACTTACCAAATCGCTCGACAGTGTACTGATAACCCTGGGACACCATTTTGACCCCGGTCGCCACCAGAATTACTGCCAGTGCCACCAGGACAATCGCAACAATATCGGCACCAAACATATTTCACTCCGTTGAAAATCCGACCAAAAAGTCGACTCTACCCGATTGAACCCAAAACCGACAGAATGGGCGGGAGAATGGATCTGTTACACTCGCCAGACCGGCCTTTGCCGATTGCCCTAGCATGAGGAATTGCAATGAAACAACGTATCTCTGTAATCGCGGCACTCATCCTGATGGGCTTGACCGCCTGCAGCGAGCAGAACAAAGAGGAACTTCAGGACGCGCTGGATAAGGCCGCCGCCAAAGCCGAGCAGCTGAAAGACGACGCCAAGGCCGCTGCAGATGATGCTATGGATGAGGCGCAGTCCATGGCCGATGATGCCTATCAGGACGCCAAAGGCGCGGCAAGCGATGCCTATGACGAAGCCAAAGGGGCCGCGGAAGACGCGATGGACGATGCCAAGAAGCAGGCCGAGGAGATGACCGAAGAGGCTCGCAAAGAGGCAGAAGAGTTGCTGGAGAAGCAGTGATGCAGAACGGGAGCGCCAGGGCGCTCCCGTTTTCGTTCAGTCCAGATTGAACAATCGCTTCTTGTCTGCCTCGGACAACTCATTGGCAGGCTTGGCGTCCTTGATGGTTTCCGCCAGTGCATAGGCTTTCTGTACGGCCGGTCGCGCTTCCATCCGCTCCAGCCAGGCGGCCATATTGGGGAACTGGCTCAAATCCTGACTCTGCCCTTCCCACAGTTTGGCCCAGGGGAAGATCGCCATATCAGCAATGGAGTAATCTCCCGCCACATACTCTTTGCCTTCCAGTTGCTTATCCAGCACGCCATACAGGCGGGCTGTTTCCTTGATATAACGCTGCTGGGCGTAAGGCACTTCCTCCGGCGCATAGTGATTAAAGTGGTGGTTCTGCCCCGCCATCGGGCCCAATCCCCCCATCTGCCAGTACAGCCACTGCAACACCTCCATCCGGGGCCGGGTCAGCTTTGGCAGGAATTGCCCCACCTTGTCCGCCAGATACTCCAGAATCGCCCCGGACTCGAACACCGACAGCGGTCCGCCACCGTCCGCCGGACTGTGGTCGATGATGGCGGGCATCCGGTTGTTGGGCGCAATCGCCAAAAACTCCGGCTTAAACTGGTCACCCGCACCGATGTTGACGGGGACAATGCGGTACTCCAGCCCGGCTTCCTCCAGGAAAACCGTGATTTTGTGCCCGTTGGGCGTGGGCCAGTAGTGCAGTTCAATCATGCAATGCTCCAAGCGATATTCCAGCGTTCGGTAAGGAGAGAGTAAACGGTGCCATCAGCGCGGACGATCACCTAAGCTCAGGTAAGAAGGTGTCACTCCGGAGACCCGATGTATAGACCTTTTATTGCGTTATCACTGTTGGTCTGCGCGCTTTGCGCCGAAGCAGAAGTGGTTGAAAAAGGCCTGTTTGCCAGTGACCGCCACGATGCGGCCCTGCTGCTGTCCGCTGACCGCATCCCGGCAAAAATCGGCACCTTGTTTGGGTTCCGCTTCCTGCCCGACCCCGAATGGGACCAGACCCGACCGCTTCAGGTTGTGGTGCATCATCCGCCCATGGCCCCCCTTGGTCATGAGGCCAGTGGCTGGATTCAGTATCTGCAACCCGGTCAGCCCAACACTGTCGTCTGGGAGTTTGAGTATGAGGAGGAGTTGATACCCGGCGAATGGGTCATCTTCCTGATGCAGGACGACGAGCCACTGTTTGTGGAACGCTTCCAGATCATTCTGCTGCCGGAGGCGCAATTCCTTTAGATCACCCGGCCGGTTGACTCTCCCCTTGTGGGAGACTTTAGCCTGTGGCTATCGGTTCTCTTCGAGGGTGAAACCATGACCATCCGACTGCAGCTGGAGGGCGCACGCTGCGCGTCCTGCGTCAGCAAAATTGAAGCGGCCCTGATGCCGCTGCCTGGCGTAACCGCCGTTCAGGTTAATCTCTCCGACCAAACTGCTGAAGTCACCGGCAACGCCGCTTCCGGCAAACTCATCGATGCCCTGAATGCCATCGGGTACCCGGCCAAAGTGATGACCGACAGTGAGGCTCCTCTGTTCATCCCCGGCATGCGTTGTGCGGGCTGCGTCAGCAAGATCGACAGCGCGCTGCGGGATCTGCCCGGCATCGAACAGGTCCAGGTCAATCTCGCGGACAAGACCGTCGTCCTGTCCGGCCAATACGATATGCAGGCGGTGCTGAACACGCTCAACACCATCGGTTATCCCGGCGAGTTTGCGGAAACGCTGCTGATGGCCGGGGACGGCGACGAATTTCAGGGTTTCCGTACCCAACTTATCCAGAGCGGCATCGCCCTTGGGCTGGGTATGGCAATGATGCTCTGGGGATGGTTTGACGGCATGACGGTTGAGACCTGGACCGATCGCTGGCTGTGGGGCAGCGCCGGTGCCCTGACCTTGGTGATGATGGTGTACGCCGGGGGGCATTACTTCCGGGGCGCCTGGCAGGCGCTGAAACACGGGCATGCCACCATGGACACACTGATCGCCCTGGGGACCGGAACCGCCTGGCTGTTCAGCATGGCCGTGGTGCTGATACCTGAAGCGTTTCCCGCCGCCAGCCGCCATCTCTACTTCGAAGCGTCCGCCATGATCATTGGCCTGATTAACCTCGGGCAAGCGCTGGAACACCGGGCCAAAAGCAAAACCAACACGGCCCTTCGCCAGTTGATGGCACTGCGTCCAAAGACGGCGCGTGTGCTCCGGGATGGTCGCGAGCAGGATCTGCCGATACAGCGGGTTCAGGTCGGCGATCGTGTGCGCTTGCGCCCCGGAGAGCAGGTGCCCGTTGACGGAGTCGTTGTTGAAGGGCGCTCTCTGGTGGACGAATCGATGCTGACCGGCGAGCCGGTGCCGGTCGAGAAAGTGGCTGACAGCGAACTGAGCGCCGGCACACTGAACAAACAGGGCAGCCTGATCATGCAGGCGCAACGTGTGGGGGCAGACACCGCTCTGGCCCGAATCATTGAGCTGGTCCGGCACGCTCAGGGCAGCAAACTGCCCATCGCCAACCTGGCTAACCGCATCTCCGCCATCTTTGTCCCCGCCGTTGTGGTGATTGCGCTGCTCAGCGCCATTATCTGGTTCTTCTGGGGGCCGGATCCACGGCTGAGCCACGCTCTGGTGGTACTGACCACGGTGTTGATCATCGCCTGCCCCTGCGCGCTGGGGCTGGCGACCCCGATGTCGGTGATCAACGGCGTTGGCAAGGCCGCCCAGCTTGGTTTGCTGGTTCGGGAAGGCAAAGCCCTGCAAACTGCCAGCCACCTGGACACCCTGGTGGTGGATAAAACCGGCACCCTGACCGAAGGGCGCCCCTCAGTGACCGACACCCTCGCCGTCCCCGGTGTCAGTCCGGATGCACTGATTGACCAAGCCGCGGCACTGGAACAAGGCTCGGAGCACCCGCTGGCCGACGCGGTACTCAGGGCCGCAGACGGCCGGTCACTGGCACCGGTCGATGATTTCGAAGCTCATACCGGACAAGGTATTGAAGGTCGGGTGAATGGCCAGCATCTGTTGCTCGGCAACCGAGCAATGATGGCCAGATGGCAGGTGGACATCGCCGCACTGGAAATCCAGGCTTCCCAGCTGGCGGCAGAGGGAAAGACGCCGGTTTACCTGTCCGCCAATGGTGAACTTCAGGGGGTACTGGCGATCGCCGACCCGATTCGCGACGACGCCAGAAGCGCCATTGACCGACTGCATCAGCAGGGCCTTAAAGTGGTGATGCTCACCGGCGACCATCCGGATACCGCCGCAGCGGTGGCCCGCCAGCTGGGCATTGACCAATTTGAAGCCCAGATGCGCCCGGAAGATAAAGCCCGGATACTGACCGAACTTCAGCATTCCGGTCGAAAGGTGGCCATGGCGGGAGATGGCATCAACGACGCCCCGGCTCTGGCACAGGCCGACGTGGGGTTTGCCATTGGCTCCGGCACCGACATTGCCAAAGCGTCCGCAGACATCATTCTGATGCGCTCCTCGCTCCACGGCGTGGCCGACGCCATCGCCCTTTCCCGGGCAACCCTGCGCAACATCAAGCAGAACCTGTTTGGTGCCTTTATCTATAACAGTCTGGGCATCCCCATCGCTGCTGGCGTGCTGTATCCCCTGACCGGCGTGTTGCTGAACCCGGTGGTGGCTGGCGCCGCCATGGCTCTGTCGTCACTGACGGTGGTCACCAACGCCAACCGGCTGCGGTGGTTCAAGCCACAGTAAAGAAAAGGGCCAATCTGGCCCTTTTTTTATTTTTGGCTATTGAGTCTCCAGCCACAGGAGACCTTACGCTAAGCCCATGATGAGACATTTCATACGACAATGGCCCCATGCGCTGTTCCTGCTGCTCAGCCTGATGCTCAGCCTGATGCTCAGCGTTGGACCGGCGAACGCCGAGCCGATGCATGCCAGCGACCATACCAAGGTGGCGGCGATGGCGCATTGCGAGCACCACGCTGACTCGGATGGCGCGGTTGCCTGCTCTGACTGGGCGGGTCAATGCTCTGATCCACACTGCCACCTCGTCTGTTTCGCGTTGGTCTCAACCGCATCCAGGACTCAGGTGTCGTTACAGGAAAGCCCACACCGTGCCCCGTCCACAAGGATGCCGGACGCACCCACAGCAGCGCCTTGGGTGGTCCCCATTCTCTGACTTCAATCTCAATCCGGGCCATTGGCCCCACTTCTGTTGAATGAAATGAATGAGTTGAATGAATTGGAGAAACGCGGATGAAATCCCTGACCACCCTCGCCACTGCACTGACCCTGTTTGCTTCGGCTTCACAGGCCGCAGAGATCCAGATCGATCCGAACCTGACCCTGCTGTCCCATAACGGCGCGGCTCAGACTGCGCCCGACGGACGACTGTCGCTTTCCGCTGGCCAGCAGGTGCTGGAACTGCGCTACAGCCAGTATTTCCAGTTGAGTTCTGAAGAGCACGAAAACGTCCGCTCCACTCCGCTGTATCTGGTATTCAATGCCAACGACACTGACACCTATCGACTGACGTGGCCTGAATCCAACAACGTCGAAGCCGCCCGGCACCAGGTGGCCAATCCGGTGGTATCGCTGACAGACGGTGCAGGAACCCCCGTCCGGTTTGAGCTGAAAGACCACCGTCAGTTGGTCTATCAGTTGCTGCTCAGCCAGAGCCGATAAACCCTCAAGCGCAACACATCCCGGGCCCTGGTTGGGCCCGGCATTCGTTGCGCCGGCAAATCCAGCCCGATAGACTCGAAATCTCATTCAGGAGGAATGCGACGGAAATGAAAAGGGACTTTTCGGCCATTACCAGAACTCGGCGATGGCACCGCAGACTGATGTGGCTGATTGGCCTTCAGATGCTGATCTGGGCCGCCAGCGGCAGCTACTTCGCGCTGATGAACATCCACTTTATCCACGGCGATCACCTGGTTACCGCTTCGGCTGAGCCCCTCTCCGCCGACGCTTTCCCCCTCTCCCTGACCGAGCTTTCCCAACGCTATCCGAATGCCACCGGGCTGCGCTTTACTCAGGTCGCTGACACGCCGGTGATTCAACTTCTTCAGGATGGGCAGATCCACCTGCTCAATCCCACCAATGGCGCCCCCTTACCTCCGATAAATGAGGTGATGGCCCGCCGCATCGCGGAACGGGCGTATCAGGGCACCGGCACCCTGATTCAGGCCCGGCTACTGACCGGACAGGCGCCCAGCGAACTCAGCCCCCGCCACCTGCCCGCCTGGCGTCTCGATTTTTCCGATGCCGCAGAAACCAGCCTTTATGTGTCTCAGCTGAGTGGCGAAGTGGTGACCAAGCGCCACCGCTACTGGCGCTGGTTTGACGACCTCTGGTACCTGCACATCATGGATTACGAGAGCGGTGAGAACATCAATAACCTGCTGCTTCGCGTCGCCTCCATTCTGGCCCTGTCTGCCACCCTCTTTGGTGCCCTTCTGCTCGGATACCGGCTCAGGAGTCGCTCATGATGCGCTGGCATAAATGGGGTGCCCTGTTGGTGGGGCTGCAACTGCTGATCTGGATTGGCACCGGCCTCTATTTCAATCTGGTGGATCATCAACGGATCGGCGGCCGGCAATACCAGCAAGCCGCGCCGGAGGCCGACTGGAAGCTGGAGGAACTGGCGGAGCCGGGTCCACTTTTGTCGTCGTATGCGCCGGTGGTGCGGCTCAGCGTGGTCGATCGCGCAGGCGCTCCCTACTACCAACTGGAGCATCAGCGTCGGCTTTACCCCCGGCAACAACAGAGCATAACGCTGGTGGATGCCCGCACCGGCGAACCGGTGGTCGTGGATCCCGAACTGGCCGGAACGCTGGCCCAGTTCAGTTACAGCGGGCCCGGCGACATTGCAGAGATTTCCGCCTTGCCCCCGCGCAGCGCCGAGCTGCCCAAAGAGGAAAACCCGGTCTGGCGGGTGGCGTTTGCGGATGAACTGGAAACGGCCGTGTTCGTGGATGGGGTGAGTGGCCGGGTCATCGCCCATCAGAACCGCCACAGCCGGGAAGCGGCACTGATGCTGAAGCTGCACTTTATGGACTACGCCAATACCGGAGGCTTTAACCACCCTCTGATGTGGCTGTTTGGTTTGCTGACGCTGGCCCTCTCACTGAGCGGTGTCTTGTTGCTGATCAGCCGGTTCAATACCCGATTGGGCCATTGGCGTGCCCGCCGGGTGACGCTGACCACGCCACAAGGCAATCAGCAACTCACGCTTGCCCCGCACCAATCTGTGCTGGAAGCGATGCAACGGAACAACATGGCCGTGCATTCAGAGTGCGGCGGCGGGGGCAGCTGCGGGCGGTGCCGGGTAAAGCTGCCGCCCGACACTCCGGTATCCGCGGCGGATCGCCGCCAGCTGAGCGAGCGCCATATCAGGCAGGGCTGGCGCCTGGCCTGTCAGCAGTATGGCGTTTAACCCCTACCCCGTCTTCGCCGTCAGCCTGAGGCCTCGGAACCAGGTGCCGCACATCAGCACCAGACCCGTTATGCCCAGAACCAGCAGGCCCGGTGTCGCCCAGCCGGTAATGGCCGCCTCGTTGCCACTGAACGTGGCGACCAGTTCCAGCACCAACAGTGCCCCATAGGGCAGCCAGAACAGGCCACTCATCCAACCCGGCAGACGCCAGTCCTCCAGCCACTGGCTCTCCTTCGGATTCTCTTCACCCGAGTGTCCCTCACTGAAAGCCCAGCGGGTGACGCCTACCGTTTCACCGTCCAGCCTGAACACGATACCGAGCCGCCCTTCCCAGATTGAGGAGATGGCGACGTCCACTTCCATGTTGCGACCATCCAGTTCAAATCGATGTACCGTGCGCATCCGCCAGCTCAGTTTATTGCTGACCTCCTCACCGTCCACCAGAACCCGCTCTCGTCCGGTCAACATGCTGCACACCACGCGGATATCGTGTCCGCCAATCTGCCGATGCACTTCAATCGGTTGCATCTTCGCCTCCTTGCTCATATTCCAGTATGTCGCCCGGCTGGCAGTTCAACGCCTCACAGATCGCTTCCAGAGTACTGAAACGAATCGCTTTTGCCCGTCCCGCTTTCAACACGCTCAGATTTTGCGGCGTAATGCCGATCTGCGCCGCCAGCTCATTCAGTTTCATCTTGCGCCTGGCCAACATCACATCCAGATGAATCACAATGGCCATCAGATGGTCAGCTCCTGCTCCGCGTTCATGTCACCGCCCAGCTTCTGGATCCCCGCCATCAGGTGCAGCAGCCCCGACAGCAGCACCACCGGCCAATCCACCAGCGCGACGTAGATCAGAAAAGCCGGCTCGGGCACCGCTCCCTGCGCCATCGAGGACAACACCATCAGGCCGCAGGGTTTGACCAGAAACGCCGCCAGCAAACCCACCCGGGCCAGCAGAATCATCAGACGACGACAGCCGTCAGTGAAAAGCCGCTGCTCGCTGGCCATCTTCACCACCCGAATCGCCAGCGTCAGCAGCATCAGGCCAAGGGCCAGGTGGTAGATCTGGATAAACGCCAGGTAAACCAGCCCCGGCTTACCGTCGCTCAGTCCATTGGCCAGCTCGACTCCCGACATCAACAACAGAAGCAGGCCGAGGATTCGGGCGGTGACCAGCGTCATCACCATTCGGTTCTGCATATTCTGCAGGTACCTTGCCATCACTTGCATTACGCTCACCTCCGTATGAATTTCCGGCTAACTTATCGCCAACCCATCACGAAGATCAACATTTAATTATCGTTTTTCGATAATTAATTAACCTTATTCTTAAGGTGGAGGCAAAAAAAACGGGCCTCCCGGCCCGCAATAAAGCACCAAGTAAATCGTCAGCCGCCGCAGCGGTGAGTGTTGTGGTGGCCCCCGGTGTCGCCGCTTTCGATGGCGACCGTCCCACCATCCCGGTACAGGGCAAAACCACTGTCCGGCGCTTCGTTGCTGTCCGGATGATCAAGGTGACCCAGGCAGGTATAGCCAACCTGATACTCACCAGCAGGCAGGAAGCCGACCCCAAAGACCCACTCTCCATTGTGGTCCTGATGCACCCAGCTGGTTGCAACCGGGGCGACCTGCCCCTCCTCGGCCTGAGGTGCGATGTCATCCATCTGCGCCAATGTGGTGCCGCCCGGATACAGATAAGCGACATGAACAAACTGGCTGTCAGGCCCCGCCAGTGTGGCATTGTCCGCTTCACAATCCGCTATCCAACTGGCATCCACGGTGCCTTTAAGGTGGCCCATGGTGCCGTTATCCACCCAACGCATGCCATGGTGTTCCAACGCGTAATGTTCGCCGTTGTGATGCAGTCCCTGGCGCAGGTCCATCTCCAGAGTGAAGTGGTGATGCTCCCCCGCGCGAATGGCCACTTCGCCAAGGTCAAAATAGGGGTGGTCGCCATATAGGGGGTGGCGGCCGGAGCCATCATCCACGTAGGAGCCGTGGTCACCGCTGCCCGGAGTCCAATGCAGACGCAGCCGGTAACGGCCCGGCTCAATGTGATGCTGATGGAGAAGTGGATAAGCGTCATCGCCCTGATAAGCGAGCATGTCGACCCGATGGTGACTCATGTCCAGCACGATGGGTTCGCTTCCGGCGTGATGCCCGCCCATATGCCCCGATGGCGTCAGCTCCAGTGCGTCCATATGCAACACCAGATGCGATACCCCATCCGCGGGCGCATCAGACAGGCCAATCGACAGTCCTTCCGGTGCCGGCCCATGGTTTGGCCCTTCTCCCTGATGACCGTCGCCACCGCCACACCCGACCAACAGCGCTGCCAATATGGCGGCGATGCGGCAAACTCCAGGTTTCATCCTGCCCCCCATTCCCTTTTGCTGTGCCTTACATGACTGTAGGAGGGCACCCGGTCCGGGCCTTGATCGGGATCAACCGGTCATCAGTAATCGAAATTACTTTCTCCACACGGCGGTGGCCCTGCCAGACCGAGGTGGTAACGTCCACAAAAAAGCGGGGCCAATCGGCCCCGCTTTTTTCCGTTTTCAGCGTGTCACGTGCGCTCCATTGGCACCAGCTGCATGGTAGTGATGCAGGTGCGGCTGTCCTGGAAAGTGGGCAGCACCTCTTTGGCTTCCAGCAGACCAAGCTCCGGATGCTCATAGTGGAAGGTAAAAGCCAGTTGGCGCTGAGCCGGTACCCAGAAGTCGATAAAGCCATCATGCTGAGTGGTGATCATTTGATTGAGCACCTCCTCACCGCTGTTGATATCCACGGCGCTGACGTGCATCGGCTTGCCGATCAGCTCGCCGGTGCAGCCGGTGGGGACATGGTTACCACAAGGGTGGGTATAGGTCGCCCAGGGGGCAATGGAGAGGTAAAACTGATCCGCCGGGATCGCCACATTGGCCTCGGTTCCATCAGCGAAAATGGCGTTGACGCGGTCCGGATGAATGCGCACCACAATGCCTTCTTCATTTTTGTACCACTGGTGTCCCTGCAGCACCGCCGCCTGATGATCCAACGCCGCAAAGGCCTTGGCTTGTTGCTCGGTTTCACTCTGCCCGCAGGCGCTCAGGCCCAACACCAGCAGTGTGCTCAATATCAGTTTGTTCATGGTTGCTCCTTACAGCAGGGTCGGTCTGTCGGCTCCGCATCGCCACACAGCGAATCCAGGATCGGGCACTCCGGCGAATCACCGCCATGGCAGCGATTCACCAGCGCATTCAGTCGGGCCTCCAGCGTCTGCAACTGAGCGATCTTGTCGCGCACCTGCCCCAACTGTTCGCTGGCGAGGGATTTCACCTGGGCCGCCGTCCGATCAGAACGGCTTTGCAGGGACAGCAGCTCCCCGCATTGCTCCAGACTGAACCCCAGTGCCTTGCTGCGGGCCACAAACCGCAGCTGCTCAAGTTGCGCGGCAGAGTAGGCCCGATAGCCATTGTCACCACGTTGAGCCACCACCAGACCAATGTCGTGGTAGTAACGTATCGCTTTGACACTCAAGCCGGTTTCCCGTGCGACCTGTCCGATTTTCATCGTGCGGTCCTCCAGATTAGGTGGCGGCATAACGCCGCCGGGCTGACGCCGGCTGTCAGGGTTAGGCAGCCTAAAACCGGCGTCAGTAAACGCTCAGACATGCTGGGGTGCTCCCCGGCGTCGTCCATTACGACGGGCTGTTGGCCAGGTTCCGTCGGTAGATAAGCAGGTAGATCGCCGGGATCACGAACAGTGACAGCAACGGCGCCGTCACCATGCCACCCACCATCGGTGCCGCGATCTTCTGCATCACCTCGTTACCGGTGCCGCTGCCCCACATGATCGGCAACAAGCCGAAGAAGATGGTGGCGACGGTCATCGCTTTAGGTCGGATCCGCATCACCGCCCCTTCAATCAGGGCGTCTTTCAGATCCTGCTCATGACGCATCAGGCCCTTCTGCTTATGGGCTTTGATGGTGTTGTTCAGGTAGACCTGCATCACCACGCCAAACTCCGCCGCCACACCGGCCAACGCGATCATCCCGACCGCCACCGCCACCGACAGATTGAAGCCCAGGCCAAACAGCAGCCAGGCCGACCCCACGAGGGCAAAGGGCAGACTCAGCATGATGATGCTGGCCTGAACCACCGAGCCAAAGGTCATCATCAGCAGCAGGAAGATCACCGCGAGCATCATCGGGATCACCAGTTTCATCTTGGCTTCCACCCGCTGCATGTACTCGTACTGGCCGGCAAAGCTGACCGAGTAACGCGGCGGCAGTTTCAGCTCCTGGTCGAGCGCTGCCCGAGCCTGAGTGATGTACTCGCCGATGGAGATTGCCTTGCTGTCGATGTCGACAAACACCCAGGAGATCAGACGGCCGTTTTCACTGGCCAGCATCGGTGCGCCATCGCGGATGCTGATCTCCGCCAGAGTCTGCAGCGGCACGTACTTCCCGGTTTTGGTCAGTACCGGCAGGTTACGCAGCTTCTCGATGTCGTCCCGCAGCTCTCTCGGGTAGCGGATATTAATGGGGTAACGCTCCTGCCCCTGAACGGACTCGCCCATGGTCATGCCGCCGATCGCCATCTGCACCACGTCCTGAACGTCTTTCAGGGTCATGCCGTAACGGGCCGCCACGGTCAGGTTCGGGTCGATGTCCAGGTAACGGCCACCGCCGGTGCGTTGGGCGAACGCGGAGGTGGTCCCCGGCAGCGGTGCCAGAATCGCTTCCACTTCCGCGCCGATGCGCTGCAGCTCTTCCACGTCTGCACCGGATATCTTCACGCCCACCGGGGTACGGACACCGGTAGAGAGCATGTCGATGCGGGTTTTGATCGGCTGCACCCAGGCGTTGGTGATGCCCGGCACTTTCACGGTGCGTTGCAGGTCGGCGATGATCCCCTCCAGCGTCTGCCCTTCCCGCCACTCGGACTGGGGCTTCAGCATGATGGTGGTTTCCAGCATGGTCAGCGGCGCCGGGTCGGTGGCGGTATCCGCACGGCCGACTTTACCGAACACCCGGGACACTTCCGGAATGGTTTTGATCAGCCGGTCGGTCTGCTGCAGGATCTCCGCCGCCTTGCCCGCACTGACGCCAGGCAGGGTGGTGGGCATGTAGAGCAGATCGCCCTCCTCCAGCTCCGGCATAAACTCCGAGCCCATTTTGGTCATCGGGTAGTAGGCACTGGCCAGAGCCACCACCGCCAGCAGCAGGGTGACTTTAGGGAACTGCAGCACCGCCTTCAGCACCGGCTGGTACATCGCAATCAGTACCCGGCTGATGGGGTTCTTGCGCTCGTCGGGGATTTTGCCCCGCACAAAGTAGCCCATCAGCACCGGGATCAGAGTGATCGCCAGCAGGGCCGATGCCGCCATGGCGAAGGTCTTGGTGTAAGCCAGCGGATGGAACAGACGCCCCTCCTGAGCTTCCAGCGCAAACACCGGAATGAAGCTCAGGGTGATGATCAGCAGACTGAAGAACAGCGCTGGCCCCACCTCGACCGCGGCCTCTTTAATCAGCGCCCAGTGCGCGTCCCCTTGCGGGGCCTCACCATGCTCTTCCCGGTAATGCTCCAGATGCTTGTGGGCGTTCTCCACCATCACAATGGCGGCATCCACCACCGCGCCGATGGCAATGGCGATCCCCCCCAGACTCATGATGTTGGCGTTGACCCCCATCCAGCCCATCACAATAAAGCTGGCCAGAATGGACAACGGCAGCGTGATGACCGCCACCATGGTGGATCGGGCATGCAGCAGGAACACCAGGCACACCAGCGCCACCACCAGCATCTCCTCAATCACTTTGTTCTTGAGGTTATCGACGGCGTTGAGGATCAGCTGGGAGCGGTCATAGGTGATCACCAGCTCCACCCCTTCCGGCAGGCCGGATTCGATCTCCGCCAGCTTGGCTTTGACGTTGTCGATGGTGGCCAGCGCGTTCTCGCCGTAACGCATCACTACGATGCCACCGACCACTTCGCCCTGCCCGTCCAGCTCAGCGATGCCACGGCGGGCCGCCGGACCGGTGCGCAGTTGCGCCACGTCCTTCATCAGAACCGGGGTGCCGGATTCCGACACAATGCCGAGCGGGATCTCTTCGAAGTCTTCCAGCGTCTGACGGTAGCCGGAAGCGGTGATCATGTACTCCGCTTCCGCCATCTCAATGACTGAGCCTCCTACCGAGGCGTTGGCGTTATCCAGCGCCTGCTTTACCGCCATCAAATCCAGCTGGTAGAGCGCCAGTTTGTGGGGGTCCACCACGATCTGGTAGGCCTTTTCCATGCCGCCGACGGTGGCCACTTCGGACACGCCCGATACGCTTTGCAGCTCCAGCTTGATGAACCAGTCCTGCAACGAGCGCAGCTGGGCCAGATCCTGATGGCCGGTACGGTCCACCAGGGCGTACTGGAACACCCAGCCCACTCCGGACGCGTCCGGCCCCAGCGATGGGGTGACGCCAGGCGGCAGCTGCCCCTGGATCTGGGACAGGTACTCCAGCACCCGCGAACGGGCCCAGTAGATGTCGGTGCCGTCCTCAAAGATGACGTAGACAAAGCTGTCGCCAAACATGGAGAAGCCCCGCACCGTCTGCGCTCCCGGCACCGCCAGCATCGCGGTGGAGAGCGGGTAGGTGATCTGGTCTTCCACCAGCTGAGGCGCCTGGCCCGGATAGGCGGTCTTGATGATCACCTGCACATCGGACAGATCCGGCAGCGCATCCAGCGGAGTGGTGCGCATCGCCTGCCAGCCATAGATGGCCAGCACGGCGGTAATAACCAGCACCATCGCCCTTTGGCGCAGGGAGGCGCTGATGATTTTCTCTAACATCGCCGCCTCCTGTTAATGCTGATGGCCGGCATGGGGGTCCGCCGCCGGTTGGCTCATCCGGCGCAGGCTGCCCTGAATGCTGGCTTCGCTGTCGATCAGGAACTGACCCGACACCACCACTTTGTCGCCTTCGTTTACCCCTTCCAGGATCTCCGCCTTGCCCTGGCTCATCATGCCAAGACGCACCGGTACCGAGGCAAAGCTGTTGTCAGCGCGCTGCACCACCACCCGGTTTTCCCGGCCGGTCAGGATCAGCGCTTCCGCCGGAACAATCAGCAGGCCACGACGGGGGCCACCGTACAGTTCCACGTCCACCAGAGAGCCGGGACGCAGTTGACCACCGGGACGATCTTCCGGATTCGGCAGTTTGACCCGCACCTGCAATGAGCGGGTGACCGGGTCCAGTTCCGGGTAGATGTAGTCGATCTCCCCTTCGATTTCGAACAGCCCCTGTGCCGCAGCAGTCACGTCCGCAGGACGGCCCACTTCCAGCCAGTTCTGTTCGTTTTCAAACACGTCGGCAATCACCCAGACGGTGGACAGGTCGACCAGCTCAATCTGAGTTTTGCCCGGCTCGATGTACATGCCGTCGCGGATATCCATGGCGCTGACCACACCGCTGTGCGGCGCGTAGAACGGCACCCGGTAGAGGCTCTGTCCAGTGCGCTCCAGGGTTTTGATCACCGAGCCATCAATGCCCAGCAGCTCCAGGCGGAGCTTGGCTTTTCTCAGCAGGGCTTTGCCGCGGGCAGGGTCCTGCCCCAGGTAATCCAGCGCCTGCAGGTAGTCGTCCTGGGCGTTCACCAGATCCGGGGAGTAGAGCTCGTACAGCAGGTCACCTTTTTCCACCTGCTGGCCTACGGAGTTCACCGCCAGCTTCTCAACCCAGCCCGGAACGCGGGTATGGACGTGCGAGATGGCGTCCTGGTTGTACTGCACGGTGCCCAGGGTTTTGACGTAGCGCCACAACGTGCCGCGTTCGACGGTTTCTGTGCGGACACCCAGGGCTTGTTGCAGGCCTCCGGATACCCCGACCACCACCTCTTCGGTGGCAGCCCCCATCTCCACCTTCTCCAGATTCATGCCACAGATGGGGCAGGTGCTGGGCACGTCGGAGACGATTTGCGGATGCATGGGACAGACGTACTTGATGGTGGCTTCGCCGCCACTGCTGGCCTGCTCAAGCGCTGGTGCCGGAGGCAACGGGTCCAACTGCAAGGTGTGGCCGGCGTGAGGATCGGTCTCCTCCTCTTCCTCCACCTCGGTCAGGAACATGTTGCAGATGGGGCAACGGTCGCCCTCCATGCCGGTCTCTTCCGGATGCATCGGACAGGCATGAGTGTGCGTCGCGTCATGGCCGGCATGGCTGTCCACCTCGGTCAGGAACATGTTGCAGATGGCGCAACGGTAGCCCTCCATGCCGGTCTCTTCCGGGTGCATCGGACAGGCATGGGCATGAGTGGCGTCGTGACCAGCGTGGCTGTCCACTTCGGTCAGGAACATATTGCAGATGGGGCAGCGGTCGCCCTCCATACCGGTCTCTTCCGGGTGCATCGGACAGGCATGGGTATGGGCCGCAGCCACCGCAGAAACTTCAGTGCTCTGGGGAGCCTGTCCCGGTGCGGCGTGAGCCAGAGTCCAGATCACAGGGGTCAACGCCAGCGCCACCACGATGGCAGTGGCAACCTGGGTTTTCCGTTTGGTTTGGCGGTCCTGGCCGCCACATGAGCATTTAGTGCACATGACAGGCTCCCTCCTGTTTTAGTGGTGGCCGTGGTGGGCGTGACCGCCCTGACCTTTCATCGCTTCAAGCTTCATGCCGCACTTCGGGCAATCATCGCCAGCGACACCGGTGACCTTGGGGTGCATCGGGCAAACGTGGGTATCCGCCTGAGCCACCTGCTCCAGTTTCATGCCGCACTTGGGGCAGTCATCACCGGCCACACCGGTTACTTTGGGGTGCATCGGACAGGCATGGGAATCCGCCTGGGCCACCTGCTCCAGCTTCATACCGCACTTGGGGCAGTCGTCGCCGGCTACGCCGGTCACTTTCGGGTGCATCGGGCAGGCATGGGTGTCTCCGTGGTGTTTGCCGTGGCCTTTACCAGCATGAGGACACGCATCGCCTTTGGCCTGGCCACAGCAGCCTTTGTGCTGGCCATCCTGTTTGCCATGGGGGCAGGATTTCGCTTCCGCTGCATGATGAGAGGCATGGCCCTCATGGTGGGCCATATTGGCCAGTGCCAGCGGAGACAGAGTCAGGGATACGGCTACGGCGAATACCGCCACGGCACGGGAGTACAGCTTGTACATGGATCACTCCAAATTCATTCAATCTTGGCCTTGTTGGCCGGTGATCCCCGCGTCCACGCAGATGCGGGGATCGGTGTTTTCAGACGGTTGTCAAAGTCGTCTGGGATCGCGGGTATGAATGGGTGATCAGGCTATGGGCGGCTTGCTGTCCTGAGACAGGGCCACAGAGTGGAAAAACTTGGGCTGAGGCAGAGCGCGCTCAGGGGAGGGTTGCACCGGCTGCAGGGCAGTGGTCAGCAGGGCTACGCCTGCAGGGCTGAACACTTTGCAGTGGCCGCATTCGCCATTGCAGGGCGCTTTGGCATCGTGGCAATCCATCATCGCCACTGCCGCATCATCACAGCAGTCATGCTGAGTGACCATTTCGGCAGCGCAGTGGGAAGGATTGCCATGAGACTCCGCCGCCATTTCATGATGCTGGTGCATGGCGGACATCTCTGCCGGCGACATCTCCGGCATCAGATGGACACGCGCCACCGCACCCTGACTGATCAGGGCGACAATCAGCATTAGAGTACTGAGCAGTCGCATGGCGGTAATTTTCATATCCATCTTGACCGTCAGTGTGACGGAAAGTTCGCAAAATTCCAACGTGGATCCCCGGCAACGAGGCCAGGATCACGGAACCAAAAACCCTCCTCCGGGAGGAAGGTTTTTGCTTTCTGGTCATGAAGATAGGAAAGGAGTTACGCGCCGCCGAGGGCCGTTTCCGCCGCTGGCAGAAAGATCTCATTAACCCGGAGCGGACGCCCGGACAGGGTAAAGTGACGGCTGCGTCCCCACAGCGGATGGTGGTAAGCCTGGCCAAGCTCCATCGCCAGCTCACCGGCGCGGCTGTGGCGGTCATGCCTGGTAATCAGCAACTTGCCACGATTCAGCGCGTCGTTGGTGAACAGCAGCTCCCCCAAAGGGCGGTCGCCCAAGCCCTGAAAGTCGATGTCGCCCGCCGCAAAGGTGGCCAGAGGCACTTCGGTCAGCGCATACACCCAAGGCACGCCATCCAGCAGCAGCAACACTTCCCGATGCCACAAAGCATCGCCCAGACGCCAGCCTGGCCCATCTTCATCCGCAGGACCACGCCACTCACCCAGCAGCTTCACCTCAAATCGGCGGCACTGTGTTTTCAACCTTAGGGTCAGAGAATTTCTGTCCTGCAACCAACTGGCCAGGGCCGGCGGAAGCGGTTGCTCCATGTCGGCAAAAAGGGCCTGCATCTGGGACTCCTGTGGGCTTCACTGCCGCCCATGGTAGCAAAAACCACGGACAAACCAAGATGACGCGATTCAGACGAATTTACGCTACTATACCCATCAGAATCCGACAGCAGAATGTAATAATGAAAACAGTAAGATGGATGCTAATACTGGGGATGATGCTGACGACCTGGCCGACCCTGGCCGCCACGGACAACGGCGCCATTGCTCACGACAACTATGGCTATTACGGTCTGGAACCTGAGATCGTCACCAACTACATCTCCCCGCGCAAACGGCTGGGTTACGTCCGCGTCAGTGTCGAACTGATGCTGAAAGACGCGGATACCGTCGAGCAGGTTGAACATCATGCGCCGTTGATCCGCGCCACCATCGTCGAGATTCTGGGCCAGCAACCGGAAGAGAAGATCAAATCACTGAGTGGGCGGGAAGAGATCCGGCGCGACTGTTTTGAAACGGTGAACGCGTTGCTGACGCAGGAAGTGGGCCAGCCCCTGGTGGCGAATCTCCTGTTTACCCGTTACCTCTACGACTGAAACAACAACGCCCGGGCCAAAACCCGGGCGTTGCAATTAGCGACGGCTGCGGTCAAACACCGCCTGACCCATGCCCACCAACAAGCCTCCCAGGTGCGCCGCGTTGGCCATGTTCATAAAGCCCGTAAAACCCATCACCAACCAGAGCAGCAGGAAGCCAACGTAAGCCGGTGGCAGCGCCAGTGACGACTGCGGGTTCAGGCGACCACTGATCCAACAGTACCCGACCAGAGCGTAAACCACCCCGGACAATCCGCCAAAATTGGGCCCGGTAAAGGCAAACTGCGCCAGGTTGGGCAAAGTGCCGGCAACCAGCAACAGAACCAGCAAAGTCCCGGTGCCCCGCGCCCGCTCAATTCGCCCGCCGAGATACCACCACCAGAGCAGATTGAAGATCACGTGCATGGCGGAGAAGTGGATCAGCGATGGGGTAAAGAAGCGCCACCACTGGCCTGAGCCCATGGCATCCCAACTGGGAAAGAAGTGGGTCCAGTTGAAGATCAATTGATCAAAACCCAGGTTCCAGAACACCCAGATGGCCGCCACGACCGAAAACAGGGACAGAGTCAGTGGGCCAGCACCGCTGACAAAACTGCGCCACAGACTGCCGGCACCGCCGTACTGGAAGCGCACCCGGGCATCGCCGGACTCCCAGGACGCCGCCATATAGCGTTTGTTGTAGGGGTCGGCAACGAAGCGCTCAAACTCCTCGCGGCCACGATGGTAGTGCTCGGCTTCCACCATCACCGCATAGCCGTCCTCAGCCCCCTGCAAGGAAGCAGAAATACCCTGACCACGCAGGTAGTCCACCAACGCCTGGCCGGCGCGGGGGTCCCCCAGAACACCGACTTCCATCATGAAGTGATCAGCCCTTTGGCTTTGGCGTAGCCTTCGTAGCCACCATCCAGGCTGTACACCTCTTCAAAGCCTTGCTCCGCCAGGTAGGCGGCGGCTGGCTGACTGGAGATGCCGTGGTAACAGCACACCACCAAAGGCTGATCAAACTCGGCATTGAGGACGAATTCGGCCAGGTTGCCATTGTGCAGGTGGACAGCGCCGGGGATGTGGCCAGCGGCAAACGCATTGGGGTCACGAATATCGACGATCTGAACGGGCTGTTCGGCGGCCAGGAGATCAAACCGGGCCAGGGGCAGACACTGGTACTGACTCATATCTATTCCTATCTACAACGAGGTTTCAGTGTACTGACTCCGCCTCGGAGTACCAAATCCCAACCAGAAATCCCCCCGACAACCGTACGTGCCGGCAATAACGGACGACTGAAACCAAAAAAGCCCCCGGGGAATACCGGGGGCCGGAGGCGGTAGTTGGTCAGTAATGTTAGGCAAGACCTGACCAGTACACACCACCAAACTGGCTTAACGCGTTATTTAACCGGAGGAAATCGTCGATAGAGTGTGGGCAGAACCAGCAGGGTCAATGCCGTCGACGTCAACAGGCCACCGATGATCACCATCGCCAGCGGCCTCTGAACTTCGGAACCCACTCCGCTGGAGAGCAGCACCGGGATAAGCCCCAGGGCGGACGTCAGTGCCGTCATCAATACCGGACGCAGGCGGCTGATTGCCCCTTCAAAGGTGGCGGACTCCACCGATTCGCCGTTCTGGATGCGATGGTTGATGGCATCCACCAGCACCACGCCGTTGAGCACGGCCACCCCAAACAGGGTGATGAATCCGATCGACGAAGGCACCGACAGATAGGTACCGGTCAGCCAGAGACTCATCACCCCACCAATCAACGCCAGCGGCACGTTGGCCATCACCAGCACCGCCTGCCGGACAGAGCCAAACGCGAAATAGAGCAGCAGCGCAATCAGAGCCACGGAGATGGGCACCACGATCGCCAGACGTTTCTGCGCACGCTGCTGGCTTTCATACTGGCCGCCAATCTGCACCGCATAGCCCGCAGGCAGCGCCGCCTCTGACGCGATGCGGTCATCGATTTCAGTGACCACCGAGCCCATGTCCCGCCCCACAACGTTGGCTTGCACGACCACCCGCCGCTGCACGTCATCACGGCGGATGTTTGGTGGCGCGGATTCCATAGCGATGGTGGCCACATCGCCCAATCGAACCAGCGCCCCCGAAGGGCTGCGCAGCATCAGGTCGGCCACTGAATCGGGGCTTTCCCGGAACGCCTTCTGATATCGAACCAGGATGTCGTAGCGGGCATTGCCGTCGATAACCTGCCCCGCAGCGACACCGCCAATACCATCAGAGACCACCTGCAGGACCTGATCCACGGTCATCCCATAGCGGGACAAGGCTTCACGATTGGGACGCACAACCAGCTGCAGTTCGCCACTGATCTGCTCCAGTGCAACGTCAGTGGCCCCCGGCACCGCCTTCACCAGCGCCTCGATCTCGGCGCCTTTCTCCGACAGCACATCCAAATCCGGTCCGAACAGCTTGATCGCCAGCTGAGCACGCACCCCGGACAGCAGCTCATCCACCCGCGTGGCAATCGGCTGAGAGAAGGTGAACAGCAAACCCGGGTGAACCGACAGACGCTCCTCCATCAAGGCTTGCAGCGCAAACCGATCCGGTGCCGAGGTCCAGGCTTCCACAGGCTTCAGCCCGACGTAGATTTCGATGTTGTTGATCGGTTCCGGGTCACCACCGAGCTCGGCCGCCCCTACCCGGGACAGGGCGTACTCCACTTCGGGAAACTCCAGCAGAATTGCCTCCAGCTTCGGGGCCACGGTCAGTGAGGTGTCGAGACTGGCGGTGGGTGCCAGAGTGACCCGGATATTGATGGTGCCCTCTTCCAGCTCCGGCACGAACTCCGTGCCCAACCGGGGGATCACCAGGGCCGTTGCCGCCAGCAGCACGGCAGACGCCAGCAGTACCGATTTCGGCTTGTTGATCACCGGAGCCAACAGTGCCCGATAGCCGCGCTCAATCGGTTGCAGAACCGGGCTGGGACGCTCTTTTACCCCTGCTGGAAACAGGTAGGACGCGAGTGCCGGAACCACCACCAGAGCGGTAACCAAGGCCGCCACCATCGCCAGAATGATGCTGACCGCCATCGGCTGAAACAACTTGCCTTCCACCCCTTCCAGCGTGAACAGCGGTGCAAACACCAGAATGATGATGCCGGTGGCGAAGAACACCGGGCGCGCCACTTCCCGGGCGGCCCGCTTGATCAACTCACGGCTGTTGCCGCTTTTGCCGTTGAGGTGCTTGAAGATGTTCTCCACCATCACCACCGAGCCATCCACCAGCATACCGATGGCCACAGCCAGGCCACCCAACGACATCAGGTTGGCAGACAAGCCCAGATAGGCCATCACCATCAGTGCCAGGCCAATGGCCACGGGAATGGAGAGCAATACCAGTACCGTCGCGCGCAGATTCAGCAGGAACAGCGCCAGGATCACCACGATCAACATAAAAGCGATGGTCAGCGCATCGCTGACGGTTTTCACCGCCCTGGCCACCAGATCGGCATTGTCGTAGTAAGGCTCAAACACCACCCCATCCGGCAGGGCTGCCTGGATCCGGGGCAACCGGGCCTTGATCTCATCAATGGTGATCTTGGTGTTGGCGCCCATCCGTTTCAGCACCACTCCGGACACCACTTCACCCAGCACCTCCGGCTGACCATCGACGCCACGGCGGGTCATCGATACCGCGCCCACCCGGATCTCGGCTCCGAAGCCCACGCTGGCAACCTGTTCGACGGTGATCGGCGTGCCTTCGATGGTCGTCAGCGGCAGATTTCGGATCGCGTCCAGGCCCGCTTCACCTGCGGGGATGAAGCCATAACCCCGCACCACAAACTGCTCCTGTCCACGCGGCATAAACCAGCCACCGGTATTGCGATTATTGGCACTCAATGCTTCGGTCAGATTGGTCAGGTCGAGGCCATAGGCCAGCAGTTTGTCCGGATCAACGCGAACCTGGTACTGCCTGACTTCCCCGCCAAAAGAGAGCACGTCGGTCACCCCATCGACCGGCATCAGCATCCGCTTAACCAGGGTGTCGTTGAGGCTGCGAAGGGCCATCACGTCATAATCACTGCCGGGCTCGGCGCGCAGCAGGTACTGATAAACCTGACCCAGACCCGAAGTATTCGGGCCCATTTCCGGTGTCCCTACGCCCTCAGGGATCGCTTCACGTGCTTCCTGCAACTGCCCCTGAACCAACTGACGGGCAAAGTAGACGTCCGTGCCCTCTTCAAACACCACGGTGACCATCGACAGGCCGGTCCGGGACAGCGAACGCACCTGGGTGACGCCCGGGAGAGAATACATCGCGGACTCAAGCGGGTAGGTGATCAACTGCTCCACCTCTTCCGCCGCCAGCCCGGCTGCGGCCGTATTGATATCCACCTGAACATTGGTGACATCCGGAAAGGCATCCAGCGCCAGCCTTGGCAACAGCAGAATCGCTCCCACCAATGCGCCCAGCAACGCCAGTACCACAAACAGGCGCTGACTGACCGCCCAACTCGTTAATTTATCCAGCATGGCGCCCCCTTAATGGTTGTGGATATCGAAACCGGACTTGGCCTGTTCCGAATTGAGGAAGAACGCTCCTTCCACCACCACCTGCTGGCCCGCTTTCAGGCCCGCCACCAGATTTTGCCCACGCTGACTGCGCAGAACCTCGACTTCAACCGCTTCAAACTGTTCGCCGTCCTGCACAAACACCGCCCAGTCGCCATCCGGGCCACGCACCAGCGCGCTGTCCGGCAACACCACGCCCTGATGCGCACTTTGCACGAAGTAGGCGGTCGCAAACTCACCGACATGGAGCCGGTGCTGAGGGTTTTTCAGCGAGAGTCGGACGGTTTCGGTGCGGGTTTGCGGGTCCAACTGATGATCACGGCCAATCACCGTTGCCTGGTAGCGCAGGCCGCCAGCTTCAATCGCCACGTTATCGCCCAGCACCACCTGGCCAATCAGTCCGGGGCGAACCTGGGCCTCCAGCCACAATTCGGATTCGTCGGACAGCTGCATCAGCACCACGTTGGCATCAAGATTCAGCCCCAGCACCAGGTTGTCCTGTTGCACCGTGCCCGCAATCGGCGCCAGAAACGTAAAACCGCCCAACGTCGCGTTGGGGTTGGACAGGCCCGCAATCTGAGTGGGCGTCATGCCCAGTGTCACCAGATCCAGACGTCGGGTTTGAACGTCAATCCGGGCCTGCTGAAAACGACTGGCCGCCACCGCTTTGGCACCCAACTGTTCCACCCGCTGCCATTCCGCCAGCGCCAGCAGGTAATCCCCCTGCGCGGCAGCAATCTCGCTGGAAGCCAGACGGAACAAGGGTTGCCCAGCGGTCACTTCAGCGCCGGCATTGACCAGACGCTCGGTAATGCGCACTCCCACCGGCAGGGAGATTTGCTGGGTGCGGGAGGGATCAGCCACCAGTTGCGCCGGCGCCCGCCCCTCAAAGCGGAATTCAGTCAGCTGAATGGCAACCGCATGAATGCCGGCAGAGGCACGTTGGGCGGAACCCAGCGTTAATCCCCCCTCCGTTTCCGATTCATCCGCATCGCCATGGGCATCCGGCGCTTCGTCGGAATGCGTATCGGGCTCCGACTCATCGTGACGATGCTCGGTGGACTCAATGTGTTGAGTCGGGCGCTCTTCTGCGTGTCCGGCAGCACTGTGTTGATGGTCGTCACCCGCCCAAGCCAGGCCGGTCGTGGACAGAAGCGTCATCACCGCGAGGGCGATGGGAGTAATAAGTTTGCTCATGGTTATCCCTCAATCGGTGTGGTTTGCGCTTGTTGGCTCAGCCAGATTTCCAGTTCGCCGCGGGCGGCCATCAGGGCCAGCCAGGCCCGGCGTTGTGCCGCCTCCAGTTCGGCACCACTGGCCTGGGTATCGGTCAGTTGCTGTTGCGATTGCAGGTAGCTGGTGGTGGCGATTTCGCCCCCCCGCCACTGCCGCTCCAGCAACGACTGACTTTCCTTAAGGGGCGCGCTGGCGAGGCGTTGCCACTGGCGCTGTCCTTGCTGCAGTAACGCCAGCGACTGACTGAGCGCGTCCAGCTCGATCATCAGCTCTCGCTCTGCGGTCAGATAAGCCTGCTCGGCGACGATGATGGCCTGATTGGCTTCCGCCACTTCGCCCTGATAGCGATTGCGCAGATTGAGGGGGACGGCGATGCCCAGAGCCAGACTCTGATCCTGGCCATCGGTTTTAGCGCCGACGGAAAAGCTGGGATCCGCTTTCGCCTGTTGCTGGCGCAGGGCATAGGTGGCACGACGTTGTTTGACCGCCAGATAGGCGGGCTTAAGGGCAGGAAGCCGCGCCATCCGCTGCGACTCAGGCAAGGTCAGATCAGCCGGTAACAGGGGCGTTTCATCGGCGAGACTGACCAGGGCATCACCACCCAGCAGCTTCATGCTAGCCAGAGCTTCGATGACCCCTTGCCGGGAGACAAGGCGCTCGCCGGTCAGACGAGCCAGCTCCAGTTGGAGCAACTGCTGGTCCAGCCGGGCAATCTCACCAACCGCCACCATCCGTTCCGCCAGCACCAGCATCGCTTCGGTGCGCTGTTGAGCCTGTGCGGTGAATTGATCCAGCCGGCGCGCCAGATCCAGTTCGACCCAGGCGGTCAACATCGCCGCCAGCTGCTGGTTTCGCAGCAGGCCATAATCGGCCAGCGCTATCTGAGCCGACAACTCGGACTCTCGCCGCTGAAGGCCACGTTTATCGCCCCGGTCATAGCCCTGGCTTAACGTTAAGGTGTACTCAATGTCGCTTTCGCTGCTGCCGAGGTTCTCGGCGTCCAGACCCAGCTCCGGGTTGTAGAGCGCCTGGCTGGCGGTGTCGACGGCCAGTTGCTGCTGTTTGAGGCGGGCAGCCTCCATCTGGATCCGTGGCAGGTTGTCGAGCTGAGCCAGGATCTTTTCTGACGCAACGGGCGTATTGTCCGTCGCCGTGGCGAGCGCAGGCAGGGTCAAACCCAGCGCCAGCGCTACCGCACGAAATCGGTTGTGCATGTTATCTGTCCTGCAGAAATATGAGGGTCAGGCCGGTCAGGCCCACTCAGGGAGCAGCAGGATTAGGCAATCGGAGGGGGAGAGAGGGGTAACTCGAAAGGCGGCTGGTAACTGGCCAGCCAGTGGAAATCGGCGCTGTCCGGACAGGCGGAAGGCAAAGCGATGACGCTGACCAGCCCGCTCTGGCCACCATGACAATGGCAATGCAGACAGAGGTCGCCATACTCCGCAGTTTCGCCTTCAGCCAGCTCGAGATGCTGATGGTCAGCCATCTCGACATGCTCTGCAGACCCCGCCAGATGAGGACGGTGCTCCCCCAGACCCGCCAGGGCGGTCTGGCTGAACACAATCAGCATCAAAATCAGGGCGATACGGCGCATTGTCATTCCAGTGATGTTGGCTTGTCGAGTTGGACGACTTCAACAGTAAGGCGTTCAAAACTTTGCGCATCTTTACACAACATCAACCCAGATTAAACCGGCGTTACAAAAACAAAAAACGCTCCCATTACGGGAGCGTTTTTAACGTTTAACCGGTGGTTCAGTCCCAGCTGAGGATCACTTTGCCGGAAGAGCCGGAGCCCATCACATCGAAGCCCTGCTGGAATTCATCGATGTGGAAGCGATGGGTGATGATGGGGCTGATGTCCAGGCCAGACTGCAGCAGGCTGGCCATTTTGTACCAGGTCTCGAACATTTCGCGGCCGTAGATCCCTTTGATCACCAGACCTTTGAAAATCACCTGATTCCAGTCCACGCCCATGCTGGAAGGCGGAATGCCCAGCATGGCAATCTTGCCGCCGTGGTTCATGGTTTCCAGCATGCTGTTGAATGCGGAAGGCACGCCGGACATCTCCAGGCCAACGTCGAAGCCTTCGGTCATGCCCAACTCGGCCATCACGTCTTCCAGCTTCTCATTCATCACGTTGACCGCGCGGGTGGCGCCCATTTTACGGGCCAGGTCCAGGCGGTATTCGTTCACATCGGTGATCACCACGTGACGGGCACCGACATGTTTACAAACGGCCGCTGCCATAATGCCGATCGGACCGGCACCGGTGATCAGCACATCTTCACCCACCAGATCGAAAGACAGTGCGGTATGCACGGCGTTGCCGAAGGGGTCGAAGATGGACGCCAGATCGTCGGAGATATCATCGGGGATCTTGAAGGCATTAAACGCCGGGATCACCAGATACTCCGCGAAGGAGCCTTCGCGGTTAACGCCCACACCCGTGGTGTTACGACACAGATGAGTGCGGCCACCGCGACAGTTGCGGCAGTGGCCACAGGTGATGTGGCCTTCACCGGATACCCGGTCTCCCACGGAAAAGCCGCGGACTTCCTGGCCAATGGCCACCACTTCACCAACGTACTCATGGCCGACAACCATCGGCACCGGGATGGTCTTTTGTGACCACTCATCCCAGTTGTAGATGTGCATGTCGGTGCCACAGATGGCGGTTTTTTTGATCTTGATAAGCAGGTCGTTGTGGCCCAGCTCAGGCTTGGGCGCATCCACCATCCAGATCCCTTTTTCCGGGTGCAGCTTGGAGAGTGCTTTCATGGCGGTATCTCTTAAATGATCCCCAGCTCTTTACCGATGCGGGTAAAGGCTTCAATGGCCTTGTCCAGCTGCTCACGGGTGTGTGCGGCGGACATCTGAGTACGGATACGGGCCTGGCCTTTCGGCACCACCGGGAAGGAGAAGCCGATCACGTAGATGCCTTCCGCCAGCACGCGGTCAGCGAATTCGGACGCCAATGCGGCATCGCCAATCATCACCGGGATGATGGCGTGGTCAGCACCGGCCAGGGTAAAGCCTGCGGCGCTCATCTGCTCACGGAAGTAAGCGGCGTTGTCCCACAGCTGGGCACGCAGGGCATCGCCCTCTTTCATCATGTCCAGCACCTGAATGGATGCCGACACGATGGCCGGGGCCAGGGAGTTGGAGAACAGGTAAGGGCGAGAACGTTGACGCAGCCAGTCGATCACCTCTTTCTTACCGGAAGTGAAACCGCCGGAAGCGCCACCCAGAGCCTTGCCCAGAGTGCCGGTGATGATGTCGACGCGATCCATGACCTGGCAGTATTCGTGAGTACCGCGGCCACCTTCGCCGACAAAGCCGACCGCGTGGGAGTCGTCCACCATCACCAGCGCGCCGTACTGATCGGCCAGGTCGCAAACCGCCTGCAGGTTGGCAATCACGCCATCCATGGAGAACACGCCGTCAGTCGCGATCAGAATATTGCGGGCACCCGCTTCACGAGCCTGCTGCAGGCAGGTTTCCAGCTCAGCCATGTTGTTGTTGGCGTAGCGGAAACGCTTGGCTTTGCACAGACGCACGCCATCAATGATGGAAGCGTGGTTCAGCGCATCGGAGACGATGGCGTCTTCCGGGCCCAGCAGGGTTTCGAACAGACCGGCGTTGGCATCAAAACAAGAGGAGTAGAGGATGGTGTCTTCCATACCCAGAAACTCGGACAGTTTCTGCTCCAGGGTTTTGTGGATGTCCTGGGTGCCACAGATAAAGCGCACGGAGGCCATACCAAAGCCATGATCGTCCAGACCCGCCTTCGCCGCATCGATCAACGCGGGGTGGTTGGCCAGGCCGAGGTAGTTATTGGCGCAGAAGTTGATGACCTGATCGCCGCTGGCCACTTTGATGGCTGCCTGCTGCGCGGTGATGATCACCCGCTCGTTCTTGTACAGGCCGTCCGCTTTGACCTGCTCAAGCTGGTCGCGGATCTGCTGGTAAAAGGCGGAAGTGGACATGCTGTCTCCTATGGGTCCGTCTCGTTGTTATAGTTGCTTGATGCTGGAATGGCGCACATTTTAGCCGCCACCGCAGGGGATTGCAGCCCGTCGGATACTGGCCCGACGAGACCAGGTTATTCGTGGGCCAATGCCCGGTAATGGGCCACCAGACGCTCGAAGTCTTGGCGGGCCGGTTCCGCGATGTAACCGTGGAACAGCGCCAGGATCTGAAGCACCCCCTGAGAGACGCCCTGTTCGGTAATGGGCTTATCCAGTGCCTGAGTGTAGAGGTGGCTGATCCAGAACGTCACCACCATCTTGATGCTTTGGGCAAACTCCTCAAGGTACGCCTCATCGATCACCATCATGCCCTGAGCCTTCAACATTCTCAGGCTGCTGGTGGCGGTCTCCAGAACCCGATGGTGGGCCTGAAGATAGCGCTTATGGAGCTCCGGATCCCGGGCCAGAATCTCCGGCAGGCTGGCGTATAAAAAGCGGAATCGCCACATCCCCTTGAACATGCCGTCCAGGTACCGCTGCATCACACCAAACGCCGTCTGGTCATCACTCGGCCCATACGCCTCTTCCAGGTAGGCTTCATACTGGGCGAACAAGGCCCGGATGATCTGCTCTTTATTGCGGAAGTGGTAATAGAGGTTGCCCGGGCTGATGCCCAGATGTGCGGCAATATGGTTGGTGGTGACGGCCCGTTCGCCGTGCTCATTAAAGAGCTCGCAACTGGCCTCAATGATGCGATCTTTGGTTTTCATACTGTCACCCGTACCTACGATGGCCGGTAGATTAGCATTGCCTCCTAAGCAGGCCAATGGCTGAACCGTAAGCAAGGGATCTCGGCGTTACAATCCGTTAGCATTTGAAAGCCCCTCGCCCCTTCCCTATCATCAACCCAAATACCCACCTGGACCTGCAATGAATCGCCTGCTCTACAGCCTGGTGCTGACCCTGCTTCTACCCCTGATCCTGCTCTATCTGCTCTGGCGCAGCCGCAAGACGCCGGAGTACCGCCAGCGATGGGGAGAAAGACTGGGGCTGACCCTGCCCGACGTCACTGACGCCATCGTGGTTCACTGCGCCTCCATGGGAGAGACCCTGGCGGCGGTGCCGCTGATCAAGGCGCTGAAAACCCGCTATCCGGACAAACCCATTCTGGTGACCTCTTTTACCCCCAGCGGCTCTGAACAGGTGCGCCAGCGCTTTGGTGACGAAGTCAGCCACTGTTATCTGCCGCTGGACCTGCCTTTCGCCACGGCCCGATTCATCAAGCGGATTAAGCCGGCCCTGGTGGTGTTGATGGAAACCGAGTTGTGGCCCAACCTGGTGAACCAATGCCACAAGCGCCAGGTGCCGGTAATGCTCTCCAACGCCCGGATGTCGGAGCGCAGCGCCAGGGGTTATGCCCGCTTCCGCCGACTGACCCGTCCCATGCTGGCGCAGCTGGATGCCGTCGCGGCCCAGAGCGCGGATGACGGTGCTCGACTGGTTACCTTGGGGCTGGACCCGGCCAAGCTGACCATCTGCGGCAGCCTGAAATTCGATCTCGATTTAAGCCACGCCCAGTTGGGCGATCTGAAAAATGCCCGGGAAGCCGGGTTTGGCAGCCGCAAAATCTGGTGTGCCGGGTCCACCCACCCCGGTGAGTTTGAGCAGGCTCTGTCCGCCCATCGGGCGCTCTTACGCTTCCATCCTGACCTGCTGTTACTGCTGGTGCCCCGTCACCCGGAGCAGTTTGATCACGCCGAAGCGCTGGCACGCGAAGCGGGCTTCTCGACCGCCCGTCGCAGCGCTGGCGATGCAGTCGATGAAGCGGTTCAGGTGATCATTGGTGACACCATGGGGGAACTGCTGACCCTGTATGGCCTGGCCGATGCGGCCTTTGTCGGTGGCAGCCTGATTGACCGTGGCGGGCACAATCCGCTTGAGCCGGCCGCGCTGGCCAAGCCGGTTCTGATGGGTCCACATTTCTTTAATTTTCAAGAGATTGGCCAGGCCCTGTTGCAGTCTGGCGGCATGGCGTTGGTGAATAATGCCGATGAGCTGGCGGACCAACTGGAGCATCTGCTCTCCCTGCGCAATCAGGCCGAGCAGATGGGCCATCAGGGCCAGCGTGTCGTCGACACCAACCGCGGCGCCACTGAGCGTCAGCTAGCGCTGGCCAGTTCGCTGCTGTAACCCGCCATCAACGCCGCCCAATCGGTGGCATCGTCATACTGCAATCCGTCTACCCGCCCCTGCTCTTTGAGCAGGGAGCGGTGCAGTCGCGCCATATTGGCTTGCTGCCAACCCGCTTGTGGCGTTTTCAGCTCGCCGCGATCAAAGTCGATCAGGTAGAACGCGCCGTGACTCAGCAGGACATTGCGGGCGTTCAGATCCGCGTGGTACACGCCGGCATTGTGAAAACGGGCCAGCACGCGCCCCAGCGCCTGCCACTGTTCCAGACTCATCCGCCCTGCGCTCAGTACCTTAACCAGATCCCGGCTGTCTGGAATCATCACGGTAATCAGATCCGCACGGTAATTCAGCCCGGCTCGGGTCAACCGGGCAGCAATTGGGGTTGCGACTGGCAGCCCTTTCTCCTTCAGCGCGACCATCAATTCCAGCTCCTGCCAGGGTCGGGACCGCCGCTCGCCCAGATAGAGATAGCCATCCCTGAATACCTTGCCCGGCAGCCCGCCACGCCAGTAATGGCGCAACACGTAAGTCTGCCCGTCCTGTTGAAAGAACCAGGCCGGATTGCGTCCGGAGCTGTCTGAACTTCCGGTCACCCAGTTCTGAGCAGACAACCAGCCTGGCTCAAACCAATCGGCATTGAGCATCGCGGGGGCATCAGGGGCCAGATAGACTCGATGAGGGGGGAAGCTTAGGATCTTCATGGGCTTTTCCTTGGTAGAAGCCGGCCATTTTATTTACACTTGCCCCACCTCGGCAAATTTTGGCCCGGAATGTCCACGACCGCCCTCCCGCTCACCGCCCCGAAACAGCTCTGCATACTGCGCCTCTCTGCCATTGGGGATGTTTGTCATGCCGTCGCGGCGGTACAGGCGATCCAGCGCCGCCACCCCGACACCCACATCACCTGGGTGGTCGGAAAAATCGAAGCGGCCCTGTTGGATGGACTCCCCGGCGTCGAATTGGTGGTCTTCGACAAACGCAAAGGGCTGAAGGGATACCGCGAACTCTGGCACCGCCTCAGACACCGACACTTTGATGTGCTGCTGCATATGCAGGTGGCGCTGCGGGCATCCGCAGCCTCCCTGGGCATTAAAGCCCGGGTCAAAGTTGGTTTTGATCGGGCCCGGGCCAAAGAGGGGCAGTGGTTGTTTACCAATCATCGTATCGCCCCTCAGCCGCAACCCCATGTCCTCGATGGCTTTATGGAGTTTGCCCGAACGGTTGGTGTCACCGATACCGTGCCGCAATGGACGATGCCGCTGTCGGATGCCGATCTGGCCTTCGCTCGCCAGCGGATCCCGGAGCACACCCCGACGGTGCTGATCTGCGCCTCTGCCAGCAAGACCGAGCGCAACTGGCTGCCCGAGCGATACGCCGCCGTAGCGGATCACCTGGTCGCAAAGGGCTATCAGGTCCTGCTCTGTGGTGGCCCCGCGAAACAGGAGCATGAACTGGCCAGCGCCATTCTTGCCGCTGCCGCCACGCCGCTGCCTAACCTGGTGGGCCAGACCAGCCTGAAGGGTCTGTTGGCGCTGATTCAAAGGGCCGATCTGGTGCTGGCACCGGACACCGGCCCCGCTCATATGGCGGTCACCCAGGGCACACCCGTGGTGGCATTGATGGCCCACTCCAATCCCGCCCGAACCGGGCCGTATGGTCAGCAAGCCACCATCGTGTCCTGCTATCAAACCCACATCGAGGCTCAGCACCGCCGTCCCCTGGCTGAGCTGCCCTGGGGCGTTCGAGCCAAAGGCCACGGCCTGATGAGCCACATCTCCATCGAGCAAGTGATCGATGCATTAAATCGGGCGTTGCCACAAAACCGCTGAAATCACGGCATATACTGTTTATTCAACCGCATTCAGTTTGATATCACTGCCGTGAGGGACCTCAGAGAATGAAAGTCACTGTATTTGGCGTGGGCTATGTCGGCCTGGTGCAAGCCACCGTTTTGGCAGAGGTCGGTCACGATGTGTGTTGCGTCGATGTGGACCAGGCCAAGATAGACCGACTGAACCAGGGCCTCATCCCGATCTATGAGCCCGGTCTGGAGCCCATGGTCAGGCACAATTACGATGCCGGTCGACTGACGTTTACCACGGACGCCGCAAAGGGTGTCCATCACGGGCAGGTCCAGTTTATCGCAGTGGGCACCCCTCCGGATGAAGACGGCAGCGCCGACCTCCAGTATGTTCTGGCCGTTGCCGAAACCATCGCCCGCCATATGGAGTCCGCCAAAGTGGTGGTGGACAAATCCACCGTCCCCGTGGGCACCGCAGACAAGGTTAAAGCCCGCATCGCATCGGTGTTGTCGGAGCGTGGTCTGAGCCTGGCGTTCCATGTGGTGTCCAATCCGGAATTCCTGAAGGAGGGAGCGGCGGTCAGCGATTGCATGCGCCCGGACCGTATCGTGATCGGCAGCGACAGCGATGAAGCCATTGACGTCATGCGCGAGCTTTACGAGCCCTTCAACCGCCAGCAGGACCGGACAGTGGTGATGGACGTGCGCAGCGCCGAACTGACCAAGTACGCCGCCAACTGCATGCTGGCCACCAAGATCTCCTTTATGAACGAAATGGCCAATCTCGCGGAAAAACTGGGGGCCGACATTGAAGCGGTGCGTCGCGGTATCGGCTCCGATCCCCGTATCGGCTACCACTTTATCTATCCGGGCTGCGGTTACGGTGGCTCCTGCTTTCCGAAAGACGTCCAGGCGCTGATCCGCACCGCCGACAGCATCGGCCACGATGCCTGGATCCTGAAAGCGGTAGAGCGCGTGAACGAGGCGCAGAAGAGCGTGTTGGTCCGCAATATCCGCCGCCACTTTGGTGATAACCTGCCTGGCCGAACCATTGCGTTGTGGGGGCTGGCCTTCAAGCCCAATACCGATGACATGCGCGAAGCCCCCAGCCGGGTGATATTGAACGCCTTGTGGGAAGCCGGTGTCACAGTGCAGGCTTACGATCCGGAAGCGATGGAGGAGACTCAACGCATTTTCGGCCAGCGGGACGATCTGATGCTGATGGGCACCAAGGAGTCGGCGCTCAAGGGAGCCGATGCTCTGGTGATCTGCACCGAGTGGCAGGCCTTCCGGGCCCCGGATTTTGACTTTATTCAACAGGAACTTAGCCAGCCGGTGATTTTTGACGGGCGCAACCTGTATGATCCCGACCGTCTGGCCAAGCGCGGTTTTCATTACTACGGCATCGGTCGTGGCCTTAGTGTGATTCAGGAGTAAGAATGAAAGTGTTAGTTACCGGCGCCGCCGGTTTTATCGGGTTCTACGTCAGCCAGCGTCTTCTCGAACAAGGCCATCAGGTGGTCGGCCTGGACAACCTCAACGACTACTACGATGTCAGCCTGAAAGAAGCCCGTCTGGCCGAGCTCACCCCATCGGCACAGTTTGAATTTGTGCGGCTGGACCTGTCCGACCGCGACGGCATGGCGACACTGTTCCAGCAACATCAGTTCGACCGGGTCGTACACCTGGCCGCTCAGGCGGGCGTACGTTACTCACTGGACAACCCGATGGCCTACGTCGACAGCAACCTGACCGGCATGGTGACCATTCTGGAAGGCTGCCGTCAGACCAAAGTGCCTCACCTGGTCTACGCCAGCTCCTCCTCGGTGTATGGCCTGAACAAGAAAGTGCCCTTCGCCGAAGCGGACGCCGTGGACCACCCTGTCAGCCTCTACGCGGCCACCAAAAAGTCCAACGAGCTGATGGCCCACACCTACAGCCACCTCTACGGCATCCCGACCACTGGCCTGCGCTTCTTTACCGTATACGGCCCCTGGGGTCGTCCGGATATGGCCGCCTTTAAATTCACCCAGAAGATCCTCGCCGGCGAACCCATCGACGTGTACAACTACGGCAAACTGAGCCGTGACTTCACTTACGTTGATGACATCGTGGAGGGGATTCTGCGGGTGATGGAGGCGCCGCCGGTTGCCGATGCCGACCGTCCCTGCGACCGCCCGGATCGCTCCAGCGCCCCCTACGCCCTGTACAACATCGGCAACCACCAACCGGTGGAGCTGCTGACCTTCATTCAGACCCTGGAGCAGGCACTGGGAGTGAAAGCAGAGCTGAATATGATGCCGATGCAGCCTGGTGACGTGTACACCACTTACGCCGATACCGACAATCTGCGTCAGGCCGTTGGGTTCAGCCCTGACACCTCTCTGGCGGATGGATTACAGCGATTTGCCGACTGGTATCGTCGTTACTACCAGATCTGAGTCAGAAAACCGGAAAAAAAGCTGGGGTTTCATCAAGAAGCCCAGCTTTTCACTGGAAACCCAGCGCTTTCGGAGAGTAAGTTAAAAGGTCAGCATCCATTGTGAGGTCTGACATGCCCCCGATCCGCGCCTTGGTCATTGAGCGGGAATACCGCGCCAACATCAATCCGATTCGACCCGAAGCGGCCCAGATTGCCGGCCTCCATCGAAGTGGCGAAGTGACGGTTACGGTGATGTGCAATCCCGGCAGCATCCTCGAGGGCTACTACCGGGAGCACGGCATTGAGGTGATCACCCAACCGCTGGAACGTAAGCTCTCCTGGCAGGCCATCTCCCACATCCGTCGGGTCATCAAAGCCCGCCAAATCCAGATCCTCCACCTGTTTTCCAATACTCCGGTGAGCAATGGCGCCACCGCCGCCATCGGACTGCCGGTCAAAGTGATCGCCTACCGGGGCCAAACCGGCAACATCCGCCGCATGGATCCCACCAGCTACCTGTCGATGCTTCATCCACGCATCGACAAAATCATCTGCGTGGCTAAGGCGGTCGAACAGGACCTGGCACAACACGTCTCCCACCCCGACCAGAAGCTGGTGACGGTGTACAAGGGCCATGACCCGAGCTGGTATCAGAATCCCCCCGCCGACCTCTCCAGCCTGGCTTTGCCAAAAGGTGCCTTTACCCTCTCATTGGTCGCCAATCTGCGGCCGAGGAAAGGGCTTCAGGTGCTGATGGATGCCACTCACCATTGGCCACAGGGTCATCAGATCCACCTGCTGCTGGTGGGCGCAGATCCTGGCGATCCCAGGATCCAGAAGATGATTGCCGAAAGTGGCTGTCCGGACCAGATCCACCCGATGGGGTGGCGCAATGACGCCCCGGAGGTGGCGGCGTCCTGTGACCTCACCGTACTGCCTACCCTGAAGCGAGAGGGGTTATGCCGGGCTGTTCTGGAAGCCAACTCTTACGGAACACCGGCGGTGATGTCGGATACCGGGGGCAATGCAGAACTGGTGGCCGATGAGGAAACCGGGCTGATTGTGCCACCGGGTGATGCGGCAGCGCTGGCCGCCGCCATCTACCGGCTTTACCAGGATCGGGCGTTAACCGAGCGCTTCGGCAAAGCGGCCCGACAGAGGGTCATCGACCACTTCAATGTTGAGCAAGGCGTGGCTGCCACCCTGAAGGTTTACCGGGAACTGGCCGCCGGGGATTAACGCTGCGGAACCGAGCGAACCACCTCAATCAGTTCGGTGGTTGAGATGGCAGGCGTGCGTGGCAGGTAATGCACTTCGCATAAGCGCTTCAGCTCATCAAACTTGCCAGCCCAGTCATCGCCCATCACCAGACAATCGGCCTGATGCTGACGAATGTAGTCGGGCTTCAGCGCCAGGCTCTCCTCAAGAAACACCTCATCCACGCAGGACAAAGCGGAAAGGATGCGCATGCGGTCCTGCTGATTGCAGATGGGATAACGGCCCTTTTTTTCCAGGTTCAGCGCGTCCGAAGAGACCCCGACCACCAGGCTGCTGCCCATGGCACGGGCGCGCTCCAGAATATTGAGGTGACCGACGTGAAACATGTCGAAAGTGCCAAAGGTGATGATGCGCATATAACTCTCTGTCTGGCCAAATCGCCCTATAGCCTAACGCCTCATCGGAGGCGGTAATAGCCCAGCGCCCGGCGGATCTTCAACTTTCGCAACAGATTCCAGGGTTTAGGACGGGTTCCGTTTTGAATCACCTGCTCAACCGCGTCGAGGACCCGCTCGCTGGCCAGGCCATCCAGCCCGGGGTGCACCTGATCCAGATACTGCCGGATGGACGCTTTCAACTCCGCCGAAGGATTGAGCCCCCGGCTCAACTGAGCCGCCAGCGTTGACGGGTCAGAAAAGTCGATCAGGCAATCCTGTGGCTGGCTGTTGCGATAGGTCACCACCACCTGCCCCATCATCAGGGCTTCCGTCACTGCGCTGGAGGTATCGGAAAGCACCAGGTCACCCTCCCCAAACACCTTCAGCAAATCCCCTTCGCCGCTGACGGTCAGGTGGGGGCCTTCCAGGGCGCGATAGCGCTCGACCCATTGTGGATCCATCTTGGGGTGAAACTTCACCACGAAGCGGAACGCTCCCTGAGCGCTGAGCGCTTTGATCGGCTCGAACAGGTCCGGCACCGAGGTGAGCGCCGGAGAAAAGGTCGGCGCATAAACAATGGTCGGAGGCTCGGTTTGGGCACGGCCCTGCCCCCCAAGATAGGGGTCCATCTTGGGCCAGCCGGTTTCGATTACTTCAAAGTAGCTGCCATGTTTTGACGACAAGTCGCGAAACCGCTCGGTGGTGATGGGTCCATGGGTGCAGTAGAGGTCGAAGAAACCCCGGATGCGGAAGTGGCCCTTCTTTTTCCACTCCAGCCCATGAAACACCTGGACCTTCACCCCCGGGAAGAAATCCGGCACCACATTGCCCGGCACAAACACCGCTCTCGGGTTGTAGGCCTGCACCTCTGCCACCGTGCGCAAAGCCAGTTCCCCCTCAGCCAGACCATCGTGGGCCACTTTATCGCCCTTGAGAAACCAGCGTACTTCGCCGCCCTGAGCCTGAATGGCCGTCTGAAGCGGACGCAAAATGGAGAAAGAATAGGGCTGCTCAATGTAAAACAGGTAGCGGTGCATGTACCCACCAAACCGAATAAGGATGGGGGAATTGTACCGGGCAGCCGAAAAAGGGGAAGACGGCACCCGCTCTTTGCCGAAGGAGAACGACCCAACCCGATCCACACGTCCGGGCCGGCCCAGGCGATGTTAACTGCCTCGGTGTGACCGTACCGCAACCCCGGGCGCCAGTTGGTTCATCCCCCCAAATCACGTACTATCTCAGCCTGTTCGCTACCCGGTTCTGGAGTCAGCTTGGATTTCTACATCAGCACCACCCCCCGGCACTTACTGTTCGCCATTCTGCGTGCCCAGTCCCGCCCGGAAACGTCGGCTCAAATTCTGTTTTTTACCCGTCACCTGGAACAGGATCGTTGCCAATGGCAACCCGATGGACTGCCTGCGCATATCACGGTGCATTTCCTCTCCTGGCGGGAGATGAAGGATCAGATGGCACTCCGCCCCTGGGGGCTGTGGATGCGGCTTCGGAACGCCCGAAAGGGTCAGGCATCCAAAGCGCTGGAACGTCAATTCTGTGCCCACCTGGACCGTTTCAGTCCCGGTTTGGGTCAGGCCCTGAATCACAGTGCCTCACGGCAGTTGTTGATCTTCCATGACCGCAATCCCATTGCCCGCCTCTTCGTCCAGCTGTTCCCCCGATTCGATCTGATCGAAGATGGCGAAGGCAACTACATGGAGCGAAAGCTCTCGGGCGTTAAGCGACAGTTGAGGCGCTGGCAAGGGTTGCCGGAAGTGCGGGTTTTTGGCGAAGGCGCCAAGTGCAGGCATATCCTCGCCCTGCATCCGGAGCAGCTGCCTCAGGCGATTCGGCACAAAGGCCGGGGCATCGATTTTCTCAAGCTGACCCACCCTGAAATGCTGCTGAAGTTCTTCAACGTTCAGGACGCGCTGAGTGCCGGTGAACGCAACATTGTGCTGCTGACGCAGCCGCTGGAGCGCCTGGATGCCGGTTCAAAGTCGCTCAAGAAAAAGGTGTTTGCGGTGCTGTCGGAACGGCTCGCGGAGCGGGGCTATCATACGGTGCTGAAGATCCACCCCCGGGAAGCACCGGAAGAGTACGCTCACCTGAACGCTCCGGGGGGCGCTCTGGACCCGAGGGTGCCGATTGAAGCGCTGATCCTTGGTGCTGACGCTCCGGTCACGCTGCTGTCGGTGCAATCCACTGCGGGCTCAGGTTTTGAGTCCTATTGCCGGCCGCTGAAAATGGTCGGGCGGCAGATGAATCAGGCCATCGCCGACTGGGGCAACGATATGGACGCCTGGCGCAATGCGCTGGATGTCACCCTGGACAGCGGCAATCCTGCCCACGAGTAAGCACAAAAAAGGCCACCTCCGGGGTGGCCTTTCTGTCAGCGTCCGATCAGGGCGGATTTCACCCGTCGAATGGTTTTTCTCAGCAAGGATATCTGACTGCCCTGCTGATAACGCCCTTTTTCCGCATGGCGGATAAACAGCACATTCGGTACCGCAATCGGCGTGCCCTGGGTGCCCAGCAACCAACGGAAAGCCCGGTCTTCATAGCACTTGCTCCAACGCGGCATCGGCTTCTGATACACCTTCAGGTCCTGGCAGTAGCCGCAGGCACGAGCCACATCGCCGTGAGCGATCTGGATCGGGCCGGTCGCGCGGGAGAATTTCCGCACGGAGAAACGGGTCAGGTCCAGTTCCATCAGCCGGGGCTGGCGCTTCGCTTCCAGGATCAGCGGATCATCTTTGGGCAACAGGTCAGTGGCCAGCATCTGCTCCGGATACACCAGGTAATCCTGACGGCCTTCCAGCTGCTGTGCCAGGGTGTCCAGTGCGCCCTCATGAAACACCACGTCGCAATCGGTAAACCAGACCCAGTCCGCCTTGGTGGCTTTGGCTGCACGATTACGCCCAATGGCCCGACGGAACAACTCTTCCTTTGGCATCGGCTGGAAGTTCCAGGTCACGTTCGCCACCTCCATCGGACGGAAATGGTCAAGCAGGCGCACGGTGTCCGCGTCCTCCTCGGAGTAGAACACGGTGTGGATGACCTGCATCGCCTTGGGCGCGTGATTGACCAGGGAGCTGAGCTGATACAGCTGAAATTCGGAGTACTTCCAGCAGTGACTGACGATCTCCAGGGTGATCGGCCCTTGTGCCGGTTTCAGTTCGCTCTTTTTAGGCAGCGCCTTATTGAACCACTGACCCGGAATGTAGCCGGATGCCGCCAATCGCAGTGCGGTCTCTTTGATGTTGTCCCAACGGGTCAGGCCCGGGACAGTCTGCTCAGTCATGAACTCAATATCCGAATTGGCCGGCCCTGAAGCCGGCGGTCAAAAGTGATGCGAGGGCAAAGCGGCCGGATCAGTCGGCCAGCAGTTCCCAGCTCAGAGGCGTCCCGCGCTCAATGTCTGCCTTGGCGGTTTTACCCATAACAGCGTCATGGTGCTTGGGCGCCATACCGAAGCCAGGACGGATGCTCTTCACGTTCTCTGCGGTAATGATTTCACCCGCTTTGATGTCCGCCACCACGTACAGGGAACGGCGGAACTTCACATTGCCCCGCTCCGCTTCGGTGCGCTCGTAATTCACTTTACCCAAAGACGCCCAGGCGGTTTTGGTGTCACGGCACAGCTGAGCCAGCTCAGCAGGCTCCAGTGAGAAGCTGTCATCCGGGCCACCGCCGTTGCGGTCCAGCGTCACGTGCTTTTCAATCAGGCACGCCCCCAGTGCCACCGAGGTCACGGCGGTAGCGTTATCAATGGTGTGATCGGACAAACCCGCCAGGACATCAAAGCGCTCGGACAAGTCCGGGATGGTGCGCAGGTTGTACTGGTCGGCCGGGGCCGGGTAACCACTGACGCAGTGCAGCATCACCAGTTGCTCGCAGCCGTTGGCCTTGGCCACCGCAATGGCTTCCGCAATCTCTTCCTGATTGGCCATGCCGGTGGACATGATCATCGGCTTGCCGGTTTGGGCGACACGGGCAATCAGGGCGTGATCCACCAGCTCAAAGGAGGCAATTTTGTAGGCCGGCGCGCCCAGATCTTCCAGCAGATCGACCGCAGTAAAATCAAACGGCGAACTGAAGATGGTGATCCCCACTTCTTTGGCTTTGGCGAACAGCGCCTGGTGCCACTCCCACGGGGTGTGCGCCCACTCATACAGGTCATAAAGAGACCGGCCATCCCACAGTCCACCACGAATTTGGAACTCTTCCTTATCGCAGTCGATGGTGATGGTGTCCGCCCGATAGGTTTGCAGCTTGATCGCGTCGGCACCGGCCTTCTTGGCTTCTTCGATGATTCTGAACGCGTTTTCAATGTCGCCATTATGGTTGGCTGACAGTTCAGCGATGATGTAGGGCGGGTGATCGGGGCCAATCTTGCGGCCATCAATTTCCATAAAAGGCTTCATGCGTCGTCTCTCTCAATTCGGATGGTGTAGCGCTGACCGCGGTACTCAAAGAACGCCGGGAACCGCTGAGGGTCGCAGACGCGCAGCAGGTCAAACTGCTCGGACAATGGGCGCTCCGGGTCAAACCGGCTGTCTTCCGGTGTGCGCTTGCGGTGATAGCTGCCCTCTCCGCTTTGTGCCATTGGCTGGCTGTCAGGGAGGTGCTCGCACGCCCAGCTGATCAAACTCAGCTCCGCTTCGAACAGCAGGTGGTTAATCTCGTCATAAAGCTCGGTGCCGGCCAGCGGGATCTCCAGCTGACGCCAGATCTCGCCGGTATCCACTTTGCACTCGGCATTCAGCAGGGACAGGGTGATGCGGTCTTTGCCGTTCACCACATCCCAGATGTGCGGTGACCAACCCCGGCCTTCCGGCAGGGCACTGGCGTGCAGTACCAGGCTATGGGAGAAGCGGGCCCGGAGCTCCGCCTTGATCAGCTCTGAGCAGGACACCAGGAACAGGATCCCGCCGAAACGCTCCAGTTCGGCCACTTTGTTGACCAGCTGGATGTCATATTGCTGTTGATGCGCCTCACGCCAGCGCTCCAGGTAGGGGAATACCGGGTGGCGGGGGTCAGTGCACAGCAGCGTCACTAACGGTTTAGTCATCGATCATATGTCCTAGTACACGAAGGCTGCCCTGGCCATCGCATAAGGCCCGGTTTTGGGCCTGAAAGTGGGTGTAGTCATTGCGCAGTTGCTGCAGGGCCGGAACCAGCTCGGTGCCAATCTTATCAACGGGCACGCAAAGGGCCGCTTCCGCCCGCACCAGATTGTCGCAGATCAGCATCTGGTTCTCCGCCAGAGGCACCACCACACTGGGCAAGCCCAGGCAGGCGCGCTCCCAGGAGGTTGAGCCCGGCGCGCCAATGGCCAATCCATGCTCCGCCATCAACGCCGCCATGTCCTGGCAAAAATCGATGTGAGTGATGCAATCGGCATGCTGCTGACAATACGCTTTGACCGCCTGATAATGCGGTGCCCGCGGGCTGAGCAGGACCGTCAGTTGCAGCGGCTCAGCCTCCAGTGCCCTGAGCACCTTCAACGTGGCATTGGGTTCATCAATGCCACCCATTGAAACCAGTACGTTTGCGGGGTCCCGAGCCTGCCCTTCCAGCTTTGCCCGCCATTGGGCAAAAAGCGGGCTCAGCAGGGCGTACTCCGCCCCCACCAGCGCCCGGCAATGCGCCGGCACCTGCGCCGCATAGTCCGACGGGGCGCGTAATGCGGTCTGATCCACCAGCAGGTCGCAACAGTGCGGACGGCACAGGTCATCAATGGCCAGAATGCGGCAGTCCCAGGCCTGCGCCAGTTGCTGCTCCCACTCTGCCGGGATCCCGTAATGGTCCACGATAACCCAATCTGCCGGTTGCAGCGCATCCTGTACCTGCTGGCAGTCCAACGGCCAGGGAACCTGCAGCCAGGCCTCGTAATCGGCGTTGTGTGATGGGATCGGTGGGTTTTCGACTTCGGGCAGCAACACCACAGCATGGCCGCGCTGCTGGATCACCGTCGTCAGTTCGCCCGCCTGAGGCCGACAGGCAAACACCACCTCGTCCCCCCGCGCCTTCAGCGCATCGGCCAGCACCAAACAACGCATGACATGGCCGGAGCCAATCCAGCGGGACGCGTCAGCCCGAATCACGATTCGCATGCGGTCCCCTATCGCAACTCAAACAGCCGCTCGGCCCGGTCCCAGTCTTCCGGGGTGTCGATATCCTGCACCCGATGCCGTTCCAGCAGGATCAGCCGTGAAGCGGGACCAAACAACGGTTCGCCGCGCTGCCAGGCATCGGCACGGCCCCAGTAGAACTGGCCGGCATCATGAAACGCCTCTTCCAGATCCTGGGAGCGGGTCAGCAGGTGTTCCGGCTGGAACATGGTGACCCGACCGTGCTCGTCCAGCTTCAGCGCGCGCTGAATGGGAAAGGGAAAGCTGGTGGCGGTAAACGCGTACTGGCAGTCGCTGTCCTGCATATAGGTCAGGCCGCGCTGCAGATCATCCGCCTGCACAAACGGCGCCGTGGCGTAGAGGCAGCACACCAGCGTCGGCGCTTCCCCCTGCTCGGTGCACCAGTTCACCGCATGGCGGATCACGTCCACAGTGGTGGCGTAATCGTCGGACAGCTCCGGCGGACGGACAAAGGGCACCTCAGCGCCGAATTGCCGGGCCACGTCGGCGATCTCGGCATCGTCAGTACTGACGATGATGCGGTCGAAGCAGCCCGACTGGCGGGCGGCTTCGATGGACCAGGCGATCATCGGCTTGCCGTGAAACGGCTTGATGTTTTTGCGGGGGATCCGCTTACTGCCGCCCCGGGCAGGAATGACCGCAAGGCGCATCTCAGGCTCCCAGGATGTCGCGCAGGGTGGACACAACAGTGTCCTGCTGCGCTTCGGTCAGGGTGTGGAACATCGGCAGGGAGATCGCCTCGGCGTAATACGCCTCGGACTGCGGGAAATCCCCGTCCCTGAAGCCCATCGCCCGGTAGTGCGGCTGGGTGTGCACCGGGATGTAGTGCAGGTTGACGCCGATACCGCGCTCACGCAGCTGGGCAAACACTTCGCCATGACTCAGCGAAATGGCGTCCAGTTTCAGGCGGATCACATACAGGTGCAGGCCAGAGTAGCTGTCCGGATGCTGATATGGGGTCACCACCGGCAGATCCGCCAACAGCGCATCGTAGCGGGCCGCCAGCGTGTGGCGGGCGGTGATAAAGGCGGTCAGACGGCTCATCTGGCTGACGCCCAGCGCCGCCTGCAGTTCGGTCATCCGGTAGTTGTAGCCCAGATCGATCTGCTGATAGTACCAGGGGCCGTGAGACGGCTCGGTCATCTGCGCTTCATCCCGGGTGATGCCATGGCTGCGGTACAGCGCCATCTTAGCCGCCAGGGTGTCGTCGTTGGTCAGAGCCGCACCGCCTTCGGCGGTAGTGACGATTTTCACCGGGTGGAAGCTGAACACGGTGATGTCGCTGTAACGACCGTTACCGATGGGCTCGCCCTGGTAACGACCGCCGATGGCGTGGGACGCGTCTTCAATCACCTTAACGCCATAGCGCTGACACAGGGCGTGGATCGCCGCCATATCACAGGGCTGGCCGCACAGGTGTACCGCCACCAGAACCTTGGGCAGGCGCCCGGCCGCTTCCGCGTCCGCCAGTTTGGTGGCCAGGGCATCGGGGCAAAGGTTGTAGGTGCGCGGGTCGATGTCGACAAAGTCCACCTGGGCGCCGCAGTAGAGGCCGCAGTTGGCGGACGCCACGAAAGTGACCGGGGTGGTCCAGAGCCAGTCGCCCTGCCCCAGGCCCAGTGCCAGGCAAGCGATGTGCAGAGCCGAAGTGGCGCTGTTCACCGCCAACGCATGTTTGGCGCCGGTGAAATCAGTCAGGGTGCGCTCAAAGGCCGGAACCTGGGGGCCCTGAGTCAGGAAATCAGATTGCAGAACCGACACCACAGCATCGATGTCGTCCTGAGTGATCTCTTGTTTGCCGTACGGGATCACGCTCGCCTCACACTTCAAAGTTCGGATCAACGTGCTCTTTGATCAGGTCACGCAGGCTGTCTACGGTTTCCCACTCGGTGTTGGTGCCGGAGTTGTACTTGAAGCCAAACGGCACTTTTTCCGCTTTGTGGTGGTCCAGGTACTCCTGCTCGCTGTAGGTGAAGGAGACCGACGGCAGAATGGCGTAGTAGGCGCCCAGATCGATGGTGTTGAGAGAGTCGGTATCGGTGATCATCTCTTCATGCAGCTTCTCGCCAGGGCGGATACCCACCACCGGGGTTTCGGCGTTCGGCGCGACAGCCTTGGCCACATCCATGATGCGGTAGGACGGGATCTTGGGAATGAAGATTTCACCGCCCAGGTGGTGGCCCAGGGCAAACATCACCAGGTTCACGCCGTCCTGCAGGGAGATGTTAAAGCGGGTCATCTCCTCGTGGGTGATCGGCAGTACGCCTTCATCACGCTTGCTCAGGAAGAAGGGGATCACGGAGCCACGAGAGCCCATCACGTTACCGTAGCGCACCACGGAGAAACGGATGTCTTTGGAGCCCTTGATGTTGTTGGCCGCAGTGAACAGCTTGTCGGAAGCCAGCTTTGTGGCGCCGTACAGGTTGATCGGCGCACAGGCCTTATCGGTGGAGAGCGCCACCACATCCTTCACGCCGCACTTCAGCGCCGCGTTAATGACGTTTTCCGCGCCATCCACGTTAGTGCGGATGCACTCGGTCGGGTTGTATTCCGCGGTATCCACCTGCTTGATGGCAGCGGCGTGGATGATCACGTCCACCCCTTCACAAGCCTGAATCATACGCTCACGGTCACGAACGTCACCGATGAAGAATCGCAGCATCGGGAACGCTTTGGCAGGGTACTTCTGCTTCAGCTCGAACTGCTTCAGCTCATCCCGGGAAAAGATGATGATCTTTTTAACTTGAGGGTAGCGCTCCAGAATGGTCTCAATGAACTGCTTACCAAAAGAGCCGGTACCACCGGTAATGAGGATAGATTTGTGATTCAGCATCTGTACTCCAAACTGTTTAGCCTGCCGTCATCGTAAGGCGTCACCATAATGCGCTAACGTTAGTGAGAGGCAATCGGTCAATGACCGGTGCCCGAGACGTGAGAGCCCAGGTGCGCTGAGAATGGCGAGCGATAGGCCTTAAGGCCAATAGGTGCAATTGTATCAGGTATGAAATACGCTCAACAGGTTAAGAGATCACCTAATGGAAAGGTATTGCGACTTGAAGGATGAGCACACAGAAGGAAGTGACCGCTTATCGCTCTCAATCACGGATCGAACGCTGCTGCTTGTGCCGCCGGCGGGCAGCCAGGGCGAAGAGCTCCTGTCGAGTTATCTTGCCCTGGCCAAGGCGGTCGAAGGCAGAGTGAAGGTCCATTGGGCAGGCTATCAGCAGGCACCCGGCCAGATCGCTTTTAAAGCCATTTCCCGCTTTCTGGCAACGCACCCGAACACCACCGTCATCAGCCACTGTCCACTGCCTGAAGCCTGGAAAAGCAAGGGCTCCCGATTCATTCTGACGCTATTACCCAGCCAGTTGAGCGGTCTCACCCAAACCGTCCCCATGGATGACATCTGGATTCTGGACGCGGGCGCGATGCGATGGGGCCAATGGTTCAAGCGGCGGTTGTGGCACCGCCCCACACCCCGTCGATTCGACCTCTGGGTACCCCACCCCATTGCCGAGCCGGAACATCCACCTGGCTACCTGTTTGCCCTGAGCCAACGTCTCAGTTCAGGAGAGCGGGAGCTGATCAGCGAGGTGGCCCAGGTGGTCGCCATTCAGCGCCAGGTTCCCGTATACCTTTGGCTCAGGGGCACAGCACCGCCCTCGCTGCGGGGTGTCACCCTGCTCCCCGGCGACGACGAAGCCTTGCTGGTGCAACATCTGAGTCAGGCACTCGGGGTGATCAGCGACAGTTGGCACCGCCTGCTGAGCGGCGCCGGGTTTCGCCGCCCGACTCTGGCCCTGACGGAACCCGACACCGGGCTGGACAGCGCGGCGCTCCGTATGACCATTCCTACGGTCACCATCAGTCGACAGGGGTTAACACGGGCGGTACTGGCCCTGAATCAGGCGCCACTCAAACACCCAAAAAATCAGCTGGAAGACGCGATTCAGACGCTGTGGCCGGAACTGGACAGCGCGCTGGGATCCGTCGCTCAGTCTGGATACACTAGCGCCTAGTCGTTTATTCAGAAGCACTCAGCCATGAGCCAAACCGCCATCTATCCCGGTACCTTTGACCCCATCACCAACGGCCATCTGGATCTGATCCAGCGCGCCAGCCGCATGTTCGATCGGGTGATCGTCGGCATCGCCGCCAGCCCCTCCAAGCGCCCTATGTTTACCCTTGAAGAGCGGGTTGCACTGGTGCAAACCGTGGTGGCTGAACTGGGCAATGTTGAAGTGGTTGGGTTTTCCGGTCTGTTGGCCGAATTTGCCCGCGAGCAGAACGCCCGGGTGCTGGTGCGTGGCCTGCGTGCCGTCTCCGACTTCGAGTACGAGTTTCAGCTGGCCAATATGAACCGTCGCTTGAATCCGGAGCTGGAGAGCGTTTTCCTCACGCCTTCCGAGGAAAACTCCTTCATCTCCTCCACGCTGGTGAAAGAGGTGGCCATTCACGGTGGCAACGTCACCGAGTTCCTGCCTCCCGCAGTGCAAAAGGCGCTGGCCGAAGCCATCGCAAAACGCTGAGCCGGGGCTCAGCGCTGGCAGTGGCCACAGTAGACGGTGGCCCGCTGGCCCAGTTTGATCTCCTTCAGCTGGGCACCACACTGGAAGCAGGGTTGCCCTCCCCGGCCATAAACGTTGAGTTGCTGCACAAAGTACCCTGGCTTACCGTCCGCCTGGGTGAAATCTTTCAGCGTAGTGCCCCCCTGCTTAATCGCCCGGGCCAACACCAACTTCACCTCTTCCACCAGCCGTTCAAGTCGCGCCTTACTGAGCTTACCGGCCGGCCGTTTCGGATGTATTCCTGACGCGAAAAGCGCTTCGTTGGCGTAGATGTTGCCAACCCCCACCACCACATGGTTATCCATCAACGCGGTTTTGATGGCGCTGGTTTTGCCCTTCAGAGCCTCAGCAAGGTGGCTGGCATTAAACGCCGGCGTCAGGGGTTCTGGCCCTAATTTATTGAGCAGGGGCTGAGCGTCCAAAGGCAGTTGCCACCAAATCGCCGCACCAAACCGGCGAGGGTCGTTGAGTCGCAGCACGGCTTCACTGTCCAGCACCAGATCCAGATGGTCGTGTTTCCCCGGCTCCGGTGCTGGCGATAGCACCCTCAGGCTCCCGGACATCCCCAAATGCAGAATCAATACGCCCGCTTCAGTGTCCAGCAACAGATACTTGGCCCTTCGCGTCACGCTGCGAATGGTTTGCCCTTCGAGCTGTTGTATCAGGGGATCCACCGGCCAGCGCAATCTGGGATTGCGGACAATCACCTCGGTGACAATATGGCCTTCCAGATGAGGGGCAATCCCCTGACGGGTGACCTCCACCTCAGGCAACTCCGGCATGGGGACTCCTTAATTTAGCGGGATGGTGTAGCGGGCTCTGGCGGCAGCAGCAGATGCATATCCTGATTAACCAACCGCCACCACTGGGGCTGGCCCAGCATCTTAACCAATGACTGTTGCGGGTACAGTAACGCGGTTTGCGGTGCAGAGCCATCCGCCAGGTAGACATCCACCTGCACCAGTTCGGTGGGTTTGGGATCCGGGTCGGCGACAGGGACGAGTCGGGCATCGCGCCAGGCGGCAATCAAATTACGAAGCCGAGTGTCGTCAACCGGAGGATTCGAGTGGGGCGCATCTTCGCCAATGCTGATGGCCAGTTCCGCGTACACCAGTGCGTCAACCTCCACCGTATCCGGCAACAAAGGGATGCTGTTGCCAGTCGGGCCGGTGACCTGGCCAGTGGAATACAGCAGCGCCCCGGCCGCTATCACCAAAAATATCAGCCAATTGTTGTAGGTCTTACGTGATCGCGCCATACCCCGCCTCCTCACGGCTGGTGGCCTAATCCCATTCAACCCTTTATCGGCAGAAATGTCAGCCACTTAAAAAAACAGCCTCCCAAAGTGGAAGGCTGAAACTGTGTGAGCTTTGCAGGGATGCGATGATAAGAAATGCCGTCATCACAGAGCCACTATACGTCGCCCCCAAACCAAATGCAAACAATTATCATTTGCATAGGGTCGGCGTTTTTCCGGCAATAAAAAACCCGGCCGAAGCCGGGTTTTTCAAGAAACAAAATCAATTACTTGATCTTGGCTTCTTTGTACATAACGTGCTGACGGATGGTCGGATCAAACTTCTTGATCTCGAATTTTTCCGGCATGTTACGCTTGTTTTTGTCGGTGGTGTAGAAGTGACCGGTGCCAGCGGAGGAAACCAGACGGATCTTCTCACGGATGCCTTTCTTAGCCATCGTTCAGCTCCTTAAATCTTTTCGCCGCGGGCGCGCAGTTCAACCAGAACCGCTTCGATGCCCTTCTTGTCGATAATACGCATGCCCTTGGTGGAAACACGCAGCTTAACGAAACGCTTTTCGCCTTCAACCCAGAAACGGTGGGTTTGCAGGTTCGGCAGGAAACGACGCTTGGTAGCGTTGTTAGCGTGGGAACGGTTGTTCCCGGTTACCGGGCGCTTGCCAGTAACTTGACATACTTTAGACATTTCAGTCTCCAAAACTTTGCTCGAGCTATCACTGTGCCTCGTATGGCCGTCGCCCGAGGCACACGAAGGGCGCATTTTATACAAGATCGCCTGATAAAGATCAAGCGATCGACGCCGACAAGATCGTCTTTCACAGCCAACCTCGTTCGGCAAAGGAGCAGCTTTGCCCCCGCCCAATCACCAGATGATCGAGTACGGTGACATCCACCAAAGCCAGAGCCTGCTGGATCCGGCCGGTAATCAGTCGGTCAGCCTGACTGGGTTCGGCCACCCCTGAGGGATGGTTGTGCGCCAGTATTACGGCTGCCGCATTGGCTTTCAGAACGGTTTTTACCACTTCCCGGGGATAGACATGGGCCGAGTCAACGGTGCCTCGAGACAGTTCAACGGTTTGCAAAACCCGATGCTGGCTGTCCAGAAGCAGCAGAACAAAACGTTCCTCTTCCAGTCCCTGCAGGCAGTGACACAGGTAGTCCCGTGCCGCTTTGGGGGAGCTGAGTGGCTCGCCTCGCTGCCACTCTATCGCCAGGTAGCGGCGGGCCAGTTCCAAGGTGGCATGCAATTGTACGTATTTCGCTTCCCCAAGGCCACGGATTGCGCAAAATTGTTGCCGATTTGCGCTCAGCAGATGGCCCAGGTCACCAAATTCCGTCAAAAGCCGTCTGGCCAACTCCACCGCATTCAATCCCTTAACCCCGGTGCGAAGAAAAATCGCCAGCAATTCGGCGTCGCTAAGGGCTTCCGGCCCCAGCTTCAGCAACCGCTCTCTGGGCCGCTCCGAAGCGGGCCAATGAGGAATGGAGTTCGATTCCATGTGAGGCCGTCCCTGCCTGAATCCGCCGTTAACTGTGTTATCTTAGGCCCAATTTTCGACAACCGGCCAACATCATGAGCCTATCGAATCGCAACATCCTTCTGGGTGTGAGCGGCGGCATTGCCGCCTACAAAGCGCCGATTCTGGTGCGCCGCCTGCGTGAACAGGGCGCAAACGTCCGTGTCGTGCTGACCAAAGGCGCCAAAGCGTTTGTCACCCCGATGTCACTGCAGGCGGTTTCCGGCCACCCGGTGGTGGATGACATTCTGGACCCCGCCACCGAGTCTGCCATGGGCCATATCGACCTGGCTCGCTGGGCCGATGCCGTTATCGTCGCCCCTGCCAGCGCGAATCTGGTCGCCCGGCTCAGCGCGGGCATGGCGGATGATCTGCTGACCACCGCGTGTCTCGCTACCACCGCACCGCTTTACCTCGCGCCCGCCATGAACCAGCAGATGTATCTGCATGCGGCCACCCAGGCCAATCTGTCGACCCTGGAGCGTCGCGGCGTCACGCTGTGGGGCCCGGACAGCGGTGACCAGGCCTGTGGCGAAGTGGGCCCGGGACGGATGTGGGAGCCGGAAGCGATTGTAGCCGCCACCATTGAGGCCCTGGCTGATCCGGTTAAGCCGCTGGCTGGCAAGAAGGTGCTGTTGACCGCCGGACCGACCCGCGAAGCGCTGGACCCGGTTCGTTTCCTCTCCAACCACAGCTCAGGAAAAATGGGCTTTGCACTGGCTGAGCAGGCCGTGGCGATGGGCGCCGAAGTCACTCTGGTGAGTGGGCCGGTTGCCCTGCCGACGCCGTCCGGTGTGCGGCGGATTGACGTGGAGTCGGCCGAGGAGATGCTGGAGGCGGTGATGCAATCATTGCCGGGCCAGGACATCTTTATCGGATGCGCGGCCGTGGCGGACTACCGCCCGGTGGCCGTAGCCGACAACAAAATCAAAAAATCCAATGAGCGCATGGTTGTCGAGCTGGTTCGCAATCCGGATATTCTGGCCACCGTTGCTCAGCAAAGCCCGCGCCCCTTTACCGTGGGGTTTGCCGCTGAAACGGATAATGTGGAACAATACGCCCGCGATAAGATGGCCCGAAAAGGGTTGGATCTGATCGCCGCCAACGACGTGTCCAAGCCGGGCCAGGGCTTTAATGCAAGCCATAATGCCCTGACGCTGTACTGGCCCGAAGGTCATAAGAGCCTGGGGTACAGTGACAAGACCCAACAGGCACGACTCATGTTAGACACCATTGCGGATCACCTAACCTGCCAATGAAAACGCCGATTGAACTGAAGATTCTGGATCCCCGCCTGGGGACTGAATGGCCCCTGCCCGATTACGCCACTCCGGGTTCCGCCGGGATGGATCTGCGCGCCATGCTGGATGCGCCCCTGTCGCTGGCTCCGGGCCAAACCGAACTGGTTCCTACCGGTCTGGCAATCCACATCGGTGACCCGGGTCTGGCCGCCACCATCCTGCCCCGCTCCGGACTGGGCCACAAACACGGCATCGTACTGGGCAATCTGGTGGGTCTGATCGACTCCGATTACCAGGGCCAGCTGTTTGTCTCCTGCTGGAACCGTGGTCAGGACAGCTTCACCATCAATCCCGGTGAACGCATTGCCCAGCTGATGTTCGTGCCAGTGGTGCAGGCCGAGTTTAAGTTGGTGGACGAATTTGACGCCTCTTCCCGCGGTGAAGGGGGCTTTGGTCACTCAGGGACCCAGTAAGACGGAGCTTGCTGCCAACATGGCAACGAATAACAAGAAAAACCGCCGCGAACACATCCTGCAGTGCCTGGCCCGGATGCTGGAAACCTCTCCCGGCCAACGGATCACGACCGCCAAACTGGCGGCAGAAGTCGGCGTATCCGAAGCGGCGCTTTACCGCCACTTCCCCTCCAAAGCACGAATGTTTGAGGGCCTCATCGAGTTTATCGAGGAGTCCCTGCTTTCCCGCATCAATCTGGTGATGCAGGAGGAGAAAGACACCATGGTGCGCTGTCAGCTGATGCTTCAGTTGCTGCTGACTTTCGCCGAGCGCAATCCGGGCATCACCCGGCTGCTGACCGGCGATGCACTGACCGGCGAACAGGACCGCCTGCGCGGACGCATCAATCTGCTGTTCAATAAGATTGAGACCAACCTGAAACAGGCTCTGCGTGAGAAGAGCCTGCGCGAGGGTCAGGGCTTCTATCTGGAAGAGGGTATGCTGGCCAACCTGCTGCTGTCCTGGGCGGAGGGCCGAATCGCCCAGTTCGTGCGCAGCGAGTTCAAAGAGCTGCCCACCAAAAACTTCTCTGAGCAGTGGGCCTTTATCCAGCGCCAATTGCTGCAAAGCTGAGTCTCTTTCAGACCAAAAAAAAACGCGCCCTATGGCGCGTTTTTTATTTCCCGGAGGACTCAGATGCCGTACTGCTCACGGTAGGCTTTGACCGCCGCCAGCTCCGCTTCGCGGCCCGGTTGCTCCGCCAGGTAGCTGATCAGATCGGTCAGGGTCACGATGGACACCACCTGGCAGCCAAAGTCACGCTCCACTTCCTGGATGGCAGACAGTTCACCTTTGCCCTTTTCCTGACGGTCAAGAGCGATCAGAACACCCGCCAGCTCGGCGCCGTTGTGCTGGATGATCTCCATCGACTCGCGGATCGCGGTACCGGCAGTGATCACGTCGTCCACCAGCATCACTTTGCCTTTCAGCTCAGCGCCCACCAGGTTGCCACCTTCACCGTGGTCTTTGGCTTCTTTGCGGTTAAAGCAGTAAGGCAGGTCCATATCATGATGATCCGCCAGCGCGACGGCGGTGGTGGTCGCAATCGGAATGCCCTTGTAGGCCGGGCCAAACAGCAGGTCGAAATCGATGCCGGAATCCGCCAGTGCGGCCGCATAAAAACGACCCAGCTTGGCCAGGTCGGACCCGCGGTTAAACAAACCAGCGTTAAAGAAGTAGGGGCTGGTACGGCCGGACTTGAGGGTGAACTCCCCGAAACGCAAAACCTGGCGCTCAAGGGCAAATTCGATAAAGGCTTTTTGATAGGCTTTCACTTCGGGCTCCTGGGTACAAAGACGCGGCCCTCATTGGGGCCGCGTTCAGTTCATTTTATCAATTGTTGTAGGCCGCTTTCTGTGCGGCAATCAGCTGCTCAATGCCGGACTTGGCCAAGGCCATCATCTCCAGCATCTGATCATGGGTGAAAGGTTCACCCTCTGCGGTGCCCTGAACCTCGATGATGCGGCCATCTTCCGTCATCACCACGTTCATATCGGTTTCGGCACCGGAATCTTCCCGGTAATCCAGATCGCACACGGCACGGTCACCCACGATGCCAACGGAGATGGCGGCAATCTGCTGCTTCAGCGGGCTGATCTTAATCAGGCCTTTGGACTTCAGATAATCAATGGCGTCCATCAGGGCAACGCAGGCACCGGTGATGGCAGCAGTGCGGGTGCCGCCATCGGCCTGAATCACATCACAGTCGATGGTGATGGTCACTTCACCCAGCGCAGCCAGGTCCACCGCAGCACGCAGGCTGCGGCCGATCAGACGCTGGATCTCCATGGTACGGCCACTCTGTTTGCCACGGGCGGCTTCACGGTCATTGCGGCTGTGAGTGGCCCGCGGCAGCATGCCGTATTCGGCGGTGATCCAGCCCTGGCCTTTCCCACGCAGGAAGCGAGGCACTCCCTCTTCAACGGAAGCGGTACAGATCACCTTGGTGTTGCCAAAGGCCACCAGAACTGACCCTTCGGCGTGGGCAGTAAAGCCACGGGTGATGGAAACCGGACGCACCTGATCCGCGCTTCTGTCATTCGAACGCATATCGTTAACCTGCTTATTGGGAAAGTGGCGGCATTATAGCAGCCAATGAATCCCGCTTTCACCCGGGCCGGACGCGAATCCTCGCTGAATTCAAAAAGCAAAAGGGGCCATCAGGCCCCTTTGTTCAACAACGCGGACGGATCACAGCTTGGTTGCTTCGGCCGGCTCGTCGGTTTGCTCAGCGGTTTGCTCTTCGGCCTGCTCTGCAATGGGTTCGACAGGACGCTCCAACTTTTCCAGTTGGGTGAAGTTGTTCTCAATGGCGGTGCCATCGTTGCTGCCCCAGTGCATGATGTTGCTCCATACCACGGCACCGGTATCGCCATCGATCAGCGCCGCTTCCACCATCTCACCACTGGTGGCCTGTACCGGAACCACCATACCAGCAGTCAGCACGCCCACCAGCACGGAAGAGGCCACGTCCTTGGCGACGTTACCAGCGGACTTCTCCCAGCCGGAGTAACGCACCAGCAAGATGCCATCCGATTCGGTGTAATGCGCCACAATGCTTGCCGCTTCCCCGACGGATTGAGAGAAGGACGCCATATCTTTCTCAGACACCGGCTTGCCGTCGTACAGCGCCGGCACCAAAGCCGTATAGGACTCGCGCAACGCCGCCAGATCAAAGTTAAAGTTGGCGAATTGCGTCTCCATCTCACCGCGCTCAACCACCCTTACCTCGAAGCCCTGGGCTTCCAGGCGATCGGTTGCCCTGGCAACCAGTTGGGCCTTGATCGCCTCCTCCTGCTCCGGCAAACGCTCGTTTTCACCATCGAAGTTCAGTTTTTCCATCTCGATAATGGGCGGCACAATGGCAATGCGCTTCATATCGGAGAGGTGGGTGGAATGGTCCTCATGCATGCGCACGCTGGTGATGGAGCATCCCACCAACAGCCCCTGCATCAGGGTGGCAACCAGTACCAATTTCCATTTGTTCATAGTGCTTCCTTGTTTTTATTAGAGGGTTTTTAGCAACCCTTTGACGTAAAACGCTTCGGCGCCATCCGGAGACAACGCGAGGAAACGTTCAAACTGGGCTTTAGCGGCGTCCTTATCACCGGACACCCGGTACAGCTCTCCCAGAGTTTTCTGAGCAGACAGGTAGTCTTCCGCCCCCTCGGGGATGCCCATCAGCAGCGCTTCCGATTGCTGAAGGTGGGTCGTTCTCTTCGCTTGAAAATGCTCGAGCCAATCCTCCATATCCTCATCCAGCAACCAGGCTTTTTCCCGGGCCGCCGACTTCGGGTGCTGCGCCAGGCCAAGGTGCGCCTGAGCGAGGATCAGGTCCCGCCGTGTTTCCGGCAGTTGGTCGGCAGTGGCTATGGCGCGATTGAAATGGTGCCGGCGTACTTTGAGCCGGGCGCTGATAAGGCGAACATCGTCGACGACCTGCTGCCAGTTGGCGGACGCCTCTGACTCCGACTCGCCTGCCGACATCAGTGCGGCCAGTGCGTTGGCTCTGTCGTCCGTATCCGGGTGGCTTTGGTAGGCCAGAAAGGAGCCGCTGCGGGGCACTTCGCCATTGTTCAGACGGCTGAAGAGCGTGTTGATGTCGGCCTTTTGATAACCCGCTTTGCGCCAACGCTGATACCCCAGTGCATCCGCTTCCAGTTCATGGGCCTGACTGTGGGTGGACAATTCACCCACCATGGGGAAATACCCCAGACCGGTGCCAAACAGCATCAGGTCGAGAACATGAGCGCTGATGATGGTTTTGCTGCGCTGCTGGGCCGACTTAACCGAATGTTGAGCCACCACGTGCTCCACTTCATGCGCCAGCACAAACGCCAACTCGGCTTCGTTCTCGACCGGATCGAACAGCCCGGCATTGATGTAGATATGGCCGTTGGGCAGAGCGAATGCGTTCACCATGGGATCCGCGGCAAGGAACACTTTCAGGCCATAGTCGCGGCGTTCCGCTTCGGTGGTCATGCCATTCAGCAGGGATTCGAGGTAAGCATTAAAGGACGCATTGGGGTAACGAAGGCCCTTATCCTCCAACTCGGCGCTGAGGGTATTGGCTTTAATCGTAAGGTCATTCGCCACCTGCGCCTGACGCTCTTCCGCCGTCATTTGGCAACCGGCCAATAACCCACACAGGATGATCCAGGCAAGTTGTTTCATGTTACTTCCTTGTAAATATCAGGGTGATACTACCTATGACCTGAACTGGTGACAATCTCGCCAGGTGAAGATGGCCCGGATTCGCTGTTATACTGCCGACTCAAAATCCTGCGAGTGAGCCACTTCTCATGATCCACAGCATGACCGCCTACGGCCGCGGTGAACTGAAAGCCGACTGGGGCACCGCCTCCTGGGAGATCCGCTCCGTTAACCAACGCTACCTGGAAACCTATCTGCGCCTGCCAGAACAGATGCGCGGCCTGGAGCCGGTACTGCGCGAACGCCTCCGCCAGCGGCTGGCCCGGGGCAAAGTGGAAGTTAACCTGCGTTTTGAGCTGGCTCAGCAGGTCGACACCCTGAACATGAACGAATCACTGGCACGCCAGTTGATCGAGAAAGCCCAGCACCTGCACACCATGGCCGGCATCGGCCAGATCCAGCTGGTCGACCTGCTGAAATGGCCGGGCGTGCTGGAAAGCGGTGAACAGGACATGGACCAGATCAGTCAGGACCTGCTCGCCAAATTCGACGATGTGGTCGACGACTTTGTTGAAGCGCGCGCGTCAGAAGGCCAGGCACTGGAAGCGATGATCCATCAGCGACTGGAAGGGATCAGCACCCAGTCTGCTTACGTTCGTGAGCGGATGCCGGTGATCATGGAGTGGCAACGTCAGAAGCTGAGCGACCGTCTGGCCGACATCAAAGAGGAGCTGGACCCGGCCCGCTTTGAGCAGGAGATGATTCTGCTGGCTCAGAAAATGGATGTGGCGGAAGAGCTGGATCGACTCGACGCCCACGTTGCGGAAACCCGCAAAATTCTGAAGAAGGGTGGCGCCTGCGGTCGACGTCTGGACTTTATGATGCAGGAGTTCAACCGTGAGTCGAACACCCTGGCCTCCAAGTCCATCAGCGCCGACATCACCGCCGCTGCGGTTGAGCTGAAAGTGCTGATTGAGCAGATGCGGGAGCAGATCCAGAATATCGAATAATGTTCGATTCAGTGCCGTAGAAAAAGCTGGCAACCGTGCCAGCTTTTTTTGATCCAATTCGAAAGCCCTTTCCGTTTTCCTTAATCACTGCATATCAAATCCATTACGCATCAATACGATTTCTCCCATGTTTTTCAACATGCTAGAATGGATGCCCGAAGATAATCACCAGCGAGGCAGCCTCCTTCACGGATGAATCTCGCACTTTAAGGGACTGACCATGGCTCACTCCAATGCTTCACCGTCAGGTGTTCTGACGGAAGAGGCACGCCGCATTCTGCTTGCCAGTCAGGGAGAACTCGCCCAGTTACGCGGAAACCTGTTCCGCAACGATTCCGGTGCGCTGCCCGAGTCATTGCTGGTGACCAGCGCCCGACGGGGCGAAGGCAAGACCACCACCGCGATTGCGCTCGCTCACACCCTGGCTAAGCACAGCCCTTCCCGGGTACTGCTGGTCAGTGCCGACTCCAGCACCAGTCCGCTGGCCCGTCTGTTTCAGCTGGACGGTGAGAAAGGCCTGGGGCAGTTCCTGGCCGGTGACGATCAGGCCACCCCACAACAAACCGAGTTTGAGCGCCTTGATGTACTCCCCTGGGGGGCCGGAGAGCGCACCTTGTGGCAGCAGGACAATGAACAGTTGGCTGAGCGGTGGCGACAGCTGCTTGATGCCTACGAAGTGGTTGTCATTGATGGGCCTGCGGTACTCGATACTCCTGAATTGCTTTCCATTCATCAGTTGGCCGCGGCAACGCTGCTGGTGTTGCAATGTGAAGTGACCAAATGGCAGGTGGCTCAGGTCGCCCTAGAACGCCTCAACAGCGCCGGTAACCACGTCATCGGCACCGTTATGAATCAACGCCGCTACTACGTTCCGGGTCGACTCTATGGAAAGTTTTAAGTTGTTTCTCCGTCATTGGATGACGGCCTTACTGCTCCTGACTCTGGTGGGCTGCGCGACCAATGATTTCCCCGTGGGGGAAGAGGTCACGCTGTCTCAGGACACCTTCTCCTTCACCGAGCCAGAGTTTCAGATCCTGTCTCAATACCGCATTGTTCCCGGAGACCAGCTGGACGTACTGTTCCAGATCCAGACCTGGTCACGGGAAAAAGCCTATCGCATCTCGCTCGGCGACACGGTCTCGGTTCGTTTCGTCAACGCACCGGAACTGGATCAGGAGCAGAAGATCCTGCCGGACGGCACCATCGCCCTGCCCTACATCGGCGCGGTCAATGTCTACAACAAAACCACCGATGAGCTGACCAGCGAGTTGCGCGAGGCGTACAGCACCATCCTCCGCGACCCTCAGGTGTACGTCACGCTGCCGGAGTACCTGACTCAGATCCGCGAGCTGAAGAAAGATCTTCACACCGCTTCACGGGGTTTGAGCCGCCTGGTCACCGTACGGCCCGATGGCTTCGTGACCTTCCCAATGGTGGGCGATCTCTACGTCGCAGACCGCACCATCCAGCAGGTGAATGCTGAGCTGAACGACAACTACAGCAAGATCAGCAACAGCCTCCATGTCGACCTGTTCCTCGAGAAGCACGCGGGCTCCCAGATCTACGTACTGGGCGAAGTGGGCAAACCGGGCGCCATCAAGATCAGCAAGCCCACCTCCGTTGCCCAGGCACTGGCCATGGCCGGAAGCCACGGCCCTTCAGCCCGGCTGGACCACATCGTCGTGGTTCGTCGCCAGGGTAAAAAGCTGGTGGGCACCCGAGTGGACCTGGACAGCGCCCTGCAACTTGGTGCTGGCAGCAGCCACTTTTACCTGATGCCGGATGACGTGGTGTACGTCCCAAGCACCTCTCTGGCCACCGCTTCTGCTGTAATGCGCCAGCTCGCCGATGTGCTGCTGTTGTACCGCGGCTGGGGCTTCAGTTTCCGACCGAGTAACGACTGATGATGCAAAACGTGACAACCCAACCCTTGGATCGTCAGTCCCAGGGCACCGAAAATCCGCTGCGCGAGCTGGTTACCATCCTGTTTATGCAGAAAGCGCTGATTCAGCGGGTGGCGGTACTGGTGTTCCTGATGGTGCTGGCCGTACTGCTGTTTTGGCCTTCGGTCTACCAGATCGACTCCAGCGTGCTGCTCAAAGCCAAACAGGTGGAGCGGACGCCGGAGATGCTCGAAGAGACCATGCTTCGGGTCAACCCGGTCAACGAGGATGATCTCAACTCCGAAGTGGCGATCATCACTTCTCAGGCGGTGCTGCGCCGGGCGGTCGAACGCCTGGTGGAGCAGGGCCTTTGGGACGCGCCGGAAGACGAGTCAGACCTGGTCAAAGCCACCCGCAGTCTCGAAGCCAAATTGAGCACCAAAGTGGTGCCCTCCTCCAAAGTGATCCGCATCAGCATGGCCTGGTCCGATCCTGATGAGGGCAGCCAGGTGCTGTCGGCTGTGATCAACAGCTACCTGTCTTACCGCACCACGGTTTTTGAACCGGACACCCTGCGCGATCTGTTTACCCAGCAGACCGAGGACTACAGCAACCAGCTGAATCAGCGCCGGGCAGAGAAGATGGCTCTGATTGAATCCCACCAGGCCGCGTCACCGTCGCTGGAAATCGAGCAGAACCTGACCCTGCTGCGGGAGCTGAAGCTTCAGCACAACCAGCTGGATCAGCAAGCCCAAAGCCTCACCCACCGACAGGAGAAACTGGCCCAGGCGCTGGATGAGCAGGCGCTGCATTACTTCTCCTTTATCGACAACGTCACGGTGCAGAAGCTGACCACCGAGATCCAGGGCCTGGTATCCCGCCAAACGGAACTGAGTCAGGTTTACCTGCCGGATTCCCCGCCTGCCCAAGCCCTGGCGCATCAAATTGACCAGACCTATCGCATCCTCAGGGAGGAGATCCGCACCCTGCAGGAAGAGCTCGCCGATCAGGCCGACCTGCTGCGCTCTGAGCTCAATGCCCTGAATCAGAAAATGTTGATGCTCAACCAGCGCAACGTCGAGCTGCAACAAGTGAAACTGCAGCTGGAGCGGCTGGACCAGGAGATTAAGCTGCTGGGCTACTCTTACGAGACCTTCTATAAGCGCCGGGAACAAGCCGATATCCAGAGCCGCTTCAGTGATGAACACCTCAACGCTCAGGTGGTGGTTCTGGTGCAGCCGGAAGCCCAGCTTGAGCCCCTGTTCCCGCGTTGGAAGACCATGCTGCCTATTGGTCTGATCGTGGCGTTGATCACCGGCGTTTGCATTGGCTTTATCAATGAGTTCTTCGACCACAGCTTTAAGCGCGCGGAAGATTCTCAGCGCCATCTGGGTCTGCCCACTCTTCTTTCACTGCCACAGGTAGCCCCTGCCTCTCAGTCTGTATCGAAAGGCCCTGAATAATGAATCATTATGTTGCACGCTCAATCGGCGCTGCGGTACCGGTTAAGCGATGGAGTCGATGGCTGGAGCTGTTTGTCGCCTGGCTGATGCTCCTGTGCGCACTGCCGATGACGCTGGTGTTTGCCGTTATCATCAAACTGCAGGACGGTGGCCCGGTGTTTTACCGGGGCACCCGTCTTGGCAAAAATCGTGAGCCGTTCACCCTGTATAAGTTTCGCACCCTGGTGCCGGATGCGGAGTCGATCATTGGGGCCCGACTGCTGGCACCGGGCCAGAAGCTGGAAACCCCATTTGGTAAGTTCCTGCGGGACACCCATCTGGATGAGCTGCCTCAGGTACTCTGTGTGATCAAAGGGGACATGGCCCTTATCGGCCCCCGGCCGGAGCGCCCTGCGGTCTATGAAACCATCTGCAAAGAGATCCCCTTTTATGATCACCGGTTCCGGGTGGCGCCCGGGATCCTGGGTTACTCTCAGCTGTTTACCCCCCATGGCACCGATAAGCGGATCCGCAGCTTTATCGATAACTACTACATCAATAAACGCCGTATCCGTTCAGACCTGCTGTTTTTCGTCCAGGCCAGTCTGGTGTTGTCGCAGCGCCTGATCCGCCATTGTTTGCGACTCCTGAGAAATACCGGCAAACGGATCATCCACGGCCGACAGTGGGAAGAGCGCCGCGATACCCGGCGTTATCGCCCCCGCCGAGCCCGGGTGAACCTGATGTGTCAGCCCCCGATCCAGGGCCGTATCGTCAACATCACTTACGATGCCATGTTTGTTGCGCTGTCCCACCCCCTGCCCGAACAGGACAAAGAGCTGGATTTGGTGTTGACCAAAGGTTTTTTCCGCAAAGCGCGTTTTCGTAAGAAGATCTGCCGCATGCGTGGCAAGGTGATTCGCTCCCGTGCCACCCCCCAGGAGCCCTACTGCTACCTGATTCAGTTTGCCGAAGCGACGCCTTTGAACCGCTACCTGCTCAGCAAATATTTTATGGGCTGATGCATGATCAGACAGGGCACCAATCTGGCAATCACCACGATGATCACCGGCATTCTGGCGGTGACGCTGGTGCTGTTGACCACGCCATACTACTGGGCAGCGTGGGTGCCCGCCTTTGCCCTGCTGACAGCGCTGCTGGTCGCCCGCGCACCCCATTGGGGCTTCCTGCTTATCGTCGCCACCATCCCCTTTGGGGCCTATCGTAAGATCCTGGGTGACCGCATCGACGTGGCCTGGATCATCGCAGCCCTGCTGATCCTGATCCTGGCCGTTGACCTGCTGTTGCGACGGCGGGACCTGAGAGAGGCCGCCGCCAGCTTCTGGCCGCTGTATGCGCTGTTTCTGGCGGTCAACATCATCTCCCTGGCATTCAGTCCCTATCCTCAGGTGGCCCTGAAAGACACCCTGCTTTGGTTTGTCGGCTGCGTCTTTATCCTGCTGCCGCTGTTTCTGCTGCGCCCCCATGATTTGCACAGAACCCTGCCCAACACCCTGATCATCAGCATCGGCATCGGCGCCATTCTGGCGCTGCTGGGTTCGGTACTGGGTCTTGAATCGCTGGCGGCCCAGAAAGGCGACATCAGCCGGGGCCTGGGGGGCACCAGCGACCCCAACAATATGGGCCTGATGCTGCTGTTCGGGCTGCCATTGCTGGTGCACCGCGTGCTTTATTCACCACTGAGACGACAGAAGACACTGTACGCCGTATTGATCATTGTCTCTTTGCTGGCCGTAACGGCCACCTACTCCCGTGGCGCCATCCTGATGCTGGGCCTCTCCAGTGCGCTGCTGCTCTGGCATTACCGCCACCGGTTTAAGGTGCGACTGATTGGCGTGATCATTGCGCTGCTGGCACTGGGCGTGGCGGCAACCGCCATCACCCTGCCGCAAAGCTTCTGGGAACGACAGCTCAGCATCACCGACAGTGGTGACAAATCTCTGGGGCGGCGCGCCTCCTACCTGGCCGTAGGCTGGGACAGCTTTAAAGATGCCCCCTTGCTGGGCCATGGACCTGGCACCTTCCCGGAGCGTTATGTGCGCTCTGAACAAGCCAAAGAGTTCAGCCGAAAAGGCAAAAGTGACCGTCGTTTTGCGCACAACAGTTATCTGGAAGTGCTGGTGGGTTCCGGCTTGCTGGGCTTTGTGCTGTTCATGGCTATCCAATACCGGGCCTACCAGGACGTCCGGACCGGCGAGGCGCTGTGGCGCAGCCGCCAGCAGTGGGAGAAGGCCGATCTGGTCGCCAGCTACCGGATCATGTTCCTGACCCTGCTGGCCTACCTGACCATCTTCAGTGACACCCACCATAAGTACTGGCTGCTGATCCTTCCGGTCGCGGTGCTGCTGCGACGAGATGCGGAGCAGACCTCATGATCGCTCTGCTGGTCGGCGTCACTCTGATTGCACTGGTGCTGCTGGGCTACCCGTTGTGGTGCGCCCGTCAGATCCGCCCGGTCATCTGGCCGGAACCAGCCGAATGGCCGTCGCTGTCGATTCTGATCGTGGTGCGTAATGGCAGCGCGCTGATCGAACAGAAGCTGGCCAACACCCTGGCTCTGAACTATCCGGGCCCAACGCCTCAGGTGCTGGTCTATAACGACGGCTCCACCGATGATACGGCGGAACGGGTGGGCAAGTGGCCGCAGGTTCGGCTGATAGACAGCCCTCACCACCTGGGCAAGATTGCCGGTCTGAATGCGCTGGCTTCAGAGGCCAGCGGCGAGATCCTGGTGTTTACCGATGCCGATGCCGACCTGGCGGAGCAGGCCCTCCCCGCATTGATCCGGCCGCTGTCGGATCCGAAGGTGGGCGGCGTGTGCGGACAGCGGCAATTGAACCAGGCATCAGCGCTGGCTCAGGCGCAGTCGCACTACATCGACTGGGACAGCCGCATCAAGATGGGCGAAAGCGCGTTCGGCAGCCTCACCAGCAATGACGGCAAGCTGTACGCCATGCGCCGGGCGCTGTACCGGCCGATCCCGGCCGCGGTCACCGATGACCTGTTCGCTGCCCTGAATGTCATCGCCCAGCACCAACGATTTTGTTTCGCCCCGGAGGCGATCGCCCGCATTCCCCAGCCGGTTCACCGGATGGCGCAGGAGATCCCCCGACGCAGACGCATTGTCGGTGCCAGCCTGAATGGACTGCGCCACCACCGGGCGCTGCTCAATCCCTGGCGCCACGGCCAGGTCGCCATCGGGCTCTGGATCAACAAAATCGCCCGTCGCTTGCTGCCGCTCGGCCTGTTGGGCGTTCTGGTCGGCTGCGCCCTTTTGGCACCTCATTCCCCCCTTGCGCTGATGCTGCTTATCGCGCAACTCACGGGGTACACCGCGCTGGCTTTGCACCCCTGGCTGCGACCAAAGGCTCTGAGCCGGGTTGCCGAAAAAGGCGCGTACTTTATTTTGGGTAATATTGGCATGTTGCTGGGCTGGCTGGATTTTCTTGCCGGCCGGGCCGCACCCAAGTGGGAGCCAGACAAAGGCGAACCCTCAAACGCAAAGGAGAACAACCAGTGACCAGGACCCCCAGATGGCCCCGGATGAGTCTGCTAGCCGCCAGCCTGATGCTGGCTAGTACCGCTCAGGCCGCTCCGGCAGCCGTGCAATGGAATGCCGCCACGGAAGCCCTGATCTCCGGCCAACGCCAGCAGATCTCGCTGAATGTCCACTTTGCGACGGACAGCGCCACATTATCCGCAAGCGACCTGGATGCGCTCCGGGCGCTGGCCACCCAGCTGAAGCCAATGCTGGACGGACAGATCGCCATCTCAATCAGTGGCCATACCGACAGCACCGGGCCAGAGGAGTACAATCTGGGGTTGTCTCAGCGCCGGGCGAAAGCGGTCTCGGACGCCCTGACCCAACTGCTCCCCAACCAGCACATTCGCATTGAGGCCCGCTATTTTGGTGAAACCCAGCCGTTGGCCAGCAACGACAGTCGTGACGGTAAGGCCGCCAATCGCCGGGCTGAAATCACCCTGGCGTCGCTTTACGCTCTGGGCAGCAAAGGCGACCGACCGGTTACCGGCCCGGCCACCAGCTTTACGCCGGACGGATCACTGGCGCTGACCACCGATCCCCACGGCCGTCTGGCCCTGTGGCAACTGGCCGAGGGCTGCCCCCAATACAGCACCGACACACAAGAGAGCCCGGTGATGGATTCCGCCATCTCGCCCAATGGCCGCCTGGCGGCCAGCGGTCATCTGGATGGCACGGTTCAGCTCTGGGATCTGGCCACCGGTGAGTTGCTCAACACCCGTTATGGTCACGACGACACCGTCGTGGCCGTGACCTTCAGTCAGGACGGCAAGTGGCTGTTCAGTGCCAGCCACGACCGCACGGCGGCCCTCTGGGACCTGACCGATGCCCGCCAGCATAAACTGCACACCGAAGGCGCCCTGCCGCTGAGTGCCCTGACCGTCAATCACAACGGACGGCGCCTGGCGCTGGGAGACATCGGTGGCTACCTGAGCCTCTGGAACCTGGCCACCCGCACCAAGGTGAGCGAAATCAAACTGCTCAACGGCCGGATCAACGACATGGCCTACTCCAGCAACGATCGCTACCTCGCCCTCGCTGGCGGCAGCGGCGAGCTGGTGGTGTTCAATACCGAAACACAGAAGCCCCGTACTCTGAACGAGCGCACGGATGCCGGTGTTGTGGCGCTGGCATTCAGTCCGGACGGCCAGCGACTGGCCACCTCATGGAGTGACAATCAGCTGGTGGTGTGGGACACCGCCAGTGGCCGTAAGCTGGAACAAACCCAAACCGACAGCACCATCTACCGCCTCAGCTTCACCCCCAACGGCCATATGCTCAACGGTGCCGGCGAGTCGATGCTGTGGCAGTGGGACACCGAGCGGTTCAACCTGGTGCAGGCTCAGGACCTGAGCCGACCGGCTCCTGAACCGGAACCGGGCCAGCCTGGTGAGATCTGGCGAGAGCCGACCACCGGCATCCCGTTTGTGTGGGTCGAGGGCGGTTGCTACATCCAGGGCTGCGACAGCGGCGCGCAAAGCTGCGCCCGGGATGAGATGCCCGCACATCAGGTGTGCGTGGACGGCTTCTGGATGGCCCAGACCGAGCTGACTCAGGACCAGTGGCAAACCCTGATGCCGACCAACCCCTCCCGTTATCCCATCAGCGGTGAGCACCCGGTGGAGCAGGTTTCCTGGTTCGATGCGCAGCGCTTTACCTGCAAACTGAATGCCCAGAGTGGCTTCGAATTCCGGTTGCCCACCGAAGCCGAATTTGAATTTGCCTGTCGCAACGGTGGCGAGCCGGTCAACTTTGGCTCACCCAGTGTGGCCGAAGCTGCCTCGACGCTGCCTTCTGACCCGGCCAAGGTTCAGACCGGCGAAGCGATTCACCTGCCGGTGACCGCACTGGCCAAAAACGCGCTGGGGCTGTCCGGATTAAACAGCCACGTCTGGGAGTGGACCCTCGATGTCTACGACAAGGCAGGCTACGCCGCGCACCGTCGTTACAATCCGCTGTTTACCGGCGATAACGAGTACCACTTCCTCGGTGCGGACACCCATCGGGTCGAGCGGGGTGGCGGCTGGGACACCGCCGGTCGATTCCAGAGCTGTCAGCGCCGTCAGTATGACCTGCCGGAAACCCGTGCCTTCTTCACCGGATTCCGCCTGGTTCGACGCCCCTGATGTCCATGCCGCCGAAAGTGTTACTGCTGGATCTCTCCAGGCAGATTGGCGGCGCCAGCAGTCGGGTACTGGGCCTGTTGAGCCAGTATCCGGAAGGCGCCGCAATCCTGGGAGCGCTGACCGACAGCCCGGTGTATCTGGAGGCCCGCAGCCGGGGATTGCCGGTGGTGGGGCTGGGCCAGCATAAAGCGGATCCGCGGTTATTCCGACAACTGGTTCGCGCCTGTCGTGAACACAAGATAGCGTTGATCGACAGCCACAATATCCAGAGTCAGTTCTGGGCCCACTGGGCCTGTCGCTACTGCAATATTCCCCATATCAGTACCCTGAACTCCTGGTACGCCGACGAGTATCGCGGTGGCTGGCGGGGACGGCTCTACGCCACACTGGCAAAGACACTGAGACCCAAAGGGCCACTGATCGCGGTCTCCGAGTCGATTCGACAGTCGTTGATTCGGGAGTCGGTCGACACAGAGCGGGTCCACCTGATCCCCAATGCCATTGCGCCTGCCGACGCCGTGTCACTGAGCCGCCGTCAATTGGCTGAGCGCCATCGGCTCAATCCGGATCAACCCTGGCTGGTGATGGTCGCCCGGCTGGAGCACGCCAAACGGGCCGACCGCTTTATCGAAATCCTGAACGCCCTGCCGGAGTGCCAGGGCATATTGATTGGCGATGGCCATCTGCAACCGGCATTAACTCAGCAGGCACAGCACACATCCGCCTCGCTGTTGATGACCGGAGCACTGTCCCACAGTGAAACTCAAGCCTGGATGGCCGCTGCAGACATACTGGTGCTGACGTCCGACACCGAAGGCACGCCCCTGGTACTGCTGGAAGGCGCTGCACTGGCCAAACCCATGGTCGCGACCGCCGTGGGCGGCATTCCGGAGCTGTTTGATGACGGCCACCATGCCCGAATTGTGGCCCCTGACACGGCCGCGTTGGTCGAAGCATTGAAGCCGATGCTGGCGGCACCGGAGCAAGCCGCAGAAATGGGGCTGGCCGCCCGGCAGCGGGTGCACCAGCGATTCAATCCTCAGCAACAAATTGCCCAAACCCTGTCAGCGTACCGGGCGGCTTTGGAGCACCCGCAATGACCCAACTTCTGGCCCACATCGATTGCCTGGAGCGATACCGGTTTTTTCAGCGCCTCAGCACCGCACTGCCCGACCACCGCTGGCAATTGATAACCGGCCGGCTGTCGTTACTGCGCCTCGCCCGCCAGGATGGGTTTCCCTGCCATTGGCTGCGTCGCGGTGCACCTTCGCTGCCCGAACAGCCCAAGGCAGGACTGGAGCAAGCATTAGCGTGGCGTTCGCCTCAACACTGGAAACAACTGCAAAACGCCACCTGGGAGGCACTGGAAGCCCTGGCAGCAGTCGACTGCACCCTGTTGATCTGGAACGGCTGCCGCACCGTCGAGCAAACCATGACCCGCTTTGCTCAACAGCGTAATCTCAAGGTGGTGTATCTCGAACTGGGCAACTTTCCCGGCAGGCTGTTTGCGGATCCGCAAGGCGTCAACGCCCAGTCCCGACTGGCCAGCCGACCGGAGATTCTGGATACGCTGACGGACCCGGTTGAGGCCTTTGAGAACTGGCGGGCCGATTATTTGGCGCGCCGCCAGCAGCCCCCGCAAAGTGCCCAGGTAACGCGGGTCAATCAGCGCTGGTGGCTCGACCAACTCGGCTACCTGATGGGTGGCCTCAGTGCCGACGAGCCGCTCTGGAAACGGGCCTGGCGGAAGTGGCGCGCCCGGCGTCAGCGGATCCCGGCGTCAGCCACCATCCCCACAGTGCCATTCGTGCTTTACCCCATGCAGGTCAGCAGCGACAGTCAGTTGCTGTTCAACAGTGACGTGGGTAACCAGCAAGCGCTGCAACAGGCGTCGGAGTACGCCCGCTCTCTGGGCATGACACTGTGCATTAAGCCCCACCCGGCAGAGCCGGACCCGGATGTCCTGCCGTGGCTGCTGGCCCAAAGCCAGGCGCACGGCTGGCTGCTGACGTCCGCCCCCATGCCTCAACTGCTGCCCCATGCGGAAGCGGTGGTGACCATCAACTCCACCGTGGGCCTGGAGGCGCTGTTGCTGGACAAACCCCTGCAAGTGCTGGGACGCTGTCACTACTCGGCATTCACGCCCAAACGATTGCGCCAATACCTGATGAGCCATCTGCTTCCCATCGACTATTTTACCGCTGACCCCATCACCCGTGCCCAGGCTGACGCCTTGCTCGCCCATGCGGAGACAGTGCAATGACCCGCCATCTGTGGCCCTTAGTACTCGCGCTGCTCTGCACGGCAGCAGGCGCGGGTGAGCGTCCCTACCACGCGGACAGTCCCTGGAACCTGCCCATCGGCAACGCGCCTAAAATCGACCCCAACTCCGCGTTCTATCTGGAGCAGATGAGTGGCGTGTTTGGCATCGATCCGAACCAGTACACCATGCCGGTGTACCAGATTGATGCCGAGCAGCCGATGAAGCCGGTGGTGCTCTCCGGCGTGTTCTCCGAGGTCAGTAACGACGGCAGGGATCTCAAGCTGATCAAACGCACCACACTCTGGGCGCCGATTCCCGACGGGGCACGTGCCGCCAAAGGCAGTGACAGCCAGATCGTGCTCTGGGATCCGGTGACCGGTGACGAATGGGGCTTCTGGCAGGCCCGCCCCCTGCCTGACGGCAGTTGGATGGCGGTCAACGGATACCGCTACAACACCCGCTGGAGCGGCATTCCGCCAACGGGCTTTATCAGTCGCGGCGCCGGCGTGCCCTACCTGATTGGGCTGGTGCGGCCCTGGGAGATCGCGCAGGGTCACATCGACCACGCCATCGCCCTGGGGATCAACTACCCCAATCCGATGCACGTCCGTCCTGCCACCAAAAGCGACGGCAAGGCCTTTGAGCCCCACTATCTGCCGATGGGCGCCCGACTGCAGCTGGACCCCGACCTTACCGACGCCGACTTTGACCGCTGGAAGTTGACGCCCACCGAGCGGATCGTCGCCCGGGCATTACAACGCTACGGCATGATCCTGATCGACGGCAGCGGCCATCCCAAGCTGTACGCCGAATACGAGGGCACCGCACACTGGAATGGCGAGCTGCACAACAAGACTCTGCGACGCATTCCTTATGAGGCGTTCCGGGTGCTGGACCTGCGCCAGCAGCCCCCCACCGTGGCCCCTCAGGTTCATGTCGAGGTGACCACCGCGGGACGGCGGATTGACTGGCCTGCCGTCGCTGGCGCCAACCGCTACCGGCTGTGGCTGGATGATGAGGTGCAGGAGCAGACATCTGGCCCCATCTCAGTGTCTGCCGGCGTGAAACGGCTTCGTATCGCAGCCCTGAACCATCAGGGCCTCGGCCCCATCACAGAGGTGGTGCTGCCATGAGTCGCAAATCCGTCGCGCAACTGGCCGCCAGCCGCGGACTGCGCCACGGGCTCGGCCTGATCACCGCCTTTATCCGCCCGAAACTGCTGGGGCCGGAAGCGCTGGGGCTGTTCGCCCTGCTGAACCTGTTTCCCACCTACAGCACCTACCTCCACCTGGGGGCCCGATCGAGCCTGCGCTACCAGGTGCCACGGCTGAAGGGGCAGGGCCAGACCGACACCATCGACAGCCTGAAAAACAGCGTTTACTGGGGCTCACTGATCCTCAACCTGCTGCTGGCCATCACCATTGTCGGCTACGCCGTTCTGGCAACCGAGGACACCATCGCCCGAATTGGTCTGGTCTGCGCGGCCGCCTCGGTACTCTTGGTGTGGGCCTTTGACCACCGCCTGGCCGAGCTGAAAAGCGAGGAGCGTTTCGGCACCCTCGCCCGCATTACCGCGCTGCGCTATGGGCTTCAGTTTGCCCTGACTCTGGGGCTGATCCTGACATTGGGCGTGGTGGGTGCCTTTCTCGCCCTGCCGTTGTGTCTGGCGCTGCTGTGCTGGTCAGCCCGGGAGGGCAGCCCGCCCAGCCGACAGCCCTGGCAGTGGCAACAGTTTCTGCATCAGGTGCGTCTGGGCTTCCCCATTTTGATGCTGGAACTGGTGACGCTGAGCCTGCGCCTGCTGGATAAGTTGCTGGTGTCCTGGCTGTTGGGGCTGGAAGCGCTGGGTTACTACACCCTGGGCACCATGCTGCTCGGCCCATTAATGAACCTGCCCGGCGCCGCCCGGGAGGTCAGTGAACCCAAATTGATGAAAGGCCAGCCTCAGGCCGATGAGCGACAACGGCTGGCCCGTCACTACTGGCGCCCAATGCACCGTTCTGCCTGGTTGATGCCGCTGCTGATCCTGCCTGCCGTGATACTGCTCCCCGGCGTGATCCACTACGGCCTGCCTGAGTATGGCCCGGCGCTGACGTCCGCTCAGCTGCTGGCCGTCGGCAGTTTCTTTCTGGCCCTGGGTTACCCGGCCCGGGGGCTGATTGTGGCCGAACATTGGCAAGCCAGCGCCGCCCGCTCAGCCTGGCTTCTGGTGCCGGTGGTAATGGGTCTCACGGCACTGGCACTGCACTTTTGGCCCCAGCTGGAAACTGTCGCCATTGGTTTTAGTCTGGGCTACGGCGTATTGGCGCTGGCCCTGATGCGTTTCCTGAGTCATCGATTTGGCCACCAGCCTTACGTCGCCCGGGCTCTGGCACTGCTGATGCCGTTTATTCTGATGCTGGCGTTACTGATCACACTCCACTCTCTGCCCTATCCGGATAACTGGGCATTGTGGCAGCAGTCTGCGGTTCAGCTGGTGCTTATTGGACTCACTGCCCCGCTGTTCTGGTGGCAGGCGCACCGTTCCTCCGGAGCCCGCTAATGAACAACGTTGAACTCAATATCCATGGTCTGATCCGCATTACCGGGCACCTGCCTCAGCCACTGCTGACGCCGCTGCTGGAACGGTTTGGCCGCTTCAAAGGGAGTGGCTCTGCCCCCTGCCATATCGAACTCGGGGTGCTGGACGGGCCGACATACCGGCCCCACCTTTACCCCCGCTGGCAGTTTGACGAGCTGGGTGCCCATTGGCTTGGGCGCAGTCAGAAGCGACTGCTGATCCAACCCACCGATCTCGGCTTCCGCATCCTGGTTCGGCCACCCCATTACGGGCGCCTTCACCTGGGGCTGCTGTGGGCGTTCAGGGTTTTGATGGCCCGTCAGGGCGGGGCGCTGATGCACGGCGCCGTACTGGGCGACGGCACTCACACACTGATGCTGCTGGGTCAGAAGAAGGTGGGCAAAACGCAGCTGGTGCTGGGACTGATGGAGCAGAATTGGCGATTGCTGGCGGAGGATAAGTTTCTGTTCTGGCAGGGCAGGGCCTACTGCCTGCAGGATCACTTCTATCTGCGTGCCCATCACCTCAACAGCCACCCCTGGCTTTACAGCATGGTTGGGCCATCTGAGCGACCCGGCAAACGCCGGGGCGAGGCGCAATGGCGGGTGGGGGTGGAAACCCTTTATCCGGGTCAGTTCTGCGACGTGATGGTGCCAACCCATCTGGCCTGGTTGACTCCCGGCCCACAATGGCAGGCCGACGCCATCTCAGAGGCGGATCTGAGACAAGACCTGACGGCTCAGCAGAGCCTGGCATTTAAGGAGTTTGAGCCCCTGGATAACTGGCTGGGCTGCCGTTTTCCCCTGCCAGACGCTCTGCCGCTGAGCGGAGCCAGGCACCTCACTGTGCCGGCTCCGATCGACGTGGCGAAAGGCTGTCAGGAACTCCGCGCCTATCTTCAGGCACCACGGCCCTGATAGGCAGCCAGCATCCAGGACTCTTTCTCCTGCTGACTGAGATAGTCACTCATCAGCGAAACCGTCCCTTCATCGCCCAACTCACTGGCCTGCGCCAGGATCTTGCGTTGCTCACGCAGCAGTTGGGTGTACGCCGCCAGAATGTGCTCAATCGCCACATGACCATCACGTACCGCTTTCACTTCCTCGATCCGGCTCAGCCGCAGGTAATCGGAGAAGCCGTGCAACGGTTGATGACCCAGAGTGAGAATCCGCTCAGCGATCTCATCCACCTTCAGCAGTAACTGGTCATAAATCTCTTCAAACTTGGCGTGCAGCTCGAAAAAGTTGGCACCCTGAACGTTCCAGTGGAAGCCACGCACGTTCATATAGAGCACCTGGTAGTTCGCCAGCAGGTGATTCAGTTGCTCTGCCAGGGCTTCGGAGCCCGCTTTGTCCAGTCCAATCAGGTTGGTGTTCATGATCTGTGCCTCTGTGTGGAATTCATTGCTCAGGCACAGAATACGTTCACCTTACGGCCCGGCGAAAACGAATAGATGCTATCACCATAATCTGCCCTACCGATTAACCCCCACCCAAAACAGGGGATTTATCGAAGTGTCGCGCGCTTCTTGGCCCACCGGCACAGCCGTGTTAACATTTCGCGCCTCAATTTTCACCGTTGGGGCAGTGCCCCGACCTAACTCCGGCAGGCGCTACACTGTACGCCAGCCCCAGCGTCAGGATCCCAAGCACCATGGCACGTCGTGGTAACCTCTTTATCCTCTCTGCGCCCAGCGGTGCGGGGAAATCCTCCCTCATCAGCGCACTGCTGAACGATAAGCCTGCGGATATGCAGGTATCCGTATCTCACACCACTCGTGGGATACGTCCGGGCGAGGAAAACGGCGTCCACTACCATTTCGTCTCCGTCGACGAGTTCAAGGGCCTGATCGATCAGGGCGCCTTCTTTGAATGGGCCGAGGTGTTCGGCAACTACTACGGCACCTCCCGCATCACCATCGAGCAGACGCTGGCAAAAGGCATCGACGTGTTCCTGGATATCGACTGGCAGGGTGCCCGTCAGGTGAAAGCCCAGATCCCGGACGCCATTGGTGTCTTTATCCTGCCCCCTTCCCGCGAAGAGCTGGAGCGCCGTCTGCGCAGCCGCGGCCAGGACAGCGACGAGATCATTGCCGGGCGTATGGCGGAAGCCCAGAGCGAAATTTCCCACTATGGGGAGTTCGATTACCTGCTGGTGAACGCCGATTTTGATACCGCCCTGAGCGAGTTGCGCGCCATTGTCAAAGCCGAACGCACCCGCCTTGCTAGGCAGGTAGAGGCCCACGGTGGTATGCTAGATGATCTGTTGGCAGACTAAGCCGACATCATGTACACTTTTGCGTCATTTTTTTCCAACTTAGTCAGGAGCTCCTCGTAATGGCACGGGTTACTGTAGAAGACGCCGTAGATAAGATCGGCAACCGTTTTGACCTGATCCTGGTAGCGGCGCGTCGCGCTCGCCAGTTGTCCGTTCAGGGTAAAGAGGCACTGGTAGAAGTGGAAAACGACAAAGCAACCGTCGTTGCTTTGCGCGAAATCGAGCAGGGTCTGATCAACTCCGCTGCTCTGGACGAGCAAGAGCGTCAGGCTCAGCGCGAGCAAGAAGCCGCCGAACTGGCTGCTGTTGCTGCTATCGCCGAAGGTCGCTCCCTGTAATTCCGGAGGTCGCCGTTGTACCTGTTTGAAGGCCTGAAGGAACTGGCTGCCAGCTATTTGGAACCCGAGCAGGTTGAACAGCTCACCCAAGCTTATATCACGGCCAGAGATGCCCATGACGGGCAGACCCGCTCAAGCGGCGACCCCTACATTACCCATCCGGTTGCGGTTTCCCGCATTCTTGCCGAAATGCGTCTCGACCACGAGACGCTTATGGCTGCCCTGCTTCACGACGTCATCGAAGACACTGAACTGACCCAGGAAGACCTGGCCGAGCTGTTTGGCTCGCAGGTGGCTGAGTTGGTGGAAGGGGTGTCCAAGCTCGACAAGCTGAAGTTCCGGGACCGGAAAGAGGCGCAGGCGGAAAACTTCCGCAAGATGGTGATGGCGATGGTGCAGGACATCCGCGTCATCCTCATCAAGCTGGCAGACCGCACCCACAATATGCGCACCCTGGGTTCGCTGCGACCGGACAAGCGCCGTCGCATCGCCCGGGAAACCCTCGAAATTTTTGCCCCTCTGGCCAACCGGCTTGGGATCCACAACATCAAGAATGAGCTTGAGGATCTCGGCTTCCGCGCCCTTTACCCGATGCGCTATCGGGTGCTGAAAGAGGTGGTTCAGGCCGCACGCGGTAACCGCAAAGAGCTGATGCAAAGCATCGAAGCGGAGATCGCCGGGCGTCTTGACGAAAACGGCATCAACGCCGTGGTTCAGGGCCGCGAGAAGAACCTGTTCTCCATCTACAACAAGATGGTGAATAAGGAGCTTCAGTTCCAGGAGGTGATGGACATCTACGCCTTCCGGATTACCGTTGCCAACATCGACACCTGTTACCGGGTGCTCGGGGCAATGCACACCCTCTACAAGCCCCGCCCTAACCGCTTTAAAGACTACATCGCCATTCCCAAGGCCAACGGCTATCAAAGCCTGCACACCTCCCTGTTCGGCCCTCACGGGGTGCCGGTTGAGGTGCAGATCCGTACTGAAGATATGGATCAGATGGCCGACAAGGGTGTGGCCGCGCACTGGCTCTACAAAAACAACGGTGAAGTGGAAGCCAACACCACGCAGGTTCGTGCCCGTAAGTGGATGCAGAGCCTGTTGGAGCTTCAGCAAAGTGCCGGTAACTCCTTTGAGTTTATCGAGAGCGTAAAATCCGATCTGTTCCCGGATGAGATTTACGTGTTTACCCCCACCGGTAAAATTCTGGAGCTGCCGCTGGGCGCCACCGCAGTGGACTTCGCCTTTGCCGTGCACACCGACATCGGCAACAGCTGCGTCGGTGCCCGGGTGAATCGTCAGGCGTACCCACTGAGTATGCCGCTGGCGTCCGGCCAGACCGTCGAAATCATCACCGCACCGGGCGCACGTCCCAACGCCGCCTGGCTGAACTTTGTGGTGACGGCCAAGGCCCGCACCAAGATCCGCCAGGTGCTGAAAAACCTGGAACAAACCGAATCCATCGCCCTGGGCAAGCGCTTGCTGAATCACGCCCTGGGTGAACTGAACCTCAGCGACATTCCGGAACTCCAGATCGAACAGATGATCAGCGAGTCCCGCTATGACAGCCTGGATGACGTTCTGGCCGCCATCGGTCTGGGTGACCTGATGAGTCTGGTGGTGGCCCAACGCCTGCGTGGCGACGGCACCACCCAAGCCCAGAGTCCGGATACCAAGCTGGCCATTAAAGGCGCTGAAGGGATGCTGGTCTCCTTTGCCAAATGTTGCCGCCCCATCCCGGGCGACGATGTGGTAGCCCATGTCAGCCCCGGAAAAGGGCTGGTGGTGCACATCGACAGCTGCCGCAACATTCGCCGCAACCTTGAACAGGAAGCGGAGAAGTTCCTGCCGGTGGAATGGACCGATGAACCCGGCGCCGAGTACGTCACCGGCCTGCGGATAGAGATCGTCAATCATCAGGGTGCGCTGGCCAAGCTCACCTCCATCATTGCCGGTGCTGACGCCAACATTCACAACCTCAACACCGATGAGAAGGACGGTCGCATCTACGTGATCAACCTGACTCTCACGGTGCAGAACCGGGTCCATCTGGCCAATGTGCTGCGTAAGATCCGGGTGATGCCTGAGGTACTGAAGGCCCAGCGCGCACGCAGCTGAACACCGCACAGAAACGCGATCAAATCTCGGGGGCCTTTGGCCCTCGTTTGCTAACTGAAGGTACCGTCATGAGCCCAGAACGCCTCGCCCGGATTAACGCCATGCTGGACATGCGTCAGCCGGACCTGACCATCTGCCTGGAAGATGTGCACAAACCCCACAACCTTTCGGCCATGATCCGCACCGCTGACGCCATCGGTGTTCCGGAGGTGCACGCGGTATTTCTGGGAGAGGACAACCGGCTTCGCGGCAACACCGCCACCGGCAGCCAGCAGTGGATTAAGGTCCACCGCCACAGAAACATTGAGAGTGCCGTCAGCCGGATGCGCGAGCAGGGGATGCAGGTCATCGCCACCAACCTGTCCGACACTGCGGTGGATTTCCGGGAAGTGGACTACACCAAACCCACCGCCATTCTGATGGGGCAGGAAAAGACCGGCATCAGTGCTGAGGCGCTGGCACTGGCGGATCAGGACGTCATTATTCCCATGGTCGGCATGGTGCAATCCCTCAACGTTTCCGTGGCTTCGGCGTTGCTGCTGTATGAAGCCCAGCGCCAACGTCAGGCGGCTGGCATGTACGGCCAGCGTCGCCTTGATGAAGCGGAATGTCAGCGCCTGCTGTTCGAAGGTGGGCACCCCATCTTCGCCAAGATTTGTCGCCAGAAAGGCCTGCCCTATCCCCGCATCGACGAAGAGGGCCAGATCCAGGCTCCGGATGAATGGTGGCAGAAAGTGCAGATGAACAAATCCTCCTGGCAACACCTGGATGACTGACCTTCAAAAATAACGGCTCATACGAGCCGTTTTCTTTATCCCCAATTTCCCCGCATTTCCCTACCAAGTTTGTAAATAAACCGTTAGTTTATCCACTGGTTAGACCCGTTTTTACTACGCTTGGGATGCGTCCTGTCGCCATACTAGAGGGCAACAACAAAGCGCCGAACCCGGCAATAACAAGAAACAGATAACAAGACACGCAAAGGAAGCCAGTATGACCTTACAAACGCCTCTTCAGATGCTGGATCACTGGTGCTCGGTCCAGAACGACACCGTGTTCCTCCGACAGCCCAGAGAACGTCAATTGAATGACCTGACCTGGGGCCAAACCCGGGAAGCCGCCTACCGACTGGCCGGCGCTCTCCGCCAGTTGGGCCTGAAGCGGGGCGATAAGGTCGCCATCCTGTCTAAAAACTGCGCTCAGTGGTTTATCACCGACCTGGCGTTGCAGGCCGGGGGATTCATCAGCATCCCCATCTACCCCACCGCCAATGCCGACACCATCCGCTACGTACTGCAGCACTCCGAAGCCAAAGCGATCTTTATCGGCAAGCTCGACAATCCGGAGCTGCAGGCGGAAGCGATCAGCCAGGACCTGCTGCGCTTCGACATGAGCTACCCCAGCCTGCCGGTGCAGTACCAGTGGCATCAGTTGCTGGAGATGAGCGAGCCGCTGGACGATGCCCGTCCCGCCATGGATGAGGTGATGACCATCATCTACACCTCCGGCAGCACCGGTAACCCCAAAGGCGCCGTGGTGACTTACCAATCCTACGCCTGGGCCGGCACCGCCGTGGCCAAGCACCTGGGAGCATCCGCCCAGGACCGCGTGATCTCCTATCTGCCCCTGGCCCACATTACCGAGCGGGTGTACATCGAAGGCACCGCCTTCTACAGCGGCGGTACCGTCTACTTTGTGGAAGCGCTGGACACCTTCGTTGACGACGTCAAAGTGGCTCAGCCCACCTTCTTCCTGTCCGTTCCACGCCTCTGGACCCTGTTCCAGAAGAACATCATCGACAAAGTGGGCGAGTCCAAGCTCAACTTGCTGCTGAAGCTGCCACTGATTGGCTCACTGGTGGCCCGCAAGATCCGCAAACAGCTCGGCCTCAACGCCGCCAAAGTACTGGGTTGTGGCTCTGCGCCGGTTTCTCCGGCCCTGCTGCAGTGGTACCGCGGCATTGGCATGGACATCACCGAAGCCTGGGGGATGACAGAAAACGGCGCCTACGCCACCCTGAACTTCCCGTTCCGTCCGGACAAGATCGGCACCGTCGGTAAGCCCGGCAGCGAGTGCGAAGTAAAAATCGGCGACAACAACGAGCTGCTGTTCAAGAGCCCGGGCCTGTTTACCGAGTACTACAAAAATCCGGAAGCCACGGCGGAAGCCTTTACCGAAGACGGCTTCTTCCGCACTGGCGACCAGGCCACCGTTGATGACGAGCAGTTCGTGACCATCACCGGCCGGGTCAAAGACAACTTCAAAACCGCCAAAGGCAAGTTCGTGGCCCCGGTGCCGCTGGAGCGCAAGCTGGCGCAGAACAACCACATTGAGCTGGTTTGTGTGGTGGGCTCCGGCTTGCCTTACCCTGTGGCTCTGGTGCAGTTGTCTGAAGGCGCCAGCCTGATGCCCCGGGACCAGGTGCGCCAATCTCTGGGGGAAACCGCAGAGCTGGTGTCGAGCCAGATGGAAAGCCACGCCACTCTGGGTGGGGTACTGGTGGTGGATGAGCCCTGGGATGTGGAGAACGAAGTGCTGACCCCCACCCTGAAAATCAAACGCCACATTCTGGAACAGCGTTTCGGTGAGCGTGTCGCTTCGCTCAAAGGCAACAAAGTGATGTGGGAAGTGGAGCTCTAAGGGGCTGATCCCACTGGCACGGGCTGCTATTATCTGATCATATTTACAGTATTTTCGGATCGCCGCCCGTGACCACAACCACACCGGCTTCGGTGGACAAACTCAATGCCCTGCCCGTCACCTCGCTGAAAGGCGTCGGAGACAAAATGGCGGAGAAACTGCTCCGCCTGGGGGTTCGCAGTGTGGGCGATCTGCTGCTGCACCTGCCGCTGCGCTACGAAGACCGGACCCGCATCTGGCCCGTCGCCGCTCTGACGCCGGGCCAGCATGCCACCATCGAAGGCGAAGTGCTCTCCGCCAACGTCAGTTACGGCCGCCGACGCCGGATGACCGTCAAGCTGACCGACGGCAGTGGCACCGTCAGCCTGCACTTCTTCAACTTTGCCCTGGCCCAGAAAGAGAGCTTTGTGGTCGGCGCACGGGTGCGCGCCTTTGGCGAAGCCCGGGCCGGGATGCGCAGCATCGAGATGGTGCACCCGGAATACCACGTACTGGGCGAACACACCCACCCTCTGCTGGAAGAAACCCTCACACCGGTTTACCCCACCACAGAGGGACTGAAGCAAGCCAACCTGCGCAAGCTGACCGACGAAGCATTGGCCCTGCTTCGACACCACCCGCTGCCGGAGCTGCTGCCTGAGGGACTGTACCCGCATCAGCTTGCGCTTTCGGATGCGCTGCACTTTATCCATCGGCCGCCGCCGGACGCCAGCCTGTCTCAGCTGGAGTCAGGTCAACACCCTGCACAGCAACGTCTGGTACTGGAAGAGCTGCTGGCGCAAAACCTGTCGATGCTGAAGCTTCGTGCTGATTCCGGCACCCACCGCGCCCTGCCACTGCATCCCGACGCCGCACTGGTGGACCGTTTTCTCTCCGACCTGCCCTTCCAGCCGACCGGCGCCCAGCAGCGTGTGGTGGCCGAGATTGGTGCAGACCTGGCCCGCCATGAACCGATGATGCGACTGGTGCAGGGCGACGTGGGTTCCGGCAAAACTCTGGTGGCTGCCCTGGCGGCCCTGCACGCCATTTCACAAGGCTATCAGGTGGCGCTGATGGCCCCCACCGAACTGCTGGCTGAGCAGCACGCGCTGGCCTTTGCCCGCTGGTTTGAACCACTCGGGCTGCCGGTGGCCTGGCTGGCCGGAAAACTGAAGGGCAAAGCCCGTGAGGCCACCCTGGCCCACATCGCTTCCGGCGAAGCAAAAATGGTGGTGGGTACCCACGCCATCTTCCAAAGCCAGGTAGAGTTCCACCACCTGGCGCTGGTGATCGTCGATGAGCAGCATCGCTTTGGCGTGCACCAACGGCTGACATTGCGGGAAAAGGGTCTCAAGGACGGTTGCTACCCTCATCAGTTGATCATGACCGCGACCCCCATTCCCCGTACGCTGGCCATGACCGCCTACGCCGATCTGGATGTCTCTGTCATTGATGAGCTGCCACCAGGCCGCACCCCGGTGACCACGGTGGCGATCCCCGACGGACGCCGGGACGAAGTGATTGAGCGGGTGCGTCAGGCCTGCACCAACGGTCGTCAGGCCTACTGGGTGTGCACGCTGATTGAGGAGTCTGAGGTACTGCAGTGTCAGGCTGCGGAGGACACCGCCGCGGACCTGGCCGAGCGCTTACCGGAGCTTAAGGTCGGACTGGTGCATGGGCGCATGAAAGCGGACGAAAAGCAGCAGGTGATGAACGCCTTTAAGGCCAACGAGCTGCATCTGCTGGTGGCCACCACCGTGATTGAAGTGGGGGTGGATGTGCCCAACGCCAGTCTGATGATCATTGAAAATCCGGAGCGACTGGGGTTGGCGCAACTGCACCAGTTGCGAGGCCGGGTCGGCCGGGGGGCGGTGGCCAGCCACTGTGTGCTGCTGTTCCACCCGCCGCTGTCGAAAACCGCGCAATCGCGACTGGGCGTGCTGAGGGAAAGCAACGACGGCTTTGTGATCGCCCAGCGAGACCTGGAAATTCGCGGGCCCGGTGAGGTGTTGGGCACCCGCCAGACCGGTCTGGCGGAGATGAAAATTGCCGATCTGGTCCGCGATGCCGAGCTTATCCCACAGGTTCAGCGATTGGCTCAGCACCTGATGGACCGCTACCCTTCCCGGGTACCGGCCATCATCGATCGCTGGCTCGGTGGCCGGGAAATTTACAGTCAGGCCTGAGAATGTCACTGGACAGCCCCCGGGTTTTGTTCAAAATGGTAGGAACAATCAGGGAGATAGGATCTTACGATGTATCAAGATGACGAAGCGAAGCGCAGCGGTACCAATCAGATGGCCATGGTGCTGGTGATCCTGGTGATCCTGGCCTGCGGTGGCGCCTGGTATTTCTTTATGCGCGACAGCCAGGTGCCGGAGCCGACTGAGCCCGTTCCTGCCCTCCCCGCCCCCGAACCGACGCTGCCGGAGCAGGCGCTGCCCGCCGAGCCAGTGCCGGAGCCGATCCCTGAGCCGGAACCGGAGCCCGTACCGGAGCCGGAACCGATGCCCGAGCCTCTGCCGGAGCCGGACCCGCTGCCGCCACTCAACGACAGTGACGATTTTGCCAAAGAGCAGATCAACGCGATCAGTGACGGTATGCAGCTGGGCAACTCGCTGGAAGACAACAACCTGGTCCGCCGCTTTGTGGTCTTTGTCGACAACCTGGCTGGTGGCGAAGTGATGCGTCAGCAGGGCCCGTTCACCCCACTGCAGGACAGCTTCAAAGCGTTGGAGATGAACGGCAAGTTCTATCTGGATCCGGAAGGCTATCGCCGCTTTGACCAGTACGCCGAGTTCCTCTACAACCTGGATGAAACCAAACTGCGCGACCACTTTATGCTGGCTGAGCCGCTGCTGGAGAACGCGTTCCAGGAGTTGGGTTATGGGGCCGGGCAATTCCGCTCTGCGGTGGTGGACAGCATCGACGAACTGCTGGCAGCGCCGGAGTACGACATGCCACTGGAGCTGCTGAGCCACTCAGTAAACTACCAGTTTGCCGATCCGGCCATTGAGGATCTCAGCGACGCCCAGAAACTGATGATCCGCATGGGTCCGGACAACGCGCGCAAGGTGAAATCCCTGCTGCGCCGGTTTAAAGCCGCATTGAACGAGTAACCCTTACTCAAACGAAAAACCGGCCCTGCGGCCGGTTTTTTTGTTTTCCCTGCGCTCTACCGGCCTGCTGGTAACACCACGAAACGCCCTTCAAAGCGGGCCGCATCGCCCAGCGCCACCGTCAGGTCCACCCGCGCATTTCTGCCACGACGCAGCGCACTCAAATCCACCGTTTCCGCCTCGCAGAAACACTCAGGAAGCTCAGTCACCGGCTTGCTGTAACGGATGTGCCCTTCCGCCAGCACGATGTCTCCCTCCAGCTCCTGAGCTTGCAGCGCCAGCCAGACCCGGCCCCACCCGGTCAGCGTGGCATGGCTGTAGATGCTGCCCGCAAACATGGTGCCATGAAGATTGCGATTGGCTGCCATATCTGCCGAAGTCTTCAGCGTGATGCCGTCAAATGTGCAGGCGCGGATCCCCATCTGGGCCGCGATGGGAATGGTCTGATGCCAAAGGGCAGTCAGCTGTGTCAGCTGGGCCGTCACCGGATCCTGGCTCATGTCTATCTCCTTATTCCGGGCCGCCAGATTAGCGGATCTGTACCGCAAAACTGGGCTGACCATTGGACAATCTCTTACCCGGAGTGGCACGGTATCGCTACTGGGATCGAAGGACCTTTTACACATGGATCAAGGCTCTGTTGCTCGACAGGAACTGCTGGTGTTTTCACTGGCGCACCATCAGAAGTTCGCGTTCTCCACCCTAAAGGTGCGGGAGATCGTGACCCTGAGCCAATTCAATCAACTGCCGGGCAGTCATGCGGCGATAGCAGGCACCTTGACACTGAGGGGGGAAACCCTGCCGGTGGTGGACCTGAATCGTGCCATCAACCTCAAGGGTGAACCGCCCCAGAGTGTGGTGGTGTGTGAGATTCAAGGGGCCCGTTACGGTCTGTTGGTCGGCACCATTGAAGCTATCCAGAGTCAGGAGATTGCGGCAATCACCGCTTTGCCCAAAGGGGTCGGTTCCCGCACGTTCAGCAGCGCCGTGTTCCGCGATGAGCAAGGGGGGCTGGTGCAATTGCTGGACCTGGAGCGCATCGTCGGCGAGATCCATCAGGCGGTGCCCGAGGTCCCTGAACTGGATGACGCCAGCCTGGCCCGCATCCGCGACCAGAAGATCCTGATCTGCGACGACTCCCGGTTTGCCCGGAAACAGATGGCCCGGGCGCTGGAAGCTCAGCGCATCGATTATCTGAGCGCTCCCGACGGCAAGGCGGCACTGGCCATCATCAAGCGGGAAGCGGACGCGGGTACACCGGTTCAAATCCTGGTGTCAGACATCGAAATGCCGGAGCTGGATGGCTACCAGCTGGCCCTGTCGGTGCAGGCGGATGATCACCTCCGCCCTGCCTACATCATCCTGCACAGCTCACTGAACCCGGTGATCTGCGAACGGATCACCCAGGCGGCCGGCGCCAATGAGGGGCTGACCAAGTTCGACCCCCATGCCCTGCTCGCCGCCATCGGCCGGGGGGCTGGCGCCTGAATCAGGCGGTCAGGGAGAAGGTCACCGGGCCATCATTGGTCAGGGAGACCTTCATATCGGCCCCAAAGGAGCCGGTTTCCACGGTCATGCCCTGGCTGCGGCAATAGGCGACAAAGGCCTCATAGAGCCGTTCCGCTTCACTGGGGTGGGCGGCGCTGGAGAAGCTGGGACGCAGTCCCTTTTCGGTGTCCGCCGCCAGGGTAAACTGGCTCACCACCAGCAGGCTGCCACCGGCTTGCTGAACGTTCAGATTCATCTTGCCGGCGTCATCAGAGAAGATCCGGTACTTCATCACTTTATCTGCCAGTTTGCGCAGACGGGCCTCATCATCGTCCCGCTGCACACCCAGCAGCACCAGCAGGCCGCCATCAATGGCACCAATGGTTTCCCCGGCCACATCCACGCGGGCCTCACTCACTCGTTGGATCAGGGCAATCATTGCGCCAGCTCTCCTCGTATCCCCATAAAAAAACCGGGCCATCATCGCTGGCCCGGTTTGAAACTGCAAGGTGGTTCAGCCTCCGAACCGCACCTCTTTGGCCACGGGTGTGGCCTGAGGGAAGGCTTCGCGTAAAGCCCGCAGACCGGCGTCCGTCCAGTCCATAAAGCGGGTCAACTCCTCAACGCTGATGGTGTCCACGAAGGTCGCAGCACCCCGTACTTCCACTCCACGGCCCTCTTCAATCAGAACGAACTTGGCAAAGTCCATGCGCTGATTCAGCTGGCCAATCAACAGCAGCAACTCCGGCGTCTGGGCCAGCTCCGGATGCAGTACGTAGTACTTGGCAATCACGATGCGGTCCAGGGCGTTGTCAGTGAGTTTGGGCTGCATCATAAAGTGGCTGTTGTCGTACTCCACCATCAACGCCTGACCACTGACCCGTTTCACCTGGTACTTCTGATCACTCAGCGCGGTAACCAGGGCTTCCGTGGCCTGCTCGTTGGTCATCCCAGCCATATCGATGTTGTTACCACCGTTGCCCATGCTGGCACAGCCGCCCAGCAGAGTGGTGGAGAACAGTACCGCTGCCATTAGTCGTTTCATGATGACTCCTTGTCTTCGAGATGGAAGTGCTCAGGCAACGCCGCCGTGATCTCTGCGCCCAACAGGACGATGATCCAGGACAGGTAAACCCAGAGGAACAGAATGGGAATGGTAGCCAATGCCCCGTAAATTGCCTCATAGGAGGGGAACTGAGTGACGTACCAGGCAAAGCCCCGTTTGCCAGCCTCAAACAGCATGGCCGCCACAAACGCGCCTACCAGAGCGTGGTGGAACCGCACCCGGGTGTTGGGCACCAGCATATACAGCAGCGCAAAAGCGCTGACCGAAAGCAGGAACGGCAGGCGGGCAATAAAGAACGCGTAAGCGCCGCTCAGGCCGGTATCGGAAAACAGCTTCATCGACACCAGATAGGAGGTCACCGCGATACTGGCGCCCATCAGCATCGGGCCCATGGTCAGGATCATCCAGTACATGGAGAAGGAGTAAACCGCCCGACGCCGGGTTTTGACCCGCCAGATGCGGTTCAACGCCTTATCGATGTTGCTGATCAACATCAGCGCCACCACCGCCAGAAACAGCACACCCACTGCGGTCATCCGGGAGGCGTTATCCACGAACTGACTCAGATAGAGCTGAACCGTGTCACCGGCGGTCGGGACAAAGTTGTTGTAGACGAACTGCTCGAGATCCGCCCTGACTCCGGCAAAACCCGGGAAGGCAGAAAAGACCGACAGCACAACGGCCAGCATGGGCACCAGCGAAAGCAGCGACACATAGGCCAGGTGCCCGGCGGTGATCTGCAGGCCGTTTTCGCCCACCCGACGCCAAAGATAGGGAAAGAACGCCACCACATCCCGCCAGCTCAATTCCGCCAGCTGCCCCAACCAGGCTTTAAACCGGTTCATCCAGACTTCCAATTCAGAGGTTATGGCGGCAGCATACAACATTGGACCAACATTTACTTATTGTTGTACTTCGTGTTATTCGCTTCGGGGTAACGCATGAGGAGGGGAATATGTCCCAACAAGGTTCCGCCGGCAATGTGCTGGCTGCCATCTGCAGTTTCTTTATCGCCGGGCTGGGCCAGCTGGTTCAGGGCCGGATCCTGGCGGCCTTTCTGTTTTTTATCTTTGTCACCGGTTTCTACGCTCTGGGTGCGCTGCTTTACGTCCCCTTTATCATCGCCATTCCGCTGCACATCTGGTGCATCGTAGACGCCGCCCGATTCCGAGGTTAAGGAGCCTTACGTGAGACTGTTACCTTTGTTGCTGGTCCTGGCCCTGACCGGCTGCCAGAGCGCCTATTACGCCGCCGCGGAAAAAGTGGGTTACCACAAGCGCGAGATCCTGGTGGACCGGGTGGAAGACGCCCAGGAAAGCCAACAGGACGCGCAGGAGCAGTTCAGCTCAGCGCTGGAAGAGATGAAAACCTTGATCAACTTTGATGGCGGCGACCTGGAAGCCGCCTACGACAAAGTGAAGGGGGAGTATGAAGACTCCGCCAGTGCCGCCGCCGATGTCAGCGACCGCATCGACGCCGTCGCCGACGTGGCTGAAGCGATGTTCGACGAGTGGGAAGAGGAGCTGGGCCAGTATCAATCCGCCAATCTCCGTCGCGAAAGCGAATCCCAGTTGCGCGATACCCGCCGTCGTTACGACGCCATGCTGCGCGCCATGCGTCAGGCCGAAGATAAGATGGAGCCGGTGCTCAAGCGCCTGAAGGACAACGAGCTGTACCTGAAGCACAACCTCAATGCCCGGGCCATCGGCGCCGTTGGCAAAGAGTTCGGGGTACTGGAGCAGGAGGTGGAGCGGGTGATCGCCGAGATGAACCGGGCCATCGCCGAGTCGGATAAGTTTATCCAGACCCTGAATCCCTGATCATCGGGTTTCAGCAGTTCAAAAACAGAGCGGGACCCTTGGGGGTCCCGCTTTCTCTTGGAATACGGCTCGAAACCGGGCTGTTTCCGCTGTCAGCTGGCGTACGGATCCGGCATCGTCCGGAACGTCAGGTACTCGTCCGGCACCCCACAGAAAATCACCTCTTCCGTGCCAATCAGGTGGTAGTGAATCGCTTTGCCTTCGGCAATAAGGCGGTTATAGAGCGGGGCGATATAAAGCTCATTCTTCTGCCACTGTTCGGGTGGCAGCGACGCCTCGTCATTAAACACCCTCAGAAAATCCTCGGCCCGCTCAAAATGGTACAGCCCGGTGCTGCACAGGTCGGAGATCGGGTTTTTCTCTGCGGTTTCCGACACCAGAGTGCTGCCCGGCTCAACCGGTTTCGCGTACGACCAGTTGCTGCCCTCGCCCCGAAACACCTCCAGGTAGCCATCGCCCATACCCGCCACCTCCGGCAGCACAAAGCCCGGCCGGAACGTGTCGATGTTGAAGACGGTAATGGGCGTATCGGCGGCAACGCCTTCAAGCCCCAGGGCGACGGTTTCTGCCTGCCCCCGGGTCTCGCCCTTCAGTACCACCACCTCAAACTCTCTGATGCCCAGCGCTTCACAGCGTTGCGTCACGAAGGCGGGGGTGTCGAAATCGGCCCGGACAATAAAGCGGAACGGCACCGAGTCGAAGTAGCGCTGGAAGCTCAATACCGCATGGTCAAACAGGGGGCGACCGTGTGCTTCCAGCATGTATTTCGGCAGGTCATAACCCGCCTTGAAGAAGCGGGAACTCAACCCGGCCATCGGGATCACAATCATGCCTGGGCTCCGGTGATCTGGTCATACAAACGATAAGCGTTGCCGATAAAGCCCAGTTGGCGGTCTGGCCGGTCACTGTGCAATGGCAACATGGAGAGGAACAGCTGCACCTGCATGGCGCAAAGCTGGGAACGGGTCAGGCCAAAATGGGTGGCCATCAGCGCGCAGAACGCGTCGCTCACTTTATTGCGCTCGCTGTTTTCAGCGACAGAAAAATCGAGCGATTGCCCATCCAGCGTGGCTTTGAAGTAGCCGGCGACGATCACGTCATACAGCCCCATGATGGAGTGAGCCAGTTTGGCGATATCATAAAAACTGTGACCGTAGATGGAGGGGTTGTCCTGCCCGTCCAGACCGCGCGGATCAATCACCTTGATATTGGCGGTACGGAAATCGTAAAGGATATTGCTGAAGCAGAGATCACCGTGCAGCAGATTCTGACGGCCATCGTCTTTCGGCAGTGCCTGTGCACTCAGCGCAGCCAGCTCACGGATGCTGGGGCGAACCTCTCCATTGATGATCATCGGTTCATCCAGATCGCAGGGCGCGTCAAACTGGGCCAGACGCTGAGCGGTTTTGTCCTGGAACAGGTTCTGCAATGTCCGCTTACTTTCCACCTGGTGTGAGCGGGCCTTGTCCAGAAAGCGGCAACAGGCCCGGAGAACCTTGTCCCAGGCAAAAGCGGGCAAACGGCTGAACACGTACAGCTCGTTCAGTGCCGTCAGGTGCAAATACTCAATGCGGTATTCGAACAACTCGCCAGCCTTACCGGCATCAAGCAGCACCGGGCTATAGAGCTTCATGCTGCCGGGCAGTGACTGGAACCAGTTGGCTTCTGCGGCCAGCTTATGGCACTTGCGGCTGGCTTTGGTCACCACCTGTTCTTCAATCCGCATTTCGTTGAAAGCCCGCTGGGTGGTCATCCGCGACTTTGACTGATAGTAGGTGTGACAGTGGCCAAAATCGTACCAGTCACTGCAGCGAACCGGGCTCAGCCCCACACTGCGATGGTAGCCGTTGAGTCCCTCAATAAAGCTGCCGCCGGCGATGGTGATTTCCCGCACCAGAGTCCGTGGCCGGGAAAAGTGGAAAAAGCCATTGACGATAAGGTCTCCGGAGGGCGGAATCATCACATCACAGTGTGAGATCCGCCCGCTCTCGGGGTGGTATTCCGCCCAGTCGTAGTTATCTTCCACCTGACTGATGCCGATTCTATCCACCCCTTCCGGTAGCTGGTCAAACAGGGTATCCCCGTGCAGCAGTGTCAGGGACTCTTCCGGCTCCAGCTCCAGCAGATTGAGCGCGTACACCACCGCCTGGCCCAGCGACAGGTGCTCCGGCAGGTAAAGCAGTTGCACCCCGCGCTGTTGCAGCGCTTCCAGATCAAACGGGCCGGGACGGAAGCGCTCCGGCAAGGTCATCGCTACCGCTTCGCCTTCGGGGATCAGAGCCAGCTGGTGATGAAACAGGCGCCGATTGCCCACCGGCAGAAAAGCCGGTGGAACCGGGCCAAATTCGGATTGAAGCTCTGTGGCCACAAAGGCACCAGAGGTGATCAGATGCATGACTTGTCGCTCTCAATCAGTTCCAGGATTTCTGCATAACTGAGTCGGGCAAACTCGCCAGGGCGAACGGCCCGATCGTCAATATAGAAGCCTTCATGACCGCACCAGGGCTTGCCAACCAGGATCTCGTCATAAGGCACCTGGTGTTGGTCCAACCAAGCAGTGATGATGGGCAGGGTGTGGATATTGATTTTGCCAACGTTGCCTTCATAGGTCCGCATATTGCGTGCGGTGGAGATGACAATCTCAAACCCCAGTTCCCGGTACTCACGCAGCATGTCGATCACGTCTTGTCGGGGCGAAACATTGGCGTAATCCGAAGTGTCCGCCTGTGTCAGGGTTCCGTCCAGATCCACGATCAGTCGTTTCATATTTAATGTAGCCCGTAGCTCAATTGGTAAAAGAAAGGTCGAATTGGGTAGCAGAGCCAGAACTATAACACCAAAGCCTATATTTTCGCCTTCGAATAGGCGCACTTGCCGCGGAATCGATGCAGAAGCGGAAGGCCATGTTTACTCATCGTTAACGCCTTTTATTGGTCGCATCAATTGTTAAATTACCGGTTCGGGAATGACGTAAGATATTCGCGAGGAAAAGGCGATACCGGCTTATTCAGAGCTGGCTGTATTCATCCGGAAACGCAGGGGCTGTCTCACAAAACCGAGGCTCCCGTCTGGCATGGAGAGATATTCTTCACTCACAGGCTGTCTTAGAGCCCTCGGGATCGATAATCTGATCTCGTTAACAACGATGAGCCCGTGAAAACTGAACAGTGACTCGACAGCGAGTTATAAGAGGATTGTCATGAAAACCGGTTTGATCATTCAGGGGCCACTTTTGTCCCGGGGGCGTACAGGAAAAACGGTCGGAATTCCGCTGAAACAGGTCACTGAACAGGACGTGGTGGATTTCAATTGTGTCGACACCATCACCCGCATGGTGAACGAGTGCGAATCCCGCTATGACGCCATTGTCGTGGCCACCTGGAAGACCGAAGACCCGGCCTTGATTGAAGCGCTGGCACAGCGAATTGGCCATGAGCGAATTCTGCTGCTTGAAGACAACACCAAAGCCATCGCGCCGAGAACCGCGCTGGTGGGTGGCAACAACAAATACCGACAGTTCTATTCGATGCTGAAAGGCCTGGAAGCACTGGAAGCCCAGGGCTGTGAATTGGCGGTAAAGGTCCGAACCGATCAATACGGGGATTACGTGGCGCTGGCCGACCAGCTGGAAGCGGCGGTCAAGCAGGGGCCGGAGAAAGTGATGATTCCCTGGCTGGATGTGCGCAAACCGATGCATCTGGTGGACTTTTACTTTGGCGGCACCACCGCCCATCTGAAAGCCCTGTGCAAACGTTACTTCGCCAAACCCGAGGCCTATGAACTGGTGCATCTGGACCTGTTCTATCACTGGACCTGGGACATTCCCACCTGGGCCCTGCCGTTCTACAAGCTTCTGATTGGCAAACGAATGAACCCGCTGAACAGTGCCGTGATCCGTACCGGGTGGGACAACGCCTTCTGGCTTTCCTCCCGCCAGGTGGCACAAAGCCTGGTGTGGCGGGGGGAGCCCTTCGACCTGCCCAACCCAGAGCGCCTCCGGTTTGCTGAGGACGGAGACAAGCTGAAGCAGCTCGGGGTCTGAACAAGCGGGGCTCCGGAGCGCCCTTTTTCGCGAGTCAGCCGCTGGCTCGAGGTTCAGGGTGACCGCAATCGATTGCCATGAGCCCATTGGCAGCAATAAAAAAAGGCACCCGATTGGGTGCCTTTTTTCGCAAATCAGGACTTAGCCTTTTTTGCTGTCGCGGGAAGCGCGCTTACGATCAGACTCGGTCAGCAGCTTCTTACGAATACGGATGCTCTCCGGAGTCACCTCTACCAGCTCATCGTCATCGATGAACTCCAGGGCGCGTTCCAGGGTCAGCTGGATCGGCGGAGTCAGGGTCTGAGCTTCGTCGGTACCGGCGGCGCGAACGTTGGTCAGCTGCTTGCCTTTCAGGGCGTTCACAGTCAGGTCGTTATCGCGGCTGTGGATACCGATAACCATGCCTTCGTACACTTCAGTACCGTGGCCAACCATCAGACGGCCACGCTCCTGCAGGTTGAACAGGGCGTTGGTCAGGGCTTTACCGGTGGCGTTGGCGATCAGTACACCGTTGATGCGCTGACCGATGTTGCCGCCTTTGTGCGGGCCGTACTCGTAGAAAGTGTGGTACAGCAGACCGGTACCAGAGGTCAGAGTCATAAACTCAGTCTGGAAGCCGATCAGACCGCGGGACGGCATGATGAAGTCCATGCGGATGCGGCCTTTGCCGTCCGGAGACATGTCGGTCAGCTCAGCCTTACGCAGGCCCAGCTTCTCCATGATGGAACCCTGGTGGGCTTCCTCAACGTCTACGGTTACGGTCTCGTAGGGCTCCTGCAGCTCACCGTCAACGGTACGCATGATCACTTCCGGACGGGATACCGCCAGCTCGAAGCCTTCACGACGCATGTTTTCGATCAGAACGCCCAGGTGCAGTTCACCACGGCCAGACACTTTGAACTTGTCCGGATCGTCGGTTTCTTCAACGCGCAGTGCCACGTTGTGCACCAGCTCTTTCTGCAGACGCTCCAGGATGTTACGGGAGGTCACGTACTTGCCTTCCAGACCTGCGAACGGGGAGGTGTTCACCTGGAAGGTCATGGTCACGGTCGGCTCGTCAACGGACAGGGCCGGCAGCGCTTCCACTTCAGACGGGCAGCATACGGTGTCGGAGATCTTCAGCTCACCCAGGCCAGAGATGGCGATGATGTCGCCGGCTTGAGCTTCGCCCACTTCGTGACGCTCCAGGCCCATGTAGCCCAGAACCTGACCCACTTTGCCGTTACGGGTGATGCCGTTGGCACCGTGAACGGTCACCTGCTGGCCCACTTTTACGCGGCCACGGGAAACACGGCCTACACCGATAACGCCCACGTAGCTGTTGTAGTCCAGCTGGGAGATCTGCATCTGGAACGGACCTTCCGGATCCGCGCTCGGCGGGGAAACTTCGTCCACGATGGTCTGGAACAGAGCGGTCATGTCTTCAGCAGACTCGCCTTCCTCAACGGAAGCCCAGCCATTCAGAGCGGAAGCGTATACCACTTTGAAGTCCAGCTGTTCGTCGGTCGCGCCCAGGTTGTCGAACAGGTCAAATACCTGATCCATTACCCAGTCAGGACGAGCACCCGGCTTGTCGATCTTGTTGATAACCACGATCGGCTTCAGACCCTGAGCAAAGGCTTTCTGGGTTACGAAGCGGGTTTGCGGCATCGGACCTTCCTGCGCATCAACCAGCAGCAGTACGGAGTCAACCATGGACAGAACGCGCTCTACTTCACCACCGAAGTCAGCGTGTCCAGGGGTGTCCACGATGTTGATGCGGTAGTCGTTCCATTTGATGGCGGTGTTCTTTGCCAGAATGGTAATACCGCGCTCTTTCTCCAGGTCGTTGGAGTCCATCACGCGCTCGTCCAGAGCAACGCGGGCATCCAGGGTGCCGGATTGGGACAGCAGTTTGTCAACCAGGGTAGTTTTACCGTGGTCAACGTGGGCGATGATCGCCACGTTACGCAAGTTTTCGATACTCATGATCTCTCCAGGCAAAGGGGTACAAACGAAAAGACCCGATCTGTGAAAGACCGGGCGAACCCCTCCGCGGGGTAAATTCTGGGCGGCAAGTTTATAGGATAGCGCTTAAAACTGCGACAAATACCGAAGAAATCCTTATTACACCCCCAACTGTCTTGATGCTACAGTGGAAAAATGCTCAAGGATTGTGCTGTACAGAGTCCGCTTTGATGACCATTCCAGAAAAAGCCCGCCCCACAATCGATCACGCCCCATTTTTGGGCGGCATACGCACCATAGTGGTGCAGGCGATGCCCCCTGCCCGCAGCATAAATCCTTCAAATCCTTTATTTTCAATGCCTTGCATTTTTGGCACGGCATTCGCTTTGTTCTGGCCAGCTTGGTCAGAGCACCACATTTGCCACTGGAGGTTTAGGGATGTCCATCGAGAACGTATTGAAACTGATTGAAGAAAACGACGTTAAGTTTGTTGATCTGCGCTTTACCGACACCAAAGGTAAGGAACAGCACGTTTCCATTCCGGTAAGCCAAATCGACGCTGACTTCTTCGAAGAAGGCAAAATGTTCGACGGCTCCTCCATCCAGGGCTGGAAGGGCATCAACGAGTCCGACATGATTCTGATGCCGGACCCGGCCACTGCGGTACTCTGCCCCTTCACTGACGAAGTCACCCTGAACGTTCGCTGTGACATCATCGAGCCGGCCACCATGGAAGGCTACGACCGTGACCCCCGCTCCATCGCCAAGCGTGCGAAAGCCTTTATGCAGTCCACCGGCATCGCCGATGACTGTTTCTTCGGCCCTGAGCCGGAGTTCTTCCTGTTCGACGACGTGAAGTACAAGACCGATATGTCCGGCTCCATGTACAAGATCGATGCGGAAGAAGCGTCCTGGAACTCTGACAAAGACTACGAAGGCGGCAACAAAGGCCACCGTCCGGGCGTGAAAGGCGGCTACTTCCCGGTATCCCCGGTGGATTCCGCTCAGGACATCCGTTCTGCCATGTGTCTGGTTCTGGAAGAGATGGGTCAGGTTGTTGAAGCCCACCACCACGAAGTGGCCACCGCCGGTCAGAACGAAATCGCCACTCGCTTTAACAGCATCGTAGAGAAAGCCGACGAACTGCAGGTTCTGAAGTACGTAATCCACAACGTGGCTCACGTCTACGGCAAGTCCGCCACCTTTATGCCCAAGCCGCTGGTTGGCGATAACGGTTCCGGCATGCACTGCCACCAGTCCCTGAGCAAAGACGGTGTGAACCTGTTTGCCGGCGACAAGTACGGCGGCCTGTCCGAGACCGCGCTGTACTACATCGGCGGTATCATCAAGCACGCCCGTGCCATCAACGCCTTTGCCAACGCGTCCACCAACTCTTACAAGCGTCTGGTTCCTGGCTTCGAAGCCCCGGTGATGCTGGCGTACTCTGCCCGTAACCGTTCCGCCTCCATCCGTATCCCGGTGGTACCGAGCCCGAAAGGTCGTCGCATCGAAGTCCGCTTCCCTGACCCGACAGCCAACCCGTACCTGGCGTTCTCTGCCATGCTGATGGCCGGCCTGGACGGCATCATCAACAAGATCCACCCGGGCGATGCCATGGACAAGGACCTCTACGACCTGCCGGCAGAAGAAGCGGCCGAGATCCCGACCGTAGCGGCCAGCCTGGAACAGGCTCTGGACTGCCTGGACGCTGACCGCAGCTTCCTGACCGCCGGCGGCGTGTTCTCCGATGACTTTATCGACTCCTACATCGACCTGAAGCGCGGCGAAGTAGAGCGTCTGAACATGACCACTCACCCGGTTGAGTTCGAACTGTATTACAGCGTTTAACGACGCGACGATTCACTGAAAGTGGAAGCACGCTCTGTACCCCAATAAAAACAAGAACTAAGAGCATTCAAAAGCCCATCCGAAAGGATGGGCTTTTTTCTTTCAGGCCACTAAACTGTTCAAGAAACCATCGACAAGGAGCGAGACATGGGACCCCGACTGATCCTGCTGGCCGTCGCCATCCTGCTGACGCCACAGGGCCTGGCCAAGATATACAAATGGACGGACGCCAATGGCCAGGTGCACTACTCTGACAAACCCCGTGATGGCGCTGAAGTGGTGGAAGTAGACACCAGCAAAGCCTCAACCATCATCCTGGCCAAACCCGGCCCGACACCGCCACCCCAAGTGGTTGAAGCCCCCAGTTACCGCATTCGGCTGACCGCTCCGGAAGAGCAGGCAACGGTACGGGACAACAACGGCCAACTCGACATTCAGATCGCGCTGGAGCCGGACCTGCTGGCGGACCACCGCATCGAACTGCTGCTGGACGGCAGCGTGGTTCGCACCGTTGGCGGCGGCGGCTCCTTTGCTCTGGACAATCTGGATCGGGGCGAACATCAGTTGCAGGCGCGGGTGATCGACGAAAACGGCAAAGTCCTTGCATCAAGTGCCAAAAGGACGGTTTTTCTGCATCGCCATTCCCGGCTGATCTCGCCACCGCGCCCACAACCGCGCACTCAGGGCGGATCCTGACCGAAACCGCTTTGCACCAAATTGGTGCAATGCTAAGGTGGTGCACAATGCCAGGGCACAGAGGACCGCACCACCATGGACCGCAAGACGGACCCCGACTTTCTGCATCAGCTTTCCACCGCCGTACTGGTGCTCGACCCTGAACTCAGGGTGCGCTACGCCAACCATGCGGCGGAGCAGCTGCTTGGATTGGGCCAGCGCCGCCTGATCGGCCAGCCCGCTGCAGAGCTGTACACCCAGCTTGCCACCGATACGGCCCTGCTTCGCCAGACTCTGGCCCGCGAGCAGGGCCAGTCCCTCTATGCCGTTTCCCTGATGACCCTGGATGGCCAACACCACACCATTGATCTGATCTTCACCCCGCTGGAAAGCGGGCAGATTTTGGTGGAAGCGCGGGTGGTGGATCATCAGCAACGCATCAGCCAGGAGCTGCAACACTACGCTCAACAGCACGCCGCACAGTTGCTGGTGCGGGGCCTGGCGCACGAAATCAAGAATCCGCTTGGGGGCTTGCGCGGTGCGGCACAGTTGCTGGAGCGGGAGCTGACCGACCCGGAACTCAAGGAGTTCACCGGCATCATCATTGAGCAATCAGACCGCCTCCGCAGCCTGGTCGACCGGCTGCTGGGGCCGCAATACCCCGGCACCTGGGCAGAGGGCAATGTCCACCGCCTGCTGGAACAGGTGGCCCGGCTTTGTGAGATGGAGAGCAGCGACGGCCTCACCATTGAACGGGATTACGACCCCTCCATCCCCGATTTCGTGATGGACGCCGAACAGCTTCAGCAGGCGCTGCTCAATGTGGTGCGCAATGCGGTTCAGGCGCTTGAAGGCAGTGGCCGCATCGTTCTGCGCACCCGAAGCCAGGGTCAGATGACCATCGCCGGCCAGCGCCACCGCCAGGTGGTGGCGGTCAGCATTATCGATAACGGGCCCGGTATCGACCCGACGATTCAGGACACCCTGTTCTATCCCATGGTCACCAACAAGGCGGATGGCAGCGGCCTGGGCCTTTCCATCGCCCAGAAGATCGTGTCCCAGCATCAGGGCCGAATTGAGCTGGAAAGCTGGCCCGGACACACCGAGTTCACCCTGTTTTTGCCGATGACGTTTTCCAAGGAGGCACAATGAGCGAACAAGTCTGGATCCTCGATGATGACAGCTCCATCCGCTGGGTGCTGGAGCGCGCGCTCAAGCGGGAAACGCTCACCAGCGCCAGTTTTGCCAGCGCAGAATCCCTTTGGCAGGCCCTCGAAACCGAGCAGCCCCAGATCATCGTGTCCGACATTCGCATGCCCGGCACCGATGGCCTGACCCTGCTGGAACGCATCAAGCAGCATTACCCCGACCTGCCGGTCATCATTATGACCGCCCACTCCGACCTGGACTCCGCGGTCGGAGCCTATCAATCCGGCGCCTTCGAGTATCTGCCCAAGCCGTTCGATATCGACGAGGCTCTGGCCCTGGTTAGACGGGCGCTGGAACACGCGGCGGCCCGCACCCCTCAGCCGGCCGAAAGTGCGGAAGCGGTGCCCGGCATCATCGGCGAAGCCCCCGCCATGCAGGAGGTGTTTCGCGCCATCGGCCGACTGTCCCGCTCCTCCATCAGCGTTCTGATCAACGGCCAATCCGGTACCGGTAAAGAGCTGGTGGCCCACGCGCTGCACAAGCACAGCCCCCGCTCCAGTGCGCCTTTTGTGGCGCTGAATATGGCGGCGATCCCCAAGGACCTGATTGAGTCGGAGCTGTTTGGCCATGAGAAAGGCGCTTTTACCGGCGCCGCAGCCGTCCGTCAGGGCCGGTTTGAACAGGCCAACGGCGGCACGCTGTTTCTGGATGAGATCGGGGACATGCCGCTGGACGTTCAGACCCGACTGTTGAGGGTTCTGGCGGACGGTCAGTTCTATCGGGTTGGGGGCCACAGCGCCATCAAGGTGGACGTTCGCATCATCGCTGCCACCCATCAGAATCTGGAGCAGAGAGTGGCAGAGGGCCAGTTCCGTGAGGACCTGTTCCACCGCCTTAACGTTATCCGGATTCAATTGCCTCCGCTGCGGGAGCGGGCTGAAGACATCCCTGCCCTGACCCGCCATTTCCTGGCCTCTGCCGCCGCCGAACTGGGCGTCGAACCGAAGCGACTGAGTGGCGAAGCGGAGCTGACACTCTCCTCCCTGCCCTGGCCCGGCAACGTGCGCCAGTTGGAGAACGCCTGTCGATGGATGACGGTGATGGCCTCGGGTCAGGAGATCCTGGCGGACGACCTGCCGCCGGAGCTGAAAGCCTCGCCATCCTCCCCGGCACCGGGTATCGACGCCGGTCAGGAGGGAGACTGGACAGCGCTCTTAGCCAACTGGGCCAGCCAGGCACTGGCAAACGGCGACACCAACCTGTTGGAAGACGCCCAGCCCGCGTTTGAACGCACCCTGCTGACCACGGCCCTGAGCCACACCCGGGGCCACAAACAGGAAGCGGCGCGGCTGCTCGGGTGGGGTCGCAACACCCTGACCCGAAAGCTTAAAGAGCTGAATATGGACGAATAAAAAAGCGCGCCGGATGGCGCGCTTTTTTGTCAGACCGGGTCCTGATGGACAATCACATCGGAGCCGGGAAACGCCTCCCGTATCCGACGCTCCACCGCGTCCGCCAATTCGTGTGCGTCACGCAGCGGCAAACTGCCGTCCAGTTCCAGGTGCATCTGCACGTACAGGGTGTGGCCGGAGCGACGGGTACGCAGGTCGTGGACTCCCTTGACCTCCGGGTCCTGAATCGCCAACGCCTGCACCTGCTCGCGAACTTCCGGGTCCGCTTCCCGGTCCAGCAGCAGTTGCACCGCTTCGTAACCCAGGCCCCAGGCACCGTGGCCGATGTAGAGCGCAATCAGCACCGCAAACAGGCCGTCAGCCCAAATCAATCCCTGGCTCGCCAGCACCAACGCCAGCAGCACCGCCGCGTTCAACAGCAGATCCGTGCGGTAGTGCAGCGCGTCAGCCGCAATCGCGGTGGAGCCGGTCACGGCCACGGCGCGCTTCTGAATGGCCAGCAGCACCAGTGTCGCCACCATGGCAAAGATGCTGACGCCAATACCCAGGGTGGAGTGAGAAACGGGAGCCGGATTGATCAGTCGCTCGCCACCGTGGAACAGCAGCAACAGAGCGGAACCCAGGATAAAGCCTGCCTGCACCAGCGTGGCCAGGGGCTCGGCTTTGCCATGACCAAAGCGGTGGTGTTGATCCGCAGGCAACAGAGCCACCCGCAGGGCGTAGAAGTTCACGAGGGACGCCATGGCATCCATCATGGAGTCGGTCAGGGAGGCCAGAATACTGGCGGAACCGGAATAGAACCAGGCGATCAGCTTTGCAAGGATCAGAACGGTTGCGGTGGCCACCGAGGCTCGGGTGGCCACGCGGATCCAGAAAGCGTACTGGTCAGTAGAAGTGGGCGACATCAGAAACAGTCAGGTGGGATTCGGTGCCGCCCAGTCTATCACTTCACTCGCCGTGGTGGGCGCGGAATCGCTCAAGACGCTTGCTATGACGCTCTGCCAGCTTGGCTTTTTGCTCGTCGGTCAGCAGCTGCATGATGTCGTGCTGCAGCTTCATACGGGCCAGCTCACGATCCGCTTTATCGGACTGACGGGCTTCAATCATGGCCCGCGCTGCGGCTTCGTCGAAGTTGGGGTTGGCCATCAGCGCCTGACGGGCCGCCATCCGCTCCTCAACCTGGGTCAGGTCGCGCTCTGGCTTGTCGGTGTGTGCGGCCGCCACCAGAGCTTTGATTTCGGTTTTCTGCTCCGCGGTCAGATCCAGGCCGCGCAGCATCTTGCGCACTTCACCACCGTGATGGCCACGCTTGCCATGATGGTACGACTGGCCATGGTGGCCGCGTTGCTCATGTTTCTGGCAACGGGACTCGCCGTCACCCTGTGCCGCGATGGCAAAGGAGGTGGACACCAGAGCGGTGGAAGTAATGGCACCAACAGCAATCAGTTTGGCTAAGGGTTTCATCGGGTACGTCCTCTTGGTTAAGTCGACGGTCCAAAGCGTACCAAGGTCAATGTCAAACAGGGTTTAGCCCGGGTAAAACAGTGTAAAGGTTGCTTGGGCCGCTTTCCCGCTTGGGTTAGGCTTTGGCCTGTAACAAATCGGAGTCAAATGTGATGAATCGTATTCTTCTGGTGGAAGATGATCAGGGATTGTGTGAGTTGCTGGGGCAGCTGCTGGAGCTGGAAGGCTTTGCCCTGACCGTACGCCAGGACGGACCGTCCGGCCTGCAGGAGGCGCTGACCGGCGAGCACGACCTGGTGCTGCTGGACGTGATGCTGCCGGGCCTGAATGGCTTTGATGTGCTGCGCCAGTTGCGTCAGAAAAACGATGTGCCGGTGCTGATGCTGACGGCCCGCGGCGATGATATCGACCGCGTGGTGGGGCTGGAGATCGGCGCAGACGACTATCTGCCCAAGCCCTTTAATGACCGCGAACTGATCGCCCGTATCCGCGCCATCCTGCGCCGCACCCGGGACAAAGAGAGCGGCAGCAGCGGGCAGGACGAGTTGCTGTGTCATGACCTGATCCTCTACCCCCGTCGTCAGGAAGCCTGGTCGGGTGACGCCCTGCTGCCACTAACCGCGACCGAGTTCAGCCTGTTGCTTGAACTGGTGCAGAGTCAGGGGGAACTGGTCGGCAAAGAGCGGCTCTCCGAGACTGTGCTGGGCAAGAAGCTGATGCCGTTTGACCGCAGCCTCGACATGCACCTGTCCAATCTGCGCCGTAAGCTGCCGGAACGCGCGGACAACCGCCCCCGGGTTAAAACCGTTCGGGGCAAAGGCTACATCTGGCTGGATTGATCGTGAAACTGCCTAACCACCTGCTGTTCAAACTGCTGCTGGCCTTCTGGATCACCTCCTCCCTGGTGTTGGGGTTGGTGATCGGCCTGCCGCATCTGCAAAAGCAGTTCGACCGGGAGCCGCTGGATCCCAAGCTGGAAGCCGTCCTCGACCGCGCCGCCGGGCGGCTGGAACAGACCCCGCCACAAGAGTGGCGGCACCTGGCCCACAACCTGCGGAATTACCGGGATGATCGTGGCCGTGAATTCCGCGTGAAATTCTACCTGGTGGATAAAGACGGGCGACCGCTGTTCCGCGGCGATCACCGCCTGCCACGGGAGGTTCGCCACTTCCTGCTGGAGCTGGACAATTACCAACAGCCCATGCGTTTCCGCTTCCCCAACGAAGTGGTGTTCGGGCCCCGGGTCATTGAGCTCAATGGCGAAACCCACTACCTGATCGGCAAGATCCGCGCCCCCCACCAACGCCCCTGGCTGTTCTTCCTGATGGCCCACCCCCTGGCATTCCTGCTGGTTGCCATCGCCTTCTCGGGATTGGTGTTCGGCCTGCTGGCCTGGCACCTGGGTAAGCCACTGCGCCACCTCAAAGACACCGCCGGTGCACTGGCCAAAGGTGATCTGGATGCCCGGGTGGACGGCGACACCTTGACCCGTCGGGACGAACTGGGCCAGCTGGCCACCAGCTTTAACCAGATGGCGGACTCCGTCACCACCATGGTGAAGGGGCAGCAACGCCTGTTGTCCGGCATCTCCCACGAGCTGCGCACCCCGCTGACCCGACTGCAACTGGCGCTGGCGCTGGCCCGCAAGAAGGGTGAAGACAGCGCCGAGCTGCAACGCATCGGCCGGGAGGCGGAACAGCTGGATGCCATGATTCGGGAGCTGTTGGCTTTGTCCCGGCTCAATATGCAGATCACCGAGCAGAAGCATCCGCTGGATCTGATCGACGTCCTTGCAGACGTGATTGAGGACGCCGGTTTTGAAGCGGAGCAGATGGAGAAGAGCCTGACGGTCAACATGCCGGATCAGCTGCCCTTCACGGGCATTGAAAACCTGCTGCGACGGGCCGTGGAAAACCTGCTGCGCAACGCCCTGCGGTACGCCGAAAGTCAGGTCAGCCTGGAGATTGTGCGACAGCCCAATGAGGTGCTTATCCGCATCAGTGATGACGGTCCCGGTGTGCCCGAGGCGGAGCTGGAGACCATCTTCAAGCCCTTCTACCGGGTGGCCGAAGCCCGCGACCGTGACAGCGGCGGCTGGGGACTGGGACTGGCCATTACCCAGGGCGCGGTGGAGGCGCATCAGGGCCGGGTGCGGGCCAATAACCGCACCCCGCATGGCCTGACCATGACCCTGACCCTGCCTCTGGCTTAAGCCAGAGGCAGCTCGTGGTTACCGCCCCACTCCGCCCAGGAGCCGTCGTACACCTGCCAGCCATCCTGCCCGCTCAGGGTGGCTGCCAGCGCAAGGATGCAGGCGGTAACGCCACTGCCACAGCTGAATACCCAGGGCCTGGTGCCGTCCGACACACGGACAAACGCCGCAGACAACTCCGCCGCCGGCCGGAAATGGCCCTGCACCAACAACTCACCAAAAGGCAGGTTGACCGCACCGGGGATATGGCCCGGGCGCACACCGGGACGCGGTTCCGGCTCCAGTCCGGCAAAGCGACCCGGCGCACGGGCATCCAGCACCTGAACATCACCGTCGCGGACCCCACTCAATAACGCACCAGCGTCGATCACGCCGGAGGGCGATTCCGGCACCGGGTAGACCGTGGCGGCCACCTCGATCGGTTCGCCCTGCTCCGTCGGCCACCCCGCCGCCAGCCAGGCGGGCAGGCCACCATCCAATACCGCCACCGCCTTGTGACCCATCGCTTTGAGCATCCACCACACCCGCGGCGCCGAAAAGATGCCATGGCAGTCGTACACCACGATGCGCTGTTGCGGGGTCACGCCCAGCTCACCCAGTGCCCGGGCAAACGCCTCCGGCTCCGGCAGCATATGTGGCAGAGCCGTCCCTTGCCGGGCAAAGGCGCCATCAAAGTCAAAAAAGCGGGCGCCGGGGATCCGCTGCTGGCGATGCGCCGTCAGGCCATTCCGGGGACTGCCCGGCAAAAACCAGGAGCCATCCAGCACCACCAAATCCGGCTCATTGCGCCATGCGGCCAGTTGGTCCACATTGACCAAATCGGGAAAACCCATCCCTGCTCTCCTTCCGGTTTGAACATCGATAATCGCCCCTAGCCTAACCCAGCCCTGGCGCTGGCGCTTGCGTTCTGATCCAGTCCAGAGTAAAAGAGGCCCACTTCTCATCACCGGATGCCCGCATCATGTTTGAAATCGCCCTGTATGAGCCGGAAATCGCCCCGAATACCGGCGCCATTATCCGTCTGTGCGCCAATAACGGCTGTCGCTTGCACCTGATTGAGCCGATGGGGTTCAACATGGATGAGAAGAAACTGCGTCGTGCCGGGCTCGACTATGCGGAGCTGACCACCGTTACCCGCTACCCGGATTACGCCGCGTTTCTGGAGGCGATGGCGGGTCGCCGCATCTTCGCCCTGACCACCAAGGGCAGCCGTCCTCATACCGAGCCGAGCTACCAGGCCGGAGACGTATTGCTGTTTGGCCCGGAGAGCCGGGGCCTGCCGGAAGCGGTACGCGAAGCGATCCCGTTGCAACAGCGCATCCGCATTCCGATGAAAGCGGATGCCCGCAGCCTTAATCTGGCCAACGCGGTCTCCATCGTCAGCTACGAAGCCTGGCGCCAACTGGACTTTGACGGCGCGCTCTGAGACGCTGCCGCCACAGACCCTCACCCATCCACGAGGAAGCGCACCATGTCACTGCAGGACCAACTGCTGAAAGCCGGACTTGTTACCAAGCACGATGCCAAGAAAGCCAATAAGGCCAAGCACCGCGCCCTTAAGGCGGGTAAGAGCGTCGTAAACGAAGCCAAAGCGGACGCCGCCCAGAAGCGGGTTGAGCAGGCAGAGCGCGACCGCCAGCTCAACGCCCAACGCAAAGCGGAAGCGGAGAAGAAGGCGCTGCAGGCCCAAATCCGACAGTTGATTACCCTCAACGCCCAGCCCCGCGATAAAGGCGACCTGGCCTACAACTTCTCCGACAACGGCACCATCACCAAGGTGTACGTGACCGAAGCGCTGCAGCAGGCTCTGATCAACGGCCAACTGGCGATCACCAAACTGGATGACCAGTACCACCTGATCCCCGCCGGTGTGGCAGAAAAGGTGGCCCAACGTGACGCCAGCGCCATCATCCTGCTCAACGACAAAGCCAGCGATATGCCGGATGAGGACGACCCCTACGCCGACTACCAGATCCCCGACGATCTGATGTGGTAAGCGCCCCTTTCCAGACACAAAAACGCCCGCAGCAGCGGGCGTTTTTTTATGACCGGGTGACGGCTCTAGCGACCCACACCTTTGAGGACGATCTGGTCCAGCCCCTCGCCAAAGGGGTCGATATGGGTATCGTTAATGAACCGCAGCTCACTGCCCTCTTCGATTCGGATCCGCAGCCCATAGCGGTGGTTTTCCACCAGTTTGGCCGGGTCGTACTGAAGGGCGAAAGCGAACGGCGGAGGGCCCTGGATCTCAAAGCGATGCTCGCTGATCACCTCAGCGGGGGCATCCGCCCGGGACACGTCTTCCAGCGCCACCATCATGGTGGTCCCCGGCTTCAGCAGAATGCGCTCACGGTAGAGCGCCTGTCCGGTAATGGTTTCCATCGCGGCACTCTCCTGTTGTGGCGGAGCCGTCGGCGCATCGCCACCGCATCCGGTTAACAGCGCGCTCAGCGCCAGCAGTGCTGGCATTGACCATTTCATCGGTATTCCTCCCCCGGGGCCTGTCCCGGCACTCAGTCTGTCAGCGTTCAACGAAACAGTTGGTCTGGATTCACCACCAACGCCCGGTAATGGGGGGAGTTGGTCTTATCCGAGATCACGTCGATCTCTACCTTAACCGCCTTGGTATCGTAGTCAATCTCGTTGATTTTGCCGATGATGTTGCTGCCATCAAACAGATGAATGGAGCCACCGAACACGAACATGGTGTCACGATCGCTGCGGTACTCGGCGTTGGAGGTGATGGGGCTGAACCAGTCGTAACCGCGCTCTTTCCCATACTCCCACAGCTGCTGCACCGTGCCCTTCTGCTCGTCGATCTTGTACTCCACCGCACGACTGTAGCGCTCGGTTTTGAAGAACGGCTGACGGTAGTGGCGGCCATCGCCATTATCAAAAACCGTCAGGGTGCCCTTATCACTGATCCAGGCGGTATGTTGCGTGTAAGAGAAGTCGAAGCCCCCCTCACAGACGCCTTTGACGGTGCACTCCAACGGTTTGCCGTTGGCGTCCACCGGCGTCAGCAATTTGTCCGCCAGTTCGCCACTCCAGCCGATGCTGGCGCTGAGGATCCACTTCACCTGCTTGTCACGACCGATCTTGATGGCACTGGCCTGATGCCGCGGCGACACGATGATGCTGTCGTCACTGGGGTCATAAGCGATGGAGTTGACGTGGGCCCAGTTACGGCCGGCTCCCACGCCCACCGCGTCGCCAAAGGGCGCGTCCGGTTCCAGCACCACCTCTTTGCCTTCCGCATCCACGTTACGGCTGATGCAGACGGCCGACGCGTCCAGCGCCTTGATCAGGTCATCACGCAGCGGGTCGAGGATCTCCGGCAGCACCCAGACGTCCAGCAGATTGCCGCTCTTATCCACTTCAATGATGTGGTCACGCACGGTGTGCACCACCTGGCCGTCATCGCGCAGGTAGTTGCGCTTGGCCACCCGCAGCAGCACTGTGCCCTGAGGGGTTTCCACCGATTCGTGGGAAGCGTCGATAAAGCCACGGGGCAGCTTCTGCTGCTGGGCGAAACGGCCCAGCAGGTCCATCTCGTACCAGCGCTGGCCCTGAACAAAGGTGTAACTGCCGTCGGCGGTGGGATTAATGCCCATCAGGTAGCCGCGGCGATCCACGTCATGGCGCTTACCGTCGTAGATGGCGTCCTGGCTGAGCCACCAGCGGTACTCCCCCTGGGTGTCGATCACGTAGGTCATCGGCACCGCATCAAAAGGCAGTGAGCCGCCTGCCGGGTTGGCGTCCAACAGGCCGGAGCTGGCGTCTTTCAGGGCGCCCCAGTGCAGGTCGGAACCCTGCGGCAGCAAGGTGTGGCTGTTCACCAGATAGAGGCGGTCCTCAAAGCCCGAGGCCACGGTTTTGACCTCAACCGGCTGCATTTCAGAAGTGGAGCGATTATCGATATAGCGGTTCTGAATGCCCCCGGTCAGGATGGAGTAGGTCTCTTCCACCTTCTGGCCATCCAGGGTGTAACTCACCACGACGCTGTTGAGGTGATTGGCATAAAGGCCAAATACCGGGATGCCGTCGTGGGTCAGCAGGCTCTGACGACCCACCGGGTAATCGATGCTGACACCCTTAGGGCCTTTGCCCTGAACCGTCACATGCACATCAGAGATGGACTTGCCGGCCAACTCAATCAGGGCCGTCAGGGGAGCCGTGCCGTAAGGGTCCACCACAACGGAACCCAATTTGCCCACCGCTGGGGCGGGCGGCAAACTCACTGCCATCGCCGACCCCATGATCCCCATTGCCGCCATGGCAAGGACCACCCGCTTTAACATGCTGCCACTCCTCAAAATCGGTTAACGCGCTACAAGCTAACCTCTTTTGAGTGGGACAATGGTGACCAGTGCCCGGCGTCCGGGTAAAAAAAATCAAACCTTGAGCCAGCGCACATCGCACTGGCTGAGAAAGCGGCGGGGCGGCGATTAAAACGGCACTTTCATGGCCTGACAGAGAAAGCGCATAAAGGGATCGGCCCCGATAAAGGCGTCTTCCATCCGGTCCAAGAGCGCTTCCCCCATCACCTCGTCATCGCTCAACGGCATCATCCCGATGAAGTCTTTGCGCTTCAGATCTTCCAGCTGGGGGTGGTCCTTGTCATAGCCTTTGGGCGGACGAACCAGGCTGGAGCCGGACAGCGTAAAGCGGCTGCAGAACTCGCCATCGTCCCGGGCTGCCAGCCAGCGGATGGAGGAACGGTCGATCGCTTCCCGGATCGCCGCCAGCGCTTTGGGTTCCGGACGCCAGCAGCCCACCCCCAGCATGCAGTGTCCCGGCTCAATATGGAGGTAGTAGCCCGGGGCGTGCACATCTTTGCCCAGGTCATGGCGAAACTGGATGCCAATATTGGTTTTGATGGGGGTTTTATCGGCGGAAAAACGGGTATCACGATAGGGCCGCATCAGCGACCCGCCCACCTTCTTCGCGTCCGCCCGGAAACGGGGAGCAAACTCCGCCAGGCGGGGAGCAAAACTGGCGATCAGATCCAGCGCCGGGCCACGCACCGTGTCTTCGTAGCGCGCTTTGTTGGCGTTGAACCAGTCGCGGCGGTTGTTGGCACTCAGCTCGCGCAGAAAAGCGAGGGTTTCCGGGCGAATATACGGGCTCACAGGCTGACTCCCCATAGACGATCTATGCTCAATCTTACTCTCCCCAGACTCCTGTGTAAGGGACCCAGGCCACTGAGGAATCATTGAGATCAGAACAGAACCTGATCCCGGTCAAATCCTAGCCATTGATGCCCCCCTATAGTCAAGGGTGCACCTGATGGATTTAGGACAACAGGAGGCATTCATGCCCGAGCATCGCATCGAACAGATAAGGAATGCGGCTCTGATGGGCCATAGTGGCAGCGGCAAATCCACCTTGCTGGAAGCCCTGCTCTATGGCGCCAGAGCCATCAGTCAACGCGGCAGGGTCGAGGACGGCACTAACCATGCCGATTTCACCCCCCAGGAAAAAGCCCACCACCACAGCCTGGAAGCGTCTTTCCTCTCCCTCGACCACCACGACACTCACATCAATCTTATCGACACCCCCGGACTGCCGGATTTCTTCGGCCGCGCCCAACTCGCCATGCCAGCCGTCGAAAGCATTTTGCTGGTGATCAACGCCGCCCGCGGCATCGAACCGATCGCCCAGCGGGCGTTTGAAGAGGCCCGTCGGCAGGGCAAGTCGATTCTGATCGTCATCAGTCAGATGGATGGCAACGAGCGTCAGCTGGAAAGCGTGCTGGAACAGATTCAAACCCAGTTTGGTCACGGCTGTCTGCCACTGAACCTGCCCAATGCCGAAGGCAATGGTGTGGTGGATTGCTACTTCAATCCCGATTACGACACCCCCACCCTGTTTGGCGACATCCGCACCAGCCACGACGCCCTGATCGACACCGTGGTGGAGCAGGATGAAGCCCTGATGGAGATCTACCTGGAGCAGGAAGAGTCGCTCACACCGGAGCAGCTGCACGCACCCCTGGAAGCGGCGCTGCGTCAGGGTGTTCTGGTGCCCGTCAGCTTTGCCAGCGCGGAAAAGCAGGTCGGCATCAACCATCTGCTTCAGATCCTGGACCAGGTACTGCCCAATCCTCAGGAAGCCAACCCACCGCAGTTTGTTAACGGCTGGGGCGACGACGCGGAGCCGGTCGAACTGACGCTGGATGAAGCCGGACATCTGTTGGCTCATGTGTTCCGGGTCAGTATCGACCCCTATGTGGGCCGCCTGGGCGTATTCCGCATCCATCAGGGTGTGATGCGCACCGGTCAAAAGCTGTTTATCGGCGCCGACCGTAAGCCGGTCAAAGTCACCCACCTGATGAAACTGCAGGGCAAAGAGCAGATCGAGGTAAACAGTGCCGGCCCCGGTGACATCGTGGCGCTGGCCAAGATCGACGGACTGGAAGTGGGCGCCATCCTTCATGACCACCATGAAGAGGACAACTTCCATATGGTGGACATGAACCTGCCTCAACCGCTGTTTGGTCTGGCTGTGCGGCCAAAACGTCGCGGCGATGAGCAGAAACTGGCGGAGGTGCTGCACAAGCTGGTGGCCGAAGACCCCAGCCTGCAGATCAGCCATGACGGGGCGGACAACGAAACCGTATTGCAGGGGCTGGGGGATCTGCACGTTCAGATCGCCCTGGAGAAAGCCCAGCAGGTGTTCAATCTGGATATGGACACGCAGAAGCCGTCCGTGGCCTACCGGGAGACCGTCACCGGCTCTGCCGAAGCCCGCTATCGTCATAAGAAACAGACCGGCGGTGCCGGCCAGTTTGGCGAAGTGCATCTGATGATTGAGCCGCTGCCGCGGGGCACCGGCTTCCAGTTCGCCTCCAAAGTGGTGGGCGGCGCCATCCCCAGCCAGTTCATTCCCGCCATTGAGAAAGGCGTGAAAGAAGCGATGCATGAAGGGGTGCTGGCCGGCTTCCCGATGCAGGACATCAAGGTGGTGGTACTGGATGGCAAACACCATCCGGTGGACTCCAAGGAGATCGCCTTCCATATGGCCGGTAAGAAAGCGTTCCTGGAAGCGGTGATGGCCGCCACTCCGGTACTGCTGGAACCCATTGTCGATATGCACGTTCAGGTGCATCAGGACAAGATGGGCGACGTCACCGGCGATCTGAGCGCCCACCGTGCCATGGTGTGCGGCACCCAGGCCCTGGCCAATCAACAGGTGGACATCAACGCCGAAGCGCCACTGGCCGCCCTGGATGACTACGCCACCCGCCTCAAGGCGATGACCGGCGGGGAAGGCCAACTCTCCATGGCATTCAGCCGCTACGAGGTGGTGCCACCCAATGTGCAGCAACAACTGATCGCCCACTAAGGAGGGCAATCTCCTGCGGCGGCCGAAAGGCCGCCGCTTGTTTTTGTCCGCTGCCCCACCTAGAGTCTCCCCAATTCCAACCGCTTAGGACCGCACCATGAAAGCTTGTCTGGCTCTGCTTGCAGCTCTCACCGTTTCACTGCCTCTGGCCGCCGAAGAGCACAACCCCGATGCACTGTTCGCCATCAAAGATCTGAAAATCGGTCAGGTGAGTGACACCGAGGGGCTGACCGGCGTCACCGTGCTCCGTTTCGATAAGGGGGCCACCGCTTCGGTGGACGTGCGCGGGGCCGCACCCGGCACCCGGGAAACCGACCTGCTCAAGCCGGAGAATCTGGTGGATAAGGTCCACGCCATTGTGCTCTCCGGTGGCAGTGCCTTCGGTCTGGACGCCATGAGCGGGGTGGCCCGCCAACTGGAGGCCGATGGAATCGGCTTTAATACCGGTGTGGCCCGGGTGCCCATCGTTACCGGCGCCGTGCTGTTTGATCTGGTGGTGGGGGATCCCAAAGCCCGTCCTGATGCCGGAATGGGCGCATTGGCCGCCCGCAGCGCCAGCCGTTCCGGACTCAAAGAGGGCAATGTGGGCGCCGGCACCGGCGCCAGTGTCGGAAAGATCCGCGGCATGGAGTATGCCACCAAGTCCGGGCTGGGGGTCTACAGCGTGCAGTTGGATAACGGCCTGGTGGTGGGCGCCATTGTGGCGGTCAATGCCTGGGGTGACGTGTACAACCGGGATGGCACCATTCTGGCCGGCACCCGGGACGACAAAGGGTTTGTGCCCGGCACAGCACTCATCTTCCAGGGTGCCAATGAGCCCGGATTTGTCGGCAAGAACACCACCATCGGTGCCATCGTCACTAACGCCACCTTGACCAAGTCCGAAGCCCTGAAAGTGGCCCAGATGGCCCATGACGGCTACGCCCGGGCCATCCGGCCAGTGCACACCATGAACGACGGTGACGCCATCTTTGCCGCAGGCACCGGCGAGATTGGCAGCGTCAACATCAACACTCTGGGGGTGATCGCCGCCGAGGTGATGGAAACCGCCATCCACCGCGCCGTGATGGCCGCCGAGAGCGCAGGTGGCCTGCCGGCACTCAGTGAGGTCGGCGGGCAATAACCCCGCGTCATACGGCCGCCCGGACGCGACTTCGGGCGGCTGACCTCGCTTCATCCGAGATGAACAAATGATCATCCGTAGGGCTTGGGTATTGCCGTATCATGGCCTCTTTGCCCCAGCCGCCAACGCCATGTTTCATACCCTGCAAACCCTGGTCACCGACCTCAGTCCCTATCTGCACCAGTACGGCTATCTGCTGCTGTTTGTTGCCATCGCTGTAGAGGGATTTGGGGTGCCCGCGCCGGGCCAGGCCCTGTTGATGGTGGCCGGCGTGCTGGCGGCCGATGGCGAGCTGTCTTTGCAGTGGATTGTTATCGTGGCTGCCGCCAGCGCCTTTATCGGCAACCTGGTGGGTTACGTGCTGGGGTCGCGGGGTGACGATCTGTTGCGCCGAAAAGGCTGGATATCCCAATCCACCGAAGCCCGGCTGCACCGCTTTATCGAAAAGTACGGCATCGCCGTGCTGCTGTTCAGCCGCTTTATTGAAGGGCTGAAACAAACCATGGCACTGGGCTGCGGGCTGGCCAAGATGCCGCTGAATACCTTCCTGCTGGGTAACGCCCTGGCCACCGCCGTCTGGGTGGCGGTGTTTGGCCTGGGCCCGGCCCTGCTCTGGCATGAGAAAGTGCCGTTGATGCGATTTTACCAGGCTCACGAAGCGCTCACCTGGAGCCTCGGCCTCAGCGTACTGGGACTGTTGGCCTTGGCCTTCTGGCTGCTCCCCCGCGCCAACCCGTTTCGCTGACACAAAAAAGGCGCCCTGACGGCGCCTTTTTGATGACCGGAAGCTTAACGCCCCATCACAGCGACCCCGAACAAATAGGGGTGCGCCAACAGCAAACCGACATAAACTGTCAACGCCACCACGGCCACAAGCAACTCGTGGCGACCGGTGTAGTCGGTCCGGCGCTGGCTGCGCGAACGGGCAATCGCCAGCAGGCTGTAAAGCGTAAAACCGCCAAACAGGATCAGGGAGGCCAGGTCGCCATTCGCCAGCAGGTGGGCCACCGCCCAGATCACCACCGACCACAACATCGGGTTGGGGGTCAGCCCTTTGAGCTTGCCCCCCAGCAGGTAGGTGACCATCAGGTAGCAACTGGCCAGCATCATCAGGGGCGCCAGATGGCGGGTCCACACCGGCGGCAACCAGACCGACACATAGCCGGACTGCGTTTCCCCCCACCCTACCGCCACCAGTGCGGCCAGGGAAGCCAGAGCAAACAGCGCTTTGTAAAGCGTCTCACCCAATGCCCCCGCCAGTTTATCCCGCACCGCGGTGCCCGGTATCAGGTGCAGCGCAATAAACGCCACCATTCCCAGGGTTAAGGCGACCATGCTGTCCTCCTAGAACGCGGTATTCAGAACCAGAAGCCGTGGGCGCTGATCGCCACTTCCGCCACGTCACCGTACTGGGCCGCGACATCCCGGATGGCATCCGCCTGACCCACCAGCACAAACTGTAGATCGTTCCGGGGGAAGTACTTGGCCACCAGAGCCTGAGCCTGCTCCAGGGTCAGGGCATCCACCTGGGCCTGGAAGGCGTTGACCTGGTCATCGGTCAGGTCATACAGATACATCTGACCCAACAAGCCGCCCAGCTGGCCTGCCGTCTCGTAACGGGGCGGGAACTGGCCCTTCACGTAAGCCTTGGCGGACGCCAGCGTCGCTTCGTCAATGCCCTGGTTCCACAGGCGCTCATAGGTCTTCAGTGCCAGATCGATCGCCGCTTGGGTATTTTCCGTGGCGGTGAAGGTGCTGATCTGGAAGCTGCCGGCCTCACTGTAGCTGGTAAAGCCGGAGCGGGCGCCGTAGGTCAGGCCGGCGTTCACCCGCAGCTCGTCGTTGAGCCAGGAGGTGAAACGGCCACCCAGAATGGTGTTGATCACCTGCAGGCCCACGTAGTCCGGGTTATCCCGGGCCACACCTGCGCCACCAATCAGGAAGGTGGTTTCCCGGGCATCCGGTTTGTCCACCAACAGCACCCGCGGCCCCTGCGCCGCTTTTACCGGTTGATTCAGTTTGGGGGCGGTCGGGGTGTCGCCATCGCGCCAGCTGCCAAAGCGCTGCTCAATCGCCTTTTTCATGCTGTCCGCATCGAAATCCCCACTCACCACCAGAGCCGTGTTACGCGGCTGATACCAGCTGCCATGGAACATCCGCAGGTCAAACGCGTCCAGCTGCGCCAGTCGTGCGCCGTCACCCACAGTGGTATTGGCGTAAGGGTGGTCACCGTAGTAGAGCATATCGAAGTACTGGCGAATCACCTGACGGGGGCTCTCTTTCTGCTGAGCCAGCATCGCCACGTAACGGTCCCGGGCCTTATTCACTTCCTTACCCGGGAAGCTGGGGCGCTGAACCACATCGGCAATCAGGTCCAGCATCACGTCTGTGTCTTTGGCCAGGAAACGGGCACTGACCGTTGTCCCTTCTTTGCCGGCGTAGCTCTCCAGACTGGCACCCAGACCATCCACGGTGGCTTCCAGCTCCGCCTTATCGGTTTTGGCGGTGCCCAGCAGCAAGCCTTCAGCGGTCAGGGCCGCCAGGCCCGGCTCGCTGTCGTTAACGGCTCCGGCCCGAATCACCGCGCGGACATTGATCACCGGCACCTGGTCACGCGCCATCAGGTAGACCGTCAGACCATTGTCCAGCTTGAGCATCTGGTACTCGGGCAAGGCAAACTTCGGAGTCGGGGTGGCCGCCACCGGCACCGGAGACGGCGTCACATTGGTGGATTGGGTCGATTCAACCGGCGCCTGGGTGGCAGTACAGCCGGCCATCACCAGCGCGCTCAACAGCATCATCTTGGCTTTCATTGGTCGGTGTCCTCCTCGGCAGCCAGCACGCCCACGGTGCGGCGGGATTTGATCAGGTATTGCTGAGCCACGCGCTGGATCTGTTCCGCCGTCACAGCCTGGTAGGCCTCAGGGGCGGTAAACATGGTGCGGAAATCGCCAAAGAACAGCTCATAGGTGCCCAGAGTGTTGGACTTGCCGTTGATGGTTTCCAGGGTGTCGTAGAACGCCATCAGCTTGCGGTTTTTCACCTTATCCAGCTCCGCCGCCGTGACCGGCTCAGCCGCCAGACGGTTCACTTCCGCGATCATCGCTTGTTCCAGCGCCGCCGGCTCAACCCCCGCAGCCGCAACGGCATAGAGGTAGAACAGGTTGGGGTCAAAGCTGTCCGGCATATAGCCGTCCACCGCCAGGGCCAATTGGTTGTCCACCAGTGCCCGGCTCAGGCGGCTGCTGTTGCCGTCGATCAGCAGTGACAGGGCCAGATCCAGCGCGTGGTAATCGGGGCTGTTGGTGGCCGGGATTTTATAGGCCAGCATCAGGTTGGGGGTGGAGACCGACGGCTTCTGAACGTAGACCCGACGCTCCCCTTTCTGCTCCGGTTCAACGGTACGGACTTGCGGGGGCGGCGTCTGAGCCGGAATGGGAGCAAAGTACTGTTGGGCCAGCGCGCTCACCTGTTCAAAGGTGACGGCGCCGGAGATCACCACCACCGCGTTGTTCGGCGCGTAGTAGGTGCGGTGGAAGTTGACCAGGTCATCCAGAGTCCAGGCATGGATGTCAGACTGATGGCCGATCACCGGGGCGCTGTAGGGGTGCGCGCGGAAAGCGGCGCCTTTCACCTCTTCCTGCAGCATCCGCCAGTTGGAGTTTTCCAGACCGGTACGACGCTCGGAATCCACCACGTTGCGCTCGCTTTCCACCATGTCCGGGTCGATGGACAGGTTGGCGATGCGGTCCGCCTCCAGTTTAAAGATGGTTTCCATCGCCTCTGCCGGGAACCAGTCGGTATACACCGTCAGGTTTTCCGTGGTGTAGGCGTTGTTGGCACCACCCGCCGCTTCCATGGTGCGGTCGAACATCTTCGGACCGTACTCTTTGGCGCCATTGAACATCATGTGTTCGAAGAAATGGGAGAGTCCGGTGATGCCCGGTACTTCATTGCGGGAGCCCGCTTTCCAGAACAGGTACATGTTGGCGTTGGGGATGGTGTCATCCTCCACCACCAGAATGCGCATACCGTTGGCCAGATCCAGAGTCTGAACATCGTCGGCAGTGGTGGCCTGGGCCAGCGGCGTAAGCGCCAGTCCCAGTGCCAGGGTCGCAGCGCGGATCCCCATAAAGCACTCCTTGTGACGGGTTTGGTCAAAGTTTGATTGAGCATAATGCCACCAGCTGGATCATTGGCCAACCGGTGAGGGGGCAATTTGGCGGGAGAAAACGCTAATGGTTCAGTACGTTGTTGGTATCAATACGCCACGTCAAAGGGGACGCCGGGCCAATCATTGCGATTCAGCCGGTACTGGTACCAATGGTGTCCCAGCTCGTGAAATGTGCCCTCAGCCACCATGCCCAGTTTTTCCAGCACCCGCACCGAAGCGGGATTGGCGCAACGGGCACGGCCAACGATGGTGGCCAGCCGGAGCTGCTCAAAGCCGACATGCAACGCCAGCTGCGCGGCCTCGGTCGCCAGGCCCTGCCCCCAAAACCGATGGGGCAGGCGGTAGCCCAGATCCACCTCTCCCGGCCCCTGACGCAGGCCACAAAAACCGGCGTATTCGCCCTCGTGGGTATAGAGCGACCAGCGGCCAAAGCCGTGCCGCTGGTAATGGTCATAAGCGCGGATAAACGCCAGGGCTTCCGCTTCGTCGGCAAAGGGCTGATCGCCAGTGTGCTGTACCACCCGGGGGTCGGCATTCATCGCCATAAATCCGGCCGCGTCCCGGTCCGAAAACCGAAACAGTGCCAGACGCGGCCCCCGGATCAGCGGTGTCACTGCACCGGCTCCAGCGGATAGCCCGCCTCATCAAACAGTGCCCGGGTACGCTGCAACGCCTCATCGTCGCTGAACGCCAGGGCCTGATCCAGCTGCGTGACCAGCTCCGGCGTCATCTGCCAGATCGCCTCCGCCAGCTCGCTCTCCGGCACCGCATGCCGATAGGACTGATACAACAGCTGCCCGGCTTCTATCAGGTCACGCTCCGGCACTTCGCCGTCAAAATGCGCCAGCGCCAGTTCAAACATGGCGCGGGGCAACCGGCCATAGCGAATCGCTTCCTGATAAAGCGCCACCGCCGCAGCGGGATTGGGGTCAACGCCGTCGCCGTCCAGCGTCCGCTGCGCCAGATCCGCCAGCGCATCGGGGTAGTGCTGCTCCGCCGCCTGCTGCAGCCAGGCCAGCCCGGACCCCGGATCCGCTTCACCGCCATCACCGGCAAACAGCATCACCGCCAGGTGGTACTGGGCATGGGGATAGCCAGCCAGAGCCGCCTGTTCTGAACAGGCCCTCGCCTGAGCCAGATCGGGCGTGCCCAGCAAGCCCTGGTAATAAAGCACCCCAAGGTTGGCCATCGCTTCGGGCTGGTCCTGATCCGCCGCCAGACGCAAATACTGCTCCGCCTTCACCGGATCCGGCCCGTAGCCCTGGCTGCCCGCCAGATGGAAATACCCCACCAGCGCCAGCGCATCCGCCACCCCCTGCTCGGCCGCTTCCTCAATCAACCGGACCGCCGCCTGAGGGTCGCGCTCGGCACCATAGCCATTGAGCAACGCCACGCCATGTTCAAAACGCGCAGCCGGGTGCGACGGCGCGGCACGATGAAACCAGTAGGCGGCCTGCTCCAACTCGCGGCGGGCGCCGCTGAGATCCGGGGCCAGGCCGTCATTGGCCATCGCGAAGGAGCGGGCTCGTTCCTGCTGCATCAGGGCGCGCGCCTTCAGCGACAATCCCACCAGGTACTGCGCCTCCGGGTCATCCTCCATGATGGCGCGGTAACACAGCTCCCGACCCGCCACCACATCTACCGGCTCAAACTGCCACTCGGGGGCGGCGTCGCCGTTGTGGAGCAGCGGGTACACCTCGGCGCACAAGCGGGCGGTGTCCTTGACGCTCTTACGGGCCAGTTGCACCAGCTGCTCCAGTGACAGATGGTACTTCTCCGGATGCGCGCCCTTATTGCCGTCACCGCGAAGCTTGTGAAGCTTGCGGGCCAGACGCATGTCGATCACCTTGGCGCGAGCCAGTTGCTCAATGCGGTCGTAGAGGTTTTTGCTGTGAAACTCGAGCTCCGCATGCTCGCCAAGCCAGGTGGTCAGACGGTGGGCAATGGAGCGCAGATGCACCAGCGCGAAAGTGGGCACATCGAGGCAGTAATTACGGGCCAGTCGATAATCATCGACCAGTCGGCGATCAAGGCGCCGCACCAGCTCCAGGTCGTTCATTTTGCGTCCGTTATGGCACAGAGGAGGGCTATGGCCCGATAGTAACAGCTTCCCCTCTTTGCACCAGCTTTGCCTTTGAGCCGGGCACCAACAGGAAGTGGAGAAAGTTCGTCGCGACCCACCTCACGAAAGCGGTTCCTTTTGCGGCATTTCACGGTTTCGGGCCGCCTCCGGTGCCGGCCAGCACCCGCAGAACCCGCTAAAACCGTCTTTTCGACAGAGAACATTTCCTCCATCGGCCGGTCACGGAAGGGTATTCGGCCAAGGCGTAACCTGAGCCTCGATGAACACCGAGGATTTTGGGAGAGAAAAATGTCGAGCAGACGCTCCTTTTTGAAATACGGCGCCGCCCTGACTGCCACCGGGCTGACCGTATCCATGCCGGCGAAAGCCGCAGCAGAAGCCCAGCAATGGGACGAAGAAGTTGATGTACTGGTTATCGGTTCCGGTTTTGCCGGCCTGTCCTGCGCCCTGAACGCCAAGCGTGAAGGCCTGGGCAGCGTACTGGTGCTGGAAAAGATGCAGGTTATCGGCGGCAACTCCGCCATCAACGGCGGCTGGTTTGCGGTTCCCCGCAACCCGGTTCAGCTGGCTCAGGGCGTCAACGATGACAGCCCGGAAGAGCTGGTTAAAGACCAGTTGATCGCGGCCCGCGGCATGGGCGACGAAGACAAGCTGCGCAAAATCGCCAACCACGCCCTGGACGCATACAACCTGTGTGTGGATTCCGGTGTGAAATTCAAAAAGGACTTCAACATCCAGGTGGGTGGCCATAACAAGGCCCGCGCAGTGCGCACCCAGCACGGTACTGGCGGTGACATCACCTCCAAACTGTACGAAGTGAGCAAAGCGGAAGGCGTGGATTTCCGTCTGCAGCACTTTATCGAAGACCTGGTGGTCGAGAACGACGTGGTCACCGGTGTGGTGGTTCGTCGTGGCTACCGTTTCCCGGACGACAAAACCGGCCATATCCAGCGCATCAAAGCCCGCAAAGGCGTGATCCTGGCGTCCGGCGGCTTCACCCGCAACATGAAGCTGCGTGCCATGGTGGACCCCTCTCTGGATCCGACCCTGGACGGCACCAACCACCTGGGTGCCACCGGCGAAGCGATGCTCTCTGCCATGGGCCACGGCGCTCTGGCGGTGCACCTGAACATGATCCAGACCGGCCACTGGGGTTCCCCGGACGAAGGCGGCTTTGGCTGGTCCAACGCCCTGCTGTCCATCGGCTGGCACCACGGTATCTCTGTCTCCGTGCTGAGTGGCAAGCGCTACATGGACGAGCGTGCTGACCGTCTGTACTGCTCCACCCGCATCATGGCCAACCGTTACGAAGACGGCTCCCCGGCTTACCCGCTGGTGTTCATCAACTACGACAAGTACGGCCAGGACGAGCGTGTAACCCGTGCCCTGCGTGATGAGATGGCGTGGAAGATGGACAGCCTTGAGCAGATGGCTGAGAAGTTCAACGTGCCGGTGGACGAGCTGAAGAAGACCGTTGCCCGCTGGAACGAGCAGGTAAAGCAGGGCGTTGACCCGGACTTCAACCGCAAGATGGACACCGCCGAAGAGCTGAAAGCCCCGTTCGTGGTTTCCCGCATCTGGCCGAAGGTGCACTACTGCATGGGCGGCCTGAAAACCGACATCGACGGTCGCGTGCTGAGCGCCAAGACCCTGGAACCGATGAAGGGCCTGTATGCCGCTGGCGAGGTGTCTGGTGGTACCCACGGCGAAGCCCGTCTGAGTTCCTGTGCCTGCCTCGAAGGTCTGGCCATGGGCTTCATCGTACCTAAAGCCATCAAAGCCGACGCCTGAGGAGAGCCATCATGAAACAACTGTTGATTAGCCTGGGCCTGGCACTGGCACTGACCTCCGGCGCCCAAGCGGGTGAACTGGTCGCGGTGAAAGGCAAACTGGAAGGCCGCAGCAACCACGCCTTCCTGTACGAGGATGGCTGTAACGGCTGCCACACCGGCAACGCCAAGAAGTACGTTGACGACCAGTCCTGCATCGACTGTCACGGCACCGTAGACACCATTGAGATCACCACTGAGCTGGTGCTGGAAGAAGCCAACCCGCACCAGAGCATCCACTACGGAACGGGTGCCAGCTGTCTGGCTTGCCACGCGGAGCACGAAACCAAAGCACCGGTGTGCGCTGAGTGCCACCGCACCTGGTTTAGCGAGCGCTAAGCCTGCCAACGGGCCCGTCATACGGGCCCGTTTCCGTTTTAACGCGAAAAATTTTCGGAGAGATGATGATGAAACAGCAACCTGCTGCCCTGATCATGGCCGCCCTGTTCGCCACCAGCGCCTACGCCGGCTACGGCAAAAGCGCGTTTGAGATGGCACAGCGGCCCTACCAGCAGCCGACCGCCATCCCCTACGACTACAGCCCCTACTCCCCGCAAACCACCATGCCGGAACAGTGCCGCGACCCGTTGGTGGAGCAGTACATCGCCGACTGGGAAGCGGGCAAAATCGACTTCCGGACCATTACGGCCAACGACTCCATCGCCAAAGATCAGCGCTTCTGTAAGGGCCTGGACAACGAAGGCAACATCCTGGAAGTGAAGGACTGCAAACTGGAAAACGCGCCGGTGGGCTACCTGTGGAAAGACCTGTCCGACGCCCCGGTGACCATCGGCATCACCAATGGCGGCAAATCTGACCACGAACCGCACTTCCACGGCCAGCCGGAGTGCTACTACGCGGTGAGTGGCCGTGCCCGAACCCTGGCAGACGGCGAGTACAAGTGGATGGAAAAAGGGATGTACTTCTACATTCCGGGCAACACCATCCACAACACCCCGATCACCGAAGAGGAAGGCTTTGGCGTTCTGTACTGGTACCCGAAAAATGCCCACTTCGATGGCTTTAAGTACTACTGGCGTAAGGACGTGAAGAACCTGCGCGTAGCCGAAGAGGCGTTTGATCGCGTCGACATCATGCGTAAGGCCGCCATGGGCCTTGGCCCCTACGGCACCAACGCCGATCGCTTCGAGTAAGCCTCAGCGGGTCGCCACGGAGGGCGACGCTCCTGCTGCACACCGTCCGGCCTGCTGGCAGCGCTCACAGCGGTTGAAGCTCTCCCCCAGCTGACGATAGTAGAGGTGCACCCGCATCCCTATCCGCTCAAAATCCGCCAGCGAGATCGGCTCGCGCCACTGGTAAGGCAGGAACACTTTCTGCAATTGCCGGAACAGGGTGTAGCGCTTCTCTTTCAGGTAGTGCGCATTGATCAGCTGGCTTTGGTAGGCCGACAGCGCCCCACTCAGGTAGAAGGTGATCGCCTGAGTCAGCTCCAGCACCTCCTCCTCCGTGGCCTCCAGATCCCCCTCGGCCACCGCATCCAGCACATACCCCTTGATGGAGCGCCAGAACAGGTCGATGCGGGATTCAAACGCTTTCACTTTTTCCGGGCTGGCCCGACGCCACACCATCGGATTGACTGCCACCTGACGCACCAGGTTGAAGGTGGGCGCAAAATGGGTGGCCTCGAAGGTGAACATGATGGGGATCAGTACCCGCTGAAGCGGTGTGAGGTCCGGATACTGGGCTTCAAACGGCGCAAAATGGTTGCTGCTGGCGTTGCGCAAAAAGCAGCACACCAACAGGTCTTCTTTGCTCTCAAACAGCTTATAGAGGGAGCTGTTGGCAATGCCCGCGTGGTTGGAGAGATCGGATATTTTAAAGGCGATCAGCCCCTGGGTTTCAATCAGCCACTCGGTAGCATTGAGGATCAGTTGACTGCGCTCATACTGCGCTTCCGTGCTGGGGCATTGCATCCGTTGAATCCGGTTGATGATGACGATCACGGAGGATAGCGGTAAGCGCCCGCGGATTTCGTCGGGCGCTTCACAAAGGTCAGTCAGTGCGAACGCTCAGAGGGCGGGTTTGTTGCAGATCTGCGAGCCAGTCGACGCGCCAGCGCCTGCTGCCGCCGTCGGGTCAGCGGGTAGCGCCACGCCAGGATCATCATCGGCATCAACAGCAAGCAAGGCCAGGCCACAAAGCCCAGCTTCAGCCCGACCACCGCTTGCCCAACCAGATCCGATTTACCGGTAAAGCCAAAGGCGGCAGGAATGCTCAGGGCAATCGCGCCGCCGACCCCCTGATTGAATTTGATGACCAGCGCCATGAAAGCAAACAGTGTCGCGGCCCGATACTTGCGGTTTTTCCAGCGGTCGTAATCCACCACGTCCGCCAGCAATGAGGGCAACGCCAGCGACGACAGTCCGATAAAGAAGCCAAATCCGGTCATCAGGCCAATCATCGGCAGCAGCGACGCCTCCCCCGGCTCCAGCGGCAACACCAACAGCAGGCACAGGATCATCCCCACGCCCGACGCGGCCCAGGCCCGATGTTTATCCACCCGATTCAACACCAATAGCCACAGTGGCATCCCCGCCGCCATCGCCAGGGTCATCGGCATGGCAATCTTGGCAATGGCGTCTCCGTGACCAAGGTAGAAATTGGCATAGATAACAAACAGGGAGGAGACCGCACCGGTGGCCAGGCCAAACAAAATCTGGAGCAGCAGGAAGTAACGCAGCGGTGCAATGGTGGTCAGCGCGCCCGCCAGATCCCGCAGTCCCGGACGTGCAGGAGCGGGGTGATTCGGCTCCGGTGCCGCCCGCCACATCAGCACCAGCCCTATCGGCAGCGCCACCAGGATAAAGCCCGCCAGGGCCGCAAACACCTCGTCAGTGAACCCGCTGTGCCCCAGCAATACCATCGGGCTGGCCATAAAGATCAGACCGCCAATGAAGCCCAGCATCTGGCGCCACAGCACCACCCGGCTGCGCTCCTGGTAATCCGTCGACATCTCGGCGGCCAGCGCACTGTGGGGGATCTCCACTGCGGTCCAGCCCAACGTCACCAGCAGATACCAGGCCAGCAGATAGGACACGCCGGCGTCCGCGTCTGGCTGAAACAGCGGCCAGATCCCCAGCATCACCAGGGCCACCCCCAGCACCATCCAGATCTTGCGGCGACCGCTGCGATCAGACATCCAGCCCAGCAGGGGGTCAAACAGCCCATCAAAAATCCGGGCGACCAGGGTCGCGGTCGCCAGGCCCGCCGCCGTGACTGCGGTGGTCTCAAGATAGAACGCCGGCAGCATCGCCGCAGTGGGCGACATCAGCATAGACAGGGGGAGGTTTATCAGACCAAACAGCAAAAGCTGCTTTCGAGGTAAGGCGTTCGACATTGGACGGGCTCAGAAACAACAACGGATGGCCAGGGCCATCCGTTGGTTTGGTTAGGCTTGCGCGGTTTCGTGCATCACGCTGGCGGCTTCTTCCGTGGCCAGCTTGGCCAGGTCTTTGTCCACCAGGTAGAGGCCCTGACCATCGGCACCAACCAGCTCCAGCTTGTCGAGGATGGACTTGAACAGTTTCTCCTCTTCGTGCTGCTCCGCCACGTACCACTGCAGGAAGTTAAAGGTGGAGTAGTCCTGGTTGGTGAACGCTGCGTGAGCCAGTTCATTGATCTTACGAGTCACCAACTGCTCGTGCTCGTAGGTCTGGGCAAACAGGGAGATCAGGCTGTCGAACTCGTGGGCCGGCGCATCAATGGCACCGAGCATCGGCAGGCCGCCAGCTTCACTGACGTAGGTGAACAGACGGCGCATATGTTCCATCTCTTCATCAGCGTGCGCACGCAGGAAGTGGGCCGCCCCTTCGAACCCTTTGTCTTCGCACCATGCGCTCATCTGCAGGTACAGGTTCGAGGAGAAAAACTCCAGATTGATCTGTTCGTTCAGCTTATCGACCATGGCTTTGGACAGCATGGTTCTCTCCTTGTTTATCGCGGTTTGATGGCCAACATAGTCGCAATAAAGGCGCTCAGATTCAAAGAAAAGTAAGCAAAAACAGGCTCGCTCACTCGCTCAGTGATCCGGGTTGCGAACCGGGCTCGCTTGCGGCCCCGGATGACACAACAGACTCAGCGACTGATGCCGTTGATAGGCTTGATACGGGCCAGAAATGGCGTTGGGTGCACATTCAGGAGAAATCGGTTGAAAGCCCAAGCTTTGATAGAAAGCGTCAAGGTGAGGCAGGGAGTAACACCAGATGGGTGCCGTCATCTCCCGGAGCGTAAACCGCATCAATTGGCGGGCCAGCCCCCTGCCCTGTTCGGTGCTGGCCACCCGCAATGCTCTCAGCAGCCAGTGGCCATCCCGGGGGCTGAGTCTCAGCGCCGCCACAATGCGACCCTGTTCATTACGCAACACCGCCACCCGCTCATCCCGGCGGGCCTTCTCTTTCTGCCCCTCATCCGCGTAAAACCGACTGGCCAACGGCACCGCATCGGGGCTCAGCCATTGCTCAGTGCAACCTTTCATCATAGAGGTTCTACACTTAACAGGAAGCAGTAAGAGGGAACGCAGGATGACGGCGGATGCAGTAGAGCGCCGAGATGAGGAGCGCCGTAACGGAGAGCGAAGGCAAACACCGGATCGACGCCAGTACCGGCGTTATGGACTTCAGGGACAGGACCGGCGTCACCGTCTTGGACGACGCCTCTCCGATCCATCACCCTTCTGAGTCCGCATCAGGCATCGCCGCTTTCACATAGACATCAAAACGATTCTTTTTGGTGTCGATGCTCATGGTGGGCGTCATCCCGGCCAGGGGTTCGGCGTAATTGGGGCGCTTCACCACCACCCGCCGGGATGCCAGCTTCAGGGCCGGTGCCAGCAGACCATCCGCATCCAGATCGGCCCCCACCAAATCCTGAAACACCCGCATCTCTTTTTTGACCTGGGCCGACTTGGCCCGGTGCGGGTACATGGGGTCCAGAAAGACCACATCCGCCGACTCCCCCAGCGCCGCCAGGGCTTCGATGCTGTTACCGTGGAACAGCCGCATTCTCTGTTTTACCCAAGGACCGATTTCCGCATCCTCAGCCGCACGACGCAGGCCATCGTCCAGCAATGCCGCCACCACCGGGTGGCGCTCCACCAGTGTGACCTCGCACCCCAGGCTGGCCAGTACAAACGCGTCCCGCCCCAGGCCTGCGGTACCATCCACCACTTTGGGCATGGCTCCGCCTTTGAGCCCCACCGCTTTGGCAATAGCCTGACCCCGGCCTCCGCCGAATTTGCGGCGATGCGCGACCGCGCCTCCGGCCAGGTCCACTTCAATGGCCCCCAGTTTGGGCTGATTACGGTCATACAGGCGCAGGCGACCCTGCTCCAGCGTCAGGCGGAACAGTGCATCGTCGTGATGAGTGAGTTGCCAGCGCTGGGCCAGCTCGGCCAGGCGATCAGGATGTTCGCTGGCGGGGTCGAGGTATACGGAGATGGACATAGGGCTCCCATGGGTGATCAGCGGCAGAGTAGTGGATCACCGGGAGCCCTGCAAGCAAGGGAATCAGGCGGCGTTCGGTGCCTGATGCGCCACTTCCGGCAGCGCCGGGTACTGACGCAGAGCTTCGCGACAGCGCTCACGCCACTGCGGGTGGCCTTCCGCCATACCGGCGGTCTGCAGCTGACTGGCCAGCGCGTCCAGCAAACCGTCAGTTTCTGCCAGCTCCGGCGTCGGTGCCAGTGTCTGGCGGCTGGATTGCAGCTGGAAGCCCAGCAACAGCGCACGAGCACGGGCAACAAGCGTGCCGCACTCCGCTTCTTCCAGAGCGATCAGCCCCTGCTGACGGGCGTCCTGCAGGATCCCTTCCAGAGCCATTACCAGCTCTTCCACCAGGGCGCGAAGCGCCAGCTGACGCTGATCGGCAGCGCGACGCCAAAGTTCAGTATGGCTGACCAGCAGCTCCAGCTGAGCCAGCACTTCATCGCGCAGCAGACGCGTGCGCTCGGACGCCAGCAGAGTGACAAAACGCTCCATTGGCGTCAGATTCATTTCGTTCAGTCGGGCGATCCACTCATGACGCTGCTGCAGGCTGATCTGCACCAGTGCCGCCATCATGTCTTCTTTACTCAGGAAGTGGCCGTAAAGTGTTCCGACCGAACATTCGGCAGCCCGCGCGACGTCCGCCATCCGGAAATCCAGGGCGCCCTTGCCCCGAGCTGTAACCAGTGCTGCCGATAGAATGCGCTGTTCCCGCGCTTTGAACAGTTCCGACTTGTTCATTAGGTTGTCCCTTTATTCAAACTGGATCCCATCTGCAGCGCGAACGCGCTGCCCTTTTGGGGGTACGTGATATGAAATCAAAAAGTGCGCGATTCAACTGAGCGGAAGATCACAGTAGCAATCAAATTATTTCTTTTAGAACAGTCACTTGTGCATACCACTGAATCTTTGTCGCACAATTGCCCGCTTGCTGGCCCGTAACTGTCTCATTTCGTAGTTATTTCGTCTGTGCGCAACCCGGAGAAAAATATTCTTCGATCAGAACTCAGGACGTTCATTTAATAAATAAAGACAATACTCGAACGCACGTGAGCGGCGATCTTAAAGCGGCATGATATTCGCCGCAATGCGACGTGAGTCTGCTTCCATTTAGCGCTTAAAAAGGGTCTCAGGATCGCTCATCCCCCTGCCAGTGCCTCAGCATCAAACTCAGGGTTTGCGGCATCATCATCACCACCCCCAATCCCATCAGCAATCCGGGATCAACGGCGGGTTGCCCGGCGGCGGTTCCGCTCAGGTAGAAGTACAACCCCACCAGGGCCATTCCCAGCCCCAACAGGTTTGCGGTGGCCAGGGCCCAGCCCCAGCGGTGCAGTAAGGCATCCATTTCCAACTCCTTGGCAACATCCTGTCGCTCAGGATCAAGGTGCCGCCCCGCCGGGCCAAAATCAACCTAATCGTTTGAGATAAAAAGAAAACGGCGCCAGAGTGGCGCCGTTTGGTGATCACTGTGCAATGCCGCTATGCCGCAACAGGGCATCAATTTCCGGCTCGCGCCCACGGAAGCGGGTAAACAGCGCCATCGGTTCTTCACTGCCCCCCTTCTCCAGAATGTGGGTCAGGAAGTCGGCACCCACGCTGGCGTTAAAGATGCCCTCATCCTCAAACCGGGAGAACGCATCTGCGGAGAGCACCTCGGCCCATTTGTAGCTGTAGTATCCCGCCGCGTAACCACCAGCAAAAATGTGGCTGAACCCATGCTGGAAACGGTTGAACTCCGGCGCTTTGATCACCGCCACCTGGGCGCGCACCTGGTTGAGCACCTCCTGGATCGGATCTTCGCTTTCAAGCTGCGCGTACTCCAGGTGGAGACGGAAGTCGAACAGCGCGAACTCCAGCTGACGCAGCATCATCATGGCGCTCTGGTAGTTCTTGGCCGCCAGCATCTTTTCCAGCATCTCCACCGGCAGCGGTTCACCCGTCTGGTAGTGGCCGGAGATCTCCGCCAGCGCATCCGCCTCCCAGCACCAGTTTTCCAGGAACTGGCTGGGGAGCTCGACCGCGTCCCAGGGTACCCCGTTGATGCCTGCCACACCCGGCGCATCTTCAATGCGTGTCAGCATATGGTGAATCCCATGGCCGAACTCGTGGAACAGCGTCACCACTTCGTCGTGGGTAAACAGGGCAGGCTTATCCCCCACCGGGCCATTGAAGTTGCAGGTCAGATAGGCCACCGGCAGCTGCAATTCACCGTCGGCGCGACGGCGGCGCCCCTGACAGTCATCCATCCAGGCCCCGCCGCGCTTGTTCTGGCGGGCGTACAGGTCCAGATAGAAGCTGCCGCGCACACTGCCGTCCTTCTCCAGCAGATCAAAGAAGCGAACGTCTTTATGCCAGTTATCGACGCCGGTACGTTCCTGCACCTTGACGTCAAAAAGACGCTCGACGGTGTGGAACAGCCCCGAGAGCACCTTGTCTTCCGGGAAGTAGGGGCGCAGGGCTTCGTCCGAGATCTGATAGAGGTGCTGCTTCTGCTTCTCGGCGTAATAGGTGATGTCCCAGGCGTTCAGAGCCTCAACGCCGTGTTCCGCTTTGGCGTAGGCGGTCAGGGTTTTCAGCTCCGCTTCACCCTGATCCCGGGAGGCCAGCGCCAGCTCGTTAAGGAAGCTGACCACCTGCTCCGGAGTCTGGGCCATTTTGGTGGCCAGAGACTTGTGCGCCGGGCTGTCGAAGCCCAGCAGCTGAGACAGCTCCTGACGCAGCGCCAACAGCTCCTTCATCAGCGGGCCGTTGTCGTACTGACCCGCATGGGGGCCTTGCTCTGAGGCGCGGGTGCAGAACGCGGTATACACCTCACGACGCAGCTCAGGGTTGTCGGCATAGGTCATCACCGCCAGGTAGGAGGGGAATTCCAGAGTCAGCAGGTAGCCTTCCTGCTCCCGCAATGCGGCACTTTGTTTGGCCGCTTCCAGCGCGGACTCCGGCAAACCCGCCAGTGCAGACTCATCGGTGACCAACTTGCTCCAGGCGTTGGTGGCGTCCAGCAGTTGGTTGGAGTACTGACTGGACAGCTCAGACAGGCGCATCACGATTTCGCCGTAACGCTTTTGCTCCGCTTCCGGCAGTCCGATACCGGACAGTTCAAAGTCGCGCAGGCCGTTTTCCACCACTTTTTTCCGGGCGGCACTCAGATCGGCAAAGGCCTCGCTCTCTGCCAGGGATTTGTAGGCGTCGTACAGCGCTTTGTTCTGCCCCAGCCAGGTGCCGTACTCAGACAGCAGCGGCAGGCAGGCATCGTGCGCCGCGCGCAGTTCGTCGTTGCTGACGACGGAGTTCATGTGGCTCACCGGCGACCAGATGCGGGACAGCTTGTCTTCCGCTTCATCAATGGGCGCGACCACGCTTTCCCAGCTTACCGGGCCTTCCTCAGCAAGCACCCGCTCAACGGTTTCGCGGCAATGGGTCAGGGCCGCTTCCACGGCTGGCTGAACATGCTCCGGGCGGATCCGGGAAAAAACGGGCAGGGATTGCGGGTCCATCAACGGGTTGGTCATGGCGACTCCTTTGGAGGCCGCCGGAGCGGCCTCATTGATATGGGGGTGATGTAACCATAGATGCGGCCTCGGGCGCGGAAGTTCAACCCCGATCCGAGCGATTGGCCCCATCGTAACTCTGAGCCTGTTCTAGGCTTTTAGCGTGCACGGTGCAAGGAGAATGCTCATGGAAAAGCCCATTATCGCCGCCAAACGGCCAGCTAAAGTGCCGCTCAAAGCTGGCCAGTCATATTGGTTCTGCCGCTGCGGACGGTCCGCCACCCAGCCCTTCTGCGATGGCTCCCACAAGGGTACGGCCTTCACACCACTGGCGTTCACCCCCGAAAAGGATGGCGATGCGTTGCTGTGCCAGTGCAAGCGCAGTCAGGAGCAACCCTACTGCGACGGCAGCCACGCCCGCATCCCCGCTGACCAGGTCGGCAGCCAGGGAGCCCCTGACAACCCAAAGGATAAAGGGGCGCCCGCCGCCCCGCCTGCCAACCGTCCCCCACAGGCCGAGCCGACTCCCGAAGAGCCGGAGGTCGCCTTCATTCATCAACTGGCCCGGCAAGGGCTGGAACAGATGGGCCATCACGGGCCGATGGTAGCGATGGGCGTCCCGCGCCAGCGCCTGCCCCAATGGGACGGCATCCAGCTGATGGCAGCCCAGCTGGCCCGCGCTCCCCTGCTGGATGACACTCCAGTGGACACTGAACTGGTGATCGGCCCCCGCGCCCGTAAGCCCTTGCGGCTGTCGACACCGCTGTTTGTCTCCGACATGAGCTTTGGCGCGCTTTCCAGAGAGGCCAAAATCGCGCTGGCCCAGGGCGCGGAGGCCGCAGGCACCGGGATCTGCTCCGGCGAAGGCGGCATGCTGGACGCTGAACAAGCGGCATGCTCACGCTATTTCTACGAGTTGGCTGCGGCACGATTTGGCTTCGATGAGAGCAAGCTCAAGCGGGTTCAGGCACTGCACTTTAAAGCCGGACAAGGCGCCAAAACCGGCACCGGCGGCCACCTGCCCGGAGACAAAGTCACCGAAGAGATTGCCAGGGTCCGGGGGCTGGAACCCGGTCAGGCGGCAATCTCCCCCGCTCGCTTTATCGACCTCACCACCCCAGGTGATTTCCACCGCTGTGCGGATCACATCCGCGAAATCACCGGCGGCATCCCCATCGGCTTTAAGCTCTCCGCCAATCACATTGAGCGGGACATTCAGTTTGCCCTGAACGCCAGCGCGGATTACCTGATCCTGGATGGGCGGGGGGGAGGCACCGGCGCTGCACCCGCTTTGCTGCGGGACCACATCAGCGTCGCCACCATTCCCGCCTTGGCCCGGGCCCGGCGCTACCTGGACGCACAGGGGCAGTCCGACATCACCCTGATCATCACCGGCGGGCTGCGCACCCCGGCGGACTTCGTCAAAGCCCTGGCTTTGGGAGCGGACGGCATCGCCCTGGCCAATGCGGCCATTCAGGCGCTGGGATGCGTGGGGGCGCGGATGTGCAATACCAACCGTTGCCCGGCGGGCATCGCCACTCAGGATCCCGCCTTGCGCCAGCGACTGGATACGGTGGAAGGCCCCAGGCGGGTTGCCCGTTTCCTGCACAGTGCCACAGAGTTAATGGTGCTGCTGGCCCGGGCCTGCGGTCATGACCGGCTGGCAGACTTCTCTCTGGACGATCTGGCCACTGCCGACCGGGAGCTGGTGGCGCTGGCTGGCATACCTTATGTGGGAGTCGATGCGGCAGTGTCGCGATAATGTTCCATAATCACAGTCCGTTACCCTGTTCTTTAAGGAGCCGATTGTGATCCCGTCTCAGCATCGCAAGTGGGCATTAAGCTTCATCGCTGGATTCAGCGCCGGATTCAGCATGGTGGGGTGCAGCAGTGATGGGCCAAACGGTGACCCCTTAGGCTGGCAGGGTGGCGGCCAGGCTGAGTGCCTGGTAGTACAGCAGCAGTGCCGCAGTGATGCCTACGTGGAGTGGGAACGGAATGATGGATCTTTCGGTTGCGCCTGCAACCAACCGAAAGATCCCGACTTGCAGGCCCAGCGACATTTGCCGGACCACCGTTGAGTTAGAACGCCATGGTCAGGTGCACACCGGCCCAATTCTGATCCGTTTCGATGCCCTCTTCGAGGCACACCTGCTTGTTGGCTTCGGTGTGTTCAGCGATCACACTAAGCGCCATCTGGTCGGTCAGCTGGTAAGCCAGTGTTGCCCCCAGGGCCCAGTGGTTATCGCCATCGTGATCCGGATTGGCGTAGCCATAATCAAAGCCAGCGATCACATAAGGCGTCAACACCAGGCGCTGGCTCAGAGCAAATTCACGTTGTATGCCCAACTCAACAAAGCTGCCCTCAGCCTCGGTGCTGTAGACGTAGTCGATAAAGGGTTCGAACCAGCTCAGGCCACCGTAAGCCACCCCTGCCCCCAACTCGTTATCGGATTCGTCGTCCTTGAAGAACTCCAGCCGGGTGTAACCCGCATAGAAGCTGAAGTCGCCCACGTCAAAACCGTACTCAATGCCGAGGTTGAGTTCGTCGTAGTCCACGTCGGAATCAGCGGCATAGCCATAGGCCGCACTGAGGGTGACGCCGTTCTCAAACGCCGCGGCGCCACTGGCCCAGTAGATGCCGCCTTTTTCCAGGTTGTCCCGCCCTTCGGAAATGTATTTGCTGTCGTAGCCCAAATCGACTTCAAACTCAGCGGCCGTGGCACCAAAAGCGGGAACACACAGGGCCAGGGCAATAATGGAACGCTTCATCATCAAATGCTCGCAAAGTGGAAATTGACTCAAATTGAGAATCAATCTTATTTTCATTGCTGTTGTGTGGTTTGTGACCAGGATCAAGCCCCGCTAAAAGTGGGTATTTTTGGTTGAAAGAATGTGACCAACGATCGCGCCAGCGGATAACCGGGGTAAAATCTTTATCCCTTGCGACTGGATTGGCTCCGCAAAAAGTTGCGTCCTTTCTCTGTGTCCTCCGTCCTGCTAAGAATTAAATCCACTCAACCCGAAGGAGCCGCTGTGGAAAATCACTGGCAGCAACACCGCATTAAGCTGCAGCGCTATATCGCCCGACAGGTCAAAGACGCCGCCACGGTGGAAGACCTGCTGCAGGAGGTCTACATCAAGGCCCACACGCAGCTGCATCAACTCAAGGCTCAGGGCAGCCTCGGGGCCTGGCTGCACCGAATCGCTCATAACGTGGTGATGGACCACTACCGCCAACAAAAGCCTTTTGATGAGTTACCTGACGATATCCCCGAGTTGGCAGCCGAGCAGCCGGCGCAAGCCCACCAGGAACTGGCTCTTTGCCTTGAGCCGCTGATGGATGAATTGCCGCCGCAATATCGCGAGCCGTTGAAGATGGTGGAGTTGAAGGGGATGAGCCAACAAGCTGTAGCGAGCGAACTGGGACTGTCTCTGTCCGGCGCTAAGAGCCGGGTTCAGCGTGCCCGAACCCAGCTTCGGGAAAAGCTGACCGCATGCTGTGAAGTGGAGATTGAGCAGGGCAATGTCACCGAATTTCGGCCAAAAGATCCGGGGTGCCATTGCTGAGATGAGCCAATCGTGGGGAAAAATCGGCGTCTTTTTCAGACCGTCCTCGTCTTACAACCCGACGCCCTTTTTTCACGATGCGTTTTTCGCATCCCGGATTCGAGGTTTACCCCATGATGAAAATTGTCAGCTTTACCCTCTGCCCCTTTGTGCAACGCATCACCGCACTGCTTGAAGCCAAGGGCCTGCCCTATGAGGTGGAATACATCGCCCTCAACAACAAGCCCCAGTGGTTTCTCGACATCTCACCGAACGGCCAGGTGCCGGTGCTTATCACTGAAAACGGCACCCCGCTGTTTGAATCCGATGCCATCGCCGAATACCTGGAAGAGGCGTATCCAGCGCTGCAGCCGGGCCTGAGCCCGGAGCAAAAAGCGCTGAACCGGGCCTGGAGCGCGTTGGGCAGCAAACAGTACCTGGTGCAATGTGGCGCCCAGAGCAGCAAGGACGCCGACACCCTGATCGAGCGTAACGCCAAACTGGCCACCGCTTTTGCCAAAGCCGAGAAGGCACTGGGGGCACACCCTTACTTCAACAGTGACACACTGGGTATGGTGGACATCGCCTGGTTGCCGGTACTCCACCGCGCGCACATCATTGAGCAGAAAACCGGCTACGACTTCCTGGATGGGTTTCCGCGGGTCAAAGCCTGGCAAGCCACGTTACTCGCCGATGACCTGGCTCAGCGCAGCGTGTCGGCCGAGTTTATGGCGCGCTTCTCCGACTTTTACCTGTCCGGAAAAACGCTGCTGGGGCGCTGCCAAAAACACCTTCCGCAAGGCCAATGCTCTGCCCGCACCTTGCGTGAATCGAGCGATTGCTGCGCTTAATGCAAGCGAAAGAAAACCGATGAACGCCCTTTCCGATAAGGGCAATCCCTTGTTTCCGGTTGAGCCAACCCCAAGATCAGGGTACAACTCCGGCAATGCGTATTCGGCCCTCGGGGCCATTAAGGTAAAGGAAGCTTCCCATGGCACAGCAATTTGACTACATCGTTATCGGCGCCGGTTCCGGCGGCATCGCATCGGCCAACCGTGCCGCCATGCGCGGTGCCAAGGTCCTGCTGATCGAGGCTCAACACCTTGGCGGCACTTGCGTTAACGTCGGCTGCGTACCGAAGAAAGTGATGTGGTTTGGTGCCCAGGTGGCGGAAGCGATCAAGCTTTATGGCCCGGATTACGGCTTTGATACCACGCTGAACCAGTTCAGCTGGAGCAAGCTGGTGGAAAGCCGCGAAGCCTATATTGAGCGGATCCACGGTGGCTACAATCGCGGCCTGGACGCCAACGGCGTGACCCTGGTGAAAGGATTTGGCCAGTTTGTTGATGCCAGAACCGTTGAGGTCAACGGCGAGCACTACACCGCCCCCAACATCCTGATCGCCACCGGTGGCCGTCCTACCATCCCGGCCATTCCGGGCGCCGAGCACGGCATCGACTCCAACGGTTTCTTCGAGCTGACCGAGCAGCCCAAACGGGTCGCAGTAGTGGGTGCAGGTTACATCGCCGTAGAACTGGCTGGCGTACTGCACAGCCTGGGCAGTGAAACCCACCTGCTGGTGCGCAAGCACGCCCCGCTGCGCAACTTCGACCCGATGGTGGTCGACACCTTGGTGAAGCTGATGGACGCCGAAGGCCCGACCCTGCACACCCACTCCATCCCCAAGGAAGTGGTGAAAGAAGCGGACGGCAGCCTCACCCTGCACCTGGAAAACGGCAACAGCGTTAACGTAGACACTCTGATCTGGGCCATTGGCCGTGAGCCGGCGACCGACAAGATCAACATCGAAGCGGCCGGTGTGAAGGTGAATGCGCGCGGCTTTATCCCGGTGGACGAATATCAGAACACCAATGTGCCCGGCATCTACACCGTGGGTGACATTATGGAAGGCGGCATTGAGCTGACCCCGGTGGCCGTCAAGGCCGGACGTGCCCTGTCTGAGCGTCTGTTCGGTGGTCAGCCGGAAGCCAAGATGGACTACTCGCTGGTGCCCACCGTGGTGTTCAGCCACCCGGCCATCGGCACCATCGGCCTGACCGAACCCCAGGCCCGTGAGCAATACGGCGATGACAACGTGAAGGTGTACACCTCCTCCTTCGCTGCCATGTACACCGCGGTCACCGCCCACCGTCAGGCCACTGAGATGAAGCTGGTGTGTGTAGGCCCGGAAGAGAAGATTGTCGGTCTGCACGGCATCGGCTTCGGCATGGACGAAATCCTTCAGGGCTTCGCCGTGGCCATCAAGATGGGCGCCACCAAAGCCGACTTCGACGCCACCGTGGCCCTCCACCCGACCAGCGCGGAAGAGTTTGTTACCATGCGCTGAGACGCGTGATAGAGCAAAGAGCCGGGCCCTGCCCGGCTTTTTTGTGCCCGTCCACCGCCACTCCCGAAGCCGTGACCCCCTTCACAAACCCGCAACAATATTCTTCACTTCCCCCAAGTCGGCCTCTTTAAGGCCCAACAAAAATCCTTCCAATACCGCCACTTAGCCGTTTGTTAACGGCGTTTTTGATCTTTATCAACACTCCCTTAAATAGCTTTTTCTAATGCAGATTTAACTAATAAAGCTGGTTAGCATTTAGTTAAAGGGCGGTGACATTTCACCCCCTTCAATAACCAGAAAAGCCCAAGGGAGATCCTGATGAAAACTCTGACCAAAACCACATTGGCGGTCCTGTTGGTGGCGTTTGCTGCCGGGACTCTGGCCGTTGATGGCGGCAACCCCAAGAAAGGTAAGCACTACTACAAGCGGGAGTGCAAAGCCTGCCACAGCGCTGATGGCGCCGGCGGTGAGCTGACCCCCATGTCCAAAACCATGTCCCAGTGGGATCGCTTCTTCCAGCGCGACAAGCACAAGAAACAGCCCGAAGTGTTTGAAGGCATCGATCAACAACGACTGCTGGACATCAACCAGTTCCTCTACGACCACGCAGCGGATTCTGACCAGCCCGCCACCTGCGGCTAGGCCACGACACGGACAAAGGAGTGCATGTGATGAGAACCCTGATAGCCACCCTGGTTTCCCTGGCCCTGTCCGCCCCCTCACTGGCTGCGGACCCCGCCGAGCAGGAAGCCCTGAAACAACGTCTTGATGAGCTCAACGAGGAGCTTGAATACCTCTCCGATCGACTCGACAAAGCGGAACGCCACACCGCCACCGATCGCATCCAGTTCACCGGTGATTTCCGGGTGCGGGCCCACACCCTGCACTACCAGGACGTCACCTGGAACCCGGGCATGCTGGTGGACTTCAATGACTTTGGCGCCAAAGCGATGTCCGGCCAGTTCGGCGATCCCAACGACCCCAACTCCCCGCTTGGCGCGATGATGGCCGCCAACCCTGCTCTGGCCCAGGCCTTTATGAGTGGCCAGCTGCAAGGGGTGATGCCGATGGCACTCAGCCCCAGACAGACCTACGACGTCAACAACGACGTGCTCTACAACACGCGCCTGAGACTGAACCTCAAAGCCCAGGTCTGGGATAACGTCAGCTTTGCCGGCCGCCTTACCATGTACAAAAACTGGGGCGACTCCACCGGCGTTCAGGTGTTCGACTCCTGGCGCAGCTTCACCATGGACGGCACCAACAGCGGCAACACCAGCGGCGACTGGCTGCGGGTAGAGCGCGCCTACTTCGACTGGAAAGACATCGCTGACAGCAACTTCTATCTCTCCATCGGCCGCCGTCCCTCCACCTACGGACCGCCGACCCAATACCGGGAAAACGAGCTGCGTGGCGGCACTCCGTCCGGCCACCTGGTGAACTTCAACTTCGACGGTGCCACCCTGGGTTACAAGCTCGGTGAAATCACCGGCGTCGATGGCCAGGTTCTGCGTTTCTGCTACGGCCAGGGCTATGAGTCCCAGTGGGGCAACGGCGAGATGTACGGCGACATCGTCACCAAAGACACCCATCTGGGCGGCTTTAATTTCGATGCCCTGAACGACGGCACCCATTTCCTGCAGTTCACCCTGTTCGGCGCCAAAGACGTCAATGACGGTTTCAAAGGGGTGATGGCGTTCCCGACTCAGCTGGCCGGGTTCTTCGCCCCCACCATGTACCAGGACATGCAGAAGTTTGAGGACTTCAACTTCGTTACCCGTGTGCAGCCCTCCAACGTGATTGGCGACATGTACCTTGGCGGCGTCGGCTATGCCTACGAGGGGGACAGCGGTTGGGTCGGCTTTGCCTCCTTCGGCTGGACCCGCACCGAATCCAACGGCAATGCCGGAATGTTCGGCGGCATGCTGGCGGACGCGCGCTTTGAAGCCGCGCTGAACGCCGATGGCAGCGAGATCCTGATGGTGCCGGTGGCGGCACAGGACGCCGGTGATCATGACGGTTACGGCGCCTATGTGGGAATTCAGATCCCGGCGCCCGGTGGCAAGTTTGGCCTGGAGTACAACTACGGTTCCAAGTACTGGACTCCGTTCACCCAGGCGCAGGACGACCCCATCGGCAGCAAGCTCGCCACCCGTGGCCACGTGGGTGAGGCCTACTACATCTTCGACATCAATCCGAAGATGTTCATCAAACTGGCCGGCCTTTACTACGACTACGAGTACAGCGGCAGCGGCACCCCGGTGGGCGCCCCACAGGATATCGACGACCTTCAGGCCGGTACCGCCTACTCCATGCTGCCGGTGATCGACACCGCCTACGACATCAACGCCACCCTGGCCCTGAAATTCTGACGCGGATGCGCCCGGAGCCATCCGGGCGCTTCAGGAGACCCAATATGAAACGGATTCTGACCCCCCTGCTGCTCAGCATGATCGGGCTGCCGGCACTGGCCGCCAACCCTCATGCGGAGTTTATTGAGGGCCCCATCACCTCCGGCCCGGAGGCCACGGCACAGTGCCTGACCTGCCACGAAGACCACGCCAAGGACTTCGTCAAAAGCTCACACTGGACCTGGTCACTGGAGCAGAAACTGCCGGGCCGCACCGTGGACCGGGGCAAACGCAACGTCATCAACAACTTCTGTGGCGCCATCAGCGGCAATGAGCCCCGCTGCACCAGCTGCCACGCCGGTTACGGCTGGGAGGACAACAGCTTCGACTTTACTGACCTCAGCAAGGTGGACTGCCTGATCTGCCACGACACCACCGGCACCTACGTCAAAGACCCGGCAGGCGCCGGGGCCCCGCTGGCCAAGGTGAACCTGCTGCGGGTGGCCCAGAATGTGGGCGAGCCAGTGCGTGACAACTGCGGCAGCTGCCACTTCTACGGCGGCGGCGGTGATGGCGTTAAACACGGCGATCTGGACTCCAGCATGGGCTACCCCGACCGCCAGACCGACGTCCATATGGACGTGGATGGCCTCGATTTCCAGTGCCAGACCTGCCATCAAACCCCTAACCACCAAATTGCCGGCCAGGCGATGGGGGTCTCTCCCGGTGGCCAGAACCACTTTGAGTGCGACAGCTGCCATGACGCCGAACCGCACGGCAACGCCAAGATCGACAAGCACCTGGATGCGGTGGCATGTCAGACCTGCCACATCCCCTTCTTTGCCCGAAACGAACCCACCAAAATGACCTGGGACTGGTCCACCGCAGGGCAGGACCGGGAAGAAACCCTGGATGAGTTCGGTAAGAAGTCGTATCAACGCAAGAAAGGGGACTTCGTCTGGGACAAGATGGTGATGCCGGAATACGCCTGGTACAACGGCAACGGCGATGCCTATGTGACCGGCGACAAGATGGACCCCACTCAGGTCACCAAACTGGCCTTCCCGCTGGGTGGCATTGACGATGCGACCGCCAAGATTTACCCCTTCAAGGTGCATCGCGGCCAGCAGATCTTCGATGCGGAGCACCGGGTGTTTATTCCGCCCAAAGTCTGGGGCGAAGGGGGCTACTGGAAAACCTTTGACTGGGACAGCGCCGCCAAACTGGGTATGGCTGCCAATGCCGACCTGCAAAAGCTGGGGATCCAGTACAGCGGCAAACATGGCTTTGCCCCCACCGAGATGTGGTGGCGCATCAACCACATGGTGGCCCCCAAGGAAGACGCGCTGGGCTGCATGGATTGCCATGGCAAAGGCAATCGACTGGACTGGCAGGCCCTCGGCTACGACGGCGATCCAATGAAGAAAGGCGGCAGACAGACCGACTAAGGGGTCTCCCCCCTCCCTGCAGGCATTGGGATGGCGAAAGCCATCCCTTTTTTATGCTCGAAAGCAGCGATAAATAAACCGGTTGAAGCGGAATTTTCTATCTGACGGACTTGACAGTCCGGCAGCCATCGACAGGGCCAAAAAAATTGCCAAAACCCTTGCGGGCCGGGAATTTTCAACTAATTTTTTACCGTGTCGAGTTCATCGACGCCCAAAAACCTGACGGTTTTTCAGGGCAGTGGCAACGGCCACTGTTCCGCATAGAGTTGTACTCGTTTTCGCTGATGTTCGCGGAGGTTTCTATGCTTTATTCCCCTCTCCCCGTTCTGTTACGGCCAAGGGCAGTCACTGCTGTAGAAAAAGGCTGACTGCCCACCCCCGGTTTACCCGCTTCAAACCGCTCGCTCTTCGGCTGCCTTAAACGGTCGCCGAGCCCTGTTGTGCCGGATTAATGGATAAGACCATGAAAGACAGAACATCGATTCTCTCCAGAACGCGACTTTCCGTCGCGTGCGCGGCGCTGATCTACAGCGCCACTCTGCCCGTCCAGGCGGTGCCCGAGGCGGACAACCCCATCTGGAACGCGCCCGCCAATAACGCGGACTCCTGTATGGCCGACGCCTACATCGAAACCGGTGGGAAAGGCCTGAAAGACAGAGTCGGACAGGTGATCAACTGTACCGCTGAAGACGTTGAAATTGCGGAAGTGACCGTTAAGAAAGTGGATGGGGCCGGGCCAGGCTCCGGAGGCGATTTCACCTGTACTTTGGGTGACACCATTGAGGTCACGGCGGACCTGAGAGTCAGAACCAACGCCGCCGAGCGTTATGACACCACCTTCTTCGTGGCCCGAGATTTGGATTCCCCCCAGGTGGTCCAGCAGGATGAGGAAGCCTGCAGCATTCTGATCCCCAAAAACGATTTCAAATCCACCGGCAACGCTCAGAACCTGGACCTCGACCAATGTGGCGACATCGCCAAATCCGGGTTGGTGGACGATGAGTACACCTTGGTGGACGCCGTATTCACCATGACCTGTACCGCCTCTCCCGGCAGTGAACAGGTGGAATTCAACTACTGCGCCGCCTGGGATGTGCAGGAAGACCCGGCCAACTGTTCTGCCACTGGCGCGGCCCCGGGTCAAGAGCCCAGCTCCAAGTCGAAATGTAACTGCGACATTATCCCGCTCAATATCTTTATCCAGCCCGGCGAGCCGGCCATCAGCAAGAAGCTGCTCAGTGCCAGCAGCAGTGGCAGCGAGCCAATGTCCACCTTTGAATACGAAGTTAAGATCACCCGCGATGGCTCAAACGACGCGAATCTGGTCGTGACCGACATCGACGATCTGTATCGCTCCGTTGCGGACGCCTCCACGCCAAAAGTCGGCTCCAGTGATGCCGCGGTCCTGTTCGATCTGGATGGCACCAATACCGATACCACCATTGGCAACCTGACGCTGCTCGGTGCCGATAACAACTGTTACGGCAAACTGCCTGTGACACTGACCGCCGCAATCCCGACCTTCACCTGTACCTTCAAGGTCAAGATAAACGATGAAGACCTTCCGGATGCGGATGACCCTTCAACCGAAACGCCCGCTCCCGCAGCTGGCGATGAGGTGTATCAGAACTTCATCCGAATCAGCTCTGAAGACGCCAATGGCGATCCCGTCGGCAATAGCAGCTGTGATGTGACCGATGACCGCAGTGACAACGATACGGGCAACTGCTCCGGCATTGTTACAGTGAAAATCACCAACGTAGACCCTGCCGTTACCATCACCAAAACGCCGGTTGCGGGCCCGGGATTGCGCCAGGTTGGCGGCGTGTACTACGTGGATAACCAGGGGCTGGTAACCTATGAGATCACCATCACCAACACCAGCACCGTCGATGCCCTTAGTCTGGTCTCCCTGACCGATACTGCCGTGGCCAATCTGCTCACCGACAGCTCAGGCTCACCGGCCTGTAGCAGTGCCCCCGCCTCTCTGCCGGCCAATATGGGCAGCTCAAGCAAATTCACCTGTCAGTACATCGTTAATGTCACTTTGGCGGATGGCGCCGACTACACCAACACCGTCAATGTGGAGGGGAAAGACAACGAAAACCGCCGCGCCACCAATATGGCGATGGCCACCATCACCCGTGCAACCCCGGGCCTCAGCCTGCTGAAGGACGTGGCAAAATCCGGTGACGTTGCCATCCCCACTCCAGGGCTGAACTCTGCCAGCTTTATGGATTCGGTCACCATTGACGAACCCGGTGGCACAGCCAACCCCGTTGTGTATCGCTTTACCTTTACCAACGCCAACAGCACCACCAAGGAGAACCTGACCCTGACAGCCCTGATGGACGACACGCTGTTCACCAGCGCTCGGGCGACCAAAGCCGCCACCCAGCGTTCTGATGAGTGCATGTTCCCGCAGACATTGGTGTTTGGTACGCCTTATGTCTGTACCCTGGTGGCCATTGTCGAAGGTAACGCCACCAACGTGGACACCACGGCCTATGACGACACCATGCTGGTGAACACCGCCTTTGCCAAAGCCACGACGGCCACAGGCAGCATGATTCAGTCCAACAATGACACTGCGACCGTGCTGTTCCAGGATGTGCCTCCGACCGTTACCGGTAAGTACGGCCTGTCCGGCACCATCTTCATCTCCGTCACCAACACCAGTCACGAGAATATCTGGCTGAGTGCCCTGGAGATTTTCAACACGCCAGTGAAGGACGGTAACTTCTTTAACGGCTACCGTATCGTCAACGAAGGCGGCACCCTGACCGGCATTGATGAGGACCCAACCTCTCCGGTCACACCCGTACCGCTTGCCTGTGATGAACCCACCTACAGCACCATGCTGACACCAGGCGAAGAGTACGTTTGTGCCTTTAGCGTGGAACTGGCGGACTTCAACGAAGGGGACTTCGCCGAGTTCCAGGCGGATATCCTGCGTGGTGGCCTCGTCGACCGCAACGTGGTGGTGACCTTTGTGGATGAAGAAGGCACCCCCGTCGCCACCGATGCTCAGGTTCAGGTGAAAACTGGCGACAACATCGATTGATCGCACCTGCCGATAATCCAAACCGGCCCTTCGGGGCCGGTTTTTTTGTTCAATACTTGAACAGCGGAGTTTCTTCGGTAACTTCATTCACATTCACGGACGACTCAAGGACCTCAACGTAATGGATTTACGTCGTTGCTTACTGCTGCCCGCTTTAATGCTGGGCGGTTGTGCGATCCCCCTGCAGTACCATTCCAGCGGCCTGATGGCCCCCATTCCTCATGATGGCCCGGGCCACACGCTGTGCACGCTGTCGGTCTCTCTGGCGGATCCGGAGCTGATGGCAGACCCGTCTCACGGCGCACTGGAAGCGCAGATGCAGGCGCAAATCGCCCACTTTATCCGGGGCGATGGCCGGTTTGTGCTGAATACCGATGCCGAGGATTGCGCCGGTACCGAGCTGGCCCTGACCTTCACCGACATCACCGATGTGGGCAATTTCGAGGTCTATGCCGACGGCATGCCGATGACCCTCACCGCCGTGGCTGACGTGCGCTACTGGCGCAACGACCAAGCCCCGGCCAGCGCTCAACAGTTCACCCGCTCCAGCGTGATGGAAGTCACCCCAGAACTGGATGGGGATCTGGCCGGTACCAACTTGCTGTTCATCAACAGCGTCCGCAATAAGACCCGCCTGATGGAGTCGATACTGGCGGAACTGCAGATCCGAGTGGAGGCGTTATGAGATTGCCTGCCTTAGCATTGGCGGCGCTTCTCGCGCCATTAAGCCTGCTTGCCCGTGATATCCCGCCAGTGACGTCCAACCAGGGCCTTCAGGGCAGCGTGCGCGCCATTGGCCTGCATGAACTGGGGTTGTTTCAGGATGTGCTCGATAACTTCTCCCCCTACGACCTGTCCGATCAGCCAATGCGTCTGAACGCCTACTGCTCGGCGCTGCTTCACACCGGTCGCTACCGCCAGTTTTTTGAGTGCATCGACATCTGGGACAGCGCTGGTTTTGTGATCACGCCGGGGGTGTATCTGGGTCCCAAAGGGCACTACCCCGGAACGCTGCATCACCCGCCGACGGAACACAGTCTCGCGATGACGCCGGACCAATTTGAGGCCCGAAAGTCACGCTTGCTGGCTCAGGCGTGGTTTGAGATGGGCGATTACGAACTGGCGCTGCAACACGCCAATCGCGCGCTGACCCTGTACGACCTGGACCACCCCCGCTGGCAACCCGGTGCAGAGCGCCACTGGACCTACACCTCCGGCAGCGCCAGCGTCACCGATGATCCCGATGCCGCCCTGCCCACCGGCAACGGCCGCTCCAGCTGGATAGGAGACATCCTCTACACCCTGTCCATTGCGGCTCAGGCTGAAGTGCATCTTGGCGTTACCGACCACCTCGACCAGCGCCTGATCCAGATGGATCAGATCCACCGGGACAGCGACGGCGACGAACCTCTTTCCCACTTCTGGCGCACCCGCCAAATCAGCAAAAATCAGGTGCTGTTTGCCGCCGGGCGATTTGACCAGGTGGTGCCCACCAGCAAAAGCGGCGCTGAGACGTTTGAAGACTTTCTTGGCGGCACCAAGATCGCCACCGGTGCGCTGTTGATGGCCGCCAGCCTGTTAAGCGGCAGCAATCCTCATGTGGCCACCGCGCTGATGGAAAGCGGCGCTGAGGACATCAACAGCGAACTTGGTGCCCGTATGGTGCAACGGGAAAAGTTGCAGGCGGCCCGGATTGCCGCCCACCAAAACCAACCGGAGCAGGCATTGCAGGTGCTGAACGCGCTGCTGGCTGAGGACGCCGACAGTCTGGGGGAGGAGCTGCTCTGGTATCTGCAACAGCAACGGGGCGAAGCCCTGATGGCATTGGGCCGCCAGCAGGAAGCTCTGGACGCCTTCGAATCGGCCATCACCATTGTCGAACAAAGCCGGGGCAACGTGTCCACCGAAGCGCAGAAGCTGGGCTTTGCCAATCGGCGCACCGCGCCCTATAAGGGCGCCGCGGAAGCGTTGATCGCGTTGGAACAGCCAGAATCCGCTTTGCTGATGTCAGAGCGTTTGCGGGCGCGTGCCCTGGTGGATCTGCTGGCGGACAGCCGGCTGCGTAGCCCGGTAACCGTGGATGTCGCTGCACTCACTCAACTGGCGCCCCTGCCGGCTGAAGACCAGAAGCACGCCGCCGTCAGCGCCGACAACGAGCGGGGCCTGAAACGCAAATCCGCCCCTAAGGTGGTCGCATCACTGACCCCGGAGCAGAGCCGCCAGGTCAGTTCGCTCAACCAGGGCGAGGTCAGCTCGCTGGCCCAGATCCAGGCCGGACTGCGGCCCGCTGAAGCCTTGCTGGAGTTTATGGAAGTTGAAGGGCGCTGGTACGCCTGGAAAGTCGATCGTCACGGCGTCGAGGTGCAGCCACTGAATGCCGCGGACCTGGACCGCCGGGTGATCGACTACATGAGCCAAATCCGCCAGCCTGGAGGCCCACGGCCCGAGAAGGAAGCTCGCTTGCTGTACCGGGACCTGCTCGGCACCTTCGACCTCACCCCCTATCAGCACCTGACGCTGGTGCCAGCTGGCGTACTGAACCAGCTGGCCTTTGCCAGCCTGATGCCGGATCAGCGCTTTCTGATTGAGACGCACAGCGTCCGGATCCTGCCGAGTGCCTCCGTTGCCCGTTTCCTGACCCGCGAAAGCCGTCACCAGACCCTGCTGGCGCTGGGCAATCCCACGCTGGATCTGCCCGGTGCGGAGCAGGAGGTCCGGCAGCTGACCCGCCTCGGTTACCAGAGTCATGCGCGCCTGCGCCATGATGCCTCCGAGTCCCTGATCAAGGAGATAGGTGCCGGGTTCGACGTGATTCATATCGCCTCCCACGGCATTTTTGATACCGCGCAACCCGCAGCATCGCGCCTGCTGCTGGCACCCGATGCCCGCAACGACGGCACCCTCACGCTGGGGGAGATCTACAGCCTCTCGCTCAGCGCCAACCTGGTGGTGATGTCCGCCTGTGAAACCGGGCTGGGGCAGATCACTGAAGGGGAGGAGATCATCGGCCTGACCCGGGGTTTTCTGTTTGCGGGCAGCAACAACGTGATGGCCAGCCTGTGGAAAGTGAACGATAACGCCACCCAGGCGCTGATGAATGACTTCTACCGGGGGGCCAGTGGCCAGCCCTACAGCGTGGCGTTGCAACAGGCGCAGATCGCCCGGCTCCGCCAGCAACCGCACCCCTATTACTGGGCCGCCTTTCAATTGACCGGGGTTAACTGAGCAAAGCCAAACCCCTGACACAGAACCAGATTCCAGCAATGTTCTGGCTGGGATCAACGTTTACGCCGCCGTTTTCTGGCTACACTGGCGGCGTAAACGCTTCGCTCAGGGATGAAAGATGTACAGGCCCATTTTGTTGTTTACCGCCGGCGCTCTGCTGGGCGGTGCCGCCACCGCAGTGTGGCTCTCTCCGGACCCCACTTCCTGCCCGCCTCAGGCCCCCTGCCCGGCAGACAGCGACGAGCTGGCGATGCTGAGATGGGAAAACCAGATGCTGACCAGGCTGGTGCAGGCCGGGCTTAACGGGGACATCTCCACCCACATTCAGACCTTCAGCGCGATGCAGCCGAAAGCCCCGACAGCAGCCCCAAAACCCTCTCAGTCCGCAGAATCAGCGACCGCAGCGCCCGAACCGCCGGCCACAGGAGCCGATGCGCTGGTGGATCGCCTGACCCGGGCCGACCTGAAGCTGCAGCGTCAGGCCCTCGCCGAAGGCTGGGCCACCGGAGATCGGCTTGTTCGTGAACGCAATGCACTGTGGGACCAGGCGCGCCGACAGCTCTCCGACGATGATTATATGGCCGCTCTGCACCGGGCCGGACGGCCCAATCGCTTACTGGTGGACACGGTAAAGCACGATGGCAGCGCCAGAGCCCTGCGCCACGGCGATGTGCTCTGGGCGCTGGATGGGCAACGGGTCCTGACCCGGGCTGAGTACCGGGAGTATCTGTCCCGCCTGCCCGATAATACCCCTCTGACCGTCACCATCATTCGCGATGGTGTCCGCCAGCAGGTGGTGCTCAACGGCCTCACCAACAACATCTCCCTGATCGCGGATTCGGTGCCCGTTCAGGAGTAAAACGCACGCAGGCGATTGGGCCGGTTGCGTTTTTGCCGGCACTCTTCGCTATGATGAGAACAAATCCCTAACTCCGGATCAGCATGTCCAGCGAACAGTTCATTCTCGCCCTTGATCAGGGCACCACCTCCAGCCGCGCCCTGCTGTTTAACCGTGATGGGCGCATCCTTGGCAGCGCCCAGCGGGAGTTTACCCAGCACTATCCCCACTCCGGCTGGGTAGAGCACGATGCGATGGAGATCTGGGCCAGCCAGCGCGCGGTGCTGACCGAAGTGTTGGCCCGTTGTGGCGTGCGCCATGAGCAGGTCGCCGCGATTGGCATCACCAATCAGCGGGAAACCACGGTGATCTGGGACGCCGAAACCGGCCAGCCGATCCACAACGCGATCGTCTGGCAGTGCCGCCGCACGGCCGACATCTGTGAACAACTGAAAGCCCAGGGCCTCGAGCAGCACGTTCGTGATACCACTGGCCTGGTGTTGGACCCCTACTTCTCCGGCACTAAGATCGCCTGGCTGCTGGATCAGGTCCCCGGTGCCCGCCAAAGAGCAGAACGGGGAGAGCTGCGTTTTGGCACCATCGACAGCTGGCTGCTGTGGCAATTGACCGACGGTGCGGTGCACGCGACCGATCGCACCAACGCCGCACGCACGCTGTTGTGGGACATTCATCAGCAACGCTGGGACCCGGTGATGCTGGCGGCACTCAACATCCCAACCAGTCTGCTGCCGGAGGTGAAAAGCAGCCGCGAGGTCTACGGCCACGCTCAGATTGGCCGGGCGCGGATCCCAGTAGCTGGCATCGCCGGGGATCAACAAGCGGCGCTGTTTGGTCAGCTCTGCACGGAGCCCGGCATGGCCAAGAACACCTATGGCACCGGTTGCTTTATGTTAATGCATACCGGCCAGCAGGCGGTCCACTCCAGCCATGGCCTGCTGACCACCATTGCCTGCAGCGGCCCGGACACCGTCGAGTACGCACTGGAAGGGGCGGTCTTTATGGGCGGAGCCAGCGTCCAATGGCTGCGGGACGAGTTGGGGCTGATCCGCCACGCCAGCGAAACTCAGGCCCTCGCCCAGTCGGTGCCGGACACGGCAGGGGCTTACCTGGTGCCCGCCTTTACCGGATTGGGGGCGCCCTACTGGGACCCCTACGCTCGTGGCGCTCTGGTCGGCCTGACCCGGGGCTGCAACCGCCAGCACATTGTCCGGGCGACGCTGGAATCCATCGCCTATCAGAGCCGGGACCTGCTGGACGCCATGCAACAGGATGCCGCTCTGCCCCTGACCGAACTGCGGGTCGACGGTGGGGCCGTAGCCAACGACTTCCTGATGCAGTTTCAGGCAGACATTCTGGCCACGCCGGTACTGCGTCCCCACAACCGGGAGACCACCGCCGCCGGAGCCGCCTACCTGGCGGGGCTGACGGTCGGGTTCTGGCCGGGCCTGGAGAGTCTGGCCGGACTGGCACAAACCGAGCGCCGGTTTGAGTCTCAGATGGCCGAGACGCAACGTCAGAGTCTCTATTCCGGATGGCAGGACGCCGTGGGCAGAACCCTGGTCACCAAGCGAGTACAGAAGGGTACTGGTCAGTAAACAGACCGTTCACCCCTACAGCAACCGCTCAGAAATGTCCCGTTCACAACTCCGATCCGGCGCACATTTCTGAGAGGTTTTATGGGGTTATGTTGGTACAGTCGGCGGTGTTAGCGCTCTAATAGCGGTGTATCTTTTAACCAGGAGTCGCTATGGTGAAGCCCGCCGACTGTCCCGCCGCTCGCCTGCATCGCTGGGCTCGGCCGACCACGCTCGTCATTGCGGCGCTGGGTGCCTGGAATCAATCCATCCCCGTTATGCTGTTGGGCCTGACCGGCCTGATTTGTCTCACCATTCATCTGCTGAAGCTGAAAGAGAGCCGTTCCTTCAAGCTGCAAAGCGAACATGAGATGGTGATGGTCCAGACCCATCTTGAGCGCGCTATGATGCTTGCGCTGGGCGTCTGTGGCACCATGATGACCCTGCACCTGCTCTGGCTTCATCAGCTGAATCTGGCGTTGATGCTTGTGGTTACGGCAGCGATCACAAAAACCGTCTGGAATGTCATCTATCTTGGCCGTCCAGGCCTGGGCAGCAGTCTGATTACCCTGACCCTGACCATCACCCTGCTTTGGAGCTTTTCGCTCTGAAATCAGCGGCGCTCTGATCACAATCTTCAGGCCCACGCCTTGACATCACTCAGTGGTGATTTTTAATTTCAGTGGTTTATCCACTAATTTTGACAAGGTGGTACAGCATCCTTCCGGTAGAACACCCTCTGGCCATCGCCATTGAGCGACTCAGGCTGCGGCTGGCCCAACTGGAGCGCCAACCCCCGGGCCACCTCTGTCTGCAGCTCAGTGAGCCGCTGGACGCGCCGCCACTGATCGCCTGGCTGGCCAATCAGGCCACCCTGCCCAAAATCTACTGGCGCGGTCGTCGCAATGGTGAAGAGGTCGCGGCAGTGGGTGCCGCCCTGGACCTGCACTTTGCCGAACTCCCGGAAGCGGAAGAGCTGGACCGGCTGTACCACAAATACCTCGGGGCCGCTCAGGACACCCAACTGCGACTTTATGGCGGCCAGGCTTTCGATACCCGACAGGCCGCCTGGTCTGATTTCGGTCAGGCCCGCTTTGTGCTGCCCCGAATTGAGATCCGCCGTCACGGTGATCAGGCCCAGCTGCTGCTGAATCTGTGCGGTCAGGAACGCCCCTGGCAGCAGGAACTGGCGGCGGCAAACGCGGCTCTGGATGAGCTGAAGCCAGCGGCACCTCTGTCGCCGTTGGGTCCGGCGCACATTCTGGCGCGTCAGGACACACCGGACCAACCTCGCTGGCGCGAACTGATTGACCAGATCACCGACCCCGCGTTTCTGGCCGCCACCCCCAAAGTGGTGATGGCCCGTGAAACCCGGCTGACCACCAGCGCCCTGCCCAATCACTGGACCGTGCTGCACGCCTGGCAACTGCTCAATCCGGGCAGCTACCAGTTCGGCTTTGAGTTCAGCAACGGCCACAGCTTTATCAGCTGTACCCCTGAGCGGCTGTTCCACCGCCATGGCCGGGAGCTTTCCACCGAAGCGCTGGCTGGCACCACCACCCGGGGCTTTACCGAGGCGGAGGATGAAGCCCTGGCCAACGCCCTGCTGGCTGATGGCAAAAACAGCCACGAAAACCTGCTGGTGCGCCAACATATCGAACAACAACTTGGGCCTTTGAGCGATTACGTCGGTGCGGAAGAAACCCCCACCATCCTCAAGCTCAATCACATTCAGCATCTTCACCGGTCAATCCGTGCCGAACTGAAAGCGGGCGTCAATGACCTCCAACTGCTGGGGGCGCTGCACCCCACTCCAGCCGTTGGCGGGCTGCCAAGAGAATCCGCCATGAGCTTTATCCGCCAGCGCGAAGGCTTTGCCCGGGGCTGGTATGCCGGAGCCTGTGGCTATTTTGGTGCTCATGAAACCGAGTTTGCCGTGGCCATCCGAAGTGCCCGCTTTGAGGCCGACAAAGTCACCCTCTTTGCCGGCGCCGGAATCGTCGCTAACTCACAAGCGGACGCCGAGTGGCAAGAGCTGAACAACAAGATGACTACGGTACTCGGGATCCTAAACGGACTATGAACACTGCTCACTGCGCCGAATTAAACCTGTTGTGGGCGCGACTGATGCTGGAAGAGCTGCACCGCCTTGGCGTGCGCCACCTCTGTCTGGCACCGGGCTCCCGCTCCACCCCTCTGACCCTGGCGGCCGCCGGTCATGACGGGTTTGAACGACACACCCACTTTGATGAACGGGGCCTCGGCTTTGCCGCGCTGGGCCTGGCCAAGGCCAGTCAAACCCCGGTCGCGATCATCACCACCTCCGGCACGGCGGTTGCCAACCTCTATCCGGCCGTGATTGAGGCTTATCAAACCGGAGTCCCTCTGGTGGTGCTGTCCGGTGACCGGCCGCCGGAACTGATTGCCTGCGGTGCCAACCAGGCGATCATTCAACCGGCCATCTTTGCCAACTACGCCCGTCGACTCGATCTGCCCACCCCCAGTCTGGACCAGCCGCCACAAGCACTGCTGGCGCAACTGGACCAGGCGATGATGGATCTGGACCGCCCCCTGCACATCAATTGCATGTATCGGGAGCCGCTCTACCCCGATGGTGAAGCCGCGCCATTTGAGTCCTACCTCCGGCCGATTCACGCCTGGCGGCAAAGTCAGGAGCCCTGGAGTGCCACGCCCCCCATCAGCCGCAGTGCGCTGCCGAGCATTGATGAGTGTGCGGCGTTTGCCCAGGGGCGAGGCATCATCGTCGTGGGCACCCTGGCGCCCCACCAGCAGCCGGAGCAAGTGCTGGCCCTGGCCCGCCGCCTGGGCTGGCCGATCCTCGCGGATGCCCAGTCTCAACTGCGTCAGGCTGACGGTGTGGTGCACCATATCGACCAGCTGTTCCACCACGCCAAAGCCAGCAAGCTGCTGGGTAAAGCGGAGCATCTGCTGCTGATTGGAGGACGACTGCTCTCCAAACGCCTGATGAGCTTTATCGCGGCCCACCCCTGGAAAGCCTTCTGGCACTACATGAGCCAGCCGGAGAACCTGGACCCGAACCACCTGACCAAACGGCGCTTTATCGGCAGCCTGCCGATGCTGGCCGCCTTGCCCTGGCCGCTGCTGCCTGGTTCCGGCTGGGCGGACAGCCTGGAGTCCTACAGTGATGAACTGGAGCGCCTGTTTGCCGAGCAGCATGACAGCGGCGCTCTGACCGAACTGTCCGCGATTCGATTGCTGTCCCGTCAGCTGGACGGTCAGCACAAACTGTTTATCGGCAACAGTCTGCCGATCCGCTTATACGACATGCTGGCCGCACCGGGTGAAGCGCCGACCATCTTCACCAACCGGGGCGCTTCCGGCATTGATGGTCTGCTGGCCACCACATGCGGTGTGGCCCTCGCCGATGGCAAGCCGACGGTACTGGTGGTGGGCGATCTGTCCCTGCTGCACGATCTCAACTCCCTGGCTCTGGCCCACAGCCTGGCCTCACCGCTGGTGGTGCTAGTGCTGAACAACGACGGTGGCAGCATCTTTAACCTGCTGCCGGTGCCCAACGAGGCGCTGCGTCAGCAGTATTACCGGTTGGGCCATGGTTTCGGGTTTGAGGGCGCGGCCAATCAGTTCCACCTGCCTTATCACCGCCCGCAAAGTCTTGCTGAGCTGAGCCACGCCTTGTCTGAAGGACTGAGCCGTCAGGGAGCCAGTGTGATTGAAGTGGTGGTGCCGCCGGGCGAATCCGCCGATCGCATCGTCGAACTGGCCGGCCTGATCCGGGACGATGACTGATCCGTCCCGGATTCTGTCCGGCGTCCGTTGGGGCCAGGGTGCCCCTATGGTGCTGCTGCACGGATTTCTGGGAGACCACAACGACTGGCCTGAAGCCCTGGGCGAGCACTTTGATTGTCTGGCATTGGATCTGCCCGGACATGGCCTCAGCCAGTCGGTAGAGCTTCAACAGCGCCCCGCATTCGATGAAGTGGTGCAGCGACTGCTTGAGACGCTGGCGTATCAGGGCGTGGCCCGGTTTCATCTGCTCGGTTATTCACTGGGGGGGCGTCTGGCCCTGGCGCTGGCTCACCATTTAAGCCAGCACACGCCCAATCGCCTGCTCAGCCTCACGCTTGAGTCCGCCCACCCCGGGCTGTTGTCAGAAACCGAAAAGGCCGAGCGTCTGCGCAGCGATGCCGCCTGGTTTCAACGCATGGCCACCGAACCGGCCACACAGTGGCTGGATGCCTGGTACCGACAGGGCGTATTTGCCGACCTCAGTGAACCGGCACGGGCGGCCATGGTACAAGCGCGCCTTGGCAACCGGCCACACGCTCTGGCAGCCCTCTACCTGGGCACCAGTCTGGGCCATCAGCCGGACCTGCGGGCACTGACACTGCCCTGCCCGGTGACCCTGATCACCGGGGCCAATGACCCCAAATTCACCGAGCTCGCCCGGCAGTGGTGCCATCCGAACTGGCAGCACCATGTCATCGAATCGGCCGGACACAACGTTCATCGCGCCCGGCCTGACGCCTTTCTTGCTACACTGCGGCCACGATAACCGGCCCGGCTGCCATCAAGGACTCTGATGAACCTTTACGCCTACACCCTGCCCCTGGCGACGCCCCTGCGTTTTGCCGGCCACACCCTGAACGAGCGCCGGGGGATCCTGATCAAGCTGGAACAGGGTGAGCATGTCGGATGGGGCGACTGTGCGCCGCTGCCGGGCTTCTCCCACGACAGTTTCGAACAGTGTCGTGATGCGCTGCACGCGCTCGCCCGCGGTGAAACCCACCCGGATACGCTTCCGCCGGCGGCCCGGTTTGCACTGGATTGCGCCCGCTGGCAACTGAACCGCGAAAGCCGACTGTCGCTGCCGCCGGCCATCCCATTGCTGGTGGGCACTCCGGAGCAACAGCTGGCTCAGTTTGATGCGCTGGAAACCCCACCGGGGGAAGTCAAACTGAAGCTGGCCAGAGACACCGTTGAGAACGAGATTGCCCTGGTTTACGCGCTGCTGGCGCGTCAGCCCAAACTGCGGCTGCGTATTGATGCCAACCGGGGCTGGGACTGGGAGAGCGCCAGCCACTTTGCTGCCAGCATCCCGCTCGACTCGGTGCGCTATGTCGAAGAGCCCTGCGCTGACCTGAATGACAGCCTGCGGCTTTATGCCCAACACCGTCTGCCGCTGGCGCTGGATGAAAGCACACAGGTACCGGGCTTTCAGTATGAGTCCTTACCGGGCGTGCGCGCTTTGGTGCTCAAACCCACCCTGATTGGCAGCCTGGAGCGACTCCAGCAGCTTATTGACCAGGCCACTATGGATGGCGTTGAGGTGGTGCTCTCCTCCGCCTTCGAAAGCAATATCGGCCTCACTCACCTGGCCCATCTGGCGAATGCGCTGACCCCGGCCAGTGTGCCGGGACTGGATACCCTGAGCGCGCTTGGCGCTGATCTGATCGCGCCCAACCCCTGGGGCCAGAACAAGCCCCTGATCACCGAATCGGAACTGACCACGCTATGACCCGCATCGTCTGCCCCCTGCACAGCGCCGCCCGGCGCTGGAGCGACGCCATCGCCATCAGTGGGCCTGATGGTGACATCAGCTACGAGGTGCTGGATGCCCGAGCTGGTGCCCTGGCTCACCACCTGACTGAGCAGGGCGTCCGGCCCGGTGATCACCTTGGTTACCTCGGGCAGAACCGGCTGGAAGCGATTCTGCTGCTGTACGCGGCAATGCGCCTCGGTGCGGTATTGGTGCCTCTCTCCCCGCGCTTCCCTGCGGCACAGCGGGACCAGCTGCTGCGGGAGCTGAACGTCCAGTGGTGCTGGAGTGAGGGCGAGCTACCGGAAGGGGTCCGCGCGGTTTCCCTGACCAGTGCTGAATGCGGCGAACGCTGGACCGTCGACGCTGAAGCGCCGTTGACGCTGATCCTGACTTCCGGCTCCAGCGGTCACCCCAAAGCCGCCATGCACGCGCTGAAGCACCATATGGCCGCCGCAGAAGGCAGCCACGACCAGACACCTCTGAACCGGGACGACCGCTGGCTGCTGAGCCTGCCACTGTTCCACATCGGCGGTCTGGCGATTTTGTTCCGTTGCCTGAGTTGTGGCGCCACTGCAGTCTTGCCCGCACATCGTGATATGGCCAGCAATCTGCAGCACCAGCGCATCACCCATCTGTCCCTGGTGGCCACTCAGCTGGTGCGCCTGCTGGAGCGGGAGGATGCCGCTCAGGTGTTGGCCTCGGTAAGCACTTTACTGCTGGGAGGGGGGGCCATCCCGTCCCGCCTGCTTGAGCAGCTCAAACCCTTCCCCATTAAGGTGTTGACCAGCTACGGCATGACCGAGATGGGCAGTCAGATCACCACCGGACCCGCCAACGACCAAGGCCTCTCCGGCTTTCCCCTGGCGGGCCGTCAGATACGGCTCAACGATGGGCTGATTGAGGTGCGGGGCGACTGCCGCTTTATGGGCTACTACGCCAACGGCAAACTGACCAAGCCCTTCGACGCAGAAGGCTGGTTTGCCACCCGCGACCGGGGTTTGATGGTGGGCGAGCAACTTAAAGTGCTCGGCCGGGTCGACAACATGTTCATCAGCGGCGGCGAAAACGTGCAGCCAGAGGCGATCGAAGCGGTGCTCAAACGCTGTGATGGCGTGGAGGAGGCGGTGGTCATCCCCGTGGCTGACGACGAGTTTGGCATGCTGCCGGTGGCCGTCGTAAAAGGGGACTGGGCACCGCAGCGGTGGGAAAAGCGGGTACTGAAAAAGCTGCCGCGCTTTATGCGGCCCCGGCACTATCTGCCCTGGCCGGAAACCCTAAATCAGATCGGGCTGAAAGTCAGCCGTAAAGCGATTGCGGAGTACGTGGGCAGCCAGCGAGGTTAACCCCACGGCTTACCCCATAAGAAAGGGGCCTCAACTGAGGCCCCTTTTCCGTACCAGATCGAACGGCTGTTACAGTCCGTAGGTGTAGCTTGCGCCCAGACCCAGGGGCAGGCCGATGGTCCAGTAAACCAGCAACCAGGCAGTCCAGGTCAGCAGCAGGGCGATGGAGTACGGCAGCATCGCCGCAATCAGGGTGCCGATACCGGTGTTCTTCACATACTTCTGGCAGTACACCACCACCAGCGGGAAGTAAGGCATCAGCGGGGTGATGATGTTGGTGGAGGAGTCACCAATACGGTAAGCCGCCTGAGACAGGTCCGGAGAGATGTTCAGTTGCATCAGCATCGGAACCAGAACCGGGCCAATCAGTGCCCACTTGGCGGAGGCAGAACCCATAAACAGGTTCACAAAGCCCACCAGGAACACCATGCCTACGATGGTGACGCCAGCCGGCATGCCCAGAGACTGCAGGAAGTTGGCCCCTTTCACTGCCAGCAGCACGCCCAGATCAGACTGGGAGAATGCCGCAATAAACAGAGAACAGAAGAACGCCATCACGATGTAGGCACCCATGCCTTCCATCGCTTTGCTCATGGACTTGATGATGTCTGCGGAGCTCTTGAATACGCCATTGGCGTAACCGAATACCACACCCGGAATCACGAAGAAGATGAAGATCAGCGGAACGATGGCCTGCATCAGCGGGGCGCTGAAGTTGGTCAGGCTGCCGTTGGCATCACGCAGGGTGGAGGACTCCGGAATTGCCAGCAGAGCCACCAGCACCATGGAGCCGATCATCGCCAGAGACGCCCAGCGGAATGCTTTGCTCTCACGCTCACCGATTTCGTCCAGAGCCGGCGCATCAATGCCGTCATCCAGCTTGGTGGAGCGCTGCAGACGCGGCTCCATCACTTTATCGGTCAGGTACCAGATCACACCGATGATCGGCAGAGTGGAGGACGCCGCGAAGAACCAGTTGTTCAGCGGGTTCAGCTGAATGTCCGCATCCAGAGTCTGAGCAGCGGCCTGGGTGAAGGACTGCAGCAGCGGGTCGATGGCGGAAGGAATGAAGTTGGCGCAGAAGCCGCCGGAAACACCGGCGAACGCGGCCATGATACCGGCGATCGGGTGACGGCCAACGGCGTAGAAAATGACACCAGCCAGCGGGATCACCACCACGTAGCCCGCATCAGTGGCGGTGTGGGAGATGATACCTACGGCAACAACGGCCGGGGTGATCAGCTTCACTGGAGTGATGCGCAGCATCTTCTTCAGTGCGGTGTTGATAAAGCCGGAGTGTTCAGCAACACCCACACCCAACATGGCCACCAGCACCACGCCCAGCGGGGCAAAAGCGGTGAAGGTTTTCACCATGCCGGTCAGGAAGCTGGTCAGGGCTTCGGCAGTCAGCAGGTTCTTGATCACGACCGCTTCGCCGGTGCGCGGGTCAATTTCGGTAAAGGTCATGTTGGAGAACAGGGCGGACACACCCCATACGATCAACATCAGACTCAGGAACAGGATGGCCGGATCGGGCAGTTTGTTACCTACCTTCTCAATGCCATCCAGAATACGGGCCAGACGCCCGTTTTCAGCTTGCGGCACTTGTGCTTGGGAGCTCATGGTTTGTTTCCACTTTATTATCGGTATAGACCTGGTTCGGACAGTAGATAGTGCCACCACCGATGGTCAAATGCCCAGCAAAGTGTGCTTTTTCCACCCGAGTTCACAGTTTCTCTCCACCGCTTAAACACGGCGTAACGAATGTTGGCCACATCGAACATTGATTTTATTAAACGAGTGTTCGAAGTTTGAGCGGGATCACATAACAACAACATGGAGATAACAAGATGCAGGAGAAGCGTTCCTGGTTACTGCCAACGCTTTTAGCGTCGGCAGTGGCCCTCACACTGGCCGGATGCGGCAGCGACGATAACGAGACCGCCACAGTGACTCCGCCTCCCGTGACCCCTCCGCCGGTTGAAGAGCCGACCTTCCCGGAAGGGGCGATCATGGTGGAAGTGGGTGACAACCTGGGCGCCAACATCACCGAAGCCTTTATTAACGCCCAGAGCGGTGACGTTATCGTCCTGCCGGAAGGCACCTTCAAGCTGGATCGGACTCTGCTGTTTGACGGCGATGCCGATGGCGACGGCGTGTTTGCCAAGAACGTGACCATCATGGGTTACGGCCAGGACAAAACCATCCTGGACTTCTCCGAAGCGGCCTCCGGCGACGGCATCTTCGTCCAGAACGCGGTGAACATCACCATTCAGGATATGTCCGTCAACGAAGCCAAGAACAACGGCATCAAGCTGAAAAACTCCAACGGCATCATCCTGCGTCGCCTGGCCACCATCTGGGAAGGTGAGCTGGACGAAAACAACGGCGCTTACGGCCTGTACCCGGTGGAGTGTCAGAACATCCTGATTGAAGACACCTACGTGCGCGGCTCCGCCGACGCCGGTATCTACGTCGGCCAGTCTGAGTACATCGTGGTTCGTCGCAACGTCGCCATTGAAAACGTGGCGGGGATTGAGATTGAAAACTCCAAGTATGCGGACGTATACGACAACCACGCCATCGGCAATACCGGTGGTATTCTGGTGTTTGACCTGCCCATCGGTAACCACCGCTACGGCAGCAGTGTTCGTATCTTCGATAACCTGGTAGAAGCCAACAACACCAAGAACTTCGCTAACGCCAGCGCCAACCCGGCCGGGGTGCACATCGTACCGCCGGGCACCGGCATCATCATCCTGTCCACGGACGACGTTGAAATCTTCAACAACGTCATCAAGGACCACGATACCCTCTCCATTACCGCGTCCAGCTTCTTTATTGCGGAGCCGGACATTGAGGGTGCCTTTATCCCCAACTACGCCCTGCCCAACGGCATCATCGACGATGGCTGGCGTGCGGTGCCGCGCAACATCCATATCCACAGCAACGAGATCACCAACAGCGGCAGCAACCCCAATGGCTATCTGATCGAAGACATCATCGGTGCCTACACCCAGATCCACGGTGTGTTCCCGGCGATTCTTTATGATGGTCTGGGTGAAGCGATCGCCAACAACGGCATGGGTGAACTGTACTTCAAAGAGCCGCCATTTGCGGAAGACGGCAGCGACAATATCTGTGTGTCCAACAACGGCGACGTCAGCCTGGGTCAGCTTTATGCCGGCGACCATGCGGGCGATCTGAGCGTTCCGGATGTGCTGTTTGAAGGCTCTCAGCAAAACCTGATGAACTGTACCCAGGTCTCCCTGCCGGTACACACTGTCACCATCGGTGATGAAGTGTTCGGTTGCGGCATCGATGACGACACCGCAGGCTGTGACGGCGGTGAAACCGTCGGTAACGGCGGCAGCATCGGTGAAGGCGAAGGTGGCCTGGTGGGTGACGGCGATCTGAGCCTGTGCGAAGCCAGCGGCAATGAAGTGAACTGGAGTGCCCTGCTGGGTGCCAACTGCCCGAACCTGTCCGACTACAACCTGTTTGCCGACAGCACCAATCCCAAAGGTGTGGCCAACAGCGGTGGTCTGCCTTACGACATGGAAAGCCCGCTGTTCACCGATTACACCAGCAAGTACCGCTACGTGTTTGTTCCGGGTGAGCAGGCCGCCGAGTATGACCCGCAGGAAGTGTTCGACTTCCCGGTGGGCACCGTACTGGTGAAAACCTTCGCCATGCCGGACAACACCGCCACCCCGGGCAACGAGAACGAAGAGATCCTGGAAACCCGACTGCTGATCCACCGTGAAGCCGGTTGGAGCGCCCTGCCCTATGTCTGGACCGCCGCCAAGGACGAAGCCAAGCTGGCCAAGCCCGGCAGCATCATGAACCAGTCCGTGGTGCACAAAGGTGAAACCATCGAGTTTGACTACGTGGTCCCGAGCCTCAACCAGTGTAAGCAGTGTCACCAGTACTCCGGTGAAGATGGCATCGCCCGCTTTATGCCCATCGGGCCGAAAGCGCGCCATCTTAACGGCGACTACGACTACGCCGACGGTACCGCCAACCAGCTCAGTGCCTGGGCCGCTCACGGCATCCTGACCGGTGTCCCGGCAGACCTGGCCAGCATCCCCACGGTGCCGGCATTTGGTCTGCTGGGTAACGGCGACCTCGCCGACGCAACCGATGCGGAAGTGATGGACCTGGCCAAAGGCTATCTGGACATCAACTGTGCCCACTGTCACCGCCCTGAGGGCAACGCCTCCAACACCGGCCTCAAGCTGGAATACTGGCGCCCATATGTTGGCAATGAGCAGGCGCACGGTGAGTGTAAGTCTCCGGTGGCCTACGGTGGTGGTTCACTGGGTTACGACATCGTTCCGGGCAACCCGGATCAGTCCATCACCCACTACCGCATGGCAGCGACCGAGCCTGGTGACCGTATGCCAGAGATTGGCCGCAGTCTGGTTCACGACGCGGGTGTGGAACTGATTCGAGAGTGGATCACCCGTCTGCCGGCAGCGAGCTGCTCGCAGTAACACCACAGGGCCGGCGTAAGCCGGCCCTTTTTTACCGGACCCCAGCCATGAAGTATCTCTATCTGCCCCTGATTCTGGGCCTGCTGAGCTGCGGCGGTGGTGGAGACAGCGCGTCGGCGCCGGCTCCAACGGAACCACCCCCGCCACCACCGATAACCGATGACCCGGATACCGCTTGCGACGACACCACCAGTGAAGTGAACTGGCAAGCGTTGCTAAGCGAGAATTGCGAACTGCTGTCGCAATACGGCTTGTTTATCGACCCGGCCATTCCCACCCGGGATCCCCGCCAACCCGGCGAGCTGTATCAACTGACCACGGCGCTGTTTTCCGACTACGCCAGCAAATACCGCTTTCTGTTCCTCCCCCCGGGTGACCAGATGGCCTATCACGACACCGAAACCTTCGATATGCCGGTCGGCACGGTACTGGTGAAAACCTTTGCCCTGCCCTACGACACCGCCCTGTCCGGCGATGACAATGAGCGCCTTATCGAAACCCGCCTGCTGATCCACCGTGAAGCGGGATGGGTTGCCTTGCCCTATCTGTGGCAGGGCACGGATGCTGAATTTACGCCCGCGGGTACGTTGGTCGCCCACCAGATGACCCACCAGGATGAGACCCTGTCATTCAACTACGAGGTGCCTTCTCAGCCCCAGTGTAAGATGTGCCACCAGCTCAGCGACGGCACCACCGCCCGGTTCAGTCCCATTGGCATCAAAGCCCGACTGTTGAACCGCCCGGGCCACAGCGGTGCCAACCAACTGAATGCCTGGGTTGCTGACGGGCGGCTCGACCGCGCTCCGGCAGAGATCCCCACCGCTGCGGACCTGTATGACACCGCAGCCAGCCTGACCGAGCGGGCCAAAGGCTACCTGGACATCAACTGCGCCCACTGCCATCGTGCCGAAGGCTTTGCCAGCATCTCCGGACTGCGCCTCGGCTATTTCGTTGACCACACCACCATGGAGTACGGGATCTGCAAACAGCCGCCCGGCTATGATGGCGGGGCAGCGGGACTGGATTACGATATCGTGCCCGGCAATGGCGCTGAATCGATTCTGCCTTATCGCATGGAGCATCTTGAACCTAAGGACAAGATGCCCCCGGTGGGAAGAGCAGTGGTGCACGACGATGCGGTGGAGCTGATCCGCCGTTGGATCGACACACTGGACCCGGCTCTGGGCACCTGTAGCTGATCAGCGGACCAGAAACTCGCCTGGGGGTTTACCGATCCAGCGTTTAAAGGCGTGGCGGAAATTGGAGACATCCCGAAACCCAAGCCGCTCGCCGATCCAATCGATGTCCTGCACGCCATTTTGCAGCCACTCGATTGCCAACTGGCAGCGGACCTGGTTCAGGATCTGCTGATAAGAGGTGCCAAGCTCACTCAGGCGCCGGCGCAGTGTCCGCTGAGACACCATCAGTTCATCGGCGACCTGCTCCTGAGTGGGCCAGTGTTCAGGAATGGCCAGCAGCATGGTGAGAATACGGTTAACCAGTGACTCATCCTGCTCGGGCAACTCCTGCTCCAACTGAAGCGCTTCAGGTAAAGGCTTCCAGACAACCGGAGTGTCCAGTTGCTCCAGCTTGATGGCCCACTCAAAGAAGTCGCCCTCAAACTCGACCGGGCAGCCCAGAAGCGCTTCATAATGGGCCATGTCCACGGCCCAGGGTGCCGGCGCCGGGAAACGAACCCAACCCAGCTGAACCGGCTTGCCGGTCAACTCCTCAGCGATGGCCAGCATCGAACCCAGCCCTTGCTCAAACACAAACTGAAGCGTGGCAGGTTCAATCTGTGCCACGTTCACCCCTTTGACCACCAGATGCTGGTCGTCAATGCGTTCCAGGTTGTCCGTAAAGCTGCCAGTGAGGTTGGGGTTCTGCCGGGTGATGTGATAGGCCTCAGCCAAGGTTCGGGATTGCGATAAGGGGATTTGGAGTCCCTCAAGATCACCCGCCCGAAAGGTGCGACCGAACTTCAGTCCGGCAGCCGGTTGGGGCAGTCTCTGTGACGCCAATTCCATCGCCTTGAGCATCTGCCAGGCCAGGATGTATTGACGCTCCTCCAACTCTTTCGGTGCGATGTCCACCTCAGAGAGCAGCTCATCACCTACGCTCTCACCGCACTGCGAAACCAGATAGCGGTGCAGTAAGCGAAGATCGAATGCAGGATAGAGCAGATCCCCATAAAGAGCGGGATGCTGTCGAATGAAATGATTTAACGACAATGCGTCGCTGCAGGCCTGTCGTTCGGCCTCTGTACCAAAAAGCGTCACCATAGGGCTATGGTGTAACCGATCTGAAATGGAGAGTAAACCGAGGGGAGCGGATGACGCGAAATTTATTCGAAATTGGTTTGCGCCAAAACGAAAAAACCCCGCCTCTTTCGAGACGGGGTTGATTCTAATTAGGAGCCTGGCGGTGACCTACTCTCGCATGGGAACTCCCACACTACCATCGGCGCGGTCGCGTTTCACTTCTGAGTTCGGCATGGGATCAGGTGGTTCCACGACGCTATTGCCACCAGGCAAAAATCGTACAATTCGGAAAAGCTGAATTTCTCTTGTAAGCGCTTCTTACAAGGTCGGATATCCGACTCACAAAACCACTTGGGTGTTGTATGGTTAAGCCTCACGGGTCATTAGTACAGGTTAGCTCAACGCCTCACAACGCTTACACACCCTGCCTATCAACGTCGTAGTCTTCGACGGCCCTTTA
>NZ_JAHVJZ010000008.1 GCF_019801015.1 Marinobacter nauticus
TCCGTCATCGTCAAGGGTGTTTTTCAACTTTCCTTTCCGACCGTCGAGTTTTTAACCAGGAGCCCTTCCGGGCCTTGGTGGCTCAGCGTTTTGTTTTCCGCTGTGCCCCGTCGACAGGAAGCGCATTATAGGGCGGCAATTCGAACCCGCAACCCCTTTTTTCACCCCCACGCACCGAGTGCTCAGATAACCAGCAAGACGCTGCTTAAACCGTCGCTTTCCGGCACGGACTGCTAATTCTAGAACAAAAAAACGCCGCATGGCGGCGTTTTTTCAAAGCGAAATGCTCTATCAGAACCGAATCATCTCGCTCGTGGCTCTATCATTCGACCAACTGGTACACCACCTTGGTGCTGCAAGCGGTTGCCTGATGGCTGAAGTAGCACTTGTCGACCACCGTTTTGGCTTCGATTCGCGGGCCATCGGCCGAGCCGGCCGCTGTGGGTGAATCGCTGATCATCTGGTTGATGTCCTGGATGGCTTCACCCTGATCCGCCAATTGCTGCTGAAGCGCTGCCAACGAGTCGGCCTGAACTATCACATTGCGGCTTACCGGGGTCTGGCTATTCAGTTCGGACAGCCTCACGCCACCATAGTTGTTGGCAAGGGCGGGCAAAGCGAACAGGGCAAGTCCCATAAGGGCTATCGTCTTCATAGGCTCTCTCCTTTATTGGACCTATACGTAACAGATAGCAGTTGGGAGACTCCGCTTTTAGAACGCTTCGCCCGACCTATATAACAAAAGGGGAGCCTGTGGCTCCCCTTTTCACGACGGTTGAGGCTTACTGAACAAATCCCAGACCATCCGGCTGCATCACCACTTCAATAGGTCGGCCGGGAACCAGCTTGCCGGAAAGGATCTGCTGAGCCAGCGGATTTTCCAGCCGCTGCTGAATCGCCCGTTTCAGCGGCCGGGCACCAAACACCGGATCGAATCCTGCGGTCGCCAGGGTACTCAGCACCTCGTCGCTGATCTTCAGCTCATACTCTTTTTCAGCCAGGCGTTTCTCCAGACCCTTGAGCTGGATGCGAGCAATCTCAGCAATCTGCGCTTCAGCCAGCGGGTGGAAGACCACGGATTCGTCCACCCGATTCAGGAACTCGGGGCGGAACGATTGCAGCAATACGCCATACACCAGTTCCTTCAGCTCCGGGTAAGACAGCTCACCAAAGTGCTGTTGGATCTGCTCTGATCCCAGGTTGGAGGTCATGATGATTACGGTATTGCGGAAATCCACCGTCCGCCCCTGGCCGTCGGTCAGTCGCCCGTCGTCCAGCACCTGCAACAGAATGTTGAACACATCCGGATGCGCCTTCTCCACTTCATCCAGCAGAATGACGGAGTAGGGTTTACGGCGAACGGCTTCGGTCAGATAGCCGCCCTCTTCATAACCCACGTATCCCGGAGGGGCGCCAACCAGTCGGGCTACCGAGTGCTTCTCCATAAACTCCGACATGTCGATCCGGACCATGGCATCGGCGCTGTCGAACATAAATTGCGCCAGAGCTTTAGACAGCTCGGTCTTACCGACACCGGTCGGGCCCAGGAACAGGAAAGAACCGATGGGACGATCCGGGTCGGACAGTCCGGCCCGGCTGCGGCGGATGGCATTGGATACGGCGTCTACCGCTTCATCCTGACCCACCACACGCTTATGCAGCGCTTCCTCCATACGGAGCAGTTTTTCCCGCTCGCCTTCGAGCATCTTGGCAACCGGGATACCGGTGGCTTTGGCCAGCACTTCGGCGATCTCCGCATCGGTAACACGGTTCTTGAGCAGGCTCATCTCCTGCATCTCCGCCTGAGCGGCCAGGTCCAACTGTTTTTCCAGCTCGGGGATGCGGCCATACTGCAGCTCCGACATTCGGTTCAGGTCGCTGGCCCGCCGGGCCACTTCCAGATCCTGACGCGCCTGCTCCAGGGCGGCCTTAATGTGTTGGGTTCCGGCCAGTGCCGCCTTTTCGGTATTCCAGATCTCATCCAGTTCCCGGAACTGGGTCTCCAGATCCGTCAGCTGCTCTTTCAGCAGGTCCAGGCGTTTCACGCTGGCGTCATCGGTCTCTTTGCTCAGCGCCTGCTCTTCCAGCTTTAACTGGATGATGCGGCGTTCCAGCTTATCCAGCGGTTCTGGCTTGGAGTCAATCTCCAGGCGAATGCTGGAGGCGGCTTCGTCGATCAGGTCGATCGCCTTGTCCGGCAGTTTCCGATCCGACAGGTAGCGATGAGACAGCGTGGCCGCAGCAACAATGGCGGGATCGGTGATCTCAACACTGTGGTGCAGCTCATAGCGCTCTTTCAAACCGCGCAGAATCGCAATGGTGTCTTCCACACTGGGTTCGTCCACCAGCACTTTCTGGAAACGACGCTCCAGAGCCGCGTCTTTTTCGACGTACTGGCGATATTCATCCAGGGTGGTGGCACCGACACAATGCAGCTCACCACGGGCCAGCGCCGGCTTCAACATATTGCCGGCGTCCATGGCACCTTCGGCTTTACCGGCACCCACCATGGTATGAAGCTCATCAATAAAGAGGATCACCCGGCCCTCTTCTTTGGCCAGCTCGTTGAGCACCGCTTTAAGTCGCTCTTCGAACTCACCCCGATATTTGGCGCCCGCCAACAGCGCGCCCATGTCCAGGGAAAGCACCCGCTTGTCTTTCAGGCCTTCCGGCACTTCGCCATTAATGATGCGTTGCGCCAGCCCTTCGACGATGGCGGTCTTACCGACTCCGGGCTCCCCGATCAAAACCGGGTTGTTTTTGGTGCGGCGCTGCAATACCTGGATGGTGCGCCGGATTTCATCGTCACGGCCGATCACCGGGTCCAGCTTGCCCTGTTCGGCCCGCTCGGTGAGGTCAATGGTGTACTTGTCCAGCGCCTGGCGCTGATCTTCGGCACCCGGGTCATCCACCTTGGCGCCGCCACGGACCTGCTCAATGGCCGCTTCCAGCTTTTTGCTGTCTGCGCCCAACTGCAACAGGGTTTCCCCCAATGCGCCACGGGCTTCCACCGCCGCCAGCACAAACAGTTCGCTGGAGATGTATTGGTCTTTGCGCTTCTGCGCCAGCTTGTCGCACAGGTTCAGCACCTTGATCAGCTCTCGGGAGAGCTGCACATCGGCGTCGCCACCGGTGACTTTCGGAATGGCGTCCAGCGCCTGGGTCAGTTTGCTGCGCAGGGTGTTAAGATCCACGCCGCTCAGTTGCAGCAGTGGGCGAACGGTGCCCCCGTCCTGATTCAGCAGAGCCAGCATCAGGTGCACCGGCTCGATGTATTGGTGATCCCGGCCCAGAGCCAGGGATTGTGCGTCGGAGATCGCCAGCTGGAACTTGCTGGTCATACGGTCGAGTCGCATATGAAGCCCCCCTTAAAACGTCTTATGCCCGAATGGGCGGATAACCGTTATTTGGGGGCCCGATGCGTCGATTTCAAGAGGGGGTCAGCCAGATAAGGGAGGCCTGGCGGCCAGTCTGGCCATCGCGGCGGTAGGAGAAAAACCGCTCAGACTCGGTATGGGTGCATCGCTCACCGCCATACACACGGGTCACGCCCGCCCGCGCCAGGCGTTGCCGTGCCAGGGTGTAGAGGTCGGCAAGATACTTGCCGTCACCCTGCGCTACGAAGGCCGTGCCAGCGGAAGCGTCCGCGGCCACAAATTGCTGGCGCACTTCCGCACCCACCTCAAAGGCCCCAGGCCCAATCGCTGGCCCCAGCCAGGCCAGGATCCGGTCCGGTGAAGCCTGGAATTTGGCGAGAGTGGCTTCCAGCACGCCGTCCACCAATCCACGCCATCCGGCGTGTGCCGCCGCGACCTCCCGGCCGTCGGCGTCACAGAACAGCACCGGCAGGCAGTCGGCGGTCATCACGGCACAGACCTGGCCAGGCTGCTTACTGTAGCTGGCATCCGCCGCAACAACGTCGCCGCATGGCAGCGTCAGCACCCGGGTACCGTGCACCTGCTCAAGCCACACCGGCTCATTGGGCAGGCCAGCCTGGATCTGAAGCGCAGACCGATTGGCCGCCACCCGCTCGGCATCGTCACCGACGTGTGTACCCAGATTCAGGCTGTCAAAGGGCGGCACCGAATGGCCACCAAGGCGTTCGGTGCTGATAGCCTGTACCCCGGTCGGCGCCGGCCAGTCTGCGTCAAACCACATCAGTAATCGAAACCGTGCTCTTCAGTGTCCTGACGCAGCAACTGAGTCAGTGCCACCATGTCCGCCGGGATCGGCGCTTTCCACTGCATGGTTTCCCCGGTGATCGGATGCTCCAGGCGCAGCATCGCGGCGTGCAGAGCCTGACGCTTGAAGTGGCGCAGGTATTCCCGCAGCTCATCGCTCCAGCCTTTGACCGGACGAGGACGACCGCTGTAGAGCGGATCGCCCACCAGCGGGTGGCCCAGATGCGCCATATGGACGCGGATCTGGTGAGTCCGGCCGGTTTCCAGGCGCAGTCTCAGACGGGTGTGCGCGCGAAACTTCTCGCGAATGCGGTAGTGAGTTACCGCGGGCTTACCCAGTTCAGTGACGGCCATATGGGTGCGGCGCTGCGGGTGACGGCCAATCGGCTCATCCACGTGTCCGCCGGCGGTCATCACCCCCAGAGCAATAGCTTCATACTCACGGGTGATTTCCCGGGCCTGCAATTGCGCCACCAGGTGGGTTTGCGCCGGGATGGTCTTTGCCACCACCATCAGACCGGTGGTGTCTTTATCCAGACGGTGCACGATGCCAGCGCGCGGCACATTGGCCAGCTCCGGGCAGTGGTGCAGCAGTGCATTGAGCACAGTACCATCGTGATTGCCCGCACCGGGATGAACCACCAGGTCCGCCGGCTTGTTGATCACCAGAATGTCGTCATCTTCGTAGACGATGTTCAGTTCGATGTCCTGAGGCTTGGCGGCCACCTCTTCTTCGAACTCGGCCTGAATCATTACGGCCTCACCGCCCATCACTTTTTCGCGGGGTTTTGCCACGATTTTGCCATTAAGGCTGACCCGTTCTGCCAGAATCCATTCTTTGATTCGGCTGCGGGAGTAGTCGGGGAAGCACTCCGCCAACGCCTGGTCGAGTCGTTGACCCAGTTGGCTTTCGGAGATAACTCCTTCCAGTTCAAGTTGTTGCGTCATAGTGTCCGGCTTAGGCCACAAAGGCTCGAAATCAATATCAGTTCTGTTAGAATCGCTCAGATTGCATTTTATCGTGTTTTGACCTCGTCACGCACGGCCAGATAAGGGAACACAATTTAGCATGCGCAAGATCACAGGTTCGCTGGTGCTCGCATTGAGCAGCGTTTTTGCCCTGTCCGCCTGCTCCACCACTGGCGACCGCTCCGGTTATGTCGTGGAAGATCGCTCGCCGGAAGCCCTATACAGCGATGCGCGTCAGGCCATGGAACTGGGCAACTTCACCAAAGCGGCCCAACTGCTGGAAGCGTTGGACAGCCGTTACCCGTTCGGGGCTCATAAGACTCAGGTTCAGCTGGACCTTATCTTCGCCTATTACAAGCTGGAAGACAGCGCCAGCGCCCTGGCAAACGTCGACCGCTTTATCCGCCTGAACCCGACCCACCCCGACATTGACTACGTCTATTACATGCGGGGCCTGGTTAACATGCAGGCGGACAGCTATCTGTTCCACGATATGCTGGGCATCGATCGCACCGACCGTGACCCCAGCAATGCCATCGCGGCCTTCCGTGACTTTGAAACACTGATCCGAAGCTATCCGGACAGCCGCTACGCTCCGGATGCCCAGCGCCGCATGATCATGCTGAAGAACCGTCTGGCAGAATTCTCCCTGAAAGTGGCGGAATACTACGTCACCATGGAAGCCTGGATTGGTGCCGCCAACCGGGCTCAGCAGGTACTGGAAACCTACCCGGGTACCCCGGCTACCGAGCGCGCGCTGGAGATCATGATCACCAGCTACGACGAGCTGGGTCAGGAATCCCTGCGTGACCACAGTGTCAGTGTGCTCAAAGCCACCTTCCCAAATAATCGCCTGGCCAGCCGTTTCTGATGGCAACAGGCCATAAAAAAAGGCGCCCGTAAGGCGCCTTTTTTTATGCGTTGCAGAACTCAGATGGCGTCTTCGTTCTCTTCACCGGTACGGATGCGGATCACCCGCTCAATGTCAGTGACAAAGATTTTGCCGTCGCCAATCTTGCCGGTGCGGGCGGTGTCCACGATCGCTTCGATGGCCTGATCCAACAGTTCGTCGGCGATCACAACCTCGATTTTGACCTTGGGCAGAAAGTCCACCATGTACTCAGCGCCCCGGTACAGTTCGGTGTGGCCCTTCTGACGACCAAACCCTTTTACTTCCTGTACCGTCATACCGGTGATGCCGATCTCGCCCAAAGCTTCGCGTACATCGTCCAGTTTGAACGGCTTGATCACCGCTTCCAGCTTTTTCATCTTCGTTACCAGTTCCGTTTGCCAAATCCTGAGGTAATGGGATAACGACGGTCTTTCCCAAAAGCTCGCGGGGTAATGCGCGGACCCACCGCCGCCTGGCGTCGCTTGTATTCATTGATGTCGGTCAGTCGAATCACCCGGCGCACATCCGCTTCCCGGTGCCCCGCTGCCACAATCTCCTCAAGGCTCTGATCGCGCTCGACATAACGCTCAAGGATGTCATCCAGCACATCATACGGGGGCAGGCTGTCCTGATCCACCTGGTCCGGCGCCAGCTCCGCCGATGGCGGGCGGGTGATTACCCGTTCCGGGATCACCGCAGACAGGGTATTCCGGTAGACCGAGAGGCGGTAAACCAGCATTTTGGGCAGGTCTTTAATCACCGCAAACCCCCCGCACATATCGCCGTACAGGGTGCAGTAGCCCACCGCCATCTCGCTCTTGTTGCCGGTGGTCAGCAGAATCTTGCCACTCTTATTGGACAGCGCCATCAACAGCACCCCACGGGCCCGCGCCTGCAGGTTTTCTTCCGTGGTGTCTTTACTGGTGCCCTCAAACATCGGCGCCAGTTGACCCATAAAGGCGTCGAACATCGGTTCGATGGACACCACGTCGTAGGTCACGCCCAGTGCATCAGCCTGCGCCTTGGCATCCTCGATGCTCATGGAAGAGGTGTACTTAAACGGCATCATCACGGCCTGGACTTTATCGGCGCCCAGCGCATCGGCCGCAATCGCCAGCGTCAGAGCGGAATCGATTCCCCCGGACAGGCCCAACACCGCTCCGTTAAAACCGTTTTTGCCAACGTAGTCGCGAACCGCCAGCACCAGCGCATTGTAGACCTGGGCTTCCTTGCTTGGCAGCGGGTGGCGTTCACCACGATCCGGCTGGCCATCAACAAAACGCACCAGTTGCAGGGCTTGTTCAAACTGAGGCAGTTCATGGCAGAGGTGCCCTTCGGCGTCCATCACCAGAGAGTGGCCATCAAAGATCAGCTCATCCTGACCGCACACCTGGTTGAGGTACACCACCGCCAGTCCGGATTCCGCCGTGCAGGCTTCCAGCACGTCCAGGCGTTCATCCAGCTTGGACACATCAAATGGGGAGGCATTCAGGGTCAGCAGCAGGTCAGCGCCCTGCTCTGCCAGGCGCTTGACCGGCTCTGGGTGCCAGATGTCTTCGCAGATCAGGACACCCAGCTGATGGCCTTTAAAGGGGATGACTGCGCTGTGGTCAGCCGGCTCAAAATAGCGCTCTTCGTCGAACACGCGGTAGTTGGGCAGACGCTGCTTATCGACGCACCCCAGCGTTTCGCCCTTATGGATTAGGGTGGCCCGATTCATCAGGCCTTGCTCGGTCAGCGCCGGATGGCCGACCAGCAGAGCAATGTCGCCGGCGTAGGCTTTGAGTTGGGCCAGCGCCTCATCCACGCGGGCCAGGCAATCGGGACGCAGCAGCAGATCTTCCGGCGGATAGCCGGTCAGCGCCAACTCGGGGAACAGCACCAGATCCGCACCTTGCTGCTCGGCCTGAGCTGCCCATTCCAGGCACTTCTGTGCATTTTCCTCAATGGCGCCAACGGTCAGGTTGACCTGGGCCAGAGCCACCACCAGTTGCTTGCTCATGCGTCGCGCGTTCCTTACATCATTTGGGATCCCGGCATGGTAGCGAAATCCCGCACAGGAGGAAACGATCAGAAGGTGCAGGCTTCCGGCACCGCCAGCACACCGTCCGGGTCCGGCTCGTAAATCACCACGCAGAACTGGTTTTCGGAACCATCATTTGCGCCCACGGCTGCGGCCACATCACTCACCGTAACCAGACCACCCACGGTACTCTTGCCAGTCCCTACCACTTCAATCTCGCCGGTCCAGGCGCTGTAGTTGCAGGTGAAGGAGTTACTGGCCGCCGAACCGGAGCTGGAGATGCTGCAGGTTACGTTGCCGGATTCGCTGATGCTGATGGAATCCCAATCCGAGTTGCCACACTTATCGTAGGTGTTGGTGCCACCTTTGGCCTTAATGACCAGACACTCGATGCGCCCACCAAACCCTTTTACCGACCCATCCACCAACAGCTTCATGGCTGAGGTGCGGGCCGTATCGATGTCACGTGGCATGGTGGGGCCCAGTCCGGTCAGCCCGGAGTTACTTTGGCCGGAGCGAACCAAAGCGTAGTAATCATGGCTGGTGTCCGCCGCGGCACTGATGGTCAGCAGACCACGGCTGTAGGTGCCGTAATAGTTATTGGCCGGGTCAACAATGGTTTCCACCGGCTGGGAGGTGATGGAAGCCCCGCTACAGTTGGCGCCGGTACACAGTGTGCAGCCATTGGCTGCGGTCAGATCGCCGGCCGCCAACACCGAAGAGTCATTGGGGCACTGATAGAGTTCCCAGTCGGCAAACAGGGTGATGTTCACCTCGTTAAACGGCAAGGCCGCCAGGTTGGTTCCGCTGCCGCTTTCCCCGAGGTAGGCTGAGCGCACCGCACTGTTGATCGGGTCCATATAGATCGCACGGGCCATCAACTGGTGCGTGCCCGGCGTCAGGGTTGTCACGGTTTTGGGGATAACGTCATTGGCGGCAACCCCATCGCCGTCAATGTCGCTGCCGACAGCGGTGTCGCTGATGGCACAGGTGCCAGCGGGGAATCCGACCGGGTCGTTATGGCCATCGCAGTTCATGTAGGTTTTCAGCACATTGCTGATGTGGCTGAGATAAGCGGTTTCCACCGCGCCGGCGCTCAGATAGGAGCGCGGCATGATCTGCAGATCAATTTGCTGCCAGTCCGGCATCATCCGGTAATAGCCGTTGATGCGCTGCATCCGGCACGCCTCAGCATAGATCCCCCCGGCATTCGGGGTGATTTTGGATGTGGTGTCACTGGGGTCGGTGTAACGATCCGCGTTTCTGCGGCTGCTGTCCTGACTGAAATAGCGGAAATCGTCGTAACGCATTTCGTCATAAGGCTCGCCGGTTGCGCCAGCCAGTTCGCTCAAATCAGTGCTGCTGACCGCCGCACTCTGTCCATCAAAGTGGCTTTCACAGCACAGCGTGCAAAACTCCAGCGCCCGGGCACTGACGCGGCCTCCCACATTCGGTTGCCCTACCGCCTCTTTATTGGTTTGACTGACAGTAACCGCAGGCAGATATCGCTGCCACTGATACTCCTCAAGTGAATCATCGATATATAAGGGCGCGGGTAACTCCAGATCGCCAGTGAAACTGGCGTTGTACTCGCAGTTACAGCCGACGGTCAGTGCGTCCTGCTGATTCAGGCGCAGCACCTCTCCGCTTTTTACGCCGTCATCGATAAAGTTGACGGTGTCGAACTGCACCAGCACCACTTCGTTGTCCAGCTCAACGTCAGGGATTGGTTTGAAGGTCTCCCGCTCGACATTAAAGCTGCCGTTTTCGTTGCTGGTGTCACCGATATCCAGGCCCAACACATCCGGTGCCACCCCTTCCGTGGTGTAAACCTGGGGCCCGCCGCCGCCAATGCCTGCACCACCGGGATCGGCGATCCCGGTATCCGTGGCAATGGGCGCAATGTGCCCTTCAAGGGAAACGGTTTTATTGATCCCGTCCGCCACACTCCAGCCAACGCCGATATTGACGCGCTTCTGGGCCACCTCAGCACCGCCGGGATCAGTGGCGGTATAGGCCCCACCCACCAGGTAAAGGTCGGTCACCGTCCACCGCAACGAGAAGCTCTGTCCGTCAAAGCTGGTGGTGCCGCTGGGCATCATCAAAGCGTCGGCACTGGTAAGACGGCCCCCGGCATTGGTCAGAATGTCTTCGTAATCAAAGCCACCTTCGTCAGCCGCCGCGGTAAAGCTGCGCAGGTCATCCAGCTTGGCCTGGGCCAGCTTAAGCGCCACCTCTCGCATGCTGGTTTCGCCGCCACTTCTCAGCAACGAACTCTGCAACCGGGACAAGGCCACTACCGACAGCGATACCACCAGTATCGCCAGCATCACTTCAATCAGGCCGATCCCTTTTTGACGGGACGTAATCATGGTGTCACCTCGAAATCGCGCCAGCTGCCAGCCACCTTAACCAGCGGCTTGAAGAGCGTATTGTTGTCACTGATAAGGCGGTCAAAGACGTCGGGATGCCAGGTCACCCCGAAGCTGCCCGCAGTGATTTTGACGTTGTTATGGTTGGCCATCAGCGCCCCGTAAATCGTGGCATTACCGCTGGTGTTGATCTCCGCGGTTCCGGCCTCATCGGTTTCCAGAGAGAAAAAGATGCCGTAAGAGTCGTCATTGCCGTTGATCTTGAGATTGCCATCGCGCACCAGCACCACAACGGGCGTGCCGGAAGCGCCAATGCCATTAACGTCGCAATCCCCTTCTACCATAAAGATGCCGGTGCTGCTGGCATCCAATGAGGAACAGTTAGGCAGTACATTACTGGCCGGTATGCGGCCGCTGGTTAACAGCACTTCCCAGTTGTCGATATCCACCCCGAAGGTGAAAGCCAGAAGGTCGGTCGGAAAGTTCGGGTCAGACTGGGCGAGGTCTTCCCCTTCAACGCCTCTTTCGCTGTAGGTCTGGCTGGCGCAGCGATCCCGGTTGAAGTCATCCACGGCACAGGTTTTACCGTTGGCGTTGCTCATGTCGATGTCGTCACCGGACCAGATGGATACCGGCACCCCATTACCGCCACCATTGGGGTTAGCCCCAACCCGGAAAGAGCCCTGCACATCCACAAAGCCTGCGGCCGACAGAGGTGGTGGTGCCCCCATGTCCAGCAAAAAGGCGTAGGTATAGGCTTCGGCCAACACCACATTGGCACCGCTGCTGGCGTCACTGTAACTGGCTTGCACTGTGACCGGAGCGACGCCACCGACGCAGGACCAGGACACCGAAACCGTTTCCCCGCCAACCAACGTCAGGTTCTGGCTGGTATCGCACAAGGTCTCATCTTCGATAAACGCCTTACCCGCGGCATCCAGCCCGGATTCTGCCAGAGCAAAGGCAACGGAATAGGCGGTTTCATTGGCCGCAATGCGCTTTTCCACCACCATGACTTTGGCGGCATAGAGCGTAACGACGGCCAGAATAACGCTCACCAGCAGCGTTACGGTCAGTGTGGCAAATCCCTTTTGGCCCCTGTTCATCCTTCCCCCTAGAACGCGTTATTGCGCAGGCGGACCCGCTGTTCAATGGTCATATCGATGTCGCTGTTGCTGTCCAGGTGGCCTTGAAGTCTGAAAATCACCGACTGCACCAGACGCTTCTGGTCGGCGGCCACCGGGGGATCCAGCTCAAACTCCAGCGCGGTGATCACCACATCATCGGAGGTGATGGCACTCCAGTTGGCATTGGCGCAGGTCGGGGCAGTGACGCTGTCCGCCCAGTCGCCCCGATCCACCTGCTTATTGCTGCTGTCATAGCGGTATCCGATCCGTTCATCTTCTGCGGCGCTGGTGTCCAGCACCCCATCGCCGTCCAGATCCGCTTTCAGAATGATGCAGGAGTAAGGCCCACCATTCGCGTGACTGCCGCCAGTGACCAGAAGGTCCAGATCCTGCGCCGACCAGGTGGTGCTGCCACCGCTGCTGCTGGCGCTTAAAGGCAAAAACATAAAGGTGCGATCGGCGGCATCCCGATTGGCCACTGCATCGCCCCTGAAGCCCGCCCGACGGATGTCCCGGGCCATCATGGTGCTTAAGGTTTGGAGTTCCTGATTCAGCCGGGCAAGCTGCAGTGTGGTGTTGTTGGCCCGAAGGTTGGAAGTGAAAAAGGCCAGCGTTGCGCCAAGCACCAACAGCCCCAGCAGCATGGCTATCATCAGCTCAACCAGTGAGAAGCCTTTATTCACTCGGCTGACGAACATACATTGACTTCGCACTGTTCCATCCCCCAAATGGCATCACTTCCGCTGGGCGTACACAAGCGGGCGCGCCCCAGGCTTGATGTGACCAAACAAGCCGTTTTTGTTCCCAGTTCAAATCTGACGTTGCCTGACGCCAGAGTATTTCGGCGTTGGCTCAGATTCAGCGTGGTGTAGGTGCTGCTTAAAGAGACATTGGGGAAATGCGCGCCATCCACGCCCCGGACAATGCCTTCACCGTCAATATCACACTTGTTTGCCTGACCTTCGTAGGCGCAACTGCTGCAGCTATCCGGCGCATCCGTCAACCGAATGCACCAATCCCCGGTTCCCGGAGTCAGGAACTTGAGCGCCACATCTTCGGAATTTCGTTTGAGCGCCTCGCTTCGGCCGAGGTGCACCGTTTCAAAGAGCTGAAACGCGGCACCTCTGACGGTAAGGCTCCGAGAGATGTCCTGGTAGGAGGGCACGGCAACGGACACCAATATTGCGATGACAGCAACGGTGATCATTAACTCAAGCAAAGTGAGCCCCGACTGCCCCCGAAAAGAGGTAGGGCCTTGATGGCATTTCATGGCGAATCCCTGCCTGGCAATTATGTTTACATAAAAGCACTAATATTTAATAAGATACTCCGATAAAGATAGCACTGGAACCCCCTTACCACTCACAAGGACTGTATATGGCCGCCTCAAAGCCGAGATTTCGCCTCCGGGGATTCACCCTGATTGAGCTGATGATTGTTGTCGCTATCGCCGCCATTCTGGCTGCTGTAGCGGTCCCTTCCTTCCAGGGATACCTGCGGGAATCCCGCCGTACCGAAGCTCTGGAAGCCTTGATCCAGATGCAGCTGGCTCAGGAAGAACACTGGCTGGAGTCGCGCAGCTACAGCAGCACCACCAGCGACCTGACCAGCAAATCCCTCGACTATTACACCCTGTCCGCCACCACCAGTGGCAGCACCTATACCCTGACCGCAACCGCTAAAAGCGGCACAACTCAGGCGAGCGACGCAGAAGGCGGCACCAGCTGCGCCACACTCAGCCTGACCAATGGGGATACGCGCGCTCCGGCGGCATGCTGGTAAGTCACAGCGGCTAAACGGCCAAATCTCAGCAACAAAAAAGCCGCCCGATGGGCGGCTTTTTTCGTTCAATCCGAACTCAACGCAGTTCGGCAGGCACGTGGAAAACCACGTTTTCCTCTCGGCCACTGGCCTCTTCCACCGCTTCAGCACCGAGTGTTTTCAGGGCTTCGATTACGCCCTGAACCAGCACTTCCGGAGCAGACGCACCGGCTGTCACGCCAATGCGGGTGGCCCCGTCCAGCCAATCGGTCTGAATGTCGTCGGCGCCATCGATCAGGTACGCTGACGTGCCGGACTTCTCAGCCAGCTCGCGCAGTCGGTTGGAGTTGGAGGAGTTCTTGGACCCCACCACCAGCACACGATCACACTGCAGTGCCAACTCCCGCACCGCGTCCTGACGGTTCTGGGTGGCGTAACAGATGTCGTCCTTACGGGGGCCTTCCACTTCCGGGAATCGCTGCTTCAGTGCTTCGATCACCTCGGCGGTGTCATCCATGGACAGGGTAGTCTGAGTCACAAAGGTCAGGTTGCGCTCATCTTTAACCTGCATCCGGGCCACGTCTTCCGGCGACTCCACCAGGTAGATGCCGCCCTCTGCGCTGTCATACTGACCCATGGTGCCTTCCACTTCGGGGTGGCCGGCATGGCCAATCAACACACACTCAATGCCTTTGCGGCTGGCCCGGGTAACCTGCATATGCACTTTGGTAACCAGCGGACAGGTGGCATCAAACACTTTGAGGCCACGTTGCTTGGCTTCCTCACGCACTTGTTGAGAAACGCCATGAGCACTGAAGATGACGATGGCGTCATCCGGCACTTCGTGGAGCTCATCCACAAACACCGCGCCGCGCTGACGCAGCCCGTCGACCACGTAGCGGTTATGCACCACTTCATGACGCACGTAGATCGGTTTTTCAAACAGCTCCAGCGCCCGCTCAACGATACTGATGGCACGATCCACCCCGGCACAAAAACCCCGGGGATTGGCCAGAAGCACTTTCATCACGCCTCCTTGGCAACGATGTCGAGGATCTCAACATCGAACACCACGGTCTGTCCCGCCAATGGATGATTAAAGTCCACGGTCACGGAGTCCCCTTCAACGGAACGGATCACGCCCGGGTACTGATTACCATCAGCGGCAGTAAACCCCATGATGGTGCCTTCAGTGAGCTCCGCATCGGCCGCAAACTGCGTGCGGTCCATATGGTGGATATTATCCGGATTGGGATGGCCGAAAGCGTGCTCTGGCGCCAGGGTAAAGCGCTTTTTATCGCCTTTGGCCAGACCCATCAGCTCCGCTTCCATGCCCGGGCTCAAGCTGCCATCACCCAGCGTCAGACGCGCTGGTTTACCGTGTGCCCGGGTGCTGTCCGCAACGCTGCCATCGGGCAGCTCTACGGTGAAATGCATAAAGACCTGGGCGCCCGGCCCCACTACCACTTGGCTCATTTGGCCTCCTCCGTGTGTTTCGGCTGCAGGAAGGCGTCCAGAATCATCAGGCCCGCCCCCACGCAGATGGCGCTGTCGGCAATATTGAATGCCGGCCAGTGCCAGTTGCCGACGTAAAAGTCGATAAAGTCGATCACATAGCCATACAGCAAACGATCAATCATATTGCCGATGGCGCCGCTGAGAATCAGGGCATAGGCGAGGTTCAGTCGCTTAAGCCCCGCACTTTGGGTGCGAAGCATAAACAGCAGGCCAGCCGACACCACCAGGGCAAACACCGCGAAGCCCCAACGCTGCCAGCCACCGGCATTCGCCAGGAAACTGAACGCGGCCCCTTCGTTATGGACATAGAAGAGGTTGAGGTACGGCATCAGCGGTACCGGATCCATATAGGTCAGGCTGGTGCTGGCCCAGATCTTGGTGACCTGATCGATCACCAGAGCCAGAACGGCAACCCAAACCCACTTAAAGCCGGAAGCCTGCCACTGTTGGGGGCGCTTGGCCCACAGTTCTTTAAGCATACTGACGCTGCTCTCCTTCACCGTCTACGTTGGTCACACAGCGACCACACAGGGTCGGGTGCGCTTCAATGGTGCCCACCTCGGTGCGGTGGTGCCAGCAACGCTCGCACTTGGCAGCTTCGGTCTTCACCAGGGCCACTTTCACGCCCTCAATGGCGGTTTCTGCGGCATCACCGGCTTCCGCCAGCGGACGCACCTTCGCCTCGGAGGTGATCAGAACGAAACGCAGCTCGTCGCCCAGCTTCTCCAGCAGGCTCAGCAGCTCGCCATCGGCGTACAGGGTCACTTCCGCTTCCAGACGGTTCTTGATGCCGTCGGCTTTGGCCTGCTCAAGACGCTTGTTCACTTCGGCGAGTACGTCCACCAGCTGCTGCCATTGGCCATTGCTGATGGCGGCATCTTCAGCCATCGGTGCCAGGCCGTCGAACCACACCTGAGTAAAGACAAACGGCTCACGCTCACCCGGCAGCGCCTGCCAGATCTCGTCAGCGGTAAAGCTCATTACCGGCGCCATCCAGCGCACCATCGCTTCGGTGATCAGGTACAGCGCGCTCTGACAGGAGCGACGGGCCAGGCTGTCGCCTTTGGCGGTGTACTGACGATCCTTGATGATGTCCAGATAGAAGCTGCCCAGCTCGATGGAGCAGAAATGCATCAGCTTTTGGCTGACCTGATGGAAGTTGTACGCCTCGTAAGCGGCCACAATCTCTTCCTGCAGGGCATGGGCGCGCGCCACGATCCAGCGATCCAGTGCCACCATCTGATCCAGCTCAACCATATCGGTAGCCGGGTTAAAGCCGCTCATGTTGGCCAGCAGGAAGCGGGAGGTGTTACGGATACGACGGTAGGCGTCGGCAGAGCGCTTAAGGATCTCGTCGGAAACGGTCATCTCACCGGTGTAATCGGTGGAGGCAACCCACAGACGCAGAATGTCCGCACCCAGTTTGTTCACCACCTGCTGCGGGCTCATCACGTTGCCCAGAGACTTGGACATCTTGCGGCCTTTGCCATCCACGGTGAAGCCGTGGGTCAGCACCTGCTTGTAAGGCGCGCCATCTTTCATCGCGACCGAGGACATCAGGGAGGACATAAACCAGCCACGATGCTGATCAGAGCCTTCCAGGTAGAGGTCTGCGCCGTAACCGTTGAACTCCGGACGGGCATCCACCACAGAGTGGTGAGTCACACCGGAATCAAACCAGACGTCCAGGGTATCCAGCACCTTGCTGTACTGGTCGGCGTCGTCGCCCAGCAGCTCGGCGGCGTCCAGATCCCACCAGGCCTGAATGCCATCCGCTTCAACGCGCTTGGCCACCGCTTCCATCAGCTCAACGCTGCGGGGGTGCAGAGCCTGAGTTTCGTTGTGAACGAACAGAGTGATCGGCACACCCCAGGTACGCTGACGGGAGATACACCAGTCCGGGCGGTTCTCAACCATGGTCTGGATGCGGGCCTGACCCCAGTCCGGGATCCACTGCACCTGCTCGATCTCTTGCAGCGAGCGGCTGCGCAGACCGGCCTGATCCATGGAGATGAACCACTGCGGGGTGGCACGGAAGATGATCGGCGTTTTGTGACGCCAGCAGTGCGGGTAGCTGTGACGCAGCGCTTCGTGGTGCAGCAGTGCGCCTTTCTCTTTCAGCACTTCAATCACGTCGCCATTGGCTTTAAAGACGTGCTTGCCGGCAAACAGCGGGGTGTCCGGCAGGTATACGCCGTTGTTGCCCACCGGGTTGGCCACTTCCAGGTTGTACTTGTTACCGACAACGAAGTCGTCCTGACCGTGACCCGGGGCCGTGTGAACGGCACCGGTACCGGAATCAGTGGTGACGTGATCGCCCAGGATCATCGGCACGATCATGTCGTAGAATGGGTGATGGAACTGCTGCAGCTCCAGATCGGCACCCAGGCAGTAGCCCAGGTTATGGAAATGCTCAATGCCGGCACGATCCATCACGGATTTCACCAGATCGGCTGCCAGGATCAGGCGCTCAGGCTGATCGCCTTCCACCTGCACCAGGGCGTACTGCACCTGCGGGTGCACCGCGATGCCGCGGTTGGCGGGCAGGGTCCACGGGGTGGTGGTCCAGATTACGGCAGAGATCGGGCCGTGGCCCTGATGACCTTCGGCGCAATCAAATTTGTCGGCAACCAGTTTGGCGTCGTCGGCAACAAAGCGCACGTCGATGGCCGGAGAGGTTTTGTCCTCGTACTCCACTTCGGCTTCCGCCAGCGCAGAGCCACAATCGGTACACCAGTGCACCGGCTTGGCGCCTTTGTGCAGGTGGCCGTTATCGATGATCTTCGCCAGGGAGCGGATGATGTTGGCTTCGGTACCGAAATCCATGGTCAGGTACGGCTTGTCCCACTCACCCAATACGCCCAGACGGATAAAGTCGGCTTTCTGGCCCTCCACCTGGGTTTTGGCGTACTCACGGCACTTCTCGCGGAACTCGGCAGCGGACACCTTCTGGCCCGGCTTACCGACCTTCTGCTCCACTTTCAGCTCGATCGGCAGACCGTGGCAGTCCCAGCCCGGAACATAAGGCGCGTCAAAGCCAGACAGCGTCTTGGCTTTAATGATGATGTCCTTGAGGATCTTGTTGACGGAGTGGCCAATGTGAATGTCACCATTCGCGTACGGAGGGCCATCATGCAGAATGAAGGGCTTCGCGCCCTGGCGGCTGGCACGGATCGCCTTGTACAGCCCCTTCTCATTCCACTGTTTCAACATTTCCGGCTCCCGCTGCGCCAGGTTGCCGCGCATCGGGAAATCGGTCTCAGGAAGGTTCAGCGTAGTTTTGTAATCGACCATCGATCCTTACACCATCATCGGTTTTCAGTAGTTTCCGGGACCCGCAGCGCGGTTTGAGCGCGCTCCGCATCCAGTCGGATCTGAGCTTTCAGCGCCTCTAACGAGGGGAAAGCGTGTTCATCCCGCAGCCAGGTATGCAGCCTGACGTGCAGATGCTGACCATACAGGTCAGCGTTAAAATCAAACAGGTGGACCTCCAGGCGGCATTGCTGCCCGGAAACCGTGGGGCGCCGCCCCACATTGGCCACACCGTTGTGCCACAGGCCATCTTCGGTCTGCACACGAACCGCAAACACCCCACTGATCGGCACCACAATGCGCTTCAGCAGAATATTGGCGGTGGGGAAGCCAATGGTGCGTCCGAGCTTATCGCCGTGCGCCACCCGGCCACTGATCTGGTAGGGGTGACCCAGCATCCGCTCTGCCGCAGTCAGATCGCCAGCGGCCAGCGCGTTGCGGATCAAGGTGGAGGAGATGCGCTCCTGCCCCAGCCTGCAGCTGGCGGTGTCTTCCACGTCGAAGCCGTGCGCACTCCCCGCAGCCTGCAGAAAAGCAAAGTTACCACGACGAGCACGACCAAAGCAGAAATCATCGCCCACCACCAGGTAACGGACGGCCAGTTTGTCCACCAGTAATTGTTGGACAAAATCTTCCGCTTCCCAATCGGCAAATCGCGCATCAAATCGGACACACAGGACACGGTCCACGCCCAGCTCGGCCAGACGGTCCAGCTTATCCCGCAGCAGGTTCAGGCGCGCCGGGGCCGCATCACCACGGAAATACTCCTGTGGCTGAGGCTCAAACACCATCACCGTTGCCGGCACATCGTACTCTCTGGCCAGGGCAACCAGACGGCGGATCACCGCAGCATGGCCCCGGTGTACCCCATCAAAATTGCCGATGGTCAGCACGCAGTGGCGATGCCGTTCGGCCAGGTTGTGGATCCCGCGAATTAACTCCATGAACCTGTTGCTTGTCTTTGCTTCGAAAATCGCCGGATTATACCCCAGCGACCGGGTCAGATCACAGGCTCTTTAGCTGCCGGGGCCGCAGACCGAACAACATCAGCCCCAGACCATAGACCACCGCCCCCAGGCCAATCAGCCCAAACAGGGTGATCCCCCGCTCCATAAAGGACATGGCAAGCCAGCCGGCCTCGTTGGGGGAAAGCCACAACAGCGCCCCGGCCATCAGTCCGCCGGCAACCGCCATGCGACCAATCTGACCCAGGCTTCTGGCGCTCAGCTGATACACCCCCTGAGTGCGCAGGCCGCGATACAGCAGCACCGCATTCAACGTCGCCGACGCTGACGTCGCCAGCGCCAGTCCCACGTAACCAAAGGGAATGGCCAGCGCCAGATTGAACGCCATATTGGCCACCATCGCAATGATGCCATAGCGCACCGGTGTCTTGGTGTCCTGACGCGCGTAGTAGCCCGGCGCCAGCACCTTCACCAACATAAAACTGAGCAGGCCCGAGGCATAGGCCAGCAGGCTCATGGACGCCATCTGGGTATCGGAAACGGCGAACTCGCCCCGCATAAACAGCACCATCAGCATGGGTTGGGCCAGCACCATCAGTCCCAGCATGGCCGGGATCCCCACCAAAAGCACGGAGCGGACGCCCCAATCCAGGGTCTGGCTGAACTGGCTCGGGTCACCGTTGGCCTTATCTTTGGACAGTGCCGGCAGAATCACCGTGGCGATGGCGATACCAAACAACCCCAGCGGAAACTCCAGCAGGCGATCCGAGTAGTAAAGCCAACTGATGGAGCCGGTCATCAGGAAACTGGCGATCAGCGTATCGAACAGCAGGTTAATCTGACTGACGGACACACCAAACATCGCCGGTATCATCAGAGTCCGGATCCGCGTTACGCCCGGATGGTGCCAACCCCATTGCGGCCGAACCAGCATGTTGGCTTTATATAGGAAGGGGATCTGAAACAGGAACTGGATCAGCCCGCCGAGGAACACGCCCCAGGCCAGGCCCAGCTCCGGCCGTTCCAACTGCGGCGAAAGCCACAGCGCGCAGGCAATGATCGCCACATTCAGGAACACCGGGGTAAAGGCGGCCACCGCAAAGCGCCCCAGGGTATTGAGAATCGCCCCGGCCAACGCCGTCAGGGTGATAAACCACAGATAGGGGAAAGTGATCTTCAGCATCAACGAGGCCAGCAGGAACTTCTCCCCCGCCGCGTCGCCATTCACCCAGGCGACAAACCAGCCGGTGCCGAACAGGGCCGCCAACACCGGAGAGGCGATAACCCCAATCAGTGTCACCAGAGTCACAATGCCACCCAATGTCCCGCTGACCTTGGCAATAAGATCCCGAACCTCATCCGGCTCACGTTGCTGCTGATATTCGGACAGCACCGGCACAAAGGCCTGGGCAAACGCGCCTTCCGCAAACAAACGCCGTAAAAAGTTGGGGATCTTATTGGCCAGGAAAAACACGTCAGCGGCAGCGCCTGCACCCATCAGGTTGGCCACCACCACATCCCGTACCAGCCCCAGTACCCGGGACACCAGGGTCATGGCGCTCACCACCAAACCAGAGCGCACCAATCTCTTACTCAACGAATTCGTCCCACAGATTTGACCGGTTCAGAGGCCTGTCCCGGTAATGGATAGGAAAAAATGCATTCTGCCCCTGTTGCCGGGCCAGTAATGCTGCTAGAATTTCGGCCCATCTTAAACTAGATGGGTCGTGGAACGCCAAGTTTGGTCCTGAGTCCACCTTGGGTTGACGCTTATTTGCACATCGTCATTGACAAAGATGAGCAAAAAAAGTAAATTCGCGACCTTTCTGAGAAACCAGACAGCACCGTTTTTAGGAGTTTGCACTTGGCTAACATCAAGTCTGCTAAGAAGCGCGCCATCCAGGCCGAAAAGCGTCGTCAACACAACGCTAGCCGTCGTTCCATGATGCGCACCTTCACCAAGAAAGTTGTAGCTGCTATCGCCTCTGGCGACAAAGCCGCTGCTACCGAAGCGTTCAACGCCGCTCAGCCGATCCTGGATCGCATGGCCACCAAAGGCCTGATCCACAAGAACAAGGCCGCTCGCACCAAGAGCCGCCTGGCTGCACAAATCAAAGCTCTGTAAACAGAACTTTGATGCGGAGAAAAAACCGGCTTACGCCGGTTTTTTTGTGCCCGTCTGACAGCGCGAAACCTTTCTGTTACTCTGACGCCTCCATGGTTTCAGCATAACAATAACAAGGATAAGGATGTTACGCGCGCTCTCACTGCTTGCCGCCGGTCTGATGATTGGCAGCCCCCTCGCCCAGCCCTTTGATGCCGATACCCTTCGCCACAGCGACGCCCTGCGTCAGCACGCCGAGCAAAGCGAAGCCGCCTGGCAGGTGCTGGAATCCCTGACCACCGAAGTTGGCCCCCGTCTGGCCGGCACCGAAGCCGATGCCCGTGCCGTCGCCTGGGCAAAAGCCCGCTTCGACGCCATGGGGTTTGACCAGGTTCGCCTTGAACCGGTGACCGTTCCCCATTGGGAGCGCGGCTTCGCCGACGCCAAAGTCACTCTGCCCTTTCCCCAGCCGCTGGTGATCACCGCTTTGGGTAACTCTGTGGCCACCCCCGAGGGCGGCATTGAGGCCCAAATCGTCCGTTTTGCCACCCTCGCCGACCTGCAGGCCGCAACGCCCGCTGAGGTCAAAGGCAAGCTGGTGTTTATCGATCATAAGATGGAGCGCTATAAGGATGGCCGTGGCTACGGCCCGGTCGTCAAAGCCCGGGGCATCGGCGCTGTAGAAGCGGCGAAGAAAGGCGCCGTTGGCCTGCTGCTGCGCAGTGTCAGCACCAGCAGTCATCGCTTCGCCCACACCGGCGTAATGCGTTATGTCGACGATGTGGCGCGGGTGCCCGCCGCCGCCATCTCCCCTCCGGACGCCGACCAGCTCACCCGCATGCTGGCCCGCCAGAGCGACATTCGGGTCAAACTGGAGCTGGACGCAATGGATAAGGGCGAAAGCACCAGCTACAACGTGATTGGCGAGATCACCGGCAGCACCAAGCCGGAAGAAATCGTGCTGATTGGCGCCCATCTGGACTCCTGGGACGAAGGCACCGGTGCCCTGGACGATGGCGCAGGCGTGGCCATCGTGACCGCCGCCGCCGAACACATCATGGCGTTGAAACAGCGTCCGGAGCGCACCATCCGCGTGGTACTTTATGCCGCTGAAGAGATTGGGCTGATTGGCGCCAAAGCCTACCGGGATCAGCATAAAGACCTCCTCGACAACCACTACATCGCCGCAGAAGCTGATTTTGGTGCCGGCCCCATCTACCGCCTGGACAGTCGGGTGAACGAATCCGCCCGCCCGGCCATTGAAGCGATGGTTGAGCAGCTGGCCCCGCTGGGCGTCACCATTGGCCACAACAAAAGCTGGGGTGGGCCGGATGTTTCCGTCCTGCCACCGCTGGGTGTGCCGGTAGCGGGCCTGAATATGGACGGCACCGACTACTTTGATTACCACCACACGCCGGACGACACTCTGGACAAAGTAAAACCGGAGTCCCTGAAGCAGAGCACCACGGTCTATACCCTGTTTGCCTGGCTGATGGCCAACGCCAACAGTGAGCTTCGCCCCATTCCGCCGACCGGCGAGTAACAGAAAAAAGGCCCGCATTTGCGGGCCTTTTCTTTATTTCAGAACGCCTTAAACCGGCTCATCCCTCAGGAACACCAAGGTGTCCGCCGTCGACTCCTCAGCACTGAAACGGTAACCGGCATAGTCAAACGCTTCCAGATCCTTCGGCTGAGTGGGGCGCTGTTCGATCAGATAACGCGCCATCAGGCCACGCGCTTTCTTCGCGTAGAAACTGATGATTTTGTACTGGCCGTTCTTCAGATCCTTAAACACCGGAGTGATCACCTGGGCGTTCAGCGCCTTGGTTTTTACCGACTTGAAGTACTCGTTGGAGGCCAGGTTCACCACCACACTGTCACCCTGGGCTTCCAGCGCCTCATTCAGGGCATCGGTAATGTGCTGGCCCCAGAAGGCATACAGGTCCTTACCGCGGGCATTGGCCAGCTTGGTGCCCATCTCCAGGCGATAGGGCTGCATCAGGTCCAACGGACGCAGCAGGCCATACAGGCCGGAGAGAATGCGCAGGTGCTGCTGAGCGTACTCCAGCTGGTTCTCGTTGAGGGAGGTCGCTTCCAGCCCGGTGTACACGTCGCCATTAAAGGCCAGCACCGCCTGCTTGGCGTTGTCCGGGGTAAAGGGCGGTTGCCACTGCTCAAACCGGGCCGCGTTCAGCCCCGCCAGCTTGTCAGACAGCTTCATCAGAGTGGCCAGGTCTGCCGGGGTCAGGGTACGGCAGCTCTCCATCAGCAACTCAGCGTGGTCCAGCATCTGCGGCTGGGTGTGCGCCTCAAGGTGCGGAGGGGTGTCAAAATCGAGATTTTTCGCCGGTGAGATTACCGCCAGCATAGTCAGCTCCTTGAGCCAGTTCCTTAAGCATGGCGCTCACTATAACAACCGCCCAAACACAAAAAAACCACGCCATAAGGCGTGGTTTTCGATTGAGACCATCGGGTCCTTAGCGGCCGCTGGTGGGCTCGCTTTCGTTTTCGCTCTCGGCGGTCCAGGTGTCGCACACCAGACGGTCACGAATCACCGGGAAGGCGTTGGCATCAAACTCCGGCACCTGGCCTTCTTTGATCTGCTTTTCGTAGTCCGCGATCACCGCGTAGGCCACTTTGGACAGCATCACAATGGCGGCGATGTTCACCAGCGCCATCAGGCCCATGGAAACGTCAGCAAAGTTCCAAACCATGCTCAGGGAGGCCACGGAGCCCACCATCACCATCGCCAGAACCGCCAGACGGAACACCATCAGCACTTTCTTGCTCTTGCTCAGGAAGATGATGTTGGTTTCAGCGTAGCTGTAGTTCGCAATGATGGAGCTGAAGCAGAACAGGATGATGGCGAACGCAATGAAGTATGCGGCCCAGCCACCCAGCTCATTGGTCAGTGCCAGCTGCAGCAGGCTGATACCGGCTGCGTCACCCGGGTTATCCAGCACGCCGGACAGCAGGATGATGGCCGCAGAAGCGGTACAGATCACCAGGGTATCCACGAACACGCCGATCATCTGAACGAAGCCCTGAGACGCCGGGTGGTTCGGGTTCGGAGTGGCAGAGGCCGCCACGTTGGCCGCAGAGCCCATACCCGCTTCGTTAGAGAACAGACCACGGGCCACACCGGCCATGATGGCGCCCATGGCACCGCCAGCGGCTTCCTGCAGACCGAACGCGCTCTTGAAGATCAGTGCCAGAGCCGCCGGAACTTCGGACAGGTTCATCGCCAGAACCAATACAGCGATACCCAGGTAGGCCACCGCCATAACCGGAACGATCACTTCAGACGCTTTCGCCACCTTCTGCAGGCCACCCATGATGATGTAGGCAGTGGCGGCAACGATGATCAGACCCAGAACGGTCTTATCAATGCCAAAGGCGTTGTGCACGGCGTCGGTGATGGTGTTGGCCTGTACCGAGTTAAAGGCAAAACCAAAGGCGATGATCAGCAGGATGGAGAACAGAGAACCCATCCAACGCTTACCCAGGCCCTGCTCCATGTAGAAGGCCGGGCCACCGCGGTACAGACCGTCGTCACCCTTCACCTTGTACACCTGAGCCAGGGTGGATTCCACAAACGCGGTTGCCATACCCAGCAGGGCGATCAGCCACATCCAGAAGATGGAGCCGGCACCACCCACGGTGATCGCAACAGCGACACCCGCCATGTTGCCGGTCCCTACACGGGCGGCCATGGAGGTGCAGAACACCTGGAATGAGGAGATGCCATCGGTTTTCTCACGGCCCTGACGGACCAGCTTAACGCCGTGGCCAAAGAGTCGCAGCTGGATAAAGCCGAGACGGATGGTAAACAGGAGACCAGCGGCCACCAGTACGTAGATCAGCAAACTGCCCCATAGGAGGCCATTGATGGCATTGATGGCAGCTTCGATGCCGCTGACGAGTGTTTCAAACATATTGTGCGTTCTTCTTGCTAGCGCAGATGGGGTCAGACCTGGGCAGTCCCATCCAACGGTTGGCTACTTCACTTCCATTACCAGATACACAGCCTTCCTGGCCTGTTCCCGACGGTTTAGTGCTATTTAGTTGTTGTTCGCGTCGTCTAAAAAACGCGCGGTCCGCCGGTATCGAGCCGGCACATTAGCATAAGAATTTTCCAATCACGCGTGATCAAGATCACGGAGCCGCATTAAGATAACACCGGACCAACACCGTTAACACCCACCGGAAACCAGCAGGAAACATCGCACAGGACATTAAGTGCGCTTCATCACGCTCCATTCTGACACGCCTGACCTCATTTCTGGCTAGAGTAGATAACAGCGTTGCGCAGAAGGCGTTCATGCAATCAGACTTTGTCTTTTTGTTACAGCACTGAGCCAAATAAGGTCAGAACACCCCGTTAAATCCACGGGCGCACGTAATTTTATTACACTATCAGTTGGATTCTCCGGACAGATCGCCTTTAATGGTGGCCTGCCTTTTGGACATCTCGGTTTTGCCCGATCAACGGAATCATCACCATGGCAAATGCACTATCTCAGCTTAAAGCGCTCACCACTATTGTTGCCGATACCGGCGACATCGAAGCGATCCGCCGTTACCAGCCGGAGGACGCCACCACCAACCCGTCCCTTATTCTGAAAGCCGCCCAGATCCCGGATTATGAGCCGTTGATCGCCGACGCCATCGCTTATGCCAAGGGGCAAAGCGATAACCCGGCTCAACAGCTGGACGACGCCGCGGATAAGCTGGCCGTGAATATTGGTCTGGAGATCCTGAAGATCGTCCCCGGCCGCATCTCTACCGAAGTGGATGCCCGCCTCTCTTTTGACACCCAGGGCTCCGTCGCCAAGGCGCGCAAACTGATGCGCCTGTATCAGGAAGCCGGCGTTGGTCCGGAGCGCATCCTGATCAAACTGGCGTCCACCTGGGAAGGGATCCGCGCCGCCGAGCAGCTGGAACAGGAAGGCATCAACTGCAACCTGACCCTGCTGTTCAGCTTTGCCCAGGCCCGCGCCTGTGCCGAAGCCGGCGTTTACCTGATCTCCCCCTTCGTTGGCCGGATCCTGGACTGGTACAAAGCCAAAACCGGCGAGGCGTACGAAGGCAAAGACGATCCGGGCGTGCAGTCCGTGTCTCAGATCTACGACTACTACAAGCGCCACGGCTACCACACCGTGGTGATGGGCGCGAGCTTCCGCAACACCGGCGAGATCCTGGCTCTGGCCGGCTGTGACCGTCTGACCATCAGCCCCGCGCTGCTGGAAGAGCTGGAAAACAGCGACATCACTGTTGAGCGTGAACTGGGCTACGAAGGCGACGTACAATCCCGCCCGGCCCCCCTGAGTGAAGCCCAGTTCCGCTGGGAGATGAATCAGGACGCCATGGCCGTAGAGAAGCTGGCGGAAGGGATCCGCAACTTCGCCATCGATCAGGGAAAACTGGAATCGATGCTCACCGCCCGTCTCGGCGCCTAATCTTAGGGAAACCTGCCCGGGCCAGACGGCCCGGGCTCAGTCAGGGATTACGTTATGAGTGCACTGACCTCACTGCCGACCTGGCAGGCTTTGTCGCAGCACAGCGACGCCATCAAGCAAACCCATCTTCGCGACCTCTTCAGCCAGGATCCAAAGCGGGCTGAGCGTTATCAGCTCAAGGCCGCCGGCCTGTTCCTGGATTACGCCAAGAACCGCATCACCGATGACACCCTGGCGTTGCTTTGTCAGCTGGCACGGGAAACCGGCGTCGAAGCCCTGCGGGACGCCATGTTCCGCGGCGAGGTGATCAACAACACCGAAGGCCGCCCGGTACTGCATACTGCCCTGCGTTATCGTGGCGAAGGCAGCATTCAGGCACAGGATGAAGACGCCGCTGCCGAAGTTCGCGCTACCCTGAAGCGGATGAAGGCGTTCGTTGAGTCGATCCACGATCAAAGCTGGAAGGGATACACCGGCGAAGCCTTTACCGACGTGGTCAGCATCGGCATTGGTGGCTCTTTCCTCGGCCCCAAGATCATGAGCGAAGCGCTGCGTCCGTACTGGCGAGGCGACCTCCGCTGCCACTTTGTGGCCAACATTGACGGTACCGCACTGACCGAAAAGCTGAAGAAGCTGGACCCCAAACGGACATTGATCCTGATGTCCTCCAAGTCCTTTACCACTCAGGAAACGCTCACCAACACCGAGAGTGCCCGACAGTGGTTCCTCGACAGTGGCGCACCGGAGTCCGCCATTGGTCAGCATTTCGTGGCGATCAGCGCCAATGTGCCGGCGGCCGAGGCGTTCGGCATTAAAGCGGAAAACGTGTATCCCATGTGGGATTGGGTTGGCGGCCGCTACTCGCTGTGGTCGGCCATCGGCCTGCCGATCGCCCTGCTGGTGGGATTTGATCACTTCAACGCCCTGCTGGAAGGCGCCGAAGCGATGGACACCCATTTCCGCACCGCGCCACTTGAGCAGAACATGCCGGCCCTGATGGGCTTGCTGTCGCTCTGGTACACCAACTTCTTCGACAGCGGCAGCCAGGTGATCCTCACTTACGATCACTACCTGCGTGGGCTTCCGGCCTACGTTCAGCAGCTGGACATGGAAAGCAACGGCAAAGGCGTCCGCAAAGACGGCAGTGCCGTTGATTACGCGACCGGCCCGGTCATCTGGGGCGGCGAAGGCACCAACGGCCAGCACGCCTACCACCAGTTACTGCATCAGGGCAGCGGCGTCATCCCGGCGGATTTCATTTTGCCGCTGCAAAGCCACAACCCACTGGGCCGTCACCACGCCATGCTGGCGTCCAACTGCCTGGCGCAGACTCAGGCGCTGATGCAGGGCAAGACCCAGGCCGAAGCCGAAGCGGAACTGGCCGGCAAAGGCCTGAGCGAAGCGGCCACTGCAGAACTGGCCCGCCATAAAGTGATGCCGGGCAATAAGCCCAGCAACACGCTGCTGATGGACAAGCTGACCCCCCACACCCTGGGTGCACTGGTGGCGCTGTATGAACACCGCACCTTTGTTCAGGGCGCCGTCTGGGGCATCAACTCCTTCGATCAGTGGGGCGTGGAACTGGGTAAGGTTCTGGGCAATGCCATTCTGGATGAACTGGAAACTGAACAGCCCAAACTGGACCAGGACAGCTCCACCGCCAGCCTGATCACGATATTCCGTCAGGGCCAACTGAAATAGTGGATCTCTCCCCGGGCTTCGCAACACTTTTGCAACATCGGTGTTGCACACTCTTTTTTGACTGTGGTATATCCAACTTGAACAAAAAAGAAGCTCAGGGGGGAGTGATATGGAACGTTTGGATTACGGCTCACCAGAAGGCAGTGTTGTTGAGAAGCCGACACGCTCTCGAGGCAGCAAAAAGCGCAAGTGGCGCGAGATTGAAGCCCTGAAAGAGCGCCAGCGCCTGCGTAAGGAGCTGGAAGGCATCGACTTCTGCACGGACTGCGGCGAAGAGCTTCTTGAGTTCTGACCGAATCAACAAAAACGCCCCGCATCGCGGGGCGTTTTTTTATGCCTTACTGGCCGGAATCGGCTTCCATCAGGTAGGCTCGCAGGTCCTCAAACTCGCGATCACCGGTTTCACCAAAAAGGGGATCATCCACCAGTTTACTGGCGACAAGCCGATGGATCTGCTCCCAGTCCTGCTCACCCAAACTGCGTTCCAGCAAGGGCAATACCCTCACCTCTTCCTGCTCCAGATGGTTACGCTGAAGGGCAACAAAATCCTCAATATCCTCAATCAGGCGCTCACGAGGCACCACGGCATCATTGAGGATCATGTTCAGGGTGTCGAACAGTTGATCCGTCGCCTCCCGTAACTTCCCGTGTTCAATCGCCAGCCGATGAACCTCTCCCTGCTGCGTATCTCCCACCTTATCCAGGTAGTACTGATACAGGATGTCTTCCATCGGGTGGTGACTCTGATCCGCATAGCGCTGCAGATAGTCCACCACATCCCGAACCACAGAAAGGTTCACTTCCTGTCCCGCTTTCAGGCGCTGTGCCTTACCGGCCAGCACTGAAAGCAGAGTGGAAATGTGGGCATGATCAGTGTGGATCCTTGCTAGCATCGCCCCTCCTAAGCTTTTGTCTCATAAGCTTTGATCTTAGCCAGTGCCTTCACTGTGTGCGAAAAATCCGCCAAGGTCCTTGCGCTGGATCAACCCATTTCCGGCAACTGAGGCTGCCAGTCGATAGGGGTTTTGCCCAATTTCGCCAGGATCTCATTGGTCTGAGAAAAGTGGCGGCAACCGAGAAACCCGCGATGGGCAGACAGCGGTGAAGGATGGGGAGCTTTCAAAACAAAGTGCTTGTCGGTGTCGATATGACGGCCTTTCTTCTGGGCGTGGCTGCCCCACAGCAGGAACACCACCCCATCACGTTGGGCATTGATCAGCTCAATCACCCCATCAGTAAAGGTTTCCCAACCCAGTGACGCATGGGAATGTGCCTGCCCGGCGTTCACGGTCAGTACCGTATTCAACAGCAGCACGCCTTGATCGGCCCAGTGGGCCAGATAACCGTGTTCAGGAATGGTGAAGTCCGGGATGTCGCTGGCCAACTCTTTATAGATGTTGACCAGAGAAGGGGGCGTTTTGATGCCAGGCTGTACGGAGAAGCACAGACCATGGGCCTGATTGGGGCCGTGGTAGGGGTCCTGCCCCAATATCACCACTTTGATCTGATCGAAATCGGTGCGACGGAACGCCTCGAACACCTGGTCTGCCGGCGGGTAGATCACCTGCCCCTGCTCACGCCACTCGGCCAGCTGGCCCATCATCTGTTGAAAATAGGGCTCGGATTTCACCGGCCCGAGGAATTGATGCCACTGGTTCTGGATCTGCACAGAAGGCTCCCACACCCGAAAATTTGCAATAGGGGCTCAGGATAACAAGCTCCATTTGGGCTTGCACCGCCGATGCGCCAACCGTAGCATCGCCGCATCAGATCAGGAGACGCTATGAGAACCATTGGAGCCCACGTCAGTGCCAGCGGTGGTGTAGAAAACGCCCCCGCCAACGCAGCAGCCATCGGAGCCCGGGCCTTCGCCCTGTTCACCAAAAACCAACGCCGCTGGCAGGCCAAGCCACTGACCACAGAGAGCATTGATCGTTTTAAATCAGCCTGTGAGGCTCATGGGTATGGGCCGGACCAGATCCTGCCCCACGACAGTTACCTGATTAACCTCGGCCACCCGGACCCGGACGCGCTGTTGCGTTCCCGCGATGCCTTTATTGATGAGATGCAACGCTGTATGCAGCTGGGCCTGAACCGGCTCAATTTTCATCCCGGCAGCCACCTGCGTCAGGTCAGCGAAACGCACTGTCTCAGGACCATTGCCGAATCCATCAATCTGGCACTGGATCAGACTCAGGGAGTGATGGCGGTGATTGAGAACACCGCCGGGCAGGGCAGCAATCTGGGCCATCGCTTCGAGCAACTGGCCGAGATCATAGAAGGGGTTGAGGACAAATCCCGGGTGGGCGTCTGCCTGGATACCTGCCACACCTTTGCCGCCGGGTACGATCTGCGCACCGAGGCGGCCTGCGAAGCCACGTTTGACGAATTCGACCGTATCGTCGGTCTGAATTACCTCCAGGGAATGCACCTGAACGGCTCAAAGTCCCCTTTGGGCAGCCGGGTAGACCGCCACCACACGCTGGACCAGGGTGAATTGGGCACGGCGGTGTTCGCGTTTTTGATGAATCACCCCTCGACCGTCGGCATTCCGATGGTATTGGAGACCATCGATTCCAGCCGATGGGCCGAGGAGATTCAGTGGCTTTACAGCCTTGAACGAAAATGAACAGCTCAGAGCGGTGATAAGACACCGCCCCGAGCGACGCGGATTCTCAGAGCCTCGCTTTCAGCAGGGCTTTCAGAGCGGCGGCGTCTGCCGGTAACCGTTCACTGAGGATCGGCTTATCCTGAACCGCCGCCAACGGCTGAGGCAGCGGCAGATCGATCGACAACACCTGCTCCACCGCGCTCTGGAACTTGGCCGGATGCGCGGTGCCCAGAAACACGCCCACCTCATTCTCAGCCAACTGACGCACCAGCGCTTCACTGGCCACCGCCGCGTGCGGCTCGCTCAGGTAACCCTCAGCGTACATCGCCTGCAGACGCGCTTCGGTTTCTGGCTCGGACACCCGTTCTGCCCCCAGCGCCGCCAGCGGCCACCCTTCGCGCGCAAACAACGCCTCAACACGAGGCCAGTTATTGGGGCTGGTCACGTCCATCGCATTGGACAGCGTCGCGTGCACCGGCCCTGGCACCCATTCACCGCTCTGCAGATAACGGGGCACGGTGTCGTTGCTGTTGGTGGCGGCAATAAAGCGCTTAATCGGCGCGCCCATCGCTTTCGCCAGCAGGCCCGCCGTCAGGTTGCCAAAGTTTCCGGAGGGCACCGCAAACACCGCCTGCTCCCGCTCCGCTTCCGGCAACTGGGCCAGCGCCTCAAAGTAGTAAACGGTCTGCGCCAGCAAACGGGCGATGTTGATGGAGTTGGCGGAAGTGAGGCCATATTCCGCTTTCAGCGCGCTGTCGGAAAACGCCGCCTTCACCATCGCCTGGCAATCATCAAAGCTGCCATCCACTGCCACGGTATGGATGTTCTCTCCCAGGGTACAGAACAGCTTCTCCTGCAGTTCACTGATGCCACCGTCCGGATACAGCACTACCACCCGGATATTGGGCAGGCCAAAGAAGGCGTCCGCCACGGCCGCACCGGTGTCGCCAGACGTGGCGGTGAGAATGGTCATGGGGGTGTCACGCGCCACCAGACTCAGGGTGCGGGCCAGAAACCGTGCGCCAAAGTCCTTGAACGCCAGGGTCGGGCCATGAAACAGCTCCAGCGCGTATTGCTTGGCGCTGGCCGGCACCAGCGGCAGGGGAAAATGGAACGCGTCCCGCACCAGCGCACTGACGTTTTCCTGCCCCAGCTCTTCCGCCAGCAAGGCGCCCAGCACCTGCTCGGCCCGCTCCAGAAAGCTGGCTTGCCAGAAGGACTCGTCCAACGCCAGCCGGGGAATGGCCGCAGGAAAGAATAAGCCCTGATCCTGCCCCAGCCCGCGCTTAACCGCTTCGGCGAAATTGACCCTTTCTTCGGGCTGCTTGAGGTTATAAAGCTCCATTAATCACGTCCTCTTGCCAAACCTGGATTCCCTCTGGCGCCAGCGCGCAAACCCGCACCAGGCCTCGTTCATTCATTACGTAATGTTGTTGCAGGTAGTCCGCTGCCGCCAGAGCCTGCGCTTTCCCCCGGGCCACCGCAAACAGGGTGGGGCCGGAGCCGGAGATCCCCACCGCCGGGCAGCCCAGCTCCGCCAGATGTCCACGGGCGGCCTGATAACCGGGAATGTGCGCCGCCCGGTGGGGCTCCGCCAGCACATCCCGCAGCATCGCCAGTGCGGTGGGTTCATCCTGCCGGTGGCAGGCATCCACAAAGGCCGCCAGCTGCTGGCCAAAACGGATGGCGGTGCGCATCGGTACCGACTCTGGCAACAGCGCCCGCATCTTGGCCGTCGACAGGGTGATGCCCGGATAAGCCACCACCCAGTACCAATGATCAAACCCGGGCAGCGGCTGAGCGCGTTCAGGCAACATCAATTGCAGTCCCCCCAGATAGCTGGGGGCCACGTTGTCATAGTGGATACTGCCGGAGATCTCCCCTTCCAGCTCCCCCATCAGATGCAGCAGTTCCTGCTCATCCAGCGGCGAGCCGAAATACTGATTCAATGCACCCAGGGCCGCCACCACCGAACTGGCGCTGCTGCCCAGCCCACTGCCGATGGGCAGATTTTTCTCCAGAGTGAGCACCAGTCCGGGCACTTCCAGCCCCAGCTTTTCGACGTATCGCTCAGCGCAACGCCGCACAATGTTGTTCGCCGGGTCCGCCGGAAGCACATCGACGTAAGGGCCGCAGCAGCGCAGCTCCAGACCCTGTTGCCCCTCTGACACGCTGACCCGGTCACCCAGTAGTGACCCATCCACCGGAGCCAGCGCGGCGCCCAGCAGATCGAACCCGACCGAGACGTTGCCCATGGAAGCGGGAGCATAAACGGTTACCGCCATATCACGCCTCCTTCTGCCAGGACTGTGTCCGCAGCACGTCGGCAAACACGCCCGCGGCGGTCACCTCAGTGCCGGCGCCGTAACCGCGCAGGACAAAGGGCAGTGGCTGGTAGTAGCGGCTGTAGAATGCCAGCGCGTTCTCCCCGCCCTTGATGCTGTAAAGCGGATGGCCCGGGCCGACCGCCTGGAGGCTCACTTTGCAACGCCCGGATTCATCGATGCTGCCCACATAGCGCAGCACTTCGTTGCGCTCTGCGGCGGCGCGGATCCGCTCCGCCAATGCGGCGTCCGCCTCAGGCAGACGGGCCATAAAGCACGCCACATCGCCACTGGCATCAAATTCTGCTGGCAGCACGCTTTCCACTTCGACCTGATCCAGCTCCAGTGCCATACCGGCCTCGCGGGCCAGGATCAACACCTTGCGGGCCACATCCATACCGGACAGGTCGTCCCGCGGGTCCGGTTCGGTAAAGCCCTTGGCTTTGGCCTTCATAGTCGCCTCGGATAAGGAGTCGCCCTCCTCCAGCAGCCCAAAGATGTAGGAAAGCGAGCCGGAAAGAATGCCTTCAAAGCGCTTCAGGCTGTCGCCGGCACGAAGCAGGCCCTGCAGGTTGTCGATCACCGGCAGGCCCGCCCCCACATTGGTTTCATAGAGGAACTGACGGCGATTATCCCGCGCCACCTGCCGCAGTGCCTGGTAGGTTTCCCAGTCACCGGTGTTGGCTTTCTTATTCGGGGTAACCACATGCCAACCGGCACTCAGCGCATCCAGGTAGCGATCCGCCAGGCTTTGTTCGGCGGTGCAGTCCACCAGCACCGGGTTGACCAGGCGGGCATCTTCAGCGAACGCCAGCAGGCGCTCCAGATCCAGCGCTTCACCGTTCTGCTTCAAGTCATCCCGCCATTGCGCCAGCGCCAGGCCGGACGCGCACAGCTGCATCTGCCGGGAGTTGGCCACCCCGCACAGGCGAATCGCGATGTTCTGTTCCGACAGCGCCTCCTGCTGTGACTCAATCTGCCGCACCAGTTCGCCACCCACGTTACCGGCACCAATCAGCACCACATCGATGTAGTGGCGGCTGTCGAAGAAATTCTGATGGCACAAACGCAGAGCGGAGGCGGCATGAGCGTCATCCACCACCGCCGAGATCGCCCGCTCTGAGCTGCCCTGTGCGATCGCCACCACCGACAGGTTGGCCTGCGCCAGCGAGCGGAAGAAGCGGGCCGCCACCCCTTTACGGGTGCGCATGCCGTCGCCAATCAAGGAGACGATGGCCAGGCCATGTCGCATTTCGATCGGTTCCAGCAGGTCCTGCTTCAACTCCAGCTCAAACTCAGCGGCCAGGGCTGCCCGGGCCGGGCCAGCCAGCGCCGAGTCGATGCAGAACGAGATGCTGTACTCGGACGAGCTCTGGGTGATCAGGGCAATGGAGATGCGGGCATGGGCCATGGCATCGAATACCCGCGCCGCCATCCCCACCATCCCCTTCATGCCGGGGCCGGAAACGGAGACCATGGTTTGCCCTTCCAGGTGGCTTATCGCCTTTACCAGCGACCGCGACGGAGTGGTACGGGCATGGATAAGAGTGCCGGGCGCAGAGGGGTTCAGGGTATTGCGGATCCGGCAGGGGATTTGATGCTGGGCGATGGGCGCGATGGTGCGGGGGTGCAACACTTTGGCACCAAAGTAAGAGAGTTCCATCGCTTCCTGATAGCTCAGGCTGTCCAGCAGCTGCGCTTCCGGGATCAGGCGTGGGTCAACGTTGTAGACGCCGTCCACGTCGGTCCAGATTTCGCAGAGATCGGCGTGCAGGCAGGCCGCCAGTACCGCAGCAGAGTAGTCGGAGCCATTACGTCCCAGGGTCACGGTCTCGCCATCGGCATTGGCCGCAGTAAAGCCGGGCATCAGCCAGATCCGGTGGGCCCCCAGATCCAGTTGAGCAAGACGGGCACGGCTGGGTTCAATCTGGACCTGCGCCGACAGCGGCGCCCCTTCGGCCACGAAGTATTGACGAGGGTCCACCACTCCGGCGTCGCCTCCCCGTTTTGCCATCAGTGCCTTGAGGCAAGCCACGGACAGTCGCTCGCCGGTCACCAACACCTGCGCCATCACCTCATCGGGGCAGCGCCCCAACAGGGCCACCCCATCAAGCCAGCGCTGCAGCTGAGCGCGCTCTGCCTGCCACTCCGCCAGCAGCCGCTCGTGAGCGGGCACGGAAAGCATCGGGGCCAGATCCGCCAGCAGCCCCTCGATTCGGCCGGACAGCTCGGAAAGATCCGCCCGCTCGCCAGACACGGCCGCCAATGCAGCGGCTTCCAGCAGATTGGTTACGCCACCGGGTGCCGACACCACCAGCATCACCCCGAAAGCCTGAGCTTCTGCCAGAGCCAGGGCGGCCACTTCCTGCAGTCGGGCGGCGTCCGCTAACGAGGATCCGCCGAATTTCATCACTTTCATTGTTGAACTCCCTATCCCTCTGCTGCCTTACGAACCGTCTAAAACGCAACAAGCCCGCTCGGAAGGAGCGGGCTTGTTGTTTTGGATTTTGCTGAATCCAGGGTGCTGTCAGCCCGCCCCCAACCTGTCGGTGGTGGTAATGGTGGTAATGGTGGTCTGACGGTTTAGGCCGAAGCCCAGAATGCACTGCACTGGCGTTTCCTGAATTATGTAGTTTTTTTACACTCGCTTAGGGGGGGAGAAAAGTCAACGGCTATTTGGTTATGGTTTTCTCAATATCACCAATAAGCAGATGCAGCATCGCCACATCGCGCTGTGACAGGGTGCCAAGACTGTCTGCGGCCCAGCGGCGCAACGGCTCCTCTTCCGCCACACCCAGCTTATCCAGCAAACCCTGAGTGCGGGCTTTCAACGCTGAAAACTGCTTGGGGTCGGCATCCGTTTCCTGCTCCAGCTGCGCCTGAGAAAACTCATAGGCGTACAGCATGATCGCCTGACCCAGATTGAGAGAGGGATAGGGGTTCACCAGCGGAATGGTGGTCAGCAGGTCCACCAGCGCCAGATCCTCGTTGGAGAGGCCGGACTCTTCGCAGCCAAACACCAGTGCCACTCTGCCCACACTGCTTGCCAGTGAGCGCACCTGCGCGGCGGCTTCAGCCGGGGTGTGCAGTCGGCGCTTATCGCCCCGGCGGCGGGCGGTGGTCGCCAGGGACAGGTCCACATCCGCCAGCGCTTCCGCCAGTGTGGCGTAAGCCTGGGCCTGCTCCAGGATCTCCTGCGAGCCATGGGCCACCCAGCTGGCCTGTTCACTCTGATGGGCTTCAGAGCCCACCACCCGAAGGTGGGAAAACCCCATGGTTTTCATCGCGCGGGCCGCCGCTCCGACGTTTTCGCCCCGAGCCGGGGACACCAGGATAAAGATCAGCTCGGCCATCACGCCTCCCAAAAACCAATGATGCGATTCAAATCGGTGGCAAGGGTAGCCTGATCCCCAGACGATGCCAATCGCCGCCGCTATTGTTAAGCCAATCATCGACGGTTAGGTTAGAACCCAGAGTCCATCATTTTTGGAGGTGGCCATGGATAGGCGCTTACCCACCCAACTGGCCTATCGCATCCTGGCCGGATTCGATAAACACTACCGCTTGTTTACCCGCACAACCGTGGCGGCACGAGACCGCTTCGCCCGGGCCGACTGGGCCGCCGTTCAGGATGCCCAGAAGGAGCGCATCCGTTTTTACAGTGAGCGGGTCAATGAGACCACCCGTGAGCTGATTCAGATGCTCGATAAGCCGGTGATCTCCACGGAGCTTTGGCGCAACACCAAGAACGCCTACAGCAGGCTGGTGCTGGGCCACCCCCAGGCTGAACTTGCGGAGACCTTTTTCAACTCGGTTTTCTCCCGCCTGTTTCGTCATCGAGGTCTGGATAATCAGCACCTGTATATTCACGCCGGCAACACCGTACGTGCTCCCTTTCGGCCCGAGCGTCTGAGCCAGACCATCGATCTCCAGCCCGACCCCATCGCCGCCTTCAGGCAGCTGATCCAGCCCAAGCGTTTCGGCGCCCACTTCGCCAACATTGACGCCGACCTGGCGCTGGTTTGGGCGCGATTACAGCCTCAGGTGGCCACTCAGGAGTTGACCCGGCTGGAACTGGTGGACAGCGTGTTTTACCGCAATAAGGGCGCTTACCTGGTGGGCCGCTTATTGGGGCCTTCCGGCTTTGTGCCCATTATCCTGCCCATTCGTCATGGCGACGATGGCCTGCATATCGACGCCCTGCTGACCAACGAGGACGAAATCTCCATCGTATTCAGCTTCACCCGGGCGTACTTTATGGTCTCCACCCAAACACCGGGAGCGTTGGTTCGCTACCTTAAGGAGTTGATGCCGCACAAAACCTGGGCCGAACTGTACAGCGCCATCGGCCTTCAGAAGCACGGCAAAACCGAGTTTTACCGGGCTTTCCTGCATCATCTTAATCAAAGCCGGGACCAGTTTGTCGCTGCCCCCGGCATCAAGGGTATGGTGATGACGGTGTTCACCCTGCCCTCACTGGACATCGTGTTTAAGGTGATCAAGGACGAGTTCACCCCGCCCAAAGACAGCAACAAAACTCAGGTCAAAGCCAAGTATGCGCTGGTTAAGCAGCATGACCGGGTCGGCCGTATGGCCGACACCCACGCCTACAGCAACTTCGTGTTCCCCCGCCATCGCTTCAGTGACGCTTTGATTGAGGAGCTGCTGGCCGATGCCGCTTCCGAGGTGGAACTGACCGACACCCAGGTGATCATCAAACACCTTTACGTAGAGCGTCGCATGACACCGCTGAATCTGTATCTGGACGACGCAGACGAAGACCAGCTCGCCGCGGCCATCGAGGATTACGGCAAAGCGATTAAGCAACTGGCCGCCGCCAACATCTTTCCCGGCGACATGCTGTTCAAGAACTTCGGCGTTACCCGCCATGGCCGTGTGGTGTTCTACGACTATGACGAAATCAGCTACATGACGGAATGCAACTTCCGCATCATTCCACCGCCCCGCTATCCCGAGGATGAGTGGGCGGCGGAGCCCTGGTACTCCGTGGGCCCAATGGACGTGTTTCCGGAAGAGTTCGGCCGCTTCCTGCTGAGCAAGGCGACGGTGCGAAAGGCCTTTATGGCCCACCACAAGGATTTGCTGACCCAGGAATACTGGCAAGGGTTAAAAGAAGGCATCCAGGCGGGGCAGTTTCCGGACCTCTACCCCTACCCGCAGAGCTGCCGATTGAGGCCCTGAACCCAGATCGCGAGCGGGATCCTAGCAGCCGTGCCGGGGATCCCGTATGATGCGCGTTTTCACGCACTCAGGAGGTCGAATGAAGATCGACGCCAACACCGTTGTGACCCTGCACTACCGTCTGAAAGACGACCAGGGCCAACTGGTAGAAGAATCTTTCGGCGCAGAGCCGATGCAATACCTGCATGGCGCCCACAACCTGATCCCGGGTCTGGAGCGCGAGCTGGACGGCAAGCAGGCTGGTGACACCTTGAGTGCCACTGTGGCCCCGGCTGACGCCTACGGCGAATATGACGAAGACCTGAAGCAGGACGTACCGCTGGAAGCGTTCGGCGGCATTGAAGAGATCATGCCGGGTATGCGCTTCATGGCCGAAACCGACCAGGGCCCGCGCCCGGTTGTGGTCGTCGAAGTGAAAGACGACTCTGTCGTGGTTGATGGTAACCACCCGATGGCAGGCCAGACCCTGAACTTCGAAGTGGAGATCGTTGAAGTTCGCGAAGCCACCGAAGAGGAGCGTGCGCACGGCCACGTTCACGCGGCTGGCGGTTGCTGTGGCGGCGGTTGTGGCAGCCACGACGAAGACGACCACGAATGCTGTGGCGGCTCCGGCGAGTGCAGCAAAGGCGACGACTGCTGCGGTGGCCACGGCCACCACTAAGCGCTGAATCGCTGAAAAAGCCCACCTTACGGTGGGCTTTTTTGTCGCTGGGACAACTCCTGCTGGTATTGGGTTGGCGTCAGTCCTCGCTGACGGGCAAAGGCTTTGCTGAAGCTCTGCACGTTGTTGTAGCCCAGATAACGGGCGGTGTCGGACACGCTCATCCCTTCCTGCAGATAACGCACCGCCTGGTTAAACAACACGTAGCTGACAATTGAGCTGAAGCTCCAGCCAAACCGCTGCAGACGGCGTTGCAGTTGCTGCTCTGACAGGCCATAACGCCGGGCGATAAAGCCGATGCTTGGCAGACCGTAGTGGCGGCTGTAGTTCACCATTTCGTAGAAGGCTTTGGCGATGTCGGTGTGACTGGGCATATTGAGCAGATCATCCAGCACCAGCTGCTGGGTATTGGGCAGCGCTTTGGCGGCACGCCGGGAGCGGGTCATCAGCTCCATCGGCATCCAGACTTCGGTCTGGCCTGCCCCCACCTCCACGTCGCACTCGAAATGATCTCGCAATCGGGACGTATCCCGGCTTGAACCCGGCAACCTCAGACGCAGCCAGGGCGCCTCTCCGCCCGGATAGTGGCGCAGGATCTGCCGCACCAGCATCACTTTGCGACAGCCGTCGTGAAACTTGGCCGCCCCCTGGGCAAAGGGATTATCAAAGCACCACTTGAAGATCCGGCCAGACTGAGCGCCATAAGCGGACAGGCCGGACTGCAATGCATTACTGCTGTAGTTGACTCGTCGTAACGTGGTGGCCAGATCCGGTGCGGATACGTACCACTGCCCCACCGGCCCCAGCGCTTCAATCTCCTGATGCTCCAGAGCCTTAAGCAGAAACAGCGGGTCGCCAGTACGCGCTTCAATCTGCTCGTACCATAACGCCAGATCCGGCATTGGCACGCAACTCATCGGCTCCATCAACAGGCGCTCAGGTATGCCCAGGTCACCCGGTAACACCCCATAGTATTGCGCGACCCCTTCCAGTACCGGCTTGATCATCAGCGTCCGGGTAAACGCCATCTCCATGGACATGCGAAAGCCCTCCCTTCTCCACGGACAGATAATATCGAATGATGCACCAATGTAATGGGATCTATCCATGGATATTGAGACCTTTTCCGCCACGGAGATACTGAGCGGCCGTTTACCCTGAGGAAACCCTATGAGCCTGATGAGTATGCCGTTTGTGGACACCGGCTTTGACACTGGCCTGCATGTGATGGCGTCCGTCGTGATGCTCGGCACCGTTGCCGCACTGGCCTACGGATTTTGGAAGATCCACGAACTGCCTATCAGTCACGCCAATAAGCGACGTCATCAGCAGATGGGGCTTATCACGGTGCTCACCTGGATAGGGTTTATCTGGCATTGGGTCTGGGTGCTGGCGGTGATCCTCGCCTTCCTCGACGGCGCTCAGATCCTGCGTCGGGTCCGGGACATCTGGCACGAATCACCGGCCGCCACGACGGATTCGGCGCAGAAGGAGGTGGACCATGCTTGAAGGCTTGGCCGTATGGGCCCTCTTCATCTATCTGTTGCGCCTCATTGGCATGCCCTGGAACACCTACACCAAGGGCTTTGCCTACCTCGGTGGCGGCGGCTGGTTGCTGTTTGTCTGGGTTGGCCTGCTCAACTACACCCCGATGGACATCTCCGGGGGCTCTCTGGTGCAGTCGCCCCATATCCAGCTTCGTCCCGGCTCATCGCAGATCCAGGGACAGGTTTCCGCCATCCACATTCAGCCCAACCAGCGGCTGGAAAAGGGCCAGCTGGTCTATGAGCTTGAAGATGAGCCATACCGGATTGCGGTGAATCAGGAGCAGGTCAATCTCGACGCCAAGCACGTTGCTCACGACAGTGCGGTGGAAGCGATCGCCATCGCCGTGAGCGATCATAAGGCCGCACTGAAAGAGATCACCATCACTGAAAACCGCATCACTGCCGCCGAGCAGGATCTCAGCTGGAAGCGCGCCACCCTGCGCCGCTACGAGGAGCAGAATGCGGCGGTGGCCCACACCATCACCGAAAGCCAGTTTGATGAGCAGCGCAACGCCGTTGCCGCTGCCGAAGCGCAGCTGACAGCACTGGTTGCCCAGCGCGAAAAAGACGTACTGAATGCCGACCAGGCCAAGCTGGCGATTCATCAGCGCCGCCTGGATGCGGAAAGCGCCAAGGTGGCCGTGGCCAGTGCCGAGGAACGTCTGGCCCAGGCCGAATGGAACCTCAGCCAGACCAGGATCTATGCCCCATCAAACGGCTACGTGACCAACTTCCTGATGCGGGAAGGGCAACTGGTGGCCCGGGCCCCCCGGTTGCAGATGTACACCGATGAGAAGTACGTGTTGATGCGGGTGAATCATCAGGCCATCCGCAATGTGAAGGTGGGCCAGCAGGCGGAGTTTGCCTCTCCGGTCTACCCGGGTAAGGTGTTCCAGGCGGAAGTGGAGGGCATCGTCGAGGCCACCGGTGAGGCCCAGGGCCGACTGGTTGCGCTGGAGGACAACGTTCGCCAGACCACCGGCGCCAATGTCCAGAACAAACACCACTTCGTTCGTCTGAAGCTGGTGGAGCCAAACGGCTATGACATTCCCGTCGGCGCGGTAGGACTGGCCTGGATCAGCGGCGAGAAACCCATCAGCTTCCTGAACTTCCTGGATGTGATCCGTGGCATCGTAATTCGCATGAAAGCCCAGATCTACTACTTCTACTCCATCTGACCACAAACGCCCGACCCCGTCGGGCGTTTTTTCCATAAGCCGTTACCCTTGAAACATCGGACGCGGAGAAAGGTGCCATGCGAATCATTCTGAACGGCAAGAAAGCGGGCCTGCCCGTGGTCAGAGAGGCGATCCTGCAAGCCCGGGGATCCGGGCCGGTGGAAGTGCGGGTGACCTGGGAGGGAGGCGATGTTGAACGTCTGGTGGCCGAAGCGATCCGGGAGGGCTGCAAGCGACTGGTGGCCGGCGGCGGCGACGGCACCGTCAACGAGCTGGCGTCCGCCCTGATGGCTTACCCCGAGACCCAGCGCCCGGAGATGGCGGTGCTGCCACTGGGGACGGCTAACGACTTTGCCCGGGGCTGTGGCATCCCGGACAAACCTGCAGAGGCTCTGGCCCTGGCACAGCAGGGGGAGGCGGTTGAGGTGGACGTGGTGCGCGCCAATGAGCACCACTTTATCAATATGGCCACAGGCGGTTTCGGCGCCCAAATCACTGCCACCACCCCGGTCGCCCTCAAAAATTTCCTTGGCGGCGGCGCTTACACCCTCAATGGCCTGCTTCAGGCGCTGCGCTTCTCGCCCTATCAGGGCACCCTGGAAACCCCCATCGGCAAATTGGAAGCCGCCGCCATCGTCGGTGCCGTTGGCAATGGCCGGCAGGCGGGCGGTGGCCAGGTACTCTGCCCCAACGCCCGGATCAACGATGGACTGCTCGAAGTGGTTTCGCTGCTGGCCTTTCCGCCCGCGGCATTGGATCAGGTGCTGGCAGAGATCCGCCAACCGCGGCCTGAAAATCAGTACGTCAAGTGGATGCAGGTGCCCTGGGCCGAATATCGGGGCGCTGAGCCCGTGCCCATCAATCTTGATGGGGAACCCGTCAGTGCCAACGTCATACGCTTCGAGGTGGTACCCAGCGCACTGAAGCTGGTTGTCCCACCGGATTGCCCGATGCTTCTGCCGTAAACAAAAACGCCGCCCAGATGGGCGGCGTTGTCTTTAGCCAGGTTAATGCAACTTAGCCAAACTTGGGCAGAGCACCGAACTGGTTCACCACTTCCACACCCACCGCCAGCAGGCCAAACGCCAGCACCAGCTTCAGGCGCAGGGTACCGCCTCGGGTCTGAAACCCTTCGGTCTGGCCACGGCGGCGAAGCACCAGCGCCATCAGCGGCGGCAGTACCAGCACAAAGATGGATGCCGCCAGGGCGGCAAAGCCAATGGCTTTGATAAAACCGTGCGGGAACATGGCACCCAGCACGATGGGCGGCAGGAAGGTCAGCGCGCCCGCCAGCAGAGTGCTCTTCATGCTGTCGTCCAGCTTGAACCAGTCTTTCACCAGATCCACCAGGCCCAGTGCCACGCCCAGGAAGGAGCTGGCCAGAGCGAGGTTGCCAAAGATGATCAGCGCCGCTTCCACGCCGGACACATCGGTAGACTGCCCCACCGCTGCAATCAGCGTGGCCACGTTGCCGCCCTCCGCGATGACCTGGCCAAACTGCTCACGGGGTACGTTGCCCATGATCGCCAGCTGCCAGAACAGGTACACCACCATGGTCAGTACCGTGCCGGCCAGGATGGCCAGACGCACCCGGCCCACGTCCTTGCGGTAATGCTTCACCAGAGAGGGCACGGTGCCGTGGAAACCAAAGCTGGTCACCATCACCGGAATGGCCAACCACAGGTAAGGCATGGTGTCGCCAATGCCCAGGTCCGGGAACAGCAGTGCCGGTTCGGCGTTGCCCGCCAGCATGGTGGTGGAGCCGAAGAAGGTCAGTACCATACCGCCCAGCATAATGGTGCTGATGCGATCCACTGCTCGACTGCCGAGCAGCACCACAGCACCAAACAGCACGCCAAACAGCACTGCAGAGCTGCTTTGGCTCAGGCTGAGGCCCAATGCGCTGCTGGCGGTTTTGGACACCACGGAGCTGCCACCGGAGATGTAGGCGTACAGAAGAATAAAGCAGACAAAAGCCACGGTGCCGGTCGCAAACAGCTTGCCCGCCTTGCCCAACGTGTCTTCGGCGATGGTGGAGTAGCTGGCACCATCACGGTAGTGCTGACTGGACTCCGCCAGATAGAGGCTGGAACTGTAGGCGCAAAACCAGCTGACCACCATCAGCACCATCGACAAGCCAAACCACATCCCGGCGCTGTACACCGGCAGGGCAAACATACCGGCACCAATAGAGGTTCCGGCTACGATCATGGCACCGCCGAGAATTCCGGGCAGGCGCTGGGTTTGGGGGGCGGCGGATACCGCGGCTACATCAGACATTGATGGCACTCCGTCGATGGGATTTTGTCGTTATAGGATCAGACGGGACAGCAGCGTACGCTCTGTCTCAGACATGGTTTTCAGGTTGTTGGAGGCCCGGGTAATGGTGGCAATGCTCACCCCCAGGTTTGCGGCAATCTGTCGCTGACTCTGTTGCCCGTCCAGCAGGGCGCGAAACACCGCCAGGCGGCCTCCGATCGCTTCCCGCTCATCGTGACTGAGCAGCATGCCCAGCAACAATGCCGTGTCTTCACTGGCCCGGGGCTGGGAAACCAGTTCCAGCACAGAATGCCAACGCGCGTTCTCCATGATGTCTCCCCAATGCGTACTGGCGTCGCAGTACACCATTACAACGGTACATCGGCCAGAGCCATTCACTGAAACCGTGAGCCAATTCACAACATTGTGTTACTTCGGGAGACTGGTCTGTGCAGCAAAGCTTCTTTAGAATCGGGCGGTGACCACACATTAATCACCAATAACAACAAGGACGAACCGCGATGAAACGCACCTGTATTGCTCTTACTCTCGCTCTGGCCAGCGCTCATGCTGCCGCAGCCGATGGCGCCTTCAACAGCGCCGAAGACGCGATCGAGTATCGTCAGGCCGCCTTCAGCCTGATCAAAGAAAACTTCTCCGACATGTGGGCAATGATGAAAGACAAGAAGCCCATGGATGAGAAAGCGTTTGCTCAGCGCGCTCAGCATCTTTCGCTGCTGGCTCAGATCCCCTTCACCGGCTTTGATGTTGCCGGCTCTGATAAGGGCGACACCAGCGCGCTGCCTGCCGTATGGAAAGACCGTGATGAGTTTGATGCCAAGGCCGGTCAGTTCCAGCTGGCCACCGAGCGCCTGGCTCTGGTGACTCAGGAAGGCGATGCGGGTGCCATCAAGAAAGCCTTTGGCGCTGTTGGCAAAACCTGCAAAGGCTGCCACGACGACTTTAAGGCGGAGTAAGACGCCTTCAGTAGAAAAACCACCTGCTATGCAGGTGGCTTTGACTCGGCCCCCTTTAAGGGGGCTGCTTAGTTCTCGGGGTTGCCAAAGGCATGAACGGATAGTGCTCCACTCACCTCCTTTGCCGGGACGGCCCGGCGGCCGCCAGAAGGGCTTCGCCCCTCTGGACTCCCCTTTGCCTCCGGCGCAGCGAAAGCCCCTCGCTCCCACTCGTTCCCATTTCGGCACCGGCCAGACTCGCTTCCATGCTCGGCTGGCCGCTCGAGCCTTCCCTGGCTCTCGGCCTCATTCCCAGTCGTTCCCGCTCGGCGCTGCGAGTCGGCGCACGTGGACGGCTTACGCCGTGAAGGTCTGGTGCATGCCTCTCCCTGTTTGTGCACCAGCCTTAAATCCGTCTCGTCTCTTAGCAGTACTCTTCGGGCAAAGCCCAGAGCAAGCAATCACCACCTCCATCGGAGGTGGTTTAGGGATGACAATGAAAAAGGGCGGCCATCGGGCCGCCCTTTTTGCTGATTCAATCCATTACCACAAAGGCCAGATCAAACCCCAGCCCAATCCCGCCAGCAACACCAGCAACAGCACCCAGGCCGGTGCCGTCGAGGCAATGCGGGGTGCTTCCGTGGTGTCCTGACGGTAGCCGGTGATCATGCTGCCCACCAGACGTACGCCTTTCAGGCGATAGGCAATGAGTGCCGTCAGATGAAGTCCGACGGCCGCCAGAATGACGTTGAAGTTTTGCTTATGCAGCCAGGTCATCCAGGATGCGGTATCCCCACTGACCATGCTGTAGAGAGGGCCTTCAGTCAGGATATCATCGGTGGCAAACAGGCCGGTCGTCAGCTGAACAGTGAGCAGGCTAAGAATCAACACCACCGCGTACGCCCCGGCCGGATTATGGCCAATGTGCGGTGTCCGCTGTGAGCGCCACTGGCGCAGATATTGAATCACCCGGGAGGGAGAACGGATAAATTGGGTGAACCGGGCAGTATCACTGCCGATAAAACCCCAAATCAGACGGGTAATGACCAGAGCAAGCAGCAGGTAGGCAAAGGTTTGATGCCACTCCATCTCCCCCTCTTCACCACTCCACCAACACAACGGCAGCAGCGCGACGATACCCCAGTGACAGACTCTGACAACCTTGTCCCAAACCTGGATTTTCACGTCGACTCCTTGTGATCCAGTTCATGTTATCCCGTCCAATATGCCCCTCATTTCACCCCCCGACAAGGGGTTGAAGGCGAATTCTTGCCCCTTTGTGACCGTTTGCACAGGCTTTGCACAAACGCATCTTTGAGTGACCGAAATCACTTTATTCCCGTCGGAATGCAGCGTTAATCTGAAACCGAAGTAAAGAAAAGGTCACCAAAGGGGGAACCTGTATGCGAATTGAAATTACCAGCAAACCCGTCAGCGTCACCGACTCCATCCGCTACCGTGTCAACGCCAAGTTTGAGAAGCTGGCCCGACACGACATACCCCTGTTGAACCCGCATGTGATGATCGATAAAGAGGGACAGGTGTATCAAGTGGAAGCGACGGTCGCGGTGCCTTCGGGTCAGCTGGTCGCCACAGGTCAGCATGAAGACATGCACGCCGCCATCAATCAGATGGGCCAGAAGCTGGAGCGGCAACTGATCAAACTCGCGGCCAAGGAGACCGCCCGCCGCCACGATGGCACCAACCAGATCGCTGCTGAGCCCGAGCCGGAAGAAACCGCAGCCTGATCCAATAACGCCATAACCGAATTCGACACCCGCTGCGGCGGGTGTTTTTTCGCCTTGACCCCCTCTGCCGCAGTCGGTAGTGTGATGGCCATGACACTGAATCACGCTTTCTTTACCGAGTTTTTTACCTGCCAGCTCCCGGGAGGCGGTTTCGGCGTGTAAAGCCGGTAACAGAAACCGAAAAGGCCTCCCAAACGGGAGGCCTTTTGCGTATCAGGGCCCCAACCATTACTGAAAAGGAAACAGTCGATGAGCGAACGCAACCCCTTAGAGCCCATCCGTAAAGCGATCACCGAGGTGGACAAGGAGCTGCTGAGTCTGCTGGCCCGCCGCCGATCCCTGAGTCTGGATGTGGCCCGCACCAAGTCCGACGCGGTGAAACCGGTACGGGACAGCGAGCGGGAAAGCGCCCTGCTCACCCGACTGGTCACCGAAGGGCGGGAACTGGGGCTGGATGGCCAGTACATCTCCCGACTGTTTCACACCATTATCGAAGACTCGGTACTGCGCCAGCAGGCCTGGTTTCAGGCGCAGCGCAATCCCGAACAGGCCCCGGCCACCCGCGTCGCCTACCTGGGCGCGAAGGGGTCATACAGTTACCTGGCCGCGCACCACTATTTCGGCCGCCGCGACCGCGCCCTGATCGAGATGGGGATGGACAACTTCGACGCCATCTTCGATGCCGTCGAGCAGGGCCAGGCAGACCACGGCATACTGCCCCTGGAAAACACCTCCTCCGGCTCCATCAACGAAGTGTTCGATCTGCTTCAACACACCAATCTGCATATTGTTGGCGAAACCACGGAAACCATCGCCCACTGTCTGCTGGTGCAACCCGGCAGCGATCTGTCCAGAATTCAGACCATCTACGCCCATCCCCAGGTCCACACCCAGTGCAGCCGTTTCCTCTCCGGCCTGTCGGGCATTCACCAGTCTTACTGTGCCAGCAGCGCGGAAGCGATGGAGAAAGCCGCCGCCGATCCCACCGGCGCCAGTGCCGCCATCGGCAGCGCCCGGGGCGGTGAACTTTATGGACTGACGGTGCTGGATACCGAGCTGGCCAACCAGCAGCGCAATGAGAGTCGCTTTATCGTGGTGGCCCGCAAACCGGTCACCGTGCCGCCGCAGGTGCCCGCCAAAACCACCCTTATCATGGCCACGGGGCAGAAACCCGGGGCGCTGGTGGAAGCGTTGCTGGTGCTGCGGGACCAGGGCATCAACATGACCAAGCTGGAATCCCGCCCCATCCACGGCAACCCCTGGGAAGAGATGTTCTACCTGGATGTGGAGGGCAACGTCGAAACCGCCGCCATGCAGAACGCCCTGCGTGAACTGACCCGAATCACCCGCTTTATCAAGGTGCTGGGGTGTTACCCCTGCGAAACCATTCTGCCAACGGAGCTGGACAGCACGGCACTGGCGAATGACCCACGCCTTGAGCCCGAGTCTGCAATCCCCCCGGTGGCGGCTCCGGCGGTGCACGTTGGCAAAGCCCCGCTGCACAGTCGCGAGCATAAGTTTGACGACACTCTGATCCAGGTCGGGGGTGTGACCCTGGGAGGCGACCGCTTTATCACGCTGGCGGGGCCCTCCGCCGTGGAGTCACCATCGCAGATCCTCACCATCGCGCACGCGGTCAAAGAACATGGCGGCGCCATCCTCAGCGGTGGCTGTTTCCATCCTCAGGGCGCCACCTCCGGTTTTGCCGGGCTGGGCATGGAAGGTCTGACCGCACTGCGTCAGGCAGGCGAACGCCACGGGCTGCCCATTGTGACCGAAGTCAGCAACGTCGAGGATGTGGCTGCGGTCGCCGCCAAAGCCGACATGCTGCAGATTGGGGAAGGCAATATGCAGAACCTCGCGCTACTGAACGAAGTGGGGAAAACCCAGCGTCCGGTGCTGCTGAAGCGCGGGCTGATGGCCACGCTGGAGGAGTGGCTGAATGCCGCCGAAACCATTCTCGCCCAGGGCAATCAGCAGGTGGTGCTGTGTGAGCGCGGCATCCGCACGTTCGAGACCGCCACCCGCAACACGCTGGATCTCTCCGCCGTTCCGCTGTTGAAAAGCCTGACCCACCTCCCGGTGGTGATCGACCCCTCTGATGCGGTGGGTCGACGAGACCTTGTTCTGCCCATGGCCAAGGCCGCCAAGGCGATTGGCGCCCACGGTCTGATGGTGCAGGTGCACCCCAGTCCGGAGGAAGCCAGGGTCGATCCGGACCAACAGCTTTACGTAGAACAATTCGCTCAGTTGATGAAATCGCTTTACTGCTGAATTGATCGAGCGCAAAGAGTAATCGGCTTTTCTTTGCGCTGCTTTTTTCACCAGCCCACAATGACCCTAAAGACTGGTCAGGCCAGTCTTTCCAATACAAGGAAGGGGATCATATGGGTTACTTTGTTACCGGCATCACCGGCTTTATCGGCCGTTTCCTCCTCGCTCGCCTGGCCAAGCGGCCGGGCACCTTTTACGCCCTGGTGCGCTCTGACAAGGACGCGGAACGCCTGGCGGAAATCGGCACCCCGCTGGGGCTGACGCCAGACCGGCTGATTCCCGTATACGGTGACATAACCCAACCCAACCTGGGCCTGAGCAAAAGCGACATCACCCGTCTGGAAGGCCAGATCGATCACCTGTTCCACCTGGCCGCCATCTATGACCTGAAGGCGTCCGCCGAATCCCAAATCAAAGCCAATGTGGAAGGCACCAAAAACGTCATCGCACTGGCCCGGACGCTGCGGGCCGGCTGCCTGCACCACATCAGTTCCATCGCCGCCGCTGGCCTTTATCGTGGCCACTTTAACGAGCAGATGTTCGCGGAAGCGGAGCAGTTGGACCACCCCTACTTCCTGACCAAACACCTGGCGGAAAAGGCGGTCCGGGAAGCCACTGACCTGACGGTGCGGATCTACCGTCCCGGCATTGTGGTCGGAGACTCCGAGCACGGCGAAGCGGACCGGGTGGACGGCCCCTACCTGTTCTTTAAACTGCTGCAGAAGCTCAGGGACAATCTGCCCCGCTGGGTGCCGCTGCTGGGCGTAGAGGGTGGCCGACTCAATATCGTGCCGGTGGACTTTGTGGCGGATGCGCTGGATTACCTGGCGCACCGGCCGGGGCTGGATGGCCAGTGCTTCCATCTGACCGACCCTTCTCCCTTAAGAGCCGGCGAAGTGCTGAACCTGTTTGCTGATGCCGGCCATGCGCCGAGAATGGCGATGCGCATCAACACCCGGCTGTTTGATGTGGTGCCGCGCCATCTCTGGCAGAGCATGATCCAGTCGCCGCCCCTCAAACGGATCGGGCGGGCCATTCTGGAAGACTATGGCCTGCCGGAAAGCGCCCTCTCCCTCATCAACTACCCCACCCGCTTCGATTGTTCCTACACCCACTCCCTGCTTGCCGAAGGCGACATTCACTGCCCTCCCCTATCCAGTTACGCGGAAAAGGTGTGGGACTACTGGGAGCGCAATCTCGACCCGGACCGGTTTATCGAACAAAGCCTGTGCCGCAAGATGGCGGGCAAACGGATACTGCTGACCGGGGCCAGCTCCGGTATTGGCCTTGCCACGGCCCTTAAGCTCGCGCCCTGCGGCGCCCGGCTGCTGCTGGTGGCCAGGGAGGCGGAAGAGCTGGGGATCGCCTGCCAACAGGTGGCGGAGCTGGGTGGCGAAGCCTATCCCTACGTGGCGGACCTGACTGACCCCACTGAATCAGAACATCTGCTGGCCCGCATCCACGCCGAGCATGGCGGGGTGGACCTGCTGATCAACAACGCTGGCCGCTCCATCCGCCGGCCCGTTGCGGACTCCCTGGATCGCCTGCATGATTTCGAGCGAACCATGGCAATCAATTATTTCGGTGCACTCAGGCTGACATTGGGCGTACTGGAAGGGATGAGTCAGCGCCGTAAAGGCCACATCATCAACATCTCCTCCATCGGTGTGCTGACCAACGCGCCCCGGTTCTCCGCCTACGTCGCCTCCAAGGCCGCACTGGAGGCCTTTAGCCGCTGTGCGGCTGCCGAGTATTCCGACATCGGCGTGCGCTTTACTACCATCAATATGCCGTTGGTGCGCACCCCGATGATCGCGCCCACCAAACTCTATGATCAGGTGCCGACGCTGACACCGGACCAGGCCGCCGACATGGTGATTCAGGGCGTCCTGCACCAGCCCAAACGGATCGCCACCCGACTGGGGATCTTCGGTGCGGTGCTGCACGCCATCGCACCGAAGCTGGCCGAGATCGTCATGAACTCCGCCTTCCGGATGTTTGATGAAGACGAGCGGGAGCGGGATTTGGCCCGCCAGCAGGAAAAAATCACCTTTGCTGCGCTGCTGCGCGGCATCCACTTTTAAGGAACAACGCCATGGAACTGACGGTAATTCACGATTACGACTGCTCGCTGGGCACGCTGGTTGAGCAGTTCCGCCAACCGGACGCGGTCAAGGCCAAGTACCTGGCGGTCGGCGCCGAAAAAGTGCGGATCCTGCAGTGCGATGATACGCAGGACCAGTGGCGGATGATGACCGTGCGCGAGGTCGAAAGCGCGGTTCCCGGGCTGCTGAAGTCGGTGGTGGGGGATCGCAACCTGCTGGAGCAATCCGAGCACTGGCACCAGATGGAGGATGGCACCTTTCACTGTATTCTGGCGATTCAGATCCAGGGCGTGCCACTGACCATTCAGGGCGGGATGATCCTGAGCGCCACCGACGACGGCAGCCGCAATACCATCAGCCTGACTCTGGAGTCCAAGGTGCCCTTTATCGGCAAGACCCTGGCCCAGTTTGCGGCCAGGGACAGCGAGCGTCTGATGAAACTGGAGTACCGTTACCTCAAACAACTGTGTCAGGTGGCCTGATGGGCACGCGAGAACGGATTCTCGACACCAGTCTGGTGCTGTTCAATCAGGAGGGCACGGCGGCCATCAGTGCCCTTAGTATCGCCACCGCCCTGGGGATCAGCCCTGGCAACCTCTATTACCACTTCCGCGGCAAGGAGGAGATCCTGACCGCGCTGTTGGCGGAGTGTGACCTGGCGCTGGACCGGTTGCACCGACGTATGGACGTGGAGTTAAAAGGCCCGATGGATTTCGAGCCTTTCCTGCTGTCCCTGCTGAGGGTGGGGCACCACTTTCGTTGCCTGTTCCGGGACCAGGAAGCCCTGCGCTTTGCGCACCCGGGGCTGGCCCGAAGCTGGAGCCGGTTGCTGAAGCGGATCCGACAGATCAGTCAGCTCCTGTTGAAACGGCTCAATCAACTCAGTCCCCTCGGACTGACGCCGTCACAGCGGGACAAACTGGCTGACAGCCTGATGCTCAGCGCACTGGCCAGTCTCTGCTTTGAGCTGGAACCGGATAAGGATGGAGAGACTCAGTTGATTCAGAGCGCCCACAGCCTGCTGGTGCTGCTGCGCCCCTACCTTGAAGCCGCCGGGCTGAACCCGGTCAGTAACGAACAGGCCAACGCGCCTTAGGCCCCGTGCTCAGTCGGGTCCGAGCGCCGCGTGATCGGTGTGATGAATCACGAAGTCGCGGATCCGGCTGATCGCTTCCCGCGCTTCCGGCAACTGGTAAAACAGCGGGAAAACGTGGGACAACCCGGGCCAGATGGTGAGGTCCACCACGCCGCCCTGACGCCGCACCTGTGCCGCCAGCCGGACCGAATCGTCCTGCAACATCTCCAACGCCCCGACATGAATCATCATCGGCGCCAGATCCTGCAATTCGCCATAGCAGGGCGACACCAGCGGGTCGCACGGCATGTGGCCATTGAGGTAGCAGTTGCGCATCAGCAACAGCGAGCCCAGGTCGAAAAAGGGGTCCACCTCCCGCAGCAGAAACGCCGACTCTCCGTTCAGGGCCATATCGGTTGCCGGCGACAGCAGAATGCCTGCCGCGGGCTGCGGCAGTCCCTGCTCCCGGGCCAGCATCATGGTGGTCAGCACCAGGTTACCGCCAGCTGAGTCGCCCGCCAGAATCAGCTGCCCCGGCACCATGCCCTGTTCCAGTAAGGCGCGGTAGACCGACAGGCAGTCATTGACCGCCGCGGGATAGGGAAACTCCGGAGCCAGCCGGTAGTCCACCATCAATCCCCTCGAGTCCGTGGCCTCCGCCAGGCGGCCAAGCAGCGCGCCATGAACGCCGGGAGAGCGCAGACAAAAACCGCCGCCATGGAAATAAAGGATCACCCGCTCGCTGGCGCGCTGCCCCGTCAACACCCAGTCGCAGGGCACGCCACCAAGCTGGTCAGAGACAATATCGAGCCCGGACGGCGGCAGAATGTAGTTGCCCAGCTTATCCAAACCGCTGATGGTGGCACGCAGGGCGTGCACATCATTGCAGCGGGCAAAGCGGCTGCGCATCACCCGATACAGCAACTTATTCAGGGCAAGGGCCCGCCAGCTGGGCATACCTCCTCCTTAGGCTGTCTGCTTCATCACCACATCGGTCACCGCTTCCAGCGTGGCCTGTTCCAGCTCGGTCAGCGCGTCGTGCAGGTAGTCGGCAATGGCATCGAAGCCAGGCAACGAACGACGGCAACACACCAGGCCAAAGTGGATCTGACCAGCATAACTGAGCAACGTGATATTGAGCGTCTGGCCGGGCAACAGCAGCGACAGCGGGTACATCTGCGTCACTTCAGCGCCCATAAAATAGAGTGGCTCGGTGGGACCGGGCACATTGGAGATCAACATGTTGGTGGCTGGCGGCAGGTAATGGTGCAGACCCAGCCGGCCTGCGGTCAGTGCCAGCCCATTGACGATGATGGAGTATTGGTAATACGCGTCTCCGGACAGTTCCAGCGCTTCCTGTTTTACCCCCATGGTGCCATCGCGGATGTTGCCCAGACGCAGCAGCGGCGGGTCATCACTCTGCCCCAGCTCCACCAGCCCCAGACTGATCTTATTGCACGCCACCGGGGCCTCCTCCGGCCGTCGCAGATTGATGGGCATCAGCGCCACCATCGGCTTTCGGCTGGACCAGTTATGGACCTGAAGGTAGCGATGCAACGCCATATCACAGACGGTCAGCATCACATCATTCGTGGTGGTGCCGGTCAGTTTGGCGATGCGGGAGAAGCGGCGCATGGGCAGACTCGCCAGGGCCACAGTGCGCGCCCGATCCGGACTGATGTTGAACGGAGTGCGGGGTGCGGTGAAGGGCACTTTCAGCCGGGTGGGCTGAAGATTGAGGGTATTGAGGGCCAACTTGCCCGCCAGTTTGGCCAGCCCGATGCTGGCGCCAATCTGACGCTGAACCAATCCGCGGCTGTTGAGCAGGCAGGAAAGCAGCGACGCCCGCTCTGCCCGCGCTGTGGCGTCCGTGTCACTGCCACCAATCCAGAATGGCTGAGTCTCACCATCCGGGCTCAGGCTGCAGCAACGCGCAAACAACTTGGAGGCACGGACGCCATCGGCCAGGGCATGATGGATCTTCACCACCAGTGCCACATCACCACTTTGCAAACCGTCAATGACCCACAGTTCCCATAACGGGCGACTGCGGTCGAGGCGGTAGCTGTGAATGCGGCTGATCAGCTCGAGCAGTTGGTGGGGGTCTCCGGGTTCCGGCAATTGAGAGTGGCGGACGTGATAGCCGAGATCGACCGCACCGGCACTCTGCCAGCGCGGCCAGCGGGTCAACGCCAGGTCCAGCACCTGATCGAACGGCGGCTGCGGCGGGCCGCTGGCCCACAGCTTTTCAACCAGGCGACGGCCAAACCCCTCGGATTCTCCGGCCTTGGGTGACAACATCACCAGGCCGGAGATGTGCAGAGGGGTCGCGTCACTCTCAAACAGCACGAACCCCAGGTCCAGTAACGACAGGTTGGCCATAGGCCCTCCCCTTAGTTCTGGTTCAGCTTCGCCACCAGCTCAGTCAGCCGATCCACCTTGGCATTCAGTTGGTCAATGCGGCGTGGATCCACCCCACTGAGGCGAGCGAACAGTGCCTGTACGCGGGCTTCCACGTTGTGGTTGGCCGCTTTGACCTGCTGGGTCACGTTTTCCCGGGTCTGGGCTTCAACAGTGCGCCCCTCATCCACCAGAGACTCGAACAGGTTTTCCCCTTGTTCGCGCCGTTCACCGGCTTCTTCCAGGCTCTTGCTGTAGACCCCAAGGCCTGCCAGCCAGATGTTTCGTGCCATCTGTTCACTGTCCTGCAACCACTCCTGGCCACGTTCACGGATATCGACGGTCATGCTTCCCTCCAGGACGCTCAGGCGTCTTTCTTGGCAGCGGGTTTACGAGCTGCGCGGCGCGGTGCGGGTTTGGCGGCCGGTTCCGCTTTCACGGCAGGCGCTTCCGGTGCCACTTTGGCTTCAGCCAGCTTGTCGACCACATCAGCCAACTGGTCGAGCTTGGTGTCCAGCTCATCCAACTGATGGGGATCCAGCCCAGTAAAGCGCTGTACGCGGGTGTTGATCTGTTGAGTAACCGCTTGCTGAGTCTGACTGGCAGCGTCTTTCACCTGGGTCCTGGTCTGGTTTTCCAGCTCACGACCCCGCTCCATCAACTCTTCGAACCAGCTGCGGCCTCGATCGGACAGGTTGGACACCTCTTTGGCGCTCTTGGCATAAGCGCCCAGACCAGCCAGCCAGATCTTGCGAGCAAGTGCTTCCTGCTCAATCGGGGGAGTAATTTGACGTTTTGACATGATGCCCTCCTGGATTCCGGCGACAGGGGATGTTCCCTATAGTCAGAGTACGAGTCGGGTCTAGAATCGGCGTTCTAAAGGAGGGGGAGAACCTTGCTCTGGATCAAAAACGGGGCGAATCCTCGCCCCGTTGTCTTTATCCGCCCAGCAGCGCGTCCAACTGCCGTTCAATGGCCTGATGGATGCCGTCGCGGAAGGGCCGAAGCAGGAACCCCAGCTCCAGCGTAATCTCCACATGGGAGGGACCGGGAAGCAGCGTGCCCCGAGCGCCATTGCGGGAGAAATGCACCGCATCTCCCCGCTTCTGTATCCGCAACTGATACTCCTGAGCCAGTTGGCCGGAGAGGTCATCCACCAGCGTGTCCAGTTCAGCAGCCGACAGGCGGTGAGAGCGAGCAATGTGTATTGAACCCATATCTCACACCCTAGCAGCCGCAGCGTGGGATGTCAGCCACTGCGGCTGTCATTGGCCGCCATCAGCATGTTGGCGCTCTCCACCCGGAACTGCTGGGCAAAATCACCAAACCACTGAGCCACATCGCCAAACAGCGCTTCAAAGCCCGCTTTGTCTCCCGCTTCCAGCAGCGCCAGCGCTTCCTGATAACGGTCCAGATAGTGACGGGCCCGGGCCAGGGCATCCGGCTGGGCGAAGATGATGTCGGCATAGAGGCTGGGGTCCTGCGCGAACAGCCGCCCAACCATCGCCAGCTCCAGCCGGTAGATGGGGGAACTGAACTGCAGCAACTGCTCAATGTCCGCGTGCTCCCGCTTCAGGTGCAGGCCATAAACGAACGCCGTAAAGTGCCGCATCGCCTGCACCAGCTGCATCGCCTGATCGTGCTCGGAGGCCGGGGCCTCATGCAATCGGGCTCCCCAGATGGCGATCTGCTTCAGCAGCCACTGGTAGTGCTCCTCGCCACGGCCGTGACACACCACCACCACCTGTTTGGCCAGCGAAGACACGTCCGGACCGAACATCGGATGCAGACCCAGAACCGGTCCGGGATGCGCCTTCAGCATCGCCGCCAGGGGCGCCTGCTTGATGGAGGTCAGGTCCACCAGCAGGCAGTCTTCGGGCAGCGAGGGCAGTCGCTCAATCACTTCACAGGTCTTGTCGATCGGGACGCTTACCACCACCATGCCGGCGCCGGCCAGCAGTTCATCCGCCTGCTCCCAGTCCTCCTGCTCGAGAATGCGCACCTCGTAGCCGGACAGGGTAAACAGTTGGGCAAACAGGCCACCGAGCTTACCGCCACCGCCAACGATGACAATCGGCCCCAGGGTGTCGTGCACCCGCTTAAAGCCCACGTCCTTCTCGGACACATAGGACTCACGCATGATGCGCCGCAGCAGGTCTTCAATCAGCTGGGGAGGAACGCCCATGGATTCAGCCTCGGCCCGACGTTTGGCCAGCATGCTGGCTTCCCGCTTCGGGGCGTAGATCGGCACGCCCTCTTTGTGCTTGATGGCCCCCACTTCACCCACCAGGTTCAGACGCCGGCGCAGCAGCGCCAGCATCTCCTGATCCACTTGGTCGATCTGGACCCGCAAGGCATCCAGAGCGGCACTGCTTGGTTCAGCCATCAGGCCTCCTTAAAGCGGTTGGGAAGCATCGGGCCCAGCGCTTCCGCGCCCACCCGCAACAGGGACTCGGTGGTGCCCCAGTCGATGCAGGCATCGGTAATGGAGAGGCCATACTCCAGCTGATCTTTGGGGGTGTTGGCGCTCTGCGCGCCCTCTTTGAGGTGGCTCTCCAGCATGATGCCGATGATGGAGGTATTGCCTTCCAGGATCTGGTGAAACACGTTTTGCGCCACCAGCGGCTGGCGGGCCGGATCCTTGGAGGAGTTGCCGTGGCTGCAGTCGATCACCAGACGGGCGTTGAGGCCGGCGGCATGCAGTTCCTGAGCGCACAGGGCCACATTGACGGAATCGTAGTTGGGCTGCTTGCCACCACGCAGAATCACGTGACCGTCCGGGTTGCCCTGAGTCTGAAGCAGCGCCACCTGACCGGCCTGGTTGATGCCCATAAAGCGGTGGGAGTGGGAGGCTGCCTGCAGGGCGTTGATCGCCACACCCAACTTGCCGTCCGTGCCGTTTTTGAAGCCCACCGGCATGGAAAGGCCGGAGGCCATCTCGCGGTGGGTCTGTGATTCGGTGGTCCGCGCGCCAATGGCGGACCAGGCAAACAGCTCGCTGAGGTATTGCGGGCTGATGGGGTCGAGCGCTTCGGTCGCGACCGGCAGTTCCAGCTCTGCCAGCCAGATCAGCAGTTCGCGGGCCTGACGCAGCCCTTTCTCCACATTGAAGGAGCCGTCCATGTCCGGGTCATTGATCAGCCCTTTCCATCCCACGGTGGTACGGGGCTTCTCAAAGTACACCCGCATCAGGATGTAAAACTGGTCATTCAGTTCGTCATGCAGCTTTTTCAGCTTCAGCGCGTACTCTTTCGCCGCCTCCACGTCGTGAATCGAGCAGGGGCCAGCCACGATAAGAATGCGGTTGTCGCGCTTATGAACGATGTCGCCCACGGTTTTGCGGGCATCCAGGATATATCGATAGGCGTGATCGGACAGCGGCAGTTCGGCTTTCAGTTCAGCCGGGGTGATCAGAACTCGTTCAGAGTCGATGTGGATGTTGTTGATGCTGTCCTTTTGCATAGCGTTTCTCCGTCTCTTAACCATGCACACGCCGCAATATCGCGGTCTTCAGACAGAGTGCCACACTGACAAATGTTGTAAACCGGCAATTGGGCCCGAAACCGGCTCGAAAGAGATGAAATCGCTATTTTTTATGATACAGAAACGAACAAGCCCGCCATAAAGGCGGGCTTGAGTGTGCTTGCGATGGACTAAGCAGTGCTTAGTTCAGACGCTCACGGATACGTGCAGACTTACCACTGCGCTCACGCAGGTAGTACAGCTTGGCACGACGTACACGGCCGCGGCGCTTAACGGTGATGCTTTCTACCAGCGGAGAGTGAGTCTGGAACGCACGCTCTACGCCTTCACCATTAGAGATCTTGCGAACAGTGAACGCAGAGTGCAGACCGCGGTTACGCTTTGCGATAACCACGCCTTCGAAAGCCTGCAGACGAGTTTTGTCGCCTTCGGTTACACGAACTTGAACAACGACAGTGTCACCCGGGCCAAAGGCCGGAACGTCGCTCTTCATCTGCTCTTGTTCAATCTGCTTGATGATGTTGCTCATAATTAAACTCTCATCCTAGATATACTGAAAACTCTAACGTTCGATCTTTTGTTCGGTCACGAACTCAGCAAGCAATTTTGCCTGCTCGTCAGTCAGAGCTAGGTTATTTAACAGTTCCGGTCGTCGCGCCCAGGTGCGTCCAAGGGACTGCTTCAGGCGCCATTTCCGGATCAATTCATGGTTTCCGCTCAAAAGCACCTCAGGTACTGCGGCCCCATCCAGAACTTCCGGACGGGTGTAGTGGGGACAGTCCAGCAGGCCATCCGAAAAGGAGTCCTGCTCTGCCGAAGCCGCTTTCCCGAGGACGCCGGGTACCAAACGGGACACCGCGTCGATCAGGTTCATGGCTGGCAGTTCACCGCCGCTGAGTACGTAGTCACCAACGGACCACTCCTCATCCACTTCGCTTTGGATGATGCGTTCATCGATACCTTCGTACCGACCACACACCAGCACCATGCGCTCATAGGTTGCCAGCTGTTCAACACCAGGTTGGGTCAGCGGACGTCCCTGTGGAGACAGGTAAATTACCTTGGCTCCTTCACCCGCTTCTGCCTTGGCAGCGCGGATGGCTTTACGCAGGGGCTCAACCATCATCAACATTCCGGGGCCGCCGCCGTAAGGGCGGTCGTCCACGGTGCGATGGCGATCCGTGGTGAAATCACGAGGATTCCACGTTTGTACCTGTATTAGGCCATTTTTTACGGCCCGACCAGTCACCCCAAAGTCGGTGATGGCGCGGAACATCTCAGGGAAGAGGGTCACTACCCCTAGCCACATGGGATTTTCCTCGCTACTCAGAAACTGGGGTCCCAGTCGACAACAATTTTTTTGCCCAGCGTGTCCACCTCAAGGATGAACTGCTCGGTCACAAACGGGATCAATCGTTCCCGCTTGCCGAACGCATCGTTACCCTTGGCTTCCACTTCCAGCACGTCGTTGGAGCCGGTTTCCAGCAAGCCGGTCACCTTACCCATGTCGTAGCCTTTGGTGTTCACCACAGTGCAACCCATCAGATCGCGCCAGTAGAACTCGTCTTCCGGCAGCGCGTTGAGCTGCTCTGGCAGAATGGCAATCTCGCAGTTGGTGTACTGCTCCGCCTGGTTGCGGTCTTCGACCCCTTCCAGTCGGCAGATGATGCCAGCGTTGTGACGGCGCCAGTCGGCAACCTTCACTTCCTGCCACTGACCCTGAAAGCTGAGCTGCCAGGGAGAGTAATCAAAAATGCCTTCGAGTGAGTCGGTAAAGGCGTTGACCTTCAGCCAACCGCGGATACCGTACGCCGAGCCCAAACGGCCGACGACAATCAGTTCCTTGTTGGACATCAACCTTACCTACTCAAGCCTGTCTTAGGCGGCCGCTTTGCGGGCGTCTTTGATCAGGGTAGCAACGCGGTCGGAAACAGCGGCGCCGTTGTTGATCCAGTGCTCAACGCGATCCAGATCGATACGCAGTTTCTCTTCCTGACCAGCAGCGATCGGGTTGAAGAAACCTACTTTTTCAATGAAACGGCCGTCACGGGCGTTACGGCTGTCCGCTACTACAACGGAGTAGAAGGGACGCTTTTTCGCGCCGCCACGAGCCAAACGAATGGTTACCATACGGTTTACATCCTCTAATGGTGTTTGCAAGCAATAAAACTGGGGCCGAAAGGGCCCCAAGGTAGAAAGCCCGCCGATTTTACCTGAACCTAGGCTCAATGCAACCTTGCGGGCTAGAAAGTGATCGCCTCGGCGCCAGACTCCCGAACAGGAAGTCTAGTCGTCCCGAAGCTAAGGCTGGGTATCAGCGGGGAAATTTCATGCCTGGGGGCATCTTGCCGCCCATGCTGCGCATCATCTTCTTAAGACCGCCGCCTTTCATTTTCTTCATCATTTTCTGCATCTGGGTGAACTGCTTCAGCAAACGGTTCACGTCCTGCAGCTGGGTGCCAGACCCGGCAGCGATGCGTTTTTTGCGGCTACCCTTGATGAGATCCGGGCGGGCGCGCTCTTTCGGCGTCATGGAGTTGATGATCGCTTCCATCTGACGGGTGATCTTGTTGTCCTGAACCTGGGCCAGAGCGTCAGCCGGCAATTGATTCATGCCTGGCAGCTTCTCCAGCATGCCCATCATGCCGCCCATATTGTGCATCTGCTGCAGCTGGTCACGGAAGTCGTTCAGATCAAAGCCTTCGCCTTTTTTCAGCTTGGTGGCCAGTTTTTCCGCCTGCTGGCGGTCCACCTTGGCTTCGACCTCTTCAATCAGAGACAGAACGTCACCCATGCCGAGAATGCGGGAAGCGACGCGGTCCGGATGGAACGGTTCCAGCGCGTCGGTTTTCTCACCCACACCCAGGAATTTGATAGGTTTACCGGTGATATGGCGGATGGAGAGTGCCGCACCACCACGGGCATCACCGTCCACTTTGGTCAGGATCACACCGGTCAGTGGCAGGGCATCGTTAAACGCCTTGGCGGTATTGGCCGCATCCTGACCCGTCATCGCGTCGACGGTAAACAGGGTTTCAACCGGGCTGATGGCGGCGTGAAGCGCCTTAATCTCATCCATCATGTCGCTGTCGACATGGAGGCGGCCCGCGGTATCGACGATCACCACATCGAAGAATTTCTTTTTGGCGTGGTCGATGGCGGCATTGGCGATGGCCACGGGCTTCTGGTCGATGCTGGAGGGGAAGAACTCCACACCGATGTCGGTCGCGAGGGTTTCCAGCTGCTTGATCGCCGCCGGACGGTATACGTCGGCACTGACTACCAGCACCGATTTCTTGTGGCGCTCCTTAAGGAACTTGGCCAGCTTACCAACGGAGGTGGTTTTACCCGCCCCCTGCAGACCCGCCATCATGATCACGGCCGGCGGCTGGGCAGCCAGGTTCAGGGCCTCGTTGGCCTCACCCATGGCCGCTTCCATCTCGGTGCGAACGATCTTGATAAAGGCCTGGCCCGGGGTCAGGCTCTTGGACACCTCGGTGCCCACCGCACGTTCGCGGACCTTGTTGATGAACTCGCGCACCACCGGCAGGGCCACGTCCGCTTCCAACAGCGCCATGCGCACTTCGCGCAGTGTGTCTTTGATATTGTCCTCGGTCAGTCGACCTCGGCCGCTGATGTTTTTCAGCGTTTGATTCAAGCGCTCGGAAAGATTCTGGAACATCGCCGCACCACAGTTTTACAAATGAGGGCGCATTATAGCGAGCCGGTGAAGTTAAACTCAATCAAGCCCAGATCACATCTTGACCGCCCCCCCCGATGCGCGCGCACCCAGCCCCGTGTTAAGCTAGCCAAAGGTGCTCTGCGCGGCCTTATTTATCAGCGCTCTAACTGCGAAGAAGGGACAACATGGAGTTATTCGCGGTCGTGGCGATCCTCGGATACGCCATCGCTTTCTATCTGTTGGCTTCCCGGCTGTTGGCCCCAGAAGGCCCCAACCGCAAGCTGATCACGATTTCTGCTGGTGTCGCCGTTGCGGCGCACGCTCTGATTCTGGGCGATGCCATCCTGATGAAGGATGGGCAAAACTTCAGCCTGACCAACACCCTGTCTCTGCTGGTGTGGATCATCACCCTCTCGGTGACGATCATGACCCCTAAGATGAAGGTGCTGGTGGTGTCTCCTGCGGTCTACCTCTGTGCCATCCTGGCGGTGGTGGGCCTGTGGCTGCTGCCGCCCAAGTACATCACGCATTTCGAAGCGGAGCCGATGGTCCTTATCCACGTGGTACTGGCCCTGCTCTCCTATGCGGTATTGCTGCTCGCGGCCCTCTATGCGCTGCAGCTGGCAGGCATCGACCGCCGCCTGAAGCAACGCCAGCTGATGCTGAACCCGTCACTGCCGCCGCTGATGACGGTGGAAAAGCAGCTTTATCATCTGATCTGGATCGGCTTTATTCTGCTGACCCTGGGCCTGGTAACCGGCTGGGTGTTCCTGGATAACTTCCTCGGCGACGGCAAAGGCCATAAGGCGATCCTCTCCATGGTGGGCTGGGCGGTCTACGCCATTATGCTGGTGCGCCACCACACTAAGGGGATGCGCATCCGCTCTGCGGTGGGCTTTACCATCAGTGGCGCCGTCCTGCTGTCCATTGCCTACTTCGGCTCCCGCATCGTTCGCGAACTGATTCTGACCTGAGCGCCCGGGGCGCGCCCTTGACAGGGCGCGCCTCAGTCGTTTAATTAGGGATTCGAACGGCCAAAGAGACCTTAACTTGGACGACATATCCTCGGGCAGTTTATTACTGATCCTTGCCCTCCTCATTCTGATCTCCGCTTTCTTCTCCGGTACCGAAACGGCGATGATGTCGCTGAACCGATACCGCCTGCGCCACCTGGCCCAGAAAGGCCATAAAGGGGCACAACGGGCCGACCGCCTGCTGCAAAGACCTGACCGCCTGATTGGCCTGATCCTGATCGGCAATAACATCGTCAATATTGCGGCCGCCTCGCTGGCCACCATCATCTGCCAGCGTTGGTATGGCGATTGGGGCCCGGCCATCGCCACCGGTGCGCTGACCTTTATCGTCCTGATCTTTGCCGAGGTCACCCCAAAAACGCTCGCAGCCCAGTACCCGGAAAAGCTGGCCTACCCAAACTCCATCATACTGCGGCCACTGATGTCGCTGTTCTATCCCTTTGTCTGGCTGGTCAACTACCTCAGCAATGGCATTCTGCGCATGCTGCGCCTCAGTCATCGCAGTCCCGACGATGACCACCTGAGCACCGATGAACTGCGCAGCGTGGTGCACGAGGCTGGCGGCCTTATCCCCCGTCGCCACCGGGAGATGCTGGTGTCCATTCTCGATCTGGAGAAGGTCACTGTAGAGGAGATCATGATCCCCCGTGCTGAGATCTTCGCCATCGACATCAATGACGACTACCGCGCCATCATTCGCCAGCTGACCCACAGCCCCCACACCCGGGTGCTGCTGTACCGGGATAACATTGATGATGTGGTGGGCTTCGTGCATCTGAGCGACGTCCTGCGCCTGTTCACCAAGGAGCAGAAACAGACCGACAAGAGCACCCTGCTGCGGGCGGTTCGTGAAATCTACTTCATTCCCGAAGGCACTCCGCTCAATGTCCAGCTGCTGAAGTTTCAGCGCGCCCGTGAGCGCATCGGCCTGGTGGTGGATGAGTATGGGGACATCCAGGGTCTGGTGACGCTGGAGGACATTCTGGAAGAGATTGTTGGCGACTTTACCACCGGTCTTCAGGGGCCGCCCAGCGAGGGAATTTGCCGCCAGGAAGATGGCAGCCTGATTGTTGAGGCCAACATCACCATTCGGGACCTGAACCGGGAAACCCACTGGTCATTGCCGACCGATGGCCCGAAAACCCTTAACGGCCTGATCCTGGAACGCTGCGAAGATATCCCGCCTCCGGACACCCGCCTGGAGATACAGGGCCACAGCCTTGAAGTGGTGGAAGTCGCGGAAAACCGGGTGAAATCTGTGCGCTTTTTTCCGGCAAGCTGAGTGCTTAGCGTCTACGCTTAGCCTCCGCGCTGCGAAAAAGGAATGAGCCATGCTCCGGCCCTGTCGTCTCCTCTGCGTTGGGTTGATGACGATGGTGGCTGTCGCGTTCATCCCCTGCACAGAAGCCAATGAACTGCCCTTCACTGCCGATACTCAGGCCGCACTGGCCGTGCCCGCTCAGGATACGGCTGAACCCATGTGGGAGTTGCGCTGGGGTAACCCGGAACGGCACTGGTTTGTCACCAGCGACTGGCAGCCAAGCCAGGCAACCCGGGTGGAAGGAGGGTATCAGATGGGACGGGCACGCTTGTCTCTGGATGTCCGCCACCTCAACAATGCGGACCGCGGCGACCAGACCGAGCTCTCCCTGATCGCCCGCTATCGCTTCTAAGCTTCCAGCACCACTGTGGCAGTGGCGTAGTACTGTTCATCAGACAGGCTGATGTGCAGATGGTGCCCGCCCAGCTGCTCAAGCCGCTCTCTGGCGCCGCCGCTAAGAACCAGGATCGGAGCGCCCCACTCATTATGCTGCAACTCAATGTGCTGGAACGACACGCCGCGACCAATGCCGGTACCCAGCGCCTTGGCAGCGGCTTCTTTAACCGCAAAGCGTTTGGCCAGCAACCGGGCCGGTTCCTTACTTCGTGCCAGCTCGTCACGCTCTGACTCGGTCAGAATCCGCGCGGCGAAGCGCGCCCCCAGCCGCTCATACTGAGACTGGATGCGCGCGATTTCGACAATGTCAGTGCCCAGGCCAACGATCATTCAGATCCCCTGACGGGCCTCCAGCATCAGCCGTTTCATGTCCCTTACTGCCAGGTCCAAACCGTCAATGGCGGCACGGGCGATGATGGCATGGCCAATGTTCAGCTCGTAGAACTCCGGGATCGCCGCAATCGGCTTCACGTTGTGGTAGTGCAGGCCGTGGCCGGCATTCACCACCAGCCCTTTGCCGTGGGCGTAACGGGCAGCGTCGCGGATGCGGTTTAACTCTTTGTCCCGGCTGATCTCATCTTCCGCGTCGGCATAATGGCCGGTGTGAATTTCGATGTAGGGCGCGCCGGTGGCCACGGTGGCATCGATTTGACGAGGGTCGGCATCAATAAAGAGAGAAACCTTGATCCCGGCCTGACGCAAACGGGTGACCGCTTCAGTGATTTTGCCCTGCTGACCGGCCACATCCAGGCCGCCCTCGGTGGTCAGCTCTTCCCGCTTCTCCGGCACCAGACAGACGTATTCGGGGCGAATGCGCTCAGCAATCTCCAGCATCTCCTCGGTGACCGCCATCTCCAGGTTCATGCGGGTTTTCAGGGTTTTGGCCAGCACCTCGACGTCGCGGTCGATAATGTGGCGGCGATCTTCCCGCAGGTGGATAGTGATGCCATCCGCACCCGCATGTTCCGCCACTGCGGCCGCATGAACCGGGTCAGGGTAGTCGGTGCCACGTGCCTGACGCAGGGTGGCGATGTGGTCGATATTAACGCCCAGAAGAATGCTCATTACGTCCTCGTTGCTGTAAAAAAAGCGTTCGGCTGTGCAGGGGCTTGTTTCCCAGTAAGGGGGCCAGCAGTTCCCGCACCGCCCGTTTTATCTCGTTAATCGCTTGCGGCGACTCCAGCCGCTGTTGCTGCCATTGCAGCAGGCTGTCGCCACTGTAGCCGCTCGCTGCCATGCCCCGCAACACCCAGCCCCGCTGAGGCTGCCAGGCGTAACGTGAAAGCGGGTCGATCGGTGCCCCGTCCGCGTCCTCATCCGGTGGCGGCAATACCCCCAACAGATCCAGCAAGGCCCGCTCAAACTCCCTCAACACCGGTTCCATCGGATCCTCACCAGCCAACCCCATCAGCGCGTCGTGATAGTGGTCGAAGAGGCCGTCCAGAGGCTGACGCTCCTGCAACAAGCGCTGACACAGTTCATTGAGGTAGAGGCCGGCAAACAGACGCTGTCCATTCAGTGGCAAAGGCAGTGTGGGGGCGTCGAGTTGCGCCAGATTTTGTAAGGTGGTGCGGCCGGACAGGCCAATCAGAAGGGGCCGGAAGGGCTGAAGCTGCGCCTTCCGGACGCCACCGCTTTTGCCTCCCACACGGGCCACAGCCGCGACCCGACCGTGGTGCTCCGAGAGCAGGTCGAGCAGCAGGCTCGACTCCCGGTACGGCCGGGCGTGCAGGAGGTAAGCGCGGTGAAGGGGATCAGTCGTCGCCATACCCCAGGCTTCGCAGTGCGCGTTCGTCGTCGGCCCAACCGGATTTCACCTTCACCCAGGTTTCCAGAAAGACTTTAGTATCGAACAGCTTTTCCATGTCCAGACGGGCTTCCCGGCCAATGGTGCGGATCTTCTCACCTTTGTTGCCGATCACCATCCGCTTCTGGCCGGAACGCTCCACCAGAATCAGGGCGTTGATGTGGTAAGTGCCCTTCTCATCCATCTGGAACTGCTCAATCTCCACATTGATGGAGTACGGCAGTTCGTCACCCAGGAAGCGCATCAGCTTTTCGCGGACAATCTCCGCCGCCATAAAGCGCTGGCTGCGGTCGGTCACGTACTCTTCCGGGAAATAGTGAATGCACTCCGGCAGTTCTTTCTGCGCCATCTCGATCAGCGGCTGGACGTCGTCGCCCTTGCCGGCTGCCATCGGGATGATCGCGTCGAAAGGAAACTGCTCCTGCAGCCACTGCAGGTGCGGGATCAGTTCACCTTTCTCTTTGACCTGATCCACTTTGTTGATCAGCAGAACGGTTTTGCGGGTCTCCGCGCCACGGCGGATCTTGTTCAGCACCATCTGGTCGTCGGCGGTCCACTTGGTGCCTTCCACCATCATGATCACCATCTCCACGTCACCAATACTGGACGCTGCCGCCCGGTTCATCAGGCGGTTGATGGCCCGCTTCTCTTCAACGTGAAGGCCGGGAGTGTCCACAAAGATGGTCTGATAAGGCCCTTCAGTGTGGATGCCCATAATACGGTGACGGGTGGTCTGAGGCTTGCGGGAGGTGATGGACACCTTCTGACCCAGCAGGCGGTTCAGCAGGGTGGACTTGCCCACGTTGGGGCGGCCCACGATCGCGACAAAGCCGCAGTAAGTGGTATCAGTCATCAAGACAGTTGCTCCAATACCCGGCTGGCGGCGTCCTGCTCCGCTTTACGACGGGAACTGCCGGTGCCGATCATCGGCTCGGCCAGGGCGCTGACACGGCAGCGCACGGTAAATCTCTGGTTGTGGGCGTCGCCTTCGACGGTCACCACTTCATACTCCGGCAGCGGCTGCTTCCGCGCCTGCAGGTGCTCCTGCAGCCGGGTTTTCGGATCTTTCTGGCGGATCCCGGGCTCAATGGTGTCGAGGCGTTGCTGATACAGGTTCAGAATCAGCGGTTTGCACACTTCGATGCCACCATCCAGGTAGACCGCGCCGAGGATCGCTTCCACCGCATCCGCCAGAATGGACTCGCGACGAAAACCGCCGGACTTCAGCTCGCCCGGACCCAGTTTGATCACTTCACCCAGAGCCAGTTCACGGCCCAGCTCGGCCAGCGTCACGCCTTTGACCAGCGAGGCTCGCATCCGGGTCATGTCCCCTTCTGCCACCTTGGGAAAGCGCAGGTAGAGCGCTTCAGCGATAACAAAAGAGAGCACAGCATCGCCCAGATACTCCAGACGTTCATTATGCTGCGCGGCGGCGCTACGGTGAGTCAGCGCCTGGTTCAGCAGCGATCCGTCCTTGAACTGATAACCCAGCGCATCCTGCAGCCGAATCAGTTTTTGGTCGTTCACTGCAGACCACCTACACGCTCAAAGCGCACGCCAGTCGGCACCCAGTTAGGCAACCAGCTGTCACGGCTGCGCTCACGCTCAAACGAGATCCAGATGAACACCGCTTTGCCCACCAGCAGGGATTCATCAACAAAGCCCCAGAAACGGCTGTCGGTGCTGTTATCGCGGTTATCACCCATAGCGAAATACTGGCCCTGCGGCACCACCCACTCGCCGGCACGGGCACCGCGCTGGCTGTAGTAGGCCTGGACCGGCTCAGGACGCATCGGGTTGATCAGAATGTCGTGTTCAACCGGCCCCAGGCTCTCTTGATAGCGCTCCAGCGGAATGCCGCCCTGATAGAAGTCACCCACGGTTTCCGGCACCACCGCCACTTCCTGCATCTCAGGACAAGGGCTCATGCCCGCCTCGCAGGCCGGCTGCACAAACAAACGCTTGTTGCGGTAGATGATGCGATCGCCGGGCAGACCAACGATGCGCTTGATGTAATCCACGCGCACATCACCGGGGTATTTGAAGACCGCCACGTCACCACGCTTGGGTTCGCCGGTTTCCACCAATTTATGGCGCCATACCGGATCCCGCAGGCCATAGGCGTACTTTTCCACCAGGATGAAATCACCCACCAGCAGGGTCGGCATCATGGAACCGGAGGGGATCTGAAACGGCTCGTACAGGAACGAGCGCAGGATCAGAACAAACGCCAGCACCGGAAAAACCGCACGGCAGTTTTCGGCCACCGGGCCTTCGCGCAGCATGCTCAGACGAGCTTCATCGCTGAGTTTGTTCACCTGCTCGGCAGCCAACACTTTGGCGCGACGCTTCGGCTTCAGCACGAAGTGATCAAAGGCCCAGACCAATCCGGTGGCCAGGGTCACGAGCACCAGCAGGTGCGAAAACAGGGTGGCCATCTATCAACTGTCTCCTACTTTGAGGATGGCGAGGAACGCCTCTTGCGGCACTTCCACGTTACCAACTTGCTTCATCCGCTTCTTACCCTCTTTTTGCTTCTGAAGCAGTTTCTTCTTACGGCTCACGTCACCACCGTAACACTTCGCGGTTACGTCCTTACGCAAGGCTTTTACGGTAGAGCGGGCAATCACGTGGTTGCCAATGGCGGCCTGAATGGCGATATCAAACATCTGGCGGGGGATCAGCTCACGCATCTTCTCCACCAGCTGACGACCGCGGTATTGGGCGTTGTCTTTGTGGGTAATCATCGCCAGAGCGTCAACACGGTCACCGTTGATCAGTACATCCACGCGCACCATGTCTTCAATCTGGAAATGTTTGAAGTTGTAATCCAGCGAGGCAAAGCCACGGCTGGTGGACTTCAGTCGGTCGAAGAAGTCCAGCACCACCTCGGCCATCGGCAGCTCGTAGCGTACCGCCACCTGGTTGCCGTGGTAGGTCATGTCCTTCTGCACACCGCGCTTTTCAACACAGAGGGTGATGACGTTGCCCAGGAACTCCTGGGGCACCAGAATGTTGGCTTCAACGATCGGCTCTGCGATGGTTTCGATGTTGTTCAGGGCCGGCAGTGCAGATGGGTTATCCACCATCTTCACTTCGCCGTTGGTCTGAGTCACCTGGTACACCACGGTCGGTGCGGTGGTGATCAGATCCAGGTTGTATTCGCGCTCCAGGCGCTCCTGGATGATCTCCATGTGGAGCATGCCGAGGAAGCCACAACGGAAGCCGAAGCCCAGTGCGGCGGACGTTTCCGGCTCATAGAACAGGGACGCGTCGTTCAGGGACAGTTTGGCCAGCGCGTCGCGGAAATCCTCGTAATCGTCAGAGGAGATCGGGAACAGACCCGCGTAAACCTGCGGCTTCACTTTCTGGAAGCCCGGCAGCGGTGCTTCAGCGCCCCCTTTGGCCAGAGTCAGGGTATCGCCCACCGGCGCACCGTGGATCTCTTTGATGCCACACACAACCCAGCCCACTTCACCGCACTTCAGTTCCGTGGTGTCTTTCTGCTTCGGCGTAAAGATGCCCAGACGGTCCACACCCCAAACCTGGCCGGTGCTCATCACCTTGATCTTGTCGTTCTTCTTCAGAGAACCGTTCTTGATCCGCACCAGGGACACAACGCCCAGGTAGTTATCGAACCAGGAGTCGATGATCAGAGCCTGCAGCGGCGCTTCCGGCTCACCTTCCGGTGACGGGATGTTCTGAACGATGGTTTCCAGCACCTCATCGATGCCGATGCCGGTTTTGGCGGAGCAGCGCACGGCGTCCATCGCGTCCAGGCCGACGATGTCTTCGATCTCCTGGGCCACGCGGTCCGGATCCGCCTGAGGCAGGTCAATTTTGTTCAGGATCGGCAGAACTTCCAGATCCATATCGATGGCGGTGTAGCAGTTCGCCAGGGTCTGAGCTTCTACGCCCTGACCAGCATCCACCACCAGCAGCGCCCCTTCACAGGCCGCCAGGGAACGGGAAACTTCGTAACTGAAGTCCACGTGACCAGGGGTGTCGATGAAGTTGAGCTGATAGGTTTCTCCATCCTTGGCCTCGTAGTTGAGCGTGACGCTCTGGGCTTTAATGGTGATGCCACGCTCACGCTCCAGATCCATGGAATCCAGAACCTGGGCTGCCATTTCCCGCTCGGTCAAGCCGCCGCACACCTGGATCAGGCGGTCGGACAAGGTGGACTTGCCGTGGTCAATGTGCGCAATGATGGAGAAATTTCGGATGTGCTTCATCGGTGCCGCTACTTCGCAAATGTCGTGATTCGGTATAAGGGGGGCGATTTTAGCGGATTTTCAGGCGGTGGGCTACGTATTGCCCACCGGCTTACCCAGCACCCCGAGAATGGTAATGCGTTGCTGCCTCTGTCCGGCCCGGCGACGGGCCCAAAGAAACCCCAGCACACCTCCGCCCACACCGGACAGAATCGTGCCGGCTTCCTGCCCGGTCAGGGCCTGCCCAAGCGCCGCGCCCAGCAGCAGTCCCGCCAGAGGGCAAAGATAGACCAGCGCCGAAGCACTGAGCAGATCGGACTCGGCAATGCCCAGCCGTAACTGCGTGCCAGGTTCGTACGTTTCGGAGCAAGGGAGATCCAGCGTGTTCTCTTTCGGAGTCAGCGCTTTGGCCACCACACCGGTACCGCAGTCATCTCCCTGCTCACAGTGACCACAAGCCGACTGGCTTTTCCAGGTCAACCAGACCCGTCCCGCTTCACATCGCAGGACGGTACCAACGGCTTCAATCACCCTGGTCCTGCCCGGATCCGCCGGAGGGATAGATGTTGTTGGCCACGTTGCTCAAAGTGTCGACCGGAATCTTGCCCACTGCCACCACTTCCACGTCGCCGTGAATGGCGGTCGCCAATGCCAGGCCGTTGGTGGTGGTCAGATGCGTCGGCAACTCCACCTGCCCAACCCGGCCAATGTAAACGGAGATTTCCGCCAGTCCATCAGACAGAGACAAGTACTCCACCGGCTCATTCAGGCCCAACAGCAGATGACGGTCATAGTGTGTCACCTGGAAGCCGTGAGGCAGCCAGCCAAATTGCCAGCGCGGCTCATCTTCCTGGTGAGGAGGCAACACAACATCTGGCCATTTTTGCGCTTTCAGCTCGGACAGGATCGGCAATGGCTGCTCAAATTTGTGCAGTTCAATCACCAAAACCTGCTCAAGCAGGTTGTTTTCGGTATCCAGCAGGTCTATCCGCAGCGGCAACGCCGTCTCCAGGTCCAGCCATACCCGGTACTGGTAGCGGAAGCTGTCATCCGGCACCACGCGGATCAACTGCGCTGTCCGTCCTGCCACCCGATTGCGCCCAGCCAGTACAAACTGGTAGTGCGGAACCAACCGGTCAATCTGACCGGCAAAGGCCGGCGGCAGCCAGCCGCGAATGCGGGAGGCCGAAACCGAGTAAGGCGCAACATCATGCTCAAGGTAAGTCACCTGTTGGCCAACACGCACCACGCTTTTGGCCGGGCCATTAAGGTGGTCCAGATAGGCCACTTCCTCACCCTCAACCACGCCGTGGAGATAGCGTAATGCGCGGATCTGATCCCGCTGAAGTTGAACAAAAGAGAGTTGGAATTGCTGGGAATTGAGGGCCGTCGCCATCCGCTCAAGCCAGGCCTGAGCACTGACGGCCTCTTGTGCGTTGGCGGCCAGAGAGGCCGCCAACAGGAAAACTGAAAGAAGGGTTCGCACTGGGGTTATTGGTCCTCACCGGCGGCAGCAGTGTCTACAGCATTACTGCCATTCAGGCGTTGTTGCAACAAATGGTCGCGCAAGAAAGCGTTGGCTCGACGTTGCTGCTCCATCGCGGCCCGCTCTTTGGCCTGAGCGTCATCCGGTTGTCCCATGCCGGGAACCTGGTAGCTGGCCGGGCTTGGCGCGCCCAGCATCGGCATGGTTTCCAATACCGGCAGCGGGGTCACCGCTTCGTTGGTGTTGTACTGTTGTACGCCCACCACAGCAACGGCGGCAACGGTCGCAGCAATCGCGTACTGACCAAAGCGCTGGCCCAGCTCAATCACTTTGCCGGGAATGGCAAAACGACGGCGGGACTGAGGCGCCAGGATTGCAGGCTCTGACTCGAGGGCATCGGCAACATTGGCGGCGATGTCCAACTGCAGGGACTCCGGCAACTCGTTACGCATGGCATCACCGATCAGGTGGTATCGATGCCAGCGTTCGCTCAGTTCAGCGTCCGCCAGCAGGTCCTGGTACAGACCTTCAACCGGCTGATCGTCCATCCATGCCGACAGCTTTTCCTTACGTTCAGTCATTGCTCACCTTAGGTTTCAATTACCGCTCCAGCAAAGGCTGGATCTTTTTGTCGATCGCTTCACGTGCACGGAAAATCCGCGAACGCACCGTCCCCACGGGACAATCCATTACGGCAGCGATCTCTTCGTAACTCATCCCTTCGATTTCGCGGAGGGTGATCGCCACTTTTAACTCTTGCGGCAAGCTTTCGATGGTCGCAAACACGGTACGTTTGATCTCATCAGACAGCAGTTGCCGTTCTGGCGTTGCCGACTCTCTTAGAGCATCGGCACCGTCATAAAATTCCGCCTCATCGGCGTCCACATCATTGGCCGGAGGCCGACGTCCCTGGGACACCAGATAGTTCTTTGCGGTGTTGACCGCGATCCGGTACAGCCAGGTGTAGAAGGCACTCTCTCCCCGAAAGTTTGGCAGAGACCGGTAAGCTTTGATAAATGCTTCCTGGGCCACGTCCGCCACATCTCCCGGGTTTTTCACGTACCGACCAATCAGGTTCGCCACCTTGTGCTGGTACTTCACCACGAGAAGGTTAAACGCTTGCTTATCCCCTCGCTGTACGCGCTCGACCAGTTGCTGATCACTAATCGGCTCACTCACTCGAGTGGTCACTCCTAAATCTTAACTTGCTGATTTTTCTTTCACTCGTCTCAAGCGCACCTATTCAGACTGCGCCAATTGGTAAAAGTTCGTAAATTTTTCTGATCCTGATCACAAAGTCGTTCACCCCTTAGGGGGTGGGCCTTTGCGCCCGCTGGGAGTACCATAGGCCAACTGACTTTCCAACGCATGATAACGGATGAATCAAGGGCTTGAACACCACGCCGACCTTCTGGTGATCGGCAGCGGCGCGGCAGGGTTAACCCTGGCGCTGAAAATGGCCAGCCAGGCCAAGGTGATTGTCATCGCCAAGGGGAAACTGAAAGAGGGGTCGACTTACTACGCTCAGGGCGGCATCGCCGCCGTGTTTGACGAAGAGGACACCATCGAATCCCATGTGGCCGACACCCTGATTGCCGGAGCCGGGTTGTGCGATGAAAAAGCGGTGCAGTTCACTGCCAGTGAAGCACGTGCTGCGCTGGAGTGGCTGATCCGCAAAGGCGCCGACTTCGATCAGGAAACCGACAGCGACGGCCAGTCGCGTTACCACCTGACCCGGGAAGGCGGCCACAGTCACCGACGCATTCTCCACGCCGCCGACGCCACGGGTAAAGAGGTACAACAAACCCTCCAGGCCCAGGCACTGAACCACCCCAATATCACCGTGTTGGAACGCTATAACGCGGTTGACCTTATCACCTCAGAAAAGCAGGGACTCGAAGGCACCAACCGAGTGCTCGGTGCCTACGTCTGGAACCGTGATAAGGAGCAGGTTGAGACCGTCCACGCCCGGTTTGTCTCCCTGGCCACCGGTGGCGCCTCCAAGGTGTATCAATACACCTCCAACCCGGACATCGCTTCCGGCGACGGCATCGCCATGGCCTGGCGGGCCGGGTGTCGGGTCGCCAATATGGAGTTCAACCAATTCCACCCCACCTGCCTGTACCACCCCCAGGCCCGCAACTTCCTGCTGACCGAAGCCCTGCGTGGCGAAGGCGCCCTGCTTCGCCGTCCCGACGGCAGCCGCTTTATGCCGGACTTCGATGAGCGGCAGGAGCTGGCGCCACGGGATGTGGTGGCCCGCGCCATCGATTACGAGATGAAGCGCCTGGGTGCAGACTGCATGTATCTGGACATCAGCCATAAGTCCGACGATTTTATTCAGCGTCACTTTCCCACCATTCATGAGCGCTGCCTCTCCTTGGGCATCGACATCACCAAGGAACCCATTCCGGTGGTGCCCGCCGCGCACTACACCTGTGGGGGAGTGATGACCGACCTGGATGGCCAGACCGACCTTCAGGGGCTCTATGCCATCGGTGAGGTGGCCTACACCGGTTTGCACGGTGCCAACCGCATGGCCAGCAACTCTCTGCTGGAGTGTCTGGTGTTTGCCCGTGCCGCCGCAAGGCACATGAAAGCGCATCTGGAAACTCAGGTCACTCCGCCCCTTCCCACTCTGCCTCAATGGGATGAAAGCCAGGTGATCAATTCCGATGAGCATGTGGTGATCGCCCATAACTGGCACGAGCTCCGCCTGTTTATGTGGGACTACGTGGGCATTGTGCGTACCGATAAGCGCCTGCAGCGGGCACTGCGCCGGGTGGAGATGCTCAAGTCCGAGATCCACGAGTACTACAGCGGCTTTAAAGTCAGCAATGATCTGCTGGAACTGCGGAACCTGGTGCAGGTGGCAGAGTTGATCATCCGCAGTGCCATGGCGCGTAAGGAGAGCCGCGGCCTCCATTACACCCTCGACTATCCGGACACTTTGCCGGAGTCAGCGCCCACCATTCTCTCCCCCCGCTGAATCGCCACCAGTAATCGACAGAGCCGACGCCAGTCGGCTCTTTGGTAACTGTCCTGATGCTGCCACAGCCAGCTTTTCCGCTGGCCCTGCTCCAGCGCCATCATCACCACACCGGGCATCAGTCTGGAGCGGGCGCTGACGCGAAAAGACAAACCGGTATCCAGCCAGACGCCCTCACCATCCTGCCCCAGTTGAAAAGGCCGGGCTGGCGGAGTGCGCCACTGACGCAGAACAGCGATGGCCAGCAGCAACAGAAGCAGCCATTTCACCAGCAGCAATCCGTTCGGCAGATGCGCCGGCCAGAGCATCAGCGAGCCACACAAAAGCAGCCCGCCCATAATGCGTAAAAGGCGCCCCTGTCGGGACGCCTTCGGATAGAAAAGGTAGTGTTGCGACATCTGCACGCGTCGCTCAGGGCTGGTTCCGCTCAAGGATCAGCGCCACCATCGCTGCCATCTTCGGTTCAGGGCAGGCTTCGTGGCCCATAAACCAGGCGAACAGATCCGGATCGTCTTGGGTCAGCAGGCGCTCAAAAGTCTGCTGCTGCTCCGTCGTCAGCCCCAGGTAGTGGCGCTCAACAAAGGGCTCAAGCAGCACATCCAGTTCCAACATACCCCGGCGACACGCCCACTTCAGACGTTTGATCACCTCGAACTCCTCGGTTGTCATTGTTATCTCCATCAGGATGATCTTTGCGCCGCCATCCTACCACGAACCATCCACAGATAGACGACACCTGAGCCAATAAGACTCAGGCTCATGGCCGCGACCATGGTCCAGGGGGAATCCGTATGCAGCAGGCCCATCAGGCCACCAATCATGGCACCGGCCAAAAAGCGCATAAAGCCACCCAGTGCTGACACCGAACCGGCCGCCCCATCAAAGGCATCCAGACTGAGCGCCGCAGCGTTGGCAGATATCAGTCCCATCGGTCCCATAATCAGGATCACCGGAATCACTACACCCCAGACTTCTCCCACCTCAAACCAGCGAGCCAATATCAGCAGCAGCGCCCCGGAAACCCCGATACCCAGGCCTATCCCCAGCATCCGGGTTGAGCCCAAGCGTGCCACATAGCGAGCGTTGAGACTGGTCAAACTCATCATCATCAGGATGTTGGCGCCAAAGTAATAACCAAACTGCTCCGGCGGCACATTGAAGTACTCGATATAGACGAACGGTGAGCCGGTAATAAACGCAAACAGGGCGGAAGCAGAGCCGATGCCGATCAACTGATAGCCCATGCACTCCCGGTGGCGCAGAATCCGGCCATAAGTCCCCAACGCACTGCTTAAACGAAGTGGCGGACGTTCCGCCTTGGGCAGGGTCTCTCCGATCACCAGGCCGATAGCGATGGCCAGCACCGCAGCCACGGCAGCCAGCAGCCAAAACACACTGTGCCAGCCAAAGTAGAGCAGCAGATAGCCCCCAAGCACCGGTGCAATCAACGGCGCCAGGTTCATCACCAGCATGCCAAAGCTCATCGCGCGGGCGAACTGGTCGCGCTCAAACAGATCCCGCAGCAGTGCCATAACCACCACCGAGCCTGCGGCTCCGCCGACCGCCTGCAGCACCCGCGCAACAATAAGCAGCTCTACGGAGGTTGCAAGGGCACAGGCGATGCTGGCCAGCGCGAACAGGCCAAGGCCGCCAATCAGAATCGGCATCCGCCCGAGGCTGTCGGTCATCGGGCCATAAAGCAACTGACCAAACGCAAAACCAAGGAGATAAAAGCTGACGGTGTACTGCATCACCTCCACCGGTACAGCAAACTCTTTTGCCATGGTGGGGATGGAAGGCAGGTACATGTCGATGGCCAGGGGCGTCAGCCCGGCAAGGGCGCCCAGCAGGGCGATAAGGACCACGTAAGGTGGTAAAGGACGGGATGGTTGAGAGTGCATGGTACCGCGAAACACTGTTCAGGACTGGCCATCATCCCATCTAGGCCAGTCCTTGAGCAAGGTTAAAGCGGAAAAGCCGGCGCTTCTTCACCGCGGAAGAATCGGCCGAAGTCGGTCTCAAGCAAGCTGCGGACCGCCGGATGCTGAATCATCCGTTCGGCGAACATCACGTAGTACTCCTCCTGCACTTCATCGGTCTCGCCAATCAGGTGGAATCCCTGATCCAGCATTTCGTCCCGATAGAGTGAAGGGATGACAAAGACACTGTCGGTGTAATGGCCGAAGGCCTTCATCATGGCGGAGTCGTCAAATTCTCCGGTGATGCGGGGCTCCAGGCCAATCTCGTCAAACCAACGCAACATCTGTTGCCCCAACGCCGTCTTACGGTGTGGGATCAGCAGTTTTGCCTTGCCGAGGTTGACCGGGAAATCGCCGGACAATGGCGCTTTGCTGATAAAGCTGATGCCACACTGCCCCAGCTTTTTACTGAGAATTTCCGGCAGCTTCAGGCTTTCTGCGTCACTGCCGGAAAGCACCACATCCAGCTTGTGCTGAGACAGGCGATCCACCAGATTTTCATCCGTAGACTCGTAACAGTTCAGATGGATGTTATCCCCATCGGGCATCACCGAAAGCAGCAGCCGACTGGCTACCGATTTCGACAACGCATCGGAGATCCCCACCTCGAACAGAATGGCACTGTCTTTGTTGTAGTTCAGGAGGTCCAGCATCTCGTAGGAGAGGCTGTACATCTTGTCCGCATAGCGGAACACCACTTCCCCCAACTCCGAAGCCACCAGAGCCCGGCCCTGACGCTTAAACAGTTTGCCGCCCAGGCGACGCTCCAGTTGGCGGATTTGGCCGGTTACGGTCTGTGGCGTCAGAAAGAGGGCGTCGGCGGCTTTCGCCACCGAGCCTTTTTTCCGCACCATCCAGAAGTAGTACAGGTGGTTGTAGTTGAGGTGAGCCATGTTACTTCGCCTGGCAGTGGAAAAGCGCGACCAGCGCCTGCTGAAGTTCTTCCTGTGAAGTCAGCAGTCCTTGTTCCACCAGCTCATCCAGAGCCAATACCATCTGATCACGCTCTGGCAGCCGGTTTTCGCAGAAGGCCTTATTGGCCTGCTGGAAACGGCGGCCGGAACGATACTTCAGCGCACGCTCAGCGTAAGAGCTGGTATCCAGTGCCGGAACCTTCATCATTGCGCCCAGGGCCAGGGCACCATCAACGGCGCCCTCCAAATACACCAGACAAGCCTGGCTCTTTGGCTCATCCTGGCACATCGCCAGGTTGAGGTCGTCCGCCATAACGGACGGAGTGATGGCCAGGGCCAGCAGTACACCAATCGCTTTTTTCATAATCCCTCACTCACATTCTTTTTATTGCTATTCAGGCGGTTTTCGCTTGCTCAGGCAGGGTCTTCTTCAGAATGAAGTAGCCCAGTACTGCCGCAACACCAGAGCCGATGAGGATGCCCAGACGGGACAGGTCACCGTAGTTCAGCAGGCCGGCTTCGAAGGCCAGCGAGGCCACGAACATTGCCATGGTGAAACCGATACCACACAGCAGAGACACCCCGAACAGATGCACCCAGCGCAGTCCTTCCGGCAGAGTGGCGATGCGCAACGCTACGGCCAGCGCACTGAACGCCATGATGCCCAGCGGCTTACCCACCAGCAGGCCCAGGGCGATGCCCATCGGCAGCGGAGAAGTCAGATCCTCCAGGCCCAAGCCGCTCAGGCTCACACCTGCGTTGGCAAACGCAAAGACCGGCAGAATCAGGAAGGTGCTCCACGGATGCAGCGTGTGCTCAAGGTGCTCACTGGGGCAATGACCGTGCTCATCTTTCTTCAGCGGAATGGTGAAAGCCAATACCACACCCGCCAGGGTCGCGTGCACGCCGGACTTCAGTACCGCCACCCACAGCACCAGGCCGATCAGCATATAGGGCATGAGATCCCGGACACCGCGACGGTTCAACATCACCAAGCCAATGATCGCGACTGCGGCAACGGCCAGGCTGGTTGTAGACAGTGAGTCACTGTAGAACAGCGCGATGATGATGATCGCCAGCAGGTCATCGATGATGGCCAGGGCAAGCAGGAACACTTTAAGGGCCGCCGGGACGCGACTGCCGAGCAGCGCCAGTACACCCAGGGCAAAAGCGATGTCGGTCGCCGCCGGAATGGCCCAGCCGTTACGTGCAGTGGTGTCGTCGAAGTTGAAAGCCAGGAAGACCAGAGCCGGGGCTACCATACCGCCGATGGCGGCGAAGGAGGGCAGCGCCGCTTTGCTGGGGCTGGAGAGCGCACCTTGCACCAGCTCACGTTTCACTTCCAGACCAATCAACATAAAGAACAGGGCCATCAGGCCGTCGTTGATCCAAAGCAACATCGGCTTATCGATGTCCAGTGCCCCAACGCGCACCTGAACAGGGGTGTTCAGGAACGAGTCATACATGGCATCCAGGGGCGAATTGGCCAGGGTCATGGCAACCGCCACGACGATCATCAGGATGATGCCGCCGGACGACTCCTGACTCAGGAAGTCTTTAATTGCGTGCTTCATTACACTCCTCCAAAATTAACAGGTTGAGTGTAGACGGCCCGCAACCAATGAGAAATTCGTTTCTATCGCCGGCTTAGTTCGGCATTACCGAATTGTGAGCCAGCGCACATTGGGCACTTTGTTGTTTGCGATGCGTGTCGCTTTATGCAGCTAGTTTACATACACCCGCGATACTCTCTCCCCAAGCTATCGACGAACAAATCCTTTAGTGAGAACGCTTTAGCGTCATCCCTGGTGAATGACAACCGGTTCAGACTCAGTAAATAAATGCTCATTGGCGTGCTGTTTGGATGCGCTCCCTCGGCATGGATGAGGCACGAAAAACGTGGGTCAGAGCCACAATTCCGTTTTTCCTTACCAGACCAAATTTCTGCACGATATTTCCGATGAAAGGCTCGGGGCAGAGTCGGCAGACATCAAACGCCAGGGCAACCAAGCCCCTTTCTTTGAGCACTTTGAGTGTAATCGGCCCATTGGCAATGAAAAATTCGCTTCTGCCGGTCTTTGCAACCGGGATTGCCGAAGCGTCTTGCCAATGAGCCAGACTGGGAGGGTCAGATGGCGACGGGGGCAGGGATGTGAGGCTGAGCCTGGTAATCGTGCAGCTCAAAGTCCTCGAAACGGTAATCGAAGATGCTGTCCGGACAACGAGTAATGGCCAGCTTCGGCAACGCCCCGGGGCTGCGCTGAAGCTGGGTGCTCACCTGCTCAAAGTGGTTTTTGTAGATGTGAACGTCGCCACCACTCCAGATAAAGTCGCCCACTTCCAGGCCGGTTTGCTGCGCCACCATATGGGTCAACAGCGCATAGCTGGGGATGTTGAACGCCAGGCCAAGGAAGCAATCCACAGAACGCTGCGTCAACATGCATGAGAGCTTGCCGTTGGCCACATAGAACTGGATAAAGGCGTGGCAGGGTGCCAGCGCCATCTTGCCGGCATTGGCGTTGTCCGCAGGCGATACGGTTTCATCCGGCAGATCCGCCGGGTTCCACGCGGAGACGATGATGCGGCGACTGTTTGGACGGACTTTCAGATCTTCAATGACCTTGGCGATCTGATCAATCTCGCCCCCCTCAGGGGTTTTCCAGTGACGCCACTGCACGCCGTATACCGGGCCAAGCTCACCTTCGTCGGTGGCCCACTCATTCCAGATCCGTACACCGTTTTCCTGCAGGTAGCGCACGTTGGTGTCGCCACTCAGGAACCACAGCATCTCGTGAACGATGGATTTCCAGTGCAGCTTCTTGGTGGTGAGCATGGGGAAACCTTCGCCCAGATCAAAGCGCATCTGATGACCAAACACAGAACGGGTGCCGGTGCCGGTACGATCATCCCGATCCACCCCGTTGGTCATCACATGGTTGAGCAGGTCCAAATACGCTTTCATCGAGCGGTCTCCTTAACAGCGGGGCGCATCATCAGATACGCGCCAAAAACAAGCATGGGGATGGTCAGCAGCTGACCCATGGAGAAGCCCCAGTAGAGGCTCAGGTGGGCATCGGGCTCACGCACAAACTCCACCAGGAATCGGGAAAGGCCATATCCCACCAGGAACAATCCGGCGACCGCGCCTGGCTTTTCAGTGCGCTTCATAAACCATTGAAGCACCAGGAACAGCACCAACCCTTCCAATACCGCCTCATACAACTGTGACGGATGACGCGGCAGCGGGCCGGCTCCAGGGAAAATGATGCCCCAGGGCACATCGGTGGTGCGGCCCCATAGCTCACCATTGATGAAGTTACCGATACGGCCCAGGCCCAGGCCAATCGGCACTGTAGGGGCAACCAGATCGGCCACCTGCCAGAACGTGCGCTTCTGCCGGTGGGCAATAAAGAACATGGCGGCGATCACACCCAACAGGCCACCATGGAAAGACATCCCGCCTTCATTAATTCGGAACAGATACAGGGGATCTTCGAGCAACCATTGCCAGCCGTAAAAGAAGACGTAACCGAGGCGTCCACCCAGCACCACACCCAAAAAGCTGTAGAACAGCAGATCGGACACCTGCTCGCGGGTCCACCCGGAGTTTGGCTTGTCGGCATGACGATTCAGCAGCCACAGCGCTGCCAGGAACCCCAGCAGATACATCAGGCCATACCATCGCAGGGCCAGTGGACCCAGCTCGACGATTACCGGGTCGATCTGGGGAAAGGTAAAGTACTGATCAGACATGATGCCTTAGCCTTTGTGATCTTACAGAATTGAGCAGACGGGCCACTAGGATAGAGAGTTGCTGACGCGATGTCATCGGGCAGAGCCAGGGATAAGCTCCGGCACTCCGAGTGATTCCAGGTACCGCATCAGAATACGGCGTACCGATTCACCGTCAGGCTGACTCAGCAACTGTTGGCGCAGAGGGGGCAGTGTCGACAGATCGAGATTTTCCACCAGATAGTGAATCGCCCCTAACGACTGAGTGTTCATACTGAGTTGTCGATAGCCCAGTGCAAGCAGCATCAAGGCACCGGGCAACTCGCCGGCCAGCTCGCCACACAACCCCAACTCCCGCCCCTCGGACTGCCTGGCGATCTGGTCCAGTGCTGCCACCACTGCGGGATGGAAACTGTCGAAGCTGGCGCTCACCTGGGCGTTGTTTCGATCCACCGCCAACAGGTACTGGGTCAGGTCATTGCTGCCCACAGAGGCAAAATCCATCCACTGCCACCACTGTCCCAGCTGAAACAGTGCAGCAGGCACCTCAACCATGATCCCCATGGGCGGTGCCGTCACCGGTCGACCCAGCTCTTCGGTCAACTCCACCACCGCTTGCTCCAGCAAACGGCGGCAGCTTTGGATCTCATCCAGACGAGATACCATGGGCACCATGATTTTCAGGTTATCCAAACCATCTGCAGCCCGCAGCAATGCGCGGATCTGACTGAGAAAAAGGTCTGGATGGTCCAGTGACAGACGCACCCCTCGCCACCCCAGGAAGGGATTATCCTCGCGGATAGGGAGGTAAGGCAGGGGTTTATCGCCACCAACGTCCAGCGTCCGGATGGTAACCACCTTGCCTTCAGCACCGTTGAGCAGGCGTCGATATACCCGCTCCTGCTGCTGCTCGGTGGGAAACTGGTTGAAGGCCATAAACAGCGCTTCAGTTCGATAGAGGCCGATGCCGTTGATGCCAGGCTTGGACAACACCCGCTCTTCTGAGGTCAGTCCGGCGTTGAGAAGCAGCGTGACTGGTTGATGATCCGCACTGAGACAGGGACGGGCCAACTGCTTGCGGAACCGTTCCGAGCGGGCTTCCAGCCCCCGCTCCAAAGAGCGGAACGCCTTAACGACCTCATCGGTGGGCTCAATCCAGAGGCGCCCTTCCAGGCCATCCACCACCAGCGTTTTTTCTGCCAGTTCCTCTATGCGTACGCCTTCTACGGCGACCAGCGCCGGCAACCCCATGGCCCGGGCCAGGATCGCCGCGTGGGAATTGACGCCCCCTTTGAAACTGATGATGCCCGCCAGCTTATCCCTCGGGATCTCGGCCAGCATCGGCGCCGTGATCTCTTTGGCCACCAGGATCACCGGCTGTTTCGGTGCCGACGACGCCAGCCCGGGACGCGCCAACTGATCCAGCAGACGCTGGCCCAATTCACGAATGTCTGCGGCGCGCTCGCGGAAATACTCGTCGGACATCGACTCAAATTGGCCAACGTACTGGCACACCACCTTGGACACCGCGGTTTCGGCCTGCCAGCCATCGGCGACACTGGCCTGCAAGGATTGGCGCAATTGCGGGTCAGACAGCAGGGCTTGATAACAGTCGAACAGAATGCCCAGTTCGGACGCCACCTCATCACTCAGACGGCCGCCCAGTTCGGCCAGTTCTTCGCTGGTCACCAGCAGCGCTTGCTCGATACGATGCCACTCTTTCTCGGGGTCGTCGGCGGCGATCTCAGGCTGAACCAGATCCAGCTTGGGCCGCGCCAGTCTTGCGGGTGCAATGGCGATCCCTTCTGCGGCCACCTGGCCGGGAAAGATCAGCGATTGGGGATCCTGAGCCCGGGTCAGAGCCCGCTCTCGAAGTTGCGGCGCCAACTGTGACGCCAGGGTCACCAGAAAGGACTCCTCCTCCTCGGAGAACTGACGGGCAATTTTCTGCTGCACCACCAGCACGCCCAACGCTTCGCTGCGATGGATAACCGGCACCGCAAGAAACGAGCGATAGGCTTCTTCACGAACTTCAGGAAGGAGTTTAAAGGCTTTGTGTTTTGGCGCGTCCGCCAGGTTGATGGGCTCTTCCCGCTCGGCAACCAGCCCGACAATCCCTTCGCCCCAGGCAAGCCGGGAGTGGCCGACCGCCTCAGCGGACAGCCCTTCCGTTGCAGAAAGAAGCAGTGTGCCGGACTCCACAAGGTAAAGGGAGCAGCAATCGGTGTGCATGGCAGCGCGGGTCAACTGGACCAACTCTGCCATGGCCTGCTCGACAGTATTGGCCTGCGACACCCGCTGAACTATGTGTCGCAGTGTACTGATCATCTTTTCCGACGCCGACGCCGATGGCGGGGTTGAGATGGACGCTCTGTTTGTCGCTCACCGGCCTGCATCGGCAGAACCACGGGCGCAAACTCTTTCATCACTTTGCGGTAGACGTCGCGCTTAAACGACACCACCTGACGTACCGGATACCAATAGTTGACCCAGCGCCAGTCATCAAATTCCGGGCGTCCGCAAGCCGACAGATTGATCTGCGACTCTTTGGCGGTCAACTGAAGCAGAAACCACTTTTGCTTCTGTCCGATACACAGAGGTTTGCTGTCCTGACGCACCAGCCGTTTTGGCAAGCGATAACGCAGCCAACTGCGGCTCCGGGCCAGAATGCGCACATCCTCTTTTTTAAGCCCTACTTCTTCATAGAGCTCACGAAACATCGTCTGTTCCGGACTCTCGCCCTCATTGACGCCCCCTTGCGGGAATTGCCAAGAGTGCTGGCCGAATCGTCTGGCCCACAGCACCTGACCTTGACGGTTACAGATGATGATCCCGACATTGGCACGAAAGCCATCGTTGTCGATCACGCGTTCATCCGGTTGAATTCCTAACTTATTGCGATTGTTCCACAAAGGGTTGGCGGCGGCAAACAGCAGGATCACAGGCTGTGACCCACAGTTATAAACAGAAGATATCCACCGAGTCTGTGGATAACGATGTTTGTAACTGTGGGATTTGAGGATATAACGGCCATTTCCGCCTTAAGCCCATCCTCGAACGCCGAACTCAATATCACCACTATCCTATTAATTACAGACACTTGATGGCAGTCGACATTCCAGCGGAGCACTCAGATCCCAAGATCGTTCAAAGATCGCCCAACCCAACAACGGATCCCAAGCCAGGAGTTTTATCGTCGTTTTTGTCCACAGAAAGGGGCAAATAATTGGGATTGCCCCCAGCACCGATCTCTGTTAACCCCATCAAAATCCGAGTTATCCCAGCAACCTGTGGAAAAGCCTGTGGGTAAATCCCACGGATCATCAGGATAAATGCCGCTCGATTCCGGGGCTGTGCACAACCAACGCCATTTTGATCTTATTGATCATGAACTTAGATGATCGCTGAGGCTGTAGATAACTCGTCGATTTGCCAACTGCGCTTTTTTTAACCGCAACACGCTGGCCCCGCCAGATCCCCTTGGGTAGACTGGCGGGATGCCTCAAACCTCCCCCCAAACCCTCGACGAGCTCCTTGACCGCGCTGCTGCCATGGCAGGGCTCAGTCTGGGGGAAATTGCCACTCAATTGAGCGTAGAAGTGCCCGCTGACCTTAAACGTCATAAGGGCTGGGGTGGACAACTGCTTGAGCTGTGGTTGGGTGCCACGGCCGGCTCACGACCCGAGCCGGATTTCCCCCACCTTGGCGTCGAACTGAAAAGCCTCCCTATTGATGAACAGGGTAAGCCGCTCGAATCCACCTACATCTGTGTTTGTCCGTTAACCGGACTGAAGGGCTTACGCTGGCAGGACTCCGTGGTGTTCCACAAACTGTCCCGCGTCCTGTGGATTCCGGTGGAAGGCAGTCGCGCCATTCCGGTAGCAGAACGGCGCGTCGGCATGCCCCTGCTGTGGACGCCAGACGACCATGAGATGGCGGTTTTGCGCCGGGATTGGGAAGAATTGATGGAGCAGGTGGCCCTTGGCCAGGTGGAGCAAATTACCGCCCATCAGGGCGAATATCTTCAACTGCGCCCCAAGGCAGCCAACCGGCGAGTTCTGACCGAAGCGATTGGGCCCGAGGGGGATAAGATCCAGACCCTGCCCCGCGGGTTTTACCTGCGTAGCCGATTTACTGCCCGGCTTCTTGCGCAGCATTACCTGTGATCCGCCACGCTTTACTCAGGCGATTTTTGTTCGAGATCACTGGTGGCGGATCCGGATATTGATTACAATCTGCGCCCTGTGCCGTCCGGACGGCGCAACACGCCCGTTTTTATCGACTTTTGCGCAGTAACGAATCTTGCAAGCCGGCCAAGAGCTACAAAAACTTTTATTCGCGGTGATTGCCTGGACTCTGGCGATGGCCGCGTTCGTGATCTTCCGCTACGCCCTCAGTCCGGTTGCCCCGGAGTGGGCGGTGACTGGTGCGGATATGACCACGTTGTCCATCTATCTGGGCACCATTCTTGGGTGTCTGCACTGGCTGTCCAACCTGATCACTGCTGTCAGCCCCATCCGTCGCATGAGCTACCTGATGGTGGTGCTGTTCAAGGGCATGTTCCTGATGATTGGCGCACTGGTGCTGATCAAAATCACGCTTTGGCTGAATACCTGGGCGCCCGACCCGAACCTCGATCTGCGCTATGAGCAGTTAACTCAAAGCATTCTGAATTCCGCTTCCACCCAGATCCTGGTGGTCTACCTGGTGCTGGTGCGCTTGTGGCTGGCGTTTCTGGAACAGATGATTCTGCTGGTGGGCCAACGCAACCTGATCAATATGGGGCTGGGGAAATATCACCGTCCCCGTCAGGAAGAGCGGCTGTTCCTGTTTCTCGATATGGTAGGCTCCACCCCGCACGCCGAAGCGCTGGGCGATTACCGCTTCAGTCGATTGGTGCAGGACTGCTTTGATCTGCTCTCCGGCACGGTACAAAGGCATGGGGGCGAGATCTACCGCTACATCGGCGACGCGGTCATCATCAGTTGGAAGATCAAACCGGGGCAGGACCGGACCCAATCGCTGGGCCTCTACTTCGACTTCGTCCAGCATCTGGAATGGAACCGCCACTACTTTATCGAACAGTATGGCTTCCTGCCCCGCTTTAAAGGGGCCTTGCACGGCGGCAAGGTAATGGCTGCTGTAGTGGGTGTGGATAAACAGGAGATCAGTTACTTCTCAGATGTGCTGAACACCCTGGCCCGACTTCAGGACCAATGCGGGCCACTGAAGCGCGACCTGCTGATTTCCAGCCGGGTTCGCGCCATGGTCAGCGAGTCCGAGGAGTTCGATATCGAATCCCTCGGACCCATGCGTCTGAAGGGTAAACAGCAAGAGGTGGAGGTTTACGCCGTTACTCTGCCGACGGCAGCAACTCCTGAATCATCTGACCCAGCGTCCTGAAGGTACGCAGACGGCTGGAGGTTTGTCGCCAAACCAGGCCGATATCCCGGTAGGGCGCCTCGCCCGGCGGCTGGTAGATCTCCAGTTCAGTCCCTTTCAGAATCCCTGAGTCGATCGCCATCTGGGGCAGGAATGTGGTACCCAGTTTGGAGTCCACCATCTGCACCAGGGTGTGCAGGCTGGTGGCCGCGAACGGGTTCACCTTGGTGCTGTTCTTCATCTCACAGGCACTGATGGCGTGGCCGGTAATGCAGTGCTCACGCTGCAGCAGAAAGATGCTGTTGTCCGGCAAGGATTCGTATTTCACTTCCCCCATCGCCATCTGGTCCGGATGGCCCACCATCTTGAAGGGGTCGATGCCCACCTTCATGCTGTGGAAACCACTGGTGTCCACTGGCAATGCCAGAAGCAGCAGATCCAGTTCGCCATTGCCCAGAGCGGCAATCAAATTCTCAGTCGTGTCCTCGCGCAGCAACAGGGAGAGGCTGGGGAACTGTTTGCCCGTCTCTCTCACCACCCGGTTCAGCAAAAACGGGGCGATGGTCGGAATGCAGCCCAGTCGAATGGTACCCGCCATCGGTTCACCCGCGCTGCGGGCCAGGTCCGTCATCTCCTGCACTTCCGCCAGCAGATTACGAGCGCGGGTGACCACGTCTTCGCCCAGGGCAGTGAACATAAAGGACTTATGGTCGCGCTCGATCAGCTGTCCCCCCAACTGCTCTTCAAGATTCTGAATCCCGGAAGAGAGGGTGGACTGACTGACGTGGCAGGCCTTGGCAGCACGGTTAAAGTTCTGCTCGCGATGCAACTGCACCAGGTAATAGAGATTTTTCAGGCTGGGAAGCTTGTTCATACTGGCCTTCAAAGATACCGATTGAGTAAGACAAACCTATTCGATTTTTGAGCAATTGTCAGCCAACACATCGGGATCAGGATCACAGAACCCACCGAGACCTCATTTGGGCTCGGTAAAGGCCGCTTCAACCAGGTCATCAATGGTCATCTGGAACGCCGGAACCAGGTGCTTGAGGAACCATTCCACTTCCGGCATCTCATCCACGTAAGGCTGCAGCGCGGCCATCACCTTTCGCTCCGTGCCCTCGAACTCCTTGTTGCCGGCCCGCAACTCCACCAGGGCTTTGGTGTAGGCAGAGAGCAGGTCTGCCGCTTTCACGAAGCGCGCGGTTTCCTTATCTTCGCCATGCAGGATAAGCGGGGCATACCGGGCCTGAAGATTGTCCGGCAAGGTACCTATCAACATATTGGACGCGATGGATTCCATCTCCCGACACAGCTCAAGCATGCGAGGATCACCGTACTTGATGCCGCTGTTTACGTCCTCGGTCAGCACCTCGGCCGCGTCATGGAACATCGCGACGACCGCAAGGTGGTTCTCATCCACTCTGGGCTGCTCCGTAAACACCTCATTGCGGATCAACCCCAGGCAATGGGCAAACATCGCCACCTGGAAACTGTGCTCCGCCACGTTCTCGCCACGGGTCGGATTGGATTTGCCCCATCGGTGCACATTCTGCATCCGGGACATCAGGGCGAAAAAGACCGGTTTCATATAACTTCCTCTGCCTGGGTTAGCCAGCCGTCGGTGGCCAACACTGGTTAGAAAACGATTACAACTCAGACACTTTATGCTAAGAGTAAATGGTCAAAATATCGACGGAATCGACCATGCCCCAAGGACGACGATGGCACACAGGTATGCGGTTGGCTACCCAGCTGATCCTTTTGTTCTGCGCACTAATCCTGCAATTAAGCTGGTCCCCCATCCCGCATTTTGCTCCGTCCGAATCGGGCCAAACCTGGCAGGAAGCCAGCCGTTCTGCCTGGTCCATCATACCCTCTGGCGAAGGCTGGGTACGTCGCGACTTTCCGGCAGGCAGCCTGACGCGAGGGAAAGAGATCTACCTTGGCCCCACATCGGACGCACCGGCCAAGCTGTGGTTGCTTCAGGATGGTAAGGCCCTGGTATCCATCGACTCCGAGGCAAACAGCGCGGAGGCGCGGGTCCCCTTTCCCCTGCTCGACTCCAAGCCCTTTGCCCTGATTTTACAGGGTTCGGACGGCATTCGCTTTGGCATCACGACCGTCAACTGGGCGCCCGGCCCTCTCTGGGCTTTGGCCATCGGACTCATCGCCAGCGCCCTGCTGTTGGCGAGCCTGCAACAGCACCTGTTGGTGCTGCCACGTATCGTCGCCGGGCTCGCATTGGTGGCCCTGCCGATGCTGAATACCCAAGGCAGCTGGTTGGTGCTCTCTTTACTGCTTTTGCTGTTTCTGCCCAGCCGATGGCATGGGTGGATCCCCGTTCTCGCCGGGATATTGGTGGTCAGCGCTTTTTTCTCATTCCCCATGGCCGTGTGGTTTCCCCTCGTCCTTTTGCCCATTCAGCTCTGGCTGCTCTGGCACCATACAAGCCAGTCTCATCATTGGCGCTGCGGACAACTGCTGCTGCTGACCTTTTTCAGCCTCGAAAGGCTGCCCGCGCCGACGCTGGAGCCTGGCGTATTGATGGCAGTCGCCCTTATCTGGCCGGTACTGATTCAACTGGAATTATCCCAGCGTCTGAGCCGCCGTCTGCGTCAAAGCCACACGCAGCGCCCTGATGATGCCCCGCAGGAATCGGTTGCGCTGAAGGAGCAGCTCAAACGCCTGCAATGGGAAAACCGTCTGCTTAAAGAGAAGAGCACCACCGACCCGCTGACCGGACTGCGCAATCGCCAGTACTTTAACGAGCACTACCGTAGAGAGGTTGGCCAAAGTGCCCGTCACGACACCCCCATCAGCTTACTGCTCATGGACCTGGACCACTTTAAAGCGGTGAACGACACCTACGGGCACCCCATCGGTGACCACGTTCTTCAGGAGGTAGCAAAGCGCGCGTACTACACTCTGCGCCGTCCCGCCGACGCACTGTGCCGTATTGGCGGGGAGGAGTTTGCCATTCTGCTGCCCCAAACCAATGAAAATGGCGCCCGCCATGTGGCCGATACGCTGTTAAAGCAGTTGGGAGATGAAGCGATCCGCTGCGGCGACCTGACCCTCAACGTCACCGCCAGCATCGGCGTTGCCACGTTGAATCAGCGGCCACAAATGATTGAGATGGAGTTAATGCGCCGGGCTGACGCCGCACTCTACCGTGCCAAAGCACTGGGACGGAACCGGGTAGAGTGTGCGCTGGCCAATACCGCGGAGTTGCCTACGCCAGAGGTTCCGACGCCTCTGCCGGAGCAGCCTGAGCGGTCACCAGAGTTGCCGCCCCGTCTGTAACTGGGGCCTTGAGCACATCAAACCCCAGACGGATTTTAGCCCCACCGTAAAGCTCACTGCGACTGACTTCCACCTGAATGCCATAACGCTCAGCCACGGTACGGACAATGCCCAAGCCAAGACTGGGACGGTGCCAGGCCGATGCCTGAGTCAGATCCGGAGCCTGCTGAATCTGCTGTGGTGCCAACCCCGGGCCACCGTCGGAAATCGTCAGCCAGGCGCGATGGTCTTTGCCGCGTCGCAGATTAACCAGAACCTCGGAGTTCGGGGGCGAGTAGCGCAATGCGTTGTCGATCAGCGCATCCAGCAATCCCCTCAAAGCCACTTCCGGCACGGCAACCGCCAACCCCCTGTCCATGCCACGAAGCACCAGACGACTGTTGTAGCGGCGTGCCAGGCCATAGTGCCGGGCGACGCTCAGAGAGGCTTTGCGAAACAGATCCTGAACGGGGAGCTCACTCTGGCCCGGTCGGGACAGCGTCAGCCAGAGCCGGGCCATCAGTAGCTGCCGCTCCAGCTTGTCCAGGTGGTAACGGGCTCGACGCTGGCCCAGCGCTCCCTCGGAAATCGCCATAATCACGCCTTCAACCTGGGCCTGACAACGTTGCGCCATCACCGTGCCAAGGCGCGTCTGCTGCTGACGTGACTCAATGGCACGCTGGCGCAACACACTCAGCTCAGAAATGATGGGCCGAAGTTCGGTGTTAACGGTATCGGGGTGGGGCAAAGACTGAGACTCATCGCTGACCCGGCTGGCCAGCTCTCTGAGCGGCCGCAGTGCCATCGCCACAATCAACGCAGCAAACATCAGAGTGATGGGGGTCAGCACCATCATCTGGATCCCCCAGGCTTCCCGCATGCGCTGCGCCAGCATGTCGCTGGCGATACTTTTGGGAAACGCGGTCTGGATCCAGGCGTTCTGGTGAACGGAATAAACGGTGAAGGTTCGCCAGGTTTCCCCGGCAAAAGGCTGGTCGCCAAAGCCGCTGTCAGAGAGCGACAGGCTGTTTTGCGGATCGCACAAGGCGTCATCCAGCGGCGCGTAGCATTGCTCGTTGAGCCACACTTGCACCCACATGGTCTGCTTACCCTGCTCTGTGGCGTCACTCAGCGCCCAGTCCGGGCCCTGATCCATACCCAGCCTGACCAGTGCGCCGACGGCCCAATCCACCAGGTTTTTGCCGCCCCCGGTCGGATACTCTTCGAGCAGACGCAGCGTCACACGGGCGCGCTGTGCCAGTGATGCGTCCACCAGAGCCTGCTGCTCCTCTTTTGCCACCAGATACGAACCCAGCAAGCCCAACCCGCTGGTCAGAAGCACCAGCAGGGTAAACCCCGTCAGAATGGTGGCTCGAATTGATCTCATGGCTGCAGTCCCTGGCCCTGGCGCGTAAAAAATGCGAGCCGGCAAGGATGCCAAAGCTGCCCCGCGTTTTCTGTGGGAGCGGTCACCATCTGGCGATAATTTCAGCGCCATTTAACTGGTGTTCAGTTTTTTTTCATGGTGATGTAAACCCTTTGTTGCCATCGCTTTGTCAAAGATGACAGAACGCGGAAAAAGGAGCTGACAGTGCTGGCCGAACCGGATTCGAGCAACGAGATAGAGATGGCAGAGCTGCGACGGGCTCAGGGGGGAGACCGACAGGCCTTCTCCCGGGTGTACCAACGCCACCACCGTCGTACCTATGCGCTTTGTCTGCGCCTGATGGGCCATCAGGCAAAAGCCGAGGATGCGGTTCAGGAGGTCTACATCCGGGTCTGGCAAAAGCTGCCTCAGTTTCGCTTTGAAGCCAGCTTCCCGACCTGGCTGCACCGCCTGACCGTCAACCTCGTTCTGAACGAATTGCAGCGACAGCCATGGTGGCAGAAGGTGGTGCCGCTTGATGGCATTGAGGAACCGGCTGAGCCCGACCCTGGTCTGGACGGATTAGACCGGCTGCTGCCAAAACTGCCCACCCGGACCCGACAGGTGTTTGTGCTTTACGCCATCGAGGGATACCGCCATGACGAAATCGCCACCCTGCTGAAGATTCGTCCCGGCACCAGCAAAGCGCAATACCATCGAGCCCGAGAGATGCTCAAGGAGATGCTGTCATGAGTCACGACCCCATCGACCCCCTGCGTCAGAATCTGCCGGAAGAACTGACACCCGGCCGGGACCTCTGGCCCGCAATTGAACGTCAGCTGGACCGTCCCGCCGTACCACAGCGGGCACCCTGGCTACGGGTTGCGAGCGTACTTCTGCCGCTGCTGTTTGGTGCCCTTCTTGGGCTGGGTGGCGGTTACTGGGCCGGAGCAAACCCCAATCAAAACCAGGCAACCATGCTCGCGATGATAGACGTGATGGCGCGTCAGCATGATGCGCAGATTGCACGGGCACAAAGTCGCTACCTCACGGTATCGGATCGCCCCCAAGCCTCATCCGAGGGTGAACAAACCCTGAAACAGGCCAGCAAAGAGTTACTTCAGGCGCTGCGCCAGGATCCTTTCAACCCCGCCCTGCTGGAACTCTGGCTCTGGGTACAGCAGAAAGAGCTCGACCTGATCCAATCACAACAGCAGCAACAACGCCGGCTGCACCAACTGTAAGGAACACAAGAATGAAATCACTGATGACTGGCGGGCTGCTGAGCTTCGCCCTGATTGCCCCGCTGATGGCGGCAGAAACCATTGACCAGACCCAGCCTATCGGCGCCGACCAAAGCCTGCGGGTCGCCATTCCCCGTGGCACCGTAACCTTTACCGCCACCGACGGCGACAGCGTCAGCATTAAAGGCACACTGGATGAAGACACCGAATCCTTCGAGTTCGAAACTCAGGGTGATGCCGTGGTGATCAAACTGCGTCTGCCCAGCGAATGGCATGAGCACAACGGCGGCAGCAAGGGCGGCGCCAAGCTGACCATCCAGTATCCCGCCTCCCGAGATCTGGAATACAGCACTGTCAGCGCCGACACCGACGCCACTGGCCTGGGCCAGGTGCGGATGGAAAGCATCAGTGGCGACTTCACCCTGACCGGGCTCACCGGGCGCGCCTGGGTTGAAAGCGTCAGCGGTGACATCGAAGCCAAAGACCTTCAGGGCGACGCCAACCTGGAGAGCGTCAGCGGTGACATCGAAGAGCGGGGCGGTCAGGGAGAGATGCGCCTCCACACCGTCAGCGGTGATCTGGATGTGGAAAACCGGGCGACCCGACTCGACCTTGAAAGCATCTCCGGCGACATTGAAGCCCGACTGGGCAACATCGGCCAACTGCGCAGCCGAACCGTCAGCGGAGAAATGGCGCTGAAGCTGGCCCAGCTGAACCCTCAGGGCGAAGTGGCGGCCGAGTCAGTCAGTGGTGACATTGTCCTGAGCATCGGTGGCGAGCTGAACGCCCGGGTACTGGCCGACACTGGCCCCGGCGGGGAGATCCGAAATGGCTGGAGCAGCGAAGAGCCCCGTCGCGGTAAGTACGTCAGCAACGAAAGCCTGGAAGTCACTCTGGGACAAGGCAGCGGAACCATCCGCCTCAATACCGTCAGCGGCGATTTACGGCTGAAAAAGTAATGGGGAGTGGGCGCAGGCGATGCTAACCTTGCGCCCATGACCACACCCAATCCCGACTGGGCCGCCATCGCGGCCCACATCAAATCCCTGGCCCTGGAGATGGGCTTCTGTGCCGTTGGCATCGCCGACCTGGACCTGTCGGAGGAGTGGCCCCGACTTAAGGACTGGCTCGACAACCAGTATCACGGCGAGATGGACTACATGGCCCGCCACGGACAGATGCGGGTGCGGCCCGACGAATTGCACCCGGGCACCCTCCGCGTCATCACGGTAGCGCTGGACTACCTGCCCCCCGACGCCGGCTTTGCCCAAACCCTGAAAGCGCCGACCAAGGGCTACATCTCCCGCTACGCCGGGGGCCGGGATTACCACAAACTGATGCGCAACCGACTCAAGCAACTGGGCCAGCGCATTCACCGTGAACTGCCGGACCTCGAGTTCCGCCCCTTTGTGGACTCCGCCCCCATTCTGGAAAGGCCCCTGGCCCGCAACGCTGGACTGGGCTGGGTAGGTAAGCACTCACTGCTGCTCAATCGCCAGGCTGGAAGCTGGTTTTTCCTGGGTGAACTGTTGGTCAACCTGCCACTGCCACCAGACCAGCGCCACTCCGGAGACTGCGGCAACTGCACCGCCTGCATCACCAGCTGCCCCACCGGTGCCATCGTTGAGCCTTACGTGGTGGACGGCCGTCGCTGCATCTCCTATCTCACCATTGAGCTGGATGGCCCCATCCCTGAATCGCTGCGCACGGCCATGGGAAACCGCATCTATGGCTGCGACGACTGCCAGTTGGTCTGTCCCTGGAACCGGGCTGCGCCACTGACCGCGGAGGCCGATTTCCACACCCGCTCAGCGCTGCATCAACCGGACCTGCTCACTCTCTGGGATTGGGATGAAACCACCTTCCTCAAACAGACCGAAGGCTCCCCCATACGCCGTATTGGCTTTCGCCGCTGGCAGCGCAACCTGGCAGTGGCATTAGGCAATGCCCCGGCCGATGACGGCATTGTCCACGCCCTGAAGTCGGGCCTGGGCCGGGTCGACCCGATGGTGGATGAACACATCCACTGGGCACTGGCGCAACAGCAGCAGAAACGGCAAACCCCACCGACGACGAGCCGTCAGCAACAGAGACTGATTCGGGTGGTGGAAAAGGGACTACCGCGGGACGCCTGAGTCATTCGTCCAGAGTAAAGCCCACCTTAATGGTGACCTGCCAATGCGCCACCTGCCCCGCCTCAATATGCCCGCGGGTTTCCACCACCTCAAACCAGCGCAGACGATGGAGCGACTGAGCGGCTGATGCAATGGCATTTTGTATCGCGTCGTCGCTGCCGACAGTGGATGAGCCTGTAAGTTCAATAAGTTTGTAGGTGTGCGACATAACCGTTATCCTCTTGCAAAGGATAAAAGTATAGAAACAGGGACCGCATCAGCTGGATCTACACTTCTAATATCGAGTGTGCGGATCCAGTCTGGAATGAATACTCCCCGAGGTAACTATGAATTGGCGAAACCTGTTTAAGCCCAGCGTTAAGTACTCTGTTTTCACACTCATTGCTCTGGGTATCGGTGTTGGCGTAGTGGGCTACTTTGTCACCCAGCAGACCCTGCATGCGACCAGCAGCGATGAGTTCTGCATGACCTGCCACAGCAACCACTCCCTGAAAGATGAAGTCCTGGCTTCCGCTCACGGCAACAACCGCGCCGGGATGGTGGTTCAGTGTCAGCAATGTCACATCGCTCAGGAACCCTTCAATTACCTGATCAAGAAGATCATCGTGTCCAAGGACATCTGGGGTTACCTGACCATCGACGGCTTCAACACTCAGGAGTGGCTGGAAGAGAACCGCAAAGAGCAGGCCGATCTGGCTCTGAAGTACCTGCGGGATATCGACTCCTCCACCTGTCGTAACTGTCACAACCACGTGATTGAGAACCCGCCGGAAGCCATGAAGCCTATGGCCCGTCGTATGCACGAGCGTAACTTCGCCAAAGCACCGGAAGACCAGAAAACCTGTGTGGATTGCCACCGTGGTGTTGCTCACCCCTATCCGAAAGCCAACCGCTGATCGGGCCGGCCCCGGCTGAGCAAGTACCATAAAAAACGGCGCGTCAGATGACGCGCCGTTGCTTTATTCCAAGCAAAAAAAACCCGGCCGAAGCCGGGCATCAGGTCCCCCACAACCCGACCAGACTGGTTGGGTCGGTACCGGGTGCAACCACCCGGGTTGAGTTCAACATGACAGCCTTATGCCTAAGCTTCAACTCAACCAAGGGGGTTAAAACGACAGAAAATAGGGATAAACTCCCCACCACACACTGAGCCGGGACAGAATGACGTAACGTTTTCGTCACATTCTCCAAATTCCCCCTTTTGCTCAGGATTTTTCTGACTATTTACAAACGCCGGTGAGTTTAACCATGTCCACAACGCCGATTGAGGTGGTCGCCGCACTGCTGATGCACAATGGCCAACTGTTGATTGCCCGACGCCACCCGCTGAGTGATCAAAGCGGCTGGTGGGAGTTTCCCGGGGGTAAGGTGGAACCGAGTGAATCGCACCAAGAGGCGCTGCGCCGTGAGATTCAGGAGGAGTTGGGGGTGGACATTGTGGTGCGCGGTCACGTTGCCAGTCACACCCATGATTACGGCACGAAAGTGGTTCGGCTACACGGTTACCAGTGCCAATGGACACCTCAGCAGATTGTCCTGACCGACAGCCACGACGCGTTTGAGTGGCGCCGCCCTGCCGAAGTGGAAAAGGACAGCCTGGCACCCGCAGACCGCCCTCTCCTGGAAGCCCTGCTTAAGCAGGAAGATCAGGTAAGCTGAAACCGGCTGATCTGCGCTTCAAGCCGCTCGGCATTGTCGTGCAGGCCTTTCGCCACCGCCTGGCCCGCCTGCGCGTCTTCTGCCACCTGGTCGCCGAGTTCGCGGATCTGGCCCACCGCGTGGTTAATCTCTTCAGACACCTTGCTCTGCTCCTCGGCCGCCGTGGCAATCTGCGCGTTCATGCCGTTGAGCTCGGTCAACTGCGTACTGATCCGAGCCAGGCTTTCGCCCGCTTCGCGGGTCTGCTCCAGTCCCCGCTGGCTGCCACTTTGGCCGGCCCCCATCGCCGCAACGGCATCCTGAGCACCGGACTGCAGTTTGTCGATCATCTGCTGGATCTCGCCCGTCGCTTCCTGAGTGCGTAATGACAGACTGCGGACCTCATCCGCCACCACCGCAAAGCCACGCCCTTGCTCACCCGCCCGGGCCGCTTCGATGGCGGCATTCAATGCCAGCAGATTGGTTTGGTCGGCGATGTTCCGAATCACATCCAGAATGCCCCCGATTTCCTGACTCTCCATGGCCAGCTTTGAGACCGCCTCTCCGGCCTGGTGCAGGGTGGTATCCAGCGCCTCCAGATCGCCGATGGTCCGGCTGAGGATCGCCTGGCCTTCCGTGGATTGCCGGTCCGACCGGGCCACCTGCTCCGCCGCATGCTGAGCGTGTCGGGCCACCTCCACCACTGAGGCCGTCATCTGCGACATGGCCGAAGCCACATGATGGGTCTGGTCCCGCTGCACCTGAGAACGCGCCACATTTTGCTCACCCACCCGCTCCAACTCTTCGCAGGCCAGCGTCACCGAGTGGCCACTCTGCTCCACCTCCTGAAGCAAGCTCCGCAACTGAGATTGCAGCGCATTGGCATGACGGGCCAGGTCACCCATTTCATCGCCGCGCTCGAGCTTGAGTTCAGCTCGAAAATCGCCTTCTGCCAACTTGCCGAGGAAATGGCGAATCGCTTCAGTAGGCTGAACCACCGCACGCACGGCCAAGGTCCGGCCTCCCCAGACAAACAGCAGCATCAGCAGGCCGATAGCAGAAGCGCCGATACCGAGCGTCCGCTGTACCGCCTCACCCACCGCCGTAAGATTGGCCTCCCGACGGGCCTCCATCGCCTCTGCCAGCGTCACCAGGGCCTGCGTGGGGGCTCGATCCAGGCCACGTACGCTGGCATCCACTTCGGTCAGCGCCGCGCCCTGAGCCAACGCCTTTTCACCGCGCTCATAGCCGGAGAAAAGCGCCTGATGGTCGGTACGGAAGCCGGCAATCACCCGCGCTTCGTCAGCCATGCCCAACGCCGTCAACTCCTGTTCCAGCGTCGAAGCGTTACGCTGAATCTGGGTCTGATGGTCACTGACGCGGAGCCAATAGTCGGTGCCAGTCCGCCCTCGCAACAGCAGGTTTTTCCATTCCTGAACCTGGGTTTTAAAGTCGTTATTGAGCGCATAAACGCCATTTTGGGCCTGCTTCTGAGCGGCCATCTGCGCCTGAAAGTGCGCAGCGGTATCCAGCTGAGCAGCGATCATCAGCGCAAACGCGCCCCCGATCAGCCCCATTCCAAAGACAAAAACCCCCACCAGTTTGGTGCGAATTCTGACGCGCTCCAGCGGTTTCACTACCCACCGTTCAAACATGCACTTCCCCTGCTATTCCGACTGACTCTATCCGGGGATGCCATTACGCCCCTGTTCACTCAAGTTCGTAATAATACTGTAACCAATTGCTTCACGGCCAGATATTGTCGGGATTCGTGAGGGATCCAACGCGCGATACCTCATCGGCACGGTTGACGCCATCGGGGCAACTCCCTAGCCTTTCGGGCATCCCTTTTTTCCTCTCTTGTTGGCAGAAACCATGACTGACACTCAACGCGACATTTTCAACCCGGACCTGTGGGACCAGGTGCCCGGCTTCGACTTTGAAGACATCACCTACCACCGCGCCAAAGATCAGGGCACGGTTCGCATCGCGTTCAATCGCCCGGACTGCCTGAACGCCTTCCGTCCGAAGACCGTTGACGAGTTGTTTACCGCGCTGGACCACGCCCGCCAGTGGTCAGACGTTGGCTGTGTACTGATCACCGGTAACGGCCCCTCCAAAAAAGGCCAGTGGTCCTTCTCCTCCGGGGGCGACCAACGCATTCGTGGTAAAGATGGCTACAAGTACGAAGGGGCCGAAGCCGGCACCGCCGACCTGGCCCGAATGGGCCGTCTGCACATTCTTGAAGTGCAGCGCCTGATCCGCTTTATGCCCAAAGTGGTGATTGCCCTGGTACCGGGTTGGGCCGTGGGTGGCGGCCACAGCCTGCACGTGGTGTGCGATCTGACCCTGGCTTCCAAAGAACATGCGGTGTTTAAGCAGACCGATCCGGATGTGGCCAGCTTCGATTCCGGTTACGGCTCCGCCTATCTGGCCAAGATGATTGGCCAGAAGCGCGCCCGTGAGATCTTCTTCTGCGGCTTTGACTACAGCGCCCAGGAAGCCTTTGAGATGGGCATGGTGAACAAGGTGGTGCCCCACTTCGAACTGGAAGAGGAAGCCCTGCGCTGGGGCGAGGCGATCAACTCCAAGTCCCCCACCGCCATGCGCATGCTGAAGTACGGCTTTAACCTGCCGGACGATGGCCTGGTGGGTCAGCAGCTGTTTGCCGGAGAAGCCACCCGCCTGGCCTACGGCACGGAAGAAGCACAGGAAGGCCGAGATGCGTTCCTGGAGAAGCGTCCCAAAGAGTTCTCCAAGTTCCCCTGGCACTACTGAGCCGCAATGTTGAATGCGGCCGCATTGGTGGCCGTATTCCTCGCCTCCGGGCACAAAAAAACCGACTCATATGAGTCGGTTTTTTTATTGAAATCTGGAGCGGCTAGTGGGAATCGAACCCACATCACAAGCTTGGGAAGCTTGGGTAATGGCCATTATACGATAGCCGCGTAGGCCACTACTTTATGCAACTCCCGCCGGACTTTGCAAGCGGCACTCCCGCGAGTGCCGCTTCTTTGTCCATCCGCTTCAGTAATGTGTGCCGTTACTCGACAATCACCATCTCTTCCAGCAAGTTGTCCGCGCCGTCCAGATACTTCATCACCCACAGCATGTAACGGCTGTCGACATGAATGGAGCGGTTCAGTTCCGGGTTATAGGCCCAGTCGCCGGTGATGCTTTCATACACGCCGTCAAACAGCAGGCCCACCATCTCAGCACGACCGTTCAGGGTCGGCGAACCGGAGTTACCGCCGGTGGTATCCACGTTGGAGAGGAAGTTCACCGGCACAGAGCCCACCGCCTTGTCACCGAACTGACCGTAGCGCCCCTCTGTAATCAGCTCGAGCTGCCGGGCCGGCGCGTCAAAGGGCACCACACCCGTGGCTTTCTTCGCCAGACCTTCCAGGGTGGTGAACGGCGTTGCCACCAGACCATCCTGCGGGCTGTATCCCCCCACGGTGCCGTAGGTCAGACGCAGGCTGGAGTTGGCATCGGCATAAACCGGACGGCCCTGGGACTGGTTGTAGGCAATGATGGCGGCCATGTAGTCCGGACGCACCTTCAACAGCTGTCCCGCCAGCTCTTTCTCTTTCTGCTCATTGGCCATCACAGTCTCGTAGTTGGCCACGGCAAAACGGATAAAGGGATCGACGCTCTGCTCAAACGCTTCCGGACCTTTCTCAAACCAGGCCAGACGCACCGCCGGATCGTCCAGATCGGTGGTGGCGTACATGCTGTCCAGTTTGGTTTTCAGCTTATTCGCGTCCACGTTGCCACCAAGACCGAACAGGCGGTCCAGCACCGGCTCACGCTCGGAGGCCGGCAGCGCCGCATAACGCAGCAGCAGGTGGTGCAGAATCATCTTGTCCACTTCCGCATCAAAGCGGCGATCCATCCGCTCCAGGCCGGCCTTAAAGCCATCCCAGTCACGCTCCTGGTAACCGGATTCCCGCTCCAGATCCGGCTTCTGACGCTCTTTGGAGAGACGATACAGGCGCTGGGCCACGTTGGTCATCTGGTTGTAGCGCAGATAGCCAAGGATCAGATCCTTCTCGGCATGCGCCCACTCTTCCGCCACCAGCTGGTCCAGCTGAGTCATCACGTTGCCATACTTGGCGGCGCGATCGCCCTCGCCACGGATCCAGGCCAGCAGGGCGTCCTGCTCAGTCTGCTTGGCGGCCAGCATGCCGGTTTTGGCGTAGCCTTCGATCATGCTCTGGTAGTTTTTGGCGTAGTTCGCCAGACCCGCCAGAGTGCCTTCGTACTTGATGCGGGCGGCAGAGCCGGGCTCAGAGTGGGTTTTGATCAGATCGATCAGCTCTTCGCGAAGCACTTTGGCCTGGGGATACACGGTTTCGAAGTAGGTTTTCACCTCTTCAGCCGTGCGATAACGGTTGGTGCGGCCGGGGTAACCCGCCACCATCACAAAGTCACCGTCAGACAGGCCTGCCGCGGAGACGTTAAGGAAGCGTTTGGGGGTATAAGGTACGTTGTCTTCGCTGTACTCTGCGGGTTTGCCATCCGGGCCAACGTAGGCACGGAAGAAGGCAAAGTCTCCGGTGTGACGGGGCCACATCCAGTTGTCGATGTCACCACCGTACTTACCGACGCTCAGGGCGGGGGTGTAGGCGAGACGAACGTCCTTGATCTCCAGCTCTTTGATCAGGAAGTACTGGGCACCGTGGTGGAAGTTGTAGACGTCACAGCGGGTATTGGCTTCCGCTTCACACTGAGCCACCAGGGACTTGGTGCGCTCTTCGATGGCTTTGGCGTAGTCGGCACCGGAGAGGCCCGCATCCACCGCACCCACCACCTGGTCCGTCACCGGGGTGATCGACTCAGTGATCCAGATTTTGTAGCCCGGAACCGGGGCTTTCTCTTCCGACAGTTTCTTCGCCAGGAAGCCGGATTCCAGGATGTTGTTTTCCGGTGTGGAGTGGTACTGAATCGCGCCGTAACCGCAGTGGTGATTGGTCACCAGCAGCCCTTTGGGCGAGACAAAAGAGGCGGTACAACCGCCAAAGTTGATGACCGCGTTCATCGGGAACGCGGTGAGATCGGACATGGTATCGGCGTCCACCTCCAGACCCAGTGCCTTCAGCTCATCCGCCAGTGCCGGAAGCTGATGAGGCTGCCACATCCCTTCATTGGCGGCTGCGCCCAGGGGCAGAAGCAGCGCCAGTGTGCTGATCCATTTTTTCATTCTGATCTCCGTATTCCTGCGGGCACGACACCCGTCGCGCCCGCGAGAGTAACACGAAGCTCAATGCCGGGTTAACCAGCCAGATACATTTGATTACATTGCCGTGATAAGCTGCGCGCCCATCACCATCACCCCACCGGCAACCGCCAACGCCAGCGCCGGGCGACCTCCGGCCACCTGGTAGCCCTCAACATCACCGCGCAGACGATGGGCCATCGCGACCGGCAACATCACCATCAGCACCACCAGAGGCAGGGCCGCGAAACCGAGCACGGCCACAAAACCTTCCGGCAGGTAGATAGCCAGCGCTAACGGCGGCAGGAAGGTCAGCAGCCAGGTCTGGCCGCGGCCCTTTACCGAGCGGTCGCGACGGCACAACTCCGCCAGGTACTCAAACAGACTCAGGGTCACGCCCAGGAAGGAAGTGAGCAGCGCCAGGTCAGCAAACGCGGTCAGGATTTGACCCAACCAGCCAGAATCCGGACTCAGGGCTTTGACCAGTCCGGTCAGGGCGTCACCCTGGCCAAGGGCAGTCTGCTCCGCCGGGCTCAGCGGTCCCAAAGCCGCCAGCAACCACAGCGCGTAACAGGCCAGCGGCAGAGCGGAGCCCACCAGCAGCGCAGTGCGCAGGGTTTTTACATCGCCGTCGAGGTAACGCACCAGCGGCGGAATGCAGACGTGGAAGCCAAACGAGGTGATCATCACCGGCAGCGCCGCAACCCAGATCCCACCGTCCTGCGCGGCACGGGCCAGATCCGCCATCAGGTTGGCACTTTCCGCTTGCGGCAGCAGGCTGGACAGCACCAGCACCAAAGCCACCATCTTCAGGGCAAACAGCACCCGAACCAGTCGGTCCACGGAACGCATGCCCAGCAACACCACGCCGCCGACCACCAGGGTGAACAGTCCGGTTGCTACTGCGGGTGACAGGGCGACCCAGGGTGCCAGTTTCAGACTCAGCAAGGAGGCACCGCCGGTCAGGTAGGCGGCGGTCAGGGCGTACAGCAGCGCCAACATGGCCACCGCGCCAACGCTCTGGGCTACCGGCCCAAGAACCTGGCCGGTCATGCCATGCAGGTTGGCGTCAGAGCCCACTTTCAGGTTCACTTCCATCACCAGCAAGGCGCAGTAGCCAGACAGCGCCCAAACGGCGGTCATCAGAGCCAGTGCGGGCCAGAAGCCGATGGCAGCGGTGGAAATCGGCAGGGCCAGCATGCCTGCCCCAATGGAAGTACCGGCCACAATCAGAGTGGCACCAATCAATTTACTGCTTGTCATTGTCGTCGTTCGTTATCGGTAAACGTCTGACGTCGGGACGGGAAACTTGGAGAGAGGGAGGAGAGAAGGTTGCGCGTCCGCCACCACACCATCTTGCCAATTGATCCCCGACCTTCGGTCGGTTTCAATTAGCCCTAATGGCGTCGTGACTGTGGGGGTTAACTCACACTCGACGATGCCATCAGGGCTGGCAAAATCGAGCGTAATAATACGCTTGCTGGTGCATGAATCATCTCTCTTAAAATGCCCAATCAGGCTATGTCAGTTGGTGCCGGCGGAACAAGTGATCCCGCTCACAGTTTGCCAACTTGCTCAACAAAACCGGCCACCGGTTGCGTTTTGATGAAGGGCCTCTCTATAATGCCTGCGCCTCGGGGGAGTAGCCTCTCCTTACCCTTCAAGTTGGCGGCCATCAACATAATTGCTCCACAGAGCATGGTGGTCGCGGTCCCGGCACAGGCTTCGCCTGAACGCCACCCGGACTTGGCAAGACTCGCGGCACAATGACCCGCCCATTTTTTATCACGGGGCGGCGCGGTTCATTGTGTCGTTGAATTGGTCAGTCCGTCCCGTACCTTCGTAATTATGGAAGCTTTGATCTCCTCCACCGTTGCGGTGGCGATCGCCGAAATCGGTGATAAAACCCAATTGCTGGCCTTCATTCTGGCGACCCGTTTCCACAAGCCGGTGGTGATCTGCCTGGGCATTCTGGCGGCCACACTGCTTAACCATGCTGCTGCGGCCTACTTTGGCGCGTGGCTGGGCGAATGGATGAGCGGTGACTGGGGACGGTACATTCTGGCAGGCTCCTTTATCGCCGTTGCGGCCTGGATGTTGATTCCCGACAAGGTGGAAGCCGAAGAGAGTCCGCTCTATCGTTACGGCCCATTCCTGGCCACGTTTGTGCTGTTTTTTCTGGCCGAGATTGGCGACAAAACCCAGATTGCGACCGTGCTTCTGGCGGCCAAGTACGACGACATGTGGATGGTGATCACCGGCACCACCGTCGGCATGCTGCTGGCCAATGTGCCCGTGGTGCTGGCCGGAAAACTCTCCGCAGATAAGCTGCCTATGGCCTGGATCCACCGGGGCAGTGCTGCCCTGTTCGCCACCTTCGGCGTGCTGACACTGATCAGCGTCTGATTTCCGGTGAAGTCGTGGACGGGCGGTCGTCAGCACTGATAGGCTCAGGCCAGAACCCCGGGGAGGTGTTATGGCTGACAAAGTGATTCTGCTGCACGGACTGTATATGCACGAGCTGGTGATGTGGCCGCTGGCCCGCCGCCTGAACCGGCTCGGCTGGCAGACCGAATGCCTGAGCTACAACAGCCTGAATATCGACACCGACGCCCTGTTTGACCGCATCGATAGCGCCCGTCCGGACGGCCCGGCTTACCTGGTTGGCCACAGTCTGGGGGGCGTATTACTGCACCGCTATGTTGACGCCCGTCCTCTGCCTGAGCACAGCCGGGTCGTCACTCTGGGTAGCCCGTTGCAGGGCGCACTGCTGGCCGACCGACTTGCCAGCTGGCATCTCGGTGGAGTGATAGGAAACGCGGGACATAACGGGCTGTTCTCCAGCGGCCACCGCCGCTGGCGCAGTCCGGTAGCGCTGGGCAGCCTGGCCGGCAACGCCGGCTTTGGCTTTGGCCAGCTGCTGGGAGGCATGCCGGCCGATACCGAACACGACGGTACCGTTCTGGTGCCTGAGACCCGGTTGGAGGGGATGGCAGACCACCGGATCCTGCCCGTCACTCACACCAGTATGCTGTTATCCGAAGCGGTCGCGGCACAGACCGACCGCTTCCTCAGACAGGGTCGATTTGACGCCGCGGAAGGCTAGGCCAGATCCGCCTCGTGCCGATAGATTTTGTAGAGATAGTACGCGTCGATAAAGACGATAAAACCGTTCACCAATGCCACCGGATACGCGGTAATGGCCAGTCCATACACCACAAACAGTGCCGCGCCCACCAAGTTCCACCAACGCAGTTTTTTGATGTTGGACATCATCAGGGAGTACGCCACCACAATAGACGCGGCGTAGCCGATCCACTCCCACACCGTTGCCATTTCCATCCTGACTCCTTATCAGCGGCACGCCGCCATTGCGTAAAGCCTTGTTAGCATTTTCGTAACTGAACGCCATTTTGCCCAGCCAAATCGGAAAAAAGTGCGACCGGGCACACAAATTCCGCCCGCAGCAACGAGCTGATTTGTATTTTCCTTTCAAAACAGTCACTCAGTGACGCAGATTCACCACGGGCACAAAAAAGGGCGGCCCTGAGGCCGCCCCGTATGTGACGCGATGATGACGACTTAGAAGCCCAGCGGGATACCAAAAGTAAAGAAGCCCACCAGCAGCGTACTCCAGGCGATCAGGAACACCAGCGAGTACGGCACCATCATGGCGATCATGTCACCAAAGCTCAGTTCCGGTTTGTACTTACGCATAAAGGCCAGAATCACCCCTGCGTAGCTCATCATCGGCGTAATGATGTTGGTGGAGGAATCGGCCACCCGGTACGCCGCTGCCACCAAATCCGGGGTCATTTGGGGATTCACCTGGTACAGCATCGGCACAAAGATCGGGCCCAACAGCATCCACTTGGAAGTGAGGCCGCCAACAAACAGGTTGATCAGTGCCGTGGTAAAGATAAAGCCGATGATCAGCAGGATCGGGAACTGCTGAAGCCCAAGCGCTTCCAGGAAGCTGGCGCCCAGATAGGTCACGTAGGTGCCCAGCCCGGAATAGCCCAGCAAGCCCAGGAAGTTGTAGCAGAAGAAGGTCAACACCAGAATGTAGCCCATGGTGTTCATCTGTTTCACCATCGCCTGCACCACGTCCTTAAGCCCCTTGAACTTGCCGGTTGCGGTACCGAACGCCACCCCAACCAGGGTAAACACCAGCGCAATCAGCAAAATCACGTTATTCAGATAGGGCGTTACGGTCCGGCCGGTGTCATCTACATAGGGCGCCAATGGGCCCATGGCCAGCGCCGCAACCAGCCCCAGCGCCACCAGCAACCCCCAGAAGGCGGCCTTCAGTCCGCGGGATTCCGCCGGGGTGACGGAGAAATCGGACAGGTCCATGTCGTCCGGTAACTGATAACTCATCTTTTCCAGACGCGGGGCCACAAAGCGCTGGGTTACCCAGGCGCCCAGACCCGCCAGCACAAAGGTCGACACAAAGATGAAGTAGTAGTGCATGGTGGCTGGCGTCAGTACGCGGCCATCGGCGGTTTCAAATGGCACGCCCTGACTTTCGGCAAACACCTGCGCGTTCAGGCCGATGATCACATCCACCGGTGTGGCGGGGATCAGGTTAGCACTGAAGCCGGCGGACACCCCGGCAAACGCAGCAGCCATCCCGATCAATGGATTTTTACCCAAGCCGGCGTAAAGCATCCCGGCCAACGGCACCAGTACCAGGTAACCCGCATCGGTGGCGATGGAGCTCATGATCCCAAGGAACACCACCGCCGGCGCCAGGAAGCGATCGCTCAGCCGGGTGCCCAGCTTTTTGATCACCGCGGTCAGCAGGCCGGAGTGCTCCGCCACACCGACCCCCAACATAACGATAAGAATCACGCCCAGGACGCCACCACCAAAGCCGAGCCAGTTTTTCAGCAGCGCATTATCAAACAGCCAACGCACATGCTCGGCGTCCGTCATGTCCTTGATGGTGTGCACAATGACGCCGCCATCGGTGCCCGGCGTTTCAAAGGTCAGCCCGCCGATCATCGCTGTCAGCACAAAGCTCAGCGCCAGCAGGCTCATAAAGATGATCACCGGATCCGGGATCGCTTTCCCGATCCGCTCAATAAAGCCCAGCACGCCCGCCGGGGTGGGTTCGGTCGAAGAGGTGGTTTGGGTCATGGTTGTTATCCCTGTTGTTGTCCATGATCACGTTTTTGGTGCCGTCACGCTAACAAGCCCCCGTGCCGATGTAAAACCGCGGGCCCCCTCTTTACGTTCTTCTGGCCGGTTATTGGCCGGCTCCGGGCCGAACAAATTATTTTTCCTCTCCCCCTTGAAAGCGGGTTTGCTCATCCACAGATCGGAGACACGGGTGCTCAATGGAGGCCCGAAACCCAAACTTGTTGCTCAATTGAGGACACACGAAATGCGTACTATTGATCTGACCCCCCTGTACAAATCCGCCATCGGTTTTGATCGTTTCGCCAAGGTGATGGACGAAGCGATGCGCGCCGAACAAGGAGGCTTCCCTCCCTACAACATCGAACTGGTGGAACAGGACAAATACCGAATCACCATGGCGGTCGCCGGATTCAGCCAGGATGAGCTGGACATTGAAGTGGAAGGCGACACGCTGCGCATCGAAGGCACCAAAGCCAAAGCCGATGCCCCCCGACAGTTCCTCCATCAAGGCATTGCCGAGCGCAACTTCAAGCGCCGCTTCCGTCTGGCTGACCACGTTAAAGTGGTGGGCGCCGACCTGCAGAACGGCTTGCTTCACGTTGAACTGGAGCGCGAGCTCCCCGAAGCCCTGAAGCCGCGCAAAATCGCCATTGGCGGCAATGAGCCCCAGGTGATTGAGGCCAAAGCCTCGTAATCCGCAACATCATCATCTCCCTTTTTTCCCTGTTCTTGTTGTTTTTGCCAAGGCTTCGGCCTTGGCTTTTTTATGTCCGCTGTGCAAGATGGCGACAGCGTGCGCTATCCCCTCTATAATCGCGGCAAAAAAACGCCCCCTCTGGAGAACCCTCATGTCTCAAGACGCCATGAAAAAAGCCGCAGCGCTGGCCGCGCTGGATTACGTTGAACGCGACAGCATTGTTGGCGTTGGCACCGGCAGCACCGTAAACCACTTTATCGACGCTCTGGGCACCATCCGTGACCAAATCCGCGGCGCCGTATCCAGTTCTGAAGCTTCCACTGAGCGCCTGAAGGCTCTGGGCATCGAAGTGTTCGACATGAACAGCGTCAGCGACCTGTCCATCTACGTGGATGGTGCCGATGAGATCAACCACCAGATGGCGATGATCAAAGGCGGTGGCGCCGCTCTGACCCGCGAAAAAATCGTGGCTTCCGTGGCCCAGAAGTTCATCTGCATCGCTGACGAATCCAAACTGGTGAACACTCTGGGCGAGTTCCCGCTGCCGGTGGAAGTGATCCCGATGGCCCGCTCTGCCGTGGCCCGCTCCATTGTTAAGATGGGTGGTGACCCGGTTTACCGGGAAGGCTGCATCACCGACAACGGTTGCCAGATCCTGGACGTTCACAGCTGGGCGATCACCGATCCCAAAAAGCTGGAAGCGGACCTGAACAACCTGGTGGGCGTGGTCACCAATGGCCTGTTCGCCATGCGCGGCGCCGATGTGCTGTTGCTGGGCACCGCTGAAGGGGTGAAAACCATCACCGCCTGATGCTGCAATACCGGCGGGTGATCCCCCTGCCCGCCGATTCCGTTAACATTGAGAGTTATCATGGCAAGGAGCCAACGGATGAAATCACTGCTTCCCCTTCTGCTGCTGGCCAGTGCCGGCGCGTCTGCCGCCCAGTGTCCCGAGTGGCTGGATGTCGAAAAACGCCGGCTGCACTCGAAAGACACCGTGGACCTGTGCGAGCTGACCGCGGGCAAAGCGGTGCTTGTGGTCAATACCGCCAGCCACTGCGGCTTCACCCCTCAATTCAAACAACTTGAAGCACTGCATCAGACCTATGGCCCTCAGGGTCTGGTGGTGATCGGCATGCCGTCCGACGACTTCTTCCAGGAAGCGGATGATGAAGCGGAAACCGCCGACGTCTGTTACCGCAACTATGGCGTCAGCTTTACCATGCTCACCCCTGGTGACGTCCGTGGTTCAGATGCCGACCCCATTTTTGCCGAACTGGCCCGACAGGGCGGCGCCCCGAAGTGGAATTTCTACAAATATCTGGTGGATCAGCAGGGTAATCTGGTGGACTACTGGTCTCCCAAAACCAAGCCTGATGACCCGGAGATCACTGGCGCCATCAAGAGCACACTGAACGGCTCCTGAACCTCCGAATAGACGGCACCTTGCGGTGCCGTTTTTTGTTCGCTATGTTTAGACCGACCAATCAGTCGAGTGTTTTGTGAGCGCAAGGAGCCACTGTGAGCGAACAACCCCATGTTACCGATGCCGAGATTCAGGAAGACGCCCTTCACTTCCATCCCGGGCAGATGAACGCCCTGCTGACCCGGCAAAAAGCGGCCTACCAGGCGGAACCCATGCCCAGCCTGGAAGCCCGGAAAGCCAAGCTGGAGAATCTGAAAGCGGCGCTGCTCGCTCATCAGGACGCGCTCTGCAACGCTCTCAGTCAGGACTTTGGCCACCGCGCCACCTACGACACGCTGCTGTCCGACATCATGCCCTGTGTGGGCAACATCGATTACACCCTGAAGCGACTGAACGGCTGGATGAAACCGTCCCGTCGCAGCCCCGGTTTGCTGCTGAGTCCTGCCAGCGTCACTGTGCATTATCAGCCTTTGGGGGTGGTGGGCATTATGGTGCCCTGGAACTTCCCGGTGATGCTCTCCATCGGCCCGCTGATTACCGTGCTGGCTGCCGGCAACCGGGCGATGATTAAGCTGTCTGAGTTCACGCCGGCCACCAATAAGGCGATCCGGGCGTTGCTGGCCGACGCGTTTGACGAGGATGAAGTGGCGGTGATCGAGGGCGAAGCCGACGCAGCGGCCGCTTTCAGCGCCCTGCCGTTTGACCACCTGCTGTTCACCGGCTCCACTGCGGTGGGCAAGCACGTGATGCGTGCCGCCGCCGAGAACCTCACCCCGGTGACACTGGAACTGGGCGGCAAGTCGCCAACCATCATCGGCCCCGACATCGATATCGACACAGCGGTAGAGCGGATGATTTGGGGCAAATGTCTGAATGCCGGGCAGATCTGCACCTCCCCAGACTACGTGTTGCTGCCACGAGACAAGATGGACGCGTTCGCCCGTGCCTACCAGGCCCGCTTTGCGCGCTTCTATCCCAAAGGGCTGGCAAGCCAGGACTACACCTCGGTGGTCAATCCACGTCAGTACCAGAGACTGGTGGATACTCTGGAGGATGCCGTCGCCAAAGGCGCAAAACCCATTCCGGCAACCGACGTCCACCGCGACGACGACAATCACCGAATGGCCACGGTTATGCTCACCAACGTCTCCGACGACATGCGGGTGATGCAGGAGGAGATCTTCGGCCCTCTGCTGCCGCTGGTGCCCTATGACTCCATGGATGACGCGATCGCCTACATTCAGGCCCGTCCGCGCCCGCTGGCCCTCTACCTAATGAGCTTTGACAATGCCCTTCAACAACGGGTGCTTGAGGAGACGCACGCTGGCGGGGTCAGTCTGAATGACACCGTGCTGCATGTGGCGGCAGAGGACGCGCCCTTTGGCGGGATCGGCCCCTCCGGCATGGGCCACTACCACGGCCACGAAGGCTTCCTCACCTTCAGCAAAGCCAAGACGGTGCTGAAGCGGGGTAAGTTCAACAGCGCCAAGTTTGTGCACCCTCCCTATGGCGGGATGATCCACAAGCTGATGCTTAAGCTGTTCATCCGGGGCTGACATGAGCAAACGGGACCAGATCCTGGAGACCGCTCTGGGGCTCTTTGTTGAGCAGGGCATCGCCGCCACCGCCACGGCTCAAATCGCTAAGCAGGCCGGTGTGGCCACCGGCACCCTGTTCCACCATTTTCCCAGCAAAGCGGATCTGGTGGCCGCCCTCTATCTGGGGGTAAAAGCCCAGTTGGCGGACGCGATGGCCGCTGAGGCCGCAGAGGGCACCCTGGCAGACCAGGCGCGTCAGTACTGGGAGCGGGGGCTGGACTGGGCCCTGAGCCATCCCGGTGCGCTGCAGTTTCTGCAGCTTGTCGGCTTGCAGGGGCATGAAGATACACAACTGCGCCACCAGGCGATCAGTGAACTGCTGCCCTTTGTCCCGGCATTGCTGGCAAGGGGTCAGGCGGAAGGTGTGTTACGCCCGGTTCCGGCAGACTTGGCGCTGGAACAATGCCACAGCCAGTTTATGAGTGCCGCGGCCTTCTTCATCGCCCAACCGGAACACGCCCGGGATAGCCAATACCGGGAATCCGCTTTCGCCCTGTTCTGGCACAGCCTCGCCTATTAACAGAACCAATGAGTTAATGCTCTATTTGCCCTGCAGGCTTTTTAACCAATCCTGCAGGGCTTTTGATATGCTGTTTTTCCCCATCATCAGGACGCATTAGAGAAGTCATGGATCAGCTGTCATTCGATAAGAAAAAGCTCAAGGTATTGTTGCTGGAGGGAGTACACCCTCTGGCGGAGAAAGTGTTTGCCGACGCCGGTTACACCGAAGTTGAGTCGCTCAAGGGCTCCCTCTCCGAATCCGAGCTGATCGAAAAGATCCGTGATGTGCACTTTGTTGGCATCCGTTCCCGCACCCAGTTGAGCGAGAAAGTGCTTGGCGCGGCGGAGAAGCTGGTGGCGATTGGATGCTTCTGTATCGGCACCAACCAGGTCAGCATTCAAACCGCTGAGATCGCCGGCATTCCGGTGTTCAATGCGCCTTTCTCCAACACACGCTCCGTCGCGGAGCTGGTGCTCGGTGAGATCCTGCTGCTGCTGCGCGGGATCCCGGAAAAGAACGCCCTGGCCCACCGTGGCGTCTGGCTGAAGTCTGCCTCCAACAGCTTTGAGGCCCGCGGCAAAGTGCTGGGCATCGTCGGCTACGGCCATATTGGCACCCAGCTGGGTGTGCTGGCCGAAGGGCTGGGGATGCGGGTCAAGTTCTACGACATTGAGAACAAGTTGCCGCTGGGCAATGCCCAACAGGTTGCCAGCCTGAACGCCCTGCTTAACGAAGCGGATGTGGTCAGCCTGCATGTGCCTGAAACCCCCTCCACCAAGGAGATGATTGGCGAAGCGGAACTGGCCGCCATGAAAGCGGGCAGCATTCTGATCAACGCGTCCCGCGGCACGGTGGTGCAGATCGATGCGCTCTGCCAGAGCCTGCGTAACCACCACCTTGCAGGCGCCGCGATTGACGTCTTCCCGGTAGAGCCCAAATCCAATGACGATGCCTTTGTCAGCCCGTTGACGGAGTTTGATAACGTCATTCTGACCCCACACGTGGGTGGCTCAACTCAGGAGGCCCAGGCCAACATCGGCCTGGAAGTGGCGTCCAAGCTGGTGAAATACTCCGATAACGGCTCAACCCTGTCCGCCGTTAACTTCCCGGAAGTGTCCCTGCCCGGCCACGCCGGCGCATCCCGGCTGCTGCACATCCACCGCAACCAGCCCGGCATTCTTATCCAGATCAACCAGGCGTTTGCGGAGAAAGGGATCAACATCTCCGCTCAGTACCTGCAAACCACCGCCGAGATCGGTTACGTGGTGATGGATGTGGACACCGATCAGGCCGATCAGGCCCTCGAGCAGATGAAGCGGATCCCCGGCACCATCCGTGCCCGTATCCTTCATTGAGGACGTTGGCCGGCGCAAGCCGGCCTTTCTCTATCAGGGAGTACCAATGGCAATCAAAATCGAGACACCCCGCCTGTTGATGCGGGAGTTCACTCTGGATGATGCCGAAGCGGTTCTGGCGTTTTCCACTCTGGAAGTCACCCGTTACACCGGCGACGCGGGCGCCGTAAAGTCCGTTGATGACGCCCGCCACATCATCCGAGACATCTGGCTGACGGAGTATCAGCAACACGGCTATGCCCGGTACGCGTTGGTCCATAAAACCGACCAACGCGTCATCGGTTTCTGCGGCCTCAAGTATGAGCGTCACCTGGGTGGCCCGGATCTGGGCTATCGCATGCTGCCGGAATACTGGGGACAGGGCCTCGGACTGGAGGCTGCCAAAGCCGCCCTGGAGTATGGGCAACAGGTATTGAAGCTGAACCCCATCTACGCCGAGGTGGTGAAGCAGAACACCGCGTCCCGGCGCATCATCGAAAAGCTGGGGATGATCTGGCAGATGGAGTATGAAGAGGACGGCGAGCAAATTCTCCGTTACCGAACCCCATGACGGTCAGCAAGGAGAACGCCGAGCACTATCAATGGGGCGACCATTGCGATGGCTGGCATCTGGCAAAAACCCCGGGGCTCAGCGTGATTCAGGAGCGACTGCCTCCGGGCGCCGGAGAGAGCCGCCACCGCCACCAATACGCCGAGCAGTTTTTCTATGTGCTCAGCGGAGAAGCCCGGCTTGAAGTGGCCGGCACCGAGCACCGCTTACGCATGGGTGAAGGTGCGGCCGTTCCCTCCGGTGCCGCCCATCAAATCCGCAACAGCGGCGATGCCGATCTGCACTGCCTGGTGATCTCCACCCCGCCGAGCCACGGCGATCGCACGCCGGCTTAACCGAAACTGACCGCCTGCGAAAGTGAGTAGACTCCGCGCCTAAGTTGAGACCTCGCCGCATGTTCAATTGGCTAGTGACATGAAATACTTCGGTTAAATCCATTGCACTGTATTTGTTATGACCGCCGCTTTTCGGGCCTCTGCGTTCCTGCTCATCCCCCTCTCCGCTGCCGCCTCAGGCAACGTCGATTATGGCCCGCTCTGGGTTAAAGCTCAGTCGCCGATGCAGGCGCAAAGCTTTACGCCAATGATGCGCAACGCCGAGCAGTTGAATGCCGGAGAGTGGGCCTACACTGTCAGCGGTACCGCCGCCAGTGTCTGGGCGGAAACCCCGGACTACATGATGGATTACTACCATAACAGTGTGGATCTCGGGGTGCGCTTCGCCCCGGCACAACGCTGGGAAGTGGAGCTGAGCTATCAGTATCGGTTTGCCGCGGACAATGGTCTGGACAGCCTCACCAAAGGGTTCCACGACCTTTTTGGCATTGGCCAGAATGGCCGGGATAAGGTGCCGGAGGATCGCTTTTACATCGCCTCGGAAAAGTACGGCGTGCTGCTGGAAGACTTTGAGGGGGAAACCCTCACCAACATGATTTCGGGTTATCTCGGCTACCAGTGGCTGGATGAAGGGAATCATGCGCTCTCTACGGGAGTTGGCCTGGCCTATAACCATGTCGGCAGCGGCCCCTTTTCCGTCAACAGCTTCGAGCAGCTGGTGCAGGCCAACTACCGCTATGCCCCCTCAGAGCGCCACCGCCTGTATCTGACTGTGGGCGCCAGCCACCGGGATGTCGATCAGACCATTGGCGGCATTGGCATCAAAGACTGGGCATACATGTACGGCCTGGCCTATCAGTACCGTTTTCACCCCAACCACAGCCTTCTGGTGGAGTACCACGGTTTCAGCGGGGAAACCGACGATGTGCCGGAGCTGGACAGCATCTCACACGAAGTGCTGTTGGGTTACCGCTACCACCTGAGTCGCGGCGCCATTGAATTCACCATGATTGAAAACGTGTTCAATATGGACAACAGCACCGACATCGCGTTCACCCTGGCCTATCGCGGCCGGATTGGACGCTGACTCAGTACAGAATCCGCAGCCCGGCACTGTTCATTTGCCCACACAGGGGTAAAATCCCAACCAATCTCGTTATACCGGTGACCCAAATGTCCATTGAAACTGCTCCGACTCTTGTCCCCCTGAACAGCCTTGGCGTGATCCGGGCTGTCGGCCCGGATACTCAGTCCTACCTTCAGGGCCAGCTGACCTGTGACCTGGTAAAACTGCCTCAGGATCAATGGACCTGGGGTGGCCACTGTGACCCGAAAGGCAAGCTGATTGCCGCCTTCCGTCTGGCGCGCATTGAGGACGGTGTACTGATGCTGATGCCCAAAGGCCAGCTCAATCAGGACCTGCCAGCCCTGAACAAATACGCGGTATTCAATAAGGTCACCATTAGCGACGCCAGCGCCGATTACGACTGTTATGGTCTGGTGGGGCAGGACGCCCTGAGCCTGCTGCCCGGAGAGGGCCCGGTTCGCGCATTGTCCGACGGCATGGCTTTGGTGGATGGCGACACTGCCATTCTGGTGCTGTCCCAGGGTGCGGCTCTGCCCGCCGAGCTGAGTGCCCTTCCCCATGCCGAAGAAGCGTTGTGGGTGGCCAATGAGATCGCCTCTGCCCGCCCCTGGTTCGAAGAAGCGCAGTGTCTGGAGTTTGTTCCGCAGATGTTGAACCTGGACGCCGTTGGTGGTGTGCAGTACGACAAAGGCTGTTATATCGGGCAGGAAACCGTTGCCCGTATGCACTTCCGCGGCGGCAATAAGCGGGCGCTCTACGCGTTGGTCGGCACCCCCGCTGAAGGCGCAATGGAGATGCAGGTCGGTGAAAACTGGCGCCGTGCCGGCAGCGTGGTGGCACAAGCCGAGTGGGCTGGCCGCCTCTACACCAGTGCCGTGATGAGCAAGGAGCTGGAACCGGACACCGGATTCCGCATCGGTGAACAAGCCATGGCACTGCTGGCGCGTCCCTACCCGCTGTTTGAGCAACAGTAACGCACCAAAACAGAAAGCGCGGCCGAGGCCGCGCTTTCTTTATCAGCTCAGTGCATGACCACCGGCGACATGGACGATGTTGCTGACCCCCAATCGCCGCAGGCTTTGGCATGCCAGCAGGCTGCGGCTGCCACTGCGGCAAATCAGCACCACCGGATCCGTATCCAGCCGATAACGCTGCTGGCCGATAAAGTCGACCAACCGGGACAGCGGCACATTCTCCGACTGCGGCGTCGGACTGAGCGCAAACTCGTGGGGCTCCCGAATGTCCACGACGGACAGTCTGCGCTGCTCGGTCTGCCACTGACGCAGCTCAGCCGGGGTTAACTCCTCCACCTGATCCGCTTGCGAGGGTGTCGTCGCCCCACACATCAATTCGCTGCCAGGATCGTCACACAGGTTACTGTCCAGATCGGCCTTCGCCTGCACAAACGCCTGCTCACCGATACGCCCGGAGAGTACGCTTGCCAGCAGTCCCTGCTCCCGGGATTCTGCGGCCAACGACGTGGCAAACTGGTGGTGGTAATCGTGGCACGGGCAAATCAGCGTATCCGGAGTGAGCCACACCCCCAGTTGAACCAGGCTATGGAACATCGCCAGAGGGTCGCTGTTACTGAAATTGGTGCGACCCAGCGTGCCCGGCAGAATGGTGTCGCCGCAGAACGCAAAGTCGATGTCTTCGCCCAGCAGCGTGCTGCGACCGTGGCGACTGATAAAGAACGCCACGGAGTCGTCGGTGTGACCCGGTTGTGGCGCGCGCACCAGCACGCTGTTGCCCAGTTCCAGCGCCGGCATGACCTGTCCATCAGACAAGGTGCGGCGGCTGCCACAGGCATTGGGCCAGCCCAGGGCATCCACGGCCATCAGCGCCTCAGGGATGCGATCCGACAGGGATTCACGCAGGGCGACGCCACTGGAAACGTGATCGGCGTGGCCATGGGTATCGACAATGGCCATTGGTACCAGATCCTGACAACGAATCAACCGCTCCAGGCGCTCGTTCAGGCTATCCACGGGGTCAATCACCACACACTGGTCGGTATCCGGATCGACATACAGCCAGCAGCAACTGCTGCCGGCTTTGAACTGAATCAGCCCCTTCAGGCCAAATTTCTCCGCATCCCGCTCATTCTCCAGCAGGCAGCTGGTGCTCAGCGCCGCCACCGCAGTATCGATCCGCGCACAGACTGCCTGCAGCTCCGCTTCGGTCATGGCCGGACCAAAAGAGAGGCGAATGGCAGATTCACTCTGCCAAGCCGGCAAGCCCATGGCATCCAGCACAAAGCTGCGGGTGACTTTCGACGAGCAGGCCGATCCGGAACTGACCCGGATCCCTGCGGCATCAAACAGATCCATCAACTCTTTGCTGGAAAAACCCGGCACCGAAAAGTTGAGGGTGGTGGGCACGGAGCAGGCGTGATCCTGGTTGAACACCAACTCCGGGAACACACGAGTCAGAGTATCAGCCAGCGTCTGCCGGTAGCGCAGCAACGTCTGCTGGGAAGCAAAGGTGCCATCCGTATCCAACATCAGGGTAAACAGGGTTTCCAGCGCCGCGATGCCCGCGCCATTTTCGGTGCCGGAGCGAAGCCCGCTCTCCTGGCCGCCACCAGCAATCACCGGCGTGAACTCGGCCCCCTCACGAACATAGAGCCAGCCAATCCCTTTGGGGGCGTAGAGCTTATGGCCACTGAACGGGGCGTAGTCGATGGTGGTTTCCGACAGTGCCATCGGCAGCTTCCCAAGGGCCTGAACGCAGTCCACCATCCAGGGCACATTGGGGTTATGGTCGCGGATCGCGCGTTCAAGGGCGCTCAGGTCCTGATAGCAGCCGGTCTCGTTGTTCACGGCCATGGTGCAGATCATCAACGCACGGCCCACATGCTCAGCAATAAACTCCATGTCCAGGCGTCCCCGGGTGTCCACCGGAATCGCCCGCACTTCAGCAGGGATATCAAACAGCCGTGCCCAATGCTTCAGGGTTTCCGGCACCGCTTTGTGCTCGGTCGCACCGTACAGCAGCACCGGTTTCTCAGGCATCGGTCGGCTCTTGGCCGCCTGCAACGAGGAGATCACCGCGGTCTGGATGCCCTCGGTGGCGCCACTGGTGAAGATCACCCGACCGCGCTCCGCGCCCATCACCTTACGAGCCAGCCCACGAGTCCGCTCCATTCGGGCCTTTGCCCGGATGCCGGTCATATGGGAAGAGCTGGGGTTGCCAAACTCCTGGGTCAGTGCGCTCATCACCGCTTCGGCGATGGGGGGTAACACCACGGTAGTGGCGTTACTGTCGAGATAAAATTCCTGCTGAGACATCGAACACTCCATGGGCGGGGACGGCCCTTAATAACCTTAGGGAATAAGAAATTCCAGGCGGAAATATTAACTTGAGGTTGCGTCAATGTGAACCCCCGCCAACTCGCAGAGACACACTAGGCTTACAGGAGAGCCGGAGAACCGATAGGGAGGCATTATGGACATTCTCAACGCACAGGAGATGGACCCGGCCATTCTGCTGGGCATCGTCAACGAACGACTGAGACTGGGGCACGGAAACCTGGCGGACCTGGCCGCCGAATTTGGCATGGGTAGCCTGGAACTGGAGGCCAGACTGGCGGAACTGGGCTTTCACTATCAGCCCGACTGCAACCAGTTCAGGGCCTCATAAGCAAGAGGGTTAGCGGGGACGGGTCGCGCTGATGAGTGACCCGTTTTGCTGTGTCAGCCACTGCAGGAGTTGCGGCTGGCCGGCACGCCAGTCGATGTGGGGGTGGCGGAAGTCCAGGTACTCCAGCAGCGCAATCAGTTTGAAGCTCAGCAGCCCCGATTCCGGCCAGTGCTCCGGCTCAAGCTGGGCCAATCCCTGGCTCAGGGTTTGCCCGTGTCGCTCACTCCAGAAGGCGGAGCGACTGCCCTCCTGCTGCCGGGTCTCCTCCACCCGAAGAGCCACCGCTGCGTCCAGCAACCCCTGCAGCAGCGCGTTGTCCCGCTCGAGCGCCCAACGCCCTCTTAACGGAGCAAAGAAACGCCCCTGACCAAAGTGCTCATCGAGGTAACGGAGGATCACGCTGCTGTCATACAGCGCGCCCTCTTCGCAGATCAGACAGGGCAGTTTGCCCAGCGGATTGGCAGAACGGAGGGCCCGATCCTGGCTGAAGGGATTGATCGCCTCCTCCTCCATCCCCGTTACCTCCAACGCCCGCCACAACATTCGGACAACCCGGGCGTAGGGGGACGCATCGGAGTAGTAGAGCTTCACCAGTACTTTTCCATGGTGATTTGTCCGGGAGTGCGGCGCAGATTCTTGCGCAGACCCATCCCTTCAAGCACCGCCAGCGTATCCCTGATCATCTCCGGATTGCCGCACACCAGGGTCTGGCTTCGGGCCGGAGCGATCGGCAGTCCGGCGGCTTTCTGGATCGCCTCACTGGCAAGCAGTTGCGGGATCCTTCCCTGCAATGCCCCCTCATGGGTTTCCCGGCTGACAATGGGCACAAAGCGAAACTGCTCCGGGCGCGCTTTCGCCAGGGCCTGGATCTGTTCCAGGTAGGCCAGATCCTCAGCGTAGCGAACCGCGTAAACCAGAATAAAGGTTTCGTAGCGGTCCCAGCAGTCGTCACTTTGCAGGATGGAAAGGAAGGGGCCCACCGCTGTCCCCGTGGCAAACATCCACAGCTCTCTTCCGGCCGGGACCTCATCAAGGGTCAGGAATCCGCTGGGTCGGGGGCTGACCATAATGTTGTCCCCAACGCCCAGATCCTGAAGGCGGGGGGAGAGTTTGCCCTCATCCACTGCCACCGCGAGGAACTCCAGATGCTCTGCATCCGGCGGGTTCACGAAGGAGTATGCGCGCTGTACCCGCTCTCCGCCCTGCTCGAGGGCCAGCTTGGTGAACTGGCCAGCCACGAAGGGTTGCACGTCAGCATCAACCTTCAGGCTGAACAGCTTATCGTTCCAGTCGATTCGCTCGACAATACGCCCTTGAACCCACTCACTCATCCCATATCCCTCTGGTCAAAATACCAACACAGCAACCAGCATACCCCTGTCCCTGACAAAGAAAAACCCTGCACAATTTGCCACTTTGTCAACGTGGTCAGACCCTTAGTTTTTGTATGTGTATTTTCTCCCGCCATTCCCTGCTTTTCTGGCGTTTAGGCCCGGCCTTACCGGCGGCCGGTTTCCTCAAACACAAAACGCCCGCCAGTTGGCGGGCGTTTTTGCTCAGAGCAAGCGCTCCGGGCGATCTCAGGAGGTTTGCTGACGCGCTTCCGCTTCCAGCCACTCCCCTTCGCTTTTGTCGACGATGGTGACCACAGCGGCGTCACCCACAACGTTTGCGGAGGTCACGAACATATCGATGATGCGGTCTACCGCGATCACCAGGGCAAAGGCCGTTTCTGCCGGCAGGCCCATCTGGTGGATCAGCACGCCGATCATCACCGCGCCGCCACCCGGAACCCCACCAGCACCAACGGACAGCAGGAACACCGAGGCCACCAGTGCCGGCAGTTGCTCCATGCCAATCGGCACATCAAAGGCGTTGGCGAGGAACACCGCCGCGATGGTGATGTAGATGGACACACCGCCCATGTTCATGGTGGCGCCCAGCGGCACGCCAAAACCCGCGGTAGCCTTGGACACGCCCAGCTTCTCGGTCAGGGTACGCATGGTGACCGGGATGGTTGCGTTGGAGCTGGCACAGGACAGCGAGAACATCACCTGTTCACGGGTCTGGCGACGGAATTCTGCGGCACTGATGTTGGTAAAGGTGCCCACCGCAAGCGGGTAAACCACAAACAGCCAAAGGATAAGAAGGCTGACAATCAGGCCGATGTAACCCGCCACGGAGAGGAAGGTTCCCGCTTCCAGGGTGGCACCGAGGTTGACCATCAGGCCAAACACGCCGTAGGGCGCCAGCTTCATCACCAGAGTGATCAGGGTCATCATGATGGTGTTGGCTTTACGGAAACCTTCGGCCACGCCCTCCATCTCTTTGCCCAGCAGCTTAATGACAAAGCCCAGCAACAGCGCCATAAAGATGATCTGCAGCATGTTACCGCTGGCAAAGGCCTCAATGGGATTACGGGGGATGATGTCCATAATCAGGCCACTGATGCTCGGCAGTTCGGTCGCCGTGATCGCCAAATCCCCAACATGTGGCAGATCCGCACCCCGTCCCGGTTGCAACAGCAAAGCAATGGCCAGAGCCACGGAGATCGCCACCAGCGTGTTGATCAGATACAGGCCAAAGGTTTTTCCACCCAGGCGTCCGAGGCTGTTGGCGTTGGGCAACTCGGTGATGCCGCTGATGATGGAGACAAACACCAATGGCACAACCAGCATCATAATCAGGTTCACAAACATGGAACCGGTCATGGCGGCGAGGCCAACCAGGGTGTCGTTAAAGAAGGGGATGTTGGACAGGAACGCCTGAATCACTACACCGATCAGCAGGCCGGAGAACAGACCAATGAAGATCTTCTTGGATAGGGAGTTTGATTGCATAGTCAGTGTCACTTGGCTGGGTGTGCTTCGGTACCCTCAGGCACCCCGTGCTGGCTTCGGCCAGTCTTCTCTGATGCCAGAGGAGTCTACTGAGGTTTTTTTGTGAAAAACAGCACAGAAAAACAGCTCCGCAACAATATTACCCTCTGCAAATTGACGCCCTAGCCAACCCAAAGCACTGACGCGAAACCATTGCCAGTTAAAAATCCCACACAAATGACCAGAGGAAACACAAAACCCCGAATGTGACGCAGATCACGGGCGGGCTTTTGCACCCTCTCCCTGTCGCTCTTCCCCAAAAGGCCAGTCCAAACCACCATCACAACTAGACCAGGCGGAGCAATATGCCGCGCAATAGCCCACCAACAGAGTCTTTATCCCCAAAAGACTCATGAGAAAACCAAACATGTTGCAACGGCGTTATCGCGTGGGCACGGATCAACAAACATCGCCGCAACAAGGTGACGCAAAGCACGCACTCAGGCGTCAGCTCTGCTGACCCAAAGCACGCAATTGTCGATACTCAGGCGGGACAACTCAGCCAACCAACGACGCTGATGGTCGCGCAGGCTGTCGCCCGGGCCCTTCACCTCCACCAAACTTATGCCTGCGGACGTCACGACCAGCAGATCCGGCTGTCCGGAACGCCGCGTGCGAAGATCCGCCATCAGGTATCGGGTCAGCCCCAGCCATTGCCCGGGCGTCAGTGCCGACACGGCTTCGACGAAGGCCTCTTCCGGCAGCTGTTTCCAGTTCACCAGGGCACAACGGGTCCCCTGATATTGCCGGTACCGCGCCACCAGCTCCCGAACAAATGCCGGCCTGGACAGTGCGCGCCAGCGGACCAGTTCCTGCTCAAGTCGGTTTCGTCGCCTGGGCAGAAAATCGGGGTGGTAGAGATCCAGCGGGCGATGCTGAAAAGGCTGCACAAACGCCCCGCTCACCGGCGCATGAATCACAGGCCAAAGCAGCAAACCGGCAACACCATTTATCAGCGCATTTTCGGTGTGCCATGCCCGGCCGCCACTGGCACGAAACGCTTCAGCGACGGCACTCTCCACATCACCTTCCCAGCTCAGACTCATCTCCCGCCGCTGAGGCGGCGCGGCCATCTCTGCGGGCTTGCCGGTCCAGAGGTGGCGTGAGAGTCGGCTCAGAAACCGCTCGGCCACCACCCGTTCCTGTTCCGAATCAGGCTGCGCTCGCATCGACAGCGCCACCGCCAGCGCTTCCCGATACGCCTGCCGGGCATACAGCAGGCGCAAACGTCGCTCCCGGGCTTCACCGAAATAGCAACCCTGATACAGACTCAGTGCCCGACTTTCCTCCCCCTCACGCTCATACTGGCGAGCCAGCGTGAAGGCATGACGCTGACGCTGGCGCTCCAACTTGGCCTCGGCGTCGGGCTGGCCCAGTGAGTCAGCCCACTCAGCGGAAGCCAGCTCCCCCTGCTCCCAGGCCTGTGCCCGTTGCTCCCGTCGCTGATAACGCCTCACTGACTCTGCACTCTGGAACGGGAAGGCTTCAGGGGTCAGCGGGACGTCCGGATATCGGATGTGGGCGAGCGAGGCCACCACGAATTCACTGAGGCTCTGGTGCAGATTGCCAAAAAACAGCAGCTGCAGCCGCTCCACGGGCTCTTCGTCGGCCTGGCCGATCAAGGTAAAGGGCGCCTCGGGCCACCATAAACTCAGCGGCTGGTCCGGCAGTGTCTGCTCCGCCAGACGATTCAGCAAAGTCCCTTTGTTGGGACGATCGCGGCGATGGGGTTGCGCTACCGGCAGTGTGTTGAGTTCGGATTGGCGCAGAAGCGCACCCAGCGTTGCTATCCCTAATGGCGGATCCCGCTGCACCAACGCCGCTTCCGTCAAAGCCGACAGTGCCGGGGTGGGCTCGCCGATCTCGTCGTAAATCAGCTTATCGGAGCGAAACAGCGAACCTTTTCGGGTCAGCATGCGCACGTACAGCGCCTGCGCCGGGTGGGGAAGCCCTTCAAATCGGGCAAGAAAATCCGCCAACTCAGCGTCAATCAGATGACCCCGATGGCGGCGAACAAAGTCAATAAGGAACAGAAAGTTGCGGCGGTAATAGTCCGGAGCCAGTGGCAGCATGAGCCCTCCTTGAGCGGGCAGTGTAGCACGCTGATGCGCGAGCGCTCTGGCGGGCAACGACGCAAAACCGTACAATTTCGCGCTTTCCCTTTTACAAGGCGCAACCATGGAGCTGATCCAGACTCTCACCCACCCCGATGCTATTACCGGTGGTAGCGAATACACCCGGCATGCGGTGCGCGCCCTGATCGCCAAAGGCGACCAGGTGTTGCTGCTCTATACCGAGCGTTATGACGATTACAGCCTGCCGGGCGGTGGGGTCGATGCGGGTGAATCCCTTGAGGCGGCACTGCTGCGGGAAGTGTCAGAAGAGACCGGCGCACGGGGGCTCCGGGTACTGGCGGAGTTTGGCCTGGTGGAGGAGTTGCGGCCCTGGTACAAACCGGACTTTGATAATGTCCGGATGCTTTCCTACTGCTATCTGTGCGACGCCGATTCCGAGTTGGGGGCCACCGCACTGGAACACTATGAAGTGGCCAATGGCATGACGCCTCGCTGGGTCTCTCTGAGCGACGCCATCGCCCATAACGACGCCGTGATGGCCGGCAGTCCCAAAGCGGGGCTCTCGATTGCCCGGGAGACCTGGCTGCTGAAGCGCCTTCAGCGGCACTTGAGGCTGGCAGCCTGAATCACACACCGAGAACGCCCCGGATAATCCGGGGCGTTTTTTGTGGTGCAGTGTGCTGAGCCTTTATCGGCGCCAGACCCCCCACTGACCGCTGTCGCTTGGATTCTCGCCCCGGGTCCACCAATGGGCGGTCCAGATGGCGCCATCATGGGTCACTTTATCCCCTTCGGTGTACACCTGATTGGCCTGCCAGGCCTGAGGTTCGGAAGGCTCGCCGGGGTCCGTCTCCTCTTCGGTACCACCCACCGGACGCCAGACGCCCCACTGGCCACTTTCTGTGGGCACATCGCCCTGGGTCCACCAATGCGCTTTCCAACGCTTGCCCGCGTACTCGACTTCATCGCCTTCGGTGTATACCGCTGTGGGGTCCCAGTCTCCTTCCGGTATTACCGGAGGCGGCGTCACTTCGCCCTTAAGCAGTGAGATCTGATAGCTGGGGTTCGCTGAGGCAGCAAACACCTGATTGGCATAAAGGTTGGTGGTATCAAACATGTAGTGACCCATCGCCTCATGCCAGATCCCGATAAACCATTTGCCCTCTTTCAACTGATTGAACTGACCGGCCAGTACCGCAGGCCAGGTCGCCAGGTTATTGCTTTCAACCTCCACCCGGAGGTCGGTGGTTTCAGTGCCGTTCTTGTTGAAGGTGCGGAAGCGAACGGTGTCGCCAATCTCGACGCTGTCAACAAAGCCCTGGGGCAGGTAGTAGCCCAGTGCCGTCAGGGTATGGTCTTCCGGCGGCTCAGGGTCGGTGCCGCCATCCGGATCACCCGGGCTTACCCCTTCATTGCTGAAGGTGATATCGGAACAGTTGTAAAACCCTTCGCCCGCCGCGTCATTGCGCTGCCAGCGGGTGTAAAGCACAGCATCACCACTTCGCCCTGCAGGCACAGTAACCTTAATGCGGTAGTTTTTCTGGTCATCCACCTGCATGTTGCCCGCGGTACTGATGCGTTCGAGATCGCCCCAGCTCAGACGGTTTTCCGGGTTATAGTCCGGCTTGGTCAGATAAAACTCCCAGAACGAGGGGTTGTGCGGTGCCGTCGCGTGAAACACCAGTTCGAACTGGTTGTTTTCATCAAGGACGATCGCCGTTTTCTGCCAATGAGCAGACGGCACATTCAGACCATCTTTGGCATCCCTGCCAGCGGAACACAGTGTGCCATCAGGGATCTGAGCATGGACTGCCGCCATGTCATGATATTGCTCAACGTTAGCCGCCACCTCATTTTGTTGCACAAAGGGGTACGCACCGGAGCGGTCAAAGGCGGCCTGACACGCTGCATTCGGGATGCTGTTGCTCCAGAAACCACCGTCGTTATAACAGATGTGCTGACGAGCGGCGGGAAAGTCGACCCAGCCATGAGCCTGAACCGGCTGGGATAGCAGCAAAGCGGGCAGTAATGCGCCGCCCGCCAGGGTGAGTTTGTTCATTCAGTTGCCTCAAGCGTTAAGAATCCAAAGGCAGAAACCGGGTTTCTGCGGTAGCCCCGCTGCCATCGCAGTGATGGAATCACTGCCTCAGGCCGGTGGCTTTGCGTCTCCGGCTTTTGCCGGATTTGCCTTTCTCAGATGGAATGACGCACCAGCGCATTCGGTTGCGGATGGTACGGGCGAGAACAAAACGCTTTCAACAACAAATAATTGACGCCTAAAAGTCGCTCCGGAATGATATTTCAGAGTTTCATCATCATTCAGAGTGATCGCGAGGCATTCGAGCGAACCGATAACTTGCAGCCCAGTTTTGTCCAGCGCTGTCAGTAGCAAACAAACTGGACTGATCAGTAGGTTTGGGCACAAAAAAGCCCGCCGAAGCGGGCTTTTTTCGTTTCAGGCTCAGGCCTGAGGGCGCATGGCCGGGAACAGAATCACATCACGGATGGTGTGGCTGTCGGTAAACAGCATCACCAGGCGATCGATACCGATGCCCTGACCCGCCGTCGGCGGCAGGCCGTGCTCCAGCGCGGTGACGTAGTCACCGTCGTAGAACATCGCTTCGTCGTCACCGGACTCTTTGGCTTTCACCTGGTCCAGGAAGCGCTGTTTCTGATCTTCCGCGTCGTTCAGCTCGGAGAAACCGTTGGCGATTTCACGGCCACCCACGAAGAACTCGAAGCGGTCGGTGATCTCCGGGTTTTCGTCGTTGCGACGGGCCAGCGGAGACACTTCAGCCGGGTACTCGGTGATGAAAGTCGGCTGGATCAGACGGTGCTCAGCGGTCTCTTCAAAGATCTCGGTGATGACACGGCCCAGGCCCCAGGAGGCTTCCACTTCGACTTTCAGATCTTTGGCCACCTCGCAAGCGGTCTCGAAGCTGCTCAGCATCTCCAGAGTCACTTCCGGGTTGTACTTCAGGATCGCTTCACGCATGGACATGCGGGCAAACGGCGCGCCGAAATCGAACTCTTCTTCGCCGTATTGCACCTTGGCGCTGCCCAGAACCTGTTCGGTCACAGAGCGCAGCATGTCTTCGGTCAGGTCCATCAGGTCACGATAATCCGCGTACGCCATGTAGAACTCCATCATGGTGAACTCGGGGTTGTGACGCGGCGACAGGCCTTCGTTACGGAAGTTACGGTTGATCTCGAACACGCGATCGAAGCCGCCCACCACCAGACGCTTCAGGTACAGCTCCGGCGCGATGCGCAGGTACATGTCCTGGTCCAGGGCGTTGTGATGAGTGATGAACGGACGCGCGGACGCGCCACCGGGGATCACCTGCATCATCGGAGTTTCCACTTCCATAAAGTCACGATCAGTCATGTACTGACGGATCGCGGCGATCACTTTGGACCGGACTTTAAAGGTCTGACGGGACTCTTCATTTACGATCAGGTCCACGTAACGCTGACGGTAGCGCTGCTCCTGATCGGTCAGACCATGGAACTTCTCCGGCAGCGGACGCAGCGCCTTGGTCAGCAGCTGATGCTCGGCCATATCGACGTACAGATCGCCTTTACCGGATTTGTGCAGCTGACCTTTGACACCGATGATGTCACCGATGTCCAGACCACCGATCGCTTTCAGTGCCTGCTGAACGTCTTTGGAAGCGTACGCCTGGATGCGACCTGACACGTCCTGAATCGCCAGGAACGGACCACGCTTGGCCATGATGCGGCCGGCGATGGACACCGTGGTGGCCATCACTTCCAGCTCTTCTTTGGTCTTTTCACCAAACTCCGCCTGCAGGTCCGCCGCTTTGTGCTCCGGACGCCAGTCGTTCGGGTGACCGTTGGCTTTGCAGTTCTGGCGGATCAGATCCAGCTTACCGCGACGCTCAGCAATGAGCTTATTCTCGTCTTGCAGTTGTTCAGTCATCTTCTCAATCCTTACAGGCCAGACTTCAGGCTGGCCTCGATAAAGCGATCCAGATCCCCGTCCAGCACCGCCTGGGTGTTGCGGGTCTCTACGCCGGTACGCAGATCTTTAATGCGGGAATCGTCCAGCACGTAGGAGCGGATCTGGCTGCCCCAGCCGATGTCGGACTTGGCGTCTTCTGCCGCCTGTTTCTCCGCGTTCTGCTTCTGCAGCTCCAGCTCAAACAGTTTCGCTTTCAACTGTTTCATCGCCTGGTCTTTGTTCTTGTGCTGAGAACGTTCGTTCTGACACTGAACCACGGTGTTGGTGGGCAGGTGAGTAATACGCACCGCAGATTCGGTGGTGTTAACGTGCTGACCACCGGCACCGGAAGCGCGGTACACATCGATGCGCAGATCCGCCGGATTGATGTCGATGTCGATGTTGTCATCCACTTCCGGGTACACGAACGCGGAGGAGAACGAGGTGTGACGACGACCGCCGGAATCAAACGGGGATTTACGTACCAGACGGTGAACACCGGTCTCGGTGCGCAGCCAGCCGTAGGCGTACTCGCCGGAGATCTTGACGGTGGCACTCTTCAGGCCCGCCACTTCCCCTTCGGAGACTTCGATGATCTCGGCTTTAAAGCCTTTTGCTTCGGCCCAGCGCAGGTACATACGCAGCAGGATGTTACACCAGTCCTGCGCTTCGGTACCGCCGGAGCCTGCCTGCAGATCCAGGTAAGCGTCGTTGGGGTCCTGGGCGCCGGCGAACATACGACGGAACTCCAGTTTTTCCAGTTCCGCTTCCAGAGATTCCAATTCCGCCTTGGCTTCCTCGAAACTCTCTTCGTCCTGCTCTTCCACGGCCAGGTCCAGCAGCTCACTGACGTCTTCCAGACCCTGCACCAAACCGTCGATGGTTTTCACCACCACTTCCAGGTTGCTGCGCTCACGACCCAGTTCCTGGGCACGTTCAGGTTCATTCCAGACGTCGGGCTGCTCCAGCTCCGCGTTTACTTCTTCCAGACGCTCTTGCTTGGCGTCATAGTCAAAGGTACCCCCTAAGGAGTTCTGTCCGCTCAGACAGCCCCTTGATGCCGTTCAGCACCGGATTGATTTCGAACATGTTCGTCCTGCTACTTACTTTACAAACGAGGTGAAGATCCAAACCCGAAATTGTATCCGAAATGGCGTTTCGCTGCACGAGTGAAAAACGGCCAATTCTGGATTTTTTCCGCCTTTGAATTCCAGTGACTTATCCGGCAGAAACCGGGGCCAGTGCCGCCTGGCGGCGTTTTATCACCTGCCACAGAAGGAGGATGCCCACCAGGTAGAACAGCATGCCGCTGATCGCTTCCATCGCCATCCCCTTCATCATCAGTACCGGCACCAGTGAAATCATCACCATATCCACCACCGAACCGGGCACGTACGCGATGGCATAATCGTCCAGGACTTTGGAGCGCATTTTGGGATCCACGATGCGCAGCAGGGCGATGCCCATGCCCACCGTGCCGGTCAGCCAGCCCCAGGAAAACACCGCCTTTTCAAACCAGTTTTCGCCCAACAGTCGCGGCGCCACCAACAGCACCATCGCCAGGTTAAACAACACACCCAGCACCACCATGGCGATCAGCGGCATGGCGTAGTTCAGCAGAATCGTGACCTGGATGGCGGCGATGCCAAACACCACCAGAAAATCACTGGCGGTGCCGGTGCAATGGCCGAACACCTTGTCATCAAAGTACACCTTGCCGCCAAGCTTTTTCAGCAGACCCCGTGCGGTTAGACCCAGGGCAAAGGCGGTCACGAACGCCGGCACCCGGACCAGCTCATGAAAACCGGACAGGTATACCGCGGCGTGATACGCCGCCACGGATACCGCGATCAACAGCGCCGCGTGCATCGCCAGCGCATCGATGGAGATGGAGGCCGCCGTTTCCCGACCCAACGGCGTCTGCTCCGCCTCCGGCACCAAACCGCGTCGGGCGGTTTTGCTCATCGACTCGAAGCGGGCAAAGTCGCGGATCCAACCTTTACGCAGTCCCAGGTGAATCAACAACATGCCCACCAGAATCGAGGCGAAGATCCCCACGGTGGCGGTGGTCAAAGCCAGGGTCAGCGCGTCAGCCCAGCCCAGGCTGCCCAAGGTCTCCCCCACCACCACACCGGTGCCGTGACCGCCCATAAAGCCCGCCGACAGGATCAGGCCGAAAGCGGGGCTGAGATCGGGCCAGATAACGGTCATCAGCACCAATCCCATGATGGCGCAAAAGGCCCACTGCCCCACGTTGGCCAGCTGGTTGAAGGTCCAGAGGCTGCCACAGCGCTGCACCAGCGTGCGGGCCGATGGGAAGTCGGTGGCCAGGCCGAGAGAAGCAAACAGCACCACCGTCAGAATGCTGGCATTGCTGGCGAACTGCTCACTCCAGGGCAGCAGGTTCAACACTGCCGACCCCAGAATCAGGGCAAGCAGTCCCGCAATAAGCGCGGCAGGCAGGTAGAGCTTTTGCAGCAGGGTCACGTGGGCACGCAGCAATTTGCCGCACAACAGCAGGCCTCCCGCAATCCCAAAGTCCGTAAACAGCTCCCAGTTGGTGATCATTCAAAGGCTCCTCTTACCGCAGAAGTCCATGGACTCCTGCACAGTCAGGTAAACAGGCAGCACGGCACAGCCCCGCCATAACACGGGGTATGGCGGGGGGTTTCCACGGACTGTCGGTTCCCTGTCCCGGACAAACCTGGCACGAACGGCCTGATACGAATCAATGCGCAAAGCGCGGATGCAAAACTAGTTGGCGCCGACGGGGGCGCATGAGCACGGCAGCAAGCCGCGACAGAGAGGGGCAATATCGATGCAATCAGGCCGATTGATGGCCCGGGAGGTGCACAAAGCGCGAATTCGCGAGGTGATATCGCCCTGAACTCAGCCGGAGGGTGAATTCAGTGGCGGCGATACTAAAGGAATTGGAGCCGAAGTGCCAACGGGGCCATGCACCCCGTTGGCCGAATCGATTTACTGGGTCAGAATTTGAACCAGATCGGCTTCCAGAGAGGTGGTCGGCGCGCCCGCAATGCGGCCAATCTCTTTGCCTTCCTGAGAGACGATAAAGGTGGGGATGGACTCGAACTCAATGCCATCCAGGTTCACGTCACCCGCTTTACCCTGTTTGTCGACGCCCACATAACGTACCGAGAACTGCTCGTTACCCAGTGCCTTCATGATCTTGATAAAGGCCGGGGTATGCTTATGGCAGTCACCGCACCAGGTGCCCACAATCACGGTGATCTGAGTCGGCTTGTCGTAGCCTTTCAGCGGTGCCAGTGCCGCGTTATCCACCTGGTATTCCAGGTAGCTTCGGCCCATCGGGATCAGTTCGAAGATCATTTTGTTGGGGTCCAGCTCACCGGTCAGGACCGCATCCTGCATCGGTGCGGCGCCATGAGGGCTGCCATGCGGATTGGCCATCATCGAGCTCTGATCCACGCCACCCATAGTGGCCAGCATCTGTTTGTGGTCCAGGGGTTGAGCCTGGGCAGCGCCGGATACCAGGCCAGCCGCCAGCAGAGCAAACGCAACGTTCTTCATAAAGTTAAGATCCCGATTTATTCGAAAGCGATACCAATGTGAGTGCACTCTACTCTGGCAGTTCCCCTCACTGACGGCAAGGTCACGGGATTTGTGAGTCCCTTCACACACCTGAGCCTCTGAGGGTACTATCGTCGCCATCACCTGCCACAAACATGGCTGCACCATGAGTCAGCAACCCACCCAAATTCAGTTCTATATGCTTCGCTTCGGCAAAACGGCGTTGCGAGCCCTCCATATCCTCGGCCTTTGTGGGGCCGCAGGCGGTTTTTACTTCGCACTACCCATCGAACTGTGGCGCAACTGGTGGATCCTGGCCATGGCCTCCGGCACCGCTCTGCTGCTGTGGGAAGTCTGGCGCAGCCGCTATTACCTGATTCAGATGAAAGGGGTGTTAACCCTGGTGAAGCTCCTGCTGCTGGCGTTGTGCGTGCCGTTGCCGCAGTGGAAAGCGGAGCTGTTCAGCGTCATTGTGCTGATGTCGGTTGTCACCGCCCACGGCCCGTCCCAATTGCGCCATTACTCCATCTGGCACCGTCGGGAGCTGCGGGGCAAGGAGATAAAAGGGTGAGCCATCAGGGCCAGAATCCCGCCCCACTGATCACCCAGTCGATGCCTCACCTGTCGTCCGGTTCACTGGTGTTGGATCTGGCCTGCGGTTACGGCCGAAATGGTCTGGCGCTGGCTCGGGAGGGGCATGTGGTGTGGTTTGCGGATCGGGATGCCGAGGCGCTGGCATCGATTCAAACCACTCTGGATGCCGAACGGCTCAGTGGCGTCACCTGGCACCTTGATCTGGAAAACCAGCCTGAACCCTTGGGCGACCGTCAGTTCGATGCCATTGTGGTCTGTCACTACCTGCACCGGCCACTGCTGCCCGCACTGGTCTCCGCACTGCGCCCCGGCGGGCTGCTGATCTACGAAACCTTCACCACCGACAACCGTCAATTTGGCCGTCCCAATAACCCGGCTTTCCTGCTGGCCCCAAATGAGTTGGCCTCCGCCTTTGCTTCCCTGACCGCCATCCACTACCGTGAAGGAATATGGCGCAATCCTGACCGGGCCACCGCTCAGTTGATTGCCCGAAAAGCCAGCTGACAAGGAGAGAAAGATGCTGCAATGGTACCCGGTTCACTACCGCATCGGCGCCGCGCCACTGATCACCGCGGCGATGGTTCTGGTCGCCCTGCTGGGCCGGCTGGCCCTGCCGGGTTCAGCCCTGGTGGTGTGGCCGCTGGTGGCCGCACTGCCGGTGATCTGCCTGCTGCACCTCTACCTGATCATCGACGACGAAGCGATGAATAAGCTCGACGCCCTGTTCTATGCGCTGGTCCATCTGCCCCTGGCGTTCGTGGTCTGGACCTTCTGCCTGATCCACGCCTCCGGTGGCTCACTGTTCTGACTTGCATCCCGGCGCCCCATCCCATAATGTGTGCGCCCGTTTTTCCCTCATTCAACAAAGCCAGAGCATGTCGGAGTTTCAGTACCAGCCGCCGTTAGAGCCGTTCCTCACCGTGTTATACGAGGACAAAGATATTGTGGTGGTCGATAAACCCAGCGGGCTGCTGTCGGTCCCGGGCCGCGATCCGGCTCATCGGGACAGCATCTATGCCCGGGTTGAGCAACGCTATGGCAAGGTGTACGACGTGCACCGCCTGGATATGGCCACGTCTGGCGTGATGGTGCTGGCTTTGCGGAAAAACGCCGAGCGGGAACTGAAGCGCCAGTTCCGCGAGCGGGAAACCAGCAAAAGCTATGTCGCCCGGGTCTGGGGCCACCTGGCCCAACCAGAGGGCGAAGTGGACCTGCCGCTGATCTGCGACTGGCCCAACCGGCCCAAGCAGATGGTGTGCTTTGAGAACGGCAAACCGTCCCTGACGCAATACCGGGTAATGAGCGAAGATGAGCGCTCCAGCCTGGTGGAGCTGACGCCGATCACCGGTCGCTCCCATCAGCTGCGTGTGCATATGCTGGCACTGGGACATCCTATCCTTGGCGACAGCTTCTATGCCCACGAGGAGGCGCTCGCCGCGTCAGACCGCCTGCTGCTTCACGCCCACACGCTTTGCATCAAGCAGCCCTACTCCGGTGAACCACTGAGCTTTACGGCACCGGTGCCCTTCGACTGACGCTGTCCGCCTTGCCCGGGTCTCAGAGACGACTCGGGCACGCCTCGCCCCATACGCCGCACTGCACCTGACCTATGTGCTCCGCCCCCATCAGCAACATGACCAGGCGGGACTGACCAATACCACCACCAATGGTCTGAGGCAGTTCGCCGGACAGCAAACTCTGGTGCCAGGGCTGCGCCAGCGCCGCTTCCGTACCCGCCAGACGCATCTGCTGCTGCAGCGCCAGGCTGTCCACCCGGATGCCCATGGAGGAAAGCTCAAACGCGTCCTGCAGAACCGGGTTCCACACCAGCAGATCACCGTTCAGCCCCTGGCCCAGCTCGGTATCGCTGCTCCAGTCGTCGTAATCCGGGGCACGCATATCGTGCGGCGTCCCATCCGCCAGCGCACCGCCAATGCCAATCAGAAACACCGCTCCCAACTCCTGACAGATTCGGCGCTCTCGCTCGGAAGCGGACAGTTCCGGGTAGTGCTGACGCAGGGTTTCAGCATGCATAAAGGTCAGGGTGTCCGGCAACAGAGCCGGAATACCATATCGGGACTCAAGCTCAGACTCGGTGGCTTTCAATGACGCCCAGATCGCCTCTACCCGGGCTTTGAGGCCAGACAGACTGCGCTCCTCCCGGCCCAGCACCTGCTCCCAGTCCCACTGATCCACATAAACGGAATGTTTCGGGCCGAGCGTCGCTTCATCCGGACGCAGGGCTTTCATCTGGGCCAGAATCCCCTCTCCCGGGCCAAACTGATAACGCCCCAATGTGGCTCGCTTCCATTTGGCCAGCGAGTGCACCACCTCAAACTCGCGCTCAGGCAGGGTTTTTACTTTCACCTGCACCGCCTTTTCGGTACCGGACAGGCCATCCTGAATGCCACTGCCGACTTCACTCAGCAGAGGGGCCTGGACCTCAAACAGATTCAGGCGCGCACCCAGCTCCCGGGCGAAAGTGTCACGAATAAGAGTGATCTTTTGCTGTTTCTCAATGTATGCGCGTTTCATGTTGAAGGATCCTTACCAAAGCCAATTCATTGATGGCGATTCTTCATTGCAATCCACAAAGCATCAATAGATCATCAAACAAAAACAGGAATGGGATTTTTTTCTTCAACAGATCCCAGTTTTAACCAAAGGATCATCAAAAACAGGGTCACAAAACCATGGAAAATTATCGAATCGACAATCTGGATAAAGCGCTGCTGAGCGCCCTTCAGGCCGATGCGCGGGTGCCCTACGCCGAACTGGCCAAGCGACACAGTGTGAGTCCCGGTACGGTGCACGTCCGGGTAGAGAAAATGAAGCAGGCCGGCATCATTACCGGCACTCAGGCCATGGTAGACCCTAAAGCGCTTGGTTATCAGGTGTGCTGTTTTATCGGCATCAACCTCAAAGCTGCCGGCGACTACCCCAAAGTCCTGGCCAAGCTTCAGGCGCTGCCGGAAGTGGTTGAAGCCTATTACACCACGGGCCACTACAGCATCTTCATCAAGATCCAAACCCGCAATATCGACGCCCTGCATCACCTCCTGGTCAATCAAATTCAGGCCATTTCGCAAATTCAGTCCACGGAAACCCTGCTTTCCCTGCAGCAGCCTATACAGCGTCAGGTGGCGCCTTAAAGCGCATTGTGACCCTTACGTTACAGGCGCCCAGTATAAGCCTTCGTAAACATCAGGTTACACAGTACAAAGTGACGGGAATACGGCATCCATCAAAGCCCTCGCCTTAATGTAAGCCAGATGTTACAAAAGGATACACCCGACGTATGGGGTGATTCGCCTGACAGAGGGTTGTCGTCAGGGCGTCAACAAGACATGGAAGGACCATAATGAAAAAACAACTCGCTATCGCCATCGCGGCGGCCTGCTACAGTGCAGGCACGCTCGCGGCTATGGCGCCCGGGCCACAGGGCTACGTTCCCCTGAAGGCGGCCCCCATCAGCGCCAAAGCTGGTGTCACCAAGAACAGCCAGTTCGTTCTCGATAAATTCCAGACCGATCCCTTTGATGATGGCAGCGTTCACCGCTACATCATCCAGCTGTCATCTCCGGCCCTTCCCAACTATCAGGGTGGGATCGACGGGCTGACCGCCACCAGTCTGAAGGCCAATCGGGCCAACGCACTGTCCGGTCGCAGCCAGGCAGCGCAGTTGGACGCTCGCAGCGTCGACAGTCAGGCCTATCGGGCGCACCTCGATCGTGAACAAACCGACTTCATCTCTCAGGCCAACCGGGCACTGGGCGGACAGCTGAACGTGCTGGCACGCACCCAGCTGGCGCTGAACGGCATGATCGTCGAGGGCACTCAGGCCGACATGGTGAAACTGGCCAAGCTGATGGGCGTCAGCAACATCACCAAAGATAAGCGTCACGAGCTGCACACCGACCGTGGCCCGGCCTGGATCGGCTCTGGTGCCATCTGGGATGGCAGCGCCACTGGCGTTGAATTCCAGGGTGAAGGCCTGATCGTGGGCATTCTGGATACCGGTATCGACACCGGCAGCCGCTCCTTTGCCGCCATGAGTGATGACGGTTACACCCACACCAACCCGTACGGTTCCGGTGTCTTTAAGGGTGACTGTATCGACGACGCCAACCTCTGTAATGACAAACTGGTTGGGGTCTACAGCTGGCCGGCGATCACCGACCAGTATGAAGGCGCTGTGCCGGCCAACGGCCAGGATTACAACGGCCACGGCAGCCACACCGCGGGCACCACCGCCGGTAACGTGCTGTTTGACGTACCAGTCATGGACGCCGATGGCGTACCGGGCACCTTCAGCTTTGACCAGATCTCCGGTGTCGCGCCCCGTGCCAACGTGATCTCCTACCAGACCTGTCTGCCCGGCGAGAGCAGCGATCCGCTGTCTGGCTGTTACACCTCTCTGGCGGTTCTGGCGGTTGAAGCGGCCATTGAAGATGGCGTTTCAGTACTGAACTACTCCGTTGGCGGCGGTTCCAGCAACCCCTGGAATGACAGCGAATCCGTGGCCTTCCTGAACGCCCGTGCTGCGGGCATTCATGTGGCGACCTCAGCGGGTAACTCCGGTCCCGATCCGGCGACCGTCGGTTCTCCGGGTGACAACCCCTGGCTGACCTCTGTGGGTGCCTTTACCCACGACCGCGAGTTTGCTGACAAAGCCCTGACTCTGACCGGCGGCGATACCGAAGCACCGGCTGACATCGTGGGTAAATCCATCACTGGTGCCCTGGCCAGCACCACCATCGTTTACGCGGGTGACTACACCAACGCCAACGATCCGGATAATGACCCGGCGCAGTGTCTGCAGCCCTTCCCGGCTGGCACCTTCAACGGTGAGATCGTGATCTGTGACCGTGGCGCCATCGCCCGTGTTGCCAAAGGCCAGAACGTGGCCGCTGGTGGCGCTGGTGGTCTGGTCCTGGCTAACCTGCAGGACGGCGCCGAAAGCGTGGTTGCAGATGCGCACGTCATCCCGGCACTGCACATCAATGCCAATTTTGGTGATGCGCTGAAGACCTGGGTAGCCAGCGGTGAAGGCCATATGGCCAGCATCCCGGCCACCACCGTCAGTTCCAACCCGAATGTGGCAGACGTCGCGGCCGGCTTTACCTCCCGTGGTCCCAACCCGAGCGTACCGGATGTACTGGTACCGCACGTGGCGGCCCCGGGTGTAAGCGTTTATGCCGCCTACGCCCCGACCACGCCGTTTAAAGGCAACCCGAACGGCACCCCGTTCGCGTTCCTGAGCGGTACTTCAATGGCCAGCCCCCATGTTGCCGGTGCGCTGACCCTGATTGCCGGCACCCGCCCGGATTGGACTCCGGCCGAAGCCCAGTCAGCGCTGATGCTGACCGCCACCCAGAACGCCTGGAAAGAGGATGGCACCACGCCAGCTGATTTCTTCGATATGGGTGCGGGCCGAATCCAGGTGGACAAAGCTGTGAACTCTCCGCTGGTTCTGGACGAGTCGCTGGAAGACTACCTGGCAGCGGATCCGACCACCGGTGGTGAGCCGAGTCAGATCAACATGGCCGCCATGGCGAACGGCAACTGTGTGGGCATCTGTACCTGGACCCGTACCGTTAAAGCCACCGCGGATGGCAGCTTCACCGCTGCCGGCGTAGCCATTGATGACGGCATCAGCATCACCGTAGAACCCGCCAGCTTTGACTTGACCGCCGGTCAGAGTCAGACCCTGACCATCACTGCCGACGTGATGAGCGCTGGCAGCAATGCCTGGGCAATGGGTAATGTTGAGCTGAATAACGGCACCGACACCCTGCGCATGCCGGTGGTTGCCTACGCGTCCACCGGTACCCTGCCGGAGAAAGTGGCCATCGAGGCTCACCGTGACGCCGACAGCGTGCTGCTGCCGGACATGACCGCGGTCGCCATCACCGACTTCTCTGTCACCTCCTATGGCCTGACCAAGGCGATGATCAGCGAAGACAGCCTGCCGGTAGACAGCGACAACAGCTCACCGTTTGACGACGCCAGCGATGGTGCCGTGGTGTACCTGATGAACGTTGCCGAAGGCAGCAAGCGTATGGTCGCAGAGATCATCGCCTCCGAGTCCCCGGACCTGGACCTGTTCGTCGGCATCGACGGCAACGGTGACGGGGTTCCGCAGGAAGAGGAACTGGTGGCTTACAGCGCCAGCGGTACCGCTTACGAGAAGGTAGACCTGGTCAACCCGATGGCGGGCGACTACTGGGTACTGGTTCAGAACTGGCAGGCCTCCGCTGAAGGCGCCAGCGACATGTTCTCTCTGGCCACCGCGGTTGTTACCGGCACCACCGATGACAATCTGACCATTGAAGGCCCGTCCATGGCCGGTGCACTGGAAGCCTTTGACCTGCGCATCCTCTGGAACGACGAGATGGCAGAAGGCGACCTGTTCTACGGTGCCGTGGAACTGGGTACCGACCCGGAGAACGAAGCCAACCTGGGCCTGATGCGCGTAGACCTGATGCGCGGCGAAGACGATGTGACCCTCTCCAGCACGCTGGACGACGGTGCGCGCGTTGAAGCTGGCGACCCGGTGGATTACACCGTGTCCATCCTGCCGAACCTCTCCTATGAGGATCGCAGCTACGACATCACCATCGACCTGCCGGAAGCGTTCATCGTTGATGAGGCCTCCCTGCCGGAAGGCGCGGTACTGAGCGGCCAGACCCTGACTCTGCCGACCGTACTGATGCCCTCTCTGGCCGGCCTGCCGATGTTCTACTACGACATCAGCACCAACGCCATGGACGCCAGCTGCATGCTGCCGGAATTTGGCCAGGGCGGCGGCTATCTCGATCTGGCGGGCTTTGGTATTGCCACCAACGAAGGGTTGTCCGGCGACACCCAGTTCTGGGGTTGGGATCGCACCCATACCTTCCTGGGTAAGGAGTACAACACCCTGTACTTCAACGACGATGGCTTTATCACCTTCTCCAATGAGAGTGGCGACACGCCCTGGAACAACCAGTCTCTGCCGGATATGGCCAGCCCCAACAACCTGCTTGCCTTCCTCTGGCGTGACGGTGTGGTGGTGTACGATGCGGCCGAAAACGCCGGTATCAGTCTGGCTTCAGCCGGTGATCTCAGCATCATCGAGTTCGATAACCTGATCACCTACTACGCTGGCGTCGACGGCGTTAATGCCGCCGACATGGTGGACGTGGAAGTGGTCCTGAACCCCGGCGTGGGTGAAGGCCCGGAGATCATGGTGGCCTTCGACAACGTGGTGCACGACTACGGTGTGATTCTGGGCGCGACCATCGGCTACGAAGATCGCACCGGCACCGTGGGTGAGAACCTGGTTTATCACGCCTTCAATGACCCGACCGGTGCCGTAGGCAACCTGGAAGTGGACATTCAAAGCGGCACCATCATCTGTTTCGACCAGATGGAGACCGACTTCAGCGCCACCACGATGTCCTTCAGCGGCACCGTTGCTGAAGACTTTGCCGGCGGCCCGCTGTACGCCACTGTCACCTCCAGCACCGATGCCCCTGGCACCGCAACCGAAGCCAACGACATGGGTGGCATGATCGAAGTGGAAGGCGCGCCGGTACCGACCATCGACGGCAGCGACAACGCCGCCATCGAAGGTATGGAAGGCACCATGCTGACGCTGCCGGGCGCGGTCACTGACCCGAACGGCGACGAGGTTGACCTGCTGTGGCGTCAGACTGGTGGTACTCCGGTGGCCATTGCCGGTAACGGCCTGGCCGAGGCGATGATTGAACTGCCGATGGTGGATGAAGACACCGTGCTGACCTTCGAACTGAGCGCCGATGATGGTTATGGTGAGAACACCGCAACCGTCGCCGTAACCGTGCTCAACAACGAAGCGCCGATGGTCACTGCCGAGGGTGGCAGTGTTGTGGAATACCGCAACCTGACCCTGACCGCGACCGCCACCGATCCGGAAGGCGATGCCCTGAGCTACAGCTGGGCTCAGGTGTCCGGTCCTGCGGCAGACATGATGGCGGCAGGCAACAACGCCGTGATCACCGCGCCGGGCGTAAGCAGCAGCGAAACCATGGTGTTCGAAGTGACCGTCAGCGATGGCTACAACAGCGTCACTGAGTCCGTCACCGTGAACGTGACCGACGACAGCGACAGCGGCAGCCTGGGTTGGCTGACCCTGTTGCTGGCCCCGCTGGCCTTTGTTCGTCGCCGTAAGTAACGACCTCGGCTAAGCCAAAATAAAAAGGGCGCCTTCCGGCGCCCTTTTCTTTTCCTGAGCCAAATCGCCATCCGGCGCTTTGGCCGTTTCCCCTCAACTGACTCAGCAAACTTTCCGGCCCCGGCTCCCCGCAGGCTCAGAGCCTCCTCTGCCCAGTTTCAGCACATGGTAGCGTTTTGCTTCGAATGATGCGGCCTGCCTCCCGCTAGGTGTTTCAGGTTGGCCTTCATCAACTCCAATCCGGCCAAACAGGAAGCCCCGCAATGAAAATCCGCGTCACTTTGGCGATGGCGCTGCTGGTCCAGGGCGCGCTTGTCCAGCCCGCCTTCGGCAGTAACGGAACCGTCCCCCCAGTGGCCCGGATGGGGCGATTCTCTGAAGTGGATCATGGCTCACCTGACTTGCGGTACGACCCGCCGCAAACCCCCAGCCGCTATATCGTGAAGTTGCACGCCTCTCCCATGGCCATGCAAGGCTTTCGCGCGTCTTCCCGAACTGAGGTCAATGCCGCACAGCAAGCACGGCAGGCCATTCATCACCAGCTGCTTCTGGATCAGGAGGTCGTCCAGTTTCAGGGGGCCGCAGCCAGCCAGCGGATGAGAATAAACACCGAGTATCGGTTTGATACCCTGTATCACGGCCTGGTGGTCAGTGGCGAAGCACTAACAGAGGCAAAACTGGCTGCACTGCCGGGGGTCCGGGCGGTTTACCCGGAAACGCACTATTTCGCGCAACTTGATGCCTCAGTCGGGCTGATCCGCGCTCCGGCGATGTGGCAACACACCGCGACGCCGAATGCACCGGGACAGGGCGTACGGATTGCCATTATTGACAGCGGCATTCGGCCGGAACACGCGATGTTTTTGGATAAGGGATTCCCGGCTCCGAAAGGCGCTCGCCCCGATGACGACTACTGCGCCATTACGGATCCGGGATTTTGCAATAACAAGCTGATCGTGGCTCGCTGGTATGAGCCCACTTTTGAGATTTGGGATCAGGAGCGATTGAGCCCTCTGGGCATTCATGGCCACGGCACCCACGTGGCCGGGATCGCCGCAGGCAACCGGGTATCCACCGTATTCAAACGCCAACCACTGACCATCAGTGGCGTGTCGCCCGGTGCCTATCTGATGGTTTACAAAGCCCTGTTTGCACCAGCGAACCAGCCAACGGCGGCGATGGGGTCCAACATCATGCTGTTACAGGCATTGGAGGACGCCGTACGTGACGGGGCGGACATCATCAACAATTCGTGGGGCAGCGAGCCAGGCAGGCATCCGGCCTTCTCCCCCTATGCCGAAGCGATCGCTGCGGCAGAGGCTGCTGGCGTTGTGGTGGTGCAGGCGGCAGGCAATGATGGCCCGGGACCCAAAACCCTGCTCTGCCCGGCCTGCATCGAAGCGGGAATCGCCGTTGCCAACTCAACCCATGGGCGTTTTTTCTCAACCTCATTGGTGCCGGATGGCTTGCCCGCCCTCTACGCCAGGCAGAGCCACTCCCCGGTGCAACTGCAACGGCCGCTTCACGCTCCCATCGCCTCCAGCGCTCAGGTTGACGCCACCAACCCGGACGGGTGCTCTCCTTTCCCGGAGGACAGCTTCAATGGACACATTGCCCTGATCCCAAGAGGAGAGTGCAGTTTCCAGCGCAAGTTAAATCACGCATCTGACGCCGGTGCCAAAGCCGTGGTGTTCTACGACAATCAGCCAGGGGAGCTGCTGGAACAGGGCACGCCCTCTGCGACCCGGCCCGCCTTTATGATCAGTCAGGCCAGCGGCCTGCGATTGCTGGAAACCCTGAACCGCATAGGCCCGCTATCCGCCACCCTACAACCGGCCACCCGAAAATTGGTCGCGGAAGAGTTCACCGACCGCATCGCCGCCTCCAGCTCACGGGGCCCCAATGGCGAACCGAGCATATTAAAACCCGATTTAGCCGCCCCAGGAACCGACATTCTCTCCGCCACCTCGCCTCAGCACCCCAATCAACCGGGTTTCACTTTTGCCATGATGACCGGCACCTCAATGGCCGCTCCTCATGTGGCCGGAGCGGCGGCGCTGCTGCGCCAGCGCCACCCGGACTGGACCGCCGCTGAGATAAAAAGCGTATTGACCAGCACAGCCAGCACGCCGGTTTACGACACCAACACCACCAACCCCGCATCGCCGTTTGCCACGGGTGCCGGCCGGCTCGACCTGGGCACAGCCCGCGATGCGGTGCTGACCTTTGATAAGGCTTCCTACGCCAGCAGCCGCTGCATTACCCGCTGCCGCTTTATGCTGAACATCACCAATCGGGGTGCCAGCGAAGCCAGCTGGGCGGTCAGTGGGTCTGTGGATGATGGTGAGGTGCTCACCTCTGCCACCAACATGACCCTGAATGCCGGGGAATCAACAATGTTAGAGGTGGAGGTTGACCTGACCTTTGCCGAAAAAGCGCGCTGGCTGTTTGGAGAAGTGCGCTTTTCCGGTGACACCATGGCCCGAATTCCCCTGGCGGTGTTCTCCTCCCTCTCTGATGATGACAGCATGCTGACCCTGTTTGGTGACGCCCCGACCCTACCCTACGGTGAGGCGGGGGCCTATCACGCCCGATTCACCAATAAGCGGGTGCAGGAGCCGGTTACGCTGAGCCTCAACGCAGACCCGCATCTGGCCATCGGCCCGGACAGCGTTCAAGTCGACGTTACCGGTGGCGAGCAGACGGAGCTGAAAGTGGATGCCACCACCAATACGGTGACCTGGCGTGGCCGCCTGGATACCCAGCAGATACTGATCTATCCCAATGCCGAGTCTCCCGGATTGAGTCAGGCCAGTGCCGCCAACCGGCTGCACTGTGTTGCACCTTGCGACGAAGCCGCTTTGGAGTACTGGACCCAGGCCGCGTTCGAATACAACGGCAAGGCGTTCCGCAAGCTGACCATCTCCAGCAATGGATTTATCGTTCCCGGCGAGGCCCGCACCAATGACAGTTGGCAAAACCAGCGGCTGCCAGATACCGCGCCCCCCAACAATGTTATCGCTCCATTCTGGACCGATCTGGATCTGCTGGGCGACAGCGAAAGCGATGGGGAAAGCCGCGGCGGTGGCACACTGCACCTTTATGAAGTGACAGACCACAGTGACCAGCCCCAATGGCTGGTGGTGGACTGGATCAACGCCAGACTGCGGGCGGACTCGTCCGGTCGGCAATACAGTTTTGGCGTGTGGCTCGGTACCGGTCCCAACAAAGGCACCAACCTGCTTCAGTACTACAACATGAGTGACCTGCCCGTTCGGGTGACCATCGGCGCAGAGGAGGCGTCCGGCCAGTTCAGCGCCCTGTACCATTTCAATGGCGCAGGCAGAACACCAGCCGCTGGCGATACGCTCCGACTCCATACCCGCGCTGCGGGTTCAGTCGGGCTCGACTTTTTGTTGACGGCTTCGGCACAAGGGGCAGCCGCCACGACGCCCTTCCAGACGCCCGAAGATACCCCCCTCACCATTCCCGCAACACGGTCGGCGGCACAGTATCCGCTGACCTTCGCCGCCGCGTCCGCCACCCTTCAGGTTGAAGCGCTTCATCTGGTCCAGATGCGTCTGCCTCAGTCCGCTCTGGCACTGACCCAGGCGCCACGTCATGGCACCGTTTCATTCAGCGACGCTGGCACCATCCTCTACACACCTGAAGCCGATTTCAGCGGCAGTGATCAGTTCCGCTATCAGGTAACCCGATCCCCCGGAGCTACGCCGGAACCGTTTGACGTCGCATTGACCATTACACCGGTCAATGACCCACCGGTGCTGAGTCTGCCCGCGAAAAGCTCGGGAAAAAGTGGCCGCACCCTCAAATTGACGGCGGACATTCAGGACAAAGAACACGCACGACCCAGCGTATCGGTCACCCAACATGCCGGGCCCGCCACTCACGTCACCTACCAGCAGGGCATGCTGACCATCCCGTTACCAGAGGTGGCGGAACCCACCACCCTGAAGTTTCGGGCCATCGCCTTTGACGGCGAAAGCTACAGCGAACCGACCGCTTTCGAAGTGACGGTGCTGGAAGACGCAGACGAACAGCAGGGGGGCAGCGGCTCACCATGGCTGCTCTGGCTTCTGTTGGGCCGCTGGTGGCGCTTTCGGAATACAACAAAAAGGGCGCCATAAAGCGCCCTCAGTTTTACCCTTCCAGCAACCGCCCATGAAGTTGCTGAACCACACTGTCTACCTCTTCCGCCCCAACCAGGAAGCACAGATTATGGGGACTGGCACCCTGGCAGATCATCCGGATGTTATGGTCTTCCAGCACCTCGAATACCCGCTTGCCAATGCCGGCGGTATTGGCGATGCGATTGCCGATAACGGCCACCAGTGACAGGCCCGTTTCCACCTCAACCCGACACATCTGCCTCAACTCCTCGAGCAGCGCTTCGGTCAGCAACTCACGGCCACTGCTGTCCGAACCGGTACTGTCCAGGGTCAGGGCCACCGAGACCTCTGAGGTGGTGATCAGGTCCACACTGATGCGGTGGCGGGCCAGAATGGCAAACAACTCAGCCAGAAACCCCTGAGCATGCAACATGTTAAGGCTGTGCACCGTCAGCAGCGTCTGATTGCGCCGTAATGCGATGGCGCGGAATACCGGCGCCAGTTGAGCACGACTGCGGATCCAGGTGCCGCCCTTTTCCGGCTCCCGACTGCACCCCACAAACACCGCACAGCCCGAGCGCACCGCCGGCAGGATGGTGGCCGGATGCAGCACTTTGGCACCAAAGGTGGCCATCTCAGCCGCTTCATCGAAAGAGAGTTCGGGGATTGGGCGGGCCGCGCTGACCAACCTGGGGTCACAACTGTAGATGCCGTCCACATCGGTCCAGATGGCGAGGTTATCCGCGCCGAGTGCCTCCGCCAGCAACGCCGCACTGTAGTCAGAGCCACCGCGTCCCAGCGTGGTGGTGTTGCCCTCGGCGTCGGCACCGATAAAGCCCTGGGTAACGGTCCGCTCCTCATTCAAAACCGGCCCCCACAGCCCCTGAGCCAGTTGAGCCAGCTCAGCCACTTGCGGCGTTGCACGGCCATGATGGTGATCAGTGCGCATCACTTCCCGGGCGTCACGGCTGCGCGCCGGCTCCCCCCGTTGACGCAGCAACTCAGCAAACAACAGCGAAGAGCACTGCTCGCCCAGAGACAACAACGCATCGACCCGCCGGGCGTCGTTGCTCTGAAGTGCCAATGCGGCACTGTGCTTATCCATCTCCGTCAACAGCAGGTCCAGACTGGCGGCCACCTCTGCCGGACGCCCCAGCGCATCCAGGATCCGATACTGAATCTCGGCAATTTGACCGAGCAGAGCCAGTCTTTGGGTGCTGTCAGCGATGCCGGCAGACAGCGCCACCAGCAGATTGGTGACGCCGCTGGAGGCGCTGACCACCACCACACGGACACTGGGATCCGCCAACACGATGTCGGCGCAGCGATCCATGGCAGAAAAATCAGCAACAGAAGTGCCGCCGAACTTGGCAACCGTTAACGAAACCGGGGGGGAAGATTGTGTATTCATTGTGCTCCGAACCGAAATAGCCTGTTCGGAGAGTCTGGACGGGGCACCCGTGCCCATCGTGCGATCACGGGGTTTCTTCCAGAAGCTCTCCACCTACATCCAATGGTGACAGCCCCGGAGATTCAACCCCGGCAGCCGACGGTGAACTGAGCCGAACAGCCTCACCATCTCGGCGTTGCTCCCCCTGGGCCGGCGTCACGGGAGTTCGCTCTCCTGTTCCGGCTTGCCTGGGCAACGCACCTCTTCTGTTCTCCCGATCAACGGGAGAGGCGCACATCTCACCGTAAAACCCCTACGGGTGTCAAACTTTCAGCGATTTTTTAACCAGTGCAGGCGTGATCAAGTTCACGTTCAGTATGGGTCGTTTACATTTCTTTGCCTTCGCAACCGTGTTGCGCCCCCCAAAGCCGGGGGCAAAACCGAATGTGATCACAACTTTAACCCCTGCTCACCCGAGTTGGCTTTTTATCGCAACCAGTATGAGTAGAATGGTGCCTTCGATTAACGAGCCGACACCTTTCTGTCGTCTTAAACGGTGAAATATCGAAACAATCTCGGTTTTCATCCCGTCAATAATCGAACAATTTGTGATCCTTGCCTCAAAACAGGGCGTCCGTTAACAAAAGTTGGCGAACTGTTGAACCGTTTTGGGGTATTTTCAGTCCCATAGGTGTGACACCCCGGACGCGAAAGCGCGCCAACGGGCACCTTCCAGGAAACTGCAGCTGCAGCAACATCGCCGGCTGTATGTGGCAATAAAAGGGACTTTGCATACGCTTAATGGTTAGTGGTACGCCACTGGCTTAGATTTGTGTCGAACAGCGCTTTAGGTAGCTAACATGCAAAATCCGCACATCCTCATCGTTGAAGACGAAGCCGTCACCAGCAACACTCTGAAAAGCATCTTCGAAGCCGAAGGCTACAACGTTACCGTTGCCGTTGACGGTGATGAGATGCACAACGCCCTGAAGACCCACAAGATCTCTCTGGTCATCATGGACATCAACCTGCCCGGTAAAAACGGCCTTCTGTTGGCCCGTGAACTGCGTGAGCAGGATGACATCGCCCTGATCTTCCTGACCGGTCGTGATAACGAAGTGGACAAGATTCTGGGCCTCGAGATCGGCGCCGATGATTACATCACCAAGCCGTTCAATCCCCGCGAGCTGACCATCCGTGCCCGTAACCTGCTGAACCGCATCGTTAACGCTGGCAAATCCAGCGAAGAGAAGCCGCAGGTTGAGTACTATCACTTCAATGATTGGACTCTGGAGATCAACAGCCGCTCTCTGATCAGCCCGATCGGCGAACCCTTCAAACTGCCGCGCTCTGAGTTCCGTGCTCTGCTGCACTTTGTGGAAAACCCGGGCAAGATCCTGTCCCGCAGCGATCTGCTGATGAAGATGACCGGCCGTGAGCTCAAGCCGCACGACCGTACTGTGGACGTGACCATCCGTCGCATCCGCAAGCACTTCGAAAGCCACCCGGAAACGCCGGAAATCATCGCCACCATTCACGGCGAAGGTTACCGCTTCTGTGGCGCTCTGAACGAGCACTAAGCCGTTCAGCGAAATCCGCATACAAAAAAGGCTGCCCGTGGGCAGCCTTTTTTTGTTTAGCGGCGTTCAGGCACGCTCTGTCAGGTACGCTTTCAGGCTGGTCAGGTCACCATCCAGATGGGTGCGGATCGCGTCAAACCAGGCTTTGTGCTCCCCTTCCCAACGCGGCTCATCGCCACACTGCAGAGCCTGAGACAGCTCCTGAATGCGTTTCAGGCCCACCGAACCGGCGGCCCCCTTCAATTTATGGGCTTCGGAAAGCACCTGATCTTTATCACCGGATTCCAGTCCCTGAGCAATCGCCTCAACGTATTCCGGTGCCATCTGTTCGAACACGACGACGGACTTAAGCAGCGTAGCGGCCCCGATGGCGGCACAGTACTGATCGAGGGTTACGGTATCGAGGTGCTCGTGAGCGGCGGTGGTCATTGGCTTCTCCACTGTCCGGAGTAATAGATAAAGGCAGGCCCAAACTACCATGTGAGGCTGAGGGTCACAACACGTGTGTTTTCTCATCACTTTGTAAGTTAATCAATGGTATCCTGCCGGCCAAATTCGATAACGTCTTAATCGTAGTAGGAAGATGCGAGCTGTCACCTTAGCTGTATTGGGTGCGCTGACCTGCGCGCAAACCGTCCAGGCCCGGGAAGTGCCCCTGGCCGCCAAGCAGATCCAGACTTTCACCCTGTTCAGTCAGGGCCATCAGCTTGAGCAACCCCTGGTGGTGTACCGCCACAACCAGCGCATTCTTGTGCCCTTACAGGCGCTGAGTGCCGCGCTGGGGCTGGAGTTGCAGGTCAACCCCAACACCGCCAGTGCCAGCGGATGGGTGGCCGGTGAGAACGCCAACTTCATGCTGGACCTCAACCAGGACGAAGCACGGCGCGGTCTGGAGCGGTTCGACCTGGATCCTGAGCGCCCCTGGGGGCGTGACAGCGCTGACCTCTACCTGGACGCCGAACTGATCCAGCAACTGCTGCCCCTCAGCCTGAACTTCAATGGCCCGGCAAGCCGCTTGTCGGTGTCCAGCCCCTACCCGCTTCCGGCGGTCCAGCGTCTGGAACAGCAACAAGCACAGATGGCCCAGCTGGGTCTGCAGCACCGCTTCCACAGCGCGGGCTTTGACCCCATCCATCCGCATCCCTACGAAGACTTTTCCAAGCCCATGGTGTTCGCTTATGGCAACGCCGCCATTCTGGGCAAGGAGATGCTGACCGAAGATTACATGCTGGGGATGATCAGCACCGGCGATGTGCTGGGTCAGAGCTTCGAGTTCAATTACACCAAGCTGGCCAATGAGCGCAGTGAATACCGGCTGCGTCTGTCCCGGGACCTGGGCGACATCAGCGAAGACCTGCCGCTCAATCTGGGGCGTTACCAGGCCGGTGACGTCAGCTACCTGGGTGACAATCTGCTGTCCGGCGCCAGCGAAGGTCTGGGCTTCCAGATCAGCAACCTGGCCACCCCAAAAACGCACAAGTTCGGCACCACAGCACTGGAAGGCAACGCACCGCCGAACTGGCAGGTTCATCTCTACCGCAATGGCGTCTTGCTGGCCTTTACCCAGGCCGACGACTCTGGCCGCTACCGCTTCCTGGATGTGCCCCTGCTCAGCGGCGCCAACGTGTTTGAGCTGCACCTCTATGGCAACAATGGCGAACACCAGATGCGCCGGGAAACGGTGCAGTCCGGTCAGCACGTTGGCAAAGGGGAGGTCGGCTTCAATGCCATGTACGTCGACAACACCCGCTTTATTTTCAACAATCTGAGGCCAGAAGAGGAAGAGGCGCTGGGTGCCCGTCGGCAGATGACCTTCCGCACCGATTACGGCATCACCAATGCCATCAGCGCCGGCCTGAGCTATCACAATCAGCAGTTGGCCTACGACGAGTGGGGCCGCATTGAGCTGGAAGATCGCCACTTCGTCGGCGCCAACGTCTCTGCCGATCTGTTCGGCAGCAGCTGGTTGCTGGAAGGGTTACGGGATGATGAGGGCAACAACGCCTATATGGCAGGCTGGACCCGCCGCCTCGGCACCGACCACCACCTGCGCGTCGATCATCGTTACAACGGCGACATGAAAACCGACCGTACCGAACAGCAGGAACAGGCACTGAAGCGGGAAACCGAAGCCTGGCTGGAAGGCCAGACCTGGCGCCTGGGTGGCTGGCAGTACGCCTTCGGTGCCGCCAAATACACTCCCCGCGATGGCGGTGAAACCTTCTCGGTCTATCAGAATCGGCTGTCCAGTCAGTTGGGGCCGGTGAACTTCAGCCACACCTACCGCTACGACACCCAGTACGACGGTCGGCTTGAGCGTCAAAGCGGCGAGGTGCTGTTCAGTACCAGCGGCTACGACTGGAATGTTTCAGGCAACATGACTTACCAGTTGGGTAAAGGGGTGGAAGAGCTGGAGACCCGGCTGCGCTGGCGTCCGATGTACGGTTTCTACAACCAGACCGTGGCGTGGTACGCCGACCCGGCAGAACGCAAGAGTCGGTTTGGCCTGGCCCACGAGGTCGCTTACCGCTACCGCTGGTTTACTCTGGGCCTCCAGGGTGGTGCCGACACCCGGGGCAACTGGCAGGTCAACACCACCGCCACCTTTGCCCTCAACTACCGGGATAATCGCGACGGTGCCCCTGCCGAAGCGCTGCGGCCTCAGTTGTCCGATCTGGTGGTCCGGGTCTTTATGGACGGCAACAACAACGGCCACTTCGATCGTCACGATCAACCCCTGCCGGGCCTGGCCATCGCCACCGCGCCCAGCTGGCCCCGTGAGGTGAGCGACGATCAGGGTGAGATCCTGCTGCGCCAGGTGCCGGCCAACAACCTTTATCGCATCAGCATCGACCCCCGCCAGCTGCCTCCGGGTACCGCGCTGCGTGACGGTCCGGTGGAAGTGATGCCGATGCCGGGCCAACGCACCGAGGTGGACCTGGCGCTGGTTCGGGTCACCGACATTGATGGCACCCTGGTCACCGCCTATGGGCCGGTGGCGGATATGCCACTGGTGCTGGCTGACCTCAACCATAATCCGGTCATGCGCACTCAGACCGGCCCTCAGGGTCAGTTTGCCCTGAACGGTGTCCGTCCGGGCAACTACTATCTGGTGTTCAATGAGCGTGAAATGAGCGCCCGTAAGCTGCAGGCCACCGTACCGCTTTATCCGGTTAATGTTGGCGGCCAGGGTGAGCCGCGCCGCGACTGGACCATCGAAGTCAACGCGCTGCCGGGCAGCCCACTGCGTCCGGCCGCCCAGGTGGTGGACCCGCTTCCGGCCCAGCCTGAGCCTGTGGTTGAGCCACCCAAAGCCGTGACGCCAGTCAACAACCTGCCCAAGGCGGGGCCGGCCCTGTCCCGTATGGACGATCAGGACTACACGTTGCAACTGGCCGCCAGTCGTCAGCCGTTCAACCTGGCTCGCCTGAAAGCACAGTTCCCGGCCTTGTCGCTGGAGCAGGTGGCGGTGATGCGCGGCGGTAAGCCGATGCACCTGCTGCTCTCCGGCCAGTACCCCAGCGAGCGCTCCGCCCGCTATGGCCTGCGGGACATTCCCAAAGAGTTCGCCAATGACCTGCCGCTGGTGCGTCGGGTCGGTGACCTCAAGCGGGAAGCGATCGCCGTCACCCCCGCTGCCACACCGGCCAGCTCCGCGGCTCCGGCCAGCACCGACAATGCTGATGCCTGGCTGGCCGCGCAACCAGCCGGGCACATGACCTGGCAACTGGCGGCCACCAAGGGTCGACAGAGTGCCGAAGCCTTTATCCGTCAGCACAAACTGCCTCAGCCGGTGGTGATCCATCAGCACAACGGCTGGTACCAGATCCTGTGGGGCAGCTTCCCGGACAAAGGGGCGGCCAGACACGCGCTGGAGGCTCTGCCTAAGGCCCCACAAAATCCGTGGTTGCGGGGAGTCGAGCAGCTGAGATAACGTGTCTGCCCCCGCTAGCGGTCATACAATTTATCGAAACGCGGTCTAATCGACTTTTTGGAACGGTTCAATGCACTCTTTGCAGGTGTTTTGAACATGTCTCGCATTAGGCCGCGTGTTATAATCGCCGCCCTCATGCAGTACCGGGTGGAAATAATGACGGAGAATCTCAACATGCCGACAAAGATGCCCGACGTGGCCAGCAGCGCAAAAGCGCAAGTCACCGGCACGCTGGATTGGGTCGGGATGAGCAACATCGAAATGCCGATGACCATCAAAGCCGACGATGGTCAGGCCCGCCAGATCAGCACCCGAGTCGAGGCTTTTGTTAACCTGGCAGAGCCTCAGGCCAAAGGGATCCACATGTCCCGCCTGTACCTGGCGCTGGACAAGCTTTCGCTGGAACAGGAGCTGACCCTGCAAAGCCTCAAAGGCCTGCTGGACACCTTCGTCTCCAGCCACGATGCGCTGTCCAACCGTGCCCAGGTGGTGTTCTCCTTTGACTACCACTTGCGTCGCCCTGCCCTGATGTCCGGCAACCACGGCTGGCGCAACTACCCGGTGGTACTGACCGGACGCCTGGATCAGGGCCGTCTGGATCTGGAACTGAAAGTGGATGTGGCCTACTCCTCCACCTGCCCCTGCTCCGCGGCTCTGGCCCGACAGCTGATTCAGGAAGCGTTTGAGCATCAGTTCCATGGTCAGGACCAGGTCGAGATGGACACCGTTCATCAGTGGCTTGGCACCACCGCCGGCATCGTCGCGACCCCCCACAGCCAGCGCAGCATTGCCGAGGTGAAGGTCAAACTGTCCGACACCCTGTCTGAACTGCCGATCCTGGCGTTGGTGGAAGCGATCGAAGACGCTCTGAAGACCCCGGTACAAGCCGCAGTGAAGCGTGAAGATGAGCAGGAGTTTGCGCGTCTGAACGGCCAGAACCTGATGTTTGTGGAGGACGCCGCACGCCGTCTGAAGCACGCTCTGTCTCAGGGCGAAGGCTATACCGACTTCTGGCTGCGGGTGAACCACCTGGAAAGTCTGCACGCCCACGATGCTGTGGCCGTAGACACCAAGGGCGTTGAAGGCGGCTACCAGCCGTACTGACGCTTTCCTGATAAAAAAAGCGCCTCAATGAGGCGCTTTTTTTGTACCCGGTGTCCCGTTCACTCCGCGCAAAAAGGCTGTCCCAGCGCGCTGCCCTGGCCACCCTCATGCTTGAGGCGTTCAATCAGGCCATTCATCACCAGCCACTTGTCACCACACCAATCCGGCGCGATCAGCTCAGGCGGGCGGGCGTACGCACTGACCCGGTGGTAAACCACCTCAGCCGGCGTCTGACGGATCAGCGAAGCCGCCGTGTCCATATAGGTTTCCTGATCCCACAGCGGCAGACGGCCGGCCCGCCACTGCTTCGCCATAATGCTGCCTTCCACCACATGCAACGGGTGCAGCTTGATGCCATCGGTGCCCACCTCCAGTACCCGTTTGAGGGTAATTTCCGCGTGCTCCGGGGTTTCTCCGGGCAGGCCGAGGATCAGGTGGGTACACACCTTCAGACCGTACAGACGGGCCCGGGCCACGGTGTCGGCGTAAGCCGCAAAATCGTGGCCCCGATTGATCTTCTTCAGGGTGTCATCGTGGGCGGTCTGCAGGCCCAGCTCCAGCCACACTTCCATGCCCTGCTGCTGGTAGCCCGCCAGCAGCGCCAGTACCTCATCCGGTACGCAATCCGGGCGGGTGCCGACACAGATCCCGACGATGTCAGACACCGCCAGCGCCTCTTCATACTTACGCTTCAGCACCGCGTACTCGTCGTAGGTGGAGGTGTACGCCTGAAAGTAAGCCAGGTAACGCTTTTCCGGCCTGGCCTTGCCCCCTTCCCGACGGGCCCGGCCCGCCACCAACTGCTCCGCCACACTGGCCTTGGAACCGTGTTCCGCGCTGAACGAGGAGACGTTGCAGAAGGTGCACCCTCCCACACCCAGGCTGCCATCCCGGTTGGGGCAGGTGAAGGCCGCATCGATGGTCAGCTTATGGATCTTCTGGCCATAACGGGCCGTCATATAGTGGCCCAGGGTATGGACGTAGCGATTGAGTCCCAAGGCAGGCTCCGGGGTTGATGAAAAAGCGCGCAATGATAGCAATCCCTCTGTGACGAGGCGCGGATCCGGATCACAGGCCGATAATCGTTCCTTATCGGCCAATAAGAGCGATTTGCCCGCCAGAGGGCCGCATTGTGGGGCCCCATGCTGAGGCCAATGCGCCACAAAGTCGCAACCTGACGGCGAAAACGCGGTCAAACTGCATATTGTTTCGCCTCGCCCTGCATCAGGGTTTCCGCTTCGTCAAGCGGCCTTATAGCGATTTGGCATGGTGTTATCGCCCCATATCAAGGCAATGTTTGATTGACCAACCTCTGGCCACGACAGTAATTTAGTTGGTTCGATTGCATAATTATGTGGTTGCACCCGTATCGGGCATGCGGTAGGGCAACCCTGGAGGAAGGGAATGGCGCTGTATCAACCTGGGTATGAACGGGAAAACTGCGGTTTTGGCCTTATCGCCCATATGGAGGGGGAAGCCAGCCATCGAGTGGTGCGTACCGCCATCAGTGCACTGGATCGCCTGCAACACCGCGGAGCCATTGGTGCCGACGGTAAAACCGGCGATGGCTGCGGCCTTCTGATGAAGAAACCCGACAGCTTCTTCCAGCACATCGCCAGTGATAACGGCTGGCGTCTTTCCAATAAGTACGCCGTGGGCATGGTGATGCTGGGTCAGGACCCAGTGCGCGCTCACCACGCCAAATCCGTACTGCAGCAGGAACTGGAGCGGGAGACCCTGAGCGTGCTGGGCTGGCGCGAGGTGCCAGTCAACCTGGACAGCCTGGGCCCGATAGCCGCCCGTTCCGTGCCGACTTTTGCTCAAGTGTTTATCAATGCCCCGGTGGGCTGGCGCAGCCGCGATCTGGAACGCCGCCTCTATATGGCCCGTCGCCGCGCCGAGAAGCTGCTGGACGATGACCCGGACTTCTACGTCTCCAGCCTGTCCGGTCAGGTGATCGTTTACAAAGGCCTGATGCTGCCCCGGGACCTGCCCACCTTCTACCCGGACCTGGCCGACCTGCGTATGCAGAGTGCCATCTGCCTGTTCCATCAGCGCTTCTCCACCAATACCCAGCCGCGCTGGCAGCTGGCCCAGCCGTTCCGCTACCTGGCGCATAACGGCGAAATCAATACCATCAACGGCAACCGTCAGTGGGCCCTGGCCCGTCAGTACAAGTTTGTCTCCCCGCTGCTGCCCGACCTTCAGGACGCGGCGCCGTTCGTAAACCAGTCCGGTTCCGACTCCTCCAGCCTCGACAACATGCTGGAGCTGCTGCTGGCCGGTGGCATGGACATCAAGCGGGCGATGCGCCTGCTGATCCCGCCCGCCTGGCAATCCAACCCGGACATGGACGCCGACCTGAAGGCGTTTTACGACTTTAACTCCATGCATATGGAACCCTGGGATGGCCCGGCCGGCGTGGTGCTGACCAACGGTCGTCACGCCGCCTGTTCGGTGGATCGCAACGGCCTGCGCCCCTCCCGATATGTGATCACCAAGGATCGCATTCTGACCCTGGCCTCCGAAGTGGGGATCTGGGATTACCAGCCCGATGAGGTGGTGGAGAAGGGCCGTGTGGGTCCCGGGGAGCTGCTGGTGCTGGATACCTTTACCGGCAAGCTGCTGCGCTCCTTTGAGATCGACGAGGATCTGAAGAGCCGCCACCCCTATGCCCAGTGGATGAAAACCAACTCCCGTCGGCTGGTGCCCGGCGATAACCTGCCCCGTGAAGCCTCCGGGCAGGCCCAGTGGAACAGCGCCACCCTGACCCGCTACCAGAAGCTGTTTAACGTCTCCCGGGAAGAGCTGCGTGAGATCCTCTGGCCGCTGGCCGAAGGGGCGGCTGAAGCCGTGGGCTCAATGGGGGATGACACCCCGATGGCGGTGCTTTCCACCCAGGTTCGCTCTCTGTACGACTACTTCCGCCAGCAGTTTGCCCAGGTCACCAATCCCCCCATTGATCCGCTGCGGGAAAAACACGTGATGAGCCTGGCGACCTGCATCGGCAAGGAGCAGAATCCGTTCAACGAGACCACCGGTCACGCCAACCGGGTGATCTTCGACTCTCCGGTGCTGCTGTACAGCGACTTTGCTCAGCTGCGTGCCCTGGATAACGAGCACTACAGCTCGACCCTGATTGACCTGAACTACGCCCCGGAAGAGGGGCTTCAGGAGGCGATCGAACGGATCGCTGACGAGGCGGAAAACGCCGCCCGTGAGGGCGCCACCATGGTGGTGCTTTCCGACCGTGCCATCGACCCGAACAAGCTGCCGGTACCTGCGGCCATGGCCGTAGGCGCAGTACAGCGCCGGCTGGTGACCCAGCAACTGCGTTGTGACACCAATATCGTGGTGGAAACGGCCTCCGCGCGGGATCCTCACCACTTTGCGGTGCTGCTGGGCTTCGGTGCCACAGCGATTTATCCCTACCTGGCCTATGAGTCCATTGCGGAGCTGGCCAGTCAGCGCGGCGAAGACGAACAGATCCGGGAGCGCCTGCTGAGCTACCGCACCGGCATCGACAAAGGCCTGCTCAAGATCCTCTCCAAGATGGGTATCAGCACCATCGCCAGCTACCGTTGCTCGCAACTGTTTGAAGCGGTGGGCCTGTCCGAAGCGGTGATTCAGCTTTGCTTCAAAGGGGTACCTGCGCGCATCCAGGGCGCCGATTTCACCGACATCGAAGCGGATCAGGCACAGCTGCACAAAGCCGCCTATCGACGTCATCAGCCCCTGGCCCACGGTGGCCTTCTCAAGTTTGTTCACGGCGGTGAGTATCACTGCTTTAACCCGGACGTGGTGCAATCCCTGCAGCAGGCGGTCAACAGCGGCGACCAGGCCGCGTACGACCGTTATGCCGAGCTGGTTGACCAACGTCCCACCGCCACCCTGCGGGACCTGCTCGCCCTGGCACCAGCCCAGGACGCCATTGCCACTGAGCAGGTGGAAGACGCCGGTAAGCTGTACTGGCGCTTTGATACTGCGGCCATGAGCATCGGCGCACTGGGTCCGGAAGCCCACGAAGCACTGGCGGTCGCCATGAACACCCTGGGAGGCCACTCCAACTCCGGCGAAGGAGGAGAAGACCCGCGCCGCTTTGGCGGTTCCGGCAACTCCCGCATCAAGCAGGTGGCCTCAGGCCGCTTTGGCGTCACCGCCGCCTACCTGATGAGCGCCGATGTGATTCAGATTAAGGTGGCCCAGGGCGCCAAGCCCGGTGAAGGGGGCCAGCTGCCGGGTCATAAGGTCAGCGCGGAGATCGCCACCCTGCGTTTCAGCCGTCCGGGCGTTACCCTGATCTCCCCGCCGCCGCATCATGACATCTACTCGATTGAGGACCTGGCGCAGCTGATCTTCGATCTGAAACAGGTCAACCCCAAGGCGCGAGTGTCGGTCAAACTGGTGTCCGAGCCGGGCATCGGCACCATCGCTTGCGGCGTCGCCAAGGCCAACGCCGATATGATCACCGTCTCCGGCTACGACGGCGGCACCGGGGCCTCCCCGCTGACGTCGATCCATTATGCCGGCAGCCCCTGGGAGCTGGGTCTGGCAGAGGTGCAGCAGGCGCTGGTGGCCAACGACCTGCGCCACAAAGTGTGCCTGCAGGTGGACGGCGGCCTGAAGAGCGGTCTGGATGTGGTCAAGGCCGCGCTGCTGGGCGCCGAAAGTTTCGGTTTCGGCACCGCGCCCATGGTGGCCCTGGGCTGCAAATACCTGCGCATTTGCCACCTCAACAACTGCGCGACCGGTGTGGCCACTCAGGACAAGCGTCTGCGCGACAAGCACTACCACGGCACCCCTGAGAAGGTGATGCGCTTCTTCCGCTTTGTGGCCGAGGACGTGCGCCGTCATATGGCGGCACTGGGGGTCACGGAATTCAACCAGATGATCGGCCGCAGCGACTGGCTCAATCAGTTGCCCGGCCAGACACCGCGTCAGGGCAAGCTGGACCTGTCCGATCTGCTCGAACGTGCCATCCCCAATGCCGAGCACGCCTGTTACAGCACTGAACTCAACCCGCCACTGGATAAGGGCGAGCTGAATCAGCAGATGCTGGCGCTGGCTGCGGAGGCCGTAACGGGCAAGCAAAGCGGCGAATGGTGCCTGCCAATCCGCAATACCGACCGCTCCGTCGGTGCCACTCTGAGTGGTCAGATCGCACAGACCTGGGGCAACCAGGGCATGGCCGACCAAACACTGCACTTCCGTTTCAGCGGTACCGCCGGCCAGAGCTTTGGTGTCTGGAACGTCGGAGGGGTCCGTCTGGAGCTGTCCGGCGACGCCAACGACTACGTGGGTAAAGGGATGACCGGCGGCGAGCTGATCGTCAAAACCCCCGGTGGTGTGGCCTACGACAGTGCGGAGTCCGCCATCATCGGCAACACCTGCCTCTACGGTGCCACTGGCGGCAAACTGTTTGCCTCCGGCAAGGCCGGCGAGCGCTTTGGGGTCCGTAACTCCGGCGCTGTGGCCGTGGTGGAGGGGTGTGGCGATAACGGTTGTGAATACATGACCGGCGGCGTGGTGGCAATTCTCGGCCAGACCGGCGTGAACTTTGGCGCGGGCATGACCGGGGGCTTCGCCTATGTGTTCGATCAGCACGACGATCTGGACCGTCGCCTCAACCCGGAACTGGTGGAAGCGCTGCCGGTCACCGAGCCGATGATTCAGCACCACCTGAAACAACTGCTGCAGGCCCATCTGGAGGCCACCGGCTCCGAGCGTGCCGAGGAGTTGTTGCAGGATCTCACCAACTGGCTGCCCCGCTTTAAGATCGTCAAACCGCGCGCCAGCGCGCTGACCGATCTGCTGGCGCTGCAAACCAGCCAGGAACTGAGCGTTAAGGCCGGATAAGGAGGACAGAACGGTGAGCAACGATTTTCAATTTCTCGACGTCAACCGTCAGGACCCGGCCAAGCAGGCTCTGGACACCCGTAAAACCGACTTTGTTGAGATCTACCAGCCGTTCAACGACGGCGAAGTGAGTCAGCAGGCAGACCGCTGCCTGGACTGCGGCAACCCTTACTGTGAGTGGAAGTGCCCGGTGCACAACTACATCCCTGACTGGCTGCGTCTGGCGCAGTCCGGTCGCATCATCGAAGCGGCGGAGCTGTCCCATCAGACCAACTCCCTGCCGGAGATGTGCGGACGAGTCTGCCCGCAGGATCGACTCTGTGAGGGGGCCTGTACCCTGAATGACGACTTTGGCGCCGTAACCATCGGTTCGGTAGAGAAGTACATCACCGACACCGCCATCGCCATGGGCTGGAAGCCGGATCTGTCCGGTGTGGAAGACCGGCCTGAGCACATCGCCATCGTGGGCGCCGGTCCGGCCGGGTTGGCGTGTGCCGACGTATTACGCCGCAACGGTGCCCAGGTTACGGTGTATGACCGTATGCCCGAGATTGGCGGCCTGCTGACGTTTGGCATCCCCAGCTTCAAGCTGGAGAAAGAGGTGGTGCGCAAACGCCGAACTCTGCTGGAAGGGATGGGCATCCGCTTTGAGCTGGGCGTCAATATCGGTAGCGATAAGTCCTTCGATGCGCTGCTGGCTGAGCACGACGCGGTGTTCCTTGGCATGGGCACCTACAAAGCGATGGCCGGCGGTTTGCCCGGCGAATCCGCCAAAGGCGTGCATCAGGCGCTGCCGTTTCTTATCGCCAATACCGCCAGGCTGGAAAATTACCAGACCGAGCACCACTACATCGACCTGAAAGGCAAACGCGTGGTGGTACTGGGGGGCGGCGATACTGCCATGGACTGCGTGCGCAGTGCGGTTCGTCAGGGGGCCACCCATGTGCAGTGTGCCTACCGCCGTGACGAAGCGAACATGCCCGGCTCCGCCCGGGAGGTGCAGAACGCCAAAGAGGAGGGGGTGGAGTTTTTGTTCAACCGCCAGCCTCTGAGCATCGAGACCAACGCCAACGGCGAAGTGGTGGCAGTGCGCTGCTGCGAAACCCAGCTGGGTGAGCCGGACGAGAACGGCCGCCGCCGTCCGGAACCGGTGCCGGATTCTGAGGGGCTGCTCAAAGCCGATGCGGTGTTGATCGCCTTCGGTTTCCAACCCAGCCCGCCGGGCTGGTTGGGCGAGCATGGCATTCTTACCGACGAGTGGGGCCGAGTGCGCGCTCCTCAGGCCGGCGCCTTCGCCTTCCAGACCAGCCACCCCAAAGTGTTTGCCGGCGGCGATATGGTGCGTGGTTCCGACCTGGTGGTCACGGCCATTGATGAAGGCCGCCGCGCAGCAGCCGGCATCCTCGACTTCCTGGATACGCTATAGCGGTATCGCGTTCCGTTTCCAATCCCGCCCCTGGCGGGATTTTTTTTGCCCTTGCGGAACGGGGCCAGAACGTATCCGGGCCACCATGGCCTGGCCAGTCCGGGTCATCGGGATCAGCACAGCGCCCATCACCATCAGCACAGCCAGCCCCAGCAAAACAGCCATCAGTTGCAGCAGCATAATCCGATCTCCCTGGTGTGTTCCTGAGACCATATTGCCAACTCTGTCGGCGCAAATATTGGCCGGGATCAATGCCGCTCCCGGGTTCATCAAAACGTCAAAAAACACCCCTGCACAGGCAGGGGTGTTGGCGTGTAGCAACAACGGCTAAAGCGACGGGTCAGGCTTGTGGGGCCGGTGGCACCAGTACCTCTGGCGGCGTGCTGGCCTGAGCGCCGAACACCTGGATCAACAGCTTCACGGTTTCGGAGCGGTCACCCAGATCCGGTGCCTGATCCGGGGTGAAGGTGTAGTGGCCCGGCTCGCTCTCGGTCAGTTCACCAAGGCATTCCGGCACCAGCTGACCACACCCCATGCGTTCGCCGGTGTGCCAGGGCATGGAGAACGCGGTCTCGTACTCTCCCGGATAACCCAGGTAGGTAACGGCGTAATCCGAGGCTCCGGTCACAGCCAGCCCGGCACCATCTTCCAGGGTGAACACCACACTGGCGTCCCCGGCGAGGCTGTGCAGGGTCAGCTCTAACGCCTGCGCTTCGTCGATGGGCACACTGGCCGGCGGCGCCGGGCTGTCATCATCGCTGCTGCAAGCGCCCAGCAAGAGCGTCAGTGCGGCAGCGGTCATCAGACGTGTCTTCATATCCCCTCCCGACTCAGTTATGACAGTCTGAGCAGGTGTCACCGGCGTGCACACCACCGATGCCCGCATCCACGTCATGTGGGCTGTGGCAGGTCTGACATTCCATCTGACTGGCCACATCCGTGCTGATGTAAGCCTCCGGCTCCGCTTTACTGCTGGCGTGACAGCCCATGCAGCTGGCGTTGTCCGGCGACTGGGTTTCGCTCTCCAGGGTGCCTGCCAGAGACTGGTTCAGGAACTCCACGGTGACGTAGGCGATCTCGGCGGTCACCTGAGCGCAGCGTTCAAACTTGGCGTTGTGGCTGGAACCGTACTTGCTCGCCTTGGACCAGAGTGACACCGAGGTGTGGCACAAGATGGAGTTGGCAACCGACTGACCCACCTTATCCGGCGTCAGCAGTTCACCGCCGTCGTCTTTGTAGGTGGGCGCGCCGATGGCGGTCAGGAAGGCCGCATCACCGCGAGGCATGGCGGTCTTTTCGTAGTACCGGTACACCGACCGGATCACCGCAGCGCGATCCACCCCGGCGAGCACGTTCACCGCCATCGCCGTAGCGTTGAGGCAGCCACACAGGGTGCCCCAGCCCGCGATACCGCCGCCGCCGTAAGCGGAAATGTTGGTGGGAATGGCAGCAAAATGACAGGCATCTTCATGCCCCTGAGCCGCCAGCTCCTGCACAATGGCATCGAACACGCCGTACATGCAGCCACCGCGGCCATAACCGGCATAGGCCCGGGTGGCGACCGCCATCGGGTCGAGCTGTACGTAGGTCAGCAGATTCTGACCGAGGTCACCGCCCCCGCCGCTGCCGATGCCAATCTGGGTATCCCCACCACACGTTTCGGTGGCCATCGCTTTCGGGCCGATAAGCGCTGTTCCCGCTGCGACTCCGGCAATTCCGATGATGCGGCCCATGGCCTGACGTCTGTCCAAACTCATCTTTCTATCCCCTGCAATGGAATGTTCTTAAGCCCGACTTGCGTCTGTCGGGTTGAGGCCAGTCTAGGCAGGAGAGAGGGGGACCAAACATCGGCTGGATCACACTAATTTTCAGGATTTTTGATCCCCTAACACAGGCACTTACAAAGGAATATTCTTACCCTGGCACCCATTCGGTGCGTGACAGCAAACGCACAAAAACCGCCTTCAGGGCGGGTCAATATCGGGAAATGTGACACTAATGGTATGGCCGGTAAATTAGCGGTGAATTTGGCAAATCCCCGGAGCCGGAATTTGCGGGCCTGGATCACACGACGAAAAATGGCCACCAATTCGACCCATATTCCGATAAAAATTCGAGACTAAGGGCAGGGATCCAGATCACGGCGATGGCGCATCCAGCCCGCTAGACTCAGGTCAACCCACACTCATTTCAACCGAATAGGCGATGATCGAGATTGGTTCCTGCCGCTATCTGCCCGACCAGCACCGCCTGACCGATGCTGGCGGCCACAGTTGGGAGTTGCCCCGGGCAGAACAGATGGTGCTCTCCACATTGCTGGCCCATCAGGATAAGCCCGTTGATAAACACCGGCTGCGATGCGGCCAGCACGATAAGCCGCAGATCAGCGAGTCTGCGGTGGTGCGTGCGGTGTTTCAGCTGCGCCACTTCCTCGGCGATGACGATCACTGCCTGATCCAGACCATTAAGGGGGTGGGCTACCGCCTCAGCCTGGCCCCCGCCAACCAGGAAGCCCCTCCCGCACCGCCGCCCCAGGCGCCCTCCCGCTGGCGCCACTTACCCCGCTGGGGCTGGGGCCTCGCCACTGTCGCCCTGCTGTTGCTGGTGATCCATGGCCCGTTCCGTCAATGGGAAGGTCCTCTGGGCGGGCCGGACCTGCCGGACCCGATTGAGATTGCACTGCCTTCCGGAAGTGCCCTTGAGCTTTACTGGCTCAGTCCGATCAGCAGCCATGTGCTGGATATGGGCCAGCTGACCAGCCGGCTTACGGCGCTCTTTTCCCCTTGCGAGCAGACGCCCTGGCGATCGGTGTATGCCTCTCTGTCCAGCGACCAGCGGGTGCTGAACCTGACCCTTTATGGCGAGGACGAACACCACACCCGCCTGCGCAATCTGAAGATCACCGATCCCCGCAGCCACCCCGACTTTCTGCCCGCCAGCTGGCAAGCCCAGGAGCGCCTCTGTGACTGAACGACTCTCTGCCTACCTGCCCTGGATTCTGCTGCCGCTGCTGTTGATTCCGCTGTTGGCGGTGCACTTCTGGCCTCGGGGTGACAACACCTGGCTGCTCAACTGCCACAACGAGTTGTATGAGAGCGCTCAGTCCGATGCCATGCAGCACTATATGATTGCCGATTTCGTGCTTTATGGTTCTGCCGCGCGCATCTATTACCGCTACTTCACCAACGACGGCAAGCCAGTGGCCAATATCATCATGCAGGGCAAGCGCCTTAACCGTGATGACAACCGTTTTCCCCTGGCGATGGACCTGGTCCGCCATGAGATCCTGAGCCCCAACAGTGACCTGCCGGCGCACTTTGAGCAGCTGGTCAGTTTCAGCGATCGCAACCTGCTCAATGACGGGGTGCACCACACCAGCATCGAGGTGTTGCATCACGACCCGGACAGCCAATCGATGGTGGTCCGTTTCCTGCCCAGTCAGGCGGTCTGTTCCTGCGTTTACAGCCGCTGAACGGCCAACTCAAGCGGTGACGGGTCCCGAGAATTGGTGGTATCCTTGCCGCCAATTTCAACTCCTTTTTTATCGGGACCTATCGTCATGAAAATTGGCATTATTGGCGCAATGGAGCAGGAAGTCGCTCTGCTGCGGAGCCACATCGATGATCTGACCATCGACACCATCGCCGGCATCGAGTTTTACCACGGCCAACTGAACGGCGCTGACGTGGTAGTGACCCGCAGTGGCATCGGCAAAGTCACCGCCGCCATCGCCACCGCCGTGCTGATTGAGCGATACGCGCCCGACTGCATCATCAACACCGGTTCTGCCGGCGGTTTTGCCCAGGAGCTGACCATCGGTGATGTGGTGATCTCCTCCGAAGTGCGCCACCACGATGTGGACGTCACCGCGTTCGGTTACGAAATCGGCCAGCTGCCGGGTCAGCCTGCTGCCTTCCGACCGGAAGCCAAGCTGGTGGACGCCGCCAAAGCCGCCATCGCGGAAGTGGGTGAAGTGAAGGCGATCGAAGGCCTGATCTGCACCGGCGACAGCTTTATCGCCGATCCGCAACGTACCGCTGTCATGCTGACCAACTTCCCGGCCATGGCGGCCTGTGAGATGGAAGCGGCGGCCATCGCCCAGACCTGCCATCAGTTCAGAAAGCCGTTCGTGGTGATCCGTGCCATCTCCGACAACGCCAACGACGACGGTGCGGTGGATTTTGACAGCTTCATCGTCAAGGCGGGTGAACACTCCGCCAAGGTGGTGATGGCGATGCTGACGCGACTGAGCTGATACTCCGGTGATGGAGACCCTGGGCCCCTACTACAGCCTGCTGGCGCCTCCCTTTGTTTTGGCGCTGGCGTATCTGCTGTCGATGCTGATCCCGGAGCCCTGGCGTCCCCGTTACCTGCTCGCGCCCCTGACTGCGGCGCTGGCGCAAAAAACCAACCGTCCCCAACGCTCGCCGCAGCAGCGGCAGCTGGCCGGCTTTCTGGCCATGGGGATGGTGTTGCTGCCCCTGCTTCTGCTGGTCTGGGTGGTCACTCAGCTGGCTGCCTACCCCCTGCCCTTCGAACTGGCCTTGCTGGCCTGGCTGCTGCCCGGCGTTGCACTGGGCCGGGATACCGACGCCCTGCTGGCCCGCATCGAAGCCGGCCAGAAAACCCAGGCCCGGGGCACGCTGGCTCACTGGACGCTGCGGGATACCCAAAGTCTGTCGGAGCTGGGGCTGGTCAAAGCCGGCATTGAGGTGCAGCTGAATCAGGCCCGGACCCAAAGCTTCGCGATCCTGTTCTGGTACGCCCTGGGTGGCCCCATCCTGGCCGTGCTGTGTTGGCTGGCCAATGAGCTGAACCGGCAGTGGCACCCGGAACGTCCGCAGATGAGCTGCTATGGACACTGGCCCAGTCGACTGGCTGGCGCCCTGATGTTACCGGTCAACGGCCTGCTGGGCCTGACGCTGTCTCTCTACGGCAATCCGATTGTGCCCTGGCGCACCCGTCATCAGCTTACCGGCAATGTGCTGCTGCGCAGTCAGCAGTGGCCTCAACTCTGTCTCGCCTGCAGCCTGGATCGCCAACTCGGCGGCCCCTGGCAGCTGGAGGGACAACGTCACCTTCGTCCCCGCCTGGGACCCTCAATCCTGCCGGAGCCTGCGGATCTGATCCGCACCCGGCGCTTGTTAAGTTACGCCACCTGGCTGTGGCTGGCCCTGCTGTTTTTGCTCGGCGCCAGCCTCGCACTCGGCTGGCATCACCTGAACTGACCGAACCACCATGCACCTGAGTCTGACGACGCCGGCCCTGCTGTTCTCGGCCATCTCTCTGCTGCTGTTGGCTTACACCAACCGCTTTCTTTCACTGGCGGCACTGATCCGCTCGCTGGCCAACCAATCGGAAGATTGTGGTGTCGCCGAGGCCCAGATCGCCAACCTTCGCCACCGCATCCGCCTTATCCGCTGGATGCAGGAGGCCGGAGTGTTAAGCTTTACTCTGTGCGTACTGAGCATGCTGCTGATTTACCTGGATAAAGAGAGCATGGCCATCTGGAGCTTCGGCGCCAGTCTTGCCCTGTTGCTTTACTCCCTGATGCTGTCAGTGGTGGAGATCCGCATCTCCCAGAAAGCGTTGGACATATTTTTGGATAGCCTGAAACGATGAATGACTTCATCTATGCCATGGATCTGTTTGGCACCGCCGTGTTCGCCATCTCCGGCGCCCTCGCGGCGGGACGTTTACGCATGGACCCCTTCGGTGTGCTGGTGCTGGCCCTGGTCACGGCGGTGGGCGGTGGTACCGTCCGCGACGCCATTCTGGGCACCACGCCGGTGTTCTGGATCACCGACACCAACTACATCTGGCTGGTGATGCTGACCGCCGCGCTGGTGATGGCCCTGGTTCGCTGCCCTCGCCGACTGAGCGGACGCTGGTTCCAGGTGGCGGACGCTCTGGGATTAGCGGTGTTTACCGTGATCGGGGCCCAGAAGGCGCTGGTGGCCGGTGCAGAGCCGATGATTGCGGTGATGATGGGCACCATGACCGGCGTGGTGGGCGGGGTAATTCGCGATGTGCTGTGCCGGGAAGTGCCGCTGGTCCTGCGGACCGAAATCTACGCCACCGCCTGTATCGTTGGCGGCATCCTCTACACGCTGACCCTGCATTTTGGCATGGGCACCGAACTGGCTGCCTCGCTGGCGATGGTTGGCACTCTGGCATTGCGACTGGCCGGCATCTTTCTGGGCTTGTCACTGCCTGCCTTTGCCCTTGATAATCAAAAATCACCCTGACTCAAGGAGCGGAATCTGTGCGTGTTTTGTTGCTGTTGACTCTTTGCCTTCCCCTGATGGCTCACGCTGCTGAGGACGTGGATCCCGGGCCGCAAAAGCCCGAGGCCATTCAGTTGGCCGAGGCCTACATGGCGGCACTGACCAACCGTAACTACAGCAAACTGGCACAGTTCTACGACCGCGAAACCGTTCTGACCGACCAGATGGCAGGGAAAACCCTGACCGGGCGACGCGAGATCCTGTCGTTCCTGCGCCGGGTTCACACCTACACCCAGGAGTATTACTTCAACGCGGACCACGTGTTTTACAAAAGCTCCCGGGTGATCATGATCGGCAACTACTACTACAAGGCCCGGGGCGATCTGTTCGGCTACCCCGGTGAGTCGGTGACCTTCAGCCTGCCGGGAGTCACCACCCTGAAGCTGGACATGGAAAACGGCCGCATTGAGGAGCAGATCGACTACCTCGATTACCACACCATGGAAGACCAGCTCTCCGCCCACCCTTCTCTGGCCATTCCCTGAGGCCGGTTCAGGCTGGCGTGCGGCAGATCACTGCGGCACGCCAGACGCTATCCGGATCACAGTTCCCCCAAAGCACTGCGTATAAACTTGCCGCCCTTTCAGTCTGTTACCAGACTTGAATGCAACCACTTATGGTTATGTGCTTTGTGAGGATGCTTCCATGGAAGAGATGGAACAGAACGTACAAGAGAGTTTAAAACTGGTGAGCACCCTGACCGATAAAGGTCTGGATCTCGCCCTGGCCTACGGCCCGAAGCTGCTGCTGGCCCTTCTGGTCCTGTTTGGTGGCCTGTGGTTTATCCGTGGGTTGGTTAAGGTCGTGGACAAATCCATGGACCGCGCCAAGGTGGACATCACCCTGCAGCGCTTCCTGCTGAGCATCATCAATGTCGGCCTGAAGTTCATCCTGCTGGTGATCTTTGCCTCCATGATCGGCGTCGAAACCGCCTCTTTGGTGGCGATGCTCGGTGCTGCTGGCCTGGCGGTCGGCCTGGCGCTGCAGGGCAGCCTGTCCAACTTTGCGGGCGGCGTGCTTATCCTGCTGTTCAAGCCCTTTAAGTTTGGCGATGTGATTGAAGCTCAGGGCTTCCTGGGTCGGGTCCATGAGATCCAGATCTTCAACACCATTCTGCTGACCATGGACAACCAGAAGGTGGTGATCCCCAACGCCCTGCTGTCCAACGGCTGCATCAAGAACCTGTTCAGTGAGCCGACCCGCCGTATCGACCTGACCTTTGGCATCAGCTACGACGATGACATCACCATCGCCAAAGAGGTGCTGGCCAAACTGATGGCAGAAGACGAGCGCATCCTGAAAGATCCCGCTCCGGAGATCTTTGTGGGCGCCCACGCCGACAGTTCCGTTAACCTGCTGGCCCGCCCCTGGGTGAAGTCCGAGGATTACTGGCCGGTGCACTTTGACCTGATGGAGAAGGTGAAGATCGCCTTCGACCACAACAACATCACCATTCCGTTCCCTCAGCGCGATGTGCATCATCACGGTCTGTCCCCGCATATTCTGGGTACCGACGACGCCTGAGTGCTCTGGTAAGAGAAAAGCCCGCCAAATTGGCGGGCTTTTTTTATCCGTGGTGCTTAACGCAGTGCGGCAATCGCCTGACGGATGCCCGCGCCGTAGGCCGGGTCAGCCTGCTCAAAGTGGGTCAGCATCCGGTCCTGAACCTCACCACTGGCCTGGCTCAGGGTGGCGGCAATGGTCTCAAACAGCGCCTGCTGCTGTTCCGCGTTCATCAGTCGGAACAGATCACCGGCCTGGGCGTAATCGTCCTCAACGGTCTTATCGTAGCGCGCCATCGCCCCTTCGATGTCCATCGGCGGCTCCGCGTACTGGTTCTGCTGAGCCGGGCCATTCTGGCTGTTGGGGCCGTAATTCACGCCACCAGCACTGTCCGGGCTGCGACCGTGGAAGGGGCAACCGGTTCCGGCCATGGCACCGCCCCGCTGGTAATGGTTCGCCTGACTGGCGTGAGGGCAGTTCACCGGCAGCTGGTTGTAGTTGGCGCCAATGCGGTAACGCTGAGCGTCCGCGTAGGCAAACAAACGGGCCTGCAGCATTTTGTCCGGGGAAGCGCCGACACCGGGCACCAGGTTGGACGGGGCCAGGGCCGCCTGCTCCACTTCGTTGAAGTAGTTCTCCGGGTTGCGATTCAGCTCCAGCACGCCAATCTCGATCAGCGGGTAATCCTTATGAGGCCACACTTTGGTCAGGTCGAACGGATTGAGGTGGTACTTCTGCGCATCGGCTTCCGGCATGATCTGCACGTTCACAGACCACTTCGGAAACTCACCATCCTCGATGGCGCCATACAGGTCGCGCTGAGCGTGATCCGGGTCGATCCCCTTCAATCTGTCCGCCTGCTCATTGGACAGGTTTTTGATGCCCTGCTGCGTCTTAAAGTGGAACTTCACCCAGAACCGTTCGCCCTTTTCATTCCACAGCGAGAAGGTGTGGCTGCCGTAGCCGTTCATATGACGGTAGCTGGCCGGAATGCCACGATCCGACATCAGGATGGTGACCTGGTGCAGCGCCTCCGGATTCAGTGACCAGAAGTCCCACATCGCCTGGGGATCTTTCATATTGGTTTTCGGGTTGCGCTTCTGAGTGTGGATAAAGTCCGGGAACTTAATGCCATCACGCAGGAAGAACACCGGCGTGTTGTTGCCCACAATGTCGTGGTTGCCGTTGGCGGTGTAGAAGCGCACCGCGAAGCCACGGGGGTCACGCTCAGCATCGGCGGAGCCGGATTCGCCCCCAACAGTGGAGAAGCGCAGGAACGCTTCACTCTGCTTACCCACGCCACGAAGGTGATCAGCGATGGTGTATTCGGACAGATCGCGGGTCAGGGTAAAGGTACCGTAGGCGCCAGAGCCTTTAGCGTGCACCACGCGCTCCGGGATGCGCTCACGGTTAAAGTGAGCCAGCTTCTCAATCAGTTGCCAGTCCTGCAGCATGACGCCACCACGGGCTCCGGCGCTCAGGCTGTTCTGATCATCAGCAATGGGGGCGCCGTTTTGGCTAGTCAGTCGTTGAGTCATGGTGGGAATCCTCGTTCTCAGTCCCGTTCAGGGACGCAATCCAGTCATAAAGGCCATGCCACATGGGGGCCTCCGTTCAATCTCTGAAAACGATAATAGGACCAAGACCCAATCGAATCTAACAAGTTAAGGGGGTCAAGATGTTCGTTTTTTGCGATTAAATAAACTGATCTGAATCAAGGAAATCTTAGTGCGATGACCAATCCTCTGGCGCAAATACAAAAAAGCCCGCCGTATGGCGGGCTTTCAGCGGAGCCGGAGGCTTACTCCTGGTGGTAGCTGCCTTCCCAGTCGCCGTAGTTGGCGTCGCCGGCCAGGATGGTCAGTTCCGGCGCCTGGCCGAAGATCTGACCCAGTACCGCTGAAACGGAAGCCACGACGTCGTCCACGCTGCCCTGCTCAGTGAAGTAGCTGACGGCAACATGGAACTGGTTGTTGAAGTAAGCGATAAACAGGTCCCAGCCCTGTTCAGCCTGCAGGGCAGTCAGGGCGTCATCCAGCGCGTCAAACTGCTCAATCTCCTGGGAAAAACGAAACTCCACGCAGGTTTCAGCAAACGGGCCCAGCGCGAACTTCTTCAGGTGACGGGCTTTGTGGTGAGACTTGATGGCCGGTTTGGCCTGCTCAGGCACGGCAATAATGGACATGGCGTTTTCCTCAGGGTGAACGCCGGACAATCCGGCGAATGGCCGCAGAGTACGCGAGGGCCGATGTGGGTGCAATAAAAAAGGCCGCAACCCGTGCGGCCAAACCCCAAGTGCGAGCGATGCGGTTCACTGCTCCTGTTTAACAGGCAATGAAACCGGCACCGAGCGACCCTGATACCACTCGATGATCCCCCAAACCAGGCCAAAGATCACAAAGGGTACCGCAAGAAAGATCACGGTATAGATGAACAGATAGGAAAGCCCTACCGCTAATACGCTGCCTAAGCTCATGACCACCTCCGATTGCCACTCAATGCCCTTACAGTTAGCCCGGATCCGAAAGGAAAATAAATGCATTAGGCCGAGTGTTGCCGGATCCGGAGCACTGCCGTTGCTGATCCCGTAAGCGCCAATTCCCGGTTGCAAAAAAGCGACCCGGGCAAACACAAAAAAGGCCCCCGAAGGGGCCTTATCACTTGCAGGGCAGAGGGCGTACCCCCTGGTTCAAACGGGACTCACCGTTCAAACACGTGGAACACGTCGATGCCGAATGTCTTGCCCTCTGCGTGGCAGGTCGCACAGGACTCCGCGGACTTGGTGGTGTACCAGAGCGGATCCGCCACCGCGTCGATCTCGCCACCATTCTGCTGCATGTGGTTCAGCGCCGACTCACTGGTGTGGCACGCGTAGCAGTTGGCCGTAATCGGGCTGGCCATCAGGCCACGACTGCCACCATGGAACGCACGGGCCAGCATGTACTGATTGGGAATGGCATAGAGGTCGATGCCGTCAGCGTGGCAGGTCACGCAGTTTTCCGCATTCAGCTTGGTGGCCGAGTTGGCGTCATCGGTACCGATGCCGCTGCCCACGCCCCAGTGCATGGAGTGCACCATTGGACCGAAGCCCGGTGCAGACCCCGCGGAGTTACGGTTTTGGCCATTGTTATGACACGCCACACAATCCCAGCCGCCGTTCTGGTAGCTGCCGTTCTTGTGATAGTTGGTCTCACTGTTGTGGCAGGAGATGCAGCTGTCACTGGTCACCGACAGTCGGCGATCAAACTCACTGACTTTGGTGAAGGTCGGTGCGGTCACCCCGGACTCGAAGTAATCGGTAGAGACCACTTCGGAGTAGGTGGTAAAGGACACGCCGTCCTTGCCATCGTCATCCACCCAACCGGTTTGCGGGAAGGTGACCCGGGTGCTCGCCAGGAAGTGGCCCGGCGTAAAGTCGGTGCCATCACTGCCTTCTACGGCCAGCAGTTCCGGGAAGCAGATGGAACGGGTGCCATCTTCGCGTTCGACGTACTGGTCAGCACCGCGGGCAATGGCCCGGCCGGTGATGCCCTGACCGTCGTAACCGTGGATATAGGCTCCGGCGTAGGTCAGCTCATGGGCAGCGTACATCTCGCCGATGTTGAGTTGAGTTTCGGTCTCGCCTTCCACCTTAAACAACTTCAGATCGGTACAAACCGCACCGGTGCTGTTGTCCCAGACCACGTCGGCGTCGTAATAGGGCATCGACGTGGTGGTGTAGTGGCTGTCACGGATCATCTCGATCTCAGTCAACGCCGCTTTCTGCGCATGGATGGCACGCACATCAAAGTCCGGATTGGTGTTGGGGCTCATCTCACCCACCGCCGCGCCCGGATTGTGGCAATCCACGCAGCCGGGGCCAGCGATGCTGGTATTGATCGGGGCAGTCTCGTGGCAGGTGGCACAGTTCATCACCGTGAAGTCACGCTCAAAGCCTTTTTCCGGGTGATTGACGTGCGCGATCTTGGAGAGGGTGTTGGTGGCATAGCCGCCATTCTCATCCGCTCTGGATACCGAGTTGTGACACACCAGACAGCCGCCCACCAGATCGGTTTCCCCTTCCAGATCCATGGCGGTGTAGCTGGGGTGTTTCAGGCTGCTGGTGGCGTAGTCCACGTGGCAGGCATTACAGGAGTCGGTGGTGCTGGTGTGGCTGTTCTCCGGCTTATCCACCACCAGCGGTGAAGAGCGCATAATGGGTCCGCTGGAGGCCCCGACGCGCAGCCATACCAGGCCCTCTTCACCAGCGGTGACATTAGGCATTGGCAGGGTAAAGGTGTATTGACCCGGTTCCCCCATCTCCAGGGTGGCCCCTTCGGTGCTCATGGAGCCGTAGCCGCCAAGCGTGCCCTCACCACTTCGACTCAGGACGAAGCCCCGGCTGGTCCAGGAAGCAAACTTCCCTTCAGCGGCGTCCAGGCCAACCACCAGGGTGCCTTCCTGATCCGTCACTTCGAATTCGTACACCAGCTTGCCCTCTTCGACGGCGTAGCTGATCACCTTAACCTGGGTGGACTCGGTCGCATCCACGGTCGGCGGCGGTGTACCCGGTCCCGGGGGGCCCGGTTCACCCGGGGCGCCATCTTTGCCGTCGTCGGCACATCCCGCCAGCGCCATCGCAGCGGACATCAGCAATACCAGATGCGGCTTCCTGAACTGTTTCATCATCACTCCCATATATTTTTCACGGTGCATCTTGCACCCGTAAAAAAACATATCGACTTGGTCGTCTATGGGAGGTGAGTCAGTTCACCAAACGCAGTCAAAATATCCAATAGGTGAATTATTCCGAGTTTAATGATAACAACAAGCGCTTTGACCACGAACGGCCAAATGCGCACACCATTAAGACTAATAAAAAGGAAATAGTGGGCTGTTTGTTTTGGTGCAATACGGTGACATTTTTAAGATATGGAATCGGCGCTTTTAATTGCTGCAATACTGTTAATAATTTCGCATTATTAATGAAGCCGACTCACAACATATTACTATCATCAATTTGAACACCTCGGAATATATAAAATATTATAAAAGATATATCCGAACCCCAAGGCCGCATAATTTACACAACCTCAATGACCATCACTCTGATCGTTTTCACAGTTTTTCAGATATAAAAAAAGCCACACCGAGGTGTGGCTTTGACGTCCAGTTGCAGAGCACTGGCATTGAGGCGCGTCCTTGCGATGAGCTTCCTTTTAAAGTGGCTTAATGACAGCTCTCACACCCTTTATTCGGGTCGTGTTCCTCGTGAGTAATGTGGCAATCGCTGCACTCCATTATGCCAGCGTGATCGGCGTGGACACCGCCCAGCGCGTTCAGATCTCCGTGGCAATCCGCGCACGCCTTGTTTTCAAAGGCCAGGTCCGTGGAAGGGGTGCCGCCCTCGTGACAGCTCTCACAACCCGCCATCTCGGTATGGGTATCGGCAATGGGGGCAGCCAGCACCGCGAAGGGCAGGCAGAAAGCAAGTAACGCAATGATTTTTTTCACAATAACTCCTTAACGGCAGGATCAGGCCACGGTCATCTGGCCGGCATAAAGAACAAAGTGGCGGAGCGCGAACACCCCGGTCAGGCTGAGCAGACACAGCGCGGCGACAAAACCCGACTTGGCGGTCAGCTGCTTCGGCAACGTCCACTGCAGAATCCAGGGCAGAACCATGCCGCAGAACACCACCAGTACCCAGAACACGGTGGACCAGAACTCACCCATCAGCGCGACCCTGGCTGCTTCAGCGCTGGCGCCGCCAGCAAAGACCAGACCCAGGAAGAAGGTGATAAGCAGGAAGATTTCGGTCATCAACACCGGCTTTTCCAGCACATGCACAAAGTGAATGTCATCGCTGTGGGCGGACTCTTTAAAGCAGAGCAGGCTGAACAGAATGGTGGCTGCGGCTCCGGAGGAGATCCCCGACACCAGGAACAGCACCGGCAGTACCGGGTTGTTCAGCAACGGGAACCCCTTCAGCGCCGACAGCAGGAAGCCGGTGTACGCCCCCAGTGCCACGGCCAACAGCAGCAGCACCCATTGCATGGCGCCCTCAAGCCGCTTAACCAGATTCAGCAAATTGCCCACCACCGGGAAGCGACGCCCAAACACCATCAGAGGCTGATGGAAGATCGCGGCCATATAGAGAAACAGCACCACGATGTAGACCGACAGCACCATCACCCCCCAGAACATCACTGAGGTGGGGTTCCAGTAGATCATCATCTTCCAGAACTCCAGCGGCTTGGTCAGGTCGATGATCAGGATGCCAAGACCCAGAATCACCGAGACCGGCGCAATCAGCGCCATCGCTTTGATGATGCCGCTGTCTGCCACCACCTGCCCCTGATGCTCCCGATAGCGCTTTACCGCCATGGCGATCATCACGGAGCCGGCGGAAACCCCCGCCAGAAACAGGTAGATGGCGATCGGCCAGGGCCAGACCATGGTGTCAAAGTTCAGTACCGAATTGATGGACGGGTTCATCAGATCACCTCCCCTTTACCGTGGGGCACTTTGTAGAGCTTCGGCCGGGTGCCAAGATCCACCTTGTCGCGGTAGGTCTGGCGGACACGAAGCACCTGGACAATGTCGCTGCCGGGGTCGTTCAGGTCCCCGAAGGTCAGCGCCTTGGTGGGGCACGCTTCCACGCACGCCGGCAGACGGCCCTGGGCCAGGCGGCTCTTACGACAGAAGTCGCACTTATCCACGGCTTTGGTGACCGGGTCGACGTAGCGCACGCGGTAAGGACAGGCAGCGATGCAGTACTGGCATCCCACGCACTTGTCCGGGTCCACATCCACCACGCCGTTCTCGTCACGGAAACAGGCGCCGGTGGGGCAGACCGCGATGCAGGCGGCGGTTTCACAGTGCACGCAGCTCTTGCGGTCGAAGCGGTAGTTGGTTTCCGCCCCTTCGCCATAAGGACCACTGCGCTGGATCTCCAGACGGGTTACCCCTTCCGGCACCTGGTTGGCTTCCCGACAGGCCTGGGCACAGGCTTCACAGCCGATGCACTTGGTCTGGTCGAACACCATCGCCAGGTTCTCTTTCTGGGGTTTGGCCGCGCTGCTGCAGCCCGCCAGCGTCACCACCGGAATGGTCAGCGCACCGGCAGTCAAAAAACGTCTTCTCGACAGCGACATCACTTCACCTCCCCGGTGGTCAGTTGGCTATGGCACTCCACGCAGGTTTGCGTCCGGGCCTTTTCATTCAGGCCTTGCATGGGGTCCGTTGCCGGGTGCAACTGGTGGCAGGCGGCACACGATACGCGCGTCTGATGCACATCGTGGGTCCACTCTGCGTCACGCAGCTTGGTGGCACTGTGGCAGCGCAAACAGTTGGCGTTTTGATCCGCCACTGTGCTCTTGGTGTCGTCACCGAAATACACCAGCGCTTCCTTGTTGCGGGGGTGACCATCCTGTTCACCGTGGCAACGTACGCAGCTCAGCCCTTTACTGCCGATCTGACTGTGCAGTCCTTCCATGGTGCCGTTGCGCTTATGGCAACGCATGCAGGCATCATCCGATGCCCACACCGGGGCCGACAGGCCCAGTACGGCAATCAACGAAATGAAAACGGTTTTGCTCATCATGTCCTCAATCCCATTAAAAAGGCGCCGCTCAGCGACGCCTTCGAACGGTTTAGTGACCCAGCGCTTTCTGGTGGGCCTCGTGAGCCTCTGCCTCACTCTCTTCTTTCTTGAAGTACTCATATCCGCCAACCACCAAAGCGGAAATCAGATAGGGCACACCAATAAAGAGAACAAAGAAAAGGAACAGATAAGGAACAACGACTGATAAGAAAGTACCGAAGCTCATAATAACCTCCTGGCTATCTGGGGACCCTCTATGGGCTCATTCCCAATCCCCGAGGTCATTATTAAGGTGTGTCGCCCAGGCTGAAATTGATCTTGATCAGTAATATTTTCTCAATCGAAAACCGGCATTTAAAAACACGAGTGCGATTCCAATTACACTATCGCCAAAAATCATATTCCAATTTACAAATTAGCAAGAATAAAAATGCAATTGCGAAATCAGCAATTGCAGCAAAAAACCGGACACAACTGAAGCAACCTCATGTTAACCAAAGGCTGAGGGTGAAACAGTTTTCTCGTTTTGTCACCCCCTCACCCCCGGCATCACGAATCGCGTATCCAGAAACAATAATCTGTGAACTTTTGTTCTAGGACACATTTACAGTACTCGCTATCCGATATTTTAATTTTCGGCATAATTACATTGTTAATTAATTGGGGGCACAAATGGACAAGATGCGAGACATCAACTTATTTACGATTCGGGTCTTCGTAATGGTCTATGAGTCACTCAACTCTTTGTCCGTTGCCAATGCACTGAATGTGGCCCCATCGAAGATCAGCCGCTGCCTGGGTGCCCTGCGCCACGCGCTGGGCGATCCCCTGTTTATCCGACGGCAGTACGGCTTTGAGCCGACCCCCACCGCCGACAAGCTCTACCCCTACTTCCAGCAAATGCTCTGTCTGTTGGGCCAAATCAATGACAGCACCAATGGCACTAGCACCGCGCCACAAAGGCATTACGTCATCTATGCGCCGCCGACGCTGTCCTGTCGCCTGGGTACTGCGCTGAAAAAGAGCGCCAGTGAAGCCGGGAAAGAGCTGTCCCTCTCTGTCCGCCCGCTCTCTGCCAGTGGTCCCGAAGACCTGCTACAGGGTCGGGTGGACATGATGCTGAGCTTCAAGGCCAGCGAGAAGGAGCGCCTGGACTCGCGATTTATCGCCGCCGGTGAGCTGCTCTATATCGTTGCCCGCGATGACCACCCCATCTGGCAGCGACCCGCCAATAATATGTTGGATGCCATCATCAACTACCCTTTCCTGGTCACTGAATGCCCGGCGTTCAATGACCGAATCGATCCGCTGGAGTTGTACGCCCTGGACCAGGGACGCCAACTGAAGCTGGCCGGCAAAGCCGGTGTGCTGTCAGAAGTCAGTGACTATTTGATCGACAGTGACGCCATTACCTTTATCGGTGCGCGCACCGCCGCGGAGTATCTGGACCACTTCCCGGGCGTCAGCATCCGTCAGATGTCTGAGCCGGAGTTTCAGCTGCTGCATGATCGCTGCCCGCCACCCAATTACTACCTGGTGGCGCGCAAGGAGGAGGGCAGCGTCCCCCCCTGGCTGATCGAAGCGCTGTGTGATTTTGTTCACAATTCGGTCACCGCACCGGAAGACACGCACCAAACCGGGGCAAGTGACACATTTCCGTCATACTTGCACCCTAGTATGGCCGGCTGAGAAATCCCTGAATCCGGAGCCACATCGTGTTTAATGCCGTTCTGCACCCTAAGCGGGTTCCCTCACCGGTGCGCGCCCTGGCGGCCTGGCTGAGAGTCCATCGCCGGGCCCGTGCCCGCCGACAGCGCGTGGCATTGCTGGCGACACGCATTCAGTGGCTTGAGACGACACTGCCGAGGGAGGAGGAGTACAGCAGTGATGCCCGTTACTGCAGCCGGGGCTATGAGCTGCTCGAGCGCGGCTCCAGCCTCTGGGTGCGCTGGTCTGAGCGGCCCAGCCCGCTGCTCGACGGTGCCCTGAGGCAGTGGCACAGCGACTTTGAGCGACTGCACCCTCAACTCTGAGTTTCCCGATTATCGGCACACCATAAAAAAGCCCCGGCCATGGCCGGGGCTTTTTGCATCAGAGACGGTCTCAGTCCTGGTAGGCGTCCATCGGAACACAGGCGCAGAACAGGTTACGGTCACCGAACACATCATCGATGCGGTTCACGGTCGGCCAGAACTTGTTACCGCGGATCTCTTCCACCGGGAACACCGCTTCTTCGCGGGAGTACGGACGCGCTTCAAACGCCGGATCCATAATGTCATCCAGAGTGTGTGGCGCGTTGCACAGCGGGTTGTTGTCCGCCGGCCACTCACCGCGACCCACCTTGGCAATCTCCTCGCGGATGCTCACCATCGCATGGATAAAGCGATCCAGCTCCGCTTTGGACTCGGACTCGGTCGGCTCCACCATCAGGGTACCGGCTACCGGGAAGCTCATGGTCGGGGCGTGGAAACCGTAGTCCATCAGTCGCTTGGCGACGTCCATCTCGGTAACACCGGTTTCCTCTTTCAGCGGGCGCAGGTCAACGATGCACTCGTGGGCAACGCGGTCGTTACGACCGGTGTAAAGGATCGGGTAGTGCTTACCCAGTTCCGCCGCCAGGTAGTTGCCGTTCAGCATGGCCACCTGGGTGGATTGGGTCAGGCCACGGCTGCCCAGCATCACGGTGTACATCCAGCTGATCGGCAAAATGGAGGCGCTGCCATATTGGGCGGCAGACACCGCGCCGTTATTCTGGGCTTCGCCACCGGTTTTCACCACGCTGTGGCCAGCAATAAAGGGCGCCAGGTGCGCTTTGACACCAATGGGGCCCATACCCGGACCACCGCCACCGTGGGGGATGGCGAAAGTTTTGTGCAGGTTGAGGTGAGACACGTCAGAGCCGATCAGGCCCGGCGTGGTCACGCCGACCTGGGCGTTCATGTTGGCACCATCCATGTAAACCTGGCCACCGTGCTCATGGATCAGGTCACAGATGTCTTTGATCTGCTCCTCGTACACCCCGTGGGTGGACGGGTAGGTGATCATGATGCAGGAGAGGCGGTCGGAGAACTCTTCGGCCTTGGCCTTCAGATCCGCCATGTCCACGGTGCCGTCTTTGTTGCTCGCGACCACCACCACTTTCAGGCTGGTCAGCATGGCCGACGCCGGGTTGGTGCCGTGCGCAGAAGCGGGGATCAGGCAGACGTCGCGATGACCCTGACCAATGGACTCCTGATACTTCTTAATCGCAACCAGACCCGCGTACTCGCCCTGAGCACCGGAGTTGGGCTGCATGGACATGGCATCGTAGCCGGTGATGTCCAGCAGGTACTCGGCCAGGGAATCCACCAGCTCACGGTAACCCAATGCCTGCTCTTGCGGGCAGAACGGGTGCAGATTGGCAAACTCCGGCCAGCTGACCGGCATCATCTCCGCCGTGGCGTTGAGCTTCATGGTGCAGGAGCCCAGCGAGATCATCGAGTGGTTGAGCGCCAGATCCTTGCCCTCAAGGCGACGGATATAACGCAGCATCTCGGTTTCGCTGTGGTAGGCGTTAAACACCGCGTGAGTCAGGATCGCGTCGTTACGGACGACCGCCTCATCCAGCACACTGTCCACCATGCCATCCACCGCCTCGACGGTCAGCTCATGGTCATCGCCCAGCAGAACGGTCCACAGCTGCGCCACATCCGCGGCGGTGGTGGTTTCATCCAGGCTGATGCCCAGAGTGCCCGGCAGGTCGGTGCGCAGATTTACCTTGGCCGCATCGGCACGGGACAGAACCGCGTCACGGTCGGTCACTTCCAGGGTCAGGGTATCGAACCAGCTGGAGTTCACGACTTTCACGCCTCGCTGCATCAGACCAGCGGCCAGTACAGAGGTGAGGCGGTGAGTGCGCTCGGCGATCTTCTTCAGGCCTTCCGGGCCGTGGTACACGGCGTAGAAGGAGGCCATATTGGCCAGCAGCACCTGTGCCGTACAGATGTTGGAGTTGGCCTTTTCGCGGCGGATGTGCTGTTCACGGGTCTGCATCGCCATACGCAGGGCCGGCTTACCGCGGGTGTCCTTGGAGACACCGATAATGCGGCCCGGCATGGAGCGTTTGTGGGCATCACGGGTGGCGAAGAAGGCCGCGTGCGGACCACCGTAGCCCATCGGTACACCAAAGCGCTGAGCGGAACCAAACACCACGTCTGCGCCCCACTCGGCCGGGGCCACCAGCTTAACCAGCGCCAGCAGGTCAGAGGCAACGCACACCAGCGCTTTTTTCTGATGCAGCGCATCGGCCAGTGCACGGTAATCTTTCACTTCACCCAGTTGGTTCGGGTACTGGAACAGCGCGCCAAACACGTCATGGTCTGCGGCGGTTTTGGCGGGGCCAACCACCACTTCCAGGCCGAGCATCTCGGCGCGGGTTTTCACCACATCCAGAGTCTGAGGGAAGACGTCATCCGCGACGAAGAACAGATCGGATTTTTTGTTTTTGGAGGTGCGCTTGGCCAGCGCCATCGCTTCGGCAGCCGCCGTCGCTTCATCCAGCAGGGAGGCAGAAGCCAGATCCAGACCGGTGAGGTCCATGGTCATCTGCTGGAAGTTCAGGATCGCTTCCAGTCGGCCCTGGGCAATCTCTGGCTGATAGGGGGTGTAAGCGGTATACCAGCCCGGGTTCTCCAGCACGTTACGCTGAATCACATGGGGAACCAGGGTGCCGTAGTAACCCATGCCGATGTAGTTCTTGCGAACGTCATTTTTACCGGCGATCGCTTTGAGGCGTGCCAGAGCATCCACTTCGGAGGTGGGCAGGCCCACGGCCAGTTCACGGCCCAGACGGATCCCTTCCGGGACGATCTGAGCGGTCAGGTCTTCCAGACTGTCGGCACCGATAGCGCTGAGCATCGCTTTCTGTTCGGTGGCATCGGGACCGATATGACGGCGCAGAAACTCATCGTGAGTGTCCAGCTGCGCCAGGGTCAACTTCTCGTTCATGCTTGACGACTTCCTTTGGGTACAGAATGCCAAACAAACGAAGCCCCGCTTGGGGCTTCGTTGTTGTTTTTCTTATTATTCTTCTTCGATGACGGCTTTGTAGCCTTCCGCATCGAGCAGCTCAGCGAGTTCGGCTTCATCGCTGGCCTTAACGCGGAACAGCCAACCGTCACCGTAAGGATCGCTGTTCACCTGCTCCGGGTTGTCTTCCAGCTCTTCGTTAACGGCGACCACTTCACCGGTCAGCGGGCTGTAGACGTCGGAGGCGGCTTTCACGGATTCCGCTACGGCACAATCTTCACCGGCGTTCACTTCGTCACCGACTTCCGGCAACTCAACGAACACCATATCACCCAGCAGTTCCTGGGCGTGCTCGGAGATCCCAATGGTGTAGGTGCCGTCGCCTTCGGCGCGGATCCACTCATGGGAGTTGGTGAACTTCAGTTCAGAAGGAATGTTGCTCATTGTTTCGCTTCCCTATCAGCAAGATCAAAAGGCTTTTTGGCCATTACGGACGAAGCAGGGTTTCACCACCTGCACCGCCACGCGCTTTTTCCGCATCTCCACTTCGGCCTGTTCGCCGATGCCGGCAGGCACCCGCGCCATCGCGATGGCGTGGCCAAGAGTCGGAGAGAAGGTGCCGGAGGTGATCACCCCCTCGCGCTCGACGCCCTCGGCGTCGGTAAAGAACACGTTAAGGCCGCTGCGCAGTACGCCTTTGTCGGTCATCACCAGACCCACCAGCTTGTCAGTGCCTTCGGCTTTCGCCGCCACCAGTGCCTCACGACCGATAAAGTCGCGGTCTGCCGGTTCCCAGGCGATGGTCCAGCCCATGTTGGCCGCCAGCGGGTTCACCCCTTCGTCCATATCCTGGCCGTAGAGGTTCATGCCCGCTTCCAGACGCAGGGTATCACGGGCGCCCAGTCCGGCGGGTTTTACGCCAGCGTCCAGCAAGCCCTGCCACAGATCGGCGGCCTGGTCCTGCGGTACCACGATCTCGTAGCCCGCTTCACCGGTGTAGCCGGTGGTGGCAATAAAGAGGTCGCCGCTTTGCACACCAAAGAACGGCTTCATGCCCTCAACTGCGGCATTCTGCTCAGCATTGAATACGGTGGCGGCTTTGGCTTTGGCCTGGGGGCCCTGAACGGCGATCATCGCCAGTTCCGGGCGTTCGGTGATGGTGACGTCGAAGTGCTTGGCCTGCTGGCCAATCCACTCAAGGTCTTTCTCGCGGGTGGCGGAGTTCACCACCAGGCGATATTGGGTATCGGAGAGGTAGTAGGTGATCAGGTCGTCGATCACCCCACCCTGTTCATTCAGCATACCGCCGTACAGGGCTTTACCGGGGACAGTGAGCTTGGCCACATCGTTGGCCAGCAGTTTACGCAAAAAGGCGCGGGCGTCCGCCCCTTCCACGTCCACCACGGTCATGTGGGAAACGTCGAACATGCCGGCGTCCTGACGCACGTAATGGTGCTCTTCCACCTGTGAGCCATAGTGCAGCGGCATATCCCAGCCATGGAAATCCACCATTTTGGCGCCGGATTCCAGATGCTTATCGTAGAGTACAGTCTTGCTTGCCATGTCGGTTCCTTGGAGAGGCTACAGCGGCGACCTTCACGCCGGGCTCTTACCCTGAGCGCTGGATCACATTATTCTTTTTCGGCGCATTATACCGATCACACTCGCTTTGTATACAATTCATCCGCTCGTTAGCGGTTCCAGGACACAAGGCTCTGAGAACCCAGCCCGAGGGCGTGACTTAGCAGCCGTTTCTTCAGCGGCATAGCATGATCCACCAGACTCAGCCCCAGATCCCTGACCCCCTTTTTCACCGGGTTGCTGCCGTCAAACAGCCAGCGGAATCCGTCCATCGCGGCCAGCATCTCCTGCGCTGCCGCTTTGCGGGCGCGGCCATAGCGATTCAGCAGGCGCAACTCTCCCGGATCCCGCTCTTTTGACTGGGCCAGCAAACGCACCAGTGCTTCGCTGTCACCAAAACCGAGATTGACACCCTGACCCGCCAGCGGGTGGATGGTGTGGGCCGCATCGCCCATCAGGGCCAGACGGGGACGCACGAAGTCGCGGGCGTAACGCATGGTCAGCGGGAACGTGGCCCGCTCAGAGGCCAGGGTCAGGCTGCCGAGGCGGGCCTCGGTGGCCGCCGTCAGGCGCTGACCAAACGCATTGGCGTCCAGCGCTTTCAGAGCGTCCGCTTCATCCGGAGGACAGGACCAGACAATGGAGCACAGGTGGGGATCCGCCAGCGGCAGCAAGGCCAACGGCCCGCTGGGCAGAAATACCTGGCGGGCAACCTGCTCATGAGGGCGTTGAGTGCGGATGGTGGCCACCAGGGCATGGTGACCGTAGTCCCGGAAAGTCAGCGGCACCTGGGCCTGCTGACGCAGCCAGGAGTTGGCCCCATCGGCCCCCACCAGCAGCCGGGCGCTCAGCAGGGTGTCATCCTCCAGCGTCAGCCAGGCTTCCCGCTCTCCCAGCGCCACGGCTTTGGGCTTGGTGTGGTGAATGGTCAGGCCGCTCTGACGCTCCGCCACCTGCCACAGCGCAAAGGCGATGGCACGATTCTCAATGATGTGGCCCAGGTTGGGCTCATCCAGATCCGCCGCATCAAAACCGATTTTTCCCAGGCTGTCTTTGTCCCACACCGCCATGGCGGTATAGGGCCCGAGTCGACTGGCGTCCAGGTTGGGCCAGGCACCCAGCTCCCGCAGCCAGCGCTCGCTGGCCCGGTTGATGGCAGAGACCCTCAGGTCCGGTTCGCCGCTGGGCGCGTCCGGGCGTTGCGGGTCAATCACCGCCACCTGATAGCCCGCCTTGGCCAGGCCAATGCCGGTGGCCATTCCCACCATGCCACCGCCGACAATGGCGATATCTACGGAACCGGTTTTCAGCATACAGGCCACTCCTGGCCACCAAGGCGTTTCATGGATACCTCACGGGTCATCGGGGACGTCCCCCGGACCAGCCCATGGCACTTTTGGCCAGGCCAGCTTTGAAATCAGGAAACAGGGCCAGCGTCAGCAGACCCAGATTCCGGCCCAGCGCCATCGCACGGACCGGATTGGAGAACAGTTTTACCAGCGCATCCGTGGCGGCGGTAACCCGGCTGCGGTCCGGCGCACGCGCCTCTGCATATTCGGCCAACAACGCAAAGCTTCCCGGGTCCGAATCGCTTTGCAAAGCGGCATTGAGCCGATCCGCCAACGCTTCCACATCGCGCAAGCCCAGATTGAAGCCCTGTCCGGCGATGGGGTGGACGGTCTGCGCTGCATTGCCCACCAGCACGCAACGGTGGTGAGTGGTGCGCTCAGCGCGGCACAGAGCCAGCGGGTATTCGACACGCTGGCCCACTTTTGTGAGTGCGCCAAGGCGGTAGCCGAATGCGGCCTGAAGCTCAGTAAGAAAGGCATTGTCAGACAGCGCCATGCGACGCGCCGCTTCACCAGGAGACTGCACCCAGACCAGCGAGTAGCGCCGATCGTTCATCGGCAGCAGCGCCAGGGGCCCCTCGGAGGTAAAGCGTTCAAACGCGATGCCGGGGTGGTCATCACAGCTGATGTTGGCGATCAGGGCGTGCTGATGATACGGCTGGCGCTCCAGGCCCAGATTCAATTGCTGACGCACGGCGGAGCCGGTGCCATCCGCCCCCACCACCAGCCGGGCATCAATCCGGGTGCCGGAGTTGAGGGTCAGGGTAATCCGATCCTGCTGTTGACTGAAGCTCGCCAGCCCATCCGGGCAATACAGCGTAATATTGTCGTGGCGGCTCAGTGCCTGCCACAGGACCGGCCCGACGCGTTCCAGTTCGACCACCTGACCCAGCGCATCCACCCCATACTCGTCAGCGGTCATGGTCAGGCCACCAAAGTGGCCACGGTCAGACACCTGGATCTGGTCGATCGGCTGGGCATGGGAGCGCAGCGCTGGCCACAGACCCAGTCGCTCAAGGCGACGGACCGACCCTTCAGCCAGGGCAATAGCGCGGCTGTCGTACCCCGGGTGGTGAGGTTCGGCACTCGGGTGGGCTTCAATCAGGGCGACGGACCAGCGCCCCCCGTCCGGGCGACGCTGTGAAGCCAGCGCCAGTGCCAGGGTTGCCCCAGCCATGGCGCCGCCCACAATGGCAATATCATACTGCTCTGCCATAGGTGTTATCCGGCCATCAGGGCCTCGATCTCCTCGATCTCTTTGGGCACATCCACGGTCAGATTGCGGTGACCCTCAGCGGTAATCAGGATGTCGTCTTCCACCCGGATACCGATACCACGCCAGCGTGGGTCCACGTCGGCGTCAGGGCCGATGTAGAGGCCCGGCTCAACGGTGATCACCATGCCCGGCTCAAGCTGACGGCCGCGATCCGGGGTGCGGTAATCGCCCACATCGTGCACATCAATGCCCAGCCAGTGGCCCAGGCCATGCATGTAGTAAGGCTTATACGCTTCCTGTTCAATCAGGTCATCCACTTCACCCTCAAGAATGCCCAGTTCCACCAGGCCTCCCACCAGGATCGTCAGCGCCACGGCGTTCGCGTCTTTAATGGACACGCCGGGCTTCAGCATGGCGATGGCCGCTTTTTCCGCGTCCAGCACGATCTGGTACAGGGCTTTCTGGTCCAGCGTGAATCGGCCGTTAACCGGGAAGGTACGGGTGATGTCAGCGGCGTACCCCTCAAACTCGCAACCGGCGTCGATCAGTACCAGATCGCCATCGTTCAGGGGCGCGTTGTTTTCGGTGTAATGCAGAATGCAGGCGTTCTCGCCGGCACCGACAATGCTGTTGTAGGCCATATCCCGGGCACCAGCCATGGCGCACTCGTGGCGGATCTCCGCCTCCAGCTGATACTCGTAGAGACCCGGCTGGCTGGCCTGCATGGCCCGAACGTGGGCGCGGGCACTGATGCGCGCGGCTTCCGCCATCAGGGCCACTTCTTCTTCGGACTTGAACAGACGCAGCTCGTGCAGAAGCGGACGCAGATCCTGCATCCGGGCCGGTGCCACCAGCCCCTGACGGAAGCCGCCGCGGAGCTTGGTCAGCAGGTCCGCCACCAGGGTGTCGCTGCGCTCGCTGTGGCCCGGCAGATAAGCCAGGTTGTCGGCACCGCTGATCAGGCCCGCCAGTTCACTTTCCAGCTCACCCAGCTCAAACGCCTGGTCTACGTCGAGGACGTCGGCGGCGCGGTCCTTACCCAGACGGCGGCCATGCCAAATCTCCGCCAGCTTATCGCTGGGGCGAACAAAGATGGTGGATTCCGGGGATTGGCCCGGACGCAGTACCAGCACCGCATCCGGCTCGTTAAACCCGGTCAGGTAGAAGAAGTCGCTGTCCTGACGGAAGTGGTATTCGGTGTCATTGGAGCGGGTCGCCTCTTCAGCGGCGCACAGCACCACCACACTGCCTTCCGGCAGCTCCGCCATCAGGGCGCGACGGTGAGCAGCAAAATCGATTCGTTCCATCTTTGGGGGGTCCCTTTTTTATTGTTGATCATCAATGCAGCGTCTTGGGCGCCGCTTCTTCATCCAGGCCGCGGAACTCACGCAGGCATTCCCAGGCAGCAATGCGCGCGTGTTCGATCAGGGCCGCAAAGCCTTCTTCGTTCTCTTCGTTCTCTTCAACTTCCAGCTCCACCTGAGTGAAGTCGGTCAGATCCTGGATCAGCTCCTGCACATCCGCCGGCGCTTTATCCAGTGCCGGCTGCATGATGGCCAGGCCAGTCAGGAAGCTCTGTACCCAGTTAATGAACGCCTCGAGGCGATCCTGCAGCGGGTCATCGTCGTCGGACAACATCGGGGTGAAGCTCATGGCCGGATCCACCAGCGAGTTGATCACATCCAGGTAGAGTTCCTTAATGATGGCCATCAACGCTTCCGGCACCGCCTCGCCGTCGTTGACCAGCTCAAGGAAAGGCTTTTGCCAGCTCTTACCGTCCATCGGCACACCGCCACACACCAGGCCCGTCAACACCCCGTGCACCTCGGCGGGGAGGACCGCGATCTTGGCATCATCGAGGGCAGTTTGCAGTTTGCTCAGCAGGAGGGGGGAGTTGCATTTCATGGGTTGAAGATCCGCGGTTACAAGTGGGCCCATGCTATCATGGCCTCAGTGACGGCACCATCGGCAGCACACCGGGCAACAACGCCCTATCCGGCCAACAAAAAACCGGAGTGGCTGGCCCCCGCTGGCGGCCAAGGCAGCCCTGTATTATAGTCGCCTCCCCAAGGCCCACTGGAGCGGGAAAATGAGCAACAAAACACTGGAAATCCACTTACTGGGCAAGGCCTTCTCTGTGGCCTGTCCCGCGGGCCAGGAAAACCAGCTGCGCATGGTGGCGGAGCAGTTGGGCCAGCGTCTGGATCAGCTGCGTCAGCGTACCGGCACCGGTAACCTCGAACAGCTCGCCGTGATGGCAGCGCTCAACCTCAGCCATGAACTGATGGTGAATCAGCAACAGCAGAGCGTGGCGCAGCGGCAACTGGAAACCCGGATTCAGGTGTTGCAGGACGCCATTGAACAGGCTTTGTCCGAACGCCTGCAAAACCGACCGAAAGGGGTTGAAGCCGACTCAGGCACGCCATACACTGACCACGACGGTTAGGAAAAGCCTCCGGTTTTTTCTACACTGGATCCGCTCCCTGAGGTGTTCGCCAGCGGTTCATGTCCCTGGCCGATGCTTTAAACTCTAGGGTGTTCCGCTTCATGCGGCTGTGCAGGCTCGGCCAGACCGAGAAGCCGAAAGCGTGAATGGTCCACCCGCCCTGAACTTACGGTTCACGGGCGTCACACCGCAGCGGCATTCTTGGGGAGCACTATCACCTTTCTCTGGCCATCCGGCCGCCATATCACCTTGTCTTCCCGTTCGTAAAAAGGCACCCTGAATCCTCGGTTTCCTGTGGAGTCGGTCATGTCTGTTGATCCCCTTTCCCGGGCCGCCTGTCGCCATCAACTGCGCCAGGCCCGCAAAGCTCTGACCCCCGAACAGCAAAAGTCCGCTGCGGTCGGACTGGCCGGCTACCTGCCGGATCACCCCCTGATTCAGCACGCCCAAACCGTCGCCCTCTATATCGCCAACGATGGGGAACTGGATCCCCACGTGCTCGCCGAAGTGCTTCATGCCCGGGGCAAGCGTCTGGCGCTGCCGGTGTTGCACCCCTTCCACGCTCAGCACCTGCTGTTTCTGGAGTACCGTCCCGGCCAGCCGATGACGTCAAACCGCTTTGGCATCCCGGAACCCACTCTGGATAAAACCCAGGTGGTGCCGATGGCCGAACTGGACCTTATCCTGGCGCCCCTGGTGGGGTTTGATGAGTCCGGCAATCGAATGGGCATGGGAGGCGGCTTCTACGATCGCACTCTGGGTTGCCTGGATATGGCGGCCCGGCCGCAGTTCATCGGTCTGGCGCATGAGTGTCAGCGGGTGAAGCAGTTGCCGATTGCGCCCTGGGACATTCCGATGGACGCCATCGCCACGGATCAGGCGCTGCAGTTTCTGCACTGAGCGCACTTGCTGAAGGACGGGGCCGTGGCATAATGCGGCCCCTTTTTTTATCCAGACCGACCATGATCGATACCGCTGTTCTGCTGCTCTTTATCCCCACCTTCTTTACCGTCGCCATTACTCCGGGGATGTGCATGCTGCTGGCCCTGAGTCTGGGTATGAGCATCGGCGTCCGACGCACGCTGCCGATGATGGCCGGAGAGTTGATCGGGGTTGCCATGGTGTCCCTCTCGGCCGTCTTGGGTGTGGCCGCTTTGATGCTCAATTTCCCGGCGCTGTTTGTGGTCCTTAAAGTGGTTGGGGGCGCTTATCTGCTCTATCTGGGCATTCAGATGTGGCGCAGCGAGGGGCGGCTGGGCAAAGCGGAAAGCGTGGTGGATGTCTCGGCTCGCGGGCTGTTTCTGCGCGGCTGGCTCACCGCCATCGCCAATCCCAAAGGCTGGGCCTTTATGGTCGCCCTGCTGCCGCCCTTTATCTCCGCCGAACGAGCACTGGCCCCTCAACTGGCCGTGCTGGTGGGGATCATCCTGGCCTGTGAGTTGAGTTGCATGCTGATCTACGCTTCGGGAGGCAGTACCTTGCGCCGGCTGCTCAGCGCCGACAAGGTGCAGTGGATCAATCGGCTGGCGGGCACACTGATGGGTGCCCTGGGGATCTGGCTGATCCTGGAGTAAGGCTCAGCGTGGGCCTTTGATTTTCAGCCCCAACTCTTCCGCAAGCGCTTCGAGCTGGTCCACGCTGTCCAGTTGAACGGACCAGCTGATGCCCCCACCAAACGCGGTAACGACATTGGCAATGCCTACCAGCTCCACCGCATCTGCGGCGGCCTGAAAGGTGATGCGCCCAGGCCCGTTCAGGCGCACCATCAGTTCGTTGGGGTTGGCGATAAGCTTGCCCTGGCTGAATTCGAGAATCATGCCGATCTCTTGTGCTTCAGCACGGCCATGGTGAGGCGGCTGGTGCACACCAGACGCTCCCGCTCATCCCGGATGTCGATCTGCCAGACCTGAGTGGTCGCCCCGAGATGCACCGGATAGGCTTTACCAATCACCGTACCGCTGCGCATGGCGCGAATGTGGTTAGCGTTGATGTCCAGCCCGACACAGTAGTAGTCCTCGGTCACGCACAGGTTGGCGGCCAGCGAACCGACGGTCTCGGCCAGTGCCACTGAAGCCCCGCCATGCAGCATGCCCAGAGGCTGATGGGTGCGCTGGTCAACCGGCATGCTGGCGGACAGAGACTGTTCGTCAAAACCGCAGTATTGGATCCCCAGGTGTGCCACCAGGGTGTTTTCAGACTGTTGGTTGAGCCGCTCAAGGCAAACCGGACGCTTCCAGATCGACATCGTCTTCCTCAGGTTGATTGGGATAGCCCAGCATACTGGCTCAAGCCGCCGGGATACAGCGAAAAACCCAGCATAGACGGCACCGCTCTGGTACTCTAGGCGCCAGCCTCTGCCTGAAATCAACTTTATGAACTACACCGATCTCGACGCGTACCCCTTTGCCTGGGTCTTCCGCCGTGCCGACCTGGCCATCAGCGATGAGGACAAGGCCCAGATCCGCCCTCTCGCCCCCCACTTCGCCAAGCAAGTCTGGCAACGGGAGATCAGTGAACACCTTAACGATCTGGATCGACTCAGCAGCAAAGAGTGGCCCCGTCGTGGTGACGTCTGGCAGGACGCGGTGAGCTGGGATGCTGACTTCGAAAGCGATGAGCCGATGCTGCCGGCAGAACTGGCGGACCACCTTCCCTGGAACGGCGAAACCGTTGTCTACATCTGCTACGACCCCGAGCACATCCTGGAAACCCGCTACAGCGTATTTAAACGCTGCTGGAAGGGGTTCCTGTTTGCCGCAGAACAGACATTGGTTGTCGGCCGCAAACGCAAGGAGACCTTGTGGTTTGTGGATGAATCCTCGGTAAAAAGAGGCATCCGCCCCTGACGCCAAGAAAAAAGGCACCCCCAACGGGGTGCCTTTTTTGATGACACGCGATGACCAGAGGGATCACTCATCTTCCGGTTGTGAGGGGGCCTGCTCTTCCTCACACTCAGGAGCGAAAATCCCGACCAGGGCACCAACCCAAAGCGATTGTGAATGGGGCATGCTGTTCTCCTGTTGGGAAATTCCGGTACGGGATCATGGTAGGCCCGGCCAGATGATAGATAAAATGAATTCACTCTATCGCCACCATTCCAAATCAGAATGCCATGGACCTGAAAGCCCTCGAGTGTTTCCTGATCCTCTCCCGCACGCTCAACTTCACGCGCACCGCAGAGCAGCTGCACCTGACCCAGCCGACGGTCAGCAAAATCGTCCAGAAGCTGGAGCATCGGCTGGGGCAGCCGCTGGTTCGTCGTAACCCGCAGGGCCTGACGTTAACCGAAGCGGGTCAGCAACTGGCGCTGACGGCGGCAAGAATGCTGGAGCAATGGCAGCAGTTGGAAGGGCAGTTTGACGCCTTGGCCTCATTGCAGCGGGGCAGCCTTAAACTGGGGATCTGCCCGATGGTCAGCCCGCTGGCTGCGCCGCTGCTGAGCGTCTATCGCCAGCGTCACCCCGGCATCACACTGGATCTCTACGAGGACGGCGGGTATGGCTGTGAAAAAGCCCTGCTGGCTGATCGGCTGGAGATCTCCTTTACCGCCTTGCCCACCACCCTCAGCGGCGAGTTCTCCAGCCAATCGTTGGCGCGCTACCCACTGCGGATATGTCTGCCATCCTCACACCCGCTGGCCAAACGGACCCAACTGGACTGGGCCGACTTAGCGGATCACCCGGTGATTCTCTACAACGAAGACTTTGCCCTGGCCCAGTGGCTGACCCGCCTCAGCCAGCGGGCGGGTGTTGAGCTGAACGTGGCGCTGCGCAGCGCCCAATGGGACTTTATCGGGGCGATGGTGGAGTCGGGCCTGGGGTTGGCGATCCTGCCTCAGCCGATCTGCGATCGCCTGCCTCAGGACACCCTGGTCTTTCTGCCCATGACGACGCCCCTCAATTGGGAGATCGGTCTTATCTGGCGCCAGCGGCTGGAACTGGCACCACCGGCGCAAGCGTTTCTGAGCCTGGCGAAAACCCTCATGGGGCAACCGGCTAAGCCAGCTTAAGGCAGTTACGTCCGGCCTTTTTCGCCTTATACAGGGCCTGGTCGGCGGCTTTGATCACCGCCTCCGGATCGCTCCGCTCACCGCTGCGATCCGCCAATCCGATACTGATGGTGATCTGAACCGTTTTCCCCCCGCCCTGCCCGCGCTGTTTCCGTCCCGCTTGTTCGTCCTCAGGACGCTGCTTATTGGCGCGCACCACAAAGCCATAATCGGCAATGTCCTGACGAATCGCTTCCAGGTGCTGCTGACACAGCTTAGGCGCCTTGCCAGGGAACAGAACCGTGAACTCCTCGCCGCCATAGCGAAACACCTGGCCACCGCCTTTGACCCGACTCAATCGACTGGCCACCAGTTTCAACACCTCATCACCCACATCGTGACCGTAGGTGTCGTTGAATTTCTTAAAGTGGTCGATGTCCATCATCGCCAGACTGTAGCGACGGCCGACCCGCTTCAGCGCCATATTCAATGCCCGGCGCCCGGGAATGCCGGTCAGCTCGTCCAGAAAGGCCATCTGGTGGCCCTGCTGCAACACCACCACAAACAACGCCACGCCCACCACCGCCAGCAGCGTGGCCGAAATCATTGGCCGGGCAAAGCCCAGGCAAACCAAAATCAGCCCGACCACCACCAGCAATGCCGCCATCGACGCCGAGTCTCGCCGCCTCAGATACAGCGCCCATAGCCCCACCGCAATCAGAGCCTGCCAGGCCAGCATCAACACTGGCGCCGGGCTGTGTTCGGTCAGTAAGAACGCTCTGGGCGTCAGGAACTGGGTCAAGCTCTGGGCCAAGCCAGCCACCTGGGTCAGCAACAGCATCAGTCCGGCTCCGGACAGCAGCAACAGCCAATGCCCGACACTCTGTCGACCAAAGGGGACGCGTTCCGGCAACAGGGTGATCAGCAGAACCATCAGCGGTGCCAGCAACCCCATCAGCCAGAACTGCAGCCGCTTGCCTTCAAGATGGAGGGGAACCTGGAGCTGACTCTGGATCAAGGCGTAAAGCATCATGGTGAAGATGACCAGAAAACCCAGCCGTCCCTGGTGATACACCTGACTGAGCAGTAAGGTGCCCCCCAGCGTAAGCCAGGGCAGGTTGAGGAGAGGCTCGGTGAGTTCCGGGTAGTGCATTACCAGGTAACCCGGTGCCCAGAGTGCTGTCGGAATCAATAACAGCAACAGGATCATCAGGATCCGATCGGAACTGCTCAAGATAAATCCTTGATGGAAAGAGGTAAGCGGCGGATAAACCATACTATTTATCCCCTCTGATGGCGACCCGCGTGCGGCCCGCCTTGAATCTGGCGCCGCTTTTTTCAGGGCTGTCCTACACTCAGAATTCCCCTCAGGATTGGAGTGGCTTATGCGCGCGTTGCTTTGTCTGGTTGTCGCCCTCTTTCTCGTTGCCTGTGGCAGCACCGAATACATCATGAGCACCCACGATGGACGCCTGATCCCCACCCACGGGAAACCGGAGCTGGATCGGGAAACCGGGATGTATCGCTATGAAGATAAGGACGGTAAGGAACAAATGATCCGCCAGGATGAGGTTCAGGAGATCATCGAGCGATAGGCATAAAAAACGCCCCCAGTCGGGGGCGTTTTTCTGTCCGTAACCGTCGGAGCTTAGCTCAGCAGTTCGTTGGCGACGTCGACGATGTTTTCGACGCTGAAACCAAACAGCTTGAACAGTTCGTCCGCCGGCGCAGACTCACCAAACGTGGTCATGCCGATCACGCGGCCGTCCAGGCCAACGTACTTGTACCAGTAATCCGCGATCAGCGCTTCAACCGCGATGCGGCTGGTCACGTCGGACGGCAGTACGGACTCTTTGTACGCCGCGTCCTGTGCATCGAACACGTCAGTGGCCGGCATGGACACTACGCGTACGGCTTTGCCAGCGGCTTCCAGCTCAGCAGCGGCTTTCATCACCAGCTCCACTTCGGAGCCGGTGGCGATCAGGATCAGTTCCGGCTTGCCGGCACTGTCTTTCAGGACGTAACCGCCCTTAGCCACGTTCGCCAGAGTCTCTGCATCACGCGCCATCGGGGCCAGGCCCTGACGGGAGAAGATCAGAGAAGTCGGGCCGTCGGTGCGCTCAACCGCGTGACGCCAGGCCACAGCAGACTCAACCGCGTCACAGGGGCGCCAGGTGCTCATGTTCGGAGTCATACGCAGGGAAGCCACCTGCTCCACCGGCTGGTGGGTCGGGCCATCTTCACCCAGACCGATGGAGTCGTGGGTGTAAACGAAGATGGAGGGCTTCTTCATCAGCGCCGCCATACGCACCGCGTTACGGGCGTACTCCATAAACATCAGGAAGGTCGCGCCGTAAGGCTTGAAGCCGCCGTGCAGAGCCACACCGTTCATGATGGCGCTCATGCCGAACTCACGCACACCGTAGTGCACGTAGTTACCGGAGGCGTCTTCCGCGCTGATGGACTTGGAGCCGGACCAGTTGGTCAGGTTGGACGGAGTCAGGTCAGCGGAGCCACCCAGCAGTTCCGGCAGCACCGGACCAAAGGCATTCAGGCAGTCCTGAGACGCTTTACGAGTGGCCACCTTGTTGGCGTTAGTCTGCAGCTCGGCAATGTAGCCTTCCACGTGCTGAGTCCAGCCCTGCGGCATTTCACCGGCCAGACGACGCTTCAGTTCTGCGGCCAGTTCCGGGAACGCGGCAGCGTAAGCATCGAAACGGGTGTTCCAGGCGCTTTCCACCTCGGTGCCTTTGGCTTTGGCATCCCAGGCGCTGTAAATATCAGCAGGCACTTCGAACGGAGCGTGCGGCCAGTTGAGGAAATCACGGGCTGCGGCGATCTCGTCATCACCCAGCGGGGCACCGTGACAATCGTGGGAGCCGGACTTGTTGGGGCTGCCGTAACCGATAACGGTCTTGGTGCAGATCAGGGTCGGCTTGCCAGTCTCAGCGCGGGCGGCTTCGATGGCCGCTTTAATCGCTTCCGGATCGTGGCCGTCTACCGCCGGGATCACGTGCCAGCCGTAGGCTTCGAAACGCTTCGGAGTGTCATCACTGAACCAGCCTTCAACGTGACCGTCGATGGAGATGCCGTTGTCATCCCAGAACGCGATCAGCTTGCCCAGGCCCAGAGTGCCGGCCAGGGAGCAGGCTTCATGGGAGATGCCTTCCATCAGACAGCCGTCGCCCATAAAGACGTAGGTGTGGTGATCAACGATGTCGTGGCCCGGACGGTTAAACTGCGCCGCCAGCACCTTTTCGGCCAGGGCCATGCCCACGCCGTTGGTGATGCCCTGACCCAGCGGGCCAGTGGTGGTTTCCACGCCCGGGGCGTAACCGTATTCCGGGTGACCCGGAGTGCGGGAGTGCAGCTGACGGAACTGCTTCAGGTCTTCGATGCCGAGATCGTAGCCGGTGAGGTGAAGCAGAGAATAGATCAGCATGGAGCCGTGGCCGTTGGAGAGAATGAAACGGTCGCGGTCAGCCCACTCGGGGTTGGCCGGGTTGTGTTTCATAAAGTCGCGCCACAGCACTTCTGCAATGTCCGCCATCCCCATCGGGGCACCGGGGTGACCGGAGTTGGCTTTCTGGACAGCGTCCATGGAGAGAGCACGGATCGCGTTGGCAAGCTCTTTGCGGGAAGACATCTTGGCTCCTGGTTCAGAGGTTATAGGATTGAGGCGGGGCATATTTTCAACGCTTGCGCCGCCGGACGCAAATCCCATACGAAAAAACCCAAACCGAACGGCAGCCCGAGCACACTTCCCGCCGTTCAGAAAACCGTTTCAGCGGCTCAAAGTGCCATAAAGACCCGCTCAAATCGCGCGAAGCGCGGTAACCCTGCCTCGGTTCGGCCACTGTAACTGTAGGTCACCACGGTACCAATGGGAGGGGGAGAACGTCGTTGTTCATCGGTAAATCCAGACCCCAACCGAAAGCGGCGTCCTTCGGCGTCTTCAACGATCAGAGCGCCCATCATCCCGGTCAGCCGGCCCTGGCCACGGACATACCCCACCACCTTTGCCTCATCATCCCAATGCGGCTTAAGTTTGAGCATTCCGGGGTCCCGGCCAGCCCGATAATGGCCGTCACGGTGGCGCAGTATCAGCCCTTCGCCACCGGCATTGATGATTTCCGTCAGCTGATCCGCCAGCGCCTGATGGCTGGCAACCGTAAACTGATGAACCCGCCGGGCGTGGTTCGGAGCCAGGGCGTCCAGTGTCAGGCTCAGGGCCTGGTAGCGGGTGGCAAAGGGCTGATCCAGATCCGGCCGGTCAAACGCCAGGTACTGCACCTGAGCCCAGGCCTCCTCATCGGGGACGGTGTCCCGGACAATCCGCATCAATGCCTGGAACTTGCCCCGCCCCAGCCACAATTCCCCATCCATTGGATGGTCCGGAAAGCCCCGGGTGAACCACGTTGGCGCGTGTATCGTGTTGCCTGAACGGCTGAGCAACTGGCGACCGTCCCAGTAGGCGCGCATGCCATCGAACTTTTCACTGACCAGATAGGCCGCAAGGGATTCGACCGATTGATAAGGCTGTGCCAGCATCAATCCAGGCCCGTCTGCATAGAGCGTTTGCGGAAAACAACAGGAGAGCACGAGCACTCCTGACAGGGGGGTGGAACGGTTCATGGTCGTCGCCTCCGTGCGTCGATAGCTGGTTTAACCCTAGACCAATCCCCCTTCATCGAAAGCCGAAACTTTTCACAAAGGCTTAACCCAGTGAGTCAGCAGGTTACCGCTCACAACTTGCTCAGCTCACGTTTTAACCAGAACGACTGGTCACAAAGTCGACAATGTGTATAATCCTCCTGAACCTCATTCACGCCAGATGACGCCGGCGGTAATCAGTAAAACCAGAGATGGGCATCCCCTAGAAGTAATGCCTACGGAAAAGAACCAACAGGTTCAGGAGTTTGCTGAGATGGCCCGCGTCCAGATAACGTTTCAGGGGACACTATGACCATCCGACTATGTTCGGTCTGCACCAGCAGGCTGCAGGCTTTCCCGAACCCGCAAAGGCATCGTCTTCGGCGCATTTTTCACGCCCTGAAGTGTTAACCACTGGTTAACAGCAGCATTCCCCTCAACCGACTGTTTTAAGAACTCTGCACCTGATGGTGCAGATGGTGGACCCGAAGGTCCTCATTTTCGAGATGCCCATAAAAATGCACCGTACCTTTACTTCACTGGCCCTGATTGTAAGCCTGGCTGCCTGTGGCAGCACCGAAGAACAACGCACTGAACAACCCTTGTCGTTTGCAGACACCGCGTCCGTAACCGACACCATCGACCACACTCAACCCGCCGTTATGCAGTGCCAGCCTGACGAAGTGGCCGTCGACTTTGGCTGCCTGCCGCTTGAACCGCAACTGGCTGAAATGGCCAACACCTTTGAATGGACCGCCAGCGATCTGGTAGCCACTTGTCTGGATCCGGACCTTCCCGAGGTGGACTGTGAAATGCGCTACAGCGAGGACAATCAGCCCCACGACATCGCCGTCCTCAAGGGCGAACTGGCAGTCGACGAAGCGCACAACAACGGCAGCGGCTCTCTGAACTTTGAGATGCGCAAAGACGAGTTAACTGAAGAAACCACCCTCACTCTGGATAACCACACCTGGGATGTCCCGGCGTCCTGCGATGCTGCACACCTCCAGTGTGAATCGGTGTTTACCCTGGTCAAAGCCAACGGTGACACCGAAGAGCTGGGGCGAGCCGCCACCAATGAGATCCTGACGCTCAAACTGAGCGATTCCGTGGCTGCCCGCATGAGCGGCACCGTGCGACTGGAAGTGACCCACTACGAAGCCGGAAACGCGTACTCCACCGATGCCTTTATCACGCCACGGGCGGAGTTTGTCGCGGCGGTCGGGCGGATGCGTGTCGCCACTTCGGAGGACGACAACGAGCGGGCTCTGGCGGATTGATTCCTGACCACAAAAAAACCGGGCTCAAGCCCGGTTTTTTTATGCGGTTTCAGAGTGCCCATCTGACAACGCTTTTTGCCGTCGCGAGAACGGCGTGATGTTGTCCCGGGCCTGCTTTGCCGCTTCCTCAGCGTCTCCCCGGCAGATCGCCTCAACCAAGGGTTGATGGCTTAACGCGCTTTGAGACAGATCATAATTCTGGTGGGAGAGGCCGATGTACGCCTGCAACGGGTACAGGATCTGCTTGTAGGACGTCAGCATGCGGGCACTGCCGCAGATCTCCACGATCAAACAATGCAGTTGCCAGTCCATCTGGCTGATGGCCCGACTCGCCTCCGGCTGACGCTCGCACAGCTGTCGGTAGTCGGCAAACAGCGCCTGCAGGCGGGCCTTATCCTGCTCGCTGGCCCATTCTGCCGCCATTGCAGCGGCTTCGCTTTCCAGCGCCAGTCGAAGGTGGTAAAGCTCCCACAAGTCGGCTTCGTCAATCTCGACCACCTGCCAGCCGGCATAGGGCTTCTGAATCACCAATCCCTCATGAACCAGCGAATTCAGTGCCATCCGCACCGTACTGCGCGACAGCTCCAGCTGTTTGGCCAGCGTACTTTCAACCAGTTTTTCTCCCAGTGGCAACGCGCCGCTGAGGATCCGTTCCCGCAGGTAGCGGACGGCCTGAGTTTCCAGGCTCTCTTTGCTGATTTTCATATCCGGTTTAACGCGATTTTTCCGTTGCCCAGCATGGTATCAAATCCCACGCTCAGGTCATCGCCGGTGCAGCCAATTCCGGCTGGGCAGCCGTCAGCATGGCATCCTGCATAAACCGCATAAAGCTGATGGCCTGCGGCGACAGCGGTTTGTTTTTCCGGGTCAGGATGTAATAGGCCCGGCTGTGGCGCACCTTGTGCTCAGGAAAAGGCATCACCAGAGTCCGGTCATTGAGGTGTTCCTGGATCTGCTGATAAGCGCACAGCGCCACGCCCAGCCCACTCATCGCCAGCGACATCACCACGTTACATTCACTGGCCACGTGCCCTTTTTGCAGGTCCAGCCCCGGCACCGGGTAGTACTTCAGCCAGTATTGCCAGTCGGTGGCATCCCGATCGTGGATCAGCACCGCTTTGTTCAGGTCCGCCAATGAGTTCAGCGGATGCTTCTCCAGGTATTCCGGGGAGCAGACCGGCACGTAATCCAATCCACAGAGAAACTGCGAATCAAACCCTTCCCAATGGCTTTCACCCCACTTGATGGCCAACTCCGTCTGGGGCAGAAAATCGAGGTGCTGAGTGGTCAGCACCTGGGCAACCAGCAGATTGGGATGGCCGCCCAGAAACTGGGGTAACACCTGGCTCACCACCTGGCGACTGAACACCGGCTCGGTCTCGATATGGAGGGTGTAGTAATCCGAGTGCGCATGAAACTCATCCACCACGTTCAGCAACGCGTTCATCGGCAGGTCGATTTTGTCGTAAAGCCGCCGCCCCTCTTCGGTCAGGCTGACCTGACGCGAGGTGCGAAAGAACAACTTGGTCTTCAGCAACGCCTCAAGCTTGGCCACTTGTTGACTGATGGCCGGCTGAGTCAGATGCAGATCACGACTGGCTTCGGTAAAGCTCTGCCGGTCAGCCACGGCTTTAAACGCCATAAACCAGGACAGATGCGGCAAACGGGAAACGGAGCAGAGGTTGGATACGGACTTATTCATCGTAGAGATGACCCATGGACAGGATTCAGAGCCGGTCGCCCGGCGGCGACACGATACGCCGATGAGGACAACGGGATAACTTTCGGGTGCAGAAATTTTGCGCTGGATCCCGTTCATCCGACCAAATTTGGCTCCCGGAGATCCCGGGAGCCATCCAGGGTCAGCAGCCCGGTTTGATCCGCAGCAGAGATTCCAGACGCTGGTCTTTCTGATAGAGGCTGCAATACGCGTAGCCAATCTCTTCGATGCTGGTCTTTTCGCCCTGCGCCACCGCCGTCGCTTTGGCCACAATCCGGCCCGCCACGCTGTCCACGCCCTCTTCCGCGCGCATAATGCCGGACGCGTCCACGTCGATGTCTTCGTTAATCAGGTTTTCATTGCCGCTGATCCGCACCACCGGGACGATGGCGTTGTTGAAGCCGGCCCCACCGGTAGTCCAGAGGATCAGGTGCGCCCCCAGCGCAGCGAAATGCATTCCGGCGCTGCCGCACAGATGGGTCGCTTCTGACAGGTACATGCCCGGCACCGTCGGCTTCTCATGGATCTTGTGGTTAATCCGCAGCACATTCTGAATCGGCCGGGTGCCGGTTTTGCTCAGGGCACCAAAGGATTTCTCCTCCAACGTGGTCAATCCGCCGACGCTGTTGCCGATGCTCATGGTCTCCACCTCGGCACCTTCGATGTGCCAGCGGTGCTCCTCTTCGTGGATCAGCTGCTCAATCTTATCCGCCACCTCAGCGGAGACGGCACGCTCCCGCAGGATCGCTTCGCAGCCGATCAGCTCAATCAGTTCACCGGCGATGGCGGTGGCACCAAGATCCACCAACTTATCGACCGCGCGGCCAACGCTGGGGTTGGAGGCGATGCCGGAGCTGGTATCAGAACCACCGCATTTCACGCCGATAACCAGTTCCGAAATCGGACGGGTTTCCCGCGGGGCGTTGTCCGCACTCTGCTGCAGCATCTGAGCCAGGGCCTGGCCCTCTTTAATGGTGGTGCGGGTGCCCTTCTGTTTCACACACACCAGCGAATGCGCCGGCTTGCCGCTGGCGCGGATCGGAGCGGCCACGATTTCGGGGTCGATGCTGCCGCAGCCCATCGCCAGCACCAGCACACCGGCCACGTTGGGATTCAAACCTGTGTGGATCATGGTGTTGATCATCTCTTCATTACCCCCGTACATGCAGGTGTTGAAGTTGGTCACCACAATGCCACTGTCGATGCTGTCAGAGATGGCGCGGGCCATCCCTTCGCAACACTCGTCCACCGCCATGATCAGAACATGGTTACGGATACCCACACTGCCGTCGGGACGGCGAAAGCCTACAAAACTGCTCATGATTACTGCTCGATCCGCATCTGTTTGATGATTTCCTGAATGATGGTGTCCGGAATGTCCAGACGCAGACTGCGCACGTTTTGTACATGCACCAGCTGACCGGCCGGAATGGGAGTGATCGCCCGGCCAACGGGATAGCCCGCCTTGATGATGGTGTGCTCCGGCTCAATGGCCCGGACCGCGATCTTATTGCCAAAAGGGATGGCCTGCAGGCAGGTCATCTCGCCCACCACCTCATTGTTCGCGGAGATGATCTCCACCACTTCGCCTTTGACAGCGTCCGCCAGCAGGGTGGCAACGTTATCTCCGGCTGCGAGCTGAATCGCCTTACGCATTGTGTGTTTCCATTTGGATTGTCGGACAATCGACTTTTTAGTGCATTTTTTCGGACCAGTATGCGATCCCGATCACCCCGCAAAAACGGAATACCCCACCCAAATCCGGGATCGTGACCCAACCAGCGTTTTTGAACCTCGCATCAAGGGGATTCATCCACGCCCTCACTCCGTTCGCCTGAGGCAGATTCAGCTGACAAAAATGCTGTTCTTTTCCCCATAAGATCGCCAAAATGCCGCGCCCGAATTGGCCAAACCCAGATGTGGCGGGCCTTTGAGAGGCGTTGCGCGCAGTATCGCAGGCCATCGTTGCGGCCCCGCCCTTATGGATGCCGGGGAAATTGCGCGCATTTGAAATTGATTTGGTTCGAATTGACGCCAACGGCGGCGCCATCGATAACGCCACGTAATGGCCGAATAAGGTTTTATTGCTTGTTGGAAAAAAGGTCAGGGCTGGAAAATCCGCCCCAGATTAAGCCTGTGCCTAACCCTCAGCCTGCCTGGCTGAGTCTTTCTTAACAGAGGAATGTCGTTGTGACTGACGTAGCTGCAGCAGCCCCGGCGGAGCAAACGGTTCTGCCAACCGAAAAACAAGGCGCCATCCAAAGCGATAAGACGCTCATCGCCATTAGCCTGGTGTTTGTCTTTGCCGTCGTGATGATGCTGGTGTTTTACCCCCAGCAATCTCAGGAAGTGGGCAAATCCATGTTCACCGCCCTGACCGATAACGTAGGCTCCCTGATCCAACTGTTCGCCTTTACCGCTGTGTGTACCGTGTTCTTCGTGGGCATGAGCCGCTACGGTGACATCAAACTGGGCGAAGGCGCTCCGGAATACTCCAACATGAGCTGGCTGTTCATGTTTATCTGTGCCGGTCTGGGTTCCGCCACCATGTACTGGGCCTTTATGGAGTGGGCCTACTACTACAACGGCATCGGCCTGAATATTGAAGGCCAGACCAACGAAGCGCTGCGCACCAGCCTCTCCTACGTGCTGTTCCACTGGGGCATCACCCCGTGGGCGATCTACGCGCTGGCGTCCATCGCCATGGCGTACCACTTCCACGTGAACCGCGCCAAGGGCCTGAATCTGTCCTCCCTGATCGTGTCCATTCTGGGCCTGAAAGAGGACAGCCAGAGCAGCCGCGTTATCGGCCGCGCCCTGGACCTGATCTTCCTGTTCGCCACCTTTGGCGGCCTGGTACTGACCACCACCGTCACCGTCAACACCGTTTCCACCGGCTTCTCCTCCCTGATGGGCATCGAGAACAGCTTTATGCTGGAAACCGTGCTGCTGGCCCTGATCACCCTGACCTTTACCCTGAGCTCCTACATCGGCATCTCCGAAGGTCTGCAGAAGATCGCCCACGCCGCCTGTGGCATGTGCTTTGTGTTCGCGATGATCGTGCTGGTACTGGGTGACACCGCCTTTATTCTGGACTTCTTTGTTAACTCCCTGGGCCTGACCCTGTCCAACTTCGTTGAGATGAGTCTGTTCACCGACGCCACCAACGAAGGTTCCTTCAACAAAGACTGGACCGTGTTCTACTGGCTGTACTGGATCACCTACACCCCGGGTGTGGCGATCTTCGTAACCCGCATCTCCAAGGGTCGCACCCTGCGTCAGGTGATCTTCGGCCTGATCGCCGGTGGCTGTGCCGGTTGCTGGTTCTTCTTCAGCAGCCTGACCGGTTACTCCGTTGACATGTTCAACTCCGGCATCATCAACGCACCGGAACTGCTGAGCACCGCCACCGGTGACATCGCGGTAGCCCAGCTGATTGCCAACCTGCCGTTCGGCACCCTGCTGTCCGTGTTCTACTTCGTGCTGATGATGGTGTTCCTGGCGTCTCACCTGGATGCCACCGCCTACACCGTAGCGGCCGTGAGCACCAAGAACCTGAAACAGGGCCAGGACCCGACCCGCGGTCTGCGCGTGTTCTGGTGTGTGATGCTGAGTCTGCTGCCGCTGGCGATGCTCTACATCAACGCCTCTCTGGACACCCTGAAAACCGCCGTAACCCTGACCGCTGCCCCGTTTGTTGTGGTGCTGGTACTGTGTCTGGTCGGCCTGAAGAAGTTCCTCTCCAACCACAAGTTTGAGAATTGATTGGGTATCCAACCATGTTGAAGATTACTGATATCGAAGTGATTCACCTGCGCGTTCCAGCCATGGACGCGGACTGTGAGTGGGGCGAGGACGCCGTCATCGTTAAGGTGCACACCGACAAGGGCATCGTCGGTGTCGGTGAGGCCGACACCAGCCCGCTGGTGGTGCAGGCCTGCATCGACGCGCCGCAAACCAACTTCTACTGCAACGGCCTCAAGCGCCTGCTGATCGGCGAAAACCCGCTGGAGATCGAGCGCCTGTGGAACAAGATGTACTGGGGTTCCAATTACGTGGGCCGTCGCGGTGCCGGCATTCACGCCATCAGCGCCATCGACATCGCCCTGTGGGACATCGCCGGTCAGTTCTACGGTGTGCCGCTGCACACCCTGCTGGGCGGTAAGTACCGTGACAAGATCCGCTGCTACGGCACCTTCATTCCGGCGGACAAGCCGGAAGACAACAAGGCGATCGTTCAGGGCCTGAAAGAGCAGGGCTTCACCAGCATCAAGTTTGGTGGCGGCATTCTGGGTGACGATCCGGACACCGACTACCAGATCGTGAAAGCGGTCCGCGAAGCGGCAGGCCCGGAGATGGAAGTGCAGATCGACCTGGCCTCCAAGTGGCACACCTGTGGCCACTCCGCGATGATGGCCAAGCGTCTGGAGCCGTTTAACCTCAATTGGATTGAAGAGCCGGTTCTGGCCGACAGCCTGGTAAGCTACAACAAGCTGACCCGTCAGGTGTCCCAGAAGATCGCAGGCGGTGAGTCACTGACCACCCGCTACGAGTTCCAGGAGTTCATCACCAAGTCCAACGCCGACATCGTTCAGCCGGACATCACCCGCTGTGGTGGCATCACGGAGATGAAAAAGATCTACGACATCGCCCAGTTGCACGGCACCCAGCTGATCCCGCACGGCTTCAGCACCGGTATCCTGCTGGCGGCGTCCGTACACTTCCTGGCGGCCTGTGAACACGGCACCCTGATGGAGTTCTCCCAGAGCAGCAGCCCGCTGTTCACCAGTCTGGTGAAGAACCAGCTGCAGTTCGACAACGGCTTTGTCGCCGTGCCGGACCAGCCGGGCCTGGGTGTGGTACTGGACGAAGCACTGATCGCCAAGTACCGCGTCAACTGATTGCGCTGATGCGCCAGACACCCCCGCTCTGCGGGGGTGTTTTTTTACCCGTGGATTTGTCCGGAGTTCGAGTTAGCGTTCGTAACCTGACGCAGATCCAAGCCATAAAAAAAGGCCCCGTTCGGGGCCTTTTCTTTGGCATTGAGGCTCAGGGCTCCAGGTAGGTGTATCCCTGCAGACCGGCTTCCAGCTCCGCCAGAATGGCGTCACGGGTATCGGCATCCAGGTCACGGCCATCCAGGCGGGACTGATAACGGGACAGGATCTGCTTCGGATCCAGATTCACGTACTCCATCACCTCGGCCACGGTGGTGCCTTCCACCTGATCCACCAGCTGCCACTGGCCCTGCTCATCCAGGCGCACGTCCACCACTTCGGTGTCGGCAAACAGGTTGTGCATGTCGCCCAGGATCTCCTGGTAAGCGCCCACCATAAAGAAGCCGATATGGTACGGGGTTTCCGCTTTCCAGGCCGGCATCGGCAGGGTGGTTTCAATGCCCTGACCGTCCACGTACTGATCGATGGTGCCGTCGGAGTCACAGGTGATGTCCAGAATCACCGCCCGGCGATCCGGCTTGCTGTCCAGGCCACTGAGCGGCAGCACCGGGAACACCTGATCGATGCCCCAGGCGTCCGGCAGGGACTGGAACAGGGAGAAGTTGACGAAGAACTTGTCCGCCAGCTTCTCATTGAGCTCATCAATGATCGGCCGGTGGGCACGGTTCTTCGGCGTCAGCTTCTGCGCCACCTGATAACACACCGCCAGGTGCACCTGCTCGGCCCAGGCGCGCTGCGCCAGATCCAGCAGACCGTAGTTGTACTTGGCGTGCACGTCGGCCAGGTCGTTGTGGGTATCGTGGAAGATCTCCCCCAGAGCACGCAGGTCGGTATGGTCCTGCACCTCTTTGAGGGTCTGCCACATGTTATTGAGCACCAGCGGGGCACCCGGGCCCGGAGGCGGCAGGTTCTCTTCCGGCTGGTACGCTTCCACACCAATCACATCCGCTACCAACACCGCGTGGTGCGCGGTCATGGCACGGCCGGATTCGGAGATCAGGCGCGGGTGCGGCAACTGGTACTGACGGCACACGTCACCGATGGCGTACACCACGTTGTTGGCGTACTCCTGCAGGGAGTAGTTGACGGAACAACTGCTCTGGCTGCGGGTGCCCTCGTAATCCACACCCAGACCACCACCCACATCCACAATGGAGATGGGCGCGCCGATCTTGCGCAGTTCCATATAGAAACGGCCGCATTCGGTCAGGCCTTTCTGGATGTCGCGGATGTTGGACATCTGACTGCCGAGGTGGAAATGCAGCAGTTGCAGACAGTCCAGCTGGCCTTCACCGCGCAGGCGCTCCACCAGCTTCAGGATCTGAGCAGCAGACAGGCCAAACTTGGACTTCTCACCACCGGAGGACTGCCACTTGCCTTTACCCTGACTGGCCAGACGGGCGCGCACACCCAGACGTGGAATCACGCCCAGTTTGCGGCTCTCTTCCAGCACCAGGTCCAGCTCGGACATCTTTTCGATGACCAGATAGACCTCGTAGCCCATCTTCTGGCCGATCAGGGCCAGACGCACGTATTCACGATCCTTGTAACCGTTGCAGACGATCACGGAAGCGGCATCCTGAGCCATGGCCAGCACCGCCATCAGCTCCCCTTTGGAGCCAGCTTCCAGGCCCAGTTGCTCGCGGCCACCGGCAATCAGCTCGGTCACCACACTGCGCTGCTGGTTTACCTTGATCGGGTAAACCGCCAGATAATCGCCTTTATAGCCATACTCACTGATGGCATTTCGGAACGCCCCACACAGCCCTTTTACCTGGCTGTGCAGAATGTCCGGGAAACGCACCAGCAAAGGCAGCTTGGCGCCATTGGTCTTGACCAGGGTGTCGGTCAGTTCCGCCAGGTTGATGGTCTGCTCCGGCGCCTGCCGGTCAGGCCGAACCACCACCTGTCCCTGTTCATTGATGTGAAAGTACCCACGCCCCCAGTAAGGGACGTTGTAGAGGTTGAGTGCGTCGTCAACGGTCCAGTTCAATGCCGGAAACCCTCAGTTATTCCACCGCCTCGAGGCGGTCGATCAGGAATTGGGGCAGCGCGAAAGCGCCAGTGTGCACCGCGGGGGTGTAGTAGCGGGTCTTAAAGCCAGCCTGAGCAAAACGCTCGGCAATCACCTCGCTGGACAACTGACGCAGCTCAGCATTGTCAGAGGCCCAGGCCAGGGACATCACACCACCGATGTAGGTCGGTACCGGCGCGCAGTAGAAGGTGCGGTCCGCAAAGAACGGCTTCAGGCGGGACTTGGTGGTCTCCGCTTCGTCCGGCTGCATAAAGGGCACGCCGTTCTGAGCCACAAACACACCGCCTTCGGTCAGGCAGTTTTTGCAGCCACGGTAGAAGTCGGACTCAAACAGGGCTTCACCGGGGCCGATCGGGTCAGTGCAATCGGAGATGATGACGTCAAACTTCTCGGTGCAGTTCATCACAAACTCTTTGCCATCGCTGATGACGATATGGGCACGCGGGTTGTCGAAGGCACCGTTGCTGTGGTTCGGCAGGTACTGTTTGCACATCTCGATCACCTGGGCGTCGATCTCCACCTGAGTCACGTGTTCCACAGACTCATGGCGCAGCACTTCGCGCAGGATGCCGCCGTCACCGCCACCGATGATCAGCACACGCTTGGCGTTGCCGTGCGCCAGAATCGGCACGTGAGTCAGCATCTCATGGTAGATGAACTCGTCCGCTTCGGTGGTCTGGATAACACCATCCAGAGCCATCACCCGACCAAATCGTTCGTTCTTGAAGATGATCAGTTCCTGGTGCTCAGTGGGAGCACGGAACAGCACCTCTTCCATTGCGAAAGATTGGCCATAAGAGGGGTAAAGGGTTTCCAGGTAGCGGTTATCGCTCATTGATTTATTACTCCTAATTGCCGTCCGCAAGGACGGGAATGGGTCACAGTGACAGCAGGGAACACTCCGGCCGCATAGGCGAAACCAGACAAGTCAGGAGCACAATGAGAAGAATGGGTGTGGGTGGACGGCAGACGCCATCGCCCAAAGAGGGGTGATAGAAAGTGAGCAAACATCATCATATTCATCCGTTGCCGTGCGGTGCGGGTGCGCCACACGGCTTATGCCTCTAGAACCATAAAACCTCAAGATTGAACACTAAACTTGTCGGCCTGACGCCGTGGCGCGCATTTATACCCAGTTTGCCGGGCAAAATCTACCGCCTGAAACACAGACTAGACTGGAAGTCCGGAAGGGGGGTGACGACGGGTTGCGGAAGTTTTGATCCGCCGCACTGGTATTGGAACCAAAAATCCATAAAATAGCCGTCCAGATGTAGAACCCTCTACACGTTTTTCAGTATAGATAGACGAGAGAATTTGCTATGGCACGTCACCTGTTCACCTCCGAGTCGGTGTCCGAAGGTCATCCCGATAAAATCGCGGACCAGATCTCCGACGCGGTGCTCGACGCCATCCTGGCGCAAGACCCCAAAGCCCGCGTAGCCTGCGAAACCTACGTAAAGACCGGCATGGTGATGGTGGGTGGTGAGATCACCACTTCCGCCTGGGTTGATATCGAAGAGATCACCCGTCAGACCGTTCGTGAGATTGGTTACATCCACTCCGACATGGGTTTCGACGCCAACTCCTGCGCCGTACTGTCCGCCATTGGTAAGCAGTCCCCGGACATCAACCAGGGTGTTGACCGCGCTGACCCGCGCGAGCAGGGCGCAGGCGACCAGGGCCTGATGTTCGGCTATGCCAGCAACGAAACCGACGTTTTGATGCCGGCTCCGATCACCTACTCCCACCGTCTGGTGAAGCGTCAGGCTGAAGTCCGTAAGAACGGCACCCTGCCGTGGCTGCGCCCGGACGCCAAGTCCCAGGTCACCTTCGCTTACGAAGATGGCAAGATCGCCGGCATCGATGCCGTGGTTCTGTCCACTCAGCACTGTGACTCCGTATCCACCGAAGACCTGCGTGAAGGCGTGATGGAAACCATCATCAAGCCGATTCTGCCGCAGGAGTGGATCACCAAAGACACCAAGTTCCACATCAACCCGACCGGCCGTTTCGTTATCGGTGGCCCGATGGGTGACTGTGGTCTGACGGGTCGTAAGATCATCGTAGACACCTACGGCGGCATGGCCCGTCACGGTGGTGGCGCGTTCTCCGGTAAAGATCCGTCCAAAGTGGACCGTTCTGCCGCCTACGCCACCCGCTACGTTGCCAAGAACATCGTCGCTGCCGGCCTGGCAGACCGCTGTGAGATCCAGGTTTCCTACGCCATTGGCGTGGCCGAGCCGACCTCCATCAGCATCGAAACCTTCGGCACCGGCAAACTGCCGGAAGATAAGCTGATCGCCCTGGTACGTAAGCACTTCGACCTGCGTCCGTATGGCCTGATCCAGATGCTGCACCTGGAGCGTCCGATCTACCAGCCGACCGCATCCTACGGTCACTTCGGTCGCGTTGAGTTCCCCTGGGAGCAAACCGACAAAGCCGAAGCGCTGCGCGCTGACGCCGGCCTGTAAGGCACCGAATCGAAAAAGCCCCGCTGATGCGGGGCTTTTTTTGTTGTCATCCCTAAACCACCTCCTATGGAGGTGGTGATCGCTTGCTCTGGGCTTTGCCCGAAGAGTACTGCTAAGAGACGAGACGGATTGAAAGCCGGTGCACAAAAAAGGAGAGGCATGCACCAGACCCTCACGGCGTAAGCCGTCCACATGCGCCGACTCGCAGCGCCG
>NZ_JAHVJZ010000009.1 GCF_019801015.1 Marinobacter nauticus
TAAAGGGCCGTCGAAGACTACGACGTTGATAGGCAGGGTGTGTAAGCGTTGTGAGGCGTTGAGCTAACCTGTACTAATGACCCGTGAGGCTTAACCATACAACACCCAAGTGGTTTTGTGAGTCGGATATCCGACCTTGTAAGAAGTACTTACAAGAGAAATTCAGCTTTTCCGAATTGTACGATTTTTGCCTGGTGGCAATAGCGTCGTGGAACCACCTGATCCCATGCCGAACTCAGAAGTGAAACGCGACCGCGCCGATGGTAGTGTGGGAGTTCCCATGCGAGAGTAGGTCACCGCCAGGCTCCTAATTTTTAAGCCCTTGCCGAATGGCGAGGGCTTTTTTAGTCCGAATTCGATGCTCAGCATCAACCGTTTTTGCCTGGTGGCAATAGCGTCGTGGAACCACCTGATCCCATGCCGAACTCAGAAGTGAAACGCGACCGCGCCGATGGTAGTGTGGGAGTTCCCATGCGAGAGTAGGTCACCGCCAGGCTCCTAATTTTTAAGCCCTTGCCGAATGGCGAGGGCTTTTTTAGTCCGAATTCGATGCTCAGCATCAACCGTTTTTGCCTGGTGGCAATAGCGTCGTGGAACCACCTGATCCCATGCCGAACTCAGAAGTGAAACGCGACCGCGCCGATGGTAGTGTGGGAGTTCCCATGCGAGAGTAGGTCACCGCCAGGCACCCATTCCAGAAAGCCCGCAGCCTTTGCTGCGGGCTTTTTTCGTTTTGTTGCTTGCCCGCTTTGGACACCTGTCTTACTCCTGTCTGAATTTGAACTGAACTCTTGTTTAGTTCTTGTTTGGTTAGGGTGACACCTGTCTATTTTGGCGCTATTCTTCGCTGCCTTATTCGTTTGGAGTCACCATGTTCCGCCCATCCCTGTATTGCCTGGCGTTGTTGTCGGCCCTTGCGGGCTCAGCCTGGGCCGATGAGTCCAAGTCTGAAGTCGAACAGAGTGCTTCAGAGTCTGCTGAGCGTCCGCAGGGGCGCAGTGCGGCAGTGCCGTTTATCTTTACGACCTCCAGCATGGGATTCAGCGTCGGCGGGGCGGCGTCGTTGCAGGGCGTATTGCAGGAACGTTCTCAGTTGGTGGCCGTCGGTACCTATTCGGAAAACGACAGCTATGTCGCTTTCCTGGGCGCGTACAACCTGCACTTTGGTGACTCTGGCCGCTGGTTTGTGGATCTGCAGGGTTTCGATGCCCGCTTTCGTGAAACCAACGTTTATATCGACGGCAATCCCGACTTTGATACTCCGGCCGGGGCGCACGGCTCCAGCGGTGACAATTTCGTCTTGGGTGAAGAGAGCCAGCGGGACCTTTACGCGACGCTGCGCTATGTCCTGCCAATGGGGGCGGGTAAGCATTCTCCGCAACGTCGGGCCCGTCTGGTTGCCGGGATCCCCGTGGCGCCGGAGAAAGGGGAGCAGGTTGGCGCGTACACCAGCATCGAGTTTGAGCCGTTCTATCGTGAGCGCACGGTAGAAGGGTTCGATGGCCTGTATCAGAAAGATAAGACCCAGGGTGTGAGCCTTAAGCTGGACCACGATTCCAGGGACTTTATTCCCTCTCCGAGCCGGGGCAATCGACTGGAGCTTCAGCTTCATCGGGATTTTGGCAGCGGCGAGCGGAGCAGCTACACCAAATGGGAAGCGCAGTACAGTCACTACCTGAACTTTGGCGCCAGCAGCTGGAGTAAGCAGCAGATCCTGGCGCTGACCGCTTACACCTCCGATGTGCCCACCTGGGACAGCGGCGCCGAAGGGCATCGTCCGCCCTGGTTTGCCGAGTCCACACTGGGGGGCTGGAACCGATTGCGTGGCTATCAGAGTGGCCGCTTCCACGACCGCAGTGCGCTGTTCTACGGCGCTGAGTATCGGGCGATTCCACGCTGGCAGCCGCAGGGGGCGATCCCCTTCATTGATCGCTACTACTTTCCCTGGTGGCAGTTTGCGGTTTACGGTGGCGTCGGCCGGGTGCACGACAGCTATGATCTGGCCGAGCTGCACAAGGAGATGGACTGGACCGTAGGCTTTGGCGTGCGCATGTGGATTGAGAACGTTGTGGCCCGCGTGGACTGGGGCTTCAGTGAAGAGGAAAGCCAGTTGCGGGTGGTGGTGAACCAGCCCTTCTGAGTGTCTTCATACAAAGAAGGCCGCCCATTGGGCGGCCTTTTGCGTTTCTGTACGGATCACTTAACCAGAGTCAGCTCATCCAGCAGCCACTGGGCATGGTCCACTTCGCTCATCATCCACAGTACGTAGCGGATGTCGACGTGCACGGCCCGGGTGATCTCCGGATTAAAGTACCAGTCCTTGGTGATGGACTCGTAAGTAGAGTCGAAGTTAAGACCCACTAACTCGCCTTTGCCGTTCATCACGGGCGAGCCGGAGTTGCCCCCGGTGGTGTCGGCGCTGGAGAGGAAGTTCACCGGGACGGAGCCGAAGGCGTCGCTGTCAGCCTGAGCGCAAGGCAGGAAGCCGCAGTACCAGGCGGGCTTTGCCGGTGCGGTCAGGTCTGCCCGGGCGTAAGCGCCAAAGCGTCGCTCGTCGATGGCGGCCAGCACGTTGTCTGGCGCATCAAAGGGGGCAATGCCGGTGTGCTTCTCGCGGATCCCTTCGAGGCGGGTAAAGGGCTGCTTATAGAGGGCATCAGCGGCCTGGTAGCCATCAACATGGCCGATGCTGATGCGCAGCGTACCGTTGGCGTCCGGGTAGACCGGGCGACCCTGGCTCTGGTACCAGTCCAGCATGGCCTGCATCAACTGCGGGCGCGCTTCAGCCAGTTCACCCAGGTGGGTTTTGCGGGCTTTGCTGCGGGCTTCGTTACCCGGGTACAGGGCGACGGCCATCTGGATAAGCGGGTCAGAGCTGGACTCAAACTCGGCCGCAGTGCGCGCCATCCAGGCGCGGCGCTGGTCTTTGTCGCCCAGGGCGGTTTTGACGTACAGGGTTTCCAGGTCGAGCTTGGCTAACTGGGCATCCAGTACCGGGTCACGCTGGTCCTGGGCCAGGTAGGCGTCGATGTCCTGTTGCCACAGAATGCGGTCCATCCGGGCGTCGAAGCGGCGCTCGAGGCGATCCAGTCGGGCGGCGAACAGCTTGCGGTCACGCTCCTGGTAACCGGCATCGCGCTGAGCGTCGGGTTTTTCCTGCTCTTTGGCCCACTTATACAGCGAGGCTGCGGCATTGAGCAGGGCACCGGACTGGGCGTTCTTCAGATAGACACTGGCCTGATAGTCACTCTGGCTTTTCTCAACCAGTGCACGGAGGTCGGTCAGGGCCTGGCTCTCCTGCTTGCCTTCGAGGTAGGCAACAAAAGCGCGGTCGCGGCTGGACTTGATGGCAGGGATATCGGTTTTACGGAATCCATCCAGCAGGCCATTCAGCTTTTTCATCCGGTTGGCGTAGCTGGCTTTGGTCGCGGCATACGCCACGGCCACTTCCGGCGTGGTGGCAGACAACGCGTCGATGGCGTCAATGCGGGCCTGGTACCGGGCGGCCTGGGTGGGGTAGAGCCAGTCGGCAGAGAACGTCAGTTCTTCCGTCAGCTTGTGGCGACTGGTTCGGCCTGGGTAGCCAGCAACCAGTACCCCGTCACCAGCCCGAATGCCTTCCGCATTGATGCTGAGGAAGCCTTTCGGCTGGTAGGGCACATTCTCTTCGCTGTAGGCGGCGGGGCTGCCGTCTTTGGCCACATAGGCGCGCAGGAAGGTGAAGTCGCCACTGTGGCGGGGGTATTCGAAGTTGTCGATGTCGCCACCGTAAGCGCCCACGCTTTGGGGCGGGGCGTACACCAGTCGCACGTCGCGGATCACCAGTTGGCGCAGCAGGTAGTACTTCAGGCCACCGTGGAAGTCACGCACGCTGCAGCGGTAAGCCGGGTCGGCTTCGCAATCCTGGATCAGGCGCTTGCGGTTGGTTTCAATCTGCTGGTAACGGTTGTAGCCATCGCTGGTTTCTTTGGTGCCGGCCAGCACCTGGTCGGTGACGTCCTCGACCTTGTCGGTGATGTAGAGGCGCTCCTGCGGGCCGGCAGACAGCTCATGGGCCATGTCTTTGGCGAGGAAGCCCTGCTCCATGTAGTTGTGCTCACCATGGCTGTTGTACTGGATCGCGCCGTACGCACAGTGGTGATTCGTCACGACCAGCCCTTGGGGGGACACAAAGGACGCAGTACAATAGCCCAATCCCACAACCGCATTCATTGGCGCCTGAGTCAGGTCGGCCAGTTGCTGTGCGGGAAGTTCGATGCGGCGCTGTTTGAGCTGATCTTCCAGCTCAAGCATTTGATGGGGAAGCCATTGGCCTTCGTCGGCGTGCAGGGGAAGGGCGGTCAACAGCGCTAACGGCGTCAGCGCTCGCCAGAGTTTCCTTGTTGGCATCGGAGTTCCTTCGATTATTATGGTTCTTTCCGGGAGGGTGTTTCCCTCCTCGAGCTTATTTTTCTCAGACAGTGTAACGGAATTAACATGGCGGAAACACGGGCCCGGGACAAATCCGGCCAGGCACCGACATCGGTAGATCAACTTAAGCTGCCCCCCCATTCGCTAGAGGCGGAACAGTCCGTCCTCGGGGGCCTGATGCTGAACAGCGACCTGTTTGATCAGGTTGCTGAGCGTGTGGTGAAGGACGACTTCTACAGCCGCAGCCACCAGCTGATCTTTACTTCCATGTCCGTTTTGCTGGAGCGGGGCGAGCCGCTCGATCTGGTGACGGTTTCAGAAGAGCTGGACAAGCTGGGTGAGCTGGAAGCGGTGGGCGGCATCCCCTACCTCTCAGACATCGCCCGCAACACGCCGAGTGTGGCTAACCTGACCGCTTACGCCAGTATCGTCCGCGAGCGGGCGGTGGTGCGTGAGATGATCAAGGTGGCTAATGAGATCGCCGATGCGGGCTTCAACCCGGACGGTCGCGACTCCTCCCAGCTGCTGGACCTGGCGGAAAGCAAGGTGTTCAAGATTGCTGAGAAGCGGGCCAATGCCAATGAAGGCCCCGAGGACATCAAAGCGGTTCTGTCCAAGACCGTCGATAAGATTGAGCAGCTGTTCAATAACCCGCACAACGGTGTGACCGGGGTATCCACCGGTTACTCGGATCTCGATAAGATGACCGCCGGCCTCCAGCCGTCTGATCTGGTTATCGTGGCGGCCCGTCCGTCCATGGGTAAAACCACCTTCGCCATGAACCTCTGTGAGCAGGCGGCCATGAACGAGGATAAGCCGGTGCTTATCTTCTCGTTGGAGATGCCCTCTGAGCAGATCATGATGCGTATGCTGGCGTCACTCGGTCGGGTCGACCAGACCAAGATCCGTACTGGTCAGCTTAATGACGACGACTGGGCGCGGGTCTCCTCCACCATGGGTCTTATGATGGAGCAGGGCAAGATGTACATCGATGACGGCTCAGGCCTGACCCCCACCGAGGTGCGTTCCCGGGCGCGTCGTGTGGCCCGTGAGCATGGCGGTATCTCCATGATCATGGTGGACTACCTGCAGTTGATGCAGGTGCCGGCACTGTCTGACAACCGTACCCTTGAGATCGCTGAGATCTCCCGCTCACTGAAAGCGCTGGCCAAAGAGCTGCAGTGTCCGGTGGTGGCGCTGTCGCAGCTGAACCGCTCGTTGGAACAACGGGCCGATAAGCGTCCGGTAAACTCGGATCTTCGTGAATCCGGCTCCATCGAACAGGATGCGGACCTTATCATGTTTATCTACCGGGACGAGGTGTACCATCCGGATACGGCGGAGAAAGGGCTGGCCGAAATCATCATCGGTAAACAGCGTAACGGCCCGATCGGCAAAGTGCCGCTGACCTTCCAGGGTCAGTTCTCCCGCTTCGACAACTACGCCGGTACCAGCTTCGACTACGACGAGTAACTATGCGTTTTTCCCCGGTTGCGGAGATCCGCCGCAGCGCACTAAACCACAATCTCCAGCGTCTTCGGGCGCTGGCTCCCGACAGCAAACTGATGGCGGTGGTGAAAGCCAACGCCTACGGCCATGGGCTGGTAAAACTGGCCAGTTGGCTGGATCAGGTTGATGGCTTTGGCCTGGCCCGCATCGAAGAAGCCCTGGCGCTGCGTGAAAGCGGCATTACGGCACGATTGGTGCTGCTGGAAGGGGTGTTCTCCGGCGAAGATCTGGAGCAGGCCGCTCAACATCAGCTGGACGTCGTGATCCACGATGCCGAACAGGTGCGCCTGTTGGAGCAGACGCCGTTATCCCAGCCGCTGACCATCTGGCTGAAGATCGACACCGGCATGCACCGCCTTGGTGTAATGCCGGAACAGTTTGAGGCGTTGTACCAGCGCTTGTGCCGGTGTAACAACGTGCGGATGCCCCCCAATCTGATGACCCACTTCTCCGTAGCGGATGAACCGGAGAACCCGGAAACCGTACGTCAGATCCAGCGCTTCAATCAGCTGGCCCAAACCCTGCCGGGTGAGAAGGCCCTGTCCAACTCCGCCGGTACCTTGTGCTGGCCTGCCGCGCATGGCGACTGGGTTCGTCCGGGTCTGGCGCTCTACGGCGTGAACCCGATGATCGGAGGCCGGGCCGCGCAGTTCGATCTGAAGCCGGTGATGACCATGCGCTCCAAGGTGCTGGCCGTGCGGGAGCTGAAAGCCGGAGAGCCGGTGGGTTACGGTCAAACCTGGCGCAGCAGCCGGGATACCCGTATCGCGGTGATTGCGATGGGATATGGCGATGGCTATCCCCGCCACGCGGTGTCTGGCACCCCGGTGCTGATCAATGGCGTGCGTTATCCGCTGGCCGGTCGAATCAGTATGGACATGCTGACGGTCGAAGTGGGGGATGCCGCAGTACAGGTGGGCGACGATGTGGTGCTCTGGGGCGAAGGGCTTCCGGTTGAAGAGATCGCCGAATGCGCGGGCACCATCCCCTATGAGCTGCTGTGCAGCACCACGGCCCGGGTGCAGTATCGCTACCTCGACTGATTCAGCGGGAGCCTCTGGCTCCCGTTTGTTGTTCTGGCGTGGGATTAAGGGGGCCTCAGCCCGACGTCAGACGCTGAGGCTCTTGTTTTCCCACGCCTCCTGAAATGCCCCTTCTGTCCCACGCTTTCAATCCCATCCGGCTTCAGGCCGGGTATGTTGATCTTGGTTAACTCCCTACATCGTGACGCTCATTTCTGCTTGAGACCCTGCGGCGCTCGCAGTAGGGTTTAACCCTGTGAGGCGAATAACTCACGGTTATTTCGCTTCATTCCAACCCAAAACTATCCGGGAGTCATGATGAAAAAGTTTGGTATTGCCCTGTCCCTGGCGTGTGCTTCGGCGTTCTCTGGTGCCGCTATGGCCGAATCCGTGCCGGTGCAGCTGGCTACACTGAATCACACCAATCTAATGGAAGGTGAGCGGGTAGAAGGCGTACGTTTCCCCACTCTGTACGGACAGACTGATTACGTAAAAGGCGTTGATCTGCACCTGCTGGGTGTGGGTGAAACCAATGACTTTGTTGGTCTGCAGTTCCCGCTGCTGCTGGCCGGTGCCAACCACGTCAACAACAGCATGACCGGCGTCGCCTTCGGTCTGTGGAACTGGAACAAAGGCCAGGCCACCGGCGCCAACGTCGGCATGGTCAACGTGACCAACGACGTGAAAGGTCTGAACCTGGGCTTTGTAAACTACTCCGAAGGCAACACCGGTTTCGACTGGAGTGCGGTAAACGTGGCGAAGACTTCCCAGGCTCAGCTGGGCTTTGTGAACGTGACTGACGAGATCAAAGTGGTGCAGATCGGCCTGCTGAACTGCGCCAAGAACGGCTTCCTGCCCTGCTTCCCGCTGGTGAACTTTGCAGTGAAGTAAAAGCGCATTGCTGTGCATGGGGGGGCCTTCTGGCCCCCCTGTTTGTTTGTGCTTCCGGCTCATGGCAGAGTGTTGAACACACGACATTGCGTGAGCGCACTATGACCCAGTGGTTTCAAACGACGTTTCGCCTGGCCCCGATGCCCCGGGGTTTCCATCTGATCACCCGCGAAGTGGAGCGGGCATTGCCTGAACTGGCCCGCTGTCAGACCGGTCTGCTGCACCTCTTTATTCAGCACAGCTCCGCCTCGCTGACCCTCAATGAAAATGCCGACCCGACGGTGCGGCAGGACTTCGAATCCCACTTTAACCGGATGGCGCCGGAGAACGCCCCCTATTACCGGCACACTTACGAGGGGCCTGACGACATGCCAGCACACCTGAAAGCCAGCCTGCTGGGCAGCAGTGTGTCGATTCCCGTTGGGGCCGGTAAGCTGCTGCTCGGAACCTGGCAGGGGGTCTACCTGGGCGAGCATCGGGATCAGGGTGGAAGTCGAAACTTTGTTGCCACGTTGCAGGGTGACTTCGGCCACTAAAACTGTGCATTTTGGCTAAAAAGACGCCGCATTGGGTTCAATGCGGCGTTTTTATTTTGTGTCGCATTTTTCGTCCTCGTGTGGTGTAAGTCACTACTTGGCAAGGATTTGCCAGTATGAACAACAGTCCAATTCATCACATTGATGTTGTCATACAGGGAATGTGGCTGTAGCCGTATGTGTTTTATTGGTGTCTTTGGATTGTGTTTTTGTTATGTTTGGATGGCATTTGGGCAAATAAGTCACTAAAAAAACAGATATTGCCAAAATGTTAATCGCCCGAAATAAAAGTGGCGAAGGAAGTTAACAACTACAAAAAAGCAATAACAGAACCAGGGAGCGCGCTGTACATGGCGAAAACCATAATGAAAGCCGTGGGGCTCGGCCTGATCCTGGCGTCGGTACTGCCGGCTGCCCAGGGGGCAAACGTACCTGAGGGAACCCGCCTGCATCCGGTGCAGGAGTTGGTACGGGGCAATGGCTCCGAGCCGGCCTCACTGGACCCTCAGAAAGTGGAAGGCACCACGGGATCCACCATCACCAAGGACCTTTTCGAAGGGTTGGTTCAACAGGACGCGGATGGCAACATCATCCCGGCCCAGGCCACCCATTGGGAAGTGTCTGAAGACAACAAGACCTTCACCTTCCACCTGCGCGAAGGGATCAAGTGGTCCAATGGCGACCCGGTGACCGCGCACGATTTTGTGTTTGGTTTCCGTCGCGCCGTGGACCCGGCAACGGCCTCCCGCTATGCCTGGTATCTGGAAATCGCCACGGTTCAGAACGCCTCCAAGATCATCCTCGGCGAGATGCCGCCGGAGTCCCTGGGCGCCCGTGCCGTGGATAACCGCACCTTTGAAGTGACCCTGGAAAAGCCGGTGCCGTACTTTGTCCGGATGCTGGCGCACCAGAACACCTTCCCCACCCCGCAAAAAGTGGTGGAGAAGTATGGTGACCAGTGGACCCGTGCGGAAAACATGGTAACCAACGGTGCTTATACCCTGGAAAAATGGGTGGTGAACGAGCGCATTGAGCTGAAGCGCAGCCCCACCTACTGGGATAACGCCAACACCGTGCTGGATAAGGTCAGCTACCTGGCCATCGTGTCGCCGAATACGGAACTGGCGCGCTACAAAGCCGGTGAAGTGGACATGACCCTCACCATTCCGCTGGAGCACTACAAGAAGCTTAAGGGCGAGATCCCGGATGAGATCCGCACCACGCCCTACCTGTCCATGTACTACTACGAGTTCAACACCAAGGTGCGTCCCTACGACGACCCGCGTGTTCGTAAGGCACTGTCTCTGGCCATCAACCGTGAGGCATTGACCAAGTACGTACTGGGCCAGGGCCAGCGTCCGGCTTACACCTTTACTCCCTCCTCAGTGAACGGCTTCCAGCCGCCGGTCATTGAGCACTCCACCTGGACCCATGAAGAGCGTCTGGCAGAAGCCAAACGGCTGATGGCGGAAGCGGGCTACGGCCCGGATCGCCCGCTGCTGATCAACCTGCTCTACAACACCAGTGAATCCCACAAGAAAATCGCCATCGTGGTGGCGCAACTGTGGAAACCACTGGGGGTACAGGTGCGCCTCGAAAACCAGGAGTGGAAAACCTTCCTGGATACCCGCAACCAAGGCCGCTTTGAAGTTGCCCGTGCCGGCTGGGCCGGTGACTACAACGAAGCCTCCACCATGCTCGACGTGATGCTGTCCAATCACGGTCAGAACAAGGGCAAGTGGGCCAACGCCGAATACGACGCGCTGATGGCTCAATCCCGTCTGGTGGCGGACGACGAAGAGCGCGCCAAGCTCTATACCCGCGCCGAAGAGATCATCGCCGCAGAAGCGCCGGTGCTCCCCGTGTACGAGTCGGTGATCAGCCGTCTGGTGAAGCCCTATGTAGGGGGCTACCCGATGAACAACGTTGAAGACACCGTTTACAGCAAAAACCTGTACATCATCGCCCACTGACGGGTGAGGCTCGGAAGTCTGTGCCCCTGAGGCACAAGGAGTAAAGACATGTTGCAATTTACTGTGCGGCGCCTGGCCATGGCGATCCCCACACTGTTTATCCTGGTGACCCTGTCATTCTTTATGATGCAGTCCGCACCGGGCAGCCCGTTCACCGGGGACTTCAACCTGCCACCAGAGGTTCTGGCTAACATTGAGGCCAAGTACCATCTGGATAAGCCGATGTGGCAGCAGTACCTGTACTACCTGAAAGATCTGGCCCAGGGCGACCTTGGTCCCTCTTTCAAGTACCGCGATTACACCGTGAATGAGCTGGTGGCCCAGAGCTTCCCGGTTTCCATCAAGCTGGGTGTGGTGGCCTTTGTGTTCACCGTTATCTTCGGTGTGGCACTGGGTACCGTAGCGGCACTGAAGCAGAACACCTGGGTGGATTACACCGTAATGAGCCTGGCCATGGTGGGGGTGGTGCTGCCGTCCTTCGTGCTGGCGCCGGTATTGGTGATGATCTTTGCGGTGGGCCTGAACTGGCTGCCGGCAGGGGGCTGGAATGACGGCCACTGGACCAATCTGGTGCTGCCGGTGTCGGCGATGGCCATCCTGTATATGGCCTCCATCGCTCGTATCATGCGTGGCTCCATGATTGAGGTACTGCACTCGCCCTTTATCCGCACCTGCCACGCCAAAGGCCTGCCGATGCGCTACATCATCTTCAAGCATGCGCTTAAGCCCGCCATGCTGCCGGTGGTGTCCTACCTCGGCCCGGCGTTTGTCGGCATCATCACTGGCTCCGTGGTGATTGAGACCGTATTTGGTATCCCGGGTATCGGCCAGTACTTCGTTAACGGTGCACTGAACCGTGACTACTCCCTGGTACTGGGCCTCACCATTCTGGTGGGCTCTCTCACCATCCTGTTTACCGCCATCGTGGACATCCTCTATGGCCTGATCGATCCGCGCATTCGGGTGGAGGGCTAAGTCATGCAGACCATCGTACAAAAACAAAATAATCAGGCGGTTGAGAACTTTGCCACCGAGCTGGAAGTGGAGGGGCGCTCGCTCTGGGCCGATGCCCGTCGCCGCTTCCTGCGTAACCGGGCGGCCGTGGTGTCACTGGGCGTGCTGGCGCTGATTGCGGTGCTGGTGGTGATTGGCCCCAGCCTCTCCAGCTACACCTTCGATGAGATGGACTGGGAGAACATGGCGTCTGCCCCGTCTCTGGCTAACGGCCACTACTTTGGCACCGACTTCCTGGGTCGTGACCTGTTTGTCCGTACCCTGGAAGGGGGTCGCATCTCCTTTATGGTGGGCATCCTTGGTGCGTTGGTGGCGGTGGCCATCGGCACCCTGTATGGCTCCATTGCCGGCTATGTTGGCGGCCGCACCGACAACATCATGATGCGTACCCTGGAGATCCTGAACTCCTTCCCGTTCATGTTCCTTGTGATCCTGCTGATGACCTTCTTCGGTCGCAGCCTGTTCCTGATCTTCCTCGCCATCGGCGCCGTGTCCTGGCTGGACATGGCCCGTATTGTGCGGGGCCTGACCCTGGGTCTGAAGAAGAAGGAGTTCGTGGAGGCCGCCATCGTGTCCGGCACCCCGACCAAGGACATCATCCTGCGCCATCTGGTACCCAACGTGCTGGGCATTGTGGTGGTTTACGCCTCCCTGCTGGTGCCCTCAATGATTCTGTTTGAGTCCTTCCTCAGCTTCCTGGGCCTGGGCGTGCAAGAGCCTTACACCTCCTGGGGTGCACTGGTGAATGAGGGCGCCATGACCATGGAAGTGGCGCTGTGGCAGCTGGTATTCCCCACCTCGTTCCTGGTGGTGACCCTGTTCTGCTTTAACTACATCGGCGACGGCCTGCGGGACGCGCTGGATCCGAAAGACCGTTAAGGAGGCGTTATGAGCTTACTCTCAGTACAAGATCTGGCCGTAAAGTTCACCACGCCGGACGGCAATGTCACGGCGGTGGACCGCCTCAGCTTTGAGCTGGCGGCGGGGGAAACTCTGGGCATCGTGGGCGAATCCGGCTCTGGTAAGAGTCAGACCGCGTTTGCCATCATGGGCCTGCTGGCCAAAAACGGCCTGACCGGCGGCAGCATCCGCTTCCAGGGCCAGGAGATCCTGGGCCTGCCGCCGAAGGCGCTGAACAAGATCCGCGCCGAACAGGTCGCCATGATCTTCCAGGACCCGATGACCGCGCTGAACCCCTATATGAAAGTGGGTCCGCAGTTGATGGAAGTGCTGATGCTGCACAAGGGCATGGGCGCCAAGGACGCGTTCGAGCACAGCGTGAAGATGCTGGATGCGGTGAAAATCCCGGAAGCGCGCAAGCGCATGGACATGTACCCCCACGAGTTCTCCGGTGGTATGCGTCAGCGGGTGATGATCGCCATGGCACTGCTGTGTCAGCCCAAACTGCTGATCGCCGATGAACCCACCACCGCACTGGATGTGACCGTACAGGCGCAGATCCTGGAACTGCTCAACGAGCTGAAGAACGACTTTGGCACCGCCATCATTATGATTACCCACGATCTGGGTGTGGTGGCCGGTCTGTGTGACAAGGTGATGGTGATGTACGCCGGTCGCACCATGGAGTACGGCACCACCAATGAGGTGTTCTACCAGCCGACTCACCCCTACACCAAGGGTCTGCTTTCTGCGATCCCCCGTCTGGATGGCGATGAAAGTGCGCTGCCCACCATTCCGGGTAACCCGCCGAACCTGCTGGCGCTGCCTCCGGGCTGCCCGTTCAGTGCCCGTTGCCAGTTTGCCTCTGAGCGCTGCAACGTTGAGCCGGCGTCGCTGGTGCACTTTGACGACAACCGTCAGCGTGCTTGTCACATTGCCATTGAGGAGGTTGCCGCATGAGCCAGTCCCAAAACCCTCAGCCGCTGTTGCAGGCCAATGGCATCAAGGTGCGCTTTGGCATCAAGAAAGCCCAGAAGTGGCCCTGGGATCCCGTTCCGCAACTGAAAGCGGTGGATGGCGTCTCCTTTGACGTAAAGCCCGGGGAAACCCTGGGTGTGGTGGGCGAGTCCGGTTGCGGCAAGTCCACTTTGGCCCGTGCCCTGATTGGCCTGGTGCCGATCAGCGAGGGAGAGGTGTTCTTCAACGGCCAGAAGGTAGACCACCAGAACCCTGCTGCCATGAAGGCGCTGCGCAAAGAGGTGCAGATGATCTTCCAGGATCCGCTGGCTTCGCTGAACCCGCGAATGACCGTAGGTGAGATCATCGCTGAGCCGCTGCGTAACTACTACCCGGACTGGAGCCGCGAGCAGGTGCTCGACGAGGTGCGGGCGATGATGGCGAAAGTGGGCCTGCTGCCCAACGTCATCAACCGCTACCCGCACGAGTTCTCCGGCGGCCAGTGTCAGCGGATCGGCATCGCCCGGGCGCTGATCCTCAAGCCCAAACTGGTGATCTGTGACGAGCCGGTCTCGGCGCTGGATGTGTCGATTCAGGCCCAGGTGGTGAACCTGCTGAAAGACCTGCAACGGGAGATGGGCCTGTCCCTGATCTTTATCGCCCACGACCTCAGTGTGGTGAAGCACATCTCTGATCGGGTGATGGTGATGTACCTGGGTAATCAGGTGGAGACCGGCACCAGTGAAGAGTTGTACGCCAAGCCGTCGCACCCCTACAGCCGGGCGCTGCTCTCCGCCGTACCACTGCCGGACCCGGAAGCCGAGCGCACCAAGGAGATCATCCTGCTGACCGGCGAACTGCCGTCGCCCATCAGCCCGCCGTCCGGTTGCGTATTCCGCACCCGTTGCCCGTCGGTTTGCGACGATTGCTCGCAGGCAAAGCCCGCGCTGCAGTCGCTGGGCGGCAGTCATCAGGTGGCTTGCCCCAGACACGACGTCGCGGCCTGAACCGGCTCCTGCTCTCCAACCTGCCAAGCGCCCTTCGGGGCGCTTTTTTGTGCCAGCGAATTTCCTGTTACCTTGGAGCCAAAGGGATAAGGAAACCCAGTCATGACACGAGTCTGCATCATCGGCGCCGGGCCATCCGGCTTTACTGCGCTAAAGGCCCTGAAGGAAGCGGGGATAGAGACCGTCTGCTATGAAGCCTCGGACGACATTGGCGGCAACTGGTACTACAACAACCCTAACGGCCAATCCGCCTGTTATCAGTCTCTGCACATTGATACCTCGAAAACCAAGGCCAGTTTTGACGACTTCCCGATGCCGGCCGACTTTCCGGATTTTCCCGGTCACCAGCAGATATTTCGGTATTTTCAGGATTACGTGGCGCACTTCGGCTTGCGTCCCCATATCCGTTTCAACACCTGGGTCACCGCTGTTCAGCCGGAGAATGGCCGCTGGCGGGTGGTCACTGATCAGGGCGACAACGCGCTGTTTGACTATGTGCTGGTGGCCAATGGCCATCACTGGAAACCCTTTACGCCCCGCTACCCCGGCACATTCAGCGGGGAAACCCTGCACGCTCATCGCTATCGGACGCCGATGGCACCGGTTGATATGACCGGCAAACGGGTGCTGGTGGTGGGCTTTGGCAACAGCGCCATGGACATCGCCTCGGAGCTTTGTCCCCGATTTCTGACCGACAAGCTCTGCGTCAGCGCCCGTCGGGGTGGCTACATCATGCCAAAGTATCTGTTTGGCCAGCCGGCGGATAAGGCACTGCTGCCGCCCTGGGTTCCGGGCTGGCTGGCCCGCAGGCTGTTTCGTCTGGTCTACCGCGTTACGGTGGGGGACGTGACCCGCTGGGGCATTCAGCAGCCGGACCATCAACCCCTCGAAGCCCACCCCTCGGTGTCCGGCGAGTTTCTGCAGCGTCTTGGCAGTGGTGACATTCAGATGCGTCCGGGCATTGAGCGTCTGGATGGCGACGAAGTGGTATTCAGTGACGGCCAGCGGGAAGCCTTCGATGTGATCATCTACGCCACCGGTTACGACGTCAGTTTCCCATTCCTGGCGGACGGGCTGGTGCCGCTGGAGCATAACCGGTTGCCGCTGTTTAAGCGTGTGCTCCGACCGGAGCAGCCCAATCTTATCTTTCTTGGGCTGGCTCAGGCACTGCCCTCATTACTGAATCTGGCGCAGGTTCAGATGCGGCTGGTGGTGCCGCTGATTCAGGGGCGCTACCAGCTGCCGGAAGCGGAGGAGATGGCTCAGGCCATGGCGCAGGATGAGGCGCTGCATGGTGGCCATTACTACGCGTCCCGGCGGCATACCATGCAGCTGGATTTTGCCCTCTATGAGCGGGAGCTGGCGAAGGAGATTAAGCGTGGAATGGCGCGGGCAGAGGTCGCGGTTTAAAGCGGCTTAATAACAAACCCTTTACTGATCCGCGTCAAAAAAATCGCCGTGGCAGAGGCGCATGATGAAGAGGAACCCCCCAAAGGAGGACTCAAAAGATGATAGTTCAAGACCACAGCCTGGTGAACGAATTCCCCGCCCATGTTGATCAGATCCAGGAGCTGAACCTTTCCGACGACACCTTCCACACACTCTACAACCAGTACCACGAGCTGGACCGCGAAATCCGCCGCATTGAAGAAGGGCTTGATGCCGCCGCGGATGAGACCCTCGAAGGGCTTAAAAAGCAGCGCTTGCAGTTAAAAGACGACTTATTCCAGCGTATTCAGGCTGCGTGAGGGCAGACTGTGCGAGGAAAAAGGGGCCCGATGGGCCCCTCTCTTTGGTCCGGTCTGAACGTCGGGATCAGTCCACCAGGCCGTATTGTTCCTTGAGGATCTGAATGATCTCCGCCTTCGGGTTCTCCGACAGATGCAGCGGTTCACCCGTGATCTTCTCAGCAATCCCCACATAGGTCTTTGAAACCGCCATCAGCACATCCACCGGCAGGGCGTTATCGCGGGCCAGCGCAGTGCGCTCCTCCATGCGGTCCTTGTTGAGCAGGATGTCCGGGTCCGGGAAATGGCTCAGCAGCAGCTGGCGGAACCCCTCTTTGGAGTTTTCCACGATCTCACCGTCGCGGTAAGCCGGGCCATCCCAGATCCGGGAGGAATCCGGTGTGCCTACCTCATCCATGTAGATCAGCTTTTCGTTACCCGCGGCGTCGGTGACGTAGCCAAACTCGAACTTGGTGTCCACAAACACCTGGTCCAGCTCAGCCAGTGCCTCAGAGATGACGTTAAAGCCCTCTTTAAGCAGGGTCTCGTAACGCGCAATGTCTTCGCGGGCGCTGAAGTTAAAGGCCGCAAAGTTCTCTTCGATGTTCTGGCGGGTGATGTTCACATCGTCCACCGCCGGCACACCGGGGATCCCTTCCAGAATGCCCTTGGTGGATGGGGTGATCAGCAACTCCGGCAGCTTCTGATCTTTCTCCAGGCCCTCAGGCAGCCGGATACCACAGAAGTCACGCTCGCCCTTGCTGTAAGCCCGCCACATGGAGCCGGTGATGTATTGGCGGCAGATGGCCTCAATCATGACCGGCTTGGCTTTTTGCACAATCCAGACGAAGGGGTGGGGGATGTCGAGGATGTGGCTGTCCGCCAGGCCCTGCTCTTTAAAGAGGCGGAACCAGTGGTTGGAGATGGCGTTCAGTGCGGCGCCTTTGCCGGGCACACCGCGCAGGTCACCTTCACCGTGCCAGATGCAGTCAAAGGCGCTGATGCGGTCGGAGATCACCATGATCGCCAGAGGCGCATCTTCCGCCACATCGTAGCCTTTCTCCTTGATCAGGCGGCGGCTGTCGGCTTCGGTTAGCCAGTAGACGGAGCGGACTTTACCGGAGTGCACCGGGCGATCGGTGCGGATGGGAAGATCGTTGTTAACGGCCAAGACTTTATCAGCAAGACTCATTGCAGCGGTCCTGTAGTGTTGTAGGTAGAGGTAAGTAGGGGGAAACCGGCCGTGGCTGTTGGTTTTTCGCTTTCTTTTGGCTTGTGGCTTCCTGCGCCGCGTAGGATACCAAAAGCGGCCACCGGCCCCTAGCACTGTGATGGCTTTTTATGCACGGCCCGGACTTTCACGGCTGGTTAAAAAATCGCCTTCGCATTTGGCCCGGCCTTGGGTAGAATACGCCTCCCCAAATTCCATGAGGCTCCCGATGAAGCGCACCTTTTCCGTTGCTCCGATGTTGGATTGGACCGACCGCCATTACCGTTATTTCGCCCGACTGATCTCCCGTCAGGCGCTGCTGTATACCGAGATGGTAACCACCGGGGCGATCATCCACGGCAAAGGCGACTACCTGGGCTTCAACGAAGAGGAGCACCCGGTGGCGCTGCAACTGGGTGGCAGCAACCCGCAGGACCTGGCGCATTGCGCCAAGCTGGCGGAGGAGCGCGGTTACGATGAGGTGAACCTCAACGTGGGCTGCCCCTCTGATCGCGTACAGAACGGCCGCTTTGGTGCTTGTCTGATGGCGGAGCCCGAGTTGGTGGCGGATTGCGTCAAGGCGATGCAGGATGTGGTGAGCATTCCGGTCACGGTCAAAACCCGCATCGGCATTGATGAGCAGGACAGCTACGAGTTCCTGACCCGTTTTATCGACATCGTGTCCGGTGCCGGCTGTGGCGTATTCACCATCCACGCCCGTAAAGCCTGGCTGCAGGGGCTGAGCCCGAAAGAGAACCGGGAGATCCCGGAACTGATCTACGAGCGGGCTTATCAGGTCAAGCGCGACTTCGCCCATCTGAACGTCTCCGTCAACGGCGGCATCACCACGCTAGAGCAGTGTGAAGCCCATCTGGCCCACCTGGATGGTGTGATGGTGGGCCGTGAGGCCTATCAGAACCCCTACATGATGGCGGAAGTGGACCAGCGCCTGTATGGCGATACCGGTCCGGTACTGACCCGTACCGAAGTGGTGGAGCGGATGATGCCTTATCTGGAGCGTCATATTGCCAATGGCGGCCGTGCCAACCACGTGACCCGCCATATGCTGGGGCTGTTTAACGGCATGCCAGGTGCCCGCCAGTGGCGCCGTTATCTGGCTCAGAATGCCCACCTTCCGGGCATGGGCGCCGAGGTCCTGGCCGATGCTCTGGCCAGTTTGCCGCAAGCCGCCCGCGAGGCCTGATTCAGTCGGTAGTGGATTTGACCAAAGCTGTGGTCAAATCCACCATTTCCTCCAACCTTCCCCATATGAGCCAATCACTGGCTTCCCACCAAAAAATTAAATCCCTTAAATAACAGTGTGTTAGGCGTTTCTGAAAAGTTGGCACGCCCTTTGTTAATACCTTGTTGTCATCGACACTAAACACACTGAAAGAGGGAATCACCATGTCACGCTTCAACACTGTTCGTCGCACTCTGTTTGCAACCCTGGCCGTATCAGCGCTGTTGGCTCCTGCCGCACATGCTGGTGAAACCCAAACCCTGGCACAGGCCATTGATGCCGCCATCCGCGCTTCCATCAATGAGATGCGCACCGAAGTAACCCGTGACGTCACCCGCTCCGTACAGCAGCAGGTTAAAGACGCCTTTGGTCCGGTCCCGGCTGCTGATGAGCAACTGTTGGCCAAGCGCACTGTTGAGCCGGTTATCGGCGGGAGCAAGTAATGGGAATGATGCAACCGACTCTGTGGGTGATGGTTATGCCGCTGCTGGGCTGGGCCCTGAGCGCCGCCATCGCCCTGGGTCTGGACTGGAAGCGCACGGTGCGCCGCTGGTCTTAAAGGATGCGTAAGGGAGGACTTATGAGTTTCGCAAAGGCAAAGCCGCAAGCATGGTGTTTTGGCGTTATCGCCGGACTGACCCACCGTCTTGACTGGTCCGTGAACTGGACCCGCCTGGCTGTTGTAGGACTGACCCTGGTAGCGCCGCTGAAAATGGTGCTGATCTACCTCGCCGCCGCATGGCTGATGCCGAAGTCATGGCGTGGTTACTGATAATTTTGCTGCTGTGCCTGGTCCTGGTGATCGGCGTGGTGGACATCCGCTCAGTGGCACTGGGGGAATGGGGCAGCTGGTGGCCCGTTCTTCTGACACTGGCCGGTATCGGAGTTCTCCTTGGACGATGGATTGGTCGTCTGTGGCTGGGTCGGCGACGTGACGCCGACCGGCACTCCTAAGCTAGCGCAACCAGCCTTGGCCCCGCAGATGCGGGGCCCTTTTTTTCTATCGCCTGGCGATGCGACTGGCAATCACCGCCCGGGTTTCGTCACTGACCAGCCGCTCAGAAAACTGGGCCAGCTCTGCAGCCATGGCGTCCGCCAGGTTGGCAGGACGGCTTTGTCTGAGCAGTGCTTTGGAGGCCATCAGCGCTTTGGGGGGCTTGGCGGCCAACGCCTGGGCTTTGCTCAGAGCCAACGGTAAAACGGCGTCCGGTTCGACCACCGCGTTGACCAGGCCGAGTTGCTCCGCGGTGGTCACATCAAACGGTTCGCCCAGCAGCAACAGTTCGGCCGCTTTGGGGTAACCGCACAATGCCGGCAGCAGTACGCTGGAACCCGCTTCGGGCACCAGCCCCAGATTGACGAACGGGAGCTGGAATTTGGCGCTGGTGCTGGCGTAAACCAGGTCACAATGCAGCAGTACTGTGGTGCCGATCCCCACCGCAGCACCGGAGACCGCAGCCACCATCGGTTTTTTCAGCGTCGGTAGGATCTGCAGGAACTGAATGACCGGGGACTCGGCGGTGAGGGGGCCACAGCTGAGAAAATCGTTGAGGTCGTTGCCGGCGGTGAAACATTGCGCGTCACCCTGCAGCAGGATGACGTGGACATTGTCGTCCTGCTCCGCCTCGGTCAGCGCCTGACGCAACGCTGAATACATCTGCTGAGTCAGTGCATTACGCTTGTCCGGGCGGTTGAGGGTCAGTACCATGACGGCATCGTCACGGTGCACGGTTATGAGGTCCATGGTCTCTCCTGAGGGTGCGGTCCTGTTGCACAAAACTCAGTCTAAAGGATGGTGAGTGATGTTTAAACGCTTGTTTGGATTTTTCCCTCTGCTCTGCACGTTCTCCGCGATGGCGGCCATTGAGGTCCAGGACCCCCAGGTTCGTGCCATGCCACCAAGTGTGCCGAATACGGCCGGTTACCTGGTGCTGACCAGCACCGACCGGGATGATGCCTTGCTGGGGGCAAAGTGCGACGGGGTGAAGACCACCGAGCTGCACACGCTGCTGCAGGAAGACGGCATGATGAAGATGCGTCCGGTGGAAGCGATTGAGCTGAAACAGGGCGAAGCGGTTGCCCTGACTCAGGGGGGGTATCACCTGATGATGATGGGTCTGAGCCAGCCGTTGAAAGAGGGGGAGCAGCTAAGCTGTGAACTCCAATTCCGTCATGCGGAATCGAAAGTGGTGCCCCTGACCGTTACCCGCGCCGGTGAAGAAGACCAGGGTCATCACCACCATCACCACCATTAAACAAGGAGCTCGCCATGGTCGCCGTCAATAAAAAGTGGCTGGGGATCGGCATTGTTGCTGTCCTGCTGATCAACTACCTGATCGCCGTCTGGTGGAGTGTTGAGCCCAACCCCATCAGCACTGAGCGTATGCGTCCCGCAGAGGGGCCAACGGTTGTCGGATATGCCACCACCACTGCGGTGATCGAGGTGGCGAGCACCTTGCTGGATAAGCCCGGTGGCTTTCTTTCCAACGACATCATGCCGCCTTCGGTGATGATGGATAACATGCCGGCGTTTGAGTTCGGCGCGCTGGAGCAATTGCGGGACATCTCTTTGATGATGCGCCGCGAGTTCTCCCGCTCGCAGTCGCAGTCGGCGGAAAACAAAGATCTCCAGCTGGCTCAGCCGAAGTTCAACATTGACCATCGCAGCTGGATGATGCCCCGGGCTGAATCGGAATACCGGGATGCGATCGAAGCGTTGGAGCGTTATCGCGCTGACATCCTCGATGCCACTAATGAAGATGCGCAGTTCTACGCCCGTGCGGACAACCTGGTGAGCTATCTCGATGAGGTGGGCAAGCGACTGGGCAGTTTGTCACAGCGACTGGCGGCCAGTGTCGGCCAGGAGCGTCTGGATACCAACCTGGCCGGGGACACCGGTGCCCGCCAGTCCACCGGCAGTGCCAGCAGCAATATGGTGCGCACCAGCTGGTGGAAGATTGACGACGTCTTTTACGAGGCTCGTGGCCACACCTGGGCGCTGCTGGCGTTTATGACGGCCATCGAAGAGGACTTTGGCCCGGTACTCGACAAAAAGAACGCCCGGGTCAGCCTGCAGCAGATCATCCGTGAACTGGAAGCCACGCAGGAAACGGTCTGGAGCCCAATGATTCTTAACGGCAGTGGCTTTGGCCTGGTGGCAAACCACTCTCTGGTGATGGCGAACTACATCTCCCGGGCCAATGCCGCCCTGATTGATTTAAAACAACTACTGACTCAAGGATAACTACACCATGAAGTTGAAACCGAGCATGTTGGCTGTCGCTCTGGCGGCAAGTGTTGCGGTGCCTGCCCAGGCGGATGTGCTGGGCGTTAAAGCGGGTATGGACCTCTACTTTGTGTCCACGGACGGCAAACTGGAAGCGGACGAGCCGGCCTGGAACGACAAGAGTCGCATCAGTGCCTACGCCGCGTTTGAGCACTTTATCCCGATTCTGCCGAACCTGATGGTGCGCTACAACGCGCTGGGTACCGCGGGCCAGGGCGCGGATCTGGATCTGACCAACACCGATTTCATCTTCTACTACGAGCTGCTGGATAACCCGGGTCTGGAACTGGATCTGGGTGTGAACTACCGCCTTTACACCGGCGAAGCGGGCACCAGCGGCTGGGACAGCCAGGACATCGATAAAGGCGTGTTCATGGGTTACGCCCGCAGCCGCTTTAATCTGGTGGGCACCGGCCTGTTCGCGTTTGCGGATGTGTCCCTGACCAACTATTCCGACCGCAAGATCAGCGATTACCAGCTGGGTCTGGGCTATGGCCTGGACATCTTTGCGTTCGATCTGAACCTGCGCGGTGGTTACCGTCAGCACGATTTCGATGTGCGCAACTTTAACGGCATCACCGCTGACGTGAGTCAGGATGGCTGGTTCCTGGGCGCTGAACTGGCGTTCTGAGTCCGCTGTTACCGGCATAAAAAAACCCGCCATTTGGCGGGTTTTTTGATTCAGCAGGATTACTGCTTCTGATCACCGTCGTTGTCAGCGGCGGTGGCCTGACGCAGACCCTGGTTGATCATGGTGACGTCCTCTTCGGACAGGGTACCGGCGGCCTGTTTCAGGGCCAGTACCGCCACGATGTAACCGTAGCGGGCATCAGACAGCTGCTGCTTGGCGCTGTACAACTGCTGGGTGGAGTTCAGCACGTCAACGATGGTACGGGTGCCCACCTCGAAACCGGCTTCGGTGGCTTTCAGTGCACTCTCAGCGGAGATCACGGATTGCTCGAAGGCGCGGATGGAGCTGATGGACGCGTTAACGTTGTTCAGGCTGGCACGCAGGTTACGCACTACGTTGCGGTGAGTCTCTTCCAGGCTCTGCTGGGCGCCTACGTAGTTGTAGTTGGCCTGCTTCACCTGGCTGGATACCGCCAGACCGGAGAAGATCGGAATCGCCACTTCAACACCAATGGTGCCTTCGCCGTTATCCGGGATGTTGCTGAACGAGGAGTTCTCGTTGTAGCTGGCGGTCAGGCCGACGCTCGGCAGGTGACCGGTTTTGGCCAGGCTGATCTGCTGCTTGGCGATCTCGACGCCCAGACGGTCGATCAGCAGCTGCAGGCTGGAATCTTCCGCGATGGTCTGCCACTGCTCGTGGCTGGTCGGGGTCGGCGCGCTCGGGCTGAAGCGGACGGTGTCGAGAATGTTCAGGTCATCGTGGGCGATGCCGGTGATCTCGCGCAGGGCTTCGTAGCTGTTTTCCAGGCTGTTCTGGGCCTGAATTTCATTGGCGACGGCCAGGTCAAACTGTGCCTGGGCTTCGTGCACGTCGGTGATGGCGGTCAGACCCACGGCAAAACGCTGCTTGGTCTGCTCCAGCTGACGCTCAATGGCGCGCTTGTTGGCCTGGACAAAATCCAGGTTGTCCTGGGCGGACAGCACATCGAAATACGCTTGGGATACACGAACAATCAGGCTCTGTACCTGCAGGTTGTAGGCCAGCTCAGCCTGACTGGCGGCCTGTTTGGTCAGGTCCAGATTCACGTAATTAGCGTGATTGTAGATGCTCTGGCTCAGAGACAGGCGACCGTTGAAGCCGTCGTCTTCACGGGTGTCATCTTCACGGTTGTAGAGCGTGTTGCTGTAGCCCAGAGTGGCATTAATTTGCGGCAGCAGACTGGCACGGCTTTCACCAATGGCTTCATAGGCAGCGTCGCGGTTGGCTTTTGCCTGAAGCAGAATGGGGTCCTTGGCGAGGGCTTGCTGATAGATTTGCAGCAGGTCGTCCGCTTGTGCGGCGTAAGAGGCGGACGCAAGGCCGACAGCCAGACAGACGGAACGCAATTTGAAGTTCATTCCTAATCCTTAATTCTTCACAAAAACAGGCCCGCCTGTGGGCAGGCCGGCTGAAATATTGGCGGGACCCCGCGAGTTCCCCTAGACGACGATGACTTTGACAGCGATAGTTAACTGAATCTCACGCTGTTAAGTCAACGTAAATTGACGCGCTAAGTGTAACAGAACACATATAAATCTGGCTGAATGAAAGGTAAATAGCAGAGGAAAAATGTCAAAAGACCGGGTGCACAAGTATGGGAAATCCGAATTGACCATCCTGGAACGCAAGCCCCTGTTCCAGGGTTTTTTTTCTATGGAGCAGGTCACCTTCCGCCATCAACGCTTTGATGGGCAGTGGAGTGAGCCGGTCGAGCGGGAGGTGTTCGAACGTGGCGATGCCGCAGTGGTACTGCCTTACGACCCGATCCGTGACTGCGTGATTCTGGTTGAGCAGCTGCGCGTGCCCGCGGCGCGGACCAGCCAAACCCCCTGGCTGCTCGAGTTACCTGCCGGCATTATTGAGGATGGCGAAGCGCCGGAATCGGTGGCGGGACGGGAGCTGGAGGAGGAGACCGGACTGTCCCCAAAAAGTCTGACTTTTCTTTACAGTTACTTACCCAGCCCCGGCGGTTGCTCGGAGCGGATTTACCTTTATTTGGCTGAGATTGATGCCCCCGAGCCGGGCGAAGCGCTGTTCGGCCTGGCGGATGAGCATGAGGACATTCTGCGCCACGTGGTCAGCCGGGAGGAGGCGATGCGCTGGATAGAGGACGGCACCATCGATAACGCCAGCACCATTGTTGGCCTGCAATGGCTGGCCCTGAAGCGGGAGACCCTGTTTGGGTCGGCGCCCCGATGAATCGCCGCTATGTCCCGGACTTAGCGCGGTTTCTGGGGATCTGTGGCCGCAACTATCAAGCCTTGCTTCGACTGCTGGTGCGGGCGCGTCGTCAGCAGGGCGACGGGCCGTATTTGTGGCAACACCCACAGCAGGAGGTGCAACTGCGGATTCGTGTGCTTGAGTGCACACCCTACACGGAATTATTGGAGCTAGAGCGGATTTCTGACCCCATCCCACACGTAACGGTGCCAAAAATGAGCATCCGGCTGTATCATGACGCCCGATTGGCAGAAGTGTTAACCAGCCAACAGATTCAGCGGCTGTTGCCGGTGTATGACTATCCGAATGATCGTATGCTGCAGCCCAACGAAAAATTTCAGGTAAATCTGTTTCTTGCCGAGTTGTTGGCTCAGTTCAACCAGCGAGAATGGCTGACCGTCAACCGCAGCGAGGAGAGTCGGAAAACGTGACCATCTGTGTGGATACCCTCACCCCCAAGGATGAGAATGGGGTGATCCGCCTGGCCCAGATCAGTGATCCCCACCTGTTTGCCAACAAGGCAGCGGGATTTCTTGGCATCAATCCCTGGCAAAGCCTGAACGCGGTTGTCAGTCAGCTCGATGAAGAGGGCCCACTGGATCTGCTGCTTGCCACTGGCGACATCAGCCAGGATCACAGTGCCACCGCCTACCTGCACTTTGCCGAAGCCGTTGCACCCCTGGCTCTGCCCACCTATGCCCTGCCGGGCAACCACGACGCGCCGGGCCTGATGAGCCACTCCCTTGGTGATACTGCCGTGCAGTACGGCCGTCGGATCCAGGCGGGCAACTGGCAGATTCTGATGCTCGACTCCACGGTGTTGGGCTTGCCGGCTGGCCACCTTGCTCTGGATGAACTGCGCTGGTTGCACGGTGTGCTGAGCAGTGCCGAAGCCTGCCCGACGCTGATTGCGCTCCATCACCACCCCAAACCCACCGGCTGTGCCTGGCTGGATCAGCACGGATTGGACAATGGCGCCGAATTTTTGGCCCTGCTCAGTCGCTATCCTCAAGTGAAGGCGGTGATATGGGGTCACGTTCATCAGGAGATGGACATCAGGCATGAGCACATCCGGTTGTTGGCGGTGCCTTCCACCAGCATCCAGTTTCTGCCCAAAAACGACGGCTTTGCCCTGGACCGGGCCCAGCCGGGATATCGAATGCTGAGCCTCCATCCGGACGGCACCCTGACCACCGAGGTCAAGCGTTTGCACGGTACCGCATTTGTGCCGGACCCCAGCGCAACGGGATACTGAGCCGGATGAGGACAAGGAAAGGATCCCATGCTCCTCTATCTGCACGGATTTAACAGCGCACCCAGCTCCACCAAGGCCACACAAGTGGCCCGATATCTGGCCCATTTTCACCCCAACGAACCGGTGGCGATGCCGCGATTGGCCACCGAGCCCAAACGGGTTCGGGAGCAGATCCTGCTGTTGGCGGAGAGTGCGCTGATGGCGGGAGAGCCGCTGCGCCTGATGGGCAGCTCCCTGGGGGGCTACCTGGCCAGTTACCTGATGGAAACCCTGGTCAGGGATACCGGCCCGACTCAACTGCGGGCGGTGCTGATCAATCCGGCGGTCCGACCCTATGAACTGTTGGCCGATTACATCGGTGAACAGGAGAACCCCTATACCGGGGAACGTTACCGGGTCGAACCGGAGCACATGGGGGATCTGCAGGCACTGGATACGCCTTCGCTGCAACACCCGGATCGCTATCTGGTGTTGCTGCAAACCGGCGATGAGGTTCTGGATTATCGCCAGGCTGAAACCAAGTATCGCCAAAGCCAGCTGCGCATTGAGCGTGGCGGTGACCACAGTTTTCAAGGGTTTGAACAACGCCTTCCTGAGGCGTTTGCCTTTTTGGGACTCGCTTGAACCTACGCCGGGGCCATGGCTATGATGGCCCGATAACGCCTAATTGGAACGCCCGATGAGCACGCAATATACCTCTGATGCCATTGAGGTACTCAGTGGATTGGAGCCGGTGCAGAAACGCCCCGGCATGTACACCGAGACCACCCGCCCGAACCACATGGGCCAGGAAGTGATCGACAACAGTGTCGATGAAGCCCTGGCCGGACACGCCAGTGAGATCCAGGTGATCCTCCATCCTGACCACTCGCTGGAAGTGATCGATGATGGCCGTGGTATGCCCGTGGACATTCACCCGGAAGAGGGCGTGCCCGGGGTCGAGCTGATCCTCTGCCGTCTGCACGCGGGGGGTAAGTTCTCCAACAAGAACTACCAGTTCTCTGGTGGTTTGCACGGGGTCGGCATCTCCGTGGTGAACGCCTTGTCCCGCCGGGTCGAGGTGACGGTTCGCCGCGATGCCCAGGTGTATGAGATCGCCTTTGAACATGGCGCCAAGGTTCAGGATCTGACTGTGATCGGCAGCTGTGGCCGTCGCAACACCGGCACCCGGGTGCACTTCTGGCCGGACCCGAAGTACTTCGACACCGAAAAGTTTTCCGCCTCGCGCCTTATCCACCTGCTGCGTGCCAAAGCGGTACTCTGCCCGGGCCTGAAGATCCGCTTTGATGACAAAATCAAAGGCGAGCGCCACGAGTGGCATTTTGTGGATGGCCTGCGTGACTATCTGGTGGATGCCGTCAAAGAGTGGCCGAAGCTGCCGGAAGAGCCCTTTGTAGGCAGCTTCTCCGGCAACAATGAAGCGGTGGATTGGGCGGTGCTCTGGCTGCCGGAAGGGGGCGACAGCGTGGGCGAGTCCTACGTAAACCTGATCCCCACGGCTCAGGGCGGTACCCACGTAAACGGTTTCCGCCAGGGCCTACTGGAAGCGATGCGGGAGTTCTGTGAATTCCGCAATCTGTTGCCCCGTGGCATTAAGCTGGGCCCCGAGGACATCTGGGACAAAGCCAGCTACATCCTCTCCACCAAGATGCAGGATCCCCAGTTTGCCGGCCAGACCAAGGAGCGTCTCTCCTCCCGTCAATCCTCGGCCTTTGTTTCCGGGGTGGTACGTGACGCGTTCAGTCTTTGGCTGAATGAGCACACCGATCAGGCCGAACTGCTGGCGGAGCTGTGCATCAATAATGCCCAGAGCCGTCTGCGCAAAGCCAAAAAGGTGGCCCGTAAGAAGGTCACCTCCGGTCCGGCGCTGCCGGGCAAGCTGACCGACTGCAGCGGCCAGGACGCCAGCCGAGGCGAACTGTTCCTGGTGGAAGGTGACTCTGCGGGCGGCAGTGCCAAACAGGCCCGGGACAAAGAGTTCCAGGCGATCATGCCGCTGCGCGGTAAGATCCTGAACACCTGGGAAGTGGACGCGGCACAAGTGCTGGCGTCTCAGGAAGTGCACGACATCTCCGTGGCCATCGGTTGTGACCCGGATTCCGAAGACATCACCGGACTGCGTTACGGCAAGATCTGCATTCTCGCGGATGCGGACTCGGACGGTCTGCACATCGCCACACTGCTGTGTGCGCTGTTTATGCAGCACTTCCGCACTCTGGTTGAGCACGGCCACGTCTATGTGGCGATGCCGCCGCTGTTCCGGGTCGATGTGGGCAAAGAGGTGTTCTACGCCCTGGATGAAGGTGAAAAGCAGGGCATCCTCGACCGCATCAAGGCGGAAAACAAGCGCGGCAAAGTGCAGGTGACCCGATTTAAGGGCCTGGGTGAAATGAACCCGGTGCAGCTGCGTGAAACCACCATGGACCCCAACACCCGCCGTCTGGTGCAGCTGACCGTCGATGACGCGGAAGCCACCATGGCGCTGATGGACATGCTGTTGGCTAAGAAGCGATCCGGTGACCGCAAAGAGTGGCTGGAGCGCAATGGCGACCTGGCGGACCTGGAAAACTGACAGGAGCAAGGATGAAACTGGGACGGATCCTGACCACCACTCTGGCACTGCTGGCCCCCGCGGTTTCCGCTGCACCCGCAGTGACCGAAGCCAACCTGCCGGAAGGCTTCCAGATTGAGCTCTATGTCGATGGCGTGGAGAACGCCCGACAGATGGCCTGGGGCGACAAAGGCACGCTCTTTGTCGGCTCCCGCAAAGCCGGCAAGGTGCACGCCGTGACCGACAGCGATGGCGACGGTCATCCTGATAAAGTCAGCGTGCTGGCTCAGGGGCTGTTTCTCCCCTCCGGCATCGCGTTTCGCGACGGTGACCTTTACGTGGCGGCGGTAAGCCAGATCCTGGTTTACCGCGACATTGAGTCACGCCTTGAGGCGCCGGGTGAGCCCGAGGTGCTGGTGAATGACCTGCCCAGCGATGCCCACCACGGCTGGAAGTATCTGGATTTTGCTCCGGATGGGCGATTGGTGGTGCCGGTGGGCGCGCCTTGCAATATCTGCAACCCGGCCGAGCCGTACGCCACCATTCTGGCACTGGATCTGGAGCGTGGCCGCCGCGAAGTGCTGGCCCGTGGCGTCCGCAACTCCGTGGGGTTCGACTTCCATCCGGACACCGGCGAACTCTGGTTCTCCGACAACGGCCGTGACCATCTGGGGGACGACAGTCCGCCGGATGAGATCAACCGACTGGAAAAAGTGGGCAGCCACTTCGGCTACCCCTACTGGCACGGCGGCGAAGTGGCGGATCCGGAATTTGTCCCGACGGCTGAAATGAAAACAGGGTTTGTGGATCCGGTCGCCCGGCTGCAGGCCCACGTTGCCCCGTTAGGGGTGCACTTTTACCAAGGGGAGCAGTTCCCCGACCGCTACCGCAACGCGCTCTTTATCGCCGAGCACGGTAGCTGGAACCGCAGCAGCAAAGTGGGCTACCTGATCAGCGCGCTGATCCCCGGCGACGGTGAAAACGGTGGCTACGAAGTGGTGGTGGATGGCTGGTTGGATGGTCAGACACCGCTGGCCCGTCCGGTGGCATTTCTGCCCCACCCGGATGGCTCACTGCTGATTTCTGACGATTTGAAAGGCCGGATCTACCGGCTCAGTTACAACCCCGGCGACGCCGGAAAGTGAGAACCATGACCGACCACAACGCGATGAGTCTGGAGGGTGTGGAGCAGCAGCCTCTGCGCCAGTTCACCGAGCAGGCCTACCTGAATTACGCCATGTACGTGATCATGGACCGGGCCCTGCCGCACATCGGGGACGGCCTCAAGCCGGTACAGCGACGCATCATTTATGCGATGAGCGAGCTGGGGCTGAGCGCCACCGCCAAGTACAAGAAGTCCGCCCGTACCGTGGGTGACGTGCTGGGTAAGTACCACCCCCACGGTGACAGCGCCTGTTACGAAGCGATGGTGCTGATGGCACAGCCCTTCACCTATCGCTACCCGCTGGTGGACGGTCAGGGTAACTGGGGTGCGCCGGACGATCCGAAATCCTTCGCGGCGATGCGTTATACCGAATCCCGTCTGTCCCGCTTCTCCGAAGTGCTGCTGTCCGAGCTGGGTCAGGGCACGGTGGAGTGGGGGCCCAACTTCGATGGCACCATGAAGGAGCCAAAGCTGCTGCCTGCCAGGCTGCCGCACATTCTTCTCAACGGTGTCACCGGCATTGCGGTGGGGATGGCCACCGACATCCCGCCTCATAACGCGCGGGAAGTGGCGTCCGCCTGTGCCCACCTGCTGGACAACCCCAAAGCGGAACTGGCCGAGCTGATGGAGTTTGTGCAGGGGCCGGATTATCCGACCGCCGCCGAGATCATCACCCCCAAAGCGGAGATCGCCAAGCTGTACCAGACCGGTCGCGGCTCGGTGAAGATGCGGGCGGTGTACGAAGTGGTGGACGGTGAGATTGTGATCACCGCGCTGCCGCACCAGGTGTCCGGCAGCAAGCTGATTGAACAGATCGCCGGTCAGATGCAGGCCAAGAAGTTGCCGATGGTGACCGACCTGCGGGACGAATCCGATCATGAGCACCCGGTGCGCCTGGTGGTTGTGCCGCGCTCCAATCGCATCGATCTGGACCAGGTGATGGCGCACCTGTTCGCCACCACCGATCTGGAAAAGAGCTACCGGGTTAACCTCAACATGCTGGGCCTGGATAACCGTCCCGGCGTGCGCGATCTGAAATCGATTCTGGCCGAGTGGCTGGTCTACCGGACCGAAACCGTCCGTCGCCGTCTGCAATACCGTCTGGATAAAGTACTGGCTCGCCTGCATATCCTCGAAGGCCTGCTGATCGCTTTCCTCAATATCGACGAAGTGATTGAGATCATCCGCAGCGAGGATGAACCCAAAGCCGCCCTGATGAGCCGTTTTGGCCTGTCCGAGAAGCAGGCGGAAGCGATCCTGGAGATCAAGCTTCGTCAGCTGGCCAAGCTGGAAGAGATGAAGATCCGCGCTGAGCAGGATGAGCTGGCCAAGGAGCGCGATAAGCTGGAGCTGATCCTCTCCTCCGAGCGTCGTCTGAAAACGCTGGTGAAGAAAGAGCTGCTGGCGGATGCGGAAACCTACGGCGACGACCGTCGCAGCCCGCTGGTGGAGCGCAGTGAAGCCCGCGCCCTGACCGAGCAGGAGCTGACCCCGGCGGAGCCGGTGACGGTGGTGATGAGCCAGAAAGCCTGGGGCCGCTGTGCCAAAGGCCACGATGTGGACCCGGAATCCCTCTCCTATCGTGCGGGCGACGGCTATCTGGACCACGCCCGGGGCCGCAGCAACCAACCGGTGGTGTTCCTGGAAAGCTCAGGCCGTGCCTACGCCACTGAGCCCCATAGCCTGCCGTCGGCGCGCAGCCAGGGTGAGCCGCTGTCCGGCCGCTTTAACCTGGTGGCCGGTTCGCGGCTTGAGCATGTGGTGATGGGTCAGGACGAGGAGCACTTCCTGCTGGCCACCGATGCCGGTTACGGCTTTGTCGGCCAGTTTAAGGAGATGGTGAGCCGCAATAAGGCCGGTAAAGCGCTGTTGACCGTGCCGGTTGGGGCGGAGATCCTGCCGCCGCAGCGGATCCGTGACCAGGCCAATGACCGCCTGCTGGCGATCACCACCGAAGGCCGCATGCTGCTGTTCCCGCTGGCTCAGCTTCCGGTTCTGGCCAAGGGCAAAGGCAACAAGATCATCGGCATCCCCTCAGAGCGGGCGAAAACCCGCGAAGAGTACGTCAAACACCTGGTGGTGCTGCCGGTCGGCGCCCAAATCACGCTGTGGGCGGGCAAACGCAAGCTGACCCTGAAGAGCAGTGATCTGGACCACTACCTCGGAGAGCGTGGCCGACGAGGCAATAAGTTGCCCCGTGGCCTGCAGCGGGTCGATAAGGTCGATGTCGCTGAGGCGGGGTCCGAAGCCGAATAAAACCGATTGCCGGGGCCCAGTGTGGCCCCGGTGTTTTTTGGCTGGCCCTGAATCGGCGAACTGCCTATAGTGGGCCGAAAAAACGCTCATGGACCGGCAGTATGCGTATCCTTTCTCCTGAAGATTTCCCCCGCCAACAACAGTTTGACCACTACCAGAACGTGGATCTGCCCTATGTAGGGATCTGCGCCGATGTTGAGGTGCATACGCTGCTGGCGCACTGTAAAGCCCATGGCCTGTCCGCCTATCGGGCGATCCTCTACGCCTGCACCCTGGTGGCTCAGGAACTGCCCTGGATGCGCTGGCGGATCCGCGAGGGTCAGGTGGTGGAGTTTGATCGTCTGGATTGTGCCGTTACCGCGCTGGGAAGCGATCAGCAGGTGCGCTTTACCACCATCCCCTGGCAGAAGGATTGGGCCTCGTTCAATCAGGCCGCGGATGCGGTGCTGGCCAATGCGGCGGCGTCCCCCAACCTCTATAACGGCGAGCCGGAAGGCAGTGACAACATGGTCTATCACTCCTGTGTGCCCTGGTTGCGCTTCACCCAGATGGTGCAGCCGATGCCGATGAATCCGGTCTGCTCGGTGCCGCGCATCATGTGGGGCAAGTACGATGTGCAGCCGGACCGCACCCTGATGCCGATCATGATTCAGGCCCATCACGGGCTGGCGGATGGGCTGCATCTGGCGCAGTTCTACGAGCGCCTGCAGGCCCGGCTGACCGCGCCCCATCTGTGGCTGAAGGATTGAACACTCAGCGCACAAGCGTTAACCGAAATCGTTGCCTGAATGCCGTCCAGTCCCTATACTGGGCGGCCTTTTATTTTCGGAGTTGTATGCGTGCTGTTGCTTTTCCGTTCCCTTCTGTTGGCGGTTTTGCTGGTGCTGGTGTTCCTGCTGTCGCTGCTCTACGCGCTGCTTCAGCCGTTCCATCGGGACAACGTACACCGGATCGCCCGTTACTTTGGTAAGGTGTCTCCGCTGCTGGGGGTGAAGGTGATTCGCCGCGGTCAGGAGCATCTGACCAACGACCACGCCGTGGTGTTTGTTGGTAACCATCAGAACAACTTCGATCTTTTCATTCAGAGCAGCATGGTGCCTAAGGGCACTGTCAGCATCGGCAAAAAGAGCCTGGTGTGGATCCCGCTGTTTGGTCAGCTCTACTGGCTGACCGGCAACATTCTGATCGACCGCAAAAACCGCTCAAAGGCGATCGCCACCATTGAGAAAGCGGCCCGCAGCATTCGTGACAAGGCCCTGTCGGTCTGGATCTTCCCGGAAGGCACCCGCTCCCGTGGCCGTGGTCTGCTGCCGTTCAAAAGTGGGGCGTTCCACACCGCCATTCAGGCCGGTGTGCCGATTGTGCCGGTGATCTCCTCCTGTCAAAGCGGTATCCACCTTGGCCGTCGTCGTAATGGTGTGGTGATCGTGGAAGCGCTGGAGCCGATCTGTACCGCAGGAATGGGTCGCGACGATGTTCGCGAACTGGCCAAAAAGGTCCATGATGTGATGCAGAAGCGATTTGATGAGCTCAGTGCCGAGGCGCGCAGACTCAGCGTCAGCCCCGCGGTATAATGCGCCCATTGCGTGAGGAGAATGACACCCATGGCCATTGAACAACTGATTGCTGAACAGCAGGAAGAGACCCGCGAAATCGTCGAAGCCCTGCTGGCTGACGGCTCGGTTCGCGATGCTCAGTACACCATCGAACACCACTTCGCCAGTGCCGACTTTGACGCGCTGGAGAAGCTGGCAGTCGACGCCTTTAAAGCGGGCTTCGCCGTAGACGATGCCGAAGAGGTGGAGCTGGACGACGGTGCCATCGTGTTCTGCTGTGACGCCGTCACCGAGCATGAGCTGGATATCGAGCGTCTGGATAAGGACTGCGAAGCCCTTATCCGCCTGGCCGAAAAGCACGAAGTGCTTTACGACGGTTGGGGCACCTACTTTATCGAACCGGAACAGGCCGAGTCCTGATTCTGAAAAGGCAGCCAGATGGCTGCCTTTTTTGTTTTCATCCCTAAACCACCTCCTATGGAGGTGGTGATCGCTTGCTCGGGGCTTTGCCCGATGAGTACTGCTCAGAGACGAGACGGATTTAAAGCCGGTGCACAAAAAAGGAGAGGCGTGCATCAGACTCTCACGGCGAAAGCCGTCCACGTGCGCCGACTCGCAGCGCCGAGCGGGAACGACTGGGAATGAGGCCGAGAGCCAGGGAAGGCTCGAGCGGCCAGCCGAGCATGGAAGCGAGTCTGGCCGGTGCCGAAATGGGAAGGAGTGGGAGCGAGGGGCTTTCGCTGCGCCGGAGGCAAAGGGGAGTCCAGAGGGGCGAAGCCCTTCTGGCGGCCGCCGGGCCGTCCCGGCAAAGGAGGTGAGTGGAGCACTATCCGTATATGCCTTTGGCATCCCCGAAAACCAAATAGCCCCCCTTCTAGGGGGCGAATCAAAACCACCTGCTATGCAGGTGGATTTCTACTGGTCTGAGGTTCTCTGCCGCGCCTGCTCCGCCTTGGCTATAGTTGGGACTTGGGCAATGCGGAGGCAGCAAGATGAAGGAGTTTATGGGTGAGGACCGGCGCCATGTCCAGCGTCGTCAGAGTACCGACCGTCGCGAAGCGTTACGCTGGGAGCCGCTGAAGCACGACCGTCGGGTTGGGGCAGGGCGACGAAAAGAGGACCGGCTTAAGCGTTACGCTCTGTAAGGGACTTCTGCCAGAAGGCCACATCCAGCCAGCGGCCAAACTTGAATCCCACGGCACTGAGGGTGCCTTTATGCTGATAGCCCAGCTTGCGATGGAGTGCCTCGCTGGCGGGATTGGGCTGGGTCAGCACCCCCAATACTTCACGTACTCCCCGGGCGGCAAGGGCATCCAGCAAGGCCTGATATAACGCGGTGCCGGCGCCGCGCTGATGTTGCCCCGGGGTCATATAGATGGTGGTTTCCGCGCAAAACCGATAGGCGCTGCGGGGCTTGAAGTGGTTGCCATAGGCGTAGCCAATGCAGCGGCCGCTGTCATCTTCCATCACCAACACCGGAAACTGCGTCGCAATCCCCGCCAAACGTGACCCCATTTCGGCTTCGGTTAGCGCCACCTCTTCAAAGGTGGCGATCTCATTTTCCACGTAATGGTTGTAGATGGCGGTGATGGCGGCCAGGTCAGCTTTGACATAGGCACGAATCACCTGGCCACCTCAAGGCGGTTGCGGCCATTCTGCTTGGCCAGGTAGAGGGCTTTATCCGCTGCCTCAAACCAGGTCTGAGAGGAGCTCAGCTCGTGGTGATAGGAGCAGAGCCCAATACTGACGGTGATGGACAGGGTCTGGGGCACTTTCAGTACCATCGCTTCGACGGCCTCGCGCAGGCGCTCAGCCAGCATTCTGCCCTGTTCGATGCGGGTTTCCGTCAGCAGAACCACGAACTCCTCACCGCCATAGCGGGCCACGATGTCGGTTTTGCGCAGCGAATGTGCAAGGAGGTTTCCCAGCTCGTTCAGTACCTGGTCGCCGGCGGCATGGCCATACTCGTCGTTAACCTTCTTAAAGTGGTCCACATCCACCACCAGCAGACAGCTGGGTGGCTGATAACGGCGGCAGCGCTGAAACTCCTGCTCCAGTGCTCTTTCCCACTGGCGCCGGTTGGCCAGGCCGGTCAGCGGGTCGATCTGGCTCAGTCGCTCCAGCTTTTCATTGGCGGACGCGAGCTGACGTCGATCGGCGGCCTGAACGCTGACGTCATACAGGATCAGCGCCGCGTGGCTGACCTCGCCACGCAGGTCCTGCAGCGGCTGTACCGTCATATTCTGGCACATCTTCTGGTTACCCCCGGTGATGGGCCGGGAGTACGCAAAGGGGAACACAAAGGGGCGCTGTTCCCAGACGGTAAAAGAGCGACTGTTCAGCAGAAAGGCCGCCTCAAGCTTACTGATCAGCCAGGCCTTGGGAAGGTCGGGAAAAAGGTCAAACAGGGATTGGTCCCGAACCTGCTTGGCGCTCAGACCCGAGTGGTTTTCCATAAAACCGTTCCAGAGCTGCACGCGGTAATCCCGGTTGATCACCACCAGCCCCACTTCGATGCCCTGAAGCAGTTGGGTCAGACGGTGCAGGTGTTCAATCTCTTGCTCGTTCACGGCAACTCCAGCAGGTACTGCAGATTGTTTTCCAGGCGCGTGAGGCTGTTTTGCGGGAACAGCAGCAGCAGGTCACACAGGATTTGATGGTCTGTCAGGCGGTAGCTGATCTCTACCGCCAGCGTGTCGCCCCGGAGCTGGCAGGTGGGGACGGCGCTCAGCACCACCGGGTGGCTCTGACAAAAGGGGATATGGAGTTGCTCCGACAGGCCATTGAGGAAGGAGGCAAACAGCAGATTGGCGGTGTCCATCTGCACCTCAAGGCGGGCGGCATCGGAGTCTACCTCCGCCATGCCCATCAACCGGCCCATGCTCTCATAGCAGCTCTGCTCAAACAGCAGCAGCGCTTCTCCGGCAATGCCGCTGCCGATAAAGCCCTGCGAGATCACCTTCAGGGTGTCGTCCTGGAACGACTCAGCCAGCAGCATCTCCATCTCGCTGGATTTGAGTCGGCGCAGCTTGGGCACGGGCAACTCGATAAAGGCGCCCAACACCTTAGCCATATTGTCGGCAGCGCGCCCCATGGCGATGTTGCAGATTTCGCGCAGGGCATCGTCCATCGCCACGGCGGAGTGGCCATGCTTTTGCAGCGCACCACTGCGATAGAGGTCAAACTGGTGGAGTTGTTCGATCAGTGCGTCGGGGGCAATGGGCTTACGCAGAAAGTGGAGCGCGCCGAGATCCATCACCTTCTGGTAGGCCAGAGGCTGAATGTCGGCGGAGACCACCAGCACTCTGGGCGCGTCGGGACAGCCCTTGAGCTCGGCTAATACGCCGTAACCGTCCAGGTTGGGCATATTGAGATCAAGAAACATAAGGTCAAAGCGACGCTTCTCCAGTTGAGCCAGAGCGTCGTGGCCGTCCACCGCAAAGTGGACTTCAGCGTCCCAGTCATCGGGGAGACTACGGGCCAACTGCTTGCGCGCCATGGCGGAATCGTCGCAGATCAACACCTGTACAGCCAACTGCCCATCTCCTGCTGGATTACTCCTTCAAAACCGGGCCAGTGTATTGAAAAACCCAATAGTTGTCATGCTTTTAACAAAGCTGATACGTTACTGGTCGGATGTCATGGAGACGTATTATGGATGAGCGAATCGATTATCAACTGCGCAATGGCGTGGCCTATGTCCGGTTAAATCGACCGGACAAACGCAACGCACTGGACTGGGACAGTTTCAAAGCCATTGTTTCCGCACAGAAAGCCATTGCTAAAGACCGGCGGGTCCGGGCGGTGGTCTTGTCCGGAGCCGGGGAGGATTTTTGTTCTGGCCTGGACGTGAAATCGGTGCTGGGCAAACCCCGTCAGGCGCTGGGGCTGCTGGCCAAATGGTGGCCGGGACGGGCCAATCTGGCGCAGCGGGTCAGCACCGGATGGCGGGACCTGCCGGTGCCGGTCATTGCGGTGTTGCACGGTCGCATCTGGGGCGGTGGGCTGCAAATTGCGCTGGGGGCGGATTTTCGCATCGTGTCTCCGGATGGCGACCTCTCCGTTATGGAGGGCAAATGGGGGCTGATCCCGGATATGGGCGGCAGTCTGGCCCTGCGTGAACTGATGGCCGCAGACCACGCGCTGTGGTTGGCCATGACCGCTGAGCGTATCGGTGCTGAGCGCGCCCTGGAGTTGGGGCTGGTGACGGAAGTGTGTGATGACCCGGAAGCCCGTGCCCGCGAGATGGTGGACACCCTCCTAGCTTGCTCCCCCGATGCGCTGGCCGCAGTGAAAGGCTTGTTCAGGGAGCATAATCTGCCGGGCCGGGGACGGCTGCTGGCAGCGGAAACCTGGCGTCAGTGCAAAGTACTGATGGGCCGAAATCAGCGTATCGCCACGGCACGCGCCCAGGGCAAAGAGCGGGAGTTTGCGCCAAGGCGCGGCTGGTAAACATAAAAAAAGCCCCGCATGGCGGGGCTTTTTTGTGACTGCAAGCTTGGCTTACTCGTCCAGGAAGCTCTTCAGAATTTCAGAGCGGGACGGGTGGCGCAGCTTACGCAGCGCTTTAGCTTCAATCTGACGAATACGCTCACGGGTTACGTCAAACTGCTTGCCCACCTCTTCCAGGGTGTGGTCGGTGTTCATTTCGATACCGAAACGCATCCGCAGAACCTTGGCTTCACGAGCGGTCAGGCCAGCCAGCACTTCGTTGGTGGCGGCTTTCAGGCTCTCAGCGGTGGCGGAATCCACCGGCTGAGCCAGGGTGGTGTCCTCGATAAAGTCACCCAGATGGGAATCTTCATCGTCACCGATCGGCGTTTCCATGGAGATCGGCTCTTTGGCGATCTTCAGCACCTTACGGATCTTGTCTTCCGGCATCATCATGCGCTCAGCCAGCTCTTCCGGAGTCGGCTCGCGGCCCATCTCCTGCAGCATCTGACGGGAGATGCGGTTGAGCTTGTTGATGGTCTCGATCATGTGCACCGGAATACGGATGGTACGAGCCTGATCCGCGATGGAGCGGGTGATCGCCTGACGGATCCACCAGGTGGCGTAGGTGGAGAACTTGTAACCACGACGGTACTCGAACTTGTCTACCGCCTTCATCAGACCGATGTTGCCTTCCTGGATCAGATCGAGGAACTGCAGACCACGGTTGGTGTACTTCTTGGCGATGGAGATCACCAGACGCAAGTTCGCTTCAACCATCTCTTTCTTGGCACGGCGAGCCTTGGCTTCACCGATGGACATGCGACGGTTGATGTCTTTGATCTTGGCGATGGAGAGACCAGTCTCTTCCTGGATCTGAGCCAGCTTCTGCACGCAGCGCTGCAGCTCTTCCTGGTTGCTCTCCAGAGAAGCGCTGTAGGACTTGCCTGCGTCGATTTCACCCTGGATCCAGGTGAACTCGGACTCGTTACCGGCGAACAACTTCAGGAAGTTCTTCTTCGGCATCTTGGCCTGCTCAACGCACATCTTCATGATCAGACGTTCCTGAACACGCACGCGGTCCATCATGGAGCGCATGTTGTTCACCAGTACGTCGAACTGCTTCGGTACCAGGCGGAATTCTTTGAACAGCTCAGACAGACGGGTGATCAGCATGGCGGCTTCGAGAGAGTCGCGGCCGTGCTCGGCAAACGCTTTCTGAACCAGCTCGTAGTGCTCACGCAGAGAGCCAAACTTCTCTTTGGCCTGCTCCGGATCCGGACCGTTGGTGGTCTCTTCCTCTTCGTCGTCCTCTTCCTCTTCGTCATCCTCGTCGTCCAGCTCCTCTTTCGGCAGCTCGGAACCCACGTGGGTGGCGGTAGGGGCTTCTTCCTCTTCGGTCACGAAACCGGAGATGATTTCAGCCAGACGGATCTCTTCCGCTTCGTAACGGTCCCACTGATCCAGCAGGAAGCTGATCGCTTCCGGGTACTCGGCGATGGAGCACTGAACCTGGTTGATACCGTCTTCGATGCGCTTGGCGATCAGGATCTCGCCTTCACGGGTCAGCAGCTCCACGGTGCCCATTTCACGCATGTACATGCGAACCGGGTCGGTGGTGCGGCCGAGCTCACCTTCAACGCTTGCCAGAGCCTGTGCAGCGGCTTCGGCAGCGTCTTCGTCGGTGGCGTCCTCAGACATCATGAGCTCATCCTGGTCCGGAGCGGACTCAAAGACCTGGATGCCCATGTCGTTGATCATCTGGATAATATCTTCGATCTGGTCAGAGTCGACCATATCCGCCGGCAGGTGATCGTTCACCTCGGCGTACGTCAAATAGCCTTGCTCTTTGCCCTTGGCAACGAGGAGCTTAAGTTGCGACTGCGGAGTTTGATCCATTGATATCATCCACTTAAGGTTAGAAACTTGGAATGGCAGTTGTTGATGCGCAAATAGCCTATTATAACGGCGTTGTCTAGTGGCCGCTAGCCTTGGGCGATCGCTTAAGGATGGCCAGCACGTCGTACAACTTCCGCGTTTCCTCGACGGTAATCGAGCCGTCTCGGGCTTTCTGCTGCAGGGTTTCGGACAAGTGCTCAAGAAAGCGCTGGTTCAGCCACTGCAGGCAGTCAAAAAACTCTTTGTCGAGGTGTTCTTCCACCTCAATTTCCCAGCCCAGCAGCTTTCTCAGCGTGCTGTACTCTTCGCTGTCACGGTAGCGCTCAAGCATCTGCGCCGTGGTCAGCGGTGCCGGCCGGCACACTTCCAGCATCCCTTTCAGCAGGGCGATGCCGCCCAACGGCAGATGCTGAACCGCCACCTGGGGTTCCAGCTGATAACCCAATCTCGGGTTTTGCAGCAGCAGAGCGACGGCACGGCGAATCGGGGTGCCTCGGCCTTGTTGCGCTTTCTGCTGCGGCTTGGCCACCGATTTCGGCGCCTGAAAATGTTGCCGGGCTCCCCAGCCCAGGGTCTTTTCCAGACGCTGAATCAGCGTTTCCCGCAACACCTCATCGCCAATCTGTTCGATCAGCGGACGGATGCGGCTGATAAAGCTGGCCTTGCCTTCGGCGCTGCTCATGTCGGCGTCCTGACTCAGGTGACTGAACAGGTAATCGGACAGCGGCATCGCTTTGGCAATGCGCGCTTCAAACGCCTCTTTGCCCTCCTGACGCACCAGGGTATCCGGGTCTTCGCCATCGGGCAGGAACATAAATTTCAGCGCCTTACCGCTTTTCAGCATTGGCAGGGCGGTTTCCAGTGCCCGCCATGCCGCATCCCGGCCGGCGCGGTCACCGTCGTAACAGCACACCACCTCTTTAGAAGCGGTACGCATCAGAACCTGAATGTGATCGGCAGTAGTAGACGTGCCCAATGACGCGACGGCATAGTCGATGCCGTGCTGGGCCAGTGCCACCACATCCATATAGCCTTCGACCACCAGAACCCGCTCCGGGTTTCGGCTGGCCTGACGTAAAGGGTAGAGGCCATACAGCTCTCGACCCTTGTGGAAAATCGGGGTTTCCGGCGAGTTCAGGTACTTTGGGGTGTCATCACCCAGCACCCGACCACCGAAGGCGATCACCCGGCCACGGCGGTCCTGAATCGGGAACATCAGACGATCCCGGAACCGGTCGTAGCGTTTGCCGCCCTCTTTTTCGATCAACATGCCGCACTCGGCCAACAGCTTCTGAGCCTGGTTATTGCTCCGCTGTTGAGCCAGCAGGCTGTCCCATCCGGGAGGGGCAAAGCCAATGCCAAAACGTTGTACCGTCTCCCCATCGAGGCCACGTTGCTTCAGGTACTCAATCACCCGCTCCCGTTCGGGATGCTGGCGCAACTGTTGCTGATAGTAACGGGCGGCCCAGTTCATCAGGGCGTAGTGGTCATCCAGCTTGGGGCCTTGTGCAGGCTTGCTGGTGCCGCCACTGCCACCGGTGCGGCCACCTCGGCCACCACTGGATTCGCGGGGAACCTCCAGACCCATCTGTCCCGCCAGTTCTTCAATGGCGTCGACAAACTCAAGGCGGTCATACTCCATCACAAAGTCGATGGCGTTGCCGTGGGCGCCGCAGCCAAAGCAATGGTAGAACTGCTTATCCTGACTGACGGTAAAGGAGGGGGTTTTCTCGTTATGGAAGGGGCAGCAGGCGTGGTAGTTCTTGCCCGCTTTTTTCAGTTTCACCCGGCCATCGATCAGCTCGACAATGTCGAGGCGTGAAAGCAGTTGATCGATAAAGTCTCTTGGAATTCGACCGGCCACGTGTCGCTGTACCTCCAGGGGGAATGTCGCTGTTCTTTATCACAAAACAAGCAAGCCGTGCAGTAGGCACGGCTTGTTGCTGTGATCACGGGTAGGGGATCAGCCCAGGCGAGCCTTAATTTTCTGACTCACCACGGCCATATCGGCCCGACCCTGAACCTGCGGTTTCAGCAGGCCCATCACTTTGCCCATATCCTGCATCGAGCTGGCGCCGGCGTCAGCCATGGCCTTCTCAACCAGGGTGTCCAGCTCAGCTTCAGTCAGCGGCTGGGGCAGAAACTCCTGCAGAACCACCACTTCGGCGGCTTCCACATCAGCCAGGTCCTGACGACCGGCGTCCTCGTATTGCTTAATGGAATCGCGACGCTGCTTAACCATTTTGGTCAGCACTGCCGTGATCTCATCATCGCCGAGGGTGGTTTGAGTGTCTACTTCCACCTGTTTGATGGCGGCCAGAGCCAGACGGATGGTACCCAGGCGTGCCTTTTCTTTGGCACGCATGGCCGCCTTCTGGGCGTCTTTAAGCTGCTCGATCAGAGACATGATCAGTACAGACGAGTACGACGGGCGTTTTCGCGAGCCAGCTTCTTAGCTTGACGCTTGGAAGCAGCAGCTTTAGCGCGCTTACGAGCAGTGGTGGGCTTCTCGTAGTGCTCACGACGACGTACTTCAGACAGTACACCTGCTTTTTCACAGGAACGCTTGAAACGACGCAGAGCTACGTCGAAGGGCTCATTTTCACGAACTTTGATTACCGGCATCTGCCTTTCACCTCGAAAAAATTTCGGTAAGCGGCTGGTCATTCTTTGAGCAGCCGCAATTCAAAATGGTGCGAAATTCTACTCTGAACTTCGCCTCCTTGTAAAGCCTGTCACAGCAGTGACTCGCTTAAGGATGATAGCGGCACGAGGACTGTGCCACTTAGCGTGACTGGCTTAAGGGTGATAGCGGCGCTAGAATTGCGCCACTTTGGCCAGAAGACGAGAGTTTAGCATGCGGGTGTTGGGGATAGAAACCTCCTGTGATGAGACCGGTATTGCCATCTACGACGATGAGCAGGGACTGATGTCTCACGCGCTGTACAGTCAGGTAAAACTGCACGCCGATTACGGCGGTGTGGTGCCTGAGCTCGCCTCCCGGGACCACGTTCGTAAACTGGTGCCGCTGGTGCGTGAGGCACTGGCTGAGGCCAATATTGATCCCTCCACGCTGGATGGCATTGCCTATACCGCCGGGCCGGGCCTGATTGGTGCGCTGCTGGTGGGAGCCTGTGCCGGCCGTTCGCTGGCGTACGCCTGGGGCATTCCGGCGGTGGCCGTACACCATATGGAAGGCCACCTGCTGGCGCCGATGCTGGAAGACACCCCGCCGGAGTTTCCCTTTGTGGCGCTGCTGGTCTCCGGTGGCCACACCATGCTGGTGCGGGTGGATGGCATCGGCCAGTACCAGGTGCTGGGTGAGTCCATTGATGATGCGGCCGGTGAAGCGTTTGATAAGACCGCCAAACTGATGGGGCTGGATTACCCCGGTGGCCCGCTGCTGGCGAAGCTGGCCGCACAGGGGCAGCCGGGTCGCTTTAAGTTCCCGCGGCCGATGTGTGACCGCCCGGGCCTGGAGTTCAGCTTCTCCGGCCTGAAAACCTTTGCCGCCAATACCATTGCGGCGGAAGGGGAAGCGGCGCTGCCGGACATCGCCCGAGCCTTTGAGGATGCGGTGGTGGACACCCTGGCGATTAAGTGTCGCCGGGCACTGGAAGAAACCGGACTGAAGCGTCTGGTGGTGGCCGGTGGGGTCAGCGCCAACGTGCATCTGCGTGCACAATTGGCGGAACTGATGAAGAAGCAGGGTGGGGAAGTGTTCTATCCCCGCCCGGAGTTCTGCACCGACAATGGCGCAATGATCGCTTATGCCGGTCTGCAACGCCTTAAGGCGGGAGAAAGCCAGCCGCTGCTGGTGAAGGGCTATCCGCGCTGGCCGCTGGATACCCTGTCGGCACCCGGTCAGGCGTCGACGCCTGAAGCCTGAGCCAGGCTGCCCTAAAACGCCATGCGGTTTACTCCGCGTGGCGTTTTTTTTCGCCCAGCTTCGGCTCGGTGCCCTGCCACAGCCGGATGATGTTGCCCCGGTGGCGCCAGAGGATCAGGGCGGCAACCACTGCCACCGACACGGTGTACTGCTCTTTAAAGAAGTAGGTGTACAGCGGTGCCAGCAGACAGGTCACGATGGCGCCGAGTGAGGAGTAGCGGGACCGCAGGGCCACCACAAGCCAGGTGACGATCAGCGCTCCGGTCATGTCCCAGCCGATGGGGGCCATGGCACCGAACGCGGTGGCTACCCCTTTGCCACCCTTAAAGCCAAAGAACAGCGGGTAGATGTGGCCCATGCAGGCGGCGAAGCCAACCAGCGCCAGATCCAGGGGGTCCAGACCGAGGAAATAGCCGCCCCAGACCGGGATGGTGCCTTTGAGAATATCGAACAGCAGCACCAGTACGGCGGGCAGTTTGCCACCCAGGCGCAGCACATTGGTGGCCCCCGGGTTGTGGGAACCGTGCTCACGGGGATCCGGCAAGCCCCATAAGCGGCACACCAGTACAGCGCTGGAAACCGATCCCAGCAAGTAAGCGAACAGGGCCAGGCCCGCGGTCAGCATCCCCATCTCTGCGCTTTTTTCCCCCAGTCAGTTACGCTATCATCCGACGCCCAAAAGCGGGGCAAAATGCCGCCGCCCGTCCAGACGAACTAGGGTATCTGACCCATCGCGGGAGCGCCAGTAACAACATGACCGACCAGGTATTTATCCAGGGGCTCGAATGTCAGGCCGTTATCGGCGTATTTGAGTGGGAAAAACAGATCCGCCAGACCCTGGTGCTGGATCTTGAGATGGCCTGGGACAACCGCGAGGCGGCCGCAGGCGACGATTACAGCAAAGCCCTGTGCTACGACACCGTTTCCAAAGCGGTGACCGGGCTGGTGCAGGATCATCCCCACGAGCTGGTGGAAACCGTGGCTGAGAAAGTGGCGGCGCTGATCCTGACCGATTTTAAGGTGGCGGGCGTGCGGGTTCGGGTCAGTAAACCTGGAGCCGTTGCTAATGCCCGCACCGTGGGCGTTCAGATCCAGCGTGGGCATTTCTGATGGCCCGCATCTACATCAGCCTGGGCAGCAATATTGAGGCTGAGGCGCACATTCGCAAAGGGCTGGCCGACCTGGCCAGCCACTATCGCAATCTGACCATCTCCCGCGTGTTTGAGTCTGAAGCGGTCGGCTTTGAGGGCGACAATTTCCTCAACCTGGTGGCCCAGGCGGACACAGACCAGTCGATTGCCGAAGTGGTCGCGACGTTTAAAGCCATTGAACAGGCTCACGGTCGCGCCAAAGGGGCGAAGAAGTTTGCCCCTCGTACGCTGGACCTTGATCTGCTTCTCTACGATGAGATTCAGTGCGAAAACCCGGTGGTGCTGCCTCGTCCTGAGATTTACCATAACGCCTTCGTGCTCTGGCCCCTGGCCGAACTGGCACCGGAGTGCGTGCCACCGGGGCAGCCCGATACGCTGGCCACCCTCTGGCAACAGTACGACAAAACCCAGCAACAGCTTTGGCCGGTCGCCTTTGACTGGCCACAACACTCTTCTGAAGATTAACAAGGAGCCTGTTCCGTGGATCCAATCCAGGCGGCGATACTCGCCATTATTCAGGGCTTAACTGAGTTTTTGCCCATCTCCAGCTCTGCGCACCTTATTCTTCCGGCCCAAATGCTGGGGTGGGAAGACCAGGGGCTGGCTTTTGACGTGGCGACCCACGCAGGCACCCTGTTGGCGGTGATGATCTATTTCCGCGAGGACATCTCCAACCTGCTGCGCCACTGGCTGGTTTCCCTGACCGGTGAGCACAGTGATTCCAGCCGTCTGGCCTGGTACATCATTCTGGCGACCATTCCTGCGGGCCTGGCAGGGTTGTTGTTCAACGACATCATCTCCAGCACTCTGCGCTCCACCACGGTGATCGCCACCACCACGCTGATTTTTGGTCTGCTGCTGTGGTACGCCGATGCCACCGCCAGTGAACGTCGCGGTATGGCGGACGTCACCTGGCAACTGGCGCTGATGATTGGTCTGGCCCAGATGCTGGCGCTGATCCCGGGCACCTCGCGCTCCGGTGCCACCATCACTGCGGCGTTGCTGCTGGGCTTTAACCGCCTGGTGGCGGCCCGGTTCTCCTTCCTGCTGTCGATCCCGATCACCGCCGCAGCGGTGGGCTACGAGACCCTGACTCTGGTGAAGGAGCCGCAGGCGGTGGATTGGTTCCCGCTGCTGCTGGGGGCGGGCCTGGCGTTTGTGTCCGCTTACGCCTGTATTCACCTGTTCCTGAAAGCCATTGGCCGGATGGGCATGAAACCGTTCGTTATCTACCGTCTGGCGCTGGCCGCGGTGCTGTTTGCCTTCTTTGTCTGAGGCTGACGGATAACGAAAAAAGGGACGCCGACGGGCGTCCCTTTTTTGTTGTCATCCCTAAACCACCTCCTATGGATGTAGTGGTCGCTTGCTCTGGGCTTTGCTCGAAGAGTGCTGCTAAGAGACGAGATGGATTTAAAGCCGGTGCACAAAAAAAGGAGAGGCATGCACCAGACTCTCACGGCGTAAGCCGTCCACGTGCGCCGACTCGCAGCGCCGAGCGGGAAGGACTGGGAATGAGGCCGAGAGCCAGGGAAGGCTCGAGCGGCCAGCCGAGCATGGAAGCGAGTCTGGGCGGTGCCGAAATGGGAAGGAGTGGGAGCGAGGGGCTTTCGCTGCGCCGGAGGCAAAGGGGAGTCCAGAGGGGCGAAGCCCTTCTGGCGGCCGCCGGGCCGTCCCGGCAAAGTTGGGTTAGTGGCGCACTATCCGTTCATGCCCTTGGCATCCCCGAAAACCAAACAGTCCCCCTTTAAGGGGCCGTTACCGCGCCGCTTTCCAGCGACCCAGTACCTCGCCACGCCGCTTGCTCAGTTCATCCCGAATCGCGGCACCGGTAAAGCCGTCGGCAATCACGTCTTTGACCGCCACCTGGTTGGCTTCGGCCAGCGCAGACTGAAGATAGTGTGCGGCAGGATAGGGGGCGTCATGCTGCTCCGGGCGCCCCTGTGCGTCGCACTGGCAGCACAGCAGAACCTGGGCGAATCGCTCCGGCTTGCGCCAGGCATCCAGCTGGTCAAACAGCCGCACCAGAGTGGCGGGTTTCAGCTCTTCGGCGCGATGCACCTTCAGATGCAACTCGGCCACCAGCAGCGCCAGGTCGCGCCAGTCGTTGGGCACCCGCAGTCGTTCGCACAGGGCTTTCACCGGCTTGATGCCGGCGTGCTCGTGGCCAATGTGTCGGGGCCACTGCGCTTCGGGCGTCAGGGCTTTGCCCAGATCGTGTACCAGCACGGCAAAGCGCTCTGCGCCGCTGGCGTTCAGCGCCACGGCCCGTTGCAATGACTTGAGGGTGTGTTGCCAGGCGTCCAGTCCACCATGCCATTGCGGCGGTTGCGGCACGCCGCTGAGGGCGGCCAGCTCGGGAAACAGGTGGGGCAGGGCATGGCACTGAGCCAATACCTGAAAATAGATCTCCGGGTTGGGTTCACCCAGCGCCCGCTCGGTTTCCTGCCAGACCCGCTCAGCACTGAGGTAATCCAGTTCGCCGCTGTCACTGAGGCGTTGCATCAGCGACAGGGTTTCTTTGGCCACGGTAAAGCCCAGGTGATGGAAACGGGCGGCAAAACGGGCCACCCGCAGTACCCGCAGCGGGTCCTCCACAAAGGCTTCGGAGACATGACGCAGCAGACGGGCGTCGAGATCAGCCCGGCCGTTGTAGGGGTCATGGATAACGCCCTGTTGATCCTGGGCCATGGCGTTGATGGTGAGGTCCCGGCGCTTAAGGTCCTCCTCCAGCGTCACCGTGGGGGCAGCATCAAAGTCAAAGCCGCCATAACCGTGGCCGGCTTTGCGCTCGGTGCGGGCGAGGGCATACTCCTGGCCGCTCTGGGGGTGCAAAAACACCGGGAAACTTTTGCCCACCTGTCGGTATCCCAGTGCGGTCATCTGCTCGGCGCTGGCACCCACCACCAGATGGTCGCGGTCTTTTACGGTCAGGCCCAAAAGTTCGTCGCGGACGGCGCCGCCTACCAGGTAGATCTCCACAGTGACTCCTTATGTCTCAGAACCGCCATTATAGGCCGGGGCGCTTTTGACAAGCCATGGGTTAGCCCTTACCTTGAAACCGTTCCCTGACAACGCGTTGAACCACCATGTATAAAGGGTTTTACGGGTTCACACAGAGCCCCTTTTCCATTGCGCCCAACCCCGCGTTCCTGTTTTTAAGTGACCGCCACCGGGAAGCACTGGCGCATCTGACTTATGGCCTCGGTGAGAACGGCGGATTCGTTCTTCTAACCGGCGAGGTGGGTACCGGTAAAACCACGGTATCCCGCAGTCTGCTGGCTCAACTGCCGGAAGACACCGATCTGGCCTTTATCCTCAACCCGGCGCTGACGGAGCTGGAGCTTCTGGCCACCCTGTGTGATGAGCTGAAGATCCCCTATCCGGAATCGCCAACCCTGAAACAGCTGACCGATCTGATCAGCGCGTTTCTGACCAACAACCACAAAAACGGCCGTCGCACCCTGATGGTGATCGACGAAGCCCAGCACCTCAAACCGGAAGTGCTGGAACAGCTGCGCCTGCTCACCAACCTGGAAACCGACACCCGCAAACTGTTGCAGGTGATCCTGATTGGCCAGCCGGAACTGCAGGCGCTGCTGCGCCGGCAGGAGTTGCGTCAGCTGGCGCAGCGCATCACCGCCCGTTACCACCTGCTGCCTTTGGTGCGTGACGAGGTGGCGGCGTACGTTAATCACCGCCTGCACGTGGCCGGACGCAGCCAGCCGCTGTTTAAGTCCTCCGCCATCAAAGCACTGCACCAGTACAGCGGTGGAGTGCCCAGGGTGATCAATCTTCTGGCCGAACGGGCCCTGATGGGCGGCTATGGCGCCCAGAAGCCGATGATTGATGGCGATGACATCGCGGGTGCCGCGGTTGAAGTGCTGGACGCCAAACCGAAGGGGCGGCCCTGGCTCAGCGTGGTGGCGGCGTCCGTATTGACCGCCGTGGTCGGCTTTGCGGCCGTGCGTGCCGTGGTGCCGCAGCCGGAGGCGACGCCGGTTAGCGCGGCTCAGCCGCAGGTGCCGGAAGTGGATCTGGCCGACTGGGTACCGACTCAGGGGCGGGAGTTGATCGCCTTCCAGGCGCTGTTTCATCACTGGGGCGAGCCGGTTCCGGCGGAGCTGCCCTGCCGCTTCGCTTCCGAGCGCGGACTGGCTTGTGAAAGTGCCCGTGGCGATCTGGACCAACTGCTGGCGCTGAACCGCCCCGCGGTGGTCAGTTTGTCAGATGACAGCAATCGGGTGTTTTACGCGGCGCTGCTGGCGCATCAAGGGGACCAGTACCGCCTGGCGCTGGGTGAGCAGCAGTTCTGGGCGCCCCGCGACTGGCTGGCAGCCCATTTCCGCGGCAGCTACACCCTGCTGTGGGCACCGCCGAGCAGCCTGCCCGGGCTGATTGGCCCGGACAGCGCGACCGCCCAACTGCAGTGGCTGGAAAACCGGCTGGCATTGGTGCAGCAGCGCAGCGCCCGTTTGCTCAATGGCTTTGACCGTCAGCTGGAAGCGGACCTGCGCGCCTTCCAGCGTCAGCAGGGGCTGGATATTGATGGTCTGGCCGGGCGCCAGACTTTGGAACGACTCAGTTTGCTGGCTGCGGCGGATGGCCCCCGGCTTGAGGAGAAACTCTGATGTCCATGCTTTTGGATGCGGTTCGTCGTGCCCGTCAGAGCGACACTCAGGACCCGGCACTGACGCCGGTGATGCCCACCACTCGTACCCGCCGGCGTCCTTGGCACTGGGGGGTACCGCTGGTAACGCTGGCGGTGGGTGCGGCGCTGGGTTACCTGACACTGCCTCAACCGCAGACTCAGGTGCCCGCCGCTGATCTGGCGCAACCTCCGATGTTGACCCTGGCAGAGCGGGTGGCGTTGCCCATTCCCACGCCACTGGCGTCGCTGGTGCCGGAGCCCGAACCTGAGGTGCAGGTTACCGAGATCACCGTGGACGGCATCAGTACGCCGATTGAGGTCACCCGGGATGTCCCGGCAGAGTCTCAGGCGCAGCCAACGACTCAGGCACAGCCGGAGCCGGAGGTGGCCAATCCGGCCCTGATGGCGGCACTGGAACAGGCACTGGCGGACATGGGGGCGGAGGGCGACTTTACCCGTGTGAATGAGCCGGAGCCGGTGATTGAGGAAGGTACCGTGGTGTTGTCGGACGGGCCTGAGACGGCGGAGCCGGCTGAGCCGCAACCGATCCCCAGTTCGGAACTGCCCAAACTGGGGCAGATGCCCTGGGCGTTCCAGAAGCGGATCCCGGATGTGGAGATCACGGCGCACGTTTACGCCACCGACCCGGACTCCCGCTGGCTGCGCGCCAATGGCCGTGAGCTTCAGGAAGGCGACGAAGCCGCACCGGGCCTGACCATCGCCGAGATCATGCCCAGTGAAGTGGTGCTGGAAATGGACGGTGAACGCTTCCGGGTGCCGGCGTTAGGCAGCCTCTGAGCGACCACCCGACACAAAAAAGGGCGCCCTGCGGCGCCCTTTTTTTTTGGTGGAACCTATCGCCTCTGCAACAGCATAAAGGCGGCAATAGCGAACAATATGCTGGGCAACATCGCCCCCAGGAAGGTGGGCAATCCCATCACCAGGCTCATCGGGCCGAAGATCTCGTTGGCGATGTAGAAGGTGAAACCGGTGATCACCCCCAGCAGCACCCGGGCGCCCATGGTGACGGAACGCAGCGGGCCGAAGATAAAGGAGAGCGCCAGCATCATCATCACCCCAACGGTGATGGGCTGAGCCACCTTACGCCACAGCGCCAGTTCGTAGCGGGTGGTGTCCTGACGGTTGGCTTCCAGGTAATCCACGTAGTCGATCAGGCCCTCAATGGAGAGGCCTTCCGGCTTCACGGTCACCACCTGAAGCTTGTCCGGGGTCAGGGTGGAGCGCCAGTTGAGTTCATCCCGGGTCAGGGTGGAAACCTGCTTATCGGCCAGATCGGTCTCCGTCACCTGCAGCAGCCGCCAGGCTTCACCGTTGTAGTAGCCTTGCTCAGCGTAGGTGATCTCCCGCAGCAGATTATCGCCGTCAAAACGGTAGATGGTGACGCCCTTGAGGGTTCTGGCGTCCTGCACCTCGGTGATGTTCACAAACAGTTCGCCGTCTTTGGCCCAGGTGCCGGTGCTGGAGCTGATAAGGCTCCCGCCGGAGGTTTTCTGGGCGCGCATTTCACGGGCGGTCTGCTCAGACACCGGTGCCACGTATTCCCCCACCAGCATGGCGCAGATCATCAGCGGCACCGCCGTCTTCATCACCGACGCGGCGATATTGAGACGGGACAGGCCCGCGGCCTGCATCACCACCAGTTCGGAACTGGAAGCCAGCATCCCCATACCAATCAGAGCGCCCAGCATGGCCGCAATGGGGAAGAACATCTCGATATCACGAGGCACCAGGAACAGCACATAAAGCGCCACGTCCCAGGTGGTGAAATCACCGCGTCCCACCAGTCGGAGCTGGTCGACAAACTTGATCAGCCCGGACAGGCCGGTCAGCACCAGCAGACAGAGTGCGGAGGTGCTGATGATGGTGCGGGCGATGTAGAGGTCGAGAATGCGGATCATGCTTCGGCCTCCTTGCTCTTGCGGCTCCAGCGCAGCGAGTGAATCCACTTACGCCAGGCCGGGCGGCCACGGCCGATCAGCACGATGCCGATGATCAGCGCGGAGAGGTGGATCCACCACAGCCCCAGCTGAGGCGGAATGGCGCCGTTCTCAATCGCTTTACGCCCTGCCATCAGCAGGCCGAAGTAACCGAGGTAGATCAGAATCGCCGGCAGCATTTTGGCGAATTTACCCTGACGCACGTTAACCCGGGACATCGGCACCGCAATCAGGGTCAGCAGCGGCAGGGCAATCGGCACCGCCAGACGCCAGTGGATCTCGGCCCAGGCGTGGGGGCTGCCCTCTTCAAACAGTTGCGTCATGGAGTAAGCGGACAGCTTGCGGCGCTTATGGGCCGCTTCCTGAGACTTAATCTCCATCTCGTACTCGCCAAACTGCACCAGGTTGTACTCTTTCTGGTTCAGAACCCCGCTGAAGCGGTTGCCGTCCAGCAGTTGCAGGCGCTGAGAGCCGTCTGCGGCTTCCACAATGCGGCCACCCTGGGCCAGCACCAGCGCGGTCTCGCTGTCCGGGTCCTCTTTTTCCGGCATCTGGGCCACGAAGACCTTGTCGAGCTTACCTTTGGACAGGCCCTCAACGTAGATCACCGCCTTGCCGTTGGCAGCACGCTGGAAGCGGCCCTGCACCAGGGCCGCCAGGCCCGCTTCGGACTCAGCTTTTTCCAGCACCTGGTACTCGGTTTCCTTGGCCCAGGGAGCGACGTAGATGGCGGTGAGTCCGGAGATCATCGCCATGATAAACGCCAGCACCAGGGTCACCCGCGTGACGTACCACTCCGACACACCGACGGCGTGCAGCACCGTCATTTCGCTGTCAGCGTACATCCGCCCGTGCGCCATCATGACGCCCAGGAACAGGGAGAGGGGAAGGATCAGAGAGAGCAGCTCCGGCATATTCAGCGCCAACAGGGTGGCGACCAATTTGCCTGGGAACTGGCCTTCGGCCGCGTCGGCCAAAATTTTCACAAATTGCTGACTGATGAAGATGGTCACCAGAACAGCCAGGACCGCGATTTGCGCTCGGAGGGCTTCTTTCAGCAGGTACCTAAAGATGATCAAGACCGGTGTCCGCTTTAGTAAACTTGTAATTTCTCTGGAAACAGCTTGTTTTTTAAGTAAACTAGTTACTTTTGATACTTTTTGAACAATCCCAGGGCCCTTGAGAGCCAAAAAATCGAGTCCGGACGGACTATTCTGAGAGTTCAATGGTTACCGATTTCGGCAGCACAAGCGTCAACAAAGGGATCATTATCCAACAATAAAAAGGCAATGTCTTTAAGAACCGGGAGACGCCATGGAGTTCAGTGTAAAAAGCGGCAGTCCAGAAAAGCAACGCAGTGCATGCATTGTTGTCGGGGTTTTTGAGCCGCGCCGCCTGTCGGCGGTAGGGGAGCAACTGGATAAGATAAGCGACGGTTATATCAGCAACTTGCTGCGCCGTGGCGATCTGGAAGGCAAACCGGGCCAGATGCTGTTGCTGCATCATGTCCCTAACGTTCTGTCCGAGCGCGTCCTGTTGGTCGGCTGCGGCAAAGAGCGTGAACTGGACGAGCGCCAGTACAAGCAAATCATCGCCAAAACCATCAGCACTCTGAATGAAACCGGCTCCATGGAAGCGGTCTGCTTCCTGACCGAGCTGCACGTCAAAGGCCGCGACACTTACTGGAAAGTGCGCCAGGCAGTGGAAACCACTCAGTCCAGCCTCTACACCTTCGACGTCATGAAGAGCAAAAAGGACGAAACCCGTCGTCCGCTGCGCAAGATGGTGTTCAACGTACCGACCCGTCGCGACCTGACCATTGGCGAGCAAGCCATCAATCACGGTCTGGGTGTGGCTGCCGGTACCAAGATGTGCCGCGACGTGGCCAACATGCCGCCGAACATCTGTAACCCCGCTTACCTGGCCAGCCAGGGTCGCCAGCTGGCGGAGCAGTACGACAAGCTGACCGTTCAGATTGTCGGCGAAGAGGAGATGGCCGATCTGGGCATGCACTCCTACCTCGCCGTGGGCCGTGGCTCCGAAAACGAATCCATGATGACCATCCTCAAGTACCAGGGCGCGCCGGATTCCGAGCAGAAGCCGATCGTACTGGTGGGTAAAGGCCTGACCTTCGATTCCGGCGGCATCAGCCTCAAGCCCGGCGAAGGCATGGATGAGATGAAGTACGACATGGGCGGTGCCGCTGGTGTGGTTGGTACCGTAAAAGCCCTGTGTGAACTGGACCTGCCCATCAACGTGGTGGCGATTCTGGCGGGCTGTGAAAACATGCCTGACGGCAAAGCCTACCGTCCGGGTGACATCCTCACCTCCATGTCCGGCCAGACCATCGAAGTCCTCAACACCGACGCCGAAGGCCGTCTGGTGCTGTGCGACGCGCTGACCTACGTTGAGCGTTTCGACCCGGATGTGGTTATCGACACCGCTACCCTGACCGGTGCCTGTGTGATTGCCCTGGGCAAGCACGCCTCCGGCCTGCTGTCCAACCACAACGCCCTGGCGCACGAGCTGCAAAACGCCGGTGACGCCTCCGGTGACCGCTGCTGGCGTCTGCCGCTGTGGGACGACTACCAGGAGCAGATCGAAAGCCCGTTCGCCGACATGGCCAACATCGGTGGTCGCCCGGCGGGCACCATCACTGCGGCGGCCTTCCTGTCCCGCTTTACCAAGAAGTACCACTGGGCTCACCTTGATGTGGCCGGTACCGCCTGGAACAGCGGCAAGGACAAAGGCTCTACCGGTCGTCCGGTGCCGATCCTGACTCAGTTCCTGATCAACCGCGCCGGTGTGGTGGATCAAGAGTAACGACAGGCGCACCGTCATCGGTACAATGCAAGGCGGAGCGTGAGCTCCGCCTTTACTTTTTTGTGGGGAACAGCATGGCCAACGCCACCTTTTATCTCTTGCCCGAGGGCAGCGACGCCGCTAAGGTGATTCGCCCGGCAGACATCGCCTGCCAGGCCGCGGCCCGCGCTTACCGCAAAGGCCAGCGGGTCTTCATCCACTGCGCCAGCCAGAAAGCGGCGGAAGCGCTGGATGAACAGCTGTGGCAGTTCGAGCCAGACAGCTTTATTCCCCACAATCTGGTGGGAGAGGGCCCCCAGGGCGGCGCCCCGGTGGAGCTGGGTTGGGCAGGCCCCAATGCCACTGTGCCGGCAAATCGTGCGTTGTTGATCAACCTCGCCCCCGACGTGCCGAATTTTGCTGTACAATTCGCCCACATTATCGATTTTGTCCCGGCTGACGAGCAGGCCAAGGCGCAGGCGCGAAGACGATTCGCCCACTATCGCCAACTGGGGGTGACCCTCACCACCCAGGATCTCGCCCGTCAGCCGTTTTAAGTTTTCTACGAGTCATAGGCCCCATGGATAAGACGTACAACCCACAGTCGATTGAACAGCGCCACTATCAGCGCTGGGAAGAGGCGGGCTACTTCAAGCCCCACGGTGACACCAGCAAAGATCCTTACTGCATCATGATCCCGCCGCCGAACGTCACCGGCAGCCTGCACATGGGACACGCTTTCCAGGACACCATTATGGACACCCTGATCCGCTACCAGCGGATGCAGGGCAAGAACACCCTGTGGCAAGTGGGTACTGACCACGCCGGCATCGCCACCCAGATGGTGGTTGAGCGCAAACTGGCGGCTCAGGACATCACTCGTCAGCAGCTGGGTCGCGAAACCTTCATCGACAAGGTGTGGGAGTGGAAAGAGGAATCCGGCGGCACCATCACCCAACAGCTGCGCCGCATGGGCGCGTCCGTTGACTGGGACCGCGAGCGCTTCACCATGGACCCGGGCCTGTCCAAAGCGGTTCAGGAAGTGTTTGTCCGTCTGTACGAAGATGACCTGATCTACCGCGGCAAGCGCCTGGTGAACTGGGACCCGAAACTCCACACCGCGATCTCCGATCTGGAAGTGGAGAACAAGGAAACCAAGGGCAACATGTGGCACTTCCGCTATCCGCTGGCGGATGGCGTTAAGACCGCTGATGGCAAAGATTACATCGTGGTAGCGACCACCCGTCCGGAAACCATGCTGGGCGATACCGGTGTGGCCGTTAACCCGGAAGACCCGCGCTACCAGGACCTGATTGGCAAGCACCTGATCCTGCCTATCGTTAACCGTCGCATCCCCATCGTGGGCGACGAGCACGCTGACATGGAGAAGGGCACCGGCTGTGTGAAGATCACCCCGGCGCACGACTTCAACGACTACGAAGTGGGCAAGCGTCACGCCCTGCCGATGATCAACGTGCTGACCTTCAACGCGGACATCCGTGACGAAGCGGAAGTGCTCGACACCAACGGTGAAGCCTCCGACGCTTACTCCGCAGAACTGCCGGCGAAATACCACGGCATGGAGCGCTTTGCTGCCCGTAAAGCGATCGTGGCGGAGTTCGACGAGCTGGGCCTGCTGGACGAGATCAAAGATCACGACCTGACCGTACCGTACGGCGACCGTGGCGGCGTGGTTATCGAGCCGATGCTGACCGACCAGTGGTACGTGCGTGTGGCCCCGCTGGCCCAGCCGGCCATCGAAGCGGTGGAGAACGGCGACATCCAGTTTGTGCCGAAGCAGTACGAGAACATGTACTTTGCCTGGATGCGCGACATTCAGGACTGGTGTATCTCCCGTCAGCTGTGGTGGGGTCACCGTATCCCGGCCTGGTACGACGAATCCGGCAAAGTGTACGTGGGCCGCGACGAAGCGGAAGTGCGTGCTGCCAACGGCCTGAGCGCCGATGTGGTGCTGAGCCAGGACGAAGACGTACTGGACACCTGGTTCTCCTCCGCGCTGTGGACCTTCTCCACCCTGGGCTGGCCGGACAAAACCCCGGAGCTGGAGACCTTCCACCCCACTGACGTGCTGGTGACCGGTTTCGACATCATCTTCTTCTGGGTTGCCCGCATGATCATGATGACCATGCACTTCATCAAGGATGAAGATGGCAAAGCCCAGGTGCCGTTTAAGACCGTCTACGTGACTGGCCTTATCCGGGACGAGCAGGGCCAGAAGATGTCCAAGTCCAAGGGCAACGTGCTGGACCCGCTGGACATGATCGACGGCATCGATCTGGAAACCCTGGTCGGCAAGCGCACCGGCAACATGATGCAGCCCCAGCTGGCGGCCAAGATTGAGAAGAGCACCCGCAAGCAGTTCCCGGACGGCATCTCCGCCCACGGTACTGATGCACTGCGCTTCACCCTGGCGGCGATGGCCTCCACCGGTCGTGACATCAACTGGGACATGAACCGTCTGGAAGGTTACCGCAACTTCGCCAACAAGCTGTGGAATGCCAGCCGTTACGTGCTGATGAACACCGAAGAGCAGGACTGCGGCAAAGACGGCGGTGAGATGGAGCTGAGCCTGGCGGATCGCTGGATCCTGGCCCGCTTCAACGACACCGTGAAGCAGCTGCGCGAAGCGCTGGACGGCTACCGTTTCGACATCGCCGCCAACATCGCTTACGAGTTCACCTGGAACCAGTTCTGTGACTGGTACCTGGAGCTGACCAAGCCGGTGCTGCAGAACGGCACCGAAGCGCAGCAGCGTGGCACCCGCCACACCCTGCTGACCGTGCTGGAAGGCCTGCTGCGTGCCATGCACCCGCTGATGCCGTACATCACTGAAGAGATCTGGCAGACCGTGGCACCGATGATCGGCAAAGGTGGCGACACCATCATGCTGATGCCGTACCCGCAGTTTGACGAGGCACTGGTGAACGAATCCGCCAAGGCCGAGCTGGAGTGGATCAAACAGTTTATTGTGGCGGTTCGTAACGTCCGTGGTGAGCTGAACGTTGGCCCGTCCAAACCGCTGAACGTGCTGCTGAAGAACGCCGGCGAGCAGGAACTGGCCCGCATCGACGCCAACCGCATCATGCTGACCCGCCTGGCCAACCTGGAGTCCATCGAAGTGCTGGAGGGTGCGGCACCGATGTCCACCACCCAGATCATCGGTGAGATGGAGCTGCTGATCCCGATGGCCGGTCTGATTGACGTAGAGGCTGAACTGGCCCGTATCGACAAGCAGATCGCCAAGCTGGCTCAGGATGCTGACCGGGTTGAGAAGAAACTCTCCAACCAGGGTTTCCTGGCCAAGGCGCCGGAAGCGGTGGTGGCCAAAGAGCAGGCCAAGCTGGATGAAGCCAAGCGCGACATCGCCAAGCTGGAAGAGCAGAAGGTTCAGCTCAAGGCCCTGTAAGCCTGAGCGCGAACCCGAAAAAAAACCGCCCCATGTGGGCGGTTTTTTTATGCCAGTCGGAAACCGGTACTCAGTCCAGAGACAGGATGGCGTCGCGGTAGAGTTGCAGCAGTCGCGGCTCATCCACATTGATGCAGACGCTTTGGGCCGGGTGGGGGCTGAACTCGTCGTCGGCGTAGCAGAACGGGTCGAGCTTCTGCAGGGTCATGCCGATGGCCGGGCCGTCGCACACCACACGCACCGGGCCGGAGCGGGTGGTGAACAGGGTCGGGTCGATCACGTAGGCCACCGCCGACGGGTCGTGGACGTGGCAACCGTCCAGTCCCAGCTTGTCGGAGTAGAACGCCAGATAGAAGCGGCTGACCTCGTGGATAAAGGCACCGGCTTTGCCGCCATCGGCCTTCAGAGCGTCGAGATACTCGCCGCTGAAAAACGCCTCGTGGGTGGCGTCGAGGCCAACGATGGTGACCGGCCAGCGGGCGGTGAATACGCGGTCGGCGGCGTCCGGGTCGTCGTGGATGTTGGCTTCGGCAAACGGCGCCACGTTGCCGTGGTGGCCGCGGGTGCCAAAGGCGCCGCCCATGATCACCACCTGCTTCACCTTGTCGGCGATGCCCGGGTCGTGCTGAAGGGCCAGCGCCAGGTTGGTCAGCGGGCCAACGGCCACCAGAGTGATTTCACCGGGCTGGGCATTAACTGTATCGCAGATGTAGCGGTAGGCAGGCCGCTCATCGATGTTGATGGGGGTGTCCGCCGGGGCGACCACATCGCCCATGGCGTGCTCACCGTGCACCACCACGGTCGGCCCGTTGGGGCTGCGACGCAGCGGGCCGGCCGCGCCCTGAACCACTTCCGCGCCGATATGGAACTTCTGATTGAGGAAGCAGGCGTTGCGGGTGCAGTCCTCAATGGTGCCGTTGCCGTATACGGTGGTGATCGCTTTCAGCCTGATGGCCGGGTGGGCGTGGGCCAACAGCAGTGCCATGGCGTCGTCGATGCCGGGATCGGTATCGAAAATGATGGTCTCAGCCATCTTGATCTCTCTTTTTCTGGAGGGGGGAGAAAGTATGGCAGAGAGTGGGAATCGGCGGCTGTGATCCTGACCGCAACCGCAGCCACAAAAAAGCGCCCCGAAGGGCGCTAAAGACATGGTTGGAAAAGAAAAGTTCAGCGACGTCGGCCCAGTGCCAGGCCCATCAGCAGCAGGGCGAACCAACCCAGACTGCCGCTGTCGCTGCTGCCACCCGGTGCCGGTGTCGGCTCAGCGGCCAGGTTAAGGGTGGCCACCACCGGCAGACTGGTGCCGGACTCGGTGGTCACCACCAGTGCCAGCTCCGCCACGGCGTCGTCACTCAGGGCCGGAACGGTGACGCTCAGGGTCATGCCGTCGCTGCCGCTCAGGTCCAGTGCCGGGCCGGAGATTTGCTGCCACTGGTAGCTCAGGGTTTCCCCTTCACCACCGGCGCTGCCTTCGGCGCTCAGCTCAACCGTGGCCGGGCTTTGCACCTCAAGAGTGAGCTCGGTTTCGCCGTTGATCAGCGCGGTGGGACGGCCCGCCACGGTGACCACATCGGCGCTGTCGGTGACCGCCTCGGCGTCATTAACCTGATGGCTCAGGCTCAGGGCCAGTTCGCTGGCGCTGACCACTGCGGTGGTGTCCACCACCAGAGTCAGGGTCTGACTGCTGCCCGCGGCGGCCTGCACCACGTTCCAGCTTACCTGACTGCCGTCCACGTCCGCGCCTTCCGCGCTGGCCACGGCAAAGCCCTGAGGCAGAGTGGTGGTCAGGCTGTAGTGGCGATCCAGCGCGCCGGGATTGGCCATCAGCTCGATGCTGTAGGTTACCGGCTCGCCCGCTTTCACTTCGGTGTTGTCGACGCTCAGGGTCACGTCATCGGCGCCACGATGCAGCTCAAACTGCACAGTGCCGACGTTGTCCGGCAGGTCCGGGTGGGTGCCGATGGTGAAGGCGCCGTAATAGACGTCGCCGGCTTCCATCGGTTCGTTCCAGTGCAGGTCCACCGCGAACGGCTCATTGGGGCCAACGCTGTCCGGCGCGCTCAGGCTGAAGTTGCCTTCCGCCTTGCCCACTTTGCCGACGGCCACGGTGTGGCGGTCCCACACCCCTTCGCCAGTACCGGCAAAGTTGTGCACCACCACCAGATAGCTGCCCGGCATCGGGTTTTCCACCACACAGGACTCCTGGCTGTCGACCCGACCGCTGATGCAGATGGCGTTGTTCAGCTCGATCTGCGACGGCTCGCCGTTAAGGTCAGCATCCCGGACCACGTAGAGGTCCAGATCCGGCGCTTCGGCGTCGGTGATCCAGGCGGACAACAGACGGGTGTCCGCATTGGTGCTGATGGCAACGGTGTGGACGTTATCCAGATCATTCACCGGCAGGGTGGGGCTGTCGTCACCCAGCAGCTCGGCGCTGTGCAGGCCCACTTTGGTGATGCCATACGGTGTCAGCTGCAGGTTGTCGCTGCCGATGGAGGTGAAGCCTTCCATCCGGTGGGTATCGGCATCGCGGTGCGCGGCAATGACCGGGCCACGGCTGTCCGGGTCCGGCACCGGTGCGCTGCCACCGGCGAAGTTCACGGCGGCAGTCAGGTGCTGCACCGGCAGGCCGCTGCTGGTCATCAGAATGCGACCAAACACCCACTCGGAGGCCAGCGCGTCATTGACCGTGGCGGTCAGGGTCAGCTCCTGGCTTTCTCCCGCCTGCAGGGTAAAGCTGGCGGGGGAGACGGTCAGGTCAAATCCGGCGGTCTGCAGGTCGGCGCTGGTGGTCCAGCTGCCGCTGGTGGTGGCGGTGACGGTGCGGGTCCAGCTGCAGGCGATTACGCAGTTCAGGCCCACCATGGAGGGCAGGTTGAGGCTGGCCGGATCGCCGCCCTGATCTGGGTCGGCCGCCAGATACTCGGCTTCGGAGATGCCCATCAACAGGCCCGCCTTCACCGCTTCCGCCACCTGGATGCGGCCAGTGCCGGCATCGAACGGGGTGGACGGGGTTTTCACGCCGTCATAATCGTCGTCGGTGTAGGTGTTGGTGTTGGCGGTGGTCATCAGGGCCGATTGCACTTCGGCCGGGCTCCAGTCCGGACGCAGTGAGGCCACCAGCGCCAGTGCACCGGCCACGTGAGGGCTGGCCATGGAGGTGCCGCTCATGTAGGTGTACTCCGGCGGCTGGGCGTCGACATAGGGCCACTCGGTGGTGTGGGCCGCCATGATGTCCACGCCCGGGGCGGCCAGATCCGGCGCCAGGGCGCTGGGGAACGGCAGGTTGGGGCCACGGGAGGTGAAGTCGCCGGCGATGTCGCCCAGCTCCGGGTCTTTCACCATGCTGGCGGCACCAATGGTGGCCTGATGGCCCTCACCGCTGGCGAGCCAGTTGAGCAGGGACTCGCCGTCGGTGGCGCTGAGCTGAATGGCGGGCAGGGTGTGCAGGTCCGCTTCCACGTTGGCGGCACCGCCGTCCACGTTGACCAGCACCAGACCACCGGCGCCACCGGCCAGCACGTTGCGGCCTTTCTCTACCCGGGCGATGTCGCCCCGGCGGCAGACCACGATCTCACCGTTAAAGGTGTTGTCCGCAAACGGGCTGTTGCAGTCGCCGTCACCGAAGCTGGCGGCATCGACGATGGCACCGCTGTAGCCCAGGGTGGCGCCTTTGCCGTCCAGTGGGCTCAGGGTGGTGTCACCGCCGCTGAAGCCGCTCAGTTGCTTGTCACTGAAGGCGCGGTCGTGGGTGTAGGCGGCGACCGTCGTGATCCACGGGGCGTTGCCCGGGGCCCCGACGGTTTCCGGACCGGGGCCGCTGTTGCCGGCCGAAGTGGCGACATGGATGCCGGCCACACGGGCGTTCAGGAAGGCCAGTGAGTCGGTGGCCTGCCACGGGCTGTCGGCTCCGCCGCCGACGGAGTAGTTGATCACGTCCACGCCATTCTCGATGGCGTGTTCCAGGGCCAGGATGGTCAGGTCCGGGAAGCAGCCGCCGTCGGCGCCGGCCGGCAGACACACCTGGTAGGATACGATGTTGGCGCGGGGAGCGACGCCGCTGATGGCGGGCATGCGGAACTGGGCCAGATCGCCAATCACGTTGTAGATGGGCAGATCGGTCAGCGGGTTACCGGCGGCGGTGGAGGCCACGTGAGTGCCGTGGCCGTGCATGTCCCAGCCGGTTTCGATGATTTCCGGGCGGTCAAACCCTTCCACGGTTTCCGCCGGGTACCAGGTGCGCATCTCCGGGTAGCTGACCACGCCGATCAGTTTGTCGTTACAGAGCCAGTCGTGGGCCAGACAGTCGCCGAGATAGACGCCGCTGCCCAGCGGGTTGGTGTGCACGTAGCCATCGTTGGCTTCGGCGGTGAAGGAGGGGTGGTCAGCATCGATGCCGGTATCGATGATGCCGACAATGATGCCTTCGCCCTTGGTGGGCAGGTCACTGTCCTGTCCCTGCCACAGCTTGTCGGCGCCGATGAACTCCGGGCCGGAATCGGTGTGCAGCTGGTGCAGGGTGACCTTGTCGAGGCGGGTCACGGATTTGTGGCGGCGCAGCTGTTCGGCTTCCGCTTCGCTCAGGCGCACGGTGGCGGCGTTGAGCACGGTGCCGTATTCGTTTTCAAAGCGCAGGGCGCGGCCCAGGGTTTGGTTGAGATGCTGGCGGGCGGTTTCCCGATCCTGCGCCAGACGGGCCAGGTATTGCTGGCTGGCAGGGGCCTTGACGTTAAGACGGCCGCCGCTCTGGTTCATGGAGTGGATCCCCACGCTTTGCAGGGACTGGGCGGCCACGGCCAGTGGCTCGCCCTGAAAGTGGATAAAGTACAGGTCACTGATGTCGCGCTGCCGGGCTTTCAGGGTGACGGCGGGCATCACCGGCTCCGGACGGGCCTGATAGGGTAAGGGGCTGTCAGTGGCGGCGGCACCGGTTGAAGCGATCAGGCCGGCCAATAGGGTGAGTCTGAACACAGCATGACTCCTTCTTGTTATGCAGAGAAGAAAAAGGGGGTGCCGGAGGAGGGTTTTACCAGGGCGTTCCGGCACCCCAATTCAGGTTTGCGCGTTACTTACGACGACGCAGCATCAGCCAGGCCAGCAGCGGCAGGCCAAAGCCCAGGCTGCCGCTGTCTTCCGGCGCGCCTTCGATGCTCAGGCTCATCGCTTCGCTGGTGCTGTTTTCACCGTCCGTGGCGGTCACGGTGGCGGTGAATTCACCCGCTTCGGTCACGGTACCGGTAACCATCTGGCTGCTGGCGTCGAAGCTCAGGCCGGCAGGCAGCCCATCAACGCTCAGGCTGACCATGTCGCCGTCGGCGTCACTGAACAGGCCGGCCAGAGACACTTCCACCGTGTCGCCCTGGGTGGCGCTGACGCTGGGCATTGCACCCATCAGCACGGGGGCGAGGTCGTTGACGTTGGTGACGTCGACCATCACGTCCACTACCGGGGTGATGTCGTTGCCCTGACGAGTCTGCACCTGCAGCACAAAGTTGCTGAGGTTCTCGTAATCCAGCGCGGCGGCGTTGTTGACGGTTACCACGCCGTCGACGGAGACGGACACCGGGTTACCGGGGATGGCGGACACCATCTGGAACTCGAACGGGGAGTAGGAATCCTCGTTGTAGGCACCAATGGCGAAGAAGCCGTTTTTGTCCGCTTCGAGCTGGCCGATGACGGTGCCGGAGGCGGTGTTTTCTTCAACGCTGAAGTGCTGGCCTTCCTTGACGGAGGCCACCAGACCCAGCGTCGGCTGGGACTCGGCCCACAGTGACATGTCGCTGTTGAGGCTCATCAGCATAAAGTCCGCCGGGTTACAGCCGTCGCCGCCTCCGATGCCCACACCGCCACAATTGGCGTCTTTCTGGGCATAGAGCATGGCGCTTTCACCGGGGGCCAGCTCCAGCACCGGGCTCCACTCATCGCCCTCCACACCTTCAGCGTCGATGCGGTTCATCTTCACTTCGGCGGTGCCGTAGGTGGTCATCTCCACCTCCTGGCCGGTAAACCAGTCAAAGTAGGTGGAGGTGACTTCGCGGCCCCACTTAGTGGGGTTGTACTGAACGATGGGATCGCCGTAGTCCGGAAAGGCGTCACGGTCGCTGGAGAAGATAAAGCCCATGTGCTGGTCGAAATCTTCCGGGCTGTCCACCTCGTGGTGATACATGTCTTCCAGACAGAACTGGGCCACTACGTTGCTGCTGCCGGGCGTAAAGTAGGCAGGCAGAGACGCCGTGGTGTAACGGCCTGTGGGGTTGGACGGGTCGTACGCCACGTTCAGGTTGATGATGGTGGTATAGGGCTGGCCGTTCTCATCCAGAGTGACCCAGCCGTAGCCGATCCAATCTTCGTCCATCAGGTAGGGGGAGTACTGCACGCCTTTATCCAGCTCGTACATCTCGACGATGCTTTCGGAGTAGAGCTCGAAGTAGAACAGGGCGTCACCGATTTTATCCATGTGGTTGGAAACGGCGATGTCCATCGGGGCCTGCATGGTGGCGCCCAGCATCATCTTCTTGCCGCTGGTGCACTGCGCCGCGTCAAATACGCCGCCACCGACAAACTTGAACAGGTTGTTGGTGTCGAGCTTTCCCTCCGGGCGCGCCTTGCGGGCGGCCATGATGGGCATGGCGGCTACGGTCAGGTTGTGGCTGCCGTCATTGGTGAAGGACTGCTTGCGGCCTTCGGTCCAGTCCGACCAGGACAGCGGGTGGCTGCTTTCGAAGTACTCTTCGAAGGTGCCAAAGTTGCGGCGGATGCTGCCTTTGCTGCGGGGCAGTACTGACCAGCCCATTTTCAGTGCGGGCTGCTCTTCGGCGCTGAAGCGCAGGTAGCCGTTCAGCTCCATCTTTTCCCAGTTATCGATGCCGTAGTCGCCGGTTTTGGTCAGTGCCCACTCCGGCAGGCTGGCGGCGTCGATCTCCATGATCACAGGTACGGTCAGGGTGCTGTTGGCCGGCACGGTGACGGATTCGGGGAAGGTCCACTGAATCGCGGAGTTGCCTTCACGGCCTTCGGCCATGTCGACACTCAGGGTGTAGGTTTGCGCTTCGCTGCTGTAGTTGCGCAGGTTCACCTCTTTGAGCAGACGGGCGTTACCGTCCACTTCCTGATGACCAAACTTCAGGTGCGGCTGGTTGCTGTCTTTTTCCCAGGCGGCCACCGGGGAGGCCAGGGCGGCTTCCATGTTTTCGACACCGCCACCGATGTGAGTAACGGAGGCGTTCATGCCGCTATCACCGCGTTGGACGTTGCTGTCGGCGGTGTTGGTCAGCAGGGCTTTCACTTCCAGGTTGGAGAGCGTCGGACGCTGGCCTTTGACGATGGCGGCTGCAGCGGCCACACGAGCCACGGAGAGGTCAAAGTGGCTCAGGACATCCCAGCCGTCACCAGAACCGGCTACGGCCACGTCGATGTCGCTGGCGTAGCTGACCAGATCCGGCTTGATGGTGCGGGTGCCTCGTACCGGGCCGTGAGGCGACCAGTCGGAAGTCTGGTACTGGCCTTCACCGGAGGACTCGATGCCACCGACGGCAAGGGAGTCGTCCGCCGCGGCCATCCAGGCCACGTTGAACTTGGACGGGTACTCACCGAAGGCGCCGGCAGTGGTCACCACCAGGGTGCCTTTGGCGGAGGCGGCTTTCACCATTTCGATGTCCAGTGAGGAGGGCGAGCCCTGGCCGTCACGGGGGTCGTTATAGGCGGCAAAGTGGAAGCCGTAGATGTTGTGGTCCACCAGGATGATGTCGGCACCCGCTTCCACCGCGTGCTCCATGGCGGCGGCCATGGAGGTGATGGAGGGCAGGCTCATCTGCATGCCGTTGCCGTAGGGGTCGGAGATGCCGGCCATCTTGTAGGCCATCAGCTGAGCGCCCGGCGCCAGCTGGCGCACCACGGAGGCCAGGGCAGTACCACGGCCGCTGGGGAACACCCAGCCGTTCCAGTGCTCGTACGGAGCGCCGTTGTCGATGGGGTTGAGGTCTTCGCCCCAGCCGGCTTCGGAGGCGAAATCGCGGCCGGACACCACCACGTCGGTGGGGAAGCCTTCGTACTCGGTCATGGCATTGGCCATGGCGTTTTCATAGCTTTCGGCGCTGCCGTCACCGCCGAGGTCTTTGTGGGTGTAGTCGATGCCGGTAGACAGGATGGCCACCTTGATGCCGGCACCGGCGTTTTCATCGGCGCTCAGGGCCGGGGCCGCAGCGCTGATCGCTTTGCTGGCCTGCTCAACCACCTGTTGCTCAGACAGCTTATGGGCCGCAGGCTGCGCTTCGAAGCGCGGCGCGTAGGCGTAGATGCCGGCGACGTCAGCGTGGTTCTCCAGAGCCCTGGCGGCGTCGGCGCTCAGGCGCAGGTGCAGGGAGTTGGTCAGACGGGTGGAACTGGCCACCACCTGCATGCCGCCGTCCAGAGTGCGGGCCTGGGCAATCAGACGATCCTGAGCGGCTTGAGCGGCAGACTCGCTGCCACCGGTGTGCCAGGCGCCTTTGGTTTTCAGCACCACCACGTATTGGCTGTGCTGCGCCTGTTGCGCCTCGGACACCTGCTGCAACTTGGCGTCGGATTGCGGCGCGGCCATGACCGCAGCCGGGGTAACGGCCAGGCCGACACAAAGTGCCAGTCTGGAGAGAGTAAAGCGGTTCTGATTCATCCCTAGTTTCCTTCTCGGTTGGTTCCGATGGCGCAGGTTCTTATTGCTTTGGGCGCCTTTGCATTTGTCGTCGGGACCGATGTGACACCGGCCTGTCACGTTGATAACCAAGGGAAGCGTCATGGGGGAAGGTCAGGCGGGTCATGTTGCCCTCCTGTTATTGTCATTTTTTTATCATTTCCAATTTAATCAATAACTTGGGTATTGAATTTTTGTGACCAAATGGGTGGATTCTGAGCAGAAAACCGCGGTTTGGAGGGGGTTCAGATTTGACATCAGCCCACCTAAATGGGTATTCGTGAAAGACATAACAAGAACGATTCAGCTCAGAGGAACCGAGCGAATGGACACCAGGGAGTATCAGGTCGGTGGTTGGCGAGTTGTCCCGAAGGAACTCCGATTAACCCGTGAGCAAAACGGGGAAGTGCAGGCGGAAACCCTGCCGAAAAAGGTGTTTGATGTTCTGCTTCAGCTGATTCAGGCGCCGGGCCACAGCGTCAGCCGGGACACCCTTGTGGAGACGGTCTGGCAGGGCAATGCGGCGGTGGGCAATCGCGGCATCACTAACGCCATCTACCAGTTGCGCAAGCTGCTGGCGGAGGGAGATCAGGAGGTGATCCGCACCATCGCCAAAACCGGCTATCAGCTGTTGTTGCCGGTGGAGACCATTGAGACGGCACCGGAGCCGCCGCCCTACGAGCAAAACGGCTTTTTCAGCCATCGCTGGGGGCTGATCAGTGGGCTGGCGATTGCGCTGTTGGTGGGGTTGTCCTGGTCATGGCCGCGCACGCCGAAGCCGCCGGCCAGTTACGGCAAACCGACGCCGCTGACCTACCTGGAAGGGGTGGAGGAAACCCCGGCGCTGTCGCCGGACGGCCGTTATCTCGCCTTTATGTGGGAGCGCTACAACGAGCCGGGGCGCATCTTTATTCAGGACCTGAGCCGACCCGACGCGTCCCTGCGTCAAATCAGTTTCAGCAACGACAACGAATCCAACCCCAGTTGGTCGCCGGATGGCAGCCAGCTGGCGTTTCAGCGGGTGGACGATGCCGGGCGTTGCGACGTCTGGATTAAGACCCTGGAGACGCTGGAGGAGCACCGCATCACCAGCTGCGTGCAGGAGCGGTTCCACCGGGCGCTGGATTGGTCGCCCTCCGGGCGCTTCCTGGCGGTGATCGACAAGGTGCCGCAGCAGGAGCACAGCGCGGTTTTCCTCTACGACCTCACCACTCACGAGCGACGCCAACTGACCCGCCCGGAGCAGGGCCAGCGCGACAATCAGCTGGCCTGGGCCCACAACAGCGATACGCTGGCGTTTATCCGTTACCAGGGGGCGTACTGGGCCGAGTTGTACACCACCGACATTGACGGCGGCATCACTCAGCAAACCAACGACCGCGCTTCCATCCACGGCCTGAGCTGGAGCCGGGACGACGCGACGCTGGTGTTCAACTCCATGCGCGACGGCGGCCACAGCCTGTGGCAGATCGCCCTGGAAGACGGCAACCTGCAACCGATGCACCGGGACCTGACCCCCTTTAACATCGAAGCGCTGCCCGAGCCGGGCCACTACGCCTACGTGCGCCACGCGTCACTGGAGTATCTTCAGGTGTGGCAGGGGGAGAGCGAGCACCGGATTGAGTCGGCAGGGCGGGACCTCTACGGCACCCTGTCGCCCGATGGCGAGCGGATGGCGTTTTTGTCCAACCGTTCCGGCCGGTTTGAGATTTGGCTGGCGCGCCGGGATGGCCGCTCCGCCCGGGCGCTGAGCCATAACGAGGGCTCAATGGAGCTGCCGGCGTGGTCACCGGACAGCGAGAAGCTGGTGGCCCCCATCATCTCCACCGAGGAGGGGGAAGAGACCCGACTGGTGCTGTTCGACCTGACCCACAACCGGCGTCAGGTGCTGCTGCAGGACAAGCATCAGTACCGCAACCCCCAGTGGCTGGCGGACGGCAATAGCCTGCTGGTGGCCAGCAACCGCAGCGGCAGCTGGCAGATCTGGCAGCTGGACCTGGCCAGCGGCCACCTGACCCAACGCACCGAAAATGGCGGCATCTTTGCCCGTCAGGATGCGCAGGGCGTGCTCTACTTTACCCGCCCCAATGTACCGGGGCTGTGGCGCAAGCAGGGCGACGGCACCAGTGAAGTGCTGATTGAGGAGCTGTCCACCGATGACTGGGGCAATTGGGCCCTGAATGAAACCGGAGTGGTGTATCTGCACCGGGCGGTGGATGTGGATGAGCTGGTGGTGTGGGCCGACGGTGAGCGCCGGGTGCAGCAGGAGTTTGAGCGTGGCAGTATTAAGATCCACCGCAGTCTCTCGCTCGACCAGAACGGCCATCTGCTGCTGACCCGACTGGGCAAACGGGAAGCGAACATCGTCACCATCGCCCCCCGGGCGGCGAACGGGGCTTAACTCTCCCGTTCGCCCTGCCAGGTGGCGAAGCTCCAGCGGTAGCCGTCGAGGTCCAGCGCGGTGTAGATGCGGTCGCCCCAGAACATGTCGCTGACCGGCTGCATAATGGCCGCGCCCGCTTCCTGCGCCTGCTCGAAGTGGGCGTCCACATCCGGGCAGTAGAGATAGAGCCCCATGCCCTGATCGTGATTGCTGCTGGCGGGGCTGCGTGCCTCGCTGCCAAACGCCCCTTCACGGCCCAGCATGATGCGGGCGTCGGCGAAGGTCATCTCCGCATGGATCACCACTTCGTCCTCCACCATCGGCTCGCCGGTGCGCTCAAAGCCGAAGGCGGTTTGCAGGAAATCCATCGCCTGGCTGACGTTTTTCACCATCAGATAGGGCATCAGAGTGGGCACATCGTCGGGTTTGTAGTGGCTCATAAAGACCATCCGGCAGCATCAGTAACTCAAGGCATAGACCCTTACTGCGCCAGCATCAAGCGGGCGGCGGTGAGCAGCAGTTGGGGATGCACCCGCACCCGGAAGTTGGGGTTCACATAGGAAAACTGCACCCGGCCCTCGGCGTCCAGCAGATACGCGGCGGGCACAGGCAGGATCACCCGTTGCTGCTCGTCCACTTTAAGGCGGTCACCCATCTTGCCCTGGTAGCGGCTGGCGGTGGGGACATCCAGCGCGTAAGCCAGGCCGAACGCCTGCATCGCTTTCAGGTTACGGTCGGACAGCAAATGATAGCTGCCGCGACCCTCGCCCTCTTTCAGGCGTTCCGGCGGCTCCGGCGACAGCGCCAATACCTGCACGCCGAGGTTATCCAGCTCCGCTTCAATCTCCTGCAGACCGGCCAACTGGGCGTTGCAGTAGGGGCACCAGCCGCCGCGATAGAACAGCACCAGCGTCGGCTTGCCCTTAGTGAGGGCGGTAAAGGAGAGGGTTTTGCCGTTGCTGTCCTGCACCTGGGCATCCGGCACCATCAACCCGTTGAGCAGCGGGCGCACCAACTCCGGCGCAGAGGCAATCTCCGCCTGAATCTGGGTCTGAGTTTGGGCCTGAGCGGGAAACAGGACAGCGAAAAGGGTGAATACGAGGGCGCAAAGCCACGTCCGTGTTGTCATGGTGGGGTCCTTCAATGGGATGGAGACCCAAAAGACCGAACCGCCGCTGGAACGCTTTCACTCAACGCGCTGATAAATTGAGCAAATGGAAAAGCTGAGCGGGGGCAGACGGATGACACCGGAGAGGGGCTTGAGTATACTCCCATGCCGTACCGGTGCCGACGCTCGTCGCACCATCAAAATATGGCCCCTTAGCTCAGTTGGTTAGAGCAGGCGACTCATAATCGCTTGGTCGTGGGTTCAAGTCCCCCAGGGGCCACCATATATACGAAGGGTTAGCGCCGTAGTAGGCACTAACCTTTTTTGTTGCCTGAAATCCGGTGTAGCATATATGTAGCAGATTGACGGGGAGCTACCTTAGCTGCTTGGGAAATAAAGCGCCTTTTAGTAAAGCGCTTTATCATTGCTTTATCTGCGACGCTTCTTCAGTGCCTTGAAGTATTCATCCAAAGCATTTACATCCTTCTCAAATTCACTCGCTCGAGGGCAGTCAACCGCGAGTCCAGTCGCGTCGTCGTGACCGCGCAGGTAGGTGCTGCACTTAGACATAGCGGCATTGATGATATTGTTATCTTCAGAGGTTACGTCGTCGACGATTTCTTTCAGGCTTTGAGTCTTAACTGCGCGACCAAACCGTTCGACAACCTTTCTCAGTAGCCATTCTTCGACAAGACGCTCATAGGTTTCACGCATCAAACCGTAGCCATCCTTAACTCTCATTTCGTAGCTAAAATCACCTGATGCTTCCATTTTCTTGAGCTGAGGAACCAAGTTCTTCAGTTCGCCAATCCGAGCGAGTGTGTTCTTAGCACCCCATGGTGGCTCTTGGAATGGGTAACCTGCTACATCGCCTAGTTTTCTGATAGAAATCACATCCAATTTAGCTTTAGCTACCCCAGTGGACTCCTCTAGCATCTTCAAAAAAGACATGTCATGCGTGAACACGATAACCTGTCGCGTTAAAGCTTCTTGAGCTATACGATCTGCGAACATACGACGCCATCGGTGATCCAGAGAGTTAATTGGGTCATCGAAGATGATGGCTGATTTTCTGTTATCTACAGTAAGTTCAGCCAAGAAACCGGCTAGAGCAACACATTTTTGCTCGCCTTCACTTGCTACATCCGAGATTCCATTAGGCTTGTCTGTTAAGCGAATCTTGAGCATTTGCTTACCGCGATGCCCACGAGTCACGGTACCCACATTGAAATTGTCAAAGTTTAGCTTCTCCAACTCCGCACTGAATGCAGCTTGCAGAGCACCTACGGCGCCACTACTCGCAATAGCGCTAGTTTGAGTGGTGATAGGCTTAGACTGACAAGAGCCACCAAGACTGTTGTACAGAGCGAGCTTCTGCAGACGACCAATCTCACTCACTACATTCTGTTTAACTGCAGTGAAAGCTTTTCTGTCCTCAAGATCTTGGATCTGAGCCGCCATGTCTGAAATTTTCTTCGCCAAGCCTTCGTTTGTTGCAACTTCAGCTTCTTTCACCTTCCAAGAGGCGATCTGAGCGGCAATCCAGTCAACACCCTTGAAGTCCACTTTGATAGAAGCAAAGTCCGGTTCGGTGTTAACTAGGTTATTGCGAAGGATCTCAAGGTTTGCATTCAGTGCGATGATGCTCTCCGCATACTCTGCGTTGTAGTCGCGGATCATGCTTAGAGCTAATTCATACGGTTTTAGATCGAAGTTGAGGCTCTTCAGGCTAGCAGTATGGGCGTCAAATGTTCCCTTCGCTCTCTTGGCTTCTACCTGAGTTTGGTCTTGCAGATAGTCATCAAATGATTTCAGTTTAGCTGCAGTTTCGCCCGAGATCGGTTGTAGACACGTAGGACATGGTGAACCTTCACCTGGTGGGAACGCCAGCGTATTATTATGGGTCTGAACAAACGTCTTAATGTGTGACCACATCAGCGCCCATTCTTGTGAACAGATACCGGCAAGGTCATGTCCTTCAACAGCCTGACTGCGAGCGAACTCAGCAACGCATTTCTTTCTTTTGTAGTCATCGTAAGAAGCCTTGATTAAGTCGAGGCGCTCTTGTTCTAACATGTCTTTTAGCTTCACCAAGTGAGTAAGCAGCGGCTGCAGACCTTTGCACTTGTCACTGTAACCTTTGCGAAGCTGCTCAGGAGTACTGGTTCTTAGTTTCGCTAGTTCTTCAACAAGAGCAGCGATCGACTCTTCTGTTTCTCTATCGATGCAAAGCGCGTCAACCTCTTCAGGCTTTGTCTTAGCTGACAAGTTCGAGATAAGAGCGGAAGCCTTGCCACCAGGTTTAAAGTTTGGCAGTGGGCTAGGTAATACATACGGTCTCTTCTCGTTATCGTTTTCAGTACGCACAAACTCACAGGCACGCATAAGCTGCGCCAAGAGCTTCATTCCTAAAGGCTTGTACTCGATAGCATCTTCGCCAGAAATGTAGTGAGCAGCAGAGGTGTTGTCGAAGACACGAATAGACTTTAGGTCTTCGCGTGAGGCAGCAGACAGAGCCCACTCCACATCATGCTGTTCTTCAGCGATGACAATCGAGAGCTCAGCTGAAGGGGCTCCGGAATTGTCATGATAAATATTAGATAGGATTTGAGGTGTATCACCGCGGGTTAAGCAGGCGTTCTTGAGGATTTTTGCATAACTCGACTTACCAGACCCGTTGTCACCATATACTGCAGTCAAACCTTCGGTTTTGAATTCCAATAAGGCATCAGAAACCAATGCGGATACATGGTTCACTTTGCCAATACTCTTTAAGGTTACAGCCTGTCCTTCCTCACCAAAGCCCGTAAGGTCTAGTGGTGCAATGCAGCCTGAGTAAGATTCGTCCTGAGTCTCTAGGCCATGTTCCATTTTGGCGACGTTGAAAAGTAGCTGTAAGTCATCGTTTCCTAATTCACCTTTTTCGGCTGCTAATCTGATGGCATGACGCCACCAAAGGTTCTTTTTTAACTTGTTAGCCCAGCTAACTACGCTTTCAATCGACATTTTGTTACATAAAATTCTTGGCAGGTTAGTAACTTACATGTCGATTGTTCTAATAGTCAATCAACTGATCTTTGGGACTTTAGACGTCACTAATTTATTACCTATCCTTCGATAAACCCTCCCAGTACAGTTATTCACAGAACTCCAAGTCAGAGCCAAGAGCAGTCGGCGCGGCGATCCGCTGCCACTGATGGATGCGGCTGATAAACCGTTGGCCGCGCCATTGGATCCCCTTGAGAGCCTTGTTGGCGAGTTCCTCAAAGCGATTGAGTTTAGGGGAGCCGCTTACCTCGTCGATAGGAGTGAGGTAGAGCGGTGAGACTGGACGTTCGTTTCGGGGCAGATGGATACCCCCCATACCACCAATAAAACCTTTCCAGTCGCCGTTATTGGCCGCTTCCCAGATGCGTTGCAACTGCGAGCCTATGGGCAACAGAGCTTGCTTCAGTCGTCGCAACTCCCGCCATACCGTAACCGATGCGCCGCCGATGGGCTGAAACTGACGGATCCGATAGGTTGAGGCCCATGCCTGAACGCGCTCAGCGGCCTCGATGGGATTTGCACCATAGATGCCCTGGTCAAGATCGGAGCCGTCGATGTTCTTGGAGATGTACTTGGCGATGTAGCTCGTTGCCGTACCTTTCTCTTTGTCGGTGAGCTTTACATCGAGTCGTCGTTTAGCCGCGCCTTTTTCGTCGCCATCTACCTCTAAGGCGTAGTGACGGAAAATCTGGATAAACTGGCGCGCCTGCTCTTTGGGCATAAACAGCAACAGGTGCCAGTGCGGCGTACCATCGTGTTGCGGCTCGACGACCCGAAAGCCGTAGGGCTGGATCCCCTTTTTGCCATGGGCTGATCGGGTCTTTACCCAGACATGATTGAGGTGGGCTTGGGCATCGCGAGCGTCTGAGCCGTTTTTTCCGGTTCTCAGATAAAGGGCAACTCCTCCTCACAGGAAGAAAAACGTGACATGCTGCTCTTCTCCAAGCTGTTCGTTGATTCTAGCCTTGATCTGGATCATTCTCCCTATACGGCGATCTTAGTTACTGTTGTGATATTCTCGAAGCTATCAGCGTGCTGAAAGAAAATATTATTCATAAGCTACAAGGCACCGTTAGTAACCAGCAACCAGCGAGGCTCGATAATGGAAAAATGCCAATTTCCAAATCTAAGAAGCAAACCACATTAACGAGGCTGGATTTCGAATAATTATTTCGCATAGGCGATAAGTTGTTGTCTGTCCGTCAGTTTTCGTTCCATTGGTCAGATGGTATAGAGATTGACCCGACACTTCGAAAAATCCGAACGTGTTAATGAGCCCCCATTCACTCATTTCCGAATCCGCGTGTGATGGGGATGAGTATGTTTCTGAGTGTTATTTTATTTGGCTAGTTTCTATGAATATGGCTAGCGGGCGTGGAGAAGGCCAGGCCAAGCATGGATGACGATAATGGACTATGAAAGCCTGAATAATGCTGTTAATCATTGTTTTTTTGATAAGAGATATGAGGATAAGCCAGTTTACTTGGACCTTGATGAGCCCGTCAAAGAGGAGCTTGCTACAATATTATGTTGTCAGGTAGAAGAAGTTGAGGTCATTATTGGTAAGACCATATCCGAATCATTGGTGTTTAATGGTGGAAACGTCTACAGTTACCATAAGGATAGACTGACTTCTTGGAAAAAAAGTAGGCGAAAAAACTTTCCTCCTTTTACCTGCTTACTATTATCATTCTCTCTTGCCGCAGAAAAAATGAGGCATGATGGTGAGCATTCTAGTAATAATTACTATAACCGACTTTTTCAATTGCTGAGAATTGGATGTGATTTTCGGCAAAATATCATACGTGATCATTGTCGAGACACCTTGTTATTTTGGCAGGAGCTAAATAACTGGTTGGTAGATAATGAATATAGCTACGGAATTCCTACTGCCAAGCAAGTAAACTCGTGGCGATATGTTAGCTATGCAATATCACAATCCCTGATTAGAGATTGTGAGCGCTCCCACCTTAGAAAAATGCTCGATAACTATGGCATCAAATCAGATGATCAACTCAGCTCCGAAGAAGCTTATCTGTATATTGACCAATGGATGAGCAGCTCAGCGCCTACGGATTGGCTAAGAAGACTATGGAACGAACCAGACCTGCAGGAAAGGATTATTAGTGCAACGATAGCGGAGATTCCTAACCTTGGAGTTTCCAGGCACAGAAATAGGGCTGTGGAACGCCAACGTAATTTGATTTGGGTTATTAGCCGAAGAAAAGGATTAAAGCCAAAAGTAAAATTTTTCCTAACTGCACCGGTACAATTTGAAGGTCCAGTTACCTTCAAAGAAGCGCATCGGCTCAAAGGGATATTTTCGAGCACCGATTTTAGTCTGGAAGCACCGCTTGGAAGCCAGCTGGCCCTGCTCGGCCCGCAGAAGTCCATGAATCTTGCTGGCCTTCTCATTGTTCCATTTAAACTAACGGCACATGACGGGACAACCTTGGTCAATCGGTCGCGGCCCATCGTTCCCTTCGCAAGACCAGTAGGAGGCAACGAGTTTCGGGAAGTTTCTCGGGTTAGCTTTCTTAAAGAACATCTTGTGCTTTGCCACGAAAGGTGGGTTTGTCAGGTGGAGGCTCACCTAGAAAAATACGCTGCAGAAGGTTTTGTGAAGAAAGTAGGTGGCACCAAGTACGGGGTCCCCGATGGTTGGGTCTTGTTTGAGAACGTGTATATAGTTAACGAATCCGTTGAAAAGGTTCACGATAGTCTTCAAACCCTAATGCCTTTGTCATCAACCGCGAGAATTGAGTTTGAGGGGGGGCTTCAGCTTCAACACAACACTTGGCATGCAGACTATCTCCCTAACGTGACGGCAATGTACAAGGGAAACCTCGCAAGTGTCGAACTGCAGCGGCAAGGAGTAAAAAAGAGCGGGCGCATAATAGCGTCAAGTCAGGGAAATGTAGGAAAACTGGTTCTTAGCGATGTTGAGTTGGGAGCTGTGAATGGACACTTCAGCCTAGTCGCCAAATCTGGAAAAAGCATAATTTCCGAATGCGCCGTCTCGGTGAGAACTGCAGACCAGCCTAGAATTCGCGCAACAAATAAAGAGCAATTGGTAGTTTATCCATTGGTGTCTGAAGGTGTTGGTCACTGGGATATGAATGGTATTGTGGGCCATGATGTGCGCGCCAAGAGTCCATGTTTAAGAGGGATGGTGCTCACGAATGTGGCCAGAGTTGAGCCGCTGCGCCAAGGCCTGAAATTTTGTGCGAAGCAGTTTGATGAAGTCTCTAGCGGAGATTCCAGCCATGAATACTTCAAAGGGCCATTGAACGGTGTCGATGACTCGTGTGTGATGCGTGGCTACCACGTTTGGACAGTACAACCAGTTACTTGTCTAGAAGACTTCAATCGCGACATCACCAAGATGAAATGTAACGACTGTGGGCTCGTCGCCCACAGTCACTTGAAAGACCGAAAGCGTGCTCGACGGAAGCTTTGGGCAGGCGCGCCTAAGCCTGTTAATGGGCAGGTAGTTAAGCCTAAGAACGGCTTGGTTGTTCACTCTCCGGATAGAGCGTTAGAGATCAATACCGTGTTTGATGCCTTGTGTTATTTGGGCAGTGGGACCTGGGCTTCTTTTGAAAAAATTGCATCTCACTGGGTGCAAGACCCCTGGGACTGCATGCAATTTGCCAATAACCTGTTTGATCTTGGCCATATAGACCTCGCAAGAGATCCAGCTACGGGGAAAGTAACTGGTTGGTCTATGGCGCCCGCTACCATCGTAATTACCGAGTCGGGCTTTTCGTATTTGGCGGGCTTCCGCAGTAAGAAACTGGTAGCGGATATCAAGAATGCACTGGGTGAGTACAAGTTTAATAGGCAAGAGCAAAAATCTGGCCCAGACCTAGTTTGCTGGAAGCTTGATGCTAGCAATCTTGGCCACATTGAATCCTTGCTGTCGGGAATAAAAACTCCAATGAATAAGGCTTTGAAAATCAGTTTCGACCCAGCAAGCCAAATTGCCAATTATTTTCCAAGTTGGGAGAAATCCATCGAGCAAGCAACAAGCCTTTCGGCCGGTAGTGAAGAGATATTTGAGCGGTTCGAGCCTCGCACCAATCTCTGGTATAAATCTGAGGTTCAGCAACCTGGTGCATATCGTACTGGGTTTCGGGGCCGGACCTATTTCTATCGGGATGTTTCGGGAGTTAATAGGGTAGTTGGTTTGGAAATGGTAAAGGTGCTTGCCGCGCGCGAGGAAAGGTTACGCCTTTGTCGTTTTATGCCAGATAATGGCGAATTTCAAGGTCAACTTGGTTGCCAACCCCCTGCGCTATTTCGGCGTGCGCTAGTTGCTTGTTCCGGCCGCTTGCCCAGTATTGAAGGTCCACGTCTTGTTTATGCCAACGTAAGTCCTTTTGTTGCTGAACAAGTGATAAGTAAACTCTACGAGTAATAAAAATGAAAAGATCTACTCCCATCGATATCCTTTCATACATCCAAGAGGCTTATCACAAGTATTACGACACTGCCTTTTGGATGCGTGACGAAAAACTCATGCAGGAACGTCGCGCCTTGCTTGAAACCGAAGGCACCACGTCACAAGAGTTGTTGCTCGAGGCCGTTTTCGCTTACCCCTCGGCAGTTCCAATCGAGGACGCTATCAATAGGCTTAACCTCGAGCCCGAGGTCGCAGATATCCTGGCCAAGATCCTGTTTAACAGCAACGGAGGCTTTAAGCTTAGAACCCATCAAGCCCAGTCCCTAATCACATCATTGGCTGCCAATGGGGCCACAAAGCGCAACGTGGTCGTAACTTCTGGCACGGGTTCGGGTAAAACCGAAAGTTTCTTGTTGCCAATCTTTGCCCGTCTAGTTGCGGAACGCTTGAAGAGCACTCCTCTTCCAATGAATCCTTGGTGGCAAAACCCTGTCGAGGGACTTTCCTGTTGGAACGGGGTCAGACCTAAGCGGAAAGGCGTTCCGAAACCGGCAGTCCGGGCCTTGTTGCTGTACCCAACCAATGCATTGGTTGAAGACCAAGTATCCCGGATACGGCAGGCAGCCTTGAGAGGTCTGGACGAGAACGCGGGCTCTCCCCTGTTTTACTTCGGCCGATACACGGGAGCCACACCTGGTGGAATGTATTTCCCGGGACAAGAACTCAAGGCTACTGACAAAAAAAAGATAAAGGAAGTGGCCAACGATCTCCGCAAGATCGATGAGGAAGCCAATAAGTTATCGACTAAAGACCTCGACGTTCGCAGCCAATTCTCTAATCCCCATTGTGGCGAACTGCTAACACGTTGGGACATGATTCAGTCCCCGCCGGATATCCTCATTACCAACGTGTCCATGCTTAATGTAATGCTGATGCGCGAACTCGAAGAGCCTATCTTTGAGCAAACCCGGCAATGGTTGGCGGAGTCAGAGAACAACCACTTCTCGCTCATTGTTGACGAACTCCACGGTTACCGTGGCACACAAGGCACTGAGGTTAGCCTGGTGATCCGCAACCTTCTCAATCGACTCGGCCTTGAACCCGACTCTCCTCAGCTTCGCTGCTTAGGCACTAGCGCTTCTCTTGATGGCAACGAGGGACGAGAATACCTCGAGCAATTTTTCGGTGTCGATAAAGACACGTTCGACGTGTTCGAGGGCAATCCACGTTTGCCCGAAGTTGCCCTCCCCCTAAACCAGAAAAAAATACTGGATGTTGCTGACAAGGTTATAAGTGGAGACGAGGAAGCTACCCAGACCTTGATCGACCAACTTTCTCCCCGTGATGCACTGGGCGCGGCATGCATAAAAGCCGGACGGCAAAATGACGGCCGGATCGTTCCATCGAAAATCCCCGAGGTTGCCGAGGCCCTGCTCGGTGAGGATTACAACCCTGTTGCCCTAAATGCGTTGTTGCACGCGGTGGACAAGGAAGAATTGCGCTCGTACGAAGAGCCCCAGCCCTCTTTCCGTTCGCACATGTTTTTGCGCCAGATCCAGGGAATGTGGGCTTGCTCCAACCCGGACTGTGGACATGTCGCACCGCAGTATCAGTACCCGGGAAGAGTCATTGGCAAGCTGTTTAAAAATCCCGCGTTGAAATGTGGCTGCGGTGGTCAAGTTCTCGAACTACTTTATTGTTACGACTGCGGTGAAGCTTTTCTGGGCGGGTACGTCACCAAAGGACTGGGGGAAGGGTTTGACGAAGAGGGGTACTTCCTCGAGTCGGGCCAAACGGAAACCTCCTCGGGTCAACCTCAGCTAGTTAACCAGCGCCAGTACGGCAAGTTCATGTGGTACTGGCCCAAGGTTCAGGAAGTGCCAGCTAAGGATTGGACTCACCTAAACAGTAAGTTCGGGTTTGAAGGAGCCACTTACAATCCGAAATACGGTCAACTAGAGCGGACAGCACTGGGGGATACTCCAACTGGCACTCTTTATGTACACAACGATAAAGACAACATCATTGCCGCTTTGCCCGAGAAATGCCCTTGCTGTAACGCGGATTGGTTTTCCCAATCTAAGATGAAGGAGTTCCTCAGCTCCTCGGTTAGCTCCCCAGTCAGGGCATTCCGCACTGGTTTGAATGCTACTACCCAGCTCATCGCCGATCGGGCCGCATCTCGCTTGGGTGTAGGCAATCAAGCTGCCCAAATGATTACCTTTACCGATAGCCGGGACGACGCGGCAGATGTTGCCGCAGGACTTGAGCTTAGCCACTACCGGGACTTGGTTAGGCAGTTACTGTTCCAAGTCATATCAGGCGAGAAAAGTTACTCTCTCGAAGACGTTGAGGCCATGTTCGAACGGCCTGATTCCCAGCTAACTGGACCAGAGCGAGCATTCAAAGAGGGGCTAGAAAACGAACACCCCTTGGTTTTCGCAGCGTTCGAATTGAAATCAGAAAATCTCGCCAAGGAAAAGCACCTAGAGCGAATAGAAAAGTTCGCCGAAGAGCACCTGCAAGGGAAAGCATTGCGCTGGGGGGCGTTAGTCAAACGGGTTCAAGACAAAATGCTCGAGCTAGGTGTTAACCCCGCAGGGCCAGCAGCTTCCCTGCAAGAAGACGCAGGGCAACCCTGGTGGCGCTACTTCGAACCACCCACAGGGAGCGACTGGACAGCCCTACCTACCGAGGAGGCTGCTAACTTCAACAAATTACTAAGAAGCAAGCTGGTCAACACCCTTGCAGAAGCCGTGTTCGACGGCGGAGGAAGGGATCTCGAGTCTCTGGGCGTCGCGTATGCTGCCCCGAGGTTTCCGTCTGGTGCCCTATCTCCCGTCACCCCAGAACTAGAACACGGCATAGCCGCCAACATCGTCAGGCTGCTTGGTCGCAAGCGACTATTTGTCGGGGGGCGCCGCACACGACAAGGCACCAATGCACCCAAGGTGGTTACAGCCTATCTTGATAAGCTTGCTCCTTTCTGGGGGCTAACGGGGAAAGAGCTAGCGGAACTGGTTGGCGATGCCTTAAAGCGCATCAAGCTTATAGACGACCACTGGTTGTTAAACATCAACGACATCGCCTTCCCTCTGGAGATGGTGCTTACTAGCGACCGAGTGCCAAGCCAATGTGAGACTTGCTCCACGCTTGCCCAGCACTATCCGCTAGATAGGTGCCTAACAGAGCGCTGCGACTCGAATAGGTTTACTCCGGTACAGTCCACGTCGGATAACTTTTACCGTTGGATCGCAGAGGAAGGCTCACATCGGCTTAAGGTGGAAGAGCTTACCGGCCAAACTAAGCCACTCGAAGAACAACGACGACGCCAACGTCACTTCAAGAAAGCTTTTATTGAAGGAGAAAGCCCGTTAACCCAGGCCATTGACGTTCTCAGTGTTACTACAACCATGGAGGTAGGGGTTGATATTGGTGCATTGAAAATTGTCATGATGGCTAACATGCCGCCCCAGCGTTTCAATTACCAACAGCGTGTGGGTCGGGCCGGGCGGGCGGGGCAATCGTTCTCCTATGCCCTGACCATCTGTCGCAGTAACTCCCATGACGACTACTACTTCAATCACCCGAAACGCATTACGGGCGACGTTCCCCCCCAGCCATATCTGGACTTAAAGCGAGTCGAGATTATCCGGAGGGTAGTGACTGCAGAGTTATTGCGTCGGGCTTTCAAGCAACTTTCAAATGCACCAAATTCGAGCGGAGCTAGCACTCACGGCACCTTCGGCAAGGCGGAGCACTGGGCAAGCGACTACAGGGGCGGGGTCCAGGCTTGGCTATCACGTTCCTCGGAGGTCGTAGCCGTTTGCCAACGCTTGGCAACCTACTCACTGTTGGATGAAAACGAGAAGCAGGGGCTAGTGACCTTTTGCCGGGAAGAGCTCTGCGACGCGGTGACCCGCGCCGTTAACAATCCAAGTTACATTCAGGACGAGCTGAGTGAGCGTCTGGCAAATGCGGGGTTGCTCCCTATGTTCGGTTTTCCAACCCGGGTACGCGGCCTTTACCGCTGGTACCCGAATAGCATGGATAACGCGACGATCAGTGACCGTCCTATCGATCACGCCGTCTGGTCTTTCAGTCCTGGTGCAGAGCTACCCAAGGACAAACAGATCTACACGGCGGTCGGTTTTGGCCTGCCGATCAAGACACACCGGGGGGTGGGCTGGGACATGAACCCATTGGGAGAGCCAGTACATTTCAGCAAGTGTACTAATCCCTCGTGCCAGACCAGTGTCGCCGAGGCGAAGGAGACTTGCTGGGTATGCGGTGATCCAATGGAAGAGTTCAAGCTCTACCAACCAAAGGGGTTTGTCACTTCTAACAATGTCAGGGACTTTAGTGACCAACGGCAACGTGGTCCGGCAATAACCACGCCGCGCCTCGCGTTCAAGCCTGGTGAGGAAAACAGTCTTGGACTGGGAGGCGCTACTATGTCGCTGACTAATCAGGAGCCCATCAGCCTTGTTAATGATAACCGTGGTCGTTATTTCGAGTTCTTCCACAAGTATGAGAAAGTCGTTGTCAACGACAAGTCCCTGTACAAGGACGACAACACTGTCGGGGAGTTGAAAAACCTCTCCGAGCCGTTCACCACAGGTGCTATCGGCGCGATCTTTAAGACCGATGTACTCAGCATTGTCCTTGATAACCTAACTGGCGTGGGTAATCAGGGGGTGCTCGATATCAAGCAGTCGTCGACGCGCACCGCCATCGCTTCGTTCGCAGAACTCGCGCGGATGGCCGCTGCAACCCACCTAGATATCGATCCAGGAGAATTGCGCGTTGGCAGACAGCTGACTCGAACTCCAAGTTGTCAAACCGAACTGGTTTTCGTCGCAGATGCGCTAGAGAACGGCGCGGGATATGTGAACCGCCTGTTCGATGAGGGAAGGCTCCGGGACGCCATCGAGGAGTACTACCTGCGTATCAAACCTACTTGGCAAGGAGATGGCCACCGAGATTGCGATCAGTCTTGCCCCGATTGCCTCCGTAGCTATGGAAATCGAATGGAGCACCATCTGCTGGACTGGCGCCTTGCGCTGGATGTTACGGAGTTGGCGCTTGGATTACCCTTGAATAAATCTCGTTGGCTTGGCAACTCTGAACAGGTCGCGCGGCGTTTTTCTGAGCTTTGTGAAGATTCAGAAGTTGATGTAGAAGTTGTCGCTTGTGCAGGACTCCAGGCCATTGTGTGTGAAGGAGTCGGGCTCGTGTTGAGTCACCCTTTGTGGCATACCGATGAGAACCTTCTTAATCTAGATCAACGTGAAGCGAAACGAACTCTCCAAAGCCTGAAAGGCAATGGACTGGATGTTAGGTTCGTTGATATTCGTGATATTAAGCTTCGTCCAGCTCGTTTTCTTATGGCGCTTGTTAGCTAGCAGGGAGTGATTGGTGAAAAGGGGCGGAGGCACTCGTGGACCGCCCCTATTAGCAAGAGCCTAGCCTGAGTAGTTGGGAAAGACTTGTGTATACAGAAGAGGCTCTTTGGTCACGCCTTCAATCCTATGTCCGTGGTACCATTGCGCGCGCAATGGAACTGTAAGGCTAGTTCGAGTTGACGAGTGGCTTGACCTTCATCATCCATTGCTGCGAATTTACAATTGCTTAGCTGAGGCTTGCGTAGAGGTGACTGTCCGCGTGGTTGCGAAGCCTGCCGAGCCAAAAATAGCTTGGCGCCTCAATGGTAACTGTATATATTTACAGTACTATGCGCTTTCCTGACTAGGCGTTACTAACCTACTGACGATACTGGACTATGAAGTTTATCGACCTTTTTTCTGGATGTGGTGGCCTTTCTCTTGGCCTGCTTAACGCCGGACACACTGGACTGTTCGCGATCGAGCGGAGCCCTGATGCTTTCGCCACTCTGGAAAGAAATCTGGTCAAGCAAGAGTTCGTACAGCTGAAAGGGCACTACGAGTGGCCGAAGAATCTTGACTGCAAGAATCACGATATTCTAGCTCGGCTGAATAATTCGGACTTCTTAAACTACCTTGATGAACTTGGGCGCAAGCAAGATGTCGACTTGGTGGTCGGCGGGCCGCCTTGCCAAGGCTTTTCATCGGCAGGCAAACGTGACCCCAACGACCCCCGTAATCAGTTAGCATTCGCGTACTTGCAAATCGTTGAGCGGGTCAAGCCTAAGTACATCCTGATGGAGAACGTTAAGGGTATCACTCATACCTTCAGCAAGGCTGAAGAAGGCACAATCCCAGTATCAGAGCAGATCGAACGTACTCTGGCCGAGCTGGGTTACGTGCCTTTCCATTTCATCGAGAACAGTTGTCAATGGGGGGTCCCTCAGTCCCGTAGCCGCTTTGTGTTGCTCGCCGCAAGGAAAGACCTGTTTGGCCTAGATTGGGGCTCAGAGACTAGTATTGAGGCACTGTTGGAGCATGGCAAAAAGCTTGCCCCGGAAGTAGAAATGCGGGTTAAGAAGTTTGCAGAGAACTTCATGAAGCAAAAGGGGCTAATAGAAACAGTCACTTGCCGAGATGCCTTGGAGGATCTTAAGACAACCAGCTCCTCAAGTAAGATTCCCTTGTTAGTAGATGTGCCCAAAGAGGACTCACCAAAGGGTAAGTTCATGCAAATCCCGGCATATAAGGTACCGGAGAATGGCGGCAGCTCGTACCAAAAACTTATGAAAGAGGGCTGGGAAAATAGAACCTTACCCAACTTCGGTCTGCGTTTGCCAAACCACACGACGAAAGTTAAAAATCGATTCGAAAGTATCTTGATTCATATTGAAGCCGAAGGGATGATTAAACGATTCAACCTTGCGCGCGGTAAAACATTACCAATTCTCTACCGTAAAGAGATATTGAAATCCCAAAAACACTCTCTTACAGTGTTGGACCCTAAGAAACCTTCTGGCACTGTAACGACCCTGCCGGACGATATGCTGCACTATGACGAACCGCGCATTCTGACCGTGCGGGAAATGGCTCGTTTACAGTCTTTCCCTGACTGGTTCCACTTCGAAGGGCCTTACACCACTGGTGGAAACCTCAGGAAAATCACGTGCCCAAAGTACACTCAGGTAGGTAACGCCGTACCGCCCCTGATGGCAGAAGGGCTGGGGTTATTCATAGTTAAGGAATTACCTACGTTGATTTCTAAACACTCATTGCAAAGGAATAAACAGGTAACAGAACCTGAAATTGCGCAATTAATATGTTAAGCATATAAAAGATTGCCAAAAGTATCTGGCGGCTTTTTCATTTGCAGAATGAAGACCTGGGTTTTTAATGAGAAATCTTGAAAAAGTGAAAGATTTGTACTAAAAATCTTAAGATAACCCGTATCGATTGTTTGGACATTTTTTTGACAAAACACATAAATGGCAATGAGTTATGTTTTTCATACATATCAAAGCACTTATGTCAATTATGCCCCAGTTAATTTCAGATGGTTCTTTAGATAGTTCTAGTATCCGTTCTTCTAGGCAATGTAAATATGGGTCGTCTCGAATATCAACCAACTCCCTTGGCCCAAAAAAACGCTCCAGTACCCTTGCTACTCCGCCATCAAGAAGTGGTACTGGCGCCCCGTCCCGATACATTAGTACAGCATTGACCATGTAAGGTCCTAATCCGGGCAAGGCTCCAAGATCCTCAACGGACCTTGGTAGCTCTCCCCCGGTACCAACTACCGCGCTGGCCAGAATTTGGAATACTTTGGCACGGCGCCGGTATAAGCCGAACGGCTTCAATGCTGCTTCCAGATCCATCCGATTCGCTCTGGCAAGGGAATTCCAGTCTGGGTAATGCAAAAAGAAACCCGCGTGGAAACGGTTAACCGTCTCTGCCCGGGTTCTTTGCAAAAGAAGCTCGATGATAAGCAGTTGGTAGAGGCTCATTCCCGGCTTGCGCCAAGGGAATGAGCGACCTTGCTCTTTGTACCAAGCCTCGACCTGGTTAACGAACCACTGAACATGCGCCGGCTCTATAGCTAATGCTCTAGTCTCTGCGGAGTGCCTCCTGCTCAGGTGTTTTGGTATTCTCTGTGGCATTCGCGGTCACCCTCGGCGCTGTTATAACCTGAAAAATGGTACCCCTTTTATAAACTCCCCCTGATAACCAAGAGTCTTGCACAGGGACTCGAACTTACCGAGGCTGGCGATCCGGTTCACCATGCTGTCACTAGCCATTGGCAATCCGATCTTGTCCAGTTCTCGTTGCGTAACCCCGGGCACCTTGTGGATAAACCAGCTCTGGATAGGTTCACGGTAATCCTCTTTCTGGGTCTTGAAATGGCTGAAGTACTGGGAGGCCAGGATCACCCCAATTCCGAATGCCCGGCCTTGCAACAAGAGCTTGGACAGAACCGGGAACTCATACGGCATGATGTTGTGGGCTTCGTCGACCAGCAAGTATGAATCGATAAAGCGGGTCTGAGGGGACGTCCCCCTGAACTCCTTTTTCTCTACTTTCAACATGTAGTCGCAGTAAAGATTGAGGAAAGTCACCACCACCATTTTCTTCAGCTTATCTTCACTAAGTTGACTAAGGTCGATGGCTACGACCCCATCAAAGAACTCCTCGAAGCTGGTAATCTTGGCCGGGTCACTCTCGAAGATCTCGTAGTCCACCATGTCACTCATGATGCTAAAAACCGAGTCAGGCTTGCCATCGACGATTGCCTTGTACTCATCGAACACGTCGTAGATGGTCGGGTCTCCCCCTACGCTGGCCCGCTTGGAACTGTATGCGGCCTTGACTGCCTCTTTCAGCCGCTCGTCTTGCACCGGTGCATTGACACCGAAGATCTTGCGAAGAATGTCCCGGAAGAAGCCGTTCTTATCCAGAATGGCTCGGGGTGAAGTATCCCCGCCGGTCGCGAAAAAGTTTAGCGGCAGGCGATACGGAGATATGACCTTGACCTTGGCCTTGTCAATGAATTGACACTTCTTGTCATCCAGATCACTGAAATCTCGCTTGTAGTCGAGGATCAGTACTTTTGGAGCAACCCCACGGTTATCCGCCGGGTTGCGTACCATCTGGTAGACAAGGGACTTGAGCAACTGGGTTTTACCCGTCCCCAGATCTCCTACCACGCCGATATTGATGTTGTTAAGTTCGGTATTGCCCGGGAAGAACTCGACATCATTATTGCCAATCAAGTCACAGGCCTCGCCGATCTTGAACCGGATAGCCGAGTCAACAATATCCGTCTCGTCTAGCTCACCGCGAGTCTCCAATGGACTCGAAGCTTCCACGGCCCCCAGAGGATTCTCTACGCTGGGCGACCTAACCGGAGCCTCCGGTTCTCGGCCAGGGGCCGGCGCTAGGGCATTCATCTCATCTTCATCTTGCTCAATCGGCTCGTTAGCTAGTAATCCCCAGTCTCCCACGGCACTGGTAATCTGACGGGTTACTACGGATGGGTCACCAGCCAGCAAAGCTGTGGCTTCCTTGTAACCCAGAACGATGGTGTCTTTAACCCCGGCGACATTACCGCTGGTCAGTACACGCCCCTGATTACCTTGCTCGATAGTAAGTAGACGTCCCACGGGATCGACCTGCACATCCAGCTGTCCGGACATCAGTCGACCCAGCGTGTCTTGGTGGTAGCGGGTCCAGTGCGGGTTACTCCGGGCAGAGAGAGTGTCCCCGTAGACCCGAAAGCCGTAGTCGATCCAGCTAGCTAACAGGTCCAAGTTGGCGATTTTCCACAACCGGGCGCTCTCGTCACCATCGTAGGCCTGTTTAGCCAAGCGTTCCAAGAAGCCGGAGAACGAGGTCGCCTGGGCAAGGGCCGCTGCCCGAGAATTATCATCCATCTCGCCGGAGCGAGCCTTAACTTCTAGCGGGGTGATCTTAAGTGCTACCGGGGCAGCCGGGTTACCGGGGACCTCCTGGAACAGGATGTTGATCAACAAAAGGTCGGGGCGTTCATAGCTGCTTGAGTCCAGTGACGAACGCAGCCCATCGAACCGGGCATGGAACACATCAGCGGGGATCACAAGGTTGATCCGCCCCTTGTCCCAGCAAGGTACGAGACCTTCTCCTTGCCGGTTTTCTTGGAAATCACCTTGCAGCAACCGGCAAGCGATCAACATGCCCATTTCACCCATGCTGGCAGTGCCCCCGCCGGTCAAGCGCTTGAGCGTCGGGATACCGCGCCGGGAGATCTCACCCAGCAGGGCGGTGATTTGCTGGTCATCAAGGCTAGCCTGCTCATCGAAGCTGGCTAGGACACTGCGGGTTGCCTGGATCATGTTGTCCGTCTTGTTGGCTACAAGGTAGAAGCCACTCGCCTGACCAGAGCCCGGAGCATACCTGGGTAGCTCGTAGTCCCACAGGTAAGCTCTTTCCCCGGACCGCTGGAAGCAGGAGGCATCGATGGAAGAAGACGAGATGGCACAGTAGCTCGTATCCCCAAGGGACTCATTCAATGTCGCGATGTTGGGGGCGAACCCTAGGCTATCGAACAACCCTTGGTCAGGGCAGGCACGTTCCAGTAAGTCGAGGCAGCGCGCCAGCATGTCTCCGAGTGCTCCCTCGTCTCCCTGGAACGGGAACATCCCGGGACGGGACATGGACAAGAAATTTGCCTTATCGGTGGCACTCTTCTTGATTCCAACCCGGGACACGCAATGAGGATCGACCACCGAACGTACCGAGTTAAGCACGAAACTTTGGTTCATGGTCGACAGGTGATCCACGATGGAGAGATCCCGTGCATGGCTGGCCTGTTTGCCAGGTTTCGAGTACCAACGCACTCCGGTACCGGAGCGTTCAGTCAACGAGGCCAGGATGGCGGGCTCTGGTTGCTCGTCGAGAGGCCGCTTATCAAGTACCTGCAGCGACAAACCACCGGCCGATGCCCACTCGTCCCCGCCGGGGCCAAGGTTATCCAAGCACCATTCCTCGATCCCCTCGTTACAGGAACTATGTCCTTTGGTATCACTGTGCAGGGCTACCCGCAGTACGGACTTACCAGGCGCCAACTGGCGGATCTCATCCAGAGAACGCTTGACCTGCTGCTTGCTAAAGCCACGCACCATGCCGTCGATATCGATGCCGAGATCATGGCCAAATACGCTACCGAGATGGGCCTCGCCAGCTTCCTGTATTGAATCTGTCTTCCATAAGACGGACCAGTAATCCGAGGTTGTCTGCACAGAGGCATATCCAACTGTTTGGAACTGCCCGTTGGCATCCCGACATGGTAAGGCCATGCAATCCGGGAACGAGGAAGGGTCCATGATTCCGGCAACCGGGCAAGGTTGGCCAGCCCGTAGAGCTGACTGGAGAATATCCTGAGCGTTGCACTGCCAAGCCAGGCGAACAGGGTGCATGGGCGATAGCATGATAGCCACGGGCCGGGGCTCGAGACACTTACTCTGCAGTTCAGCCTTGTGTACCGCCACCAGATCAGTCCAACTGGCCAGGGGATTATCCCCGAGCCACAGGGCATACTGGCGCACGTAACTGGTCACCAGGCCCTTGAATGCCTTGTCGAGCATCATCTGACCCAGGCTCAGTGCTTCCAGTGTCCCCTTTTCCTCGCAATGCTGGAACAAGTATTCACGTACCTGCTTCCTCGCATTCAGGTAATCCGCGGGGGGAGCCAGCTCTTCTTGCCGAGGGCGGGGGTCAAGGTAGATGTCCAGTAAAGAGAGTACCGGCTTGTCAGGCCAGTTAGGTACCCGCCAGCTCTGCTTGAATCCCGGACCGAGGATTACGGGAAGGTAAGACTGGTCATCCTCAAGCTGCCAATGCTCATAGTTGGTTAGCAGGGTTTGCCTGGGATCCACCTCCAGAGCCGACTTAGTGGACCCGGTGCAATTCTGGATTACTAGCTTCTTGAACTCGCTCGGCACTCCCTTGGCAACATGGTCGCTGGCCGTGATATTGACCTTGAACAGCACCTGTTCCGGGTGACCCGGCAGTACAGCCTTGAAGGTGTAAGTGCTCTCTTCCAAGGTTTCCACCACGCTGACTGCGTGGCAACTATTGCCACCGGTCGGGATGATATTTTTATCCACCTTTTGGACGTCTGTGTCCCCCCCGAGTTGGCCATGCATGGTTGCCGGCAGGGTAACGTCCGGCCCGTGGTAAAGATCCAGAGTGTGGGTGCCACTACTGTCGGTGACAAGGTCGCATTCGTAATGGATAGCTGCGGCAGCCCCTTTCTTCTTAGAGACTTTCTTTTCCTTGAACTGAGTAAGCTTGGCCATCGAACGGCAGTTCATGGTGATGCCTGGTGTGTAACCGGCCAGATCGATCAACTTGAAATACACCGGCTTTTCCAACATCGGTGAGTCGAACTGGTAATGCACATAATTCTTGTGCTTACAAGGCTCCGCCGTGTCTTCCCAGGTAGCCTCCTTGTCGCCGAGGGTGATAGTGTCTAGCACCTCGAAGTTCTTACCATTGCCCGCTACACGCCTTACTGTGACTACTTCTCCCCGCAGGGTTTCATCTGGTATTAGGCGGAAGCAAGCATTGGCCTTGACCACGCCAGGGTGCCCCTTGGGCGGTTGACTATACAACTCGTTAGTACAGGTCACAGCCAGCGTGCCGGAAGGCAAAGAGGTATCGGCCGGGTCGAGCAATTCGAGCCACTTCTGCTGGGTCAACGTTTGCCACCAGCGGGCCTGCTGTAAATTACTAGCGCCTGCGTAGTTCGACATCGGGAGAGAATCAAAATCGACGGCAAAGCGGAACTTGTCCGAGATATCCGCGGAGAACTCGGCAAGGGCATCGAACATGCAAGTATCATCCCCCGCCAACTCCTGTAGCAATTGGCAGGCCTGACCGATCCCGTGCTCGAAGAAATACTCGGTGATCCGGGCGTTGATCCTGGGATCAGGCTCTTCACCATCGGCTAATCTGGGGATCCCCAGAGTGGCATAGAAACGCGCGGGAGAGCCGGAGAAACTGGCCGCATCGTATAGCTTGCGAAGCAACTGCCACACGGCTTGGTGTGCCTGCCCCTGCTCTTCCCATACCTCTTCGAGCGCCTGCTTGAGCAGCTTGTCAGCATTCGCATCCAGCTGGCCATAACGTTCCTTGACCGCCTTGATAACACGGATAACGAACGGCTCCTGCAGCCATTCGCTAACGCTATCGTGGTCATTGCGGACCAGCCCAGTCTTGTTCACCGTGTCGTCAGCGGAAAGCAACAGGGAGTCATCCACTGCCTTCATCACCAGAAAAGAGCCCGAAGAGGTGCGGAGTTTTACAACGTGGTTACCGGAGCAATGGGAAGAGTTCGGGTGTAAAGGATCGACGGCGTCACGCTGGACCAGAAGAACAGGCACGGACTTGGTTACTCCCGCACGCCCAAGTTCTAGTCGATGCCCCTTGGCCTGCATGCGCTCGAAAGCCTCCTCGAGCATATCCATCGGTGGCCCACTGAACATGACCCGTAGATAATCTCGCTCAGAGGTAAGAAAAGATGTTGCCTCGGCCTGGATAGCCGTGACCAGGTAGTCGTAAAAATTTTCCATCATCAATAACCTGTTACTTGCCAGCCATGGCAAGTGGACTCACCAGAACCATGCCACCTTCGGCATCGGGGCTGTCAACTGCGATCGACATGTCGCGTAATGACGTGGTCAAGCTACCCCCTTGGCCAAGTTGGGTACCTACGTCGATACCATATTTGGCTAGCTGCTTGGCCAGGGCATTCACTGTACACGGCCCTTGGTTGCGCGAGTTGGCGCAGTGGACCATGAGAAGAACCGACAGGGGGCCAAGACCGACAACCCAGGGGGCCGAAGAGTGGGAGCCCTTCTTTTGCAAGTAGAACCCCTGATCGTAGCTCTCGAGACCTGGCTCTGACGTGATCCGCTGTCGTGTCACGTGCTCAAGAAACTCGAGCACATTCTTCGACGTACCGCTCTTGCAAGCCACGACCCGGTTATCGCGTTCCATCACCTCGGTTAGCTTGCGCTGGTAATCTTTGAAATCCAGCTTTTGGCGATCCTTGGCCAGATATTCTAGGGTCGAAGCCAGTCTTGCCGGCGAGCCAAGATCGATCTTATCCATGTCGAACCCGGCGTCTTCAAGCATGTATAGCAAGAGGTTCATAGCGCAACGGCCCGTGATGTAACGCCTGGCCGTATCCATGATGGTATTCTTGGCACGCTGGCCAATGCTCCACGACGCGGGTATCGAAGACAATGCATCTTCGATCGTGGCCTGATCTAGGGCTTCCCCCTTTTTCAAAGCCTTCTCAAAGGTCTGGTAACACCAATCGTTCGCGTTGCAAAGCCACATCACGTGGGCACTAGTGCCGATGCGGCAAAGTGATTCGAGCAAGGTCACCCATTGCCTACGCGTGAGTTGCTCCTTAGCGCTTAACACGACCCGGAGATCGGCTACGAACGCCTTGGCAGGGCAGGTTACCTTGAAGTCACCGGGAAACATCTTCTTATCCGCAGGTATCGTGCTTGGTTTGCTCCAGGCCCTCTTGACCTTGTCACTCCGCCAAGACTCGAACTCAACCTGTAGCATGCGAGCCCAGATATCATCCTTTTTCTGGTCGACGGATAACCCATCATAAAGGAGTTGCCAGATCTCCAGCGCCTGTTCTTCGTTATCCGAACCTAGAGCAATAATGTTGCAAACCAACTTGCCCGGATTCCATGGTTTACCGCGCAAACGGGCCGACATGGAGTACATTGCCGCGTCTGGCACGATAGGGCTCATCTGCTGGCCACGATGCTTTGACTGGTTTGGAAGCTTGGGAGAAGTGATAGAGCGCGTCACGATGTTCTGCCACAACGACAGGTCGATCTCAGTCGGACTGTCGGTGTTCCCCGGGCGCTTACCCTTTTTTTGCACCTGGTTCAGGAACTGTGTGCCCAATTCCCTGACAATCTCCTTAACTGCCTCGTTACCGGCCCCTTGAAAGCCCACTCTGCGGTACAGGGAAGCCAGCAATATCTCGCCGGTTACTGTCTCAGGGGACGGACTAACGTGGAAGAAGCTTTCACTGTATTTATAATGCAGGGTTTTACCCCAGGGGTTCTTCTCGAACGACTCGAGATTATTCATCATCGGCCTCTTGGAAAGTCACGCTATCCCCGTCGATATCCAGCACGTAGGTTCTCGAGCCAACCTCGAGAACCACGCTGTCATCGATGTAATTCTTGTCGCGGGCAACCTGCCCGGCAGTTACCGACTTGACCTCGTCGATCAGGGCAAAGACTTCCCGGGGCAAGGAGGCCTCGTCCAGGCCATTACCAATCTCCCCGAGGGCCTTGAACAGGCTAAACGTCAACGGGATATCCCGTCCATGGATCTGTAAGTACGGAAGCCGTTCAGCGGGGCGCGATTCGTTGCCAGCGATCTTGTTCAACCGGGGAGAGATCGCAGTTACCAGTAACGAGACACTTCGGTCCCTGTGGGCTACCGGCTGGCCGAAGGTGGTGGAAAGAGGGATCTTGAACATCTTGCCATTCTCGTTAATCAGGTTCTTGATCCGCTTCTTGAGTTGCTTGTCCTGACTAGAATCATCGTGCAGCCGGGCATAGTCCAGGAAAAGTTGGCTATGCTTTGCGACCCCGTGTTTGACTCCCAGGCTCCGCTTGGCAAAACGGCATGCGAACTGCCTGAGCGAGGACTGCAGTAGTTTGGCATGCCTGGCGTGTCTGCGGGGGTAGTGGTGATCTTGCAAAGCCTCGTCAGCCTTGGCTAAATCTTGGAGCAACTCCCGCTCTGCTGGACACAGTTGCCCCTTCACCAGGTCAAGGCCGTGTTTAACGGACAAGCTGAACCGGTCGTCGACCAGGCCGGCAGTGACCTCGCCTTTCCACTCTTGGCTTTGTGAAGTGAACAAGACTTGCCCACCATGCAGTAAGGCTGGGTCCAGTAGTTCGGAAACCCCTGTTTTTAACAAATTGCTTATCGAGTTGTTCTCATCCGTATTACCCAAGGTCTTCAGGGTCCGGTAATGCCGCTTGCCCAGCTCGAAGCCCTCGGCATGTTCCAGGGCCGGGGGCCGTCCCTTCAGCACGGCTTGCTGTGCCTGGAGGTGGTTCCCGGAAGCCAGCCTGGGCCAGTTAGAAAACAGGCGATGATGATATAGCCTGCCTGCCAGCAAGTAAGGCACCCTGGCTTCATGTAACGTGGTTCCCTTTGCCTGGGTTAGTTCTATTTGCTTGGCGGTCCACCCGCAAGGTGAGTAGGCCTTGCCCTTGATCATCAGGTTCGATGGGTCGCCAATCAGTAAATAGGAAACCAGCGAGTACAAGTAACGGAATGTCCAGCGCTTTCCAGACCCGAGCTCGAAATAACGTAGGAGCTTGACCAGGTTATCCCGGGCAGCAGGCTTCGAAAGCAACAGTTTGTTCTGGCAATAGGGGCATACCCGCTTGTTCTCGCACGGCTGTTGCCACCTCTCATCCGCCAAGGCAGCTTCCAGCACTTGGTGGGCAATGGAGGTTCCTACCTCACCGGTAGGTGGTGTCACCAGTGATTCAACATCCATCGGCCAGAGGGCCACCTGGTAGTCACCGAGTGGCCAGCACGGGGGCGCCGAGGGTCCACCGCTGGCCGCCTTGACCGCAAGGTCCAAGAAGTCGCCCACCAGATTATCTTGCGCTTGGTTAGCTTCTAGCGCCGTGTTGGCCAGGATCCCCCGGTTAACACAGCATATGTATAGTCCGTTGAAGCTGCCGTCGATCACTGAGCGTAGTTCGTCTAGCAACAAAGTTTCAGGCGGGGTATCGCCCTTACCGGGCTCTTTCTCGGTCGCGTCTTGGACCAACCTGATCACCGGGTCAATCCCGGGAATAGAATGGGCGATATCCTGGAAATTTACCTCGACGGCTCTCGGCGGCAGGATGCCTTCCTCGACTTGATAGTGACTAGCGAAGGCCGCCACGAGCTGTCCCCCGGCACCAAGCTCTTCGTCGAACTGTTGGATACATCCTTCTACGGCATCAGTCTTTCCGTTACCCGGTCCACCAACGAGAAGGACAGCTTTGGGCTGCCCTTTTTGCCCAGCAACGATGCTTTTCACCCATCCTGTGAGCCGTTTTACTAGAGGGGTTTGCATTTGTATCCCTGCAGGGCGCCCGGACTCTTGTTGAAATGGCTCTCGAACTCCACCTTTCTTTGCGCCGGACCAGCTGATAAGCCCCTCTGGGTAAATAGGCTCTGATTGCTCAAATTGACTCATAAAAGTTACGGAGACCCTTGGCTGTTATCTAGTTTGAAGGACATTTGGCTGGGTTAATGACTTATTAGCTAGTGCTGAGAATGCCTTGTCCAATTGGGTAACGTGAATCCACCATACCAACGACTGCATGCAAGGCAACGTCAGGGACAGATTCTACTTTCTTATACCTGTTAATCAGAGAGCTTGTTTGTCTTAAAATCAACACTTTATGAAGTTTTATCTCAGCTTTCTTTTTGTTGTCGCCCTCAACGAATGCTGCAGCAGATTTTAGTGGTCTGTAGTGGCCTAGTGATCCCGGACACCGATTTAGTAGGTAAAGTCGACATAGGCATAAAAGCTGAACCCTCTCCCTAAATAGCCTCCAACTTTCTGCATGCCGCGTGTAGCTTGGTATTCTCTAACATCTGGCAAGGGGCCGACTATTACTCGGAAGAGAATTTGAAGGGTCAGGCTTGAGGGACTCTGGAGAACAAGTTTTTAGTAACACGGATGCAGGTTGAATAGTAAATTTAAACAATGGCTTAGGAGTTGTGGGATGCTCATCAAGTCCCCCAGAGGCCACCAAGCTCTCAAAAGGCGCCAGACTCGTTCTGGCGCCTTTGTTGTATCAGAGCTCTGCTTCAAGGCTAGCCTTCAGCTCACTAACACAAACCAACCCCTTTAACGGCTTACCGGATACTGTTGGCCATGCTCGATCTCTAGCCTCAGACAGGTGCATCCCCGACCGCCTTTCATGTCGATAATTTCACTTTGTGCGGACGGGGTGCGGATGTAATATGCGCCACCCTAATTTTCTCGTCAGATGGCAAACATGTCCGCCGCGCCCCTTTATACCGACCTTTCCGGCTACTACGACCTGATGTGTGCCGACATCGATTACCACGCTCAGAGCAGCTGTATCGATCGCCTGCATCGCATCTTTGGCAATGGCGGCCGTAACCATCTGGATCTGGCCTGTGGCACCGGTCCGCACATCCGTCATTTCCTGGATTTGGGCTACCAGTGCGCGGGCCTCGACATCAACCAGCCGATGCTGGACCGAGCCCAAGCCCGCTGTCCGGAAGCGTCGTTCTCTGTGGACGATATGAGTCAGTTCGTGGTGTCAGAGCCGTTGGATCTGATCACCTGCTTTCTCTACTCCATCCACTACAACCAAGGCATCGCCAAGCTGAAGGAGTGCATCGCCAGTGCTTACCATGCCCTAGCTAATGACGGTGTGTTCTGCTTTAACGCCGTGGACAAAACCAAGATCGACAACCGTTCCTCCATGCGCCACCGTGCGGAGTTTGAAGGCAATCAGTTCACCTTTGAGTCCGGCTGGTTTTACTACGGCGAAGGCGAGCAGCAGGCGCTGCGTCTGCATATCGAGAAGTGCGAAGGTGAGCAGACTCACGTATGGAACGACCAGCACGCCATGGTGGCGGTGGACTTTATCCAACTGAAAGCGTTGCTGGAGCCGTGGTTCGAGGTGACTATCTTTGAGCACGACTACCAGAAGCTGCTGCCGTGGGATGAGCAATCCGGCAACGCCATCTTTGTCTGCGTGAAACGGGACTTGGCCGCGCTGGCTCCGGCAAATCCGGTCGCCGCCTGATAAAAACGCCCCAGCAGAAGTGGTTCTGACTGGGGCGCTTTTCTGTCCTGTTCCTATCCATTCTGGCAGCCCACCTAAAACCGTGGTGTTCAGTCCGTTAGGAAGTCGGTTGGCCTAAGTCTGGGTTAAGCACGGGCCGAGCAGGTGGACGGTGGAGACTTATCGCCATTCACCGCCTCAACCATTTGCTGTTGATGGCTTCTGGGCCAGGGCGCCGAGGTTACCTGCCCCAAGTGATCCAACGCAACGCGTTGCACAGAAAGCACTTGCTCTCGATATTGATATTGCCGAGTGATTACGATGGCATTGGTGCGCCAATCTCCCCACGGGTAAGCAAAAGTGGGGTGGTCGCTTTGCTTGGCGGCTTCCTGCCAGGTCGATAGAAACTCCCCAAAGTCAGTTTCGTCAAAGAAATCGTGCGTCTGTACGGTCTCAAGCTCTCTGCTACCCGCAGTTTCCGCAATGACCACCTGGTAACCCAAACGAGTATCTGGGGCAGTCAGTGGCTTTCCATTGATGGTCACGTCAGCAACGTAAGTCATCGACAGGGTTTCCAGATCGCTTTCCCAAAACAGTTGATCTATACCGTGCAGCTTTACCCATTGAATCCCGGCTTCGTGAAACATAATGGGTCTCAGAGTCCATTGTTTTAGCCGTTTACCTGCTCGCTTTAACTCTATGGTTTTGCACAGCGGCTGGTCGGCCACCGCCAAGCTTAGGGGCCCGCCATCAGATTCGTAAAGCTCGTCGATGGCAGCCTCAAGTGCTGGCCAGAACGTTTTCAGTGACTTGGTAATGGTGCCGTTTGATTCATCTGTGCTGACCAGCCAAAGGTCGTTTCTCTGAGTGGTTGTGAGTTGCTCAATGTCGACTTTCAACGCTTCTGCCAGCCTGTTGGCGATAGCTCTGCCCGCGCTATCGCCCGATTCAATCCGCTGGATATGCCGTTCTGAAGTAAAAACGATGGCGGCCAGGTCCGTTTGCGTCAGCTTGAGCTCTGCTCGTCGCTGTTTGATAAGAGGGCCGTTCAGCTTGATGCCGGATGGACGCATGATGTTTACCTCGGAGTGTTCACGCCCTTAATTTATGGAAAAGCCGGCAGGTCGGGTACGACACAAAGTCGACAAGAACTGCTCGTAAATGGCGCTCCATCCTACCCCCAACCCCCCGCCATGAATATTGGCAATTCTCTTAAATCGTTCGGTTTCTTATTGGGTGCCATCAGGCCTTGGGCAACGTTTTGCTCAGGAGGGCGGGTGCGGGAAGGGTGGGGCGCGCAGGGCGCTCGTCGGCGATAAAGGCGCGTTGGATTTGGCCTGGTGGGTGGACCTGAAACGAATGCCATTATCCGCGAGAGGAAACTCGCTTCCCCTTCGCGCCAACTTATTGACACTGCTAATTATTTCCCCAATTTGTCGGTTTTACACACGTTCGAATGAGCCTTATTCACGAGCGACTTCAACTCCGTGATCTTGCTCGGTAAAACCGTTCGATAACCGGAGTATGGTCGAGCTTTCGATTCGTGCCCTGGTGATGTTCGTCAGGGAATTCTGACCTTTATGGGCAAACGCCCGTCGTTAAAGGGAGTTACACATGTCATCGCACAACGCGCCGGAACAGGGCCGCCGTCGATTCCTCAAAACCACCACCGGTCTGGCTGTGGCCATGGCGCTGCCGACTCAGGCACTGGCCTCACAAGACCTGACCCACCTGGAGCGTCACGGCAACCACGCCGATGATCGCTTCTGGCGTAAGGTGAAGAAGGAGTTCGCCCTTGCTAAGCGCACCACCTACATGAACATCGGCACCACCGGCTCCATGCCGCGTCGCGTGCTGGAAGGGTTCGACACCAACAACGAAATCGTTGCGCGCGACCCCTGGGCAATGGAAGGCCAGTTCGGCGGTTTCGCCAACGTGGGTGACATGATTGATGCGGTGGCACCGGGCTTCGGCGCCAACCCCAGCGAAATCGTGCTGAGCCGCAACACCACCGACGGCATCTGCACCATCATCGGCGGCCTGAAGTTCGAACAGGGTGACGTGGTACTGACCACCCACCACGAGCACGTGGGTCTGACCTCCCCGCTGTACGTAGCCAGTGAGCGCTTCGGCATTGAAGTGGTGGAACTGGACATCCCGGTGGACACCGGCGACAACAGCGTTACTGAAGAAGACTACATCCGCGTGTTCGCCGAAGCCGTGGCGCTGTACGGCTCCCGCGTGCGTCTGATCGCCTTCTCCCACATCACTTACAAAACCGGTACCGTGCTGCCGGCCAAGCGCATCTGTAAAGAAGTGGCGATCCCGAACCAGATCCCGACCCTGGTGGACGGTGCTCACGGCATCGGCATGCTGGATCTGAACTTCCACGATATGGACTGCGACTTCTACGCCGGCCCCGGCCACAAGTGGCAGTGCGGCCCGGGTGCCACCGGCATCCTGTACGTGCGTGACGAAGCCCGCCGCCTGAAAGAGTTCTGGTGGGACCGTCCGGAACCGCTCTACCTGATCAACAGCTCCCTGGCCCCGGCCAGCATGGGCATCTGCCAGCGCATGCAATACATCGGCAACGATCACTTCCCCGCCAAGCAAGCGTTGACCGACGCCTGCCTGATGTGGGATACCATCGGCCGCGATCGCATCGAGCAGCGCGTCCGCGAGCTGGGCAGCCGCTGTAAGCGCAAGCTGGCCAAGGCGTTCCCCTACGGCAAGATCTACTCCCCGGACGTGGATGGCCTCAACTGCGGCCTCACCAGCGTGAACCCGTTCGACGACCAGACCGACGGCGATCTGCTGCTGGCGTTCCGCGATCGCCTGCGCGAAGAGTACGGCTACATCATCCGTACCACCGACTTCCGTCTGCGCAAAGATGATGTGGTGCCCACTTACGCACTGCGCATCTCCACGCACCTGTTCCACGATGAGAGCGACGTGGATGGCCTGGTGGCCGCCATGCGCACACTGCATCGGGAAATGGCGTAATCAATCAGGGGGCCCAAACGGGCCCCTTTTGTCGGACTGACTATGAGTTCAAATCGACTGAGTTTCAGATGGGTGTGGATGCTGTCGATGTGGCTGGCGCTGCTGGTGCCAACCGCGCAGGGCGATCATGATCTGGACGCCATCAAAAAGGCCGGCGTACTGCGTCACCTGGGCGTCCCCTATGCCCACTTTGTGGCCAGCTACGACACCCCGGAAGGCCCACGGGCCGAAGGCTTTGACGTTGAGTTGATGCAGGGCTTTGCCCGTCATATCGGCGTCGAATACCAATACATCCCCACTACGTGGCGCACCGCCTTTGGCCAGTTGACCGGCACCGGCACCTGGCTCGACCAGGGCGAACTGGTGATCGGCCCGCCGCAGACCATTGAGGGCGATGTCATCGCCAATGGCGTTACCATCCTGCCCTGGCGCAAACAGCTGGTGGCCTTTTCCCGGCCTTACTTCCCGTCCGCGGTGTGGCTGGTGGCCCGCAGCGACTCGTCGATGAGTCCCATCGAGCCAACCGGCGATCGCAGCCGCGACATCGCCATGGTGAAGTCCGAGATGGCCCATCACACCGTGCTGGCGATGAAATACTCCTGCCTCGATCCGGATCTCTACCAACTGCGCCAGACCCAGGCCAAACTGGTGTTCCCCATCCAGGAGCGGCAGCTCAATGAGATGGTCCCCGCCATCATGAACAAAGACGCCGAAAGCACCCTGCTGGACGTGGCGGATACCCTGATTGCGCTGGAGAAATGGCCCGGTGAAATCAAGGTGATTGGCCCGGTCTCAGAGCTGCAGGAGATGGGCGTGGCGTTCCGCAAGGACAACCCGGCGCTGCGTCAGGCGTTCGATGAGTATCTGGCGCAAATCCTGAAAGACGGTACCTATCACCAGTTGGCGGAGAAACACTTCCCCACGGTGTATTACTTCTTCCCTGAGTTTTTCGACAACCTGTAGCGGCTATCTATGTTCCTCTCTCGCCGGCCCAACGCCCGGACCGCCTTCCTGTTTGGCGGGCTATTGCTGATCAGCTACCTGGTGCTGCTGTTGCTGGTGGCCTACGAAGGCCAGACCCGGTTGCGCGCCCATCAGGACAATGAGCTGACCCTGCGCATCAACAATTACGCCCGGGACATGCAGTACTTCTTCGACAACAGCGAAGCGGAGCTGGTCAGCGTGGCGGAGGACAAAACCCTCTACACCTTCTTTGCCAACCGGGCACTGGGGATGTCGATGGCCTACGGCCTCGGTGCCAGTCTCCACAAGCTTACTGAGCTGCTGGAAGAGAGCACCCTTCACTACCTGAAAGAGGGCGAGCCGGTATTCCGGCGTCTGATGCTGCTGGACCTCAGCGGCGAAGTGATTGCTGACACCCAGCGCTCCGGTCCGCATTTTGAGCGCCTGCCGCTGGTGGAGCTGTACCGCAATCAACCGGGCACCACCCGGCTCTGGGCAACACGGCTGGAAGAGCGCCTGACGATTCTGCAGATGGTGGCGGTACAGCGTCATGGTCAGGCCCACGCCACCCTGCTGGCGGAGATCAACCCGGAGCAGATCCGCCGTCTGCTGGCCAGTCAGGAGCACGATTTCCAGTCCAGCCGACTGGAGCTGATGACCCCACTGGGCCCGCTGGAGGCCTGGGACTCCTTCACAGATTCCACCGCCACCGCCCCCGGCAACATCTATCAGCACCTCGCCGTCACCCACACCCCGTTTGAGATCCGCGGCTGGTTCCAGCCCCTGAGCAACCGCGACCTATTCACCTCAAAATGGTTTATCGCCGGCATCTCGCTGCTGGCCATCCCGGTGATGCTGGGCTTCTTTTTCCTGCTGCGCATCAGCAATAACAACCTGCTGCTGCAAACCAAAATCAGCCTGTCCAAACAACAGCAACGCAAACTCTCCCAGCAGAATGAACGGCTGCATCTGGAGGTGGAGCGCCGCCAGATGTCGGAGCAGAAACTGGCGTACCAGGCCACCCACGACACCCTGACCGGACTGGCCAACCGGCTGGCGGGCCAGCGGGCGTTGCAGAAGGCGATACGACAGGCGGCCGATGAGGGCGAGCAGGTGCTGCTGATGTTCATCGATCTGGATAACTTCAAGCACATCAACGACACCCAGGGCCACCACTTTGGTGACCAACTGCTGGTCCACAGCGCCCGCCGCCTCACTTTGGCGGTCGGCGAGATGGGCACCGTGGCCCGCTTCGGCGGAGACGAGTTTCTGTTGATCCTGCCTCACGTCGGCGACCGCGCCGAAGCGGAGAAACGCGCCCGCTCATTGCTGCGGCTGTTTGATGCGCCGTTCTCAGTGGAGGGGGAAACCTTCTACGTCAGCACCAGCATCGGCATGACCCTGTTCCCGGAAGATGGCGATGACGCCAAGCAGTTGATCCAGCGCGCCGATGCGGCGCTGTACCGGGTCAAGGAGAAGGGGCGAAATGGCTTCAGCTTCTACGACGACACCATCAATCGTATGGTGCAGCGCCGTATGCAGCTGGATGCCCGGCTGCGGGAAGCGCTGGAGCAAAACCGGCTGGAGGTGCACTACCAGCCGATCCTCTCGCTGGAGGATGAGCGCATCGTCGCAGCGGAAGCGCTGGTACGCTGGACCGACCCCACCCTGGGGCCAATCTCTCCGGCGGAGTTCATTCCGCTGGCTGAGCGTAATGGCCTGATCCACCGCTTGTCGGAACAGGTGCTCGCCACCGCCTGTGCCCAGGCCGGACGCTGGCAGAACATCGCGCCGGTGACCCTGTCGGTGAACATCTCCAGCGCCCAGTTCCATCAGGGCGATACCCTGCTGGACGGGATCCAGGGCGCGCTGGCGCGCAGTGGCCTGCCGCCGCAGCGGTTGTTTATCGAGGTGACGGAAAGCCTGCTGCTGGGCAACCAGAAAGACCTGCACAGCAAGCTTCAGGCGCTGGTGGATCTGGGCATCGGCCTGGCCATCGACGACTTTGGCACCGGCTACTCCGCCCTCAGCTACCTGCAGGAGTTTCCCTTCAGCGAGCTGAAGATCGACCGCTCTTTCCTGAAGAAACTGGACAGTCAGGATTCGGACCGCTGCTTGGTGGAGGCGATCATCGCCATGGCGGTGGCGCTCGGGCTGGATGTGGTGGCGGAGGGGATTGAAGGCCCGGAACAGGCCCGGTTCCTGAAGGACCACGGCTGCCAGTTTGGCCAGGGCTTCTACTACAGCCCCGCGTTACCGGCCGCGGCGTTTGAGCGCTTGCTGCGGGAGTCGGTGGCGGGGCAGGCGCCCTGGCTGCAGGCTGAAACGCTGGCTATCGAACCGCCCGCCTGACCTCAGGTGTCGACGGCGAGGATCTGATACGCCGGCGTCTCGTATGGGTGTGCCGCCCTCAGCGCGGCCACCACCTCGGTTTTCAGCGCGGCCTCAAACACCAGCTCAATTTTGCTTTCCGGCTCCCGGTGTAGCTGGCCTATCTCGCCCAGAAAGGGCGAACTGCCGGGCAGCGGGCGGTACTGGCCTCGGCCTTCCGTGACCCAACAGCACTGGTCATAATCGCCAATCCGGCCAGCGCCGGCGGCAAACAGGGCAGCCAGCAGCGCGTCCAGATGCGGCGTCGGCACATAGCATTCCAGTTTCTTCATCGACATCGAACCCGGCTCCTTGGTGGGCGTAAAACCTCAGCCTAACACGGTGAATCGGCTCGGCATGGCCTGTTTCATCTACGGATGAGCAAACACACAGCAACCGCCGTTTAACCCATTAGTCGCTTTCTTTAGCATGGCTTGCCGTTAGTGCCGCAATGCGGCTTTCACTCATGCAGTACCTCCCACGGGAGGAGATGGAGCGACAGAATGAAAATCTGGACGGCGGCGCTGTTGGGCGCCCTGATCAGCCTGCCCGCCTTTGGTAAGGCACCGTTTGGCCTTCAGTGGGGCCAGGCGCTCAATGGGATGGAGCACCCGGAACCGGGCAATCCCATCGGTGTGCAGGACATCGAAAACCCACCGAAACCCCACTCCAAAGCGGACAGCTACTGGGGCTTTGGCACCACCGGCTCCGGCCTGCAAAAGGTGGTGATGAACAGCAGCCTGATTGAAGGCGACGCCTATGGTCGTGATGGCAAAGCGCTGTATGACAGCCTGGTAAAAGCGTTGATCGGCGCAGGCTACCAGGAGGAGAACCGCATTGAGTCGGTGGGCCACGCCCTGTGGGATGAAGCGGACGAGTTCTACCAGTGTTTGGGCTACGACGGCTGCGGCTACTGGATGTGGTTCGGTGTGGATGCCGCCGGCGACAAAGCGATGGTGCAGATTGAGGGGCGCAGCCGCGGCACCGGCCGGGTGCGCGCCACCTTTGAATCCGCCCGCTGGAGCGATGTGCTGAATGCCGGCAAAGACCAACAGAACCAGGCGGACAGCGAAGCGTTCTGATGCTTATCAGGCCCCTTTACGGGGCCTTTTTTTGGTTCGTTCTTCAGACCATTAAGCCAATGTTCCGGGCAATGTTCCGGGCAATGTTTCGGTGAATGTTGGTGCGGATACTGGGGCCGTTGTGGCGATAAAATCGGCCGGATAATCCGGCGAATTTTTGTGCGAGCCCGGTCAATTAACCCTGTTTTCTATCCGGTTATGGTGTTCCGTGAGTTTTCCTCAGTGACGAGGGCGCAAACTCTATGGAGATGATGAACCATGACAAACACAACTAAAAAAACACTCTGGCTGTTGCTGGCTTCAGCAATGGCCGTTGGTATGAGCGGCTGTTCCGGAGATGACGGCAAAGACGGTCAGGACGGCGCACCCGGCAACCCGGGCACACCAGGCGAAGATGGCAAACCGGGTACCTCCGGCCTGCACATCGATATGGCGGAAGAGGCGATCGCACAGATCTCCGGCGCCAGCTATGCCGACGGTGTGATCACCGTAGACTTCGACCTGGCCAACCGCCAGGGCGTGGGCCTGTTCGGCCTCAGCGGCGAAAACCCGGACCACGACTTCCGCTTCTCGCTGGCGCAACTGCAGCAGGAAGAGAGCAGCGAACTGAAGCAGTGGTTCTCACTGCTGAACGAAGCCACAAATGACGACAGCACCACGTTTGAGCAGGGCTTTGAAAAGCTGAAAGACTGCCCTGAGTGTCTGACCGACAATGGCGACGGCACCTATCAATACACCTTTAAGACCGACCTGAGCAGCTACGAAGACGTGGCGGGCGTGGTGTTTGATGACGGCCTGACCCAGCGCATCGCCATTGAGATGCAGTTCGAGTACGCCTCCGGCCATGAACTGGCAGAGAATGCGCACTACGACTGGATCCCGGCCACCAATGCCCAGCAAGGCATCGGCACCCGTGATCTGGTGACCCTGGAAACCTGCTACACCTGCCACCAGAGCGACAGCCTGAAGGCCCACGGCGGCCGCCGTCTCGACATGGAAAACTGCCAGTCCTGTCACAACGGCCTGGTGACCGACCCGAACGGCGTATCCGTTGAGCTGGGTCATATGATCCACGCCATTCACATGGGTCCGAGCCGCGTTGGTCTGGACGACACCGGTACCGAAGTGCCGATGCCGTACACCGTACAGGGCTACCACGGCCCGCACGCGTTCGACTATCCCGCCTTCCCGACCAAGCCGTTTATGGACTGCGCCGTTTGCCACGTGGCGGACGAGAACCTGGCCGATGGCGAACTGTGGATGGCCAACGCCAACGGCAACGCCTGTATTGGTTGTCACACTGACCGTCCGGTTCAGCACGGCAGCTTCAGCGTGCCGGAAGGCATGAGCTGCACCGACTGCCACGGCGACGTGAACCACACCCAGTCCCGCGCACCTTATGAAGCCGCCAATGGCTACAGCGTTGAAGTGTTCAACGTAGTGGTGACGCCGGAAAACCTGCTGACCTTCGACGTTGAAGTACTGGACGACCAAGGCAACGTCGTGACCGAAGACGAGATCTACCAACAGGGTTACTCCAACCCCTACATGGTAGTGAGCTGGGACGTTGAGAAGGATTATCCGGCTCAGGAAGTGCTCTCTGACGATGGCACCACCACCGTCGGCACCACCTATGACCACCGCCGCTTCAGCCTTAAGGGCGATGGCTCCTCCGTGTACGACAACGGCGTCTTCCACGTCACTACTTCCAAGGTGAAGAGCGGTAAGACCTACGTAATGGACCTGCCGGCGGACATCGCCACCCGCACCCTGGAAATCCTGCCGGTACTGAAAGTGTGCTTCGAGCCGCACAGCGCCGTACGCACCGCCTGCACCACCGAAGGTGCCTACCCGGCCTACGTGCAGACTCCGGGCTACCGCACCATCCTGGGCGATCCGGAAGCCACTGTGGCGCAGCGTCGTGCCATCGTGGATGACGGCAAGTGCTTCGGCTGTCACAGCATGGAGTTCTACCACGATTCCAACGGCGTGAACTGCATCTCCTGCCACACCAACGACAAGAAGCTGAAAGGCGTGTCTGAAGGTGGCGTGACGGTTGGCATGAAGTCCACCAGCTTCATGTACAAAGCGCACAAAGCGGAAGGTCACGACAATGGCCACGGCGGCAGCGGCACCCTGCTGAAGACCGACTGCATGACCTGCCACTCAGCCAATGAAGGTTGGGGCGGTCTGAACTACGGCTTCGAGCTGGGTCGCAACGCCGGCCAGGCCCACACCGTTCCTGCCAAGATTGGCGATCCGGACGCGGCCACCTGGTATGCCTCCTCCGACACCGCGGCCTGCATGAGCTGTCACCAGAAGTACCTGTCTGATGCGGCCATGGCCCACATCCGCGGCAACGGCGGCTACTTTGGTGAAAGCAAAGACGACGCCAAAGCGGCTCAGGAAGCCTGTGCCACCTGTCACAGCCCTGAGAAAGTCATGGCGCACCACGGTCATGAGCTGTAACTCAGCCAAGGGGTAGGCGGTTCTGCCCCGGTTGAGTCCCTGCAAATGGACAAGGCACCTTCGGGTGCCTTTTTTACGACCCGTTTTCGGATCCCGAAATTGGGAATTTTATGAGAAGCAATTTTCTCTGAGTGATAACAAATGTTTAACCGATTCCACCCTTTTACAATTTCACTCTCCTGGATGGCCCGGGGTGTTGAAGGGATCATGGCAACTGGCTACTGGCCCAACTAAGTTGAAGGGTGAACCGCAGGCGCCCCGAGGGGAGGGGCGGACTATAAGAAAGACGCAAAAATGCAGGGAGATAACATGACGGAACTGAGTCGAAGCGAGGGCGGCCCGTTAGCGTGTTTACGACCGTACGTATTGGTGAATCCGGGTACGGGCAATAAGGTCAAAAAACGGATCTGGGAGCTGACGCTGGAAGAGTGCCGGCTGAGGGCCCGGGTCTATGAAACCAGTGATGGCGACGATCACCGCATTCTGACCCTGAAGCTGGGTAAGCGGGTGCTGCCGCTGGAGCAGATTGAGCCCCAGTGCAGCCGCTTGCGGGTGCCCCGGCTGAAAGTGGAGTGGATGACCGAAAAGCTGCTGGAAGCGGTGCGCTCCGGCGCGTTCGACCGGGAGCTGCTGGCCGCGAGAGAAGCGCAAAAACGCTGAGCCATCAGCACTTTCCACAAACAGAAAAGCCCCCAAAACTGGGGGCTTTTTTACTTTCCAACGAGCTTAATGCGGTGCGCCCCGCATGGCTGCAGCGGGCCAGCGCGGTGCCACCTCGTCCCGGATAAAGGCCGCTTTCTCCTCCTCAAACCGGGCCATATCCATCCCCACCGCTTTTTGCGCGGCGGCCTTGGAGCTGAGGTCCGGGTAGGCGATGTCGGTGACGCCCAGCTGCTCGTTCAGCAGTTTCAGCTTCATCCGCGCCATATTGGCCTGCTGGCGGGCGGTGGCCAGCAGCGCCAGGCCTTCACCCGGGTTGTGAGCGTGGATACCGTGGGAGGCCACGGCAAAGTCCCAGCGCCACTGGGCATGGCGGATGTCCATGATGGGGCTGTCCATCTGCGCCCACTGGGCACCGGCGTCCCAGGCGGCCTTGGCCTCGTAGTGGGCTTTCACCAGCAGGGACTCCACTTCATCCCGGGCCGCTTCAATGGCCGCTTTGTTCTGGGCCAGCGCCGCGCTGAGGGCGCCCTTGCTGTCGTGGCAGCCGGCGCAGGTCTGGTCGAAGTTATCCAAAGCATGGCCGACGTTGTGGTCGGTGTACTGATGGCCTTCGGCGTTGTCCCGCTTCGGCATGTGGCAGTCGATGCAGGTGGCTCCCGCCTTGGCGTGGGGGCTGCGACTCCAGGTTTCGAAATCCGGGTGACGCGCTTTCAGCATCGGGGTGCGGGAGATGGGGTGCAGCCACTCGTAAAAGCGGCGGGTGTCGTAGTAGCGCTCAATCTCATCGGCGGTGCTGCCGAAGATCCAGGGGATGTTCACCCGGTTATGGGCTTCCGGCTGGAAGTAATAGGTCACGTGGCACTGGCCGCAGGTCTGCGCACCCTGCATCGCCGGGGTCTGCTGATCAAACGGCAGATGCACCTTCTCCATGGCGTGGATGGCGTGGGGCCGGGCCAGATGGAGCGCGTCGCTGCCCGGTTCGTGGCAGTCGGCACAGCCGATGGTGTTGGCCATCTCCATGCCCTGTGCAGTGAACTGGGTGGCGGCAAATGCCTGCTCGCCCAGCTCCGCCATCATCCGCGGAGCGTCCGGGGTTTTGCAGGTCCAGCAGCTGGCGGAATAGCCTTTTTCATCCCCTTTGGGCGGGGTGCCGGTGCGCAGCGTGTGGGTAACGTCCGACACCGCATAGCGGTGGCCCCGTGGGGTGTTGTAATCCTTGGCAAAGGAGGAGCCGGCCCACAGCACCACCATCTCCGGACGGCGCTCGAGCTCGTCGTGCCGTTCGGTGTCTTCATCGGTGCTTTCCCAGCTGCTGTACTGGTCCGGGAACGGGGTTTGCCAGGGGGCATTGTCGGCCGGGTCCGGTGCCGGGCTGCAACCCAGCAGTCCGGCGGTGAGAACCAGCGAAAGAGAACGGAGCATGGTGATCCTTAGCGTATCAGCAAGGGTTTAGTTGAGTGTATCAGCCCGGACGCCCGTCGAGACGGGGGCGACTCAGAATGCCGCTGTAGTGCCACAGGAACAGCCCGAACGCGCCGCACCAGAAGGTGCCGGCCAGCCAGTGCCAGAGCGGCGTGTGTTGCGGCATCCAGATGGGCATCAGGGCGCGGATCAGTGCCGCCAGGGCGATCATGGCAAAAGCGGGGCCCATCTTCGGGCCTTCATACAGGTTGTGGCCGGTGTGGCCGAGCGAGACCCGGGCGATCATCGCCAGGCACATGCCGCCGATGGTGCCCACGGCCAGCAGATGCATCAGCTGCCGCCCCGCCAGTTCATTGCTGCCGACCAGGGCCAGGCCCAGCAGGGTCAGGGCGATGCAGAGATAGCTGACGTGCAAAGACCAGAGCAGCGGCTCCCGCAGGGTCTTATGGGCGTGCCAGCGGGACTGGCGCACCAGTTGCAGCACACCGGCGCCCAGCAGCAGCGTGCGCCAGAGCGGCTCAGGCAGAAACGGCACCATGGCCTGAATCGCCAGCAGCGCCAGGGCGGTAAACAGGGACCAGTCGAGCGCTTTGATCGGCTCGGCCTTGGGCAGCTTCAGGCGCACGGCCGTGAAGAACGGGATCACCCGGCCACCGACAAAGGTGATCAGCAGCGCCATCCACCAGATCATCGCCTGCCATAGGGTACCGGCCAACACCATATCGCGCTGATACAGCGCCCAGTAACTCAGCAGGTTGGCGATGGCGGCCAGGGTGAGCATCACCGGGAAGGCGATGTTGCGCCACTGACGAATGCGGCCGATGGACCAGGCCAGGCGGGCAGCGGTCAGCAGCAGGAACGCGGTATCCAGCAGCGCCGGGAGCCACAGCGGAATGGCGGCGGGCAGCAGCAGAATCACCCGGGCGCCGAGCCAGAGCAGAAACAGTCCCGCCAGTGGCCAGCCCTTAAGGCCGGGTTGATTGGTCCAGGTTTGCACCGCGGTCAGGGTGAAGCCGGCGACGATCGCCATGGCAAAGCCGAACAGCATCTCGTGGGGGTGCCACCACAGCGGGATCACCGGGCTCCAGAATGGGCGGTCCAGCACCTGGGGGTAGTACCAGAGCGTCAGCCAGTAAGGGATCAGCAGCAGCGCAATGGCGGCACCGCCGAGGAAGAAGGGGCGGAAGCCAAGACGCCACAGCGGTCGGGTGGTCTCCACCTTGCTGGGATCATCGATATTGATCATGGCGTTGCTCCGGAAATTTAAAGGTGCATAAATTATGCATCAAATGGTAAAGGGTTCGCTGCGCCTTGGCAAGTGAGCGCGGTCGCGGCAGCGCTTGTCTGATTTCGCTGCTGCGGCTCATAATGCCCCTCCTGGTCAGAGATGCGCCGGACACCCCAACCCAGCCCAAGTACGAGACCCCTTAATGAAAGACCAAACCGGCCTGAACCGAGAACATTACCGTCGCGGCCCCGATTACCGTTGCGGCGAGTCGGTGGGCTTTCGCGAGGTGCGGGACCAGTTTGGTTTTGGTGGGCTGGTGGTGGGGCGCTGGGTGACGTCACAAGAGAGTGAGCGGGCGGCCAATCTGGTGTTTGATGCGCTGGCGGATCTGGCGTTTTTGCTCAATGTGCCGCCGACCACGCTGGGACTGCGCCAGTCGCTGAATCTGGCTTTTGGCACCGGTGGCCAACCCGGCGTGCAGGCGCATTACGCGCCGGGCACACGAACCCTGGCTCTGGCCAAAAATGCCGGGGCCGGGGCGCTGGCCCACGAGTGGTGGCACGGCTTTGACCACTACATCTGCCCCCATCTGTTTGAGGGTAAAACACCTGGGGTGCGCTTTGCCAGCGATGCCTGGCTGGCCAACTCAACGGTGCGGCCGCACCCGCTCAATCATCGCTTGGAAGCCTTGCTGGCCACGGTGCTGCTCAGCCCCGATGGCCAGGATAAAAGCGATTACGTGCGCCGCTCAGTGGCGTTGGATCGCCAGTTCGGCCGACGTTACTTCAGCCTGCCTACGGAGATGATGGCGCGGGCGTTTGAGGCCTGGGTCCAGAGCCGCAGCGAGATCAAAAATCGCTATCTGGTCAGCGGCACCCAGCAAAGCGAGGTGGCCAGACTCGGGGGCTATCCCGAGCCGGACCATCTCGCCGCCATCGATCAGGCCATCAAAGGCTACTTCGAACCTCTGGGGCAGGCGCTGTCCCGTTAGCCGCTCTGCCCGGTGAGGTCATCAGGGGCCAACCACAAAGCGGGCTTCCACCACTTCGGTGCCTTCGGGCATATCCAGTTCCACCGAAAGCAGGTGCTCTCCGGGGCTCAGGTTATCGGCATTAAAGGGCCGGGCAAGGCGGGTGCTGCCCTCGGTGCCACCCAGATCCCAGGGCGCACGACTTTCCTTTTTCTCCACGCTGTTGCGGGCCGGGTCATCCAGGTAGAAGCGTACCTGTTTGGGCCCCTCGTCCGGGGTAACAAAGATGTAGATGTTGCCGTTGACGGTTTGCCCTTCCAGTAACACCGGGTTGCTGCGGTCTTCGCTCAGCGACAGCCAAATGGTGCCGTTGCCGGACACCTCAGGGGTGACCGTCAGCTGAACCGGCAGGCTGGCGCTGCTGCCTTCGCCGTTTGCCGTCACCGTCGCGCTGTAACTGCCCGGTGCCAGGGAGCTGGCGTCGACGTTCAGGCTCAGGCTCAGCGGCGTCTGACCGGTGTCGGGCGTGACGGTCAGCCAGGTGGCGCTGCTTTGCAGGCTGACGGAGGTGGAGCTGCCGGCACTCAGGCTGGCGCTCAGGGTGCCGTTGCCCCCTTCGGTCAGGCTCAGCGACAGTGAAGTGGGGCTGAAGCTCAGCCCTTCCGGCGGCGGTGGCGGCGGTGGCGGCGGGGCGCCGTCATTGGCCACCGTGAAGTTGGCGTAGCGGGAGACGGTGCCGCTGCTGGTTTGCAGGTCCACCCGCATCTGGTACTGGCCATCGCTCAGGCCGGTGGTGTCGTAAGGCTGGGCATCGCGGTTGCTGGCGGTGCCGCCCAGGTCGAAGGGGGCGACGCCTTCCCGTTTCACCTGCTCCAGGGTGCCCTGGCCCAGGAAGAAGGTGGCGCTGTCGATCCCGGCTTCCGGGCTGACGTACACGTAGATGTCACCGGACACCGTTTGCCCTTCCAGCGGCGACGCATTGCTGCGCTGCGGGTTGTCCGACAGCAGCAGTTGGTAGTCGTCGGAGCTGACCTGCAACGTCACCGGCACGATGAGACGGGCACCGTCGCTGCCACTGACCTGGATCTCGGTGCTGTAGCTGCCGGCACCCAATGCGCTGGCGTCGAAGCTGACGGTCAGGTCCAGCGGGGCGGGGCCGCTGCTGGCCGAGAGGCTAAGCCAGTCTGCGGACTCGCTGAGGCTGACGTTGCCGCCACCGCTCTGGCCGATCTGCAGCGACATGGTGGTGGACTGGCCCGGCTCCAGCTGGCGCACCAGGCTGGTGGGGTTGGCCCACAGGGTGTTGTCACCGCAGCTGTCGGCGTATTTGAAGCGGTCGATGATCCAGGGCTCCTGGCCATCGAGAATGCTGTAGATCTCCACCTGCATCTCGCCGTCGGCGGTAAAGATCACCCGGCCAACGTGATGCGCGGTGTTGTCCCGCATTGCGGTCCAGTAGGGCGGCGGATCGTTGTTCCAGGGGGAGAAGCTGCCGTTGCGGTTGGAGAGCTTGCCGGCGGGGCTCACTTTCACATAGCTGGTGCCGTCAGTGCGGTCGTAACAATCCAGCGCATTGCTGGTCGGCGTGTTGTTTTTCGGCACGTCCACCAGTGGGAATGTCCGCTCGTAAGACTGGTCATGGGAGGTCAGCACCAGTTTCACGCCGTACTGCTCAAAGATGGGACCGACCTGATCGCGCAAGTATTTGGCGCTGGGGTGGTTGGCGCCGTCGGAGAAGGGTGGGGCATGGAAGTAGGCCACGATCCAGCGGTAGCCGTCATCCGCCACGCTGGCCAGATGGTTGGTCAGCCACGCCAGTGCCTCATCGGGCATCCCTTCGTTTTCTCTCAGGCCATACACCGAAACAAAGTGCACGTCCGCTACGTCAAAGGCGTACATCCGGCTGCCTTCCCAACCGCTCTGGGTGGGGAAGCGGGCGGCCCAGGTGTCGTAATCCTCGCCCAGTAACACCTCATGGTTGCCCCAGGTGGGCATCATCGGGATCCGCGGAGCCATCGATATCATTTGGTTAAACCAGGCGTCGATGCTGCGGTCCAGGGTCTCGTAGCGTTTGTCGGTGTTGTAGTAAATCAGGTCTCCGCCGGGGAGGAGCAGGTCCGGGTCGATCTGATTCATCGCGTCGATGCTGGCCTGCACGCCGGTGCCAAGGCCGTCACTGCGGCCCAGCAGGCCGGTATCGCCAAAGTAGACCAAATCCCACTGCTGCCCGGCGGCGGGGGCGCTGCGGGTCTGGTAAACCTGGCTGAACTCGCCGGGGCGGATCATCACCCGGTAGTCGTAATCGGCGTAGGCGGCGAGGCCGGAGAAGCTGACCTGGTGGAACACCCCCTCCTCGGTAATGGTGCGCACCGAACCGTACGCGTCCTGCCAGCTGCTGCTGCCGGAGCGCCGGTACTGCAGGCGGGAATCGGTGCCGTCGTTGTCGGTCTGCCAGACCGCGGTAACGGTATCGGGGCCCTTGTCCCAGGCCAGATGCAGCTGTCGGGCTTCAGTGGAACTGATGGCGACGGTCAGCGCCACGCTGACCGACGTGCCGATATAGCCATCGGCGCTGAAGTTCAGCTGAGTCTGGTAGGGGCCCGCAGACAGGCCGGAAGCGTCGATCTCCAGGGTCAGCGTGGCCGGGGTGGTGCCGGATGTGGGGCTGACACTGAGCCAGCCGGCATTTTCAGCGGAGGTAAAACTGACGGCCTGGCTGTCTGATGTGGCGAGATTAACCGTGGTGGTGCGTCTTTCGCCGGGTGCCACCGTCATACTGACCGTGGAAGGGCTGGCCTGCAGCGACACAATGCCATTATTCACCACCAGCGTGCCGCTCAGCTCGATGTTGTCACCGCTGATTGGAATGAGGGTGGCGCTGATGGTGTGAGTGCCGTCGCTCAGCTTGGCGCTGTCGTAGGGGCGGGCGTCCTTATTGGATTCGGTGCCGCCGAGGTCCCAGGGGGCGTTGTTTTCGGTCTGAACCAGGTTGCCATCAATGCTGAAACGGACCTGATCCAGCCCGTCATCCCGGTCGATAAAGACGTAGATGTCGCCGGACAGAGTGGGACCGTTGAGCGGTTGAGGATTGGCGCGATCCGCCGTCGCTGACCACATCAGCTGATAGCCCCAGGCCACCGGTGATATCAGCACCGAAACCAGCAATAACCATCGGAATACCCAAGCCATACCTCTTACCTCCTGGCCGAAATCCCACGGGATGAATAGCAACCATAGGCGATGAAAGCCGGGGGAGTGGCGGAAAAATCAGGACAAATTTGCCGTGCGTCGGGCAAGTCCCTATCGCCAGTGGCGTTTTTCTTAACCGGGGGGATCCCTATAATGATCCCCCTAGCCGTATTGGAGTAATGCATGAATCAGCGAGACACCGCACTGCGGATCCGCGCCCTGCGTAAGACCTATCCGGGAGGCGTGGAAGCGCTGAAAGGGATCGATCTGGAAGTGCAGGCCGGGGACTTCTTCGCACTGCTCGGCCCGAACGGGGCGGGCAAATCCACCACCATCGGGGTGATCAGCGCCCTGGTGAACAAAACCGCCGGTGAAGTCGAAGTGTTCGGCCACAGCATCGATTCCGAGCTGAATGCCGCCAAGCGCTGCATTGGACTGGTGCCCCAGGAGTTCAACTTCAACCAGTTTGAGACGGTGCTGCAGATCGTGGTGAACCAGGCCGGTTACTACGGGGTGCCGAAGGCCGAAGCGATGAAGCGGGCGGAGAAGTACCTGGCCCAGCTGGACCTGTGGGAGAAGCGCGATGCCCGAGCCCGCGAGCTGTCCGGTGGGATGAAGCGGCGGTTGATGATCGCCCGTGCTCTGATGCACGAACCCAAACTGCTGATTCTGGACGAGCCCACCGCGGGGGTGGACATTGAGATCCGCCGCTCCATGTGGCGCTTCCTGAAAGAGATCAACGAGCAGGGCGTCACCATCATTCTGACCACCCACTACCTGGAAGAAGCGGAGATGCTGTGCCGCCATATCGGCATCATCGACAAAGGCGAGCTGGTGGAGTGCACCACCATGAAATCCCTGCTGGCCAAACTCACCGTGGAAACCTTTGTGCTCGATCTGGCACCGGACACCGGCCGGGTGTATCTGGACGGCTTCGAGTGCCGCCAACCGGATGACCACACCCTGGAAGTGGATGTGGAGAAATCCGTGGGCCTGAATGGCCTGTTCCGTCAACTCAGTGAGCAGGGCGTTACCGTGCTGTCCATGCGCAACAAGGCCAACCGCCTGGAAGAGCTGTTTGTCTCTCTGGTGGAGAACGGCCGACAGGAGGCCCAGTCATGAGTCACCCTTACTGGATCGCCTTTAAAGCGCTGGTGCGCAAGGAGATCACCCGCTTTTCCCGGATCTGGGTGCAAACCCTGGTGCCACCGGCGATCACCATGACCCTCTATTTCCTGATCTTCGGTAACCTGATCGGCAGTCGCATTGGCCAGATGGGGGGCTTCAGCTACATGGAGTTCATCATGCCGGGTCTGATCATGATGTCGGTGATCACCAACTCCTACGCCAACGTGGCCAGCTCTTTCTTCAGCGCCAAGTTCCAGCGCAACATTGAAGAGCTGCTGGTGGCGCCGGTGCCCAATGTGCTGATCATCCTGGGGTACGTGGCGGGCGGCGTGGCTCGTGGCCTCTGCGTGGGTGCCATTGTCACGACGGTGGCGCTGTTCTTTGTCGACATCCAGATCCACAGCCTGCCGGTGTTGCTGATCACCCTGCTGATGACCTCCGTGGTGTTTGCGCTGGGCGGCCTGATCAACGCCGTGTTTGCCCGCACCTTTGACGACATCAGCATCATTCCGACCTTTGTGCTGACGCCGCTGACCTATCTGGGCGGGGTGTTTTACTCCATCTCGCTGCTGCCGGATTTCTGGCAGGGTGTGTCGCAGCTGAACCCGGTGGTCTACACCATCAACGCCTTCCGTTACGGCTTCCTCGGCGTCAGCGATGTCAGCCTGTGGGCGTCACTGAGTGTGCTGACCGCCTTTATCGTGGTGTTGTTTGCGGTGGCGTACCGACTGGTGGATAAAGGCATCGGGCTGCGCAGCTGATGGCCAACTCCCGCGCGATCCAATCCAATCAGAACGGTCTGCACGACAACCTGACGCAGACCGTTCGCCGCCATCTGGCGCACCCCTTCCGGGCGCCCTATGCCGATTACAGCCTGGCGCTGTTTGCGGAGCTGAAGGCCTGGAAAGAGGCCGATGGCCGGCCGCTGGTGCTGGACTCCTGCTGCGGCGTCGGCGAGAGCACGGCAAACCTGGCCCAACGCCATCCTGAAGCGATCGTGCTGGGACTGGACAAGTCGGCTGCCCGGGTGGGGAAACATGGCCACTACCAGGCCGTGACGGACAACTACCGCGTGGTCCGGGGCAATCTGAACGATCTGTGGCGGATGATGGTGGCCGACGGCTGGGCGCCCACCCACCACTATCTTCTCTACCCCAACCCCTGGCCGAAATCCGGACATCTTCAGCGGCGCTGGCACGGTGGGCCGCTGTTTCCCTCGCTGCTGGCGCTGGGGGGGCAGCTGGAGCTGCGCTCCAACTGGCGGCTCTATCTGGAGGAGTTTCAGGCCGCGCTGGCACTGGCGGGTCATCAGGGGGAATTTGTCCCGCTGCCGGACGAGCCGCCGCTGACGCCGTTCGAACGAAAGTACGGTGAGTCGGGCCAGCCGCTGCACCGTTTGGTGTGTGATCTCACTAAAAAGTCGTAACTTTTCCCGATATCGCCTAGTCTGGTTATGACAAGGCCATGATCCGTAAGATCATTTTTTTTGGCACGGATCTGGCCTCTTTCCTCTCTCTAAACCAAGGAAGTGGTGAAAACCACAAACGGGAGACGGTATGACACGGGGACAGCACCGCTGGGCGGTGATCTTTATTGGCATGACACTGGTACTCTCCGGCCAGAGTTTGTTGTGGTACCTGTTCGGCTGAGTTCTACACTCTTCTTTTCGGGTGGCGGCGTGAGGGCGCTCCATGAGAAGGGTTATGGTTTTATGGTTGGGAACCCTGATATGCACCGGCGTAGCGCAGGCTGACGCCGGTGACTGGCGTCACCAGATCCGGCTGGGTGGCTGGTCGTATCACCTGGAAGACGAGCCGTTCGAGGATTCGCCGGAATACAACGAGTGGCATCAGGGGATCGGCTACTACTACCGTTTTAATCAGTGCCACGGCAGCGACAACTGGTATTGCCAGCTGGGCGCATCCTACCTTCGTGACAGCTTCGACAACCCCATGTATACCCTCACCTGGAGCTGGCATTACCCCTTTAACGATTACCTTGCTGCGGGCATCGTCGCCGGCATCGCCAATCGCACCGTAGCGGAATACCAGGACGAGATCTTTCAGGGCACCGATCGCAAGTGGCTGCCGGTGTTAGCGCCAAAGCTGGAGTTCAGCTACGGCCGCTACTCCATCGGTTTTGCGGTGTTCCCCCAGATCGACTACCTGGAAGAGAACGGCAGCACGGAATACAAAATCGGCAAGCCGACGCTGTTCTGGGATATCGCAATCGCGTTCTGAGCGCACAAAAAAGGCCCCGTTATCGGAGCCTTTTTTTGTGGCAGCGATGGCTCAGGCGGCCTGGGTCGGGATGACGTTGGCGGTGCCTTTGATGTCGTTGGTCTCGTTCAGGTAAACCAACTGCGGCTTGTGGGTCTTGGCCGCTTCTTCATCCATCACCATGTAGGCGCAGATGATCACCCGGTCTTTCGGGCTGGCCTTGTGGGCGGCGGCGCCGTTGACGGAGATGATCTTGGAGCCACGCTCGCCACTGATGGCGTAGGTGCTGAAACGCTCACCGTTGTCGATGTTGTAGATCTCGATCTTCTCGTATTCCAGGATACCAGCGGCATCCAGCAGGTCCTGATCAATGGCGCAGGAGCCTTCGTACTCCAGTTCGGCGTGGGTGACGCGGGCCTGGTGCAGTTTCCCCTTCAGCATGATGCGTTGCATAAGCGGTTCCGTTACTTCCTGTTATGTGAACTGTGTCGCACTTGTTAAGCGGCGCATTATCACCAAATCACTCGGTGAGATCCACCGCGAGATTGTCGATAAGACGGGCCCGGCCAAGCTGGGCCGCTGCCAGGATCACCACGCTGGTATCACCGGGCTTGGCAGGCGCCAGCGTGGTGCCGTGGCAGATCCGGATAAAGTCCGGGGTAAATCCCCTTTGGCTCAGCCGATCGCAAGCCTGTTGCTCCAGCTCGGCGCGGGTCTCCAGCCCCAGGGTTTTCAGCGCCTGGGCGGTGATGTCCAGGGTGCGTTTCAGCTCCGGGGCGGTGGCGCGTTCGCTGTCGGTCAGATAGCCGTTGCGGGAGCTCATGGCCAGGCCATCCGCTTCCCGTACCGTGGGGATGCCAATCACTTCCACCGGCATGTTCAGATCCCGCACCATCGTGCGGATCACTGCCAGTTGCTGGTAATCCTTCTCGCCGAAACAGGCGATGTCCGGCTGCACCAGATTAAACAGTTTGCAGACGATGGTGGTCACACCACGGAAGTGGCCGGGGCGGCTGGCACCACAGTGGAGATCGGACAGGCCGGGCACCTCGACATAGGTCTGCTCGCTCAGGCCAGCGGGGTAGAGCAGTTCGCGCTCCGGGGTGAACAGCAGGTCACAGCCCGCTTCAAACAGGCGCTGTTTGTCCTGTTCCAGAGTGCGGGGATAGGCATCCAGATCTTCGCTCGGGCCGAACTGCATCGGATTGACGAAGATGCTGGTGACCACCCGATCGGCACGGGTGCGGGCCTGGTGAACCAGCTCGATATGACCATCGTGCAGGTTGCCCATGGTGGGGACAAAAGCCACACGCTCACCGGCCAGTCGCCATTGGCGGACCAGCTGGTGCAGGCGATGGGGATCAGACAAGGTTTGCATAACGACTCCTCTGCCAACCGTCGTCAGTTAAAGCTGTGCTCCGGGCCTGGGAAGCGACCGTTCTCCACCTCTTCAACAAAGGCGGCGACGGCGGCCTGCAGGCTGGGGGTCTGGCTCAGGTAATTTTTGGCGAATTTGGGGATGTAGCCAGAAGTAATGCCAAACAGATCGTGCATCACCAGAATCTGGCCATCGGTATGGGGGCCGGCGCCAATGCCGATCACCGGGATCGACAACGCTTCGGTGATGGTGCGGGCCAGCTCGGTGGGCACACACTCCAGCACCAGCAGCGCAGCACCGGCGTCCTGCAGTCGCAGGGCCTGATCCAGAATCGCCTGGCCGGCGTCCTCACCACGACCCTGTACCTTGAAACCGCCAAATACGTGGACAGACTGCGGCGTCAGGCCCAGATGGGCACACACCGGCACGCTGCGCTGAGTCAGGCCGCGCACGGTCTCCAGCAGCCAGTCTCCGCCTTCCAGCTTCACCATCTGGGCGCCAGCGCGCATCAGGGCGGCGGCGCTGTCGTAAGCGGCTTCCGGCGTGGCGTAACTCATAAAGGGCATGTCGGCGATCACCAGCGCCTTGGGTGCGCCCTTGCTGACCGCACGGGTGTGGTAAGCCACATCCTCGACGCTCACCTTAAGGGTGTCTTCATCGCCCTTAAGCACCATGCCCAGACTGTCGCCCACCAGCAACACCGGCACGCCCTGCTCGGCAAAGGCCGCAGCAAAGCTGGCGTCATAGGCGGTCAGTGAAGCAAATTTTCGCCCTTCGCGCTTATAGCGGTTCAGGGTGGAGGTGGTGATCCTGTCCATAGTGTTGAAGCTCTACTGCCCAAAGAGATGCCGTTATATGACAACTGGCAGGCGGTTTCAACGCCGGAGGTGACAAAGTGGAGAACTGCCGGTAACGGAAGCGTTACCGGCGGAACAAAGTTTGGGGCGGACACTGGGCCAGCAGCGTAGTGAGCTGGCGGCCGTCAGGAAGGGTGAGATCCGGTGCCAGTTCAAACAGCGGGATCAGCACAAACGCGCGCTCTGCCATGCCGTAGTGGGGCACAGTCAGACGTTCGGTGCTGAGCTGCTGGTCACCGTAGAGGACCATGTCCAGGTCCAGAGTGCGGGCGCCCCAGCGGGTGTGGCGCTCACGGCCCTGTTCGTTCTCAATGGCCTGCAGGGCATCCAGTAACGCCAGCGGCGCCAGGGTGGTGTCCAGCGCGGCCACGGCATTGACGTAGTCCGGCTGGTCCATGCCTGCCATGGGCGGACTGGTGTAGAAACCGGAGCAACCGGCCAGGGTGGTGTCAGGCAGGCGGGAGAGCGCGTCGAGGGCAGCATCAAGTTGTTGGGCAGGCGCATCCAGATTGCTGCCCAACGCGATGTAGGCGCGGATCATTCCGCGCCTTTGCCCTGCGGCTTGCGACGACGGGGACGACGACGGCGTTTGCCGCTTTCGTTACCCAGCGCGCGCACCATCTGGCGGCGGCCCTGATCGTCGGTGTCCTGGAACTGGGTCCACCAGCGGGCCAGGTCGACCAGGTCGCCCCCTTCCGCTTCGGCACGCAGCAACAGGAAGTCGTAGGCCGCGCGGAAACGCGGGTGCTCGTAGATGCGGAACGCGCGGGCACCAGAACGTTTCTCCAGACGGCCCTGCAGTTGCCAGATCTCCATGGCCGGCGTGGTGAAACGACGGGGCAGGGAGACGGTTTTGCACTGCTTGCCGATGGCTTCGCCGGCGGCGGCGGTCAGCGCATCGTATTCCGGCATGCCACGCTCGCGGCGCTTGGCGGCCAGTTCGTCCACCACGTACCAGAGCAGGGCGGCGTAGATAAAGGCCGGCGTTACCGGCTTATCGGCGGCCACGCGCTGGTCGGTGTTTTTCATCATCGCTTCGATGAGGGCCAGCACTTTGCCGTCCGGGTCCCGGTTCAGCAGCTTGTCCTGCATCGGGAACATCGGCGCAAACAGGCCGTATTCACGCATCAGACGGAAGTTTTCCAGCCCTTTACCGGCCATAAACAGCTTGAGGGTTTCCTCAAACAGGCGGGCGGCAGGAATGTCGGAGAGCAGTCCGGACAGTTCGGGGATCGGCTTGGCGGTGTGGGTCTCAATGGAGAAATCCAGCTTGGTGGCAAAGCGCACCGCGCGCAGCATCCGCACCGGGTCTTCCCGATAGCGGGTCGCCGGATCGCCAATCAGGCGCAGACGGCGGGCTTTCAGGTCGGCCATGCCGCCAAAGTAGTCCCGCACGCTGTAGTCGGAGATGTCGTAGTAGAGGCCGTTCACGGTGAAGTCGCGGCGCTCGGCATCTTCGTCAATGGAGCCGTACACGTTGTCCCGCAGCAGGCGACCGCTGTCGTCGGCACGGGCGTGCTTTTCACTGGATTCGGCGTGATGGCCGCGCAGGGTAGCCACCTCGATGATGTCCCGGCCAAACAGAATGTGGGCCAGACGGAACCGGCGTCCGACCAGACGGCAGTTACGGAACAGTTTGCGGATCTGCTCCGGGGTGGCGTTGGTGGCCACGTCGAAGTCTTTGGGCTGATGGCTCAGCAGCAGGTCGCGCACGCCGCCGCCCACCAGGTAGGCTTCGTAGCCTGCCTTGTGCAGTCGGTACAGCACCTTGAGCGCGTTTTCGCTGATATCGTTGCGGGAGATCCGGTGCGCTTTGCGGGGCGTGATCTCGAGCTTTGGCTCGATGGAGGGCGCAGCGGATCGGCCGCCGATCAGGCGCTTAGCCATTGTCGTCAGGCGCTTAAGAATGGGACACCTCGTTGAGTTTGCAGTGGGCACGCCAGGGTTGGGCCGCTTATGGCGCGCCATAATATACCAAGGGTGATTAAATGATAAGCCGTCACAGCGCCGCCGGCAGGTTGCGTTGACGGGGGATCCTGTCCAGATCGAAGCGGCTGACCGCCTGTTCGAGCAACTCGCCGGGGGGCAGGTGGGCCCACCCGGGCTCGACAGGCTGGCCCAGGAAGGTCAGTGCGCGCACCAGATTGGCGCCCGGGGTCGCATCGTCCAGTGCCGGGGCGTGGTTCTGTTTCGACAGCTTATTGCCGTCGGACCAGACCGCCAGAGGCAGATGCAGGTAGGCCGGTGCCGGCCAGTCTAACTGCTGAAACAGGGTCAGCTGACGTACGGTGGCTTCCAGCAGATCATTGCCGCGCACCACTTCGGTGATGCCCTGATCGTGATCGTCCACCACCACCGCCAGTTGGTAGGCGTAGAGACCATCCCGACGTTTGAGAATAAAATCCTCGCCGGCGAAGTGCGGGTCGGTTTCTGTCCGGCCCAGCAGCGGGTCGTCAAAGGCGGCAATGGCGGCGGTATTGTGCAGACGCAGCGCCACCTGATCGTTTTCCGGACCGTGCAGCCGACAGCGGCCATCATAGACGCCACCCAAGCTCTGAACCCGCTTGCGGGTGCAGCTGCAGGGGTAACACAGGCCCAGTTTGGTCAGGTCATTGAGAATGGCGTCGTAGCGCTCAGAGCGGTCACTCTGATACAGCAGTGAGCCGTCCCAGTGCAGCCCGTGGGCGTCCAGCGTGCGCAGGATACGGTCAGCCGCCCCCGCGACTTCGCGCGGTGGGTCGATGTCTTCAATGCGCACCAGCCACTGGCCGCCCTCTGCGCGAGCGCGAAGGTAGCTGCCGACAGCGGCGATCAATGAGCCGAAATGAAGTGGACCGGAAGGGGAGGGGGCAAAACGCCCGATATAGGATGTGGTCATGCTGAAAATGAAAACGGGAGGCCAGGCCTCCCGTTGTCAGATGGGTTAGCCAGCCATCTGTCTCTCTTTAATCTCTGCAAGGGTTTTGCAGTCGATGCAGAGGTCTGCGGTGGGACGGGCTTCCAGACGACGGATACCAATCTCAACGCCACAAGAGTCGCAGAAACCGAAATCGTCGTCCTGCAGCTTGACCAGAGTCTTCTCGATCTTCTTGATCAGCTTACGCTCGCGATCACGGGTGCGCAGCTCCAGACTGAACTCCTCTTCCTGAGCGGCACGGTCCACCGGATCCGGGAAGTTGGCAGCTTCATCCTTCATGTGGTGAACGGTGCGATCAACCTCTTCACGCAGCTGATTGCGCCAGGCTTCAAGAATGGTTTTGAAGTGAGCCAGCTGCTTCTCGTTCATGTACTCCTCACCAGGCTGTTCCCGGTAAGGCTCCACGTTGGCATAGGCCAATACACCAATCTTTTTCGCTTTGCCCTGCGGCATTCGGCGTCTCCTGTTACTCTGTCAAACGAGAGGCGATCATCAATTTGGGGCGGTATCTATATCAGATGGATCCCGTTTGCGCAATTCCCTGCGAGCCATATTGCTAACTAGGACCGGGCCACCGTGTTTAATGTCACATTGGTCCGGTCGGCAAGTGTAGCAAAACGTTACTGTAACTGAACCGGAACGGGCCTTACAGGTCGGATTCCGGTTTCATCCATCTCGCACCCCAGCGCCAAAAATTCCACCCCGGCGGCTGCGGCTTCCCGGCAAAGCCGGGCGTACTCCGGATCGATATGCTCAGCAGGTGCTACGCGATCAATTCCGGTGTGGGCAACCACAAACATCAGTACGGCCCGTTCCCCCTGCCGGACCACTTCCATCAACTCCCGAAGGTGCTTCTGGCCCCGTGTCGTGACGGCGTCGGGAAAGTATCCCTGGCCATCATCGCCCAGCAGAGTGACACTTTTAACTTCGATATAACAACTTATCAAGTCATTTCCCGTCAGCAAAAGGTCTATACGACTGTTTTCACTGCCGTAGCGCACCTCACGACGGAGCGAATCGAACGTTTTCAGGGCGGGCAGCAATCCCGCGCGGATCCCCTCCTCTGCCAGACCATTGGCACGGCCGGTGTTGACGCAGATTCGGTGGCCAAGGTGGTTCTCCACCAGCTCCCAGGTGCAGGGGTACTTGCGTTTCGGGTTGCCGGAGTCGGAATACCAGACCCGCCAGTCCGGCTCTGCGCAGCCGGTCATTGCGCCGGTGTTGGGGCAGTGAAGAGTCATCTCGGTACCGTCATCCAGGCGGATATCCGCCAGGAATCGTTTGTACCGTTTTGTAAGAGTTGCTGAGTAAAGTGGTGGGGAAAATTCCATGTCGTCCTAATCGGGATTTGTCGGATGTGGCTTTCCAAGCCTTTGTGTACACTGAGGCCCACATTATTAGAAACAAGAAAAGGACCTCGTCAATGACTGATCGCATCATCGTGGTGTTGGACAACCAGCCGGCACCGGCTGCCTGGGGCAACGCCAAAGTCAGTTTTCAGGGTGATACTGCCCGCATCCATCTGGGTGAAGGCGACCTTTACCGCCAGGTTCAGGCAGCGGCACGTCAGATCACCGCTCAGGGGATCCAGGCCGTTACCCTGCAGGGGGAAGAGTGGGATCCGGTACTGCAGTGGCGTTTTGCCTGCGGTTTCGGCACCGCTAAGAACGCCGGTGAGATCCAGTGGGCCTCCCACGCCGACCAGCTGGACGCCCAGCGTGACGCGCAGCTGTGGCTGAAAGACCTGACCAACGCCACTCCGGAGGCCCTGAGCCCGGAAGTGCTGGCGGATGAAGTGGCTGAGCGTCTGTCTGGTCTGGCGCCGGACCACATCACCTCCCGCCGCATTGTCGGGGATGCGCTGCTGGCCGCAGGCTGGGTGGGCGTGCACGGCGTTGGCCGCGGTTCGGACCGCCCGCCGGTGCTGCTGGAGCTGGACTACAACCCGACCGGCGACCACGACGCCCCGGTCAGCGTGGCGCTGGTGGGCAAAGGCATCACCTTCGATTCAGGCGGCTACAGCATCAAGCCCAGCGCCGGCATGGTGGCGATGAAGTGCGATATGGGCGGTGCTGCCACCGTGGCCGCCGCGCTGAAGCTGGCGATTCGCCGTGGTCTGGAAAAGCGCGTCAAACTCTACCTGTGCTGCGCCGAGAACCTGATCTCCGGCCACGCATACAAACTGGGCGACATCCTGCACTACAAGAACGGCACCAGCGTTGAAATCGTTAACACCGACGCCGAAGGCCGCCTGGTGCTGGCGGACGGTCTGATCGCCGCCAACGAGGCCGGCGCCGAGCGCATCATCAATGCCGCCACCCTGACCGGTGCCGCGGCCGTGGCGCTGGGCGACGACTACAACGCCCTGTTCAGCCTGGATGACGAAGCCGCAGAGGATGCGCTGGATGCCGCCGCCGAAGTGGATGAAGGCTTGTGGCGTCTGCCGCTGGAACCGTTCCACGCCGACAAGTGCCCGTCTCCGTTTGCTGACACCGCCAACAGCCGTGCAGTGAAAGGCGGCGGCACCGGTGGCGCGTCCAACGCCGCGGGCTTCCTCAGCCGTTTTGCCGGCACCCCGCCGAAAGGCTGGCTGCACTTTGACCTGGCCGGCAGCTACGCCGACAGCGATAACGGCCAGCATGCCACCGGCGCTACCGGCATGGGCATGTTGACCATCGCCAACCTGCTGCTGAAAGCGTAAGTCTGACGCGGTGGCAACCCGACGCCCCGGCGGTTCTCCGCCGGGGCGTTTTTCGTTTCGGTGAGTAAAGTTGCCCGAGGATGAAAGGCAACCCCGTTTTCCCCGGTTTAAGCTAACCAAACGCTTTAAGGAGAAACGCGGATGAGTTTAAGGAAACCCCTGTTGTTGTTGACCAGCCACACGCTGGTGGCCGCCATTGGCTTTGCGGTTGGCATCTACACCCTGCCCATTCTGACCGCGCCGGACAGCCCGGAGCTGGCCCAGGTGCAAACGACCGCAGCGCAAGCGCTCTATCGTGGCCAGTTTGTCCGGGACCTGAAGGACAGCGACAGTCTGCATTGGGGAGAAGGGGAAGTGACCATCGGCACCGATGCCATCACTCTGGTGGGTAAGCTGGCGCCCGGCCCGGATTACAAGGTGTACCTGTCGCCGCAGTTTGTGGAAACGGAAGCGGACTTTAACCGGCTGAAGTCCACCATGGTGCAGGTGGGCAGCGTTTCCACCTTCGACAACTTTATTGTGCCGCTGTCCGGCCAGGTGGACCCCAGCCAGTACAGCAGCGTCATTATCTGGTGCGAGTCGTTCGGCCAGTTTATTACCGCTGCCCGCTACCAGTAACGGCGGCACCGGAATAAGAAGGGGGCCTAGTGGCCCCCTTCCTGTTTCCAGCGTCTGATGCTGTGGTATTCCACCCCTTTGCGCTCAAACAGCGACACCATCAGGTCCACCTCCTGCAGCGTCATCGGCACCGGTTTGATCTCCGGCAGCGTCCCCTCCAGTCGATTCACCCCACGAAACAGGGTGACATGGGGCCGGAACGGCGCGTGGCTCTGGTGCAGGCCGTGCTCCGCCGCATCCCGGCGCAGGGCGTAGGCCAGCTCCGCCAACGCCAGCGGGGTGTGATTGGTGGTGGCGCACAGCACGCCCGCCCGGGGCCAGTAGGCCAGACGGTTCAGCTCCAGCGTCATCTCGGGCACTTCCAGCGCCGCCCAGCGGCTCAGCAATGCGGCTTTCTGCTGCTGGGTGACGTTACCGAGAAAGGCCAGGGTCAGGTGGAAGTTGGCCGCAGGCACCACCCGGGCCTGGCCACCCAGGGTTTTACCCAGTTGTGCCTGAAGGCGGATCAGCTCCAACTGACTGATTCGGTTCAGAGGGACGGAGAAAAAGAGGCGCTCCGCCATGGTGTCTCCTTTTGGCTCGCTTGGCCTGTCGGTGGCCGGACAGTAAACTAAGGCCCCTTTTGGCCCCAGAGAGTCTCGGTTTGTCGACATCGCCGATACAGGATCTGTTCCCCAGCATCCGCGAAAACCTGTCCCGACACAATCAGTTGATTCTTCGCGCCCCCACGGGTGCGGGGAAATCCACCGCATTGCCGCTGGCGATGCTGGACTGGTCAGAAATCGACGGCAAAATCCTGCTGCTGGAGCCCCGTCGTCTGGCGGCGCGGATGATCGCCCGCTACCTGGCAAAGTGCCTGGGCGAGAAAGTGGGCCAGACCGTCGGTCTGCGGGTGCGTGGGGAAACCCAGGTCAGTAAAGCCACCCGCCTTGAGGTCGTGACTGAAGGGGTGCTGACCCGGCTTATCCAGTCCGACCCGGAACTGAGCGGCGTCAGCCTGATCCTGTTCGATGAGGTGCACGAACGTCATCTGGCCACCGATCTGGCCCTGGCCCTGGCGCTGGAGGTACAGGGCGGATTGCGGGATGACCTCAAACTGATGCTGATGTCCGCCACCCTGCAGGGCCAGCCGCTGTCGACACTGATGCCGGACGCGCCGTTGCTGGAAAGTGAAGGACGCAGCTTCCCGGTCACCATCGAATACGCGCCGGTGGCCACTGGCCAGCCCTGGCTGCCGGCGTTGGTCAGCCAGGTGCGTCGTCAGCTGGCCAGCAACGACGGTAACCTGCTGGTGTTTCTCCCCGGAATGGGGGAGATCCGCGCGGCCGAGGAGCAGCTCAGTGGCCAGGTGGCGGAGAACGTCGATCTTTGTCCGCTGTACGGCCAGCTTTCGGGCGCCGAACAGGATCGCGCGGTGTCGGTACCGGCCCCCGGCCGCCGCAAAGTGGTGCTGGCCACCAATCTGGCGGAATCCAGTCTGACCATCGACGGCATTACCGTGGTGGTGGACGCCGGTTACCAGCGACGCGCCAGCCTGAACCTGCGCACCGGCCAGACCCGGCTGGAACTGGCCCGAATCAGCCAGTCCTCCGCTGATCAACGCGCTGGCCGGGCCGGCCGTCTGGCGCCGGGCCATTGCGTGCGGCTGTGGAGCGAAACCCAGCAGCAGGGGATGGCGGAAGCGGAGTTGCCGGAGATCCAACGGGCGGATCTGCTCAGTCTGGTGCTGGAGCTGGCCGCCTGGGGCACCACCGATTTGAACGAACTGGCCTGGCTCAGTCCACCACCAGACGGCGCGGTGGCAAGGGCGCGAGCGCTGCTGCAACGGTTGGAGCTGGTGGCCGGGGATGGCCGCATCACCGCACTGGGTCAGCGGGTGCACCGACTGGGTGCCGATCCGCGCCTGGGCCACATGCTGGTGAAGGCCGCCGAGTGGGAAACCGACTCCGGAGAAGCCGGGGTATTGCGGCTGGCCTGCGATCTGGCCGCCTTACTGGAGGAGGGTGACCCGCTTCGGGGACGTCAGGTGGGCGCTGATCTGGGCCGCCGCCTGGACGCGGCAAGGGGAGGACGCTATCGCCAGATGGCGGACAAATGGTGGCATCAGCTCAAGGGGCCCCATGCTTCCAGCCCGGCCCATCACAGCGAAGCCGGCTGGCTGCTGGCACTGGCCTACCCGGATCGCATCGCCCAGGGGCGTGGCGGCAGCGGCCACCGCTTTCTGCTCTCCGGCGGCGCCGGCGCCATGCTGGAGGAGTCCGACCCACTTTGTGCTGAGCCCTACCTGGTGGTGGCCAGCCTGAATGAGCGGGCCGGGCAGGGCGATGCCCGCATCCATCTGGCGGCCGCGCTGGACCTGAACGCCCTCAAGGCGGTGCAGCCCGGACTGTTTGAGACCGCCCGGCACGCGGGTCTGGAAGGGCCCAATGGCACCCTGAAAGCGGAGCAACAAACCCGCATCGGTGCACTGGTGGTGGCGCGGGAGCGGCTGTCCGACCTGACCGAAGCGGATTACCGACTGGCGCTGCTGGACCACGTCCGCCGCAAGGGGCTGGACGTGCTGCCCTGGAGCGAGCGGGCCCGGACTCTGCAGGCGCGGGTGATGCTGGCGCGGCAACATCTGACCGGCGTGGATTGGCCGGTGCTGACCAACAGCGCACTGGAAAACAGCCTGGAGCAGTGGCTGGGCCCCTACCTGGCGGGACTGACCAAAACCGGCCAGCTGAAGCAGTTGGACCTGCACCAGATCCTGATGGACCGGGTGCCCTGGGAGGCGCAGTCGCTGCTCAGCAAGGAGCTGCCGGAGCGACTGACCGTGCCCACCGGCAGCGCACTGGCGTTGCATTACCACGAGGGGGGCGTCAAGCTGGCGGTCCGGGTGCAGGAGATCTACGGCCAGAGTGACACGCCGAGACTGGCCCGCGGAGCCCTGCCGGTGACGCTGGAACTGCTGTCGCCGGCGCAACGCCCCATACAAATTACCCAGGATCTGGCCGCTTTTTGGGCCGGGGCCTGGACCGAGGTGAAAAAGGAGATGCGGGGACGCTACCCCAAGCATCTGTGGCCGGATGACCCCGCCAATACGGCGCCAACCCGCAAGACCAAGCGGCACCTGAGTTGATTCGATTACTGAAAGACCATGGCTAAGACTCCGAAAAAGGCCGCGAGCAGCGGCAAAAAGAAACCCGCGAAAGGCCGCAACAGCAGCCCGAGCCGGATGAAGCGCTTTGCGCTGTTGATTGGCAAGCTGGCCCTGGTTGGCTTTGCCGTGGTGGCGCTGTACGGGATCTACCTGGATACCCAGATCGCCCGCAAATTCGAAGGCCAGCGCTGGTACCTGCCGGCGCAGGTGTTTGCCCGCCCGATGAGCCTCTATCCCGGTGCGCCGGTGACCCACAAACAGCTGAAAGAGGAGCTGGCGCTGCTGGGCTACCGCAACACCGGACAGGCCGCCAACGAAGGGGAGTTTGCCGTCGCGGTGGGGCGGATCGAGATCTTCCGTCGCGCTTTTGATGGCCCCAACGGCTTTGAGTCGCCGACGCGGGTGATGGTCCACTTCAATGAAAACCGGGTGACCCGGCTGGTGCGCTCCTCCGATGGGCGCGACCTGGGCTTCCTGCAGCTGGAACCGCTGCTGCTGGACCGCATCATCACCGGCAACACCGAAGACCGGCTGTTTGTGCCGCGCGAGGGGATCCCGGAATCACTGGTGTCGGCGCTGCTGCGCACCGAAGACAACCAGTTCTATCGGCATCATGGCCTCTCCTTTTCCGGCATCGCCCGGGCGGCACTGGCCAACCTGAAAGCGGGCCGCACCGTACAGGGCGGCAGTACCCTGACCCAGCAGCTGGCCAAAAACTTCTTCCTGACCCGTGACCGTACCCTGGTGCGTAAGGTCAACGAAGCGCTGATGGCGCTGATCATCGACGCCCGCTACAGCAAGGATGAGATCCTCGAGGCCTACCTCAATGAGGTGTACATGGGGCAGGACGGCAAGATCGCCATTCATGGCGTGGGTCTGGCCGCCTGGCACTACTTCGGCACCCCGCTGGATGAGCTCAACCTGGCCCAGCAGGCGCTGCTGGTGGCGATGATCAAAGGCCCCAGTTACTACAACCCGTGGCGCTACCCGGAGCGGGCCATGGGCCGTCGTGACCTGGTGCTGAAGCTGATGATCGAAGAGGGGCTGATCACGCCGAAGCAGTACAGCACCTACACCCAGATGGATCTGGCCCTGCGCGATCCCAACTGGCGTCAGCGTCATAAGCTGCCCGCTTTCCGCACCCTGATGCAGCGGGAGCTGTCGCAGCGCTTTGGCGACAACGTGCTCAATCAATCCGGCCTGAAGGTCTACACCACCCTTGACCCCCTCGCTCAGCAGTCCGCCGAAAAGGCGGTGAAAGAGGGGATGGCGCAGATGGTGAAGGACCGCAAAGACGAACAGCTTCAGGCCGCCATGGTGGTGGTGGACCGCTACAACGGCGGCGTGCTGGCCGTGGTTGGCGACCGGGACCCCAGCTTCCTCGGCTTTAACCGTGCCCTCGATGCCCGTCGACCGGTGGGCTCCTTGCTCAAACCGTTTGTGTACGAAACCGCACTGGAAGCGCCGGACCGGTTCAGTCTGGCGACGCCGCTGAAGGATGAGCCGATCAGCCTCAAGAGCGGCGGTGGTCAGGTGTGGTCACCGCAGAACGTGGATAAGGCGTTCCGCGGTCAGGCCAGCCTGCTGGACAGCCTGGTGTTCTCCTACAACGTGCCGACCGTCAATCTGGGCATGGCCATCGGCCTCGACCCGGTGATCAGCACCCTGCGCAAAGCCGGCTGGCCCAGCAAGATCACCGCCAATCCGGCGTTGCTGCTGGGCGCGCTGGATGCCAGTCCGCTCCAGGTCGCTCAGCTGTACCAGACCCTGGCCGACGGAGGGCGCTATCGCCCGCTGTACGCCATTGGTCATGTGCTCAACAAAGAGGGCGAGCGACTGGTGGAGCAGAAGACCAGCTCCGAGCAGGTGCTGTCGGCGCAGGCCAGCTGGCTCACCAACTACGCCATGACTCAGGTGGTAGAGCGCGGCACCGCCCGTCGCCTCAAGCAGCAGTACCCCCACACCACCCTGGCTGGCAAAACCGGCACCACCACCGCAGGCCGAGACGCCTGGTACGCAGGCTTCGATGATCGTGACGTGGTGGTGACCTGGGTTGGCCGGGACGACAACTCCGATGCGGGCCTGTACGGCAGCTCAGCGGCTTTGCCGCTGTATCAGCGTTATCTCAATGCCCGCGAGCCGCTGTCGCTGGTGCTGACCCGCCCCGGTGGCATCGTCAATGGCCATTTCCAGCTCGCGTCCGGTCTTCCAGTGGCGGAGGATTGCATTGGTGCCGAGGCGTTGCCGGCGGACGTTGGCAGCTGGCCGGACCCCCGTGGCTGCGAAGGGGGAGAGCGGGCCAGGAACTGGCTTGAGCGATTATTTAACTTCTGAAGGGACGAATGACGCATTTTTCGCCGTTCGAATATTGTTATTCACCACTTTTGAAATATTATGCAGCGGATAACTATAACTCCTCTTGGTGATGCAGAATGAGTGACGCCTCTAACCCACAAGCCGCCTCCGGGGCGGCTTCTTCACGCTGGCAGATGCCAGATACCCTGATCCTGATCTTTTTCGTGGCCCTGCTGGCCATGGGACTGACCTACCTGATCCCCGCTGGCAGCTTCCAGACCGAAGAGATCCACTACATGGTGGACGGTGTTGAGAAGTCCCGCACCGTGGTGGACCCGGACTCCTTCCAGTACGCCCTCGATGAAAACGGTGATGTGCTGTACAACCAGGTGGGCCTGTTTGAAGGGGGCGGCGGCGTCGGCTTCCTGAACTTCCCGTTTGAAGGTCTGGTGTCCGGCTCCAAGTGGGGCAGCGCCATCGGCGTGATCATGTTTATGCTGGTGATTGGCGGTGCCTTTGGTGTGGTGATGCGCACCGGTACCATCGACAACGGCATTCTGCGTCTGATCAGCAAAACTCAGGGTAACGAAGCGCTGTTTATTCCGGTGATGTTCTCCCTGTTCTCGCTGGGGGGCGCGGTGTTCGGCATGGGCGAAGAGGCGGTGGCCTTTGCCATCATCATTGCGCCGCTGATGATTCGACTGGGCTACGACGGCGTCACCACGGTGATGGTGACCTACGTGGCCACCCAGGTCGGCTTTGGTGCCTCCTGGATGAACCCCTTCTCCGTCGCGGTGGCCCAGGGCATCGCCGGGGTGCCGGTACTGTCCGGTGCTGAGTACCGTATCGCGCTCTGGGTGGGCTTCACCCTGGTGGGCATCCTCTTCACCATGTGGTACGCCCGTGGCGTCAAAGCCGACCCGACCCGCTCCTACAGCTACCGCACCGACAAGCACTTCCGTGACCAGCCGATGGGCGACGTCGCCTCCAGCCGCTGGAATCTGGGTGACACCCTGGTGATGCTGACCGTGCTCGCCACCATGGTGTGGGTGATCTGGGGTGTGGTGGTGAACGCCTGGTACATTCCGGAAATCGCGTCCCAGTTCTTTACCATGGGTCTGGTAGCGGGTCTGATTGGGGTGTTCTTCCGCCTCAACAACATGACCATGAACGACGTGGCCTCCTCCTTCAAAGAGGGTGCGGCGATCATGCTGCCGGCGGCCCTGCTGGTGGGCTGTGCCAAGGGCATTCTGCTGCTCCTGGGCGGCGGCGAAGCCTCCGAGCCGACCGTACTGAACTCCATCCTCAACAGCGCGGGCAACACCATCGGTGGCATGCCGGAAGTGCTGTCTGCCTGGTTTATGCTGCTGTTCCAGTCGGTGTTCAACTTCTTCGTGACCTCCGGTTCCGGCCAGGCGGCTTTGACCATGCCGCTGATGGCACCGCTGGCGGATCTGGTGGGCGTAACCCGTCAGGTGGCGGTACTGGCGTTCCAGCTGGGTGATGGCTTCACCAACGTGATTGTCCCCACCTCGGCGCCGCTGATGGCGACCCTGGGCGTCTGCCGCGTGGATTGGGGTGACTGGGCCCGCTTCTGCTGGCGCTTTATGCTGCTGCTGTTCGTGCTGGCCAGCGTGGCCGTGGTGGGCGCGCATCTGGCAGGTTACGCCTGACCTTTCGCTTCGCCGCATTAGCACAAATACTATAAGCGGGCCTCTGGCCCGCTTTTTCCTGACGTAACGAGGCGGTAATGGGAAAGCGGATCCTCTGCATCGACACCGAACTGACCTGCTGGGATGACCCGGCATTTCAGAAAGCCCAGACGTTGGAGATCATCCAGTTCGGGCTGGCGGAGATCGATCTGGACCGCTTTACCGTCAGTCGCAGCGGCAGCTACTACGTCACCAACACCCGCCACGGCATCAGCAAGTTCTGTTACGACCTCACCGGCATCAGCCAGAAAACCCTGGATAAACGAGGCATGCCACTGGCACAGGCGGCGGAGCTGATGACCCAGAAGTGGGGCGTCGGTCAGCGCTGGAATGCGCTGGTCAGCTGGGGCGATGAGCGGGCCTGCATGGAACCGGACTTTGTCGCCAAAGGGGTGGCGTACCCTTTTCACAACAGCCTGATGAATCTGGAAGACTACTTCCGCTTCAGCTTCTGCCAGAAACGGCGTGAGAAGGCGTCGCTGAAAAGCGCCGCCATCCGCTACGGGGTGGAAGTGGCGCAGCCTCAACACAACGCCGAGGCGGACGCCCTCACCCTGGCCAACCTGGTGATGGCGATGATCCGTGCCGGTGACCTCTACCCCGCGCTCAAGCCCGGGGATGACCTGTAAGGATGGTTATGACCTTTCACTCTGCCCCTCTGATCGCCCGACTGGATCTGGACACCTTGCCTGCTGGCCGTCACGCCTTCCGGTTTGAGGCTTTGGCCACTGGCCTCGGCCAAAGCTGGCAACTGCCGGTGCTGGTGTATCGGGGCACCCGGCCCGGCCCCCGGGTGATGATCACCGCCGGGGTACATGGCGACGAACTCAATGGCGTGCTGGCCGCTCAGCAGCTCGGCCGTGAGCTGGATGCTGAGCAGCTCAGCGGTACCGTGGTGCTGGTGCCGGGGCTGAACCCTTCCGGCATGCAGGCCCGTCACCGTGACTTTATGCCCGGCGACCCGGACTGCTCCAGCAGCAACTTTAACCGTCTGTTCCCCGGCCGCGTGGACGGCAACAGTGCAGAGCGTTACCTGCATAAGGTCTGGACCGATCTGCTCGAGCACAACGCCGACTTCGCTCTGGACCTGCACACCCAGACCCGGGGAGCGCGCTATCCCCTGTTTGCGTTTGCGGATTTCAGCAATCCGGAAGCGCTGGCAATGGCACGGGCACTGGGGCCGGATTGTCTGCAGGACGATCCCGGTGAAGCGGGCGTGCTGGAGACCGTCTGGAATGAACATGAGGTGCCCTGCATCACCATTGAGGTGGGCGGTGGCAGCATCGCCGAACTGCTGACCGTCAATCGCGCGGTGGCGGGCATCCACCGGGTGCTGGCGCACCTCGGGGTGACCGAGTCACGCCCCTGCGAACCGGGCTGCGAAGCGGTGTCGGTGCCGGTTGAGGGCAACACCACCACCACGGTGCGGGCGGAAACCGGCGGTATGGCGCTGCCTGCGGTGGCATTGGGCCAGATGGTGGAGCAGGGGGAGTTGGTCGCGATTCAATACGACGCCTTCGGCGCCGAGGCGAGACGATACACCGCACCGGTGGCCGGTTGGGTGTTGAGCCTGAACGATGACCCGATGCGGGAGCCCGGCACCCTGCTGGTGCGGCTGCTTCACACAAAATAGGCGAAAAAATGCGCGACCAGGGGTCGCGCATTTTGCTTTGTGAGGCATGCCCGTTGCCCGAGTTGTGAGCGGGGTGTAAGTTGCATTGCAACACGGTTTCAATAAGGTTCTGCAAGGATGTCCGACGACGCACAGCGGTTAGCGACCCGCATCACCCGACTGGTTCAGGCGCTCTCCACCGGGGTTTACGAACGTGACCGCGCTTTCAAGCTCTGTCTGCTGGCGGCGCTCACCGGCCAGAGCGTGTTTCTGCTGGGCCCGCCGGGGATCGGAAAAAGCCTGATTGCCCGTCGCATCATGCACGCCTTTAAAGAGGGCACTGCCTTCGAATACCTGATGAACCGCTTCTCCACTCCGGAGGAGCTGTTTGGTCCGCTGTCGATCCAGGCGCTCAAAGAGGAAGGGCGATACGTCCGCCTTACCGAAGGCTATCTGCCGGAATCCACCGTGGTGTTTCTGGATGAGATCTGGAAAGCGGGCCCGGCGATCCTCAACACCCTGCTGACCGTGGTGAACGAGAAGGTTTACCGCAACGGTAACCAGGAGATCAAAGTGCCGATGCGGCTGCTGATCACCGCCTCCAACGAACTGCCGGATGGCGACTCCAGCCTGGAGCCGCTGTATGACCGGATGCTGTTGCGGGTTTACGCCGACAAAGTGGCGGAGAAGGGCCACTTTCAGGCGATGATCAACGACACCTCTGACGTTTACGGCGATCCGGTACCGGAGGGGCTGAAGATCACCGAGGAGGAGTACGAGCGCTGGCAGCGGGAGGTGAAGACCGTCACGCTGCCGGAGCCGGTGTTTGAGAAGCTGTATCAGCTTAAGCTGCTGGTGGATGAGCGCCAGGAAGCCAACCCGGAGCTGGACCTCTACATCTCCGATCGGCGCTGGAAGAAGTCGGTATCTCTGCTGCGTGCCTCCGCCTATTACAACGGCCGGATGACCGTGTCCCCGACCGACCTGCTGATCCTGCGTAACTGCCTGTGGCGGGATATGGCTACCCGTGAGCGTATCCAGGGCGTAATGAGCGAATACGCCCGGGAAGTGGCGTTTGAGCAGGGCGAAACCCAGCGTCAAATCCTGTTCCTGCAGGGCGAGCTGGCCCGGTTGGAACGCGCCCGCGCCGAAGGCATGGCGCCGGCATTGAAACGCTCCAGCAGCCTGCGTGGCGAGCGGGTCGAACTCAATCTGGATGAAGCGGTTACGGAACAGCGCGCCGCGGTGGGCGAGATGGTGACTCTGTTGCCACTGGTGCCCTGTGGCCCGGTCAGCCAGGAGGTGGAGGAGCCGCTGGAGCGGATCCGGGTGGCCGCCGGGGAACTGCAAAAGCGGGTGGCGTCCGGTGAAGGCACCGTGCCGGTGTTCATCAATGATCTGGAACGCCACTCCTACCACATCCAACTGGGGCTGGATGCCGAGCAGCGTCTGATCGTTAAGGACGTGGCCGGGGCGGAAGTGCCGATGGCGGTGCTGGGGCCCTGGGCGGTCAGCCGGGACACCCGGGACGGCTGGGATGAGGCCCTGGACAAGATCGTCTCGGAAACCCGCACTCTGGTGCAGGAGGCCAAGATCCATCGCACCAACTTCAGCGTCACCACGCCTCACAACTTTATCGACACCGACCTCACCGACATGGTGACGGAAAGCCTCGACGCGCTGGCGGAGCAACTGGCGGCGCTGGAAAAATCCATTGCCCAGGCGCAGGCGCTGGGCGCGCGGATTCAGGCCGCCTACGATGCCGTTTGATACCGAGCGCGCCCGTCAGGACCCAGCCCAGCAACAGGCGCTGAAGGATCTGATGGGCCGCATCATGGCCCGCGAACAGAGTGAGGTTATCGGTCAGGTGCGACGGGAACGGCGCCTGAAACACGATGGCCTCAACCATGCGCTGGAGCGGGAAGTGGCCCAGTGGGGAGACCGACTGCTGGCGGTACTGAATCATCAGGGGATCTCGGCCGCCGGGCGGCGTGAAATCACCCTGCTGGAGCGCTGTCGTGGGCTGCCGCCGGAAGAGCTGGCTGAGGAGTTGGCCAGCATGCGGCTGCAACTGAAGGGTCACTCTCCGATGGAGGGGGTGCTCCGCGCGCTGGCCGACAAACTGCCCAAACTCAATGCGGCCCAGCTGGCCGATGCGCACGCCGAACTGATTGCCCAATGGGAGCAAAGCCTGGAGCAACGTCATCTGGCGGAGCAACTGGCCCTGCTGGACGAACAGCGGGCGGAACTGCTGTCCGATCTGTACCGCCGCCTCGATGGCGCGGAAGACCTGAGTAACCTGATCCCGGTGGACCACCCCTCTGAGATCGGCCGGCTCTGGGATATGGCGGACGTGCCGCTGTCCCGGCGTCAGATGAAAGGGCTGACTCAGCTGGCGGACTTCCTCGGCAAACAGCCGGAGATCCAGCGTCTGGCGGCACAGATTGGCAAGATGGCCAAGGCCTCCAACCGCGGCCCGCTGAAGCGGGTGAAAGAGAAAGCGATCGCCATCGAGGAGCACATGAGCCCGCTGCCGGAAGAGGTGGTGGGGGTACAGCAGGGCAAAGACCTGGGGCGACTGCTGGCGGTGGCCACCTCGTTACTGTCATCGGAAGAGCTCGAACTGCTGTTCTTCAAGCAGCTTATCGATTCACAACTGCTGATCTACGAGATGCAGGGCAAGGCGCCTGAGAAGGGCAAGCTGAAGCCGGTATTCCGTCATCGCCGGGCCGACATTGAGGACAATGGTGGACCCTTTATTCTCTGCATCGATACTTCCGCTTCAATGGCCGGCCAGCCGGAGCGCTGTGCCAAGGCACTGGCGCTGGCGCTGATGCGCGAGGCGGTCAAAGCGGACCGGGACTGCCGGGTGATGATCTTCTCCACCGGCGTAAAGGTGTTCGACCTGCTTGGGGGCCATGGCCTCAGCCAGGCCCGGGACTTCCTGGGTTATCGCTTCCACGGCGGCACGGACATCAGTCAGTGCATTGAGCACGCCTGTGACGCGCTCAACCTGGTGCCGTTTGCCAATGCGGATGTGGTGGTGGTGTCCGATTTTATCGCGCCGCGACTGAAAGGCGAGGCGCTGGTGGAACTGGAAGCGGCTCAGCAGCGGGGCAACCGGTTTCATGCGATGGCGCTCTCCCGTGAAGGCAACCCGGCGCTGCTGGATCAGATGAACCATTGCTGGCCGATGGAAACCTCAATCTGGGGTCGGGTTAAGGCACATAAAGGCTGAAAATTTCCACTGTTATGGTGGAAGATGCTGGAGCTGCGTCACGTTGCTGGGGCATAATGTGCCCGTTTTCCCATTTTGAGCGGCCAGGTAGTAGAGGAGCGCCCATGTCTTGCCACCGTATTGATGAATTGTTGGAACTGCTGGAGCCGGTATGGCAGAAGCATCAGGATCTGAACCTGACCCAGATGCTGAGCAAGCTGGCCGAAGAAGCGGGCTTTAAGGGGCCGCTGGCGGAGCTGACCGACGACGTGCTCATCTATCACCTGAAGATGAAAGAGACCGGCGAAGGCAAGATGATCCCTGGCATTGCCAAGGATTATGTTGAGGACTTCGACTGGAAGAGCGCCATTCTGAAAGCCCGCGGCTTTGATGACAGTGAGCGCTGAACGAGATCCAATAAAAAACCCCGCAGAAGCGGGGTTTTTTGCTTTCTGAAATCAGAACTTTTTGGGGGCGAAACCGGTGACCTGCTCCAGGCCCATTTCGCGACCCAGTGCGGTCATCGGGTGCACCACCACCAGTCCGCGAACGCTCTTCTTGAGCTTGCCCAGGTCCGCCTGCTCCTCTTTGCTCAGAGCCCGCTTGAAGGGCAGGGATTGAACCTTGTTGCCCTGCTGGCTGACCTGACGGTTCAAAGTGGTCTTCACGCTTTCAATGCGCTTGTTCAAGGCCGCGATCTCTTCATTGAACTGGTCAATGATCGGCTGGTCGCCGCGACGGTGGGCGGCATCCAGCTTGCGCTTGGCGCCATTGAGCTTGTTGTTGAGCTGGTGCAGCTCCTGCTTCAGTTTCATGGGGGTCCTCAGTGCGGCCGGAAGCCGGGGGGGAAGGAAGTAATGGGGCAAGTATACCACCGCCCTCCCTTAAGGTTTTACCCCAGTGCGATAAGCCAACGCCCGGTCCACCCATTTTTGCTGATGGCCGGGCGACAGCGTCAGGCGTTCAGGGCCTGCTCCAGGTCCGCCAGGATGTCATCAATGTGCTCAATGCCCACCGACAGGCGGATCATCTCCGGCGACACGCCCGCTTGCTTCTGCTCCACCTCGGTAAGTTGACGGTGCGTGGTGGAGGCCGGGTGGCAGGCCAGTGATTTGGCGTCACCGATGTTCACCAGCCGCTTAAAGATCTTCAGGGCATCGTAGAAACGCACGCCCGCTTCATAGCCGTCCTTGAGTCCAAAGGAGAGAATGCCCGAGGGCTTACCGCCGGTGTACTTCTCCGCCAGTGGGAAGTACGGCGAATCCGGCAGGCCGGCGTAACTGACCCAGCTGACCTTGTCATGGCTGTTGAGGTAGTCCGCCACTTTGCGGGCGTTTTCGGTGTGGCGCTCCATCCGCAGTGACAGGGTTTCCAGCCCCTGCAACAGCATAAAGGCGTTCATTGGCGACAGGGCTGAGCCGGTGTTGCGCAGCGGCACGGTACGGGCGCGGCCGATAAAGGCGGCATCGCCAAACGCCTCACAGTAGACCACGCCGTGGTAGGCCGGCTCCGGCTGATTGAACACCGGGAAGCGGTCAGCGTGCTGGGCCCAGGGGAAGCGGCCGGAATCGACGATGATGCCACCCAGCGTGGTGCCGTGGCCGCCCACGTATTTGGTGAGCGAGTGCACCACGATATCCGCACCAAAGGCGATGGGCTTGCAGAGAGCCGGAGTGGCCACGGTGTTATCGACGATCACTGGCACACCCTGTGCGTGGGCCAGTTCCGCCAGTCGCTCAATGTCGACGATGTTGCCTGCGGGATTGCCGATGCTCTCGCAGTACACCGCTTTGGTGTTGTCGTCGATCAGCGCCGCCAGGCTTTCCGGCTGGTCGTCTTTAGCAAAGCGCACTTCGATGCCCTGGGTCGGCAGCATATGAGCAAACAGGGTGTAGGTGCCGCCGTACAGCTGCGGCGTGGAGACGATGTTGTCACCGGCCTGGGCCAGGGTCTGGATGGCGTAATTGATGGCGGCGCTGCCCGCGCTGACCGCCAGCGCCCCGATGCCTCCTTCCAGCGCGGCCATCCGCTTCTCCAGCACATCGTTGGTGGGGTTCATAATTCGGGTGTAGATGTTACCGGCCACCGACAGGTTAAACAGATCGGCGCCGTGCTGGGCGTCATCAAACTCGTAGGCCACGGTCTGGTAGATGGGGGTGGCCACCGATTTGGTGGTGGGGTCGGTCTCGTAACCGAAGTGCAGGGAGAGGGTTTCGTCTTTCATGGGGCATCCTTTGCCATCAGGGGTGGATCTGATGATAACCGCTGAGCAAAAGATGAACAGGCGACAAAGGCATTGGTGACACTATCGGTTGATAACCGATTGCAGATGAGCGTCGGAAGGGCAAAAAGAAACGGCGCCCGAAGGCGCCGTTTTTGCAACCAAAGCCGGTTTAGCTGGCTTCTTTGAGGGAGGCGGTCAGCTCCACAATCGCTTTCTTACCATCGCCGAACAGCATCAGGCTGTTATCCATGGCGAACAGCGGGTTGGGCAGGCCGGCAAAGCCCGGGCTCAGGGAGCGCTTCACCACCACCACGGTGCGGGCTTTGTCCACGTTCAGAATCGGCATGCCGTAGATGGGACTGCCTTTGTCTTCACGGGCCATCGGGTTGGTCACGTCGTTGGCACCGATCACGATGGCAACGTCAGTCTGCTCGAATTGCGGGTTGATCTCGTCCATCTCAACCAGCTGCTCGTAGGGCACTTCCGCTTCGGCCAACAGTACGTTCATATGGCCCGGCATACGGCCGGCCACCGGGTGAATCGCGTACTTCACGTCGGCACCTCGGGCCTGCAGGACATCCGCCAGTTCGCGTACGGCGTGCTGAGCCTGCGCCATCGCCAGGCCGTAACCGGGCACAATCACGACGCGCTCAGCGGTTTCCAGCAGCATGCCCACTTCATCCGGGGAGGAGGACTTCACCTTGCCGGCGTAGACTTCGTCCGCATCGATGGTTTCGCCGCCTTCTGCCATCACACCAAACAGCACGTTGGGCAGGCTGCGGTTCATCGCCTTACACATGATTTGGGTCAGGATCAGACCGGACGCGCCCACCAGGGAGCCGGAGATGATCAGCACGGTGTTGCCGCTGATAAAGCCTGCGGTGGCCGCGGCGATACCGGAGTAGGAGTTCAGCAGGGCGATCACCACCGGCATGTCGGCACCACCAATCGGCAGCACCAGCGCCAGACCAAGCAGAATGGCCACCGCCACCAGGGCAAACTGCCAGGTGTGGTTGGTCGGGTCGATAACGGTCATGGCGACCAGGCCCAGGCCGACCAGCAGCAGAGCGCCATTGAGCAGGGTGTTGCCGGGCACCGCAATCGGGTTACCGGAGATCTTCTCGCTCAGTTTGGCGAATGCCACAAAGGAGCCGGACAGAGTCACGGCACCGATCAGCACGGTGATGCCGATGGAGATCATGGCGACCAGCGAGGTGGCCGCTGCCGGGTCCCAGGCGTTGGCCAGGGCCACAAACAGGGAGGCACCACCACCGAAGCCGTTCAGCATCGCCACCATCTCTGGCATGGAGGTCATCTGCACGCGTCGGGCCATGATGCCGCCGATGGCGCCACCGGTGACCATACCGGCGATGATCCACTCGTAGCTGATGATGTTCTGGTCCAGCAGGGTGATCACCACGGCGATCAGCATACCGATGCTGGAGAGGCGGTTACCCAGCACCGCCGTACGGGGCTTGGTCAGGTTTTTGATGCCGAGGATAAACAGAACCGCGGCCACCAGATAACTGGAATAAATCAGGATGTCGCTCATCGGTTGTTACTTCCTTTTAAACATGGCCAGCATGCGGTTGGTGACCATGTACCCGCCCACCACGTTGATGGTGGCCAGGGTCACAGCGATAAAGCCCAGGATGTTCACCAGCGGGCCGGAGCCGGAGCCTGCGGCCAGCAGGGCGCCCACCAGGGTGATGCCGGAGATGGCATTGGAGGCGGACATCAGCGGGGTGTGCAGGGTCGGCGGTACCTTGGTGATCAGTTCCACACCAAGGAACAGGGCCACCACAAAGATGGTGATCAGCAGCAACAGTTCCATCAGTTGGTCTCCTTCTCTGAGTCGGCAGCTTCAGCAGGCGCTTCCACTTCAGGGGCGGCGAGTGCAGGCAGACCCAGCAGCTCGCGCAGGCGGGCACTGACCACTTCGCCGTCTTTGGCGATGGTCACGTCGTGGATGATCTCATCCTCGAAATCCCAGTTCAGCTCACCCTCTTTGGCCATCAGCATCAGCAGATTGGTCAGGTTGGTCCCGAACATCTGACTGGCGTGGTTGGGGACGGTGGCGGCGAAGTTTTTCGGACCGATGATGGTCACACCGTGGTGCACCACCGCTTCGCCGGCCTCGGTCAGTTCACAGTTACCGCCGGTTTCGGCGGCCAGGTCGATGATCACGGCACCGGGCTTCATCTGCATCAGCTGCGATTCGGTGATCAGCACCGGGGCTTTGCGACCGGGGATCGCGGCGGTGGTGATAACCACATCCTGCTGAGCCAGCACGTCGGCCATCGCCTGTTGCTGCTTGGCGATAAACTCAGCGGACTGCTCCTTGGCGTAACCGCCGGAGGTTTCGGTGTCTTCCGCTTCGATGTTCAGCTCCACCGGGCGGGCACCAACGGAGAGGATCTGCTCCCGCGCGGCCGGACGGATGTCGTAGGCTTCCACGACGGCACCCAGACGTTTGGCGGTGGCACAGGCCTGCAGACCGGCCACGCCCACACCCATGATAAAGACACGGGCCGGCTTCAGGGTGCCAGCGGCGGTCATCATCATCGGGAACAATTGGTGGGAGTGGGTGGCACCCAGGAGGGCGGCTTTGTAGCCAGCGATGGTGGCGTTACTGGAGAGCACGTCCATCGCCTGAGCGCGGGTGATGCGGGGCACCAGTTCCAGCGCCACGCCGTTGATGCCGGCGTCAGCCAGCTTCTGGGCGACCTGAGGGCCGGCCAGCGGATCCATCATGGCAACCAGAGTCTGGCCACGGGTCAGGTGGGGCAGCAGGGCATCAAGCTCATCCCCACGGCCATGGTGGGTCAGGACCACCTCGGCGCCATTCAGCGCCTCAGTGCGGTCGGCGGCGATGGTCGCACCGGCCTCAATATAACGCTCATCGTCAAATCCAGCGGCTTCACCGGCACCGGTTTCCACGGCGATAGTGAGACCAGCCTGGGTCAGCTTGCTGACGTTGGCGGGGATCAGCGCCACTCGGGTTTCCCCGGGGTAGATCTCCTTGATCACTGCGATCTTCACGAAGCGGTCCTCTTCATTGGTATTAGCGTCCGGATCACCTTCCCGGACGCGGGCTCTGTGATAGGCGGCACAGTTTCCCATGCTCTGTGCGGTCGGCGAAAGCCTCCTCAATACACTTGCCTACGATAGGGGCAATCGGAAAAACAATTTATTGTTTTACGTCACTTTGTGCGGAATTTAAACAGCCGTTCAATATTCTATTTGGTTATAAAAATTCTGTAATCAGTATTTTTTATAAATAGACGGACTGCCTAACCTGTAGCCAACTTATCAGGACAGACAGGCAGAATATGTTGTTAAAGGAGTTTGAAGCCGGGGCCGGCATGCTGGCCCCGGAGCAGATCCAGACCCTGCGGGCGCTCGCCTCCGAGCTGAACCCGGTGCAGGCCGCCTGGATCTCAGGCTATCTCGCCGCCGTGGCCAATCAGGGGGTCGCACTGGGTGGCGTTGCCTCCGCGCCCGCCGAGGCGGCCAGCACTGCGGTACCCCTCACCATCCTTTACGGCAGCCAGACCGGCAACAGCCGCTCCGTGGCCACCGCACTGGCGGATAAAGCCCGGGCTCAGGGTGCCGAAGTGACGCTGGTCTCCATGGCGGACTACAAACCCCGCCAGCTCAAGAGCGAGCAGCAGTTGCTGCTGGTGGTGAGCACCCATGGTGAGGGTGACCCGCCGGATGACGCCATCGCCTTCCACAAATTCCTGTTCTCTCCCCGGGCGCCAAAACTGCCGGAGCTGAAGTTCAGCGTTCTGGCACTGGGGGACTCCAGTTACGATCACTTCTGTCAGACCGGGAAGGAATTCGACCTTCGTCTGGCCGAGCTCGGCGCGACCCGTCTGTCCGACCGGGTTGACTGCGATGTCGACTTTGAAGACCACGCCGAGCAGTGGCAGAGCGACGTGCTGGCGAAAGTGGAAATCCAAACGGAAGGCGCCGCATCCGGTGCTGCGGTGGTGCCGTTTGCCGCCACCAGCCAGTACAGCCGGGCCAACCCCTTTCCGGCCACCCTGTTGGCCAGTCAGAAGATCACCGGTCGGGGTTCCGTCAAAGACACCCGCCATGTGGAGCTGAGCCTGGAGGCGTCCGGTCTGAGCTACCAGCCCGGTGATGCGCTTGGGGTGTGGATGGACAACGACCCGGCGCTGGTAGAAGCGTTGTTGAGTGCCACCGGGCTGAGCGGTGACGAAAAGGTTGCCGTAAAGGATGGCGAGGTGTCGCTGCGCCGGGCGCTGACCGAGACATTTGAGCTGACCCTGCTGCACCCGGCTCTGGTGAAGGGCTGGGCCGCACTGGCCAATAACGACGACCTGAATGCCGTGGTGGCGGATAACGACGCCCTCAAAGCCTTTGTACCTCAGCACCAGTTGCTCGACCTGGCGCTGCGCTACCCGGCCAAACCGGACGCGGACGCGTTGGTGGCGCTGCTGCGTAAGCTGACGCCGCGCCTGTACTCCATCGCCTCTTCACAGAGCGAAGTGGAGGAGGAGGTGCATCTGACCGTGGCGCTGGTCACCGACCAGCGCGATGGCGAAGAGCGTCTGGGCACCGTCAGCGGCGCCTTTGCCCGCCGGCTGGAAGCGGGCGCCGAAGTGAAAGTGTATGTGGAGCCCAACGCCAACTTCCGCCTGCCGGCAGACGACAACACGCCGGTGATCATGATCGGCCCCGGCACCGGCATCGCACCGTTCCGCGCCTTTATGCAGGAGCGCGAAGCCCGTGGCGCCGAAGGGGACAACTGGCTGTTCTTTGGCAACCCCACCTTTACCGAAGATTTCCTCTACCAGGTGGAGTGGCAGGGCTACGTCAAAAGCGGCCTGCTGAGCCGCATCGACCTGGCCTTCTCCCGCGACCAGGCCCACAAAATCTACGTTCAGGATCGCATTCGTGAGCAGGGCGAAGCCCTGTTTGAGTGGCTGGAGCGCGGCGCTCACCTCTACCTCTGCGGTGATGCCCAGCGGATGGCAAAAGACGTCGAATCCGCTCTGACCGAGGTGATCGCCCAATACGGCGAGCGCAGCACCGAAGCGGCCGAAACCTACCTGGAACAACTGCGCGAGGCCAAGCGCTATCAGAAGGATGTGTACTGATGAGCAACCAACACAACACCCTGCCGGACGCGCTGGAACCCCTCGTTGTGCAGGGCAAGCTGGCAGACAATGAGCGCATTAAAGGCCAGAGCAACCTGCTGCGCGGCACCATTGCCGAAGACCTGAAAGACCCACTGACCGGGGGCTTTACCGCCGACAACTTCCAGCTGATTCGCTTTCACGGCATGTATCAGCAGGATGATCGCGACATCCGTGGCGAACGCGCCGAGCAGAAGCTGGAGCCGCTGCACACGGTGATGTTGCGGGCTCGTCTGCCCGGCGGCATCATTACGCCTTCCCAATGGCAGGCCATCGACGCCTTTGCCGGTGAGCATACCCACGCCGGCAGCATCCGCCTGACCACCCGTCAGACCTTCCAGTTCCACGGTGTGCTGAAGCGCGACATCAAATCGATGCACCAGATGCTCAACCGCATCGGCATCGACTCCATCGCCACCGCCGGGGACGTTAACCGCAACGTGCTCTGCACCTCCAACCCGGAGCAGTCTGAACTGCACGCCGAAGCCTACGAGTGGGCCAAGAAGATCTCCGAGCATCTGCTGCCCCGCACCAAAGCCTACGCCGAGATCTGGCTGGACGGGGAGAAGGTGGAAACCACCGAAGAGGAGGAGCCGATCCTCGGCAAAACCTACCTGCCACGGAAATTCAAAACCACCGTGGTGGTGCCGCCCCACAATGATGTGGACCTGCACGCCAACGACATGAACTTCGTGGCGATTGCCGAGGCGGGCAAGCTGGTGGGCTTTAACCTGCTGGTGGGGGGCGGGCTGGCGATGACCCACGGCGATCAGAGTACCTACCCGCGCACCGCCGATGAGTTTGGCTTCCTGCCGCTGGACAAAACCCTGGAGGTGGCCGCCGCAGTGGTCACCACCCAGCGCGATCTGGGCAACCGGGTCAACCGCAAAAACGCCAAAACCAAGTACACCATCGACCGGATCGGACTGGACACCTTTAAGGCGGAAGTGGCGCGCCGCGCCGGCATCACCTTCGAAGCGCCGCGTCCTTATGTGCTGACCGGCCGTGGCGACGCCTTCGGCTGGACCGCCGGCATCGACGGCAAACACAACCTGACCCTGTTTATCGAGAATGGCCGCATCCTCGACTTTCCCAACAAGCCGCTGAAAACCGGCATGGCCGCCATTGCCGCCATCCATCAGGGGGAGTTCCGCCTGACCGCCAACCAGAACCTGATTGTGGCGGGCGTGGCAGAAGCGGATAAAGCCGCCATCGAGAAACTGGCTCGCGAGCACGGCTTGATCGACGACCGCCACAGTGCCCAGCGCAAAAACGCCATGGCCTGTGTTTCGCTGCCCACCTGCCCCTTGGCGATGGCGGAAGCGGAGCGGGTGCTGCCCCATTACGTGGACCGGCTCGAAACCCTGCTGGCCAAACACGGCATCGATGAAGAAGCGATCATCTTCCGTGTGACCGGCTGCCCCAATGGCTGTGGCCGCGCGATGCTGGCGGAGGTGGGCCTGGTGGGCAAAGGGCCGGGCAAATACAACCTCCACCTGGGGGGCAACCACAACGGCACCCGCATCCCAAAACTGTACCGGGAGAACGTCGATGAGGATGCCCTGTTTGAGGAACTGGACGCCCTGATTGGCCGATGGGTCGGCGAGCGTGATCCCGGGGAACGCTTTGGCGATTTCGTTGTGCGGGCAGGCATTGTGGCGCCGGTGATCATCCCCAAGCAGGATTTCTACGCCTAAGGAGCACGACGATGGCAAGCCAGACATTATTGGCGCTGCTGGACCGTCCTGACGATCCGGGCAGCCAGCAGACGCTGTCCGAACTGAACCGCGAACTGGCCGGGTTGAGCGCCGAAGCGAGGGTGGCCTGGGGGTTGGAAAACCTGCCCGGAGCGCATGCGCTGTCTTCCAGTTTCGGGATTCAGGCGGCGGTGATGTTGAAACTGGTGACGGCTCAGCGGCCGGACATTCCGGTGATTCTGACCGACACCGGGCATCTGTTCCCGGAGACCTATCGCTTTATCGACGAGCTGACCGAACGGCTGGGCCTGAACCTCCAGGTGTTTGGTGCCAGCCTCTCCTCCGCCTGGCAGGAAGCCCGGTTTGGCAAGGAGTGGGAGATGGGGCTGGACGGCATCGACCGCTACAACCGCCGCAATAAAGTGGAGCCGATGCAGCGGGCGCTGGAGCAACTGCAGGTCGGCAGCTGGTTTGCCGGGCTGCGTCGTGAGCAGGCCAGTACCCGCTCTGAGCTGCCGTTTCTGGATGTCCGCTCTGGCCGCTTCAAGTTGTTGCCGATCCTCGACTGGAGCAATAAGGACGTGCACTACTTTCTGGAAGCCCATGACCTGCCGTACCACCCGTTATGGCATGAAGGGTACGTCTCGGTGGGGGACACCCACAGCAGCCGTCCCCTTGAGCTGGGTATGACCGAAGAGGAAACCCGCTTTAACGGCCTGAAACGGGAGTGCGGACTGCATTACGACATTTGAGTGCTTTAGTGGTCCGAACACTTTAGCGAAAGCGGCGGGTTCTGTGAGCCCGCCGTTCCTTTTTTGAACAGGTGTCCGGAGGGCACTTGATCTTTGTCATTTTTGGGGGATGATTGCCGCCTATTTCTCCATTTGATTCAGCCTCATAAGCCCATCCCATCATGAGTCTAAAGCACCGCTTGCAAGCCTTTATCGCGGTGGTGGTTATCACCGCCTGCGTCATTCTTACCGGCCTGCTGCTGCACCGTTACCAAACGGAGCAGCACGCTCAGATCCAGCAGCGCAGCCAGGATCTTCTGGTCAACTTTCAGCAGCAGTTTGACGGTTGGCTGAGCCAACGTGCGCGAACCGTCACGGCGCTGGCCGACATCCTCTCTGAGCGGGCGATGAAGCCGGAGGTGTTTCACCTGCTGGCACAAAGCGCGGGCATCAACCGCCTCTATGCCGGATACGCTGAAGGGGAGATCGTCTGGGATGACCTGAACAACGTGCCACCGCGCATCGACGTCACCAGCCGCCCCTGGTACCAGCTGGCCATGGCGGAAGAGGGGCTGATCATGACGGCCCCTTACCGTGACGTCAGTGGTGTGGAGCAGACCGTACTCAGTCTGGCGGCCCCGTTCCTGGGCGGCCATGAAGGGGTGGTGGCTGCTGACATCACGCTGGATGCCATCGCCAGCCTGGCACTGTCGGCGCTGCCGGAACAGGAAGGGCAACTGCTGTTGGTGGACGGGGAAGGACGGCTGCTGGCCCATCGGGATCCCCAGGCCCGTCTGCAGCCGCTGGGACAACGCTATCCGGAGTTGGATGCGGCTACCCGCAATGCCCTGCTGCAAAGCGGTGCTCAGGCAGAGATGACCCTGGGTCGCCAATCGGCGCTGGTGCAGGTGGGAGCCCTGCCGGGCAGCGACTGGCAGTTGGTGGTGGTGCTGGATGAAGCGCACGCCAATGCCGCCGGTGTGGCGATGGTGGAGCAGGCCATCTGGCTGACCGTGGGCCTGATTGCGGCGGTCTTCCTGCTGACCACCTGGCTGCTGAATCTGCTGTTCCGCCCGGTGCAGGCGCTGGAAGGGGCGATCCGCGAACTGGCCCAGGGCGATGGCGATCTGACCCGCCGCCTGCCGGTGGAGCGTCAGGATGAACTGGGTAAAGTGGCGGAGCGACTCAACCACTTTATTGGCCATCTGGCCCAGATGGTGACCACCATCGATTCTGGCTGCGAACGCCTGTTGGGTCGCGCCGGCGACAACACCGCCATGAGCGCTGAGCAGGCGAAAGCGGTCACCCGCCAGAACCAGAAGCTGGATATGGTGGCCAGTGCGGTGACGGAGATGGCGGCCTCCGCCAATGAAGTGGCCCAGGGCGCCGCCTCCACCGCGGAAGCGGCGCAGGATGCCGCCGTGGCCTGTGAGCAGGGTCAGCAGGTTATCACCCGCTCCAGCGAAGCGAGTGTGGCGCTGGCCAGTCAGATCAACCAAAGTGCCGGGGTGATCGCTCAGCTGGAAACCCACGCCCAGCAGATCAACCAGGTGCTGGTGACCATCCAGACCATCGCCGACCAGACCAACCTGCTGGCGCTGAACGCGGCCATCGAAGCGGCCCGCGCCGGCGAGCAGGGCCGGGGCTTTGCGGTGGTGGCGGACGAGGTGCGGGTGCTCTCCCAACGCACCCACGCCTCCACCGAAGAGATCCGCCATATGATTGAATCGCTGCAACGTACCAGCCAGGAAGCGGTGGACGCGATGGCGCAGGGCACCTCCCTGGCGGACGCCAGTGCGGCGGAAGCGGAGCAGGCCCGGGCCAGCCTCGACAGCATTACCGTGGCGATCACTCAGATCTCCACCATGGCCAGCCAGATCGCGGCGGCGGCGGAGCAGCAGCGCGGCGTCAGTGCCGACCTGTCCGGCAATGTGGTTGAGATCCGCGATGACAGCGAAGAACTGGCCCGCCATGGCCAGGCGCTGGGGCAGGTCTCTGCTGAGATGGAAGGGGAGTGCCACGCCCTGAAACAGCAGGTGGGTCACTTCAAAGTGTAAGTATTTCGGGGGCTTCGGCCCCCGAATAACGCTCTGGCCACTAAGATAAACAAGATTTCATGCAGTAATCGTTGCCAGCGCAGCGAAAAAGCCGTTAGATCGCGTTTTTCCTCTTAGGTGTGTTTATTCACCATGTTCGACTGGATCTACAGCCCTGAAGCGTGGATCGCTCTGGCGACCCTGACTTCCCTCGAAATCGTTCTGGGCATCGACAACATTATCTTTATTTCCATCCTGGTGTCCCGCCTGCCGGAACGCCAGCGTGACTTTGCCCGTCGCCTGGGCCTGGGCCTGGCGATGCTGACCCGACTGGCTCTGCTGTTCTCCCTGACCTGGGTGATGGGTCTGACGGATCCGCTGTTCAACGTGTTTGGACAGGGCATCTCCGGCCGGGATCTGATCCTGGTGGGCGGGGGTCTGTTCCTGCTGGCCAAAGCCACCCATGAGATCCACCACAGCCTGGAAGGCGAGGCGGAAGAGCACAGCGCCGGTGGCACTGCCAGCCTGGGCATGATCCTGGTGCAGATTGCGCTGCTCGACGTGGTGTTCTCTCTGGACTCCGTGATCACCGCTGTGGGTCTGGCTGACCAGCTGATGGTGATGGCCATCGCCATCATTATCGCCGTGGGTGTGATGCTGTTCTCCGCCAAAGCGATTGGCGAGTTTGTCGACAGCCACCCGACCGTGAAGATGCTGGCTCTCTCCTTCCTGGTGCTGGTGGGGATGACCCTGATTGCCGAAGGCTTCGAGGTGCACATTCCGAAAGGCTACGTCTATTTCGCCATGGCCTTCTCCGTGGCCGTAGAGATGCTTAACCTCAAGCTTCGCAAGAAGCGCACCGAACCGGTGAAATTGCGAAAAGCGATTGAGGAAGACGAAGAGTAAAAAAAGGCGCCCGAACGGGCGCTTTTTTTTGGATCAGAGTGCGGCACTTTTTTCATTCCGGGCACTGGCGTCGAGGCCCGCGTCCGGCGATGATGAGTGTCAGAAACCGGCAATATGGGATGGATAAATGTTTAAGGATTACGCCCGCTTAACGGTGTTTTTCTGTTGCGTACTGATTGGGGTGCAGATCCCCGGCGTACTGGCGCTCTACCAGCAGCGGCTGGATGCGCACCTGACCGAAGCACGACAAGCGCTGGGTGGGTTTGAACAGACCGCACAGCGCCATTTCAGCGGCGATCTGGAGGCATTGGTCAGCCATTACCGGCGCAGTCCGGACCCGGTGTTCCGTCAGGATGCGGATTCCGTGGCCGCGATCGTGGAGCGGGTGAGCCTGTTGAGCGAAGAGCAGCTGGCGATGTCCGGGGGGCAACTGGCCCAGCTTTGGCATTTTATCGGTTTTGCCGACTCACAACTGCGTGACGATACCCTGGATAACTACCGCTACCAGGTGCTGCTGACACCCACGGCCATCGGCTGGGGGGTGGGCGTGGCGCTGCTGCTCAGCGTGCTGGTGGAGTTGCTGTTGAGCCTGATGCTGCCACGACGGCGACAGGGGCGGCCGGCCTGATGCTGGCAAGGCGCTGGCGACTGGGATAGGTTGGGAGAGGCGATCACCGGATAAGGAGGCTCCATGACACCCAAATGGCAATGGCTGACCCTGCTCGGCGTGCTGCTCAGTGTGGCGCTGCTGGGACGCGCAATGGCGGAACCGATCGGAAAAGAGGCCTACCTGGCTGGCCAGGCCACCGAGGTGGTACAAATTACGCCGGATGCGCTGCGCAAGCGGTTGGCGGACGGCGAGGCGATCACTGTGCTGGATGTGCGCAGCCTCTATGAGCGGGAAAATGGCCGGACGGTGACCGAACAGGAGATCCACATCCCCCGTGGCTTCCTCGAATTCAAAGCCTGGAACACGCTGCCGAAGGATCGTCCCATCGTGGTCTATTGCGGCACGGGCGCCCGCAGCAAACTGGCGGCGGACACCCTGACGGCGATGGGCTGGGACAACGTCTCCAGCCTGGAAGGTGGCATCACCGCCTTTTACGAGTCGGTGGGCGAGGACTGCGGCTGCGTCGACCTGCCGTTCTGATGCTGAACCGAGCAGGCTATCGGCGTTATCGGTTTTAACGGTTGTTGGGCCTTGGGATTGGTGGAGCGGGGTTGGTACACTGGGGTTTTTCCCCAAGGAGCACGCTTGCCATGCAAGGCACCCTCTCCAAAATGGCGGTTCAGCTGGCGCAGCCCGCCCAGTACGAACTGAAAGTGGGCGATGAACGCCTGCCCCTGAATGCCCTGATTGGCCAGTCCCTGACCCTGAATTTCACCGGCAAAATCTACTGTGACGCCTGCGGCCGTAAGACCAGCAAAAGCTACTCTCAGGGCCACTGCTTCCCCTGCATGAAGAAGCTGGCCCGCTGCGACATGTGCATTATGAAGCCGGAAACCTGCCACTTCGCCAAAGGCACCTGCCGCGAGCCCGAGTGGGGTGAAACCCACTGCATGATCCCCCATTTCGTATACCTGGCGAATACCTCCGGGCTGAAGGTGGGCATCACCCGCCACAGTCAGGTACCGACCCGCTGGCTGGATCAGGGCGCCACCCAGGCGCTGCCGATTCTGAAAGTGGCCACCCGTCAGCTGTCCGGCCTGGTGGAAGTGGAGCTGGCGAAGCTGGTTGCCGACAAGACCAACTGGCGCGCCATGCTCAAGGGTGCCGGTGAGCCGATGGATCTGAAAGTGGAAGCCGAGCGCCTGTTGCCGGCCATCGAGGAGAAGCTGGCGGAGCTGGGCAGTCAGTTTGGCGTGGACGCCATTGAGCGCCTCGATGAGGCGTTGGTCAGCATCGACTATCCGGTGGATCACTACCCCACCAAGATCGCCTCCCACAACTTTGACAAGATCCCGGAAGTCTCCGGCGTGTTGCAGGGGATTAAGGGCCAGTACCTGATCTTTGATACCGGGGTGATCAACATCCGCAAGTTTACGGGTTATGAAGTGGTGGTCAGCCATGGCTGAGCGGCCCACCATCTACGTGGATGCGGATGCCTGCCCCAAGGTGATCAAGGAGATCCTCTACCGGGCGGCGGATCGCACCGGGCTGTCGCTGCTGCTGGTGGCCAACCAGCCGCTGTCGGTGCCGCCCAGCCCCCATATCCGCACTCTGCGGGTGGAGGCGGGCTTTGATGTGGCGGACAACGAGATTGTGCGTCGGGTCAATGCTGGCGATCTGGTGATCACCGCCGACATTCCGCTGGCGGCCGAAGTGATTGAGAAGGGCGGGGTAGCGCTGAACCCCCGGGGAGAGCTGTACACCCCGCACAACATCCGGGCCCGGCTCAATATGCGGGACTTTATGGATACCCTGCGCTCCAGTGGGGTGCAGACCGGCGGACCGCCGCCGCTGTCGCAGACCGAGCGGATGGCGTTCGCCAACGCGCTGGATCGCTACCTCGCCAGGGCGAACAAAGGGTAAGGATGGCCAGACCCAACAAGAAAGGGCCCAGTACCACCGTCGATATCCGCTGCGCCCGCTGCCGGGCGCCGCTGTATCGCTATCGCAAAGGCGGTAAGGGGGCGCTGGTGAAATGCTTTTTGTTATGTCCTGGCTGCGGCAGTCAGTTTGCCCGGGATACCCTGGTGCGCGGCACCCCCGCTTTCAAAATCATCGGCGGCAAAGTCGCGGTGAAGTGAACCAGAACAGGAGCGCGCTTGTGAGTTTTGAACGGATCAGTGTGGTGGTGCAGGGCCCGGTGCAGGCCTACCAGGGTCGGGGCATGGAGGAGGGGATCACCCGGCGCTGTCTCGACAGCGTGCGCACGCATCTGCCCGGTGCCACCCTGATTCTTTCCACCTGGCCGGATCAGGACCTCTCCGGGCTGGACTACGACCTTCTGGTGGAGAGTGACGACCCCGGCCCCAATGCCGACGCTTACTGTCCCCGAAACTACCACCGTCAGCTGGTGTCGAGCCGGGAAGGGCTGAAGCGGGTCACCACCGATTACGCGGTCAAACTGCGCTCCGACAACTACCTAGTGGGAAACCAGTTTGTCGAGCGTCAGCAGGATTACCCACTGCGCCACCCGAATTTCACCCAGTTCGCCGAGCGGGTGGTGATCAACGCCAATCTGTTCCGGCGCTACTCCAAGGGCCACCGGATCCTCTATCACCCCAGCGATTTCTTTTACTACGGCCGAACCGAAGACCTGCTGAAGATCTGGGACCAGCCGCTGTTTCCCCAGCAACCCTTTTCAGACGCCCTGCTTGCCGGCTTTTATGGGCTGAGAAAGGGCCAGATCCCGCTGGAGGCGGAACAGGTTATTTGTCAGCTCTGGCTGCTGGCGCTGGACCCCAACGCCCCGATGATCCATCGGCGCATCGCGGGGGATGCGGCGGCGCACGATTACTGGGACAAGTTCGTCGCCAGCAATATTCTGCTGGATGAGCCTGCCGAGATTGGCCTGGGCCTGCGCAAGCTCTCATTGCGCCGGAAGAAGCGGGTGAATGAGTTTACCCATCACGAGTGGTGCGAGCTCTATAACCGTCACTGTGGTGGCACGCTCCCCATGCTGGACGGCACCGGCTGGAAGGAGATGCAGCGGCGCCGTCTGGCCAAGCTGCCCTTCAGTTGGCTCAAAACCCGGTTGCTGGACTGGGCACCTCGATAGTCGCCAGAATTCTCACGGGCACAGCGCCAAATACATAACTGCTGGTTATGTTTGAAATAGCCGGGCCCTACTGCATGGGTTCGGTTTCCCTTTGCATACTCCCCTTCAGAGCTTTCCTGCCGCTCCCGTCGGACGGCGAACGAATCTGGAGGACGATCATGTCTGTCAAACCGAGTGTTGTTGCCCTGTCTCTTTCTCTTGCGTTGTCTCTGCCGGTGGTGGCGGATGGCCTGGTTGGCATAGAGGATTACCAGGGCAAACCGGCCTCTGAGCACACCGTTAAAGCCAACGCTGAGCTGGCAAAGCGTCTGCCCTGGAAGGACGCCAGCGCGTTTGAGCGTACCCAGCGTGGTCTGATCGCCGAGTTTGGCAGCCATGCGGCGGGTGAACTCAAAAACAAATTCAACTACATGGCGGCCATGAACCTGAAGGAGCTGCCGCCCACCGTGAACCCCTCGCTCTGGCGTCAGGGGATGCTGAACTACGCCGCCGGTGGTTTGTATGAAGTGACTGACGGGGTTTACCAGGTACGGGGTGCTGACCTGTCCAACATGACCATCTACCGCTCCGACAATGGTTACATCATCCATGACCCGCTGCTCTCCGATAAAGCGGCTGCGGCGGCCTGGGACTTTGCCAAACAGCATCTGCCGGCCATCAACGGCGAGCACCGCATTACCGGGGTGATCTACAGCCATATGCATGTGGACCACTTCGGCGGCTCCCGCGGCATCATTGATGAGCAGTTTGATGGCCCTATCCTGGCGCCCGATGGCTTCCTGAAGGAGCTGGCGGACGAAAATATGATTGGCGGCAACGCCATGGGCCGCCGCGCTCAGTACCAGTACGGCACCACCCTGCCCAACAGCACCGAGGGGATCGTGGATAACGCACTCGGACTGGGCACCTCTGACGGCAACGTCACCCTGGTGGCACCGACCGAAGAGGTCGGCGAGCGTGAGCGCTGGGTCACCATTGATGGTCTGGAGATGTTGCTGATCAATATGCCCGGTGCCGAAGCGCCCGCTGAGATGGTGGTGTACCTGCCCAAGTACCGCAGCCTCAACACGGCGGAGCTGACTTACGACGGCCAGCACAACATCTACACCTTCCGCGGTGCCAAGGTGCGGGACGCACTGGTGTGGACCAAGTACCTCACCGAGCTGAAGTTCCGCTTTGTCGACAGTGGCAAAGTGGACAACATCCACGCCGCTCACTCGGCGCCGGTCTGGGGACAGGCCGAGATCAGCGACTACATGACCTTGCAGCGGGACAACTACGGCTTCGTGCATAACCAGTCGATGCGTCTGGCCAACCACGGTGTCACCATCCACGATGTGGGCCGGGCCATTGAGGAGATCGTGCCTCAAAGCCAGTTCGACACCTGGCACACCAACGGCTACCACGGCTCATACAGCCACAATGCCCGGGCGGTGGTGAATCTCTACCTGGGTTATCACGATATGAACCCGGTGAACGTCAACCCGCTGACCAGCCACGACAAGGCCTGCACCTACGTGGCAGCAGCCGGCGCGAAAACCCTGGTGGCGGCAGGCCAGGCTCACTTCGACGCGGGCCGCTACCAGCAAGCCAGCCAGTTGCTTAACGATGTGGTGACCTGCGACCCGGACAACGGCAAGGCCCGTCACCTGCTGGCCGACAGCTACGAACAGCAGGGTTATCAGGCGGAAACCATGGCCTGGCGCAACAGCTACCTGCAGGGGGCCTATGAGCTGCGTACCGGCCATGTGGCGGACAGTCTCAAGACCGCTTCCGTGGACATCATCGCCAACACGCCCACCGGCATGATGCTGGACTACCTGGCGGTGCGCCTGAACGGGCCGAAGGCCGAGGCGGCGGGGCTGGACTTCAACTTCCAGTTGATTCATCCGGACCTGAACGAGATCTACTACGGTGAGGTCAGCAACGCCAATATGGCCAACATTCAGATTGCTGAGGCGGTGGAGGCCGATCTCACCGTCACCCTCACTAAAGCGGAGCTGACCTCGGTTCTGCTGGGGCAGGCAACATTGGCTGAGGTGGCGAAGATTGAAGGTGATGCGGCGCTGCTGGCGCAGCTCAAATCGGTGCTCGATACCTTTGAGAGTGATTTCGAAATCGTGCCTCTGCCCACGTCCAAAGGCTGAATAACCCCCTGAAGCAAAACGCCCGGTTCATGGCTGACCCGGGCGTTTTTTTATTCAGCCTGTCTGTGCCGACAGGGCCCGTACCCGCTCCCGCAGCCACTGGTGGGCCGGGTCATCGGTGTGGCTGTGGTGCCAGTACATGGCGTGTCCGACCCGACGGGTAGAGAAGGGCATGGGCAGCAGTTGCAGATCGAAGCCCGCGGCGTACAGTTTGGCCACCGAACGGGTCACCACGCCAATGCAATCACTGGTGGCCACCAGCCCCATCATCGACAACAGCGAATCACACTCGCAGCGGATGCGCCGCTGAATCAGAGTGTCGTTGGTAAAGTAGTCCGCGGCATAACGGCCGGAGCGCCGTATCTTCAGCGCCACATGGTCCTCTTCGAAGTACTGGGCCTGAGTCAGTATCCCCTGCACTCTGGGGTGCGCCCGCCGGCAGATCAGCACCATCTCATCCTCAAAAATTGACTCTGCGGCCAGCGAGGGGTGACTGAGGCCATCGAAATCCAGCGCCAGGTCCACCTTGTTCAGCATCAGCTGGTTGATCAGCGCCTCCTCGGTTTGCGGGGCCAGGTCAAACTGCAGACGGCAGGCGCCGAGTTGTTCGGAATGTTCTGAACGACCGTGAAGCCGATGGGCCATCACTTCGTCAGCAGAAAGAATGAAGGTGCGCGGCTGTTCCGGGCTGAAGGCCGTGAGGTTATCCAGAGCCTGGCGGGCGTTGTTGATGGCAGGTTCGAGGGAGCGGGCCAGCTGCACGGCGGCCTGAGTCGGGGCGATGCCCCGGCCTTCGCGGACAAACAGCGGCGTGCCCAGTTGGGTCTGAAGCCGCTTGATGGCGGCACTGATCCCCGGTTGGGTCATGTTGAGGGCTTCCGCTGCCAGGGTGTAGGAGCGCAGCTTGTAGGTCTCAATAAAGATCGGGATCAGGTTCCAGTCGAACGCGGTCATGGGCGGAATACTCGAAAAAGCCGTGCCGCCATAGTCGGCGAGGAAAGGAGCGGGTGCAAGTCGATGAAAACACACTTTGTTACTTCGGTGACTTAACTGTGACCTCGTGTTGAGATAATGTGTCGTTCACGTTGCCCTGATTGGGCGGCAAGCACTTATAACAATGACGCCTTAATTTTTTTCTTCGGGTTGTCGGCAAGGCACCGCAGTTCGGTGCTGGGTCAGCCCGGTCTCAACCACAAGGATTGACAGGATGTTACGCAAGACTCTGTTGGCTTCCAGCATCGTGCTGGCCCTGGCCGCCTGCTCTGACACCGCTTCCACTGCAAAGACCACCGAAGCCCCGGCCGCTGTTGAAGTTTCGCCCCAGGCGGCTCAGCTGCCTGACAGCAACCCGCTGAAGCACGCCAGCACCCTGCAGTATCAGGCCCCGGACTTCACCAAAATCACCGATGATCACTTCAAGCCGGCCTTTGAAGTGGGCATGGCGCAGCATATGGCAGAGATTGATGCCATCGCCAATAACCCGGAGCCGGCCACCTTCGAAAACACCCTGGTCGCCATGGAGAAGAGCGGTGCGCTGCTGACCCGTGCTGCCTCCGTGTTCTACAACCTCTCCAGCTCCACCAGCAATGACGCCCGTCGTGCCCTGGAAACCGAGATGGGCCCCAAGTTTGCTGAGCATCAGGACAACGTCTACCTGAACGCCAAACTGTTTGAGCGGGTTAAAGCGATCTACGACCACCGCGCTGAGCTGGGTCTGGACGCCGAATCCGTGCGCCTGACCGAAGTCACCTATGAGCAGTTTGTTCGCGCCGGTGCCAGCCTGACCCCGGAGCAGAAGCTGAAAGTTCGTGAGCTGAACAAGAAGCTGTCTGAGCTGACCAACCAGTTTGGCCAGAACCTGCTGGCGGCCAGCCAGGCAAACGCTGTGCTGGTGACCGACCTGGCCCAGCTGGCTGGTATGTCTGAAGGCGCCATCGCGTCCGCCAAGGCCGCCGCCGAGAAAGCGGGCAAAGAGGGCTACCTGCTGACCCTGACCAACACCACCCGTCAGGCTGCGCTGTCCAACCTGGAAAACCGCGAGCTGCGTCAGCGCCTGTGGGAAGCTTCCGCCTTCCGTGCCACCCAGGGTGAAGCGGACAACCAGGCGATCCTGACCGAAATTGCTGGCCTGCGTGCGGAAAAAGCCGCCCTGTTTGGCTTCAACAACTGGGCCGAGTACAAGCTGCAGTCCCAGATGGCCAACAACCCGACTGCGGTGATGGACCTGCTGGGCTCCATGGTGCCGAAAGTGGTATCCAACGCCAGCAACGAGGCGGAAGAGATCGCGGCGATGATGGCAGCCGATGGCGTGAAGGGTGAGGTTCAGGCCTGGGATTGGCTCTACTACGCCGAAAAAGTGCGTCAGCAGAAGTTCAACCTGGATGCTGGCGAAGTGGCGAAGTACTTCGTGTTTGACAAGGTGCTGGAAGATGGCGTGTTCTACACCATGGAGCGTCAGTACGGCATCACCTTTAAGGAGCGTTCTGACCTGCCGGCCTACCACCCGGACGTAAAGGTCTACGAGATCTTTGATAAAGACGGCGCAAGCATGGCGCTGTTCTACGCCGACTACTACGCCCGCGAAGGCAAGCGTGGCGGTGCCTGGATGAACGTGTTTGTGGGCCAGTCCCACCTGCTCAACACCCAGCCGGTTATCGTTAACGTGATGAACATTGAGAAGGCCGGTGAAGGTCAGCCTCAGCTGGTCAGCTTCGACGAAGCCACCACCATGTTCCACGAGATGGGCCACGCGGTTCACGGCCTGTTCTCTGACGTGACCTACCCGAGCCTGGCGGGCACCAACGTATCCCGTGATTTCGTTGAGTTCCCCTCCACCTTCCAGGAAGACTGGGCGGTACACCCGGAAGTGATCGCCAACTACGCCAAGCACGTGGAAACCGGTGAGCCTATCCCGGCTGACCTGTTGGCCAAAGTGATGGCGGCCAGCAAGTTCAACCTGGGCTTCGATACTCTGGAGTACCTGGCGTCCGCACTGCTGGACATGGAGTGGCACACCATTGGTACCGACACCAAGATCGACAGCGTTGAGGCGTTTGAAGCCAAGGCACTGGAGAAGCACGGTGTGAACCTGGAGGCGATCCCGCCGCGCTACAAGTCCACCTACTTCGCCCACATCTTTGCTGGCGGCTACTCGGCCGGGTACTACGCCTACCTGTGGAGTGAGATTCTGGCGGCGGACGCGTTCGCCCACATCCGCGACACCGGTGGCCTGACCCGTGAGCGTGGCCAGTTGTTCCGTGACAAGATCCTGTCCATGGGCAACAGCCAGGACCTGATGGAGACCTACAAGGGCTTCAAAGGCGAAGAGCCGACCACCGAAGCGCTGCTGATCCGCCGGGGTATCTCTCTGGCCAAGTAAGCGTTAAGTGACGCGAAAAGCCCGCCATCCGGCGGGCTTTTTTGTGTCTGCTTTGCGGCTCATGCTGCCGGTGGGAGGGTGCCGGGCCCGCTCTCCAGCTGTTGACGCAACCAGTGCAGTGCCGGGTCCTGCTCGCGGGAGCGGTGCCAGTACAGATGGATCTGAATCGCCGGCAGCGGCACCGGGCAGGGATGCAGACGTAACCCCTGATGGAGCAGCGGCTGCGCCAGATGACGGGGCAGGGTCAGCAGCCGGTCGGACTGCGCCACCACCGCCGCTGCACTGGCGTAGCTCTGACAACGCAGGGTGATGCGGCGGTCGATTCCCTGGGCCACCAGAGCTGACTCTTCCAGTACCGCGCCCCGCGCCCGTCGGGACACCACCGCATGGGGCGCGTTTTGGTAAGCGTGCGGGGTCAGTGCCGGGCCACCGGCCCGGCTCAGCACCACCAGTTCGTCGTCCAGTAAGGGTTGCTGGCACAGCTCCGGCTCCGGCGGCTGGTGCACGTCCACCGCCAGATCCACCAGTCCCAGCGCCAGCTCCCGGCTCAGCTGGCCCCGCTCCACCCGTCGGCTGATCAACGCGCAGTGCGGTGCCCGCTGGTCCAGCGCCAGCGCCAGGGCAGGGATCACCATCGGCTCCAGCGCATCGGGCACACCCATTTGAAAGGTGAGCTGTGCATTGGCGGGGTCAAACTGGCCCCAGTTACGCAGCAGCTGACGCAGTTGACTGAGTTGGGTCAGCAGCGCCGGTGCCATGCGCTGACAACTTGGGGTGGGCCGCATGCCGTTGCCCTGTCGCTCAAACAGCGGTTCGCCCAGTTGCTGCCGCAACCGCTTCAGGGCGTGGCTCACCGCCGATGGCGTCAGGTGCAGCACCGCCGCAGCGGCGGAGACGTTGCCCTCCCGATAGAGCGCTTCAAACACCTTCAGCAGATTCAGGTCGAGCTGCTCTGGACGCATGGTTACCTCTCAGGTTGTGAAAATCATTCATTTTGCGGTGTGAAAAATGTTCGTTTCATTCATTAGCATATCTGCTCTAGAGTGACCATAGAGCCAACACACAGTGTCACCACAAGGAGAGGGTTATGGTGTTTGCACCCAGCGACCGCAGCCGCGCGCTGCAAAGCACGCTGAAGGCGTTTGTGGCAGAACGGATACTGCCGAATGAAGCGCAATGGCTGGCCCGCAATCATGAGCTGAATGGCCACGGCAACTGGCGTCAGTGGCAGCTGCTGCCAGAGTTACAGGCGCTTAAGGCCGAGGCCCGTGCTGAAGGGTTGTGGAATCTGTTTCTGCCGGACCCGGAACTGGGTGCCGGCTTGTCCACGCTGGAGTACGCCGCGCTGGCGGAGATCATGGGGCACAGCCTGCTGGCGCCGGAGGTGTTTAACTGCAACGCCCCGGACACCGGCAATATGGAGGTGCTGTACCACTTCGGTAACGAGGCGCAGAAGGCCCGCTGGCTGATGCCGTTGCTGAGTAGCGAACTGCGCTCGGTGTTCTGCATGACCGAACCGGAAGTGGCCTCCAGCGATGCCACCAACATGGCCGCCACCATCGAGCGGGACGGGGACGAACTGGTGCTTAATGGCCATAAATGGTGGAGCACCGGACTGGGCCATCCCGATGCCGGCATCGCCATCTTTATGGGGTTGTGCGACCCGGATGCGGAGCGTCATCGTCGCCACGCCATGGTGCTGGTGCCGCTGGATACCCCCGGCGTCACCATTGAACGTATGCTGACCGCATGCGGCGACTACGACGCGCCTTATGGCCACGGCCAGGTGCGGTTTGATCAGGTGCGCGTCCCCGCAGGCAACCTGATCAAAGGCTGGGGTGAAGGCTTTGCCATCGCTCAGGGCCGGCTGGGCCCGGGCCGGATCCACCACTGCATGCGCTGCATCGGCGCGGCTGAGCGGTCGCTGGATTTGATGATTGAGCGGGGCCAGAGCCGCACCGCCTTTGGTAAGCCACTGCTGAAGCTCGGCGGTAACCTGGAGAAGGTGGCTGAGGCGCGGATTGCCATCGACCAGGCCCGGCTGCTGACCCTTCAGGCGGCGTGGAAAATCGATAAACACGGTGTCCGTGCCGCCATGACTGACATCGCCGCCATCAAGGTGGTGGCCCCGCGGGTGCTGCAACAGGTGGTGGAGATGGCGATTCAGATCCACGGCGGTGCCGGGCTGTGCCAGGACCACCCCCTGATGGGCTTCTACGCTCAGGCCCGGGCGCTGCGACTGGCGGACGGTCCCGATGAGGTGCATCTGGCCAGCGTGGCCAAGCTGGAACTGAAAATGCGGAGCCGCCGATGAGAGTGTTCATTACCGGTGGCGCGTCCGGACTGGGTCGTGCCCTGGCCCTGCACTGGGCCGCTCAGGGGGCGCAGGTGGCCATTGGCGACGTTCAGGATGGCCACCCTGTTGTAGCCGAAATCGACGCCGCCGGCGGCACCGGGATGTTTCTCCGCTGCGATGTCACCGACGGGGACAGTCTGGCTGCGGTCGCGGCGCGACTGGAAGCGGAGTGGGGCGGATTGGACCTGTTGGTCTGTAATGCCGGTGTCGCCACCGCCGGCACGCTGGAACAGGAAACGCCAGCGCAGTGGCAGTGGGTGTTCGACATCAATCTGTTTGGCGTGGTGCGTACCTGTCAGGCGCTGGTGCCGCTGCTGGGCGAAGGGGGGCGGGTGCTGAACATCGCTTCGCAGGCGGGGCTGAATGCGATGCCAAAGATGGGCAGCTACAGCGCGGTGAAAGCGGCGGTGGTGAGCTTCTCGGAAACCCTGGCACTGGAGCTGGCGGATCGGGGCATCAGCGTCAGCACCGCCTGTCCGGCGTTCTTTAAAACCAATCTGGATAAGGGGCTGCGCAGTGCCGACCCGGCGATGACCGCGATCCTGCAGAAGCTGTTTGCCAAGGCGCCGCTCAGTGCCGGGCAGGTGGCCCTGGCGATTGCCGAAGGGGTGGCGCAGCGCAAGGCCCTGATCTTGCCCCACAGTGCAGGGCGCAAAGCCTATTGGCTTAAGCGACTGCTGCCCAGAGAGCGCTATCTGGCATTGATGCTGAAGCAGACCCGGCGATTGCGGAGGGCCAGCTGATGAGTGGGCCGAAGATCGACCAGGCCGGTGCAGTCAGGGAAGGGGAAGCGCTGGATCTGGAAGCCCTGATGCCCTGGCTGACTCAACAGCTGAGTGGGCTGGAGGGCATACCGGAGGTGACGCAGTATGGCGGTGGCGCATCCAACTGGACCTACTGCCTGTCGTTTGCCAACCGTGACCTGATCCTTCGTCGTGCCCCTGCCGGCACCAAAGCCAAGGGCGCTCACGATATGGGCCGGGAGTTTCGGCTGCAACGGGCACTGAAGCCCCACTTCGACAAAGTGCCCCAGGTGTTGGCGCACTGCGATGACCCGACGCTGATTGGGGCCGAGTTCTACCTGATGGAACGCCTGAAGGGGGTGATCCCCCGACGGCGTTTTCCGCAAGGGGTGGCCAACGGCCCGGAGCAGACCCGCAGCATCTGCCAGAGTGCGCTCGACACCCTGATTGAGCTGCATCAGGTGGATACCGGGCCGCTGGCGGAATTTGGCAAAGGCAGCGGCTATCTGGAGCGGCAGATCCAGGGCTGGAGTCACCGCTTCCGCCAGGCCAAAACCTGGAATGTGGGCAGTGGCAGTGGCGTCATGGGTTACCTGGAGTCGAGGATGCCAGCGCGGGAACGGCGGGCGCTGATCCACAACGACTACCGTTTCGATAATCTGGTGCTGAGCCCGGATGACCCCACCACGGTGATCGGGGTGCTGGACTGGGAGATGGCCACCATTGGCGATCCACTGATGGATCTGGGCAATACCCTGGCTTACTGGGTTCAGGCCGATGATGACGCCGTGCTGCGTTCGGCCCGGTTGCAACCGACTCACCTTCCGGGGATGCTCAGTCGGGAGGAAGTGGTGCGTTACTACTGCGACCGCACCGGCATCGACTGCGCCGATTTCACCTTTTACGAGGTGTATGGCCTGTTCCGGCTGGCAGGCATCATGCAACAGATCTACTACCGCTATCACCACGGCCAGACCCGCAATCCGCGTTTTAAGCGGTTCTGGTTTTTCGTTAACTATCTGCTGTGGCGCTGTAATCGGCGGATCCGCGCCACCACCTGAGGAGTCCCGTGAGCGCGATTTACCTGATTCGACATGGCCAGGCCAGTGCCGGTGCCGACGACTATGACCAGCTGTCTTCCCTGGGCCAGCAACAGGCGACGGCACTGGGTGAGGACCTGGCCCGCCGTGGCGTAAGGCCAGCGGCCGTGATTGCCGGTGCGCTGAAGCGTCATCAACAGACGGCGGCGCACTGCTTGCAGGGGGCGGGACTGGAGATGGCGTGGCAGACCCTGCCGCAATGGAACGAGTACGACCATCGGTCGATCCTGCGCACCTACAACCCGGATTACCATGAGATCTCCGCGTTGCGTCAGGCCATGAGCCAACAGCCGGAGCCGATGGCGTTTATGAAAGCGGAGCTCAAAGCCGCGTTCGACCGTTGGCTCAGCGGCCAGTATGACGCCGATTACGAAGAGAGCGCGCTGGCGTTCCGGGCGCGGGTGCAGGGGGCGCTGGCACAGCTGCCCAGTCCGGATGCCGGCCCGATCTGGGTGTTTACCTCCGGTGGCCCGATTACGGTGGTGACGCAGACTCTGCTGGGGCTGGAACCGAAAGGCCTGCTGAGCGTTAACGCCCGGCTGGTGAACGCCGGCATCACCAAACTGGTGCCGGGACGCGGTGGCCTGGGATTGGCCACGCTCAATGAACATGTCGCCTTTGAGGGGCGGCCGGAATGGATCACCACAATCTGAAGGGACTCCAATGCGTCGACAGAACATTCTTATTACCGGGGCCAGCTCCGGTCTGGGCCGCGGCATGGCCATCGAGTTTGCCAAACGGGGCCGTAACCTGGCGCTCTGCGCCCGGAGGCTGGACAGGCTGACCGAACTTAAAGCCGAGCTGGAGCGGGACTACCCCGGCATTCAGGTGTTCATTCGAGCGTTGGACGTGAACGATCACGAGCAGGTGTTCGAGGTGTTCAGAGCGTTTACCGAGGACTTCGGCGGGCAGCTGGACCGGGTGATCGTCAACGCCGGCATGGGCAAGGGTGCGGCCCTGGGCACCGGCCATTTTGAGGCCAACCGGCAAACCGCCGAGACCAACTTTGTTGCGGCCCTGGCTCAGTGTGAGGCGGCGTTAACCCAGTTTCGGGCACAGAACAGCGGCCACCTGGTGACGGTTTCCTCGGTCAGTGCAGTGCGGGGATTTCGTCGTGCAATGACGGTGTATGCCGCCACCAAAGCGGCGCTGACCAGCCTGTCCGAAGGGATCCGGGTCGATCTGCTGGGCACGCCGATCAAGGTCACGACGGTGCACCCGGGCTTTATCCGCAGCGAGATCAACGAAAAGGTGGAGAAGGTGCCCTTTATCGTGGACACGGAAACCGGCTGCCGGGCACTGGTCAAGGCGATTGAGAAAGAGGGGGATAACCCCTTTGTGCCGGGCTGGCCCTGGGCCTGGATGCGATATGTGCTGAAAATCCTGCCGCTGTCCCAGCTGCGCAAATTCAGCTGAATCACCAACGGGGTGCCAGAGGGCACCCCGTTTTTTTGACCATCAGGCTTGTCCCAGCGGAGCCAGTTTGCCCTGTCGCTCCAGTCGGGCGCGGCACTGGTCGTAGCCCCAGTTGTAGACGATGGCGTAGATCAGGAAGAACACCACAAAGCCGATATCCAGGATAAGGGCATCGATAAATCCCAGGTTCAGGCTGTACATCAGCACCGGAATGGTGGCCGTCAGCAGGCCCGCTTCAAAACCGACACCGTGCCAGACCCTCAGTGCCCAGCTGCGGCTGATGCGATTGCCGCCAAACACCCGATCAAAACCCAGGTTGTAAACGTAGTTCCAGGCCATGGCTATCAGCGACAGGGTGATGGCGGTGGCGGTCATATGGCCGGCATTGGTGCCAGTCAGGAGAATGCCGGCAGGGACAACAATCATCAGGGCGATCAGTTCAAACAACATGCTGTGCAAAATGCGCTCACGGGTGGACATAACGGGGCTCCGGTAAAAAAAGAATGTGGCCATTCTATTCGCCTGTATGATTGAACCAAGTTAGTTACTATCGGATTTGATGATATGTATAGCCTGGAACAGCTGCGCATTTTTGTGACCGCGGCGGAGCAGGGCTCGTTTTCTGCTGCGGCCCGCCGTTTGGGCAAGGCTCAGTCCGCGGTGAGTCAGGCCATTGCCAACCTGGAGATCGACTGGGGCGTGGAGCTGTTTGACCGACGCTCCCGAAAGCCCGCCCTTACCGCCAAAGGTGAGGCACTGCTGGCTCACGCCAAAGCGGTGCTGAACCAGGCACGCGGGCTGGAGATCGCGGCGGCGGCGTTGGAGCAGGATCAGGAAACCACGCTGGATCTGGCGGTGGATGAGGCCTTGATGGTGCCGGCGATAGAGCCGGTGCTGGCGGAGTTTGCCGAACGGTTTCCGGCCACCTCGCTGGCGCTGCATGCGGTGGCCAGTCCCGATGTGCTGAGACTGGTGGCGGAAAAGCGGGCACAGATGGGTCTGATGTTCTCGGACCAAAGCTTTCACGACGAAGTCGACAGCACCTACCTGGGGGATTTGCCCTTTGTGGTAGTGGCCAACCCGGCCCATCCGCTGGCCAGACTCGACGCCGTCAGGCTGGCGGATCTGTGCGTTTACCGGCAGCTGATGGTGAAGGGTTTTGATGGCCGGGGGCTGGACCCGGTGCCGCCGGTTTCCGGCCAGTTGTGGTGGGCCAATAATCTGTTCCTGTTGCGTGAGCTGGCCCGCCAGGGCCTGGGCTGGAGTTACGTGCCCGCCCACCTGATCACTCAGGAGCTGGCCGCAGGCACACTGGCGGTGCTGCCGGTGGTGTTTGACCACCAGCCCTGGCGGGCGCCGGTGGACCGGGTGGTTTCCCGGGGAGTCCGGCCCGGGCCGGCACTGGATTGGCTGATGCAGGCGGTGACCGACTGCTTTCAAAAGCAGCAGGGGTAAGACTTCTCGTTAAGTCGCTGTTTACCTAGAATAAGCACACTGTTAGCGAGAAATTCACTCAGAGGGCAGGGAATGGGCACAATGTGGCGTTGGGCATGGGGAGTGGTGCTGGGCCTGGCACTGAGCAGCGCAGTGGTCGCGGCGGACCGCCCTAAAGTGGGGGTCGCGCTGTCCGGTGGCGGCGCCAAAGGGGCGGCCCACGTGGGCGTGTTGCGGGTGCTGGAGCAGCACAACATTCCGGTGGATTACATCGCCGGCACCTCCATGGGGGCTTACGTCGCAGGCCTCTATTCGCTCGGCTACAGTGCCGATCAGATTGAGAGCATCATGCTTTCGCTCGACTTCAGTACCGGTTTCTCGGACGACATTCCCCGCGAGGCGCTCAGCTACCGTGACAAACAGTTTCGCGACAGTTACCCCATTGAGCTGAAGATGGGTCTGCGGGATGGCGAGCTGCGCTTCGCCAAAGGGGCGTTGCAGGGGCAGACCATGTCCTCCCTGATCCGGCGCTCCATCGGCACCATCCCGGAGGTGCCCAACTTTGACATGTTGCCTATCCCGGTGCGGTTTGTGGCCACCGACCTGACCGACCGCAGCGAGGTGATTCTCGACAGCGGCAATATGCTCGAAGCGATGCAGGCGAGCATGACCGTGCCCGGTGCGCTGGCTCCGATTGAGCGGGAAGGCCGATTGCTGGTGGACGGTGGCATGGTGAACAACATGCCGGTGTCGGTGGTGAAAGCGATGGGGGCGGATGTGGTGATCGCCGTGGACATCGGCGCGCCACTGAAGAACCAGGACGAGCTGAACTCCGTGTTCGACGTGCTTGACCAGCTCAGCGGCTACCTGACCAACCTCTCCCGTGACCAGCAGGTGGCGCTGATGGAGCCGGACGACATCCTGATCACCCCGGACATCAGCGGCGTAGGCACCAGCGATTTTGACCAGATGCCCGGCCTGATCCCCGAGGGAGAAAGGGCGGCGCTGGAGCACATTGACCGCCTGCAAAAATGGGGGGTCTCACAGGAGGCCTACCGGGAATACCATCTGGCCAAGCAGATTAACCGCTCGGTCTGGCTGGACACCCAGGCGCCGCTCGTGGCGATCCGCATTGAAAACGAAAGTGGCATGAAGGACGACGTGATCCGCGATGTGCTGGATGTGAAACCGGGTGACGTGCTGGGCGAGCAGGAGATAGAACAAGCGATCGCCCGGATCTACTCGCTGGATCAGTTTGAGCGGGTGGACGCGTTTCTGGTGGATGGCCGGGACGGGCCGGAGCTGGTGGTGCAGACCCGGGGCAAAAACTGGGGCCCCAACGTGTTCGATATGGGATTGCGCATCGAGGACAACCTGGACCGCGAGCTGGACATTTCGCTGGATGCGGCCCTGACCGTCAACAACCTGTTTAATGCCGGTGGCCAGTGGCGCCTCGAAGCCAACATCGGCACCATCGACCGGTTCGCCACCGAGTGGTACCAGCCGCTGGACGATCTGCAGCGTTATTACGCCATCGCCATGGTGGATGCAGAGCGTAAAGAGTGGAACGCGTTCGATCAGGTCCAGGAGTTCCCCTTTGTGCGTATCGAGCAAACCCGTTCCAGCGCGGCGCTGGGCGGCGGCATCAATCTGGGCCGTAATGCGCAGTTGCAGCTGCTTTACCGCTATGAGGATGGCAAGTACCACAGCGTCGGCAGTAACGAAATTGGCCGCCTGGGGGATTATTGGTTCCACGGTGCGGAGGTCGCTTTGGGCTACGACACCCTGGATCAGCCGATGTTTCCCAGTCAGGGGCAGCGCTGGTTTGCCCAGGTCAGTCACCTGACCAGCGGCAGCAACCTCACGTTTGATAGCGACCCCTGGCAGCGGGATGATTTTGTGGTTTATGAGCTGGAGTGGACCGGCGCCACCCACTTTGGTGCCCACAACTTAATCGGTAAGGCCAGCTTTGAAACCCTGAGCCAGGATGATTTGACCCTGGCCCACTTCACCTCCATCGGCGGTTTTCTCAACCTGTCCGGTTTCTCCAAGGACAGCCTGTTTGGCAGTCACAAAGTGTTGCTCGGGGGGATCTACACCTACGATCTGAGCCAGGAGTTACTGGGCATCACCTGGCCGTTGTTCCTGGGGGCATCGTTTGAGGCGGGTAACGTCTGGTTGCTGCAGGACGATATGGCCCTGGACGATCTGATCTACGCCGGCAGCGTGTTCATCAGTATGGAGACCGGCATCGGCCCGGCGGCGCTCGCGTTTGGCCATGCGGATACCGGCGACAGCAGCTTTTACCTGTTTATCGGCAAGCAGTTTTAAGCCCGGCGAACCGGGCTTAAGTCTGGCTTAGCGGGGCAGGTACAACCCCTCAACCTGAGTACGGCTGGTGCTCAGGTTGCCCTCATGCAGGGCTTGCAGTGTGTCGACTGTCGCGGCACGGGCATCGTGCTGCTCGGCGCTGATTTCCCCCGCCTGCAGCGCTTGCTTCAGGGTGCTTTGGTACTGCTTAAGCAGCACGTTAAAGCGGGTTATCTCCTGGGCGATGTCGTCCGCGGAGTGCGTCGGCGCGCTGGCAATCAAATTATCCAGTCGACTGAGGCTCACCGTGACAATCTCATTGGCCAGCTGCCAGTGGCGGCCGTCTGGCTGGGCAAACTGGGCGATGCCGCCGATGGTTTCACTGCCAAACACGCTGAGGACGGGGTTGCCGGTCTGATGGCCAACCGCCCGGATGATCCCCAGATTCAGCACCCGGCGCAGGGCGGAATTGCTCATATAGAGGTTGCCGTTGGGCGCGGTGGCCATCACCGACACACTCTCTTCGACGCCCGGCGTGGCAGAACGGATCTCACCGGTTTCACGGTCCAGCAGCACCTGACTGATCTGCATCGGCATCACCCGTCCCTGTGGGTTGATGTAGCCGAAGCCGACCTGGGCCACCACACCGTTACCGGTGATCCCGGCCAGCACCATATTCCCGGTGCGGGGAGTGAAGGTGAAGTCGCTGACACCAAGGGAGTGGAAAAACGCTTCAAAGGCCGGCTTGAGCACCTGCTGGTAGATCTGCGCCTGAGGTGTGGCCTGTTGCAGTACCGAGGTATCAAAGGTATCGCCCAGGTTGGCCACCCAGACCGGCTCACCGCACGCGCTGCCGTTGCCGGCGCACTGGCCCATTTCGATGAACTTAATGATGTCGACGGCGGTGGAGGCGAAGATCTCGCCGCCCTCGCGGGATACCGCCAACGACCCCACCACCTGGCCACTGCCGGTGGGCTGACTCCACAGCAACTCGCCGGTGGCCGAATCGATGGCCAGGATCCGGTCGGTGGCGTCGGCGGTGTACACCCGGCTGCCGTCCAGAGAAAGCGTCGGCGTGGCGGCGGTGCCGCCCTCAAAGTCCCGGCGCCAGTCGATGTGCGCCTGACCGCTGGCGTCCAGAGAAAGCGAGAACAAGGCGCCGTAAGCGGAGTAGCCGTCGGCCACGCCATCGGCTTCATCCGGGGCGGTGGCACCGATCAGCATCCGACCGCTGCTGGGGTCGATGCTGAAGTAATTGGCGACCTCATAGCCGCCCCCCAGCACCAGAGTCAGTACATCAAAAAAGGTGGCGGTGTCTTTGAACATCCGGCTCAGCCCCGCGTGAACGAAGGGCTCCAGTCGGGAGTAGTCGGTCTGATAGGCCATCGGCAGCGTCGGTGCGCCGGGCAGGGAAAAGGGCTCCGCCAGGGGCGCGCCGGTCTGACGGTCATGAACCACCAGATGGCCGTCCGCCATCAGTGCCACCACGGCGTCCAGACCCGGGTGGTAGTTCACCCCAAAGTTATGGGTGTCCATGTGCGTGGCACCCTCGGGGGCGGTCAGACCCGTGGACACATCCCACAGCACGTCGCCGGCGGGGGTGATGGCGGTGAGATACTCGTAGCTGCCCACATAAACCACGTCCTCATCGGCACCAGCGTGCTGTGGCAAAATCAGCGGTGCGCCACCCTGACCCATCCGGGTGCCGGGCAGTGACCAGCGCCGCTCTCCAGTCTGGCCATCCAGGGAGTAGAGGTAAACCGATTCCACCGGATCCGCCGGCACCACGTAGACGTTGCTGTGGCGGTCGAACACCCCGCCTTCGTAACTCAGCAGATGGGTTTCGGCGATCCAGTTGAGCTGCGGAGTGGGAGCGGCAGCGGCGATCACCTCATCGCTGTTGCGGGTGTCCCCATGCAGGGCGTAAAAACCCGCAGCTTCGGTGCCAACGCCAGGCACCGCCTGGTAGGCCGGCAAATCCTGCGGTTGCCACTGGTGCGCCGGCAGCGTTTCCGGGCTGCGGGTCGGCAGCAGATAGAGGGCGGGATTGATGCCGCCGGAATCGGGGTTTTTGCTGGCATCCAGTTGTTGCAGCAGGGCGGTGGTGTTGCCGTTGACGACCACCAGGTTTGCGGCCGGGTCAGCGGGCACGCTGGCCTGCTGGCCGTGCAATGGGCCGTAATCAATGGCCGGTTCTGAAGAGTCGGAGTCGCCACAGGCGCTCAACATTAGCAAGACCACGGGATACAGCAGGGCCTTGGCGCGATGGGATTGTGTTGTCGTTATCGTTGTCATTTGTCACACCAGGTTTGCGATTGGAATGTTCCATCCTAATGCGCTCTGGTGAGGCTGCCCTGTCCCTGAATGCCAAATGCTTGTCTGAAACTACCCGTGGGCAGGGTCGGGGCTCTGGGTCTCCCGGTACCGGCTGGGGGTGGTGTTAAACCAGCGCTGGAACGCCCGGTTGAAGTTACTGGTGTCGCGAAAACCCAGATTCAGGGCAATGTTGGTGATGGGCTCACTGGAATGGCTGAGATACTGGATGCTCAGGGCACGCCGTTTTTCCTGCAGCAGCTGATTGAAGGTGACCCCCTCCTGTTTCAGCTTGCGGGCCAGGGTGCGGGGCGACAGTTGCAGGGAATGGGCCACCGATTCCAGCGTCGGCGCGCCCTCTTCCGCAGAGAATCGGATGGCGGCCCGGCAGCGCTGGCTCAGGCTCTCTGCCTGCATCTGTTGCAGGTATTCCACCACCGCCAGTTCATTGAGCTCTGCCATATGGGCGTCACCATGGACCGAGTCCAGTTGCAGCGCGTGGCGGTTCAGCCACAGGCAGTTCCGTGCCTGGGCAAAGCGGGTTGGCAGCGCGAAGTGAGTGAGCCACGGTGTCGCTGAGGTGGGGGTTGGGCGTTGCAGCCACACCTCCTCAAGCAGATTGGGCGCCTGCACCATCTCCATACAGAACTTCTGAATCACCGCAAAGAAAGCGTCAATGGCCGCATCACTGATGGTCACCCCTTCACGGGCATCAATGGTGAATCCCAGCCTGTCCGGCTGCTCGGTCAGTGACAGGGTAACGGCATCGCTGATCAGCGCATGGTAATGGATGATCTTCTGCAGCGATTGTTCGATGTTCTGGCAGGTGACGGTCAGCATCCCCAGCGCCCGGAAGTGCATGGGATGGACATGAGCGGCGACGCCCAACCCAAAGGCGGGATTGCCGGAAGCGGCCACGGCGGCGTTCCAGAGCGCCGTCATCTTCTCAATGGCGATGCGCTCCGTTGGCGATTGCCGGATGCGCTCGTAATCCAGACCGGCCCGGGCAAAGACCGGCTCTGCGGCGACGCCTGAGGCATTCAGGGTGGCGCCAATGGCAACGGCCCAGGCGGCGAGAGTGGTGTAACTGCTGTCCATGTGGGGTACTCGACTCCGAATCCTTTCGATGACGCTGTGGCAACTGGATACGACAATATCACGAGGCGTCCGCAAGTGGGTGTATGCTATGGCGATTTCCAACCGAAGCCAGAGAAACCCATGATCATCACCGCGCTCACCATCTATCCGGTCAAAGCCCTTGGGGGCATCTCACTGAGTCAGAGTACGCTGGGAGTGACGGGGCTGCCCTGGGACCGCCACTGGATGCTGGTGGATCAGGCCGGGCGCTTTGTCACCCAGCGTCAGTTGCCGCAGCTGGCGACCCTGACCCCGGCGCTGGATGCTGAGACGCTGGTGATTCGTCATCCGTCTCAGCCTCCCCTGTCCATCGCGCTCCGGCGGGAGCGGGATGCCCTGACGCCGGTCTCGCTCTGGCAAAGTGACGTGATGGCCTTTGATGAGGGGCCGGAGGCGTCCGAATGGCTGACCTCACTGCTGGGGCTGTACCGGGGTGCTCCGCTGCGCCTGGTGCGTTTTAACCGGCAGGAGCCGCGCCCTGTTAAGGCCAAGTATTTGGAAGAGGAAGAGTTTGCCCATACCGAGTTTGCGGATGGCTTTCCCTTCCTAGTGGCCAGTGAAGCGTCACTGGCGGCGCTCAACGACGCGTTGCGGGCCAAAGGCGAATCGCCGGTGGGGATGGAGCGATTCCGGGCCAATATTGTGGTGGACCAGCTGGCGGAGCCATTCAGCGAATTGCAGGATCACCGTCTGAGCGGGCCCGGATTTACCCTGGCAATCCGCAAACCCTGCCAACGCTGCCCGGTCATTACCGTGGATCAGGCCAAGGGCACCCGCCCCAACCCGAAAGAGCCGTTGCAAACCCTGATGGGCCTGAACCCGCTGGAGAAGAAAGGCGCGTTCTTTGGTGGCAATGCGATTCTGCTGGCGGGCGAGGGCGTGGCCATCTCAGTGGGCGACTCGCTGGAGGCTATCCCCGGCCGGTAAAACACCGGTTTCTTAACGCTCCCACAGGTTGGGCCATTCCTTGCTTGGCTACACTCATCCTATGCCCCGTTACGGAATCCATGGATGGCCCAACTTTCTCAACCTCCTCTGCTGGTGGTCACCGATCTTGATGGCACCCTGCTGGACCACCACAGCTACGACTTTGCCCCTGCGCAGCCCGCCCTGACCCGGCTCAAACGGCTGTCGATTCCCCTTATCCTCAATACCAGCAAGACCGCCGCTGAGCTGGCCCCCCTGCGCGAGCAGTTGGGCAGCGACGCGCCCTTTGTCGTGGAAAACGGTGCGGCGTTGTTGTGGACCGACGACGTCTGGCCCGCCTGCGCGGAACCTCTGGGCGCCATGATGGGGCATCGGATGCAACCTTTTGGGGCAACCCGGGCGGAGATCCTTTCGGCGCTGGCGCAGATCCAGCGCGACACCGGCCTGAATCCGGAAGGCTTTGCCGACTGGGATGTGCCGACGCTGATGCGCCACACCGGGCTGGACGCGGTGAGCGCACAACAGGCGCTGGAACGCCACTTCTCCGAACCGTTGCTGTGGCAGGGCAGTGACCCTGAGCTGAAAAAGCTGGCGCGGGCCCTGCGGAGTTACGGGCTGAGACTGCTGCGCGGCGGGCGCTTTGTTCATGCCGTTGGCAACAGCGACAAAGGGCGCTGTCTGGCGCCCCTGAAACGGGCCTATCAGCGTCAGTGGGGCCGCGAGCCCCGGGTGATTGCCCTGGGGGACGGCGACAACGATGTGGCGATGCTGGAGCTGGCGGATCACCCGGTGGTGGTGCGCTCGCCAGTCAATCCACCGCCCCGGCTCAGTGCCGCTTGCCGCCCCCGCGCGTTGTATACCGAGGCCTGTGGCCCCGAGGGCTGGAACCAGGCGATTCACCATCTGCTGGACCACTACCGCCTGCCCTGAACAGCAGGCTGGCATCCGGATTGCTAAGCTTCGGTAAGCATCGGCAGCGAATCAGTCAGGACCTTGATAAGCAAAGGCAAAGGGAGAGGCGTATGGGCGATTTCCACCAGAACGGCATCATCACCACACTGCATAATCTGACCGACCGTCCGATTGAGGAGATGGAGATAGAGCTGACCCAGTTCAGCCGTCAGAGGCCAATGGCACTGGTGCTGCCGTCGCTGTACAGCGAGCTGTCCGGCCCGGCGCTGGACAACATCGTGGAGGAGCTGACCCAGGTCCCCTATCTGTCGGAAGTGGTGATTGGGCTGGACCGGGCCGACCGCGCTGAATACGAGCACGCGCTGGCGTTCTTCGACCGGTTGCCGCACACCCACCGGGTACTGTGGAACGACGGCCCCCGACTTCGGGCCATCGATGCGAAATTGCGTGCCCAGGGGCTGGCGCCCACCGAGATGGGGAAAGGGCGTAATGTCTGGTACTGCCTGGGCTACGTGCTGGCCCGTGGCCGGGCGGAAGCGGTGGCGCTGCACGATTGCGACATTGTCACCTACGATCGCAGCATGCTGGCCAGGCTGATCCATCCGGTGGCCAATCCCACCTTCAACTACGAGTTCTGCAAAGGCTATTACGCCCGCGTGGCCGATGGCCGGTTAAATGGCCGGGTAACCCGGTTACTGGTGACGCCGCTGCTGCGCTCACTGAAGAAGATTTTTGGTCCGCTCGACTACCTGGAGTTCCTTGACTCGTTCCGTTACCCCCTGGCGGGGGAGTTTTCCTTCCGCATCGATGTGATCAACGACATTCGCATCCCCAGTGACTGGGGTCTGGAGATCGGGGTGCTGTCGGAGATGAAGCGCAATTACGCCACCAACCGGCTGTGTCAGGTCGACATCGCCGACCGTTACGACCACAAGCACCAGGCTCTCTCCAAAGACAACGACGATGGCGGGCTGTCCAAAATGTCCATCGACATCAGCAAAGCGATCTTCCGAAAACTGGCCACCAACGGCGTGGTGTTCTCCTCCGAAACCTTCCGCTCCATCAAGGCCACCTACTACCGTATCGCCCTCGACTTCATCGAAACCTACCGCAATGACGCGGTGATCAACGGCCTGGATTTCGACGTCCATTGTGAGGAGGAGTCGGTGGAACTGTTTGCTGAAAACGTCCTGAAAGCCGGGCTGCACTTCCTGGAAAATCCCAAGGAGAAGCCCTTTATCCCAAGCTGGAGCCGGGTGCGCAGCGCCATTCCCGATATCTTTGAGCAGTTGGTGGATGCGGTGGAAGCGGACCATCGGGAATTTACGGGGCGCTGAGATGGTGCACACCACACTGGAGGAGTTGCAGCAGCGGGTCGAGGAGCATCTTCGCCTGATCTACCCGGATCAGGATGCCCCTTCACTGGCCCGGGAACTGATCGCCGCCATCGGTGCCGAGGGGCACTGCGCCATGCCCCGGCCCCGGTCCGAGCCCTGGGATGAAAGCGACCTGTTCGTGATCACCTACGGCGACACCCTGAAACGGGACGGCGAGCCGCCGCTGCATACCCTCAAGGATTTTCTGGGCCGCTACCTGGCCCACGTCGCCACCGGGGTGCACATTCTGCCGTTTTTTCCCTACAGCTCGGATGATGGCTTTTCGGTGATTGATTATGCCCGGGTCAACCCCTCGCTGGGGCAGTGGCAGGACATCCGGGCCATCGCTGCTGACACCCGCCTGATGGCAGATCTGGTGATCAACCACTGCTCCAGTCGCAGTCGCTGGTTCGAACAGTTCAAGGCGGCGCAAGCCCCGGGCAGGGACTACTTTATCAGCGCCGAGCCCGCCGAGGATTACCATCAGGTGGTGCGGCCCCGCACCAGCGACCTGCTGCGGCCGGTGGAGACCGCCGAAGGCAGGAAACACGTCTGGTGCACCTTCAGCCACGACCAGATCGATCTGAACTTTGCCAATCCTGCGGTGCTGGTGGAGATGGTGCGCATTATCCAGCTCTATCTCAGCCAGGGGGTGACGGTGTTCCGGCTCGATGCCGTGGCGTTTCTCTGGAAGCGGCTGGGCACCCCCTGCCTCAATCTGCCGGAGACCCACGAGATTGTGCGACTGTTGCGCACTCTGGTGAGCTTTTATGACCCCCGTATCCTGCTGATCACCGAAACCAATATCCCCAACCGGGAGAATCTGGCTTACTTCGGTAACGGCAATGAAGCGCACGCCATCTACAACTTTTCGCTGCCACCGCTGCTGCTGCACACGCTGCTGACCGGCGATTGCAACGCCCTGAAGCTGTGGCAGATGAGCATGCCACCGGCGCAGATGGGGACCACCTATCTCAACTTTATCGCGTCCCACGATGGCATCGGCCTGCGGCCGGTGGAGGGGTTACTGGAGGAGAAGCAGATCGCGGCGATCGCCACCACCATGGAGGTGTTTGGTGGCCGCATCTCCTGGCGCAGTCTGGGGCAGGGAGGATTGCGTCCCTATGAGATCAATATCGCCCTGTATGACGCCATGAAAGGGACGCTCAACGGCCCGGATCAGCATCAGCGAGCCCGTTTTCTCTGTGCTCACGCCATCATGCTCTCTCTGGAAGGGCTGCCCGCCATCTATCTGCACAGCTTTCTGGGGACCGAAAACGACCACGACAAAGTGGCCCACACCGGCAACAACCGCAGCATCAATCGCCACAGTTGGGATGCGGACGCGCTGGAGCGACTGCTGGAGTCGGTGGAGAGCCATCATCACCAGGTGTTCGTGGGCTTGTGCCAACTGGTTCGTCTGCGTCAGCAACAGGCGGCGTTCCACCCCGGTGCCACCCAGTTTGTGCTGCACCTGGGGGATGAACTGTTCGGGGTATGGCGGCAAAGCCGGATGCGGGATCAAAGCGTCTTTGCCGTGGCCAATGTCACCGACCGTCCGCAGACCCTGCGGCTGGCCAGTCTGAATCTGATCGGCACCCAGCTGTGGTGGGATCTGCTCAGTGGCGAGGACCACCCGGACCTGCACGGCGAGATAGCGCTGGCACCCTACCAGAGTGTCTGGTTGACCAACCGTATTCGTGATGTCGAGTGAATATGCCAGAAGGCCGGGTGTGCGTCGCTGAAAGTGAAGTGAGCCCCCGGTGAATCGAACGCGTTCTTTTGCAGGGAATAATGACCGGTTACCGGGGGCTCAAATTGGGCTCAGAAGTGGCGTGATGTCGGTATGGTAAGACGCTGAAGGAGCCCGGATTTATCGGGCCTGCCCTCAACACATCGGCAAAACCGTTTTCATAAACCGACCCTGGAAAAGTGGAACCGCTTTGTGTTGCAACTTTCAGAATTTGAACCGTAAAAACCAACTTAGAACAAAATGATTGAGCGTCAAAGCTTGGTTGGGCGAGGAAATTTTGAGGAGAGGGCAAAAAGAACAGGAGTCACGGCATTGGCAACTCCCGCTTCATGCATTTAACAGTTTGATTTTAAACAGGTGATTTAATTTTTCGTTCATTTCTGAATAAGAAATAAAAAACACTGATATTTGCCCCTTCAGGGCTGATTTTCAGGGAGAAGATCAATAAAACTGGCCAACTCCTGAACAAGAGGTTCGCCGACCCGGATTTTTACGGGATTTCGGAACATCGGGCCGTCCCATGCAAAAGTGTGAAACTCGCCACGTTCGCCGCAGGGGTCGATCGACGGTGGCAGGTCGCTCAGCAACGCCCCATCAAACGAGCGGCCCAAAAACCCGGTGCCCAACTTGTCGTTCTGAACGCAGCTAAGGCGGGCTTTCAGTCCGGCCGAAATCATGGTGTGCGCCAGTTCGGTGGTGTCCAGCCCCCATAAGGGAAACAGCGGTTTCAGTCCGGTGCCTTCCAGCGTCTGAATGCGGTAGTCCCGCACATCCTCGAGAAACAGGTCGCCAAAGGCGATCGCCTCCACTCCCATTGCCGCGGCCCGCTGGTGGAACTCCGCCATACAGCGCTGGTAATCCTCATTGCTGCAGGGAAAGGGCAGGTCAATCTGGTAGAGCGGCAACCCCACGCTGTCAGCCTGAGCCTCCAGCAGCGCCTGACGGACACCGTGGATCGCCACTCGCCCGGCCTGCGCGTTAACGGTGGTGAGCAGTCCTACGACTTCAATACCGGGGTTCTGGCTAAGGGTGTGCAGCGCCCAGGCGCTGTCTTTGCCGCTGCTCCAGGACAGCAGGGTTTTGATTGGTGGGGTCATGGTGGCGGCCGCAAAATAAGGGTAGGGGCATGGTAGAGAGAATTCGGGCCGGAACCAAGAGCAGGGAAAACAAGCCGGCCTTCAGGCTGAAGGCCGGTTTTGCTGAGTTTGTGATCAGCGGTACTGGAAGTACGCCGCGCAGGCCCCTTCGCTGGAGACCATCAGTGCCCCCACCGGCGATTGCGGGGTGCAGCGTCCGCCAAACAGGGGGCAATCCCCCGGCTTCATCTGACCTCGCAACACCTGAGCGCAGCCGCAGCCTTCCGGCTCGGCGACCTGGGTGGCTTTGAGGCCGAACCGGCGCTCGGCGTCGAAAGCGGCGAACGACTCGCTCAGCATCAGGCCGGATTCATCGATCGCCCCCAATCCGCGCCAGTCACTTTGTGGGGCCAGGGTGAACACTTCCGACATGGCGCGCTGAGCGACGGCATTGCCAGCGCTCTGCACCGCCCGGGTGTAGGCGTTTTCTACCGAGCAGCGGCCTTCGGCGATCTGTTCCACCACACCCAGCAACGCGGTCAGGAAGTCGATGGGTTCAAAGCCGGCGATCACCACCGGTTTGCGGTATTCGTCGACAATAAACTGGTAGGGGGACTGGCCCACCACCATGGAGACGTGGCCCGGGGCCACCAGGCCATCGAGTCGCACGCCGGGATCGTCCAGGATCGCCTTCAGCGGTGGGCCGATGGTGATGTGATGACAGAGTACCGAAAAATTTTCGATCTGCTGCTGACGGGCCTGCATCAGAGTGATGGCGGTGGCCGGCGCGGTGGTTTCAAAGCCGATGGCGAAAAAGATCACCTGACGATCGGGGTTTTGCTGTGCCAGTGCCAGCGCATCCAGGGGCGAATAAACGATGCGGACATCGGCGCCCTGAGCTTTGGCATCCAGCAGCGAGCCCAACTGACCGGGCACCCGTACCGCATCGCCGTAGCTGCACAAAATGGTGCCGCTCTGCTGCGCCAGGGTAATGGCGTCGTCGATGCGTCCTCGTGGCAATACGCACACCGGACAGCCAGGGCCATGGACAAACTCAATCCCTTCCGGCAGCAGTTTATCCAGACCAAAGCGGAAAATGGCGTGGGTGTGGCCACCGCACACTTCCATGATCTGCAACGGCAGCCGGGCCGGGTCCACCCGCTCCACCACTTTGCCGATTTCGCTGATCAGACGCTTTACCGCCTCGGGATCGCGAAACTCGTCCATAAACTTCATTGCGTGCCTCCCAGGCCGGTAAAGTCGGCCATCTCATGCTCTGCGGCGCCCATCGCGGCCAGGGCATCCAGGGTTTGCTGGGCCGCTTCTTCCGACAGCAGCGCCATGGCGAAACCAACGTGGATCAGCGCCCACTGGCCAATCAGGGTTTGCGGGTCCTCGGGCCAGACGCAGCTGGCGTTGACCTCACGCAGGACGCCACTGAGGGAAACACTGACCCGTTGACTGGCCTCATCGACGATGGCGTCAATTCGGGCGGGGACACCTAAGCACATACCGGTTCCTCTTTACTGATTACGCGCTCGGCAATCCAGCCAAGCCAGCGATCCATCCCTTCGCCGCTGGTGGCAGAGAGGCAGATCACTTCAATGTTGGGGTTCACCTGGCGGGCCGATTCGATGCAGCGCGGCAGGTCAAAGTTCAGGTGCGGCAGCAGGTCGGTCTTATTGATGATCATCAGATCGGCCGCCGCGAACATGTCGGGATACTTCAGCGGCTTGTCTTCCCCCTCGGTGACCGAGAGGATCGCCACTTTATGGGATTCGCCAAGATCGAAGCTGGCGGGGCACACCAGATTGCCGACGTTTTCGATAAACAGCACACCGCCGGGCTCCAGCGCCAGACGGTGATACGCGGTATCGACCATGGCGGCATCGAGGTGGCAGCCTTTGCCGGTGTTGATCTGGATGGCGGGCACGCCGGTGGCGCGGATGCGGTCGGCGTCGTTGGCGGTCTGCTGATCCCCTTCGATCACGGCCACCGGAAGGTTGCCGGTCAGCTGGCTGACGGTTTCGGTCAGCAGGGTGGTTTTGCCCGAACCGGGGCTGGACACCAGGTTCAGCACCAGCTGCTGATCCGCCAGGAAGTGTTCGCGGTTGTGGGCGGCGATGTGGTTGTTCTTGCCCAGAATGTCCTGCTCAATCTGCACCATCTTGTGCTGGCTCATGCCCGGGGCATGCGCGTGAGCGGGGCCATGGCCATAGTGCAGGTCCAGTCCCTGCTGCTGCGGCGCAAACGGGTCACTTTGCTCACTGTCGTGATGGTGATGATGGTCCGGCTCATGCTCGTGGTGATGGTGGTCATCAGCATGCTGGTGGCTGTGTTCTTGGCCATGAGCATGGCCGTGAGCATGGCTGTGGGCATGGTGTTGAGCCGGGGTGGCACCGGCTGCCACATGGTAGTGAATATGCACATCCCCTTTGTTTTTAAAGTGGTAGTGGTGGTGCACAACGGTCACCGGGCCGGACTCATGAGTGTGGCCGTGGTCGTGATCATGAGCGTGCGAGTGGCCGTGCTCATGGTCATGATGGTGATGGTCGTGACCCTCAATCCGGGTATTGCCTTCGGCGCAGCCGCATACGGTACACATTCAGTCGATCTCCAAATATTTCACTTTCATCTGATCCCCGCCCACCACCGTCAGGTGGTAGCCCTCGCAACGGGGACAGGGGTCACCGCGTCGGGAAAGGGGGACCTGAGCCAGGCAGTCAAGGCAGAACGCGCTGCCCGGCACGGTTTCTATCTCCAGTGAAGCGCCCTCGGCACAGCTGTCCCGAGTGACCACATCAAAGCAGAATTTGAGGGACTCCAGCTCGACGCCGGCCAGCTCACCCACGCTCAGGGTGACGCTGTGCACCTTGGGGCTGCCAGCCGCTTCGGCGTGGACGATCTGCAGGATCCCCTCCGCCAGCGCCATCTCATGCATGTTGCACCTCCGTGCTGTCCACCACCGCCACCTCCAGGCAGGGGGCGTGCGACAAGATCCAGACCCCCAGTCCCGCCTGCCAGTTGTCCTGCTGCGGCAGGGGCTGACCCTGGAGGCTTTCGGCAATGGCGGTCAGGGTGCGCTCGGTGGGGATCTGAATGGCGTAGTCCGCCACCCGATCGCCGTCCCAGACGCAACGGTGGGTCAGGTGGCCGCGGGCCGCCGGCACAGAACCCGGAGTGACCGGGCCAGCAATCCCCTCTGCGGCGGTCAGGCTGCCGGGGTGGTGCAGGGCATCGGTGGCCAGCCACAGTTCCTGCCACAGGGCCTCAAGCCGTTGCGGTAAGCCCGGCGCCACCAGACCACAACGGCTGGCGGGGCCGCTTTCCAACCGTTTCTGGATCTCGGCGGGCGTGACAAAAAGCCGGTCCCAGCCCTGGCGTTCAATGGTCTCCAGCAGCGGCTGCCAGACCCACTGTTGCCACTCGCTGAGCCAGGGCTTCAGCGGCTCGGCGGCGGCGGGCGAGATGGCGGCACCCGGCAGGTGGCGCAGGGCGCAGAGGGCGTCCCGTTGTTCGGTCAGCGCCTGACGCCAGCGGGTCAGCAGGGCCAGTCGCTCCGGGCAGGCGGGCAGCACTTCATGGGCAATTCGCCACAGCTGCCAGCTGTGCTCGGTCACCCACTCCAGGGCGAGAGCCTGATCCCGAGCGGCCTGGGTGACCGCCTTGGGCTCAATGCCCCGTTGCTGTTCAATCAGGCCAACGGCGGCCCAGCGTTGGGCTTCGCCGCACTGACGGTAGAACAGGCCCAGCTTTTCCAGCACCTGTTCACCGGTGCGCTGGGCCAGTTGACTGGCGATGGGGGGCAGGCGCAGTTGCGCGTGGGCCTGCAGCAAGCCCTCCTGCCCGGACAGATGAAGTTTGGCCAGTGCGGGCATCATAGTGTGGCTTCCTTGGTGTGGTGGTGACGCGCCCAGGCGATCAGGGCCTGTCCCAGTGCCAGGCCGCCATCATTGGCGGGCACCTGCTGGTGGCGCAGCACAATCAATCGGTGGGCTTTCAAGCCCTGAACCAGCAGCCGCTGTAACAGGCGGTTCTGCAGCACGCCACCGGACAGGACGATGCGGTCCACCTGATGGTGGCCGGCCTGGTAAACGAGGCGGCCCACCAACGCACCGGCCAGCTCCTGATGGAACTGCAAAGCCAGGGTGGCGGGGCTCTGCCCGGCATTGAGCCCTTCCAGCAGCCCGTACCAGAGTTCGCTGAGGTCCAGCTCGTCCCGCTTGGGCAGAGTCAGGGGTTGATGCTCGGCCGCCTGCCAGGCCAGGGCTTCCAGCACCATAGCCGCTTCGCCTTCAAAGTGCTGCTGCTCAAACACGTCGGTCAGCAGCGCGGCAGCGGCATCAAATAACCGCCCGGCACTGGAGGCTTCCGGGCAGTTCAGGCCCGAGGCGATGCCCTGACGGAGCAGGCCAAGGGGCTTCTCTTTCAGTCGTTCCAGCACCGGTAACGGCCAGTTTTCCCAGTCGTGGCAGGCTTCGTCCAGGTGGGCCACCAGGTTGCGCCATGGCGCTTTGGCGGCCAGATCACCGCCCGGCAGTGCCACCGGTGGCAGCCCTTCCAGGTAGCGGCACTGGTGGTAGTCCCCCAGCAGAATTTCACCGCCCCAGAGCCGGTGTTCGGTGTCGGTACCGCCCCAGCCAAGGCCATCCAGCACCAGCCCCAATACCGGCGCGGTATCCAGCGGTTGGCCGTTGTCCGCCAGACAGGCGGCAAGGTGGGCGTGGTGATGATCCACTTCGCTCAGGGGCAGCTCATCCTGTTGGGCGTGCTGGCGGGCCAGTTGGCCGCTGCGGTACTCCGGATGGCTATCACAGGCGCGCAGAGCCAGACTGAAGTCAAACAGGGCCGGGAACCGTTGCAGGTTCTGGTTAAAGCTGGCGAACAGGTCCGGGTCAGCCAGATCGCCCAGATGGGCGGACAGCAACGCTTGTCCATGGCGCAGGACACAGAAGGTGTTTTTCAGGTCCGGCCCGTAGGCGAGCACGCCATCGGCTTGCTCGAAACCGCGGGGCAGGGTGATGGGTGACGGCACGTACCCCCGGGCCCGTCGCATCAGTTGAGGCTTGCCGCTTTCCACCATCACGATGCTGTCGTCGGCCCGATTGACGATGGCCCGGTTGTGCATCAGCAACAGGTCGGCGATGGGGCCCAGTTCAGCCAGCGCATGGCTGTCCTCTATGCAGGGCGGGCGGCCACTGGCGTTGCCGGAGGTCATCACCAGGGCGCGGCCCATTTGCGCCATCAGCAGGTGTTGCAATGGGTTGCTGGCCAGCATGATGCCCAGTCGGGCCATGCCTGGGGCCACGGACGGTGCCAGCGGCGCGTCGTCCCGGGCACGCAGCAGCACAATGGGCGCGGCCCCGCTGCTCAGCGCGTCCGCTTCGGCGTCATCAAAGCGGGCCAGGGTGCCGGCCATCGCCAGATCGGCGGCCATCAGGGCAAAGGGTTTGGTCGGGCGGTGCTTACGCTGTCGCAGTAAAGCCACGGCGTGCTCATTCGACGCGTCCACCGCCAGGTGATACCCGCCCAATGCTTTTATCGCCACGATCTGACCGGCCCGAAGGGCCTCAACGGCGCGGCTCAGTGCGCTGCCGTCCTGGGCCAGCTCACTGCCGTCAGGGGCGCGCAGGCTGATGGTGGGACCGCACACCGGACAGGCGTTCGGCTGGGCATGGAATCGGCGGTCTGCCGGGTCGTCGTATTCGGTTTTGCAGGCCGGGCAGAGCGGGAACTCGGCCATCGAGGTAAAGGGGCGGTCGTAAGGCACGCGGCGGATGATGGTGAAGCGCGGCCCGCAGTGGGTGCAGTTGGTGAAGGGGTAGCCGTAGCGACGGTCCTTCGGGTCGTTCACTTCGGACAGGCAGGCGGAGCAGGTGGCGGTGTCCGGCGCAATCCGGGTGTTGACGGTGCCGCTGACCGACTGGCTGATGGCGAACCCCTTGGGCGTGGAGTCAAAGTGGCAGGGCGCCAGTTCCACCGCATCCACCCGCGCCAAAGGCGGCAGGCGGTCCCGCATGGTGCGGACAAAGGCGTCACCATCCACCGGTTCACGCAGGCGGATAAGCACACCGTCGCTGTCATTGAACACTTCACCGCAAAGGTGAGCTTCCCGGGCCAGTTGCCAGATAAAGGGGCGGAATCCCACGCCCTGAACCTGTCCCCGAACCCGAATGGCAATTCCGTTGCAACCGGTCATATCAGGCCTCCCCGCGCTCCATCTCCTGGATCAGTTCCCGGTACAGCGCCAGGCTGTCCAGTGCCCGCTCCGTTGTGATTTTTTCCATCGCAAAACCGGACTGGATCAGCAGGTAATCGCCGATGGCCAAAGGTTCGGTTATCAGATGGACGCTGACCTCTCTTTCCCGCCCCAGCGTATCGATACGCGCAATCTGAGCGTTGCTGTTGAGCGCGACGATGCGGGAGGGAATGGCAAAACACATAGGCGTGTCTCCTTATTCCACCATGGCCTGGGGCACAAACAGCGCGCCGATGGCCAGGGTGCTGGGGCCGAAATCCGCAGGCAGCCTCAGGGTGATGTTCTTGCCCATCCGCAGGCGCAGGCGCTCCAGCAGAACGGGATTGTCGAACTCATCACCGGCCAGAATCACTTCATCCAGGCCGATGTTCATGTCCAGTTGCTCAACCCAGTTGCAGACGAAATCGCAGAAGGAGTCGATTACCCCGTAGGCCACTCCGGCCTGCTGCTCCGGATCCGCCAGACGGTAGGAGAGGCAGGCTTGCAGAGCGCGGTGCCACTGCACCAGCAGGGTGCCGTCTTTGCGCTCGACGGCGTAGTCGATGCGTGGGGCGGTCTGGCCGGTGTAGCGGCTGGCCAGACAGAGGAACGCTTCACCGGCCCGGTCCGGGTCGGTGTCCTGCGATTGCCCGGTAAACCAGGCGGCCAGGGCCAGCAGGTGTTGGAAGCTGCCGTTCAGGGCGATGGCGTTTCGCTCGGTCAGGGCATCCAGGTGGGTGGGGTCCACCTCCTGGTAGCGCTTCAGCAAGCGGGCACCGGTCTCACTGCCGCTGCGGATGGCGTCCATCATGCCGAGGGTGGAAAGTGGGGCTTCCTCTGCATCCGGCAGGCGCACCAGCCAGCTGTACTGGCCTTCATTGTCCTGATAGAGCAGGCCGGAGCGATGCTGACGGCTGAGGTACAGCACCGCGCTGCGCTTGGGCACCCGGTCCTGCTGGCGGACGCCTTCCAGCGCACAGGCAGCCGCCCAGTCCGGGTCCGGCTGCGGTTGTTGTGTGGTGCGGCTGAGACGGACCCGACCATCCTGCCAGCGGGCTTTCAGGCCCATCAGGTGCGCCTCGTGGCGGATTGGCTCATGGGTCGACAGCGGCAGGGGCGGGCGGTGGTCATCCAACGCCACCAGAGTGTCGCCATAGGGGGTAAGCAGCATCGGCGGATGAGACTGTTCAATGCCCACCACTTCGATGCCGGCCTGGTGCAGGCGGGTGGTCAGCATCAGGGTCAGCCGGTCGGCCGCCTGCTGCACCCGGTAGCGGGAGCGGGTTAACGGGTGCTGCTGGGCAAACTCTGCCCGGGGGGCCAGAAGAAGGCTGGGTTTTTCAATGCTGCCAAGCCGTTTGATCCCCTCTTCGCTGATATGAAGCGCCTGGTTCAGGGCATCAATGGCACAGAACAGCAAACCGTCGGTTTCCGGCGCCATCTGATTCAACAAACGCAGAGTGATGCGGTTCTGGTCCACCTGGTAACGGACCAGCCCGTCGTTCATCAGTTGCTGAGTCAGCTCGGTGATTCGGGGTTCCAGTGACTGGTCCTGCAACGCTGGCGTGGCGCCACAGTGCGGGCAGAGGGATTTCGGGGTTTCCAGACAGTGTTGGCAGTAGGGCAACTGCGGCGCGGGGTCATTGATGTCGGTCGCGTCGCCGGAGAACTCGTCAATCGGGCGGAGCAGGGATTCCGTCAGCCAGCAGGAGAGGGGGAAGGTACGGCCAATCAGCTCCGCCAGGGCGCTGAGCTGAACCTGGTCGCCTTCCGCTTCCATAAAGTAGCCGTTGCTGTCCCGGCCGATCGCCTGCACCTGGGGATGGCGCAGGAACTGGTTGCATAGCCGGCCGTAAAGCGGCACCGGCCGGGCGGTGTGGAAATCAAACCGCAACTTCATCAAACGTCTCCTGCTCACAGGCGCACCGGGCAACGGCGCGGATATCGGGGTCGCTGATTTGGGTGGCGCGGATCCCCTGGCTGGCGAGATGGTCGACAAACGCCTGCTCCATCAGGGCGACGGCGTTGACCACCCGGTCGGACAGTTCAAAGCTCATCGCTTCAAGCACTTCGGGGATCACCCCAAGAATGTGGGTGGGCGGACGGTCGCCCACCATCTCCATCATGTTGAGGGTTTGCAGCATCTCCACTTCGTGGGCGCTGCCCTGGAAATCGATATGGTGGGGCACCTTATCGAAATCGAAGAAATAGACGTTGCCGATCTGCCCCTCGGTGGAGTGGACGGTATCGATAACGAGCAATTGGTCGTAGGGTGCAATCAATGGGATCAAGGCGTGGGCCAGGGTGCCCCCATCGACAAAATCGAGCTGGTGCGGCCCGTCAAAGCGGTACTTCTGTTGCAGATACTGGAGCAGGTGAACGCCAATCCCTTCGTCGGCGTAAAGCACGTTACCAATGCCCAATACCAGGATTTTCTGATTCATGGCTTCTCCCAGAAAAAAGGGCCCACTCCTGTTGGAGTGGGCCCTGAGGCTTAGTGCTTCTTGTGAACGTCGTAACCGGACACAATGGCGTCAACGGAGTTCTGCTTAAAGCGGATACCGCTCCACACCGCCATGTAGACGTGAATCACCGTAAAGATGATGAACACCCAGGTCATGATGTGGTGCCATTCACGAACCGGTGCCAGTCCACCCATAACGCCGGTAAACCACTCGGCAAACGGGTAGAGTGCGCCGCCCAGACCATCGTGGTAAACGTTGGCATGGAGGACCAGCCCGGAAACGCACATAAAGACGATGACCAGAGTGACCGCCAGGTAGGTCACAAACTGGAGCGGGCCATACACCCCCGCTTTGTGCAGCTTACCCATCCAGATGTAGGACTTGAGTTGCACAATCCAGCTGTTCGGACTCATCACATCCCTGAACGAGCGGCGCTCGATGTCGCTGCGGCTGAAGAAGTAGAGATAAGCCCGGGCCAGGGTGATCCCCACCAGCACAAAGCCAGCGATCAGATGCACCATCCGGACCCACCCCTGCTGCAGGTTATCGGTTCCGCCGTAAGGGGTGAGGAAGGGCCAGGCGATGTAAAACCCGGTGATCACCAGAAGCACGATGGACAGCGCCCGTAGCCAGTGCATGATCCGGATCGCCGGACTGAACACATAGTCTCGGGTGTACAGTGTTTCGGTTGTCATACCCCCTCCTCAGGCCGCGTTGGGCCCTACCTGGAACTCGCCCAGATCCTGTCCTTTGTAATCCATGACATGAACCGCACAGGCCATGCAGGGATCAAAGGAGTGGATCACCCGGATCACCTCCAGCGGCTTGCTGGGATCTTCCAGCTTCATGCCGATGAGCGAGGCTTCGTATGGACCGATCTTGCCGTTGGCGTCCTTCGGACCGGAGTTCCAGGTGGTGGGAACCACGGCCTGGTAGTTCTCCACTTTGCCGCCCTTGATGCGCACCCAGTGGCTCAGCATGCCGCGTGGCGCTTCGATCATGGCGTGGCCGATGTACTCCTTGGACGGGTCCATCTGCGGGTCACGGAAGGTGCTTTCGTCCACCTGGATGTTCTGCACCAGCGCGTCGAAGGTCTCCAGCGCGGCATCACACACCAGCAGAGTCTGCACCAGACGGGCAGCGGTACGCCCCAGCGTGGTGAACAACGCTTCCACCGGCAGGCCGGTCATCTCCAGCAGGCCATTGACCGCCTCGACCACCTTCGGGTTGCCGCGGCCGTAGTTGACCAGCAGACAGGCCAGCGGGCCCACTTCCACCGGTTCGCCGTTGTAACGAGGCGACTTCACCCAGGTGTACTTGCCGTCGCCATCCACCGTCGGCAGTTCGCCATAAACGGTGTCGCGTTTGGTAAAGCCGGTGTAGTTCGGCTCGGTCACACCGTCATAGGGGTGCAGGGCCGGGCCATCCTGGTACCAGGCATGGGTGACGTCTTCTTTGATCAGGCTCGGGTCGATGTCAGTGACGTTGCCCAGGTCGCCATTCATGATGACGCCGCCCTGGAACAGGTACTGGCCGTTGCCGATGGCGAAGTCCTGACAGGCCAGGAAGTTCTTCACGCCGACGCCGCCCAATACGGTGGGTTCGGCCTTGTAAGCCGCCGCGGCCATCAACACATCCGGCAGGTAGGCGCGCAGGATAAAGTCGTGCACCTGAGCGTGTTTGGCCTTCCACTCCTGCAGACGGGCCGGACTCAGCATGTCGCGCACTGAGGTGACACCGCCCACCACCAGAGACTGCGGGTGCGGCTGCTTGCCGCCGAAGATGGCCAGCATCTCCGCCGCGACACGCTGCACTTCCAGTGCCTTGAGGTAGTGCGCCACGGCAATCAGGTTCTGCTCCGGGGTCAGCTTGTAGGTGCCGTTGCCCCAATACGCGTTGGCGAACGGACCCAGCTTACCGGTGGCCACCAGCTTGGAGACCCGCTCCTGCACCGCACGCAGTTCCCCTTCACCGGCGTACACCGGCTTGTCGGTCCAGCGCAGGGCTTCCTGAGCCGCGGCGGCCGGGTCGGCAGAGAGTGCGGAGACCACGTCCACCCAGTCCAGGGCGTGCAGATGGTAGAAGTGCACCAGATGGTCATGCATGTAGAGCGACGACTGCATCAGGCTGCGCAGGTACTCGGCGTTGACCGGGATCTTCACACCCAGGGCGTTTTCCACCGCTTCGGTACCGCAACGATAGTGGGAGTAGGTACACACCCCGCAGATCCGCTGAACCAGCAGACCGGCATCCATCGGGGTACGGCCCTTCATGATCACTTCGATGCCCCGCCACAGAGTGGAGGAGGACCAGGCTTTGGTGATGACGTTGTTCTCGTCGACTTCTACCTCGACCCGCAGGTGTCCTTCGATACGGGTAATGGGATCGACTACGACGCGCTTGCTCATTGCCCGTCCTCCTTATTTTCCTTGGCGAATACACTGGCCACGGCGTGTGCGCCGATACCAGCCACGGTCAGGCCCAGAATGGCGCCACCGATGAAGTCTGCGGTCTTATCCAGGCTGTGCAGTTCACGGCGACCCAGAGGCTTCTCGAAGTCCGCCATGGTGTCCCAGAAGTTCGGCTCAGAGCAGCCGATGCAGCCATGTCCGGCCAGAACCGGCCAGCTGGTGTGATGGTTGAAGCGCTCAGTCGGACAGTTGTTGTAGGTGTAGGGGCCTTTGCAGCCCACTTTGTAGAGGCAGTAGCCCTCTTTGGCGCCTTCATCGCCAAAGGTTTCAACAAACTCACCGGCATCGAAACGGCCACGACGCTCACAGTTGTCGTGTACCCGGGCGCCGTAGGCCCACTTGGGTCGGTTGAACATGTCCAGCGGCGGCAGTTTGCCGAACATGATGAAGTACATCAGGGTACCCACGATGTTCTTTTCGCTGGGCGGGCAGCCGCCGAGGTTGACCACCGGCTGGTGGATCACCTTGTCGACAGCACGGGCTTCGGTCGGGTTCGGCGCGGCAGCCTGCACACCACCAAAGGCGGCACAGGTGCCGACGGAGATGATGGCCGCAGCGTGCGCGGCGGTTTCGTGGATGATCTCCATCCCGGTGTGGCCTTTACAGCCCACGGTCAGGAAGTGGCCGCCATTGGCGGTTGGGATCGCCCCTTCGACCGCCAGCAGGTACTGGCCCTTATAGGCTTCCAGAGCGTGCTCCAGATTCTCCTCGGCCTGCCAGCCGGAAGCGGCCATCAGGGTTTCGTGGTACTCGAGGGAGATGTGGTCAAACAGAACGGTATCGATGGTGGGCGTATCACAGCGGATCAGAGACTCAGAGCAGCCGGTACATTCGGCCATATGGAGCCAGATCAGTGGGATACGGTCAGCCACTTCGGCGGCTTTGGCCACCATCGGGGCAAACTGCATCGGCAGAGCCAGGGCACTGGCGGTCACGGCGGACCACTTCATAAAGTCCCGACGGCTGATCCCCTCAGATTCCAGTCGCTGTTCGAGGGGTGTCGCCTTTACCGGGGCCTGAGCGGCCAATTTATCTAAACGCGCCTCACAGCGCGCCATCAACGCTTGATAGTCGGACACGGTGGGTTCCTCCTTGATTACGGTCTGATTCGGTTATCAGTGCCGTTTGTAGAGTTGCCAACCGGCCACCAGTGCGGCGACCACCACAACCATCAGCACCACGTCCCAGGCGTGGTGAAACAGTCCCAGGCCGCCGTGTCCCGGGTGGGCATAAGCCACGGTCGGGACAAGTGCCGCCAGCATTGCGATGCGTTTTGTCATTATTCTCTCCTTAGACTTTGAACTAGCAAATGCGGGGCAACTGCTCCCCGACCGGCATCAACAGTTGCCGGCAGGTGCCGTAAAGCCCCTCAACCAAAACCTGGTGGTTATCGGCGCTTTCCACTGCGCCGATGATGGCCGCTTCGCGACCTGCGGGATGGGCACGCATGGCGGCCAGAACCGCGTCAGCGTGCGCTTCGGCCACAAAGGCCACCAGTTTGCCCTCGTTCGCCATCAACAACGGGTCCAGACCAAGGATCTCGCTGATCCCCCGGACCTGTGGGTGGATGGGCAGGGCAGATTCGTTCAGGGTGAGTCGCACACCGGCGACTTCCGCAATTTCGTTGCAAACGGCAGCGACACCGCCACGGGTGGCATCGCGCATGGCATGGATGGGGCCGGCTGCCAGCATCGCTTCCACCAGACCATTCAATGGCTGACAGTCGCTTTCCAGCGTGCCGCTCAGGGCCAGTTCGCCCCGGGCCTGTAAAATGGCGGCACCGTGGTCGCCCAGGGTGCCGTTAACCAGAATTCGGTCACCGGGCTGAACCCGGTGTGCGCCCAGCTGGCGCTCGGAGGGGATAACACCAATGCCGCTGGTGTTGATGAAGATTTTGTCGCAGCTGCCCCGGTGCACCACTTTGGTGTCGCCGGTGACGATCTGAACGCCAGCTTCACGGGCGGTGGCGGCCAACGAGGCGATAAGGCGTTCCAGCACCGCAAACTCCAGTCCCTCTTCCAGGATCAGGCCAACACTGAGGCTGTGGGGCAGAGCGCCACCAACGGCGAGGTCATTGACGGTGCCGCACACCGCCAGTTTGCCGATGTCGCCGCCGGGAAATTCGATGGGATCCACCACGAAGGAGTCGGTGGCAAAGGCAAGACGATCGCCCTGAGCGACCATGGGGGCCAGGTCCAGTTGTGCCTGGTCTTCCATACGGCTCAGCTCGGCGTTGTCGAACTGGGCCAGGAACAGCTCTTTGATCAGCTGTTGCATGGCCTGGCCACCACTTCCGTGGGCCAGGGTGATGCGGTCGATCATGGGTCTCTCCCCGAGCGGGATGACCCGCTCCTTCCTTGAATACGATCTGTACCCCGAAATTTAGGGGAGACTAATGAAGGAGGGCATGCGCCAGATCAAATGAGCCACAGCTTGGAGGTTGATCGGAATCAATAAAAGGCGGGAAAAGTGCGTCAGGTTGTCCCTGTATACGGTTATTTAACAATTTTTAGCGTTTATAGATCAGTCACTTGTGGGTCAAATTGTCCCTGATCCGATGAGTTGTTCGTTGATGAACGCTTTTTTGGACTGCCGGGCCTGGAACCGGGAAACGGCACAACAGCTCGATGGGACAAAAAGCGCCACAGTCGTGGCGCGTTTTTGAGGAGGGGGAGTGGGTCAGAGCAGGCCCAGCTTTTTCATTCTGCTGCGCAGGGTGTTGGGGTGGATCTTAAGCCGCTCGGCGGCCCCGCCCGGGCCGTGGATTTTGCCACCGGTGAGGCGCAGGGCGTGTTCCAGATATTTGGCGGTCATGATATCCAGCGGAACCAGCATGTCGGTGGCGTGGCTGGGGTCGATGATCACCGGCCGTTCCGCGTCGTCCTCCACCGGATGGGAACCGGCGATGGGGCAGGCCAGGAAGCGGAAATCCAGCGGGCCGCCACGGGATTGAATCATCGCCCGTTCAACCGCATTAACCAGCTCACGGACGTTGCCCGGCCAGGGGTGGTTTTGCAGCCGCATCATGTCTTCGCCACTGAGGATGGGCAGCTGTTTATAGCCGAGACGAGGGGCCAGCTGCTCCATAAAGTGGTGCACCAGCAGCGGGATATCCTGACGTCGCTGGTTGAGGCCGGGAATGTCGATGGGGAACACGTTGAGGCGGTACCAGAGGTCTTCGCGGAAGTGGCCCAGCTGCACCATCTGGGCCAGATCCCGGTGGGTAGCGGCCACCACGCGGATGTCGAGCTCCACCGGTTCCACGCCGCCGACCCGCACAATGGTGCGGTTTTGCAGCACCCGCAGCAGGCGAACCTGGGCCGACAGCGGCAGCTCACCCAGTTCGTCCAGGAAGATGGTGCCGCCGTTGGCCTGTTCAAAGTAGCCCTGCTTGCGCTTCTCGGCGCCGGTAAACGCGCCTTTCTCGTAACCAAACAGTTCCGAGTCGATCAGGCTGTCGGGGATGGCGCCGCAGTTCACCTTAATAAAGGGCTTGCCGGCCCGGGGCGAACGCTGGTGAATGGCGTTGGCGATCACCTCTTTACCCACCCCGGTCTGGCCGGTGATCAGCACGGTGCTTTCCAGCGGCGCAATCGCTTCCACCTGTTCCATGACGGTTTTCAGCCCGTTGCGGGAGCCCACCACTTCATCCTGGTTGGCGATGGAACGACGCAGGGCACGGTTTTCGGAGGCCAGTTCGGCGTTGTCCGCCAGAATATTGCGGCTTTGCAGGTTAAAGGCGGTGACCAGCGAAAAGGGGGCTTTGAACTGACGGAACAGCTCCGCATGGCGGTTATTAAAGGCGCCCTCTTTGGTGGCGTAGAGCGCCGCAACCCCCAAATGGGTGTCGTCGATCTTCAGCCTTATCTGTACCACCGAGCGCGCCTGAGGCAACACCTGGCTGAGCACATGGTGGGTGACCGGATCCTGACGCACATCGGTGAGGATACGAACCGGCGGGCGGTCCGGGTCCTGCAGCAGTTGGCACATCTCTTCGGTCAGCGCGATACGACGATCCAGCTGTTTGGCGCCTTTGCTGTCGGCAACGGCGACGCCCTGGATCTCCTGACTGGCAGGCAGGAAAAGGTTGATGTAGATGCCGTCGGCAGGAAAGTGGGGCTGCAATTCGGCAAAGCAGGCTTTCAGCGCATTCTCAATCTGAAGGCTGCTGGAGAGGGTTTGGGTGACCTCCCGGTACAGCGATAACTCCAACGACATAGACAACCTCCTTATGTGCATCGGCAGGGAGGCAGTGTAGCGACACAATTCGCAACACTTCTGCGCTGAACGTCATATCTGGATCATAATCGCAGCGAAAAAATTCATGTTTTGCTGACAAAGTCACGATACTTCGTGATTCGCGTCGTTGTTGGCATTTTCGTCGTGGAGGGGGGCACGATTTTTCGCTGGGCGTTTCTGCATCTCGTTACGGGTTACGACATATCGTGTTAAAGCTGCACGAAATCTCGGAGCTGATTGCGCTTGATCCCGATTCAATGCTTTTGGCGCGCCGCAAAGCCCACTGGCACATAAACTGCTGCCACATCGTCACACGCTGGCATTGGCCAGTGAACGATGAATGATGAAAGACCAACGGAGTGTGCAGTGAACACCGTAACCAGCAAAATTGCCCTGGCTGTCCTGATGACCCTGGGCGCAAGCAGCGCTTACGCTAAAGACACCGTCGTACTGAACGGCTTTGATATGACTCTGGAGCAGGCCTGGGAGATCGCCGAAGGCGATGCCGAGGTGAAGATCGACCGTAAGGCCGAGAAGCGTCTGGAGAAAGCCTACGACACCCTGATGACCGCTGCCCGTACCGGTAAGCCGGTGTACGGCCTGACCGTAGGTGTGGGTCTGAACAAGGACCACAAACTGTTCGATGCCAGCGGTGAGATGACGGCGGAAGCGCTGAAAGCCTCCCGTGAGTTCCAGTACAACGCCCTGCGCTCTCACAGCGCTGGTGTGGGTGAGCCGATGGACCAGGAGATGGTGCGTCTGGGCATGGCGGTACGCCTGAACACCCTGCTGCACGGTCAGACCGGCGTTCAGCCGGAAGTGGCCGACCTGTACGTTGAGTACCTCAACCACGACATCATTCCGGTTATCCCGTCCCGCGGTACCGTGGGCGAAGCCGACATTCTGCTGGCCTCTCACGTGGGCCTGGCGATGATCGGCGAGTGGGAAGTGTTCTACAAAGGCGAGCGCGTCAGCTCCGCTGAAGCGATGAAAGACGCCGGCATCGAGCCGCTGTCTCCGATCGGCAAAGACGCGCTGTCCATTCTGTCCAACAACGCCTTTGCCACCGCTTACGCGATGAAAGGCCTGAAGCAGGCTGAGCAGGTGATGGAAGTGGCCCCGACCACCTTCGCCCTGTCCCTGGAAGCGCTGAACGGCAACGTGGCGCCTTACCTGCCGCAGACCAACGACGTCCGTCCGTTCCCGTCGGTACAGGCGATGTCCGAAACCATCCTGGAGCAACTGGACGGTTCCTACCTGTGGGATGCCAACGCCAAGCGCCCGCTGCAGGACCCGCTCTCTTTCCGCACCACCGGCTACACCTTCGCCATGGCGCAGAAAGCCGCGGATGAGCTGGAGAAGATGCTGCTGATCCAGGTTAACGCTTCCGACGACAACCCGGCCGTTGTGCTGAACCCGTCCAAAGCGCACCTGAAAGAGTCTCAGCTGCAGCAGTACCTGGTTGATGGCAAAGGCGGCGTATTCCCGACCGCGAACTTCAACCCGCTGCCGGTGGCCATGGCGGTTCAGCAGCTGAACATCGCTCTGGCTCAGGTGTCTCACAACACCGCCATGCGTACCCTGCGTCTGTCTGACGATCACTTCACCGGCCTGCCGCGCTTCCTGACCGCCCCGGGCAACATGGGCCACGCGTTCGGTGCGGTACAGAAGACCTTTGCTGACCTGCACACCCGCAACAAGCACCTGGCTCAGCCGGTGACCTTCGAAGGCATCGCCATCGCCGGTAACATCGAAGACACCTTCACCAACCTGAAGCTGGCTTCCGACAACCTGATCGGCATCACCGACAACCTGTACACCATGTTCGGTGTGGAACTGCTGCACAGCACTCAGGCCATCGACCTGCGTCGCATGGAAAACCCGGATCTGAAGCTGGGCAAGGCCACCGAGAAGCTGTACGACGCCTACCGCGCCAAAGTGTCCTTCGTGAACGTTGACCGTCCGTACACCCCGGACATCGCCGCAGGCAAACTGGTGGTTGAGCAGTACTGATCCGCTCAATCCTCCATATCCCTCTCAAACCGGTGCTTCGGCACCGGTTTTTTTATGCCTGAAAAAGCGGCGAAAAGACGAGATCTCGTAAAACCCTGTTCGAATTGGCAGTGAAATGGGATCGCGATCCCGTCATCTGTGATTTTTGACACCGTTCGAACCGGGCTTTGCGAAATCTCGTGGTGGCCACTGACGAGATCTCGTTACTGGTAGGGGTGGATCATAGTTTCCGCCCTTTTTACCTCGATTTGGCCCGCTGGCACGCCCCGTGCACTCAGGTTGGCATAACACGCAGAAGACCTATTTGGAGCAATCCATGTCAAACGACAAGCCCATGCTGGCGTCGCGTCGCGCGATGCTGAAGAAAACCGCGGCCCTGGCCGCGGGTGGTGCCACCCTGATGGTGGCTGGCCCGAGCCGCGCCAGCGAGTGCAAGGCAGAAACCCCGAAGTTCGATGAAATCTACGACATCATCGTTGTGGGCTCTGGCTTCGCCGGCATGGCCGCAGCCGTACAGGCCGCGGAAGACGGTGCCAAGGTACTGGTGATCGACAAGATGCCGGTATTTGGCGGCAACTCCACCATCAACGGCGGTGCCATGGCCGTTGCCGGTTCCCACCTGCAGGCCAAAGAAGGCGTGAAAGACAGCGTGGCGCTGATGGTGGAAGACATGCTGGCCGCAGGCCGTGGCATGAACGACAAGAAGATGCTGGAACTGGTGTGCGACGGCACTGCGGAATCCGCCAAGTGGCTGGAAGAGCGCGGCACCGTATGGAAACCGTTCGTTCAGCACTTCGGTGGCCACTCCGTACCGCGCATTCTGCAGACCCGCGAAAGCTCCGGCGCCGGCATCATTCGTCCGCTGATCAAAGTGGCGAACAAGAAGGGTGTGACCATGTACACCCAGACCGAACTGCGCGGTTTCGTGAAAGACGAGTCCGGCCGTGTGGTGGGTGTTCAGGTGCAGTCCGAATACTTCTGGCCGAAGAAGCGCTCCGGCAGCCCGAAAACCTATGGCGCCCGCAAAGGCGTGATCATGGCCACCGGTGGCTTCGGTCGCGACATCGACTTCCGTCAGATCCAGCAACCGTCCCTGACCGACGAACTGGATTCCACCAACCACGCCGGTGCCACCGCTGACGCCCTGAAGCTGATGATGCTGGAAGGCGCCAACCCGGTTCACCTGGACCAGATCCAGCTGGGTCCGTGGTCCTCTCCGGACGAGAAAGGGTTCGGTACCGCGTCTCAGTTCAACACCATCGCCACCTACCAGAACGGCCTGGTGGTGGACGTTCGCACCGGCGAGCGTTTCTTCAACGAACTGGCAGACCGTAAGGCCCGTGCCGACGCCATCATGACCCGTCGTGACGACCAGGGTAAGCCGGTTTACCCGGTGGGCTTCACCAACGCCAAGGGTGCCGCTCAGGCGCAAACCCTGGCCTGGGGCATGAAGTACGACGTGATCAAGAAAGCCGACACCCTGGAAGAGCTGGCCAAGATCTACGGCATGCCGGCCGACAAGCTGGTGGCCCAGGTTGAGCGCTGGAACGAAGCGGTTCGCACCGGCGAAGACAAAGAGTTTGGCCGTCCGCTGATGCAGGCGTTCGAGCTGAAAGAGGGCCCGTGGTACGGCGTCCGCATGTGGCCGAAAGTGCACTACTGCATGGGCGGTGTTCGCGTAAACACCCACTCTGAAGTGCTGCACCTGGTGACCAACAAGCCGATCCAAGGTCTGTACGCGGCCGGTGAAGCCACCGGTGGTATCCACGGTGCATCCCGTCTGGGTGCCTGTGCTGTGGCCGAAGGCGTGGTAACCGGTCGTAACGCCGCCAAACACGCGTACGCCAGCGACGCCGTAACCCTGCAACTGGCCTGAGAGAAGCCGAGGATAAGATGATGAAACGTAACCTGACTCTGCTGGCCGCCATGTTCCTGGCCCTGGGTGTAAACGATGCGGCTCTGGCGGCGAAGATGCCGATGAAGTCCTACCACCAGGAGATGTTCACCTCTGCCGATGGCAGCGTGGACTGCCAGGCCTGCCACGGCGACCAAAAGCCGTTCAGCGCTCCGGCCACCGAAACCTGCCTGGGTTGTCACGGCCCGATGGAAGATCTGGTGGAGTCCACCAAGCGTCCTGGCCACGGTGCCGAGTTTGAGCCGAACCCGCACGATTCCCTGCACTATGGAACGGATCTGAACTGTGCCTACTGCCACGCAGAGCACAAGAAGCCTCAGGTGTACTGCAACCAGTGCCACGAGTTTAAGTATCAGGAAATGAAGCGGAAGTAATGCTCCGCCGATGTCAAAGGGCCCTACGGGGCCCTTTTTTTTGTGGGTGTGTGCTGGCCCGGATTGTGAACCGCTTCGGCCACTGTGATCCGGCGCGTTTCCGACTTGTTCAATTTCGTTATCGCGACGACATCTCGTGAGCCCGGCTTACGGTATTTCGTCATTTGGTCTTCCGACTCAAAGATTTGGCCCAATCCACCCGCAAACACCGTGCTGGCACAGCTTTCGCTCTCAGAAAGGCAATTCAACTGAATCCACAAAGGGATCAAAGCGTGAAAAAGTCCATTCTGTTTCTGTCTGTCGCGGCCGCCATGGCCATGCCTGCCCAAGCCGTTGAACTGTACAACGACGGCGTAAACCAGATCACCCTGGGGGGTCACCTGACCGCTCAGCTGAGCAACGTTGACTGGTACCAGGGTGTGGACACCGACACTCAGCTGCGTCCGAACTCTCCGCGCATCAACTTCGGTTTCAACCGCGATCTGGGCAACGACTACGCTCTGGATGCCAAGATTGAGACCGGCTACAACATGATGACCTCCGGGAACTCTTTCTCCACCCGTCTGGGTTACATGGGCATCAGCCACGAAGATTACGGCCGCCTCTCTTTCGGTAAAGAGTGGTCCACCTACTACGATGCCGCCTGGTGGACCGATATGCCGGTGGTATTCAGCTCTGACCAACTGGGCATCTACACCGGCGACACCGACGGTGGCGATTCCGGTATGGGCCGTGCCGACAAAGCGATTCAGTACCGCAAAGGCTTCAGCCTGGGTGACTTCGGTAACCTGAACCTGGGTCTGCAGTGGCAGGGCAAAAACGGCGCTCTGGACCAGCGCATCGGCGGTAGCCTGATCTACCAGATCGGCGATTTCAAACTGGGCACCTCTTACGTCGGTGGTGACATCGACGGCGAGTACAAGATCTACGGTGTCACCGTGGTGGACTCCTCCAAGCACGATGCAGAGCTGAGCTCCTGGCAGGTGAGTGCGGCGTACGGTCAGTGGGGTAAAGACCTCTACCTGGCGGCCTCCTACCAGCAGGGCACCAACACCGAAGCGGGCATGCGCTTTACCGGTGATTCCATCGGCCTGGAAGCGATCGCCGCTTACGGCTTCAAGACCAACACCACCGCGTTCGTTTCCTACCGTCAGCTGGAGAGCGACGGCAAAGTTGAGATGACCTACGACGGCAGCGACCGCCCGGGCTTCGAAGACAACGGCGACGGTGAGTGGAACGAATCCTTCGTCTCTTTCGGTGTGCACCAGAACCTGAGCAGCAACACCCTGCTGTTTGCTGAGTACAACATCAGCACCGGTGACGACCGTGATGGCGACAACCAGTACGCCGTCGGTTTCCGCTTCTTCCTGTAAGCGGTCCTCCCCCCTGCGCCATCAGCCGGCCCGGACCGCCTAACCCCGGGCCGGTTGATGACCGCAGGTTTCTTTATCGCCGCCTTGTGCGGCGATTTTTTTTGTCATCCCTAAACCACCGCCTATGGCGGTGGTGATCGCTTGCTCTGGGCTTTGCCCGAAGAGTACTGCTCAGAGACGAGACGGATTGAAAGCCGGTGCACAAAAAAGGAGAGGCATGCACCAGACCCTCACGGCGTAAGCCGTCCACATGCGCCGACTCGCAGCGCCGAGCGGGAATGACTGGGAATGAGGCCGAGAGCCAGGGAAGGCTCGAGCGGCCAGCCGAGCATGGAAGCGAGTCTGGCCGGTGCCGAAATGGGAAGGAGTGGGAGCGAGGGGCTTTCGCTGCGCCGGAGG
>NZ_JAHVJZ010000010.1 GCF_019801015.1 Marinobacter nauticus
GGAGGCAAAGGGGAGTCCAGAGGGGCGAAGCCCTTCTGGCGGCCGCCGGGCCGTCCCGGCAAAGGAGGTGAGTGGAGCACTATCCGTTCATGCCTTTGGCAACCCCGAGAACTAAGCAGCCCCCTTAAAGGGGGCCGAGTCAAAGCCACCTGCTATGCAGGTGGTTTTTTACTGGCTTCAGCGCTTGGGTTGCGCGTCCAGGCTCTGGCCGTTGACCGACAGGCTGTCGTCACCCATCAGGTACAGGTAGGTGGGCATCAGGTCGGTGGCGGTGCGCAGGGTTTGCGGATCTTCCGCTGGGAAAGCGGTGGCGCGCATGCCGGTGCGGGTGGCGCCCGGGTTGATGCAGTTGGCGCGCACGCTGGAGCCGTCCAGCTCGTCAGCGAGGGTTTCCATCATCCCTTCGGTGGCGAACTTGGAGATGGCGTAAGCGCCCCAGTAAGCGCGGCCCTTTCGGCCCACGCCGGAAGAGGTAAACACGATGGAGCCGTGCGGGGCTTTCTTGATCACCGGCAGCAGCGCTTTGGTCATCAGGAACTGGGCGGTGACGTTCACCTGCATCACCTCATCGAACATCTCTTTGCCCAGCTGCTCGAAGGGGGAGAGGGCACCGAGTACCGCCGCGTTGTGCAGCAGGCCATCAAGGCGGCCAAACTGGCCTTCGATGGTGTCGGCCAGGTCCAGGTAGTTCTGCTCGGTTGCGCCTTTGGCATCCAGCGGAACGATGGCCGGCTCCGGGCCACCGGCGGCGACAATCGCGTCGTAGACCGCTTCCAGCTTTTTCACGGTTCGGCCCAGCAGGATCACGGTGGCACCGTGTGCGGCAAACTGGCAGGCCGCTTCCTTTCCAATGCCGTCTCCGGCACCGGTAACCAGGATGACTTTGTCTTTCAGGAGTTCGGGTGAGGCAGAGTATTCCAACATGCTATTACTCGACTGGCTCGGCGCAAAGCCCCGTATTTCAGGAGTTGCCGCAAAGTTAAACTAGTGTTTTAAACAAATGGTTGTTCGCTTTCTTTTTTTGTGCTGCGGCAAGGTTGCAAAAGTGTAGCTAACCATAGGATTTTGCGTTACTTTGGCTACTGTTGCCCGATGTCGGAGGTGTGATCCCGTCCGGCATTGCAGGCCGTTATTGTGACCAAAAGTGGTCCGGAAGACAAAATAAAAGCAAAGGAATGGGGAGAGCCAATGAAACGTTTGTTGCTCAGCGCGGCTGTGGCATCGGCCTTAGGGCTGGTGGGGTGCAGCGGCGACAGCTACCAGGAAACCATCGAGAACACGCCAACACCGACCCCCTTCTCGCGGGTCGCTTTTGATCCGGGCGCTGGAGTACTCGCACTGCCGAACGATCTGCTGTTCTCTGGCACCTTTGACGGCACGCTGGAGATCCCCGGCGAAGCTGAGTCCGGCGACTACACCGATCCCCAGATTGCTTTGGGTGCCCTGGATGGCTGGTCCACCACCATGCCGATGAGCATCACCGTTATCCCCGGTACTGACGACACCATGCTGGATGCGGCTTCCGCCGCAGCACCCGGTTCGGTTCGCGTATTTGAAGTGACACTGGGCGGCCCGCTTTCTCCGGACCCGGAGTGCGCAGGCGGCGAGTCCCTCACCATCTGTAAGGTGGGCGACGAACTGATCTTTGGTGAAGACTTCATCACCTCGCCGTCCGGCAACACCATCAATATGGTGCCACTGAAGCCGCTGGCACCGGCCAGCAGCTACGCGGTGATCACCACCACCCAGATCAGCGACACCGACGGTCAGACGGTGATGCCGTCCACCACCTACGAGCTGCTGAAAATGGACATCACCACGGATCCGCTGGTGACGCCTGATCAGCTGCTGTTGCAGGGCCTGGTTAACAACTACGAAAACGCCCTGGCCGCGGCCCACTCCGTGGATAAAGAGACCATCACCTACACCGGCGTATTTACCACTCAGTCCGTTACTGATGTGGCGGGCACCGTGTCCCTGCTGATGGCCTCCCAGGACCCGGCTCATGCGGTGTTTAAGCCTGAATTCAGCCAACCGATGCCGATGTACCGCGTACCGGGCATGCCGGAGTTCGGCGAAGTGACTGTTGCCGATGCGCTGGGCATGAAAGGCCCGGATTTGAATGGCGATGGCTTGCCGGATTGTGATCCCAGTGACTTTGCCTGCATCGTGGCCGACCTGGCCGATATGTACACCGCCGAGCTGACCATCCCTTACTACCAGGTGATGCCGAGCCTGGAAAATGGGGGCGACATCAATGGCCGCTGGAGCGCACTGGGTGACAGCCCGGTGGCGGTACTGCAGGCGGTGCAAGGTGGCTTGCTGAGCCAGGAGAGTTTTGCCACTCAGGCGATCGCTCAAGGCATTGACCCCAACGAAGCGTTGGTTGACCCGTCTGTACTGGTGGGTGCCAGCTTTGTGACCGACGCCGGTGAACCGGTGGATACTGCCCGTCACCTGACCCGCTTTAACCCGGTACCGGCCCCCACTGAGCGGGTTACCATTCCGGTGCAGATGACCATCCCGGATGCTGAGCGTGTTACTGCCTTCTATGCCGCCCAAGGCGCGCCATGGAATGCTCCTACCGCTGGATGGCCGGTAGCTCTGACTCTGCACGGCTTGGGTGGGGTTAAGGAACTTAATCTGATTCATGCCGGTACCTATGCAGCTAAAGGTGTCGCCACGGTTTCCATCGATATGCCGCTGCATGGCGCGCGCTCTGCCTTGATGGGCCCGGATGGCGTCTTTGCCGTCAGTGCCACTGACCCGAGTGTGGGCGCCCTGTTGGGAACCAATGCTTATGACAACGGGAACCCGCTGGTGTTTGTGAACATCGGCAGCACGCTCTCTGTACGGGATAACTTCCGTCAGGGCATCGTGGATAACCTGGCGCTGCGTCTGGCTCTTACCGGCCTGACCATGGCTGAAGTCGGTGCCGGTGCACCGCCCACCTTCGATATGAGCAAAGTCAGCCTGCAGGGGCTGAGCCTTGGCGGTATCGTCGGTACGGGTGCCGCCACCTACACCACATTGTGGAATCCGGCATTGGGTGCCAACCCTTACGCACTGAGTAACGCCTCTCTGGTGGCGCCGGCCGGTGGCCTGGCCGGTACCTTTGTGGGTTCACCCGCCTTTAATCCCACTCTGATGGTGACTCTGGTTGCTGAAATTGCGCCGCAGTGCATTGACGAGATGACGGGTGGCATTGTGGAGTCGCCGGAGTGTGCAGCCGTCGTCGCACAGATTGAAGCGGAGGTGATCCCGCCGTTTGCCTTTGCCGTGCAGACCGCGATTGAGTCAATGGACCCGATCAACCACGGTGCGCTGCTGGGCATGGCTAAAGACACTACGCCGGTGCACCTGATTGAAGTGGTGGGAGATATTGATGAGGGCGGTACCAACCCTCAGGATCAGACTCTGCCGAACACCATTGAGGGCTTCCCGCTGTCCGGTACCGAGCCGCTGATCCGCGCATTGGGTCTGCCGGCCATCACCGAGACCACCTCCGACTCTGCAGGTCGGGTCAGTGGCGTCGTGCGCTTTACCAAAGGCCAGCACAGCTCGCTGATCGATCCGAGCACCGGTGGTATTCCGGGTGTGGATCCGACCATTGCTCCGCTGGTGACGGTTGAGATGCAAACTCAGGTGGCCGACCATGCTTTGACTCAGGGTCGCACCATCAGCGTTGGCAACGGTTGCCTTATCAAAGGCGGCGAGTGTGCTGAATAAACGCACAACTGTCTGATGAAAAAAGGCCCGGTCATCGACCGGGCCTTTTTGTGTCTGGTCGGTGTAGGTACACTAGGGCCAAAGTCGCGCTTAGGAGAGTACCTTGGAGTTTCTATACGATTACGGCCTGTTTCTGGCCAAAGCGGTGACCCTGGTTGCCGCCATTGTGGCGGTGATCATCGCCGCTGCCGTGGCCAATCGCAGTGGCAAAGGGGCCAAGGGAGAGCTGAAGGTCCATAACCTGACCGATAAGTTTGAGCAGTACGAAGACAAGCTGAGCCATCAACTGCTGAGCGACGATCAGTACAAGGCCCGGGAAAAAGCCCGCAAAGCGGAAGAGAAAGCGAAAGCCAAAGCGGATAAAGGCGAAGAGCGGGAAGGGCGCCTGTTCCTGATCGACTTTAAGGCCGGTATCGATGCGGCGCAGGTCAGTCAGTTGCGCGAGGAGATCTCGGCATTGCTTACCGTGGCACAAGCCAAAGACGAAGTGCTGGTGCGCGTTGAGAGCGGCGGCGGCATGGTGCACGCCTATGGCCTCGCTGCCAGCCAGCTGGACCGCATCCGTCAGGCCAACATCCCGCTGACCATCGCGGTGGACAAAGTGGCGGCCAGTGGCGGCTATATGATGGCCTGCGTGGCCGACAAGATCATCGCCGCGCCGTTTGCCATTGTTGGCTCCATCGGTGTGATCGCCCAGATCCCCAACTTCAACAAGCTGCTGAAGAAGCACGACATCGACTTTGAGCAACACACTGCCGGTGACTTTAAGCGCACCCTGACCATGTTCGGCGAGAACAACGACGCAGGTCGTGAGAAGTTCCGCGAAGAGCTGGAGCAGACCCACGAGTTGTTCAAAGACTTTGTGCAGCGCTACCGTCCGGAGCTGGACCTCTCCAAAGTGGCCACCGGCGAGCACTGGTTCGGCCTGCAGGCGCTGGAGCTGGGGCTGGTGGACGCCATCCAGACCTCAGACGATTACCTGATGGTGCAGGATAAAGAGGTGCTTCAGCTTCAGTATGAAGAGAAGAAGAACCTGGCCAAACGCTTTGGCCGCGCCGCCGAAAGCGCCATAGAACGTGGCAGCCTGAAACTGGCGGAACTGGCTCAGCGCAGCCACTGAGCATCCGTCTCTGAAAGAAAAAGCCGGCAGATTGCCGGCTTTTTTGTGCCTTGCCAGGAGGCTGTGGGGCACAGCGTTAACGCCGTTGTTAGGTCGCAAGCAGTGGGTTTTCGGCGAGCTTTTGTTTCAGGAAGTCGATAAAGCAGCGGACCTTCAGCGGTACATGACGGCTTTGTGGGTAAAGCGCATTAAAAGGGATGTTTTCACCCTGATAGCCAGGCAAGAGGCGAGTCAATCGGCCGCTTTTCAGATGGGCATCGAGCATCCATTGTGGCAATTGGGTAATGCCGAGTCCCGCCAGGGCCAGCTCAAGATTCATCTCGCCACTGTCACTCTGGAAGCTGCCCTGAACCGGAACCGACAGGGCGGTCTCCCCGTCGTGAAATCGCCAGTTCTGCACGGTTTTGTCCGTCGAGTAGAGGATGCAGTCGTGTCGGCTCAGTTCCGCCGGCATGGTGGGAGTGCCGTGCTGGTTGAGGTAATCCGGTGAAGCCACCACAAGCATCGGGTTGTCGAACAGGTGTCTGACGATCAGCGAGGAGTCTTCCAACTGACGGGCGCGAATCGCCACATCGATGCCCTCGCCAATCAGGTCCGACAGTCGGTCACTCACCACAAAATCCAGTTTTATCTCCGGATAATGGCGCAGGAATTGATGGGCAATTGGCGCCAGCACCTGTCGCGCAAACGGGTAGGGTGCGGCCACTCTCAGCACCCCTTTCGGCGCCACAATTTGAGCGCGAATGCGGGATTCAACTTCATCCAGTTCACCGAGCCAATCAACGCAATGCTGATAGTACTCGGCTCCGGGTTGGGTGAGTGTGTGGTCACGGCTGGTTCGGGTCAGGAGCTTTACCCCCAGCTCGGCTTCAAGCGCAGCGACTTTTTTGCTGACCGATGCCTGGCTGGTGCTGAGCTCGCGGGCAGCCGCCGAAAAACTGCCGGATTGAATCACCCGAACAAAAACCCGCATCGCACTGAGCTGGTCCATTATCGAGGCCTACAACATAGTGGAATAGATGGAATTCAATTTACCATAGTTATATTCAAAAAAGTTCTGGGCTATTGTCGTCGCATTCGTCGAACCGGAAGCCGGTTTGAGTGACAAAGGCGGGGGGCTCCGGCACCGCCGAAGAGTATTGAAGTGCGAGCGCGAGGTATCACCATGACAATGCAGGAAAAGCTCCAGACGCTTCTGGACAAACAGGAGTTGACCGAACTGATGTACAAATTTGCCCGGGCTTTGGACCGGGTGGATGGCGCACTGATGAAATCAACTTACTGGGAAGAGGCCATTGAGGAGCATCAGGACCCCATTTTTCCCGACCTGTTTTTCTACAACGACAACGCCCACGCCTTTGTTGAGCCGGCGATGGAGGGATTCAGGGCACTGAAGGTGACGCAGCATCGGATCAGCAATCCGCTGATTGAGGTGGACGGCGATAGCGCGACCGCCGAGTGTTATGTCTGGGCCTACCATGTCCATGAGGAAGACGGTGTCGACAAAGAGGGGATTCTGGGTGGGCGACACCATTTCCGATTCGAACGTCGCCACGGGGAGTGGAAGATTTTGCACCGTTCCACCGTGTTCGACTGGAACCAGAATCAGCGCGCATCCGCCATCTGGGCAGAGAACTTCAGCGACAAATACCGGGGCAAAAGGGACCGGAGCGATGACAGCTATCAGTATTTGACTGCCTGAGCGTCTGGAGAAGGGGCAAGCCCCGGTCTGTTTCCAGAACACAAAAAGGCGAGCCATCAGGCTCGCCTTTTTCGTACGGCAACGATTACTGACGAACGTGAGGAACCGAGTCCATATCCAGTTTGCTCTGGCCAGCCAGCGGGTCGTCAAAGGTCTCGCGGGACAGCTCGCCTTCAGAGGAGGCCACCACCACGGAAACCGCGGCATCACCGGTGACGTTCACCGCGGTGCGCACCATATCCAGCAGGCGGTCGACACCCAGGATCAGGGCGATGCCTTCCACCGGCAGGTTCACCTGCTGCAGCACCATGGCCAGCATGATCAGACCCACACCAGGCACACCGGCGGTACCGATGGACGCCAGGGTCGCGGTCAGAATCACCATCAGCATGTCAGAGACACTGAGGTCGATGCCAAACACCTGGGCGATAAATACGGTGGCTACACCCTGCATGATGGCGGTGCCGTCCATATTGACGGTGGCGCCCAGTGGCAGAGTGAAGGAGCTGACGCGGTTGCTCACGCCCAGACGATAGTTGGCGTTCTCAATGGAGATGGGCAGGGTCGCCGCGGAGCTGGCGGTGGAGAAGGCGAACAGCTGAACCGAGCGCATCTTCTTCAGGAAGGTCAGCGGGTTCAGGCCACTCAGGGTGCTGACCAGTACCGGGTACACCACCAGAGCGTGAATGATCAACACACCCAGCACCAGGAAGAAGTACTTCACCACCGAGCCGAAGGTTTCCATGCCCAGGGTCAGGGTCAGCTTGGCGATCAGGCCGAACACACCGATAGGGGCAATGGCCATTACCAGAGTCACCAGCTTCATCATCACTTCGTTCAGGTCGATGAAGAACTGGCGCAGGCGTTCGCCACGCTCGCCGATGTGGGCGATGGAGAAACCGAACAGAATGGCGAACACGATGATCTGCAGCATATTGCCTTCAACCATGGCGTTGATCGGGTTCTTCGGTACCAGGCCGATGATGACGTCGCTCAGGGAGGGCGCTTCCTTCGCATCGAACGCCATGTTGGCAGCTTGCATGGTGGCGTCACCCGGCTGGATCAGCAGCGCGGAGCCCAGCGCCAGCGAGATGGCGACGGCAGTGGTGAACAGATAAAGCGCCAGGGTCTTACCACCCAAGCGTCCCAGGCGAGAAGGGTCTGACAGTGTCGCGGTGCCGCAGACCAGAGAGACAAATACCAGGGGGACCACCAGCATGCGCAGCGCAGAAACGAACAGGGCACCCAATACATTGAAGATGCCGTTGGTGAAGACGTCCTCCACCAGTGCGCTGCCCGGGAACAACAGGCGAAGCGCCAGGCCGATCCCTAAACCGGCCGCCATAGCCAGCAGAATCTTGGCCGTTAGCCCCATTTTCCTGGTTGGTTTAGCAGTCATGTAACTTCCTTAACAATATTATCGTTTTTATCGTGGGGGTTAGCCTAGCAGGAACCCTATGGTACGAAAAACCCCGAAAAGGTAGCAAAAGGTGCGCCGATGTTAAATGGGGAGGGAGCAGGAAAATAGATCGTGGCATTTGGGGTGAGATAAATTAATCTAAGTGTTGCTTAAGGGAAAATTAAAGTTTGTCATCAATTTACAGGACGTTTGCGATGAGACTATCTCACTTGCCACTTCTGTGCGCGTGCGCATTGGTGTCTTTGACCGGATGCAGTGGCGGCGGCTCGCTCGACGGCGGCACTGATCCAGGCACAGACCCGGTCGATCCGACCAATCCTCCCGCCGATGCGGTTCACACTCTGGCGGTTTCCATGTGGTCCTGTCCGGATCCCAATGCCGGCAGCCTGACTGACTGTACTCAGACCTCTCAATTTGATGCCCAGAAGGCGGCAGTCCTGCGGGTGGCGGCGCAACGCGATGGCACCGGCGTGGTTGGTGAACTGGTCGAGGTCAGCACCGACAAAGGCGCCTTGATCCCCTCGGATGGCCGCGTATTGACCGGCTCCGATGGCACCGCGCTGCTGAGGCTGCAGGCGAATGATGGGGAAGGCATCGTGACCGTTAAGGGCAGTTACGCCGATACCACGGCCAGCCTGTTTGCCGAAATCAATGCCATTGATGTGGACCTGTCGCTGAGCAGCTCTCTGGCTGACGGGGAATCGCTAGCGGACGGCTCAACCCTGGCGGTGACCGCTTCGTTGCTGGTGGATGGCCAACCCTATGTGGAGCCGGTGCTGGTGAACTTCAGCTCCACCTGCGCCCTGACGGGGAACGCTGAAATCGATGACCAGGTGATGGCCAACGACGGCGAAGCGACCGCGACCTATAAGGCCACGGGCTGCGACCAGCAGGACCAGATCACTGCAACCCTGACACTGGGCACCGACGTGGCCACTGACTCAGTCACTGTGACGCTGGCGACGACGCCGGTGGCCACCATTGAGTTTGTTTCCGCGGCACCGGACTACCTGCAACTGGACGGCACCGGCGGCAACACCAGTTCCGTGGTGACCTTTAAGGTGCTGGACGAATCCGGCCGTGCCAAGCAGGGCGTGGACGTGAGCTTTATCCTGGCCAGTGGTGAAGAGAAGGTGTCCATGAACACCACGCAGGCCCGCAGTAACAGCGAAGGCCTGGTGACCACCACCCTGCGCTCCGGAAGCCTGCCTGGCTCCGTCCGTGTTCAGGCTGAAGTGATCGACAGCGACCCGGTAATCGCCAGTGTCTCCAAAGAGCTGAGCGTGGGCACCGGGCTGCCGGATAAAGACAGCTTCTCCCTGAGCTTCTCCCTCCATAACCCGGAGGCCTGGCACTACGACGGCGAACGCGTTTCCGTCAACCTGCTGGCGGCAGACCACTTTAACAACCCGGTTCCGGATGGCACCGCCATCTCCTTTATTACCGAGGGTGGCTCCATCGTGTCCCGCTGCGTGACTCAGCGTGGCGGCTGCAGCGTTGAGTGGACTTCTCAGGACTTCCGCCCGGATAACGGCCGGGTTACCGTGCTGGCCTTTGCCGAAGGGGAAGAGTCCTTCCTCGATCTCAATGGTAACGGCTTGTATGACGACGGGGAGTACGACGACCGTTTTGACGAGCAGGAAGCCTTTGTTGATGAGAACGAGGACGGCGGATATGACAGCATCGAGCAGTTGATTGACCGCAGTCAGAACGGCGAATTTGACGGGGCAGACGGGCAATACAACGGTCTGCTGTGTCAGGATGCGGCGTTGAGCGGTGGCTTGTGCAGTCAGGAACTGGTGGACGTGAACAGCAGCGGCGTGATCGTGATGTCCGGCCGCAGCCCTTCTGCCTACTTCTGTCACTACGATGTGGCGGATGAAGATGGCGATGGCCTCAATTGGTATGACTGCTGGCACAACCAGAACGAGACGGTCTGGAAGGCGACCAGCCTGGAAGAGCCGGTGACTGCCGTGGCGTGCATTTACGATGTGGCCCAAGACGGCACGCTGAACCCGGTGCCCTATGGCAGCAGCATCAGCTTCAGCGCGGACGACCCGCTGAAAACCGCAGGCCGCGCTGGCTTCACCATGCGCAGCACCTCTGCGGCCGTCTACCACGTCTCCAATGAAGGGGAAGTGTTGGCGGACTATCGCAGCAGCTGTGGCGGCGGCCTCTACTCCATTGGCGTCGATACCTCTGATGGTTATGGCACGTTGCGGGTGGAGATTGAAACTCCGAAGGGACTCATCGCGTCCGATGCCGTAAGCATTGAGCCGGCACCGGTGCCGTGATTCTGCGGGCAACAAAAAAAGGGGCGCCACGGGCGCCCCTTTTTAATCTGCTTCGGTTTAACGCTGGAACGGGTATACGCTGCCGAGCTTGAGGATCTGGGTCAGCTGGTCCAGCGCCTGGTAGGACTCCACCACCATCTGCGGGTCGCGCAGGTCGTCCGCCGTCAGACGGTCACGGTAGTGCTTCTCCACCCACTGAGTCAGCTCGGCGTACTTGCGCTCGCTCATCAGGCTTTCCGCATTGACGGCCGCTTTCTCCTGCTCGGACAGGGCCACACGCAAACGCAGACACGCCGGGCCGCCGCCGTTCTGCATGCTCTGCTTCACATCGAAGTAGTGCACCTGCTTGATGGGCGTGTCCTGAGTCACCAGAGAGGAGAGGTAAGCGTGGACCGCCGGATTTTCCTGACACTCGGTGGGCGCGATGATCGCCATCTCACCGCTGGGCAGGGTCAGGATTTGAGTGTTGAACAGGTAGCTCTTTACCGCATCCAGCACACTGACCTGATCGGTACCAACACGGATAAAGTGCAGCGGGCTGTCGCCAAATTTGCTGCGGATTTCGGCAAAGGCGGCATCGGTATTGAGGAATGCCTGCTCGTGGTAGAACAACACGTTCTGGTTGCCCACAGCGATCACGTCATTGTGGAACACGCCCTGGTCAATCACATCGGGGTTTTGCTGGATATAAACGGTGTTGGCGTCGCTGAGCTGATGCAGACGCGCCACCGCTTCACTGGCCTCGCGGGTCTGGCGGGCAGGGTACTTCATAGGCGCCGGCTGGCTGGCATCGAAGCCATAGCGGCCATAGACGAACAACTGCACGCCAGCTTCGCCGTAGTTGCGGCAGAGGCGGGTGTGGTTGGCAGCGCCTTCATCACCGAACTGGTCGTGCTCCGGCAGGTGCTGGTGATGGGCAAAGTGGTTCGAATCGGAAAACGTCGCTTTCAGAATGCGGCCGGTGACGTCCGGCTCAATGGAGCGGTGAAACTTGTTAACCAGGTTGGCGGGCGTGAAGTGCACTTTACGGTCAGCACTGTCGGCACTGGGGGAGACGGTGGCCGCGTTGGCGGTCCACATGCTGGATGCTGAGTAGGCGGCCAGCAGAATGGATGGGGCTTCACGGTACGCTTTATCCAGCACCTGAGCGTCGGTGCCGGAGAAGCCCAGTCGGCGAAGGACATTGAGGTCAGGACGCTGCTGAGGGGCCAGAACGCCCTGAGTCATGCCCATATCGTGCAGGGCTTTCATCTTGGCCAGACCCTGCAGTGCGGCGGCTTTGGGGTTGGAGATGGCCGCAGCGTTGCTCTGAGAGGCCACATTGCCAAAGGACAGACCGGCATAGTTGTGGGTGGGGCCCACCAGTCCATCAAAATTCGCTTCGAGGTGATTCATGGTCCTTCCTTTGATTTGGGCTGTTTGGGCGTCGGCAGGCGGCCGGCAGCAGACAGGGTCAGAGGGTGCGCATCCTACGCCACAGCTCGGGGAATTTTCCGCCAGTATACGTGCAATAGTGTGAGCCACAAGCTGCAAAAATGTCGTGCTACAGAAACATCTGCATAACTATTGCTTGCTTGTGGAAGTCCGATGCATTACTACTTTTTGGAAATGCGTTTTTAGTCTCAAAAATTTTTTAACTGGACAAAAAGCGTCTAAGTGCTTGGCATCCTTGGCCGCTAGGGTTGAATCTCCCGACTCATGCCACTATATATGGTGCCAATTCTCTTCCAACGCTGAAAAAAGGTCTCATCCCGTCGCTATGGGCAAATCCCTGGTCATTGTGGAGTCGCCAGCCAAGGCGAAAACCATTAACAAATATCTCGGCAAGGATTTCGTTGTGAAGTCCTCGGTCGGTCATATCCGTGATCTGCCCACTTCTGGTGGCCAGTCCACTGACAAGGCCCCTCCCGCCAAAACGGCGGCTGAGGTGCGCAAGATGGATCCGGAAACCAAGGCGGCCTATAAGCGCGAGCGAGACTACCAGAGTCTTATCGGGCGTATGGGCGTCGATCCGGAGCATGGCTGGGCCGCCAACTACCAGGTACTGCCTGGCAAGGAAAAGGTGGTCAAAGAGCTGCAAACCCTGGCTGAAAAAGCCGACACCGTCTATCTCGCAACGGATTTGGATAGGGAAGGGGAAGCGATTGCCTGGCACCTGCAGGAAGTGATCGGTGGAGACCCGGAGCGCTATCGTCGCGTGGTCTTTAACGAGATCACCAAGTCTGCAATCCAGGAAGCGTTTTCTCACCCTCTCCATCTGAACAACGCCAAGGTCAACGCTCAGCAGGCCCGTCGATTCCTCGACCGGGTGGTGGGCTTTATGGTTTCGCCGCTGCTTTGGAAGAAACTGGCCCGAGGCCTGTCTGCCGGCCGGGTGCAGTCCGTTGCTGTGCGACTGGTGGTGGAGCGTGAGCGTGAGATCCGCGCCTTTGTACCGGAAGAGTACTGGGACCTCCATGCGGATCTGAGCAGCGCCTCTGGCGAAGCCTTGCGGATGCAGGCGGCCAAATTCCAGGGCAACACCCTGAAGATGGCCAACCAGAGCGACGCTGACCGCGCCGTAGCGGCGCTGCAAGGTGCCCGCTATACCATCAGCGCCCGGGAAGACAAACCGAGCCAGAGCAAGCCCTCTGCGCCCTATATCACGTCGACCCTGCAGCAGGCAGCCAGTACTCGCCTGGGCTTCGGGGTGAAGAAAACCATGACCCTGGCCCAGCGTCTCTATGAAGCGGGTTACATCACCTACATGCGTACCGACTCCACCAACCTCAGCAAAGAGGCGGTGGAGAGCGCGCGGGGTTACATCGGTCAGGAGTACGGTGAGCAATACCTGCCCAAGAGCCCGAACCTGTACGGTGCCAAGCAGGGTGCTCAGGAAGCGCACGAAGCGATTCGTCCCTCTGACGTCACCGTAAAAGCGGCCACCCTGAGTACCATGGAGCGTGATGCCCAGCGTCTGTATGAACTGATCTGGCGTCAGTTTGTAGCGTGTCAGATGGTGCCGGCCAAGTACGACTCCACCACCGTCACTGCCACTGCGGCGGATTACGAGCTGAAAGCCAAGGGCCGGATCCTGGTGTTCGATGGCTGGACTCGCGTGCAGCCGCCGATGGGCCGCAAGGGTGACGAAGACACCACCCTGCCTGCCGTGCAGGTAGGCGATGTGCTCGATCTGAAAGCGCTGGACCCCAAACAGCACTTCACCAAGCCGGTGGCGCGCTTTAACGAAGCCTCGTTGGTGAAGGAGTTGGAGAAGCGCGGTATTGGCCGTCCTTCCACCTATGCCAGCATCATCTCCACCATTCAGGACCGCGGTTACGTCCGGGTGGAGAACCGTCGCTTCTTCGCCGAGAAGATGGGCGAGATCGTGACCGACCGCCTGGTGGAGAATTTCACCAACCTGCTTAACTACCACTTCACTGCCGAAATGGAGGAGACCCTGGATAAAATCGCCCAGGGTGAACTGGAGTGGAAAGCGGTTCTGGATCAGTTCTACGGCGATTTCACCGACAAGCTCACTCAGGCGGAACTGGCGCCGGAAGAGGGCGGCATGCGGGCCAACCAGATGGTGATGACTGATATCGCCTGCCCGACCTGTTCTCGTCCGATGGGCATCCGTACTGCCACAACCGGTGTGTTCCTGGGCTGCAGCGGGTATGCCCTGCCGCCGAAAGAGCGCTGCAAAACCACCATCAACCTGACTCCGGGCGAGGAAGCGGAAGCGATCACCTCGGACGATCAGGAAGCGGCAGCGCTGGTGAACAAGCGTCGTTGTGCCAAGTGCGAAAGCACCATGGACAGCTACCTGATCGACGAAACCCGTAAGTTGCACGTCTGCGGTAACAACCCGGTGTGCGACGGCTACGAGGTGGAGACCGGCACCTTCAAGATCAAGGGTTATGACGGCCCGATCATCGAGTGTGACCGCTGCGGCAGTGACATGGAGCTGAAGAACGGCCGCTTTGGTAAGTACTTCGCCTGCACCGACAGCAAAGAGACCGGTTGTAAAAACACCCGGAAGCTGCTGAAGAGCGGCGAGGTGGCGCCGCCGAAGGAAGACCCGGTTCAGCTGCCTGAACTGCCCTGTGAGAAGTCCGATGCGCACTTTGTGCTGCGTGACGGTGCCGCAGGCCTTTTCCTGGCCGCCAGCACCTTCCCTAAGAGCCGCGAAACCCGTGCGCCGAAGGTGGAAGAGCTGAAGCGCTTTAAGGATCGCATCTCGCCGAAGTTCTACTACCTGGCGGAAGCGCCGGTGGCGGATCCGGATGGCAACCCGGCAGTGGTGAAGTTCAGCCGTAAGACCAAGGAGCAGTATGTGGCTTCCGAGGTGGACGGTAAGGCGACCGGTTGGATCGCCCGCTTTGAGAACAGCCGCTGGGTCGAGGAACAGACCAAGAAGAGCAAATCCAAGAAATAAGAAAAGCGCCCGGAAGGGCGCTTTTTTTTGTCATCCCTAAACCACCTCCTATGGAGGTGGTGATCGCTTGCTCTGGGCTTTGCCCGAAGAGTACTGCTAAGAGACGAGACGGATTGAAAGCCGGTGCACAAAAAAGGAGAGGCATGCACCAGACCCTCACGGCGTAAGCCGTCCACATGCGCCGACTCGCAGCGCCGAGCGGGAAGGACTGGGAATGAGGCCGAGAGCCAGGGAAGGCTCGAGCGGCCAGCCGAGCATGGGTGAACGCCGACAGGCGTGAACGCGAAGCCCTTCTGGCGGCCGCCGGGCCGTCCCGGCAAAGGAGGTGAGTGGAGCACTATCCGTTCATGCCTTTGGCGACCCCGAGAACTAAGCAGCCCCCTTAAAGGGGGCCGAGTCAAAGCCACCTGCTATGCAGGTGGATTTTTACTGCCCGCTTACCGTGTGGCGGTAAGCGGAACGAGGCGGGGGCCAGGTCCAGACCGTGGCAGGTGAGGGCACGACACGGGCAAGAAAAAAGGCAGCCATTGGGCTGCCTTTGTCGTTACCACTTCTTTTTGGGCTGGAACAGTTGGTCCAGGTCGTCCTTTGGCACTTCGGGCTTGTCCGCCACCTGGTGCAGGTTGGCGTTTTGACGACGGTCCACTTCGCTCAGAAGGTCGTTGGCCCGCTCCATCATGGTGTCCTTGAACAGATGGTCAGCGCCACCGTGCGTGTTCAGGGTGGCCACCAGCTTGGAGAGCAGCTGCTTGGCGGAGCCCATCTGGTCATTCTGCATGGCCAGGCGTGCGCGTTCGAACAGCACAGTGGCGTTGATGCGAACCTGAAGCAGGTCGACCCGGTGGTTCTCCTCCACATAGCGCTCGTGGGCCAGGCGGGACTTGTTGTGCTCGTTACGCAGAACGGCCTTCAGGCGCTTCAGCGTCTGCACAATGGCCAGAACCTGCTTCTCGTTATTGGGGACGACAAAGCTCTCCAATGCCGGGGCACGCTCTTCTGACTTTTTCAGTAACGCGATCTGGGCCTGAATGTCGGTTTTGCGACGGTTCAGATCCGTATTGCGGGCGTCTACGGCGAGGGCTGCGTCCAGCGCTTCCAGAATCCGCTGATTCAGGGTGGTGAGCAGTACCGTGCTGAAGGGCAGTGCCGGTGCCATGGAAAGGATCTGTTCGGTCTCTTCAATGATGGCGCGCTGTTTGGCCATCTCCTGACGCTTAACGTTTTCCACCTGCTCCTTGTGATGCTGGATCAGATTGATGCCGATAACCAGCAGCAGCAGGGCACCGAGCAGAAGAATCACGAGGGTAAAAGACATGGTTGGCTTAACCTGTATTGTTCTGTTGCCGAATTGGTCTTCCTGAACTGAGCGGCCGACACGCCCGGTCTGGCCGGGGCTTCGGTGCAAGGTCCTTGATCTGCCTCGCTCAATTCAGCTTTGCCTATGCTACACCCTATAACGCAGAATTGCCCGCTCCAGTGTGCCCCCTTGGGTGTTGTCGGTCGCAATTAAAACCAAGAAGCGCACCGGGTCTGCGTTGCCCTGCCATAATTGAAGTTAATCTGCATATACTTATTCCGATTTGATTTGTTTAGCCAGTGTGTCTATAACTTAATTGAATTTCAGGCAAAGGAATGGGCCGATGAAGCTTCAGCAGCTCCGATACATCGTTGAAGTGGTGAACAACAACCTCAATGTGTCCGCCACCGCAGAGAGTCTCTACACCTCTCAACCGGGGATCTCCAAGCAGGTGCGCATGCTGGAGGATGAGCTGGGCATTCAGATTTTTGGCCGCAGCGGTAAGCACCTGACCCACGTTACGCCGGCGGGTCAGCAAGTGATCGACATTGCCGGTGACATCCTCGGCAAGGTGGAAGGGATCAAGCGTGCGGCCCAGGAGTACACCCAACCGGACCGTGGCGATCTGAACATCGCCACCACCCACACCCAGGCGCGCTATGCGCTGCCTTCGGTGATTCAGGGCTTCATCCACCGCTATCCCAACGTCAACCTGCATATGCATCAGGCCACGCCGGACCAGATCTGCGAAATGGCGGTCAGAGGCGATGCCGACTTTGCCATTGCTACCGAAGGGATGCATCTGTTCCATGACCTGGTGATGCTGCCCTGCTACCACTGGAATCGCTCTATTGTGTTTCCGAAGGATCATCCCCTGGCGCAGAGCAGCAAGGTGGGACTTGAGGAGCTGGTGAAATACCCGTTGGTGACCTACGTGTTCGGCTTTAACCGCAGCTCCGCGCTGGAGAAGGCGTTTGCCACCGTAGACGGCGACCCCCGGGTGGTGTTCTCGGCCACCAGTGCTGACGTACTGAAAACCTATGTGCGGATGGGGCTGGGGGTGGGCGTTATGGCCACCATGGCGCTGGAGCAGGAGGACACTGACGACCTGGTGGTGGTGGACGCGTCCCACCTGTTTGAGCCCAATACCACCAAGATCGGTTTCCGTAAGGGCAGCTTCCTGCGCACCTACATGTACGACTTTATGGAGCGCTTTGCGCCGCACCTGACCCGCCCGCGGGTGGAAGAAGCTCTCAGCCTGCGGGACCAGGCGCAGATCGACGCCATGTTCAAAGACATTGAGCTGCCGATGCGCTGATCCTGCGGCGACCCAATCAAAACGCCCGGCCAATGGCCGGGCGTTTTTGTCATGATGGCATCAACACTCGACGATGTTGACCGCCAGTCCGCCTTTAGCGGTCTCTTTGTACTTGGAGCGCATGTCCATGCCGGTGTCCCACATGGTCTTAATCACCTTGTCGAGGGACACCTTGTGCATACCGTCGCCGCGCAGCGCCAGACGGGAGGCGTTAATGGCTTTTACCGCGCCCATCGCATTGCGCTCAATGCACGGCACCTGAACCAGCCCGCCCACTGGGTCGCAGGTGAGGCCGAGGTTGTGCTCCATGCCAATCTCAGCGGCGTTCTCCACGTTCACCACGGTACCGCCAAGAATCTCGGTAAGGGCTCCGGCTGCCATGGAGCAGGCCACGCCCACTTCGCCCTGGCAACCCACTTCGGCGCCGGAGATGGAGGCGTTCTTCTTGTACAGAATGCCGATGGCGGCGGCGCTCAGCAGGTAGCGGGCGCAGATCTCCCGGTCCACCGGCTGCACAAACTTGTCGTAGTAACACAATACGGCAGGGATGATGCCCGCCGCGCCGTTGGTCGGTGCGGTGACCACCCGGCCTCCCGCAGCGTTCTCCTCATTGACCGCCAGCGCAAACAGGTTGACCCAGTCCATGGCATTGAGCGGGTCGCGGTTGGTCAGGCCTTCGGCATGGAGGCGACGGTATAGCGCCGGTGCCCGGCGGCGCAGCTTCAGGCCGCCACTGAGAATCCCTTCGCTGCGACAGCCCCGGTCAACGCAGGCCCGCATGGTTTGCCAGATGGCCCAGAGACCGTCAATGACGGTTTCCCGGTCACTCACAGCGCACTCATTGGCCATCATCAGGCTGGAGATGGAGAGGCCGTGCTCGGTGCACTGATCCATCAGCTCCTGGGCGGTGTCGAAGGGGTAGGGCTGTTGAATGGTGATTTGGTTGATGCTGTCGCTCTGCTTGATTTCGTCTTCATCCAGGACGAAGCCGCCACCGATGGAGAAGTAGGTGCGGCTGTAGAGCAGTGTATCGCGGGCATAGGCGTGCAGGGTCATCGCGTTGGCGTGCTCGGGCAACGACTTGCGGCGATGGTAGGTGATGCCGTTGGCACGGGTAAACGCCACCTGCTGGGTTTTACCCAGCATCATCGATTGCGCCTCGGCCACCGCTTCGAGCATCTCCGGCACTTTGTCCGGGTCAACACTTTCCGGGGCTTCGCCAAGCAAGCCCAGCACCACTGCGGTGCCAGTGCCGTGCCCTTTGCCGGTTTGACCCAGAGAGCCAAACAGCTCACAGCGCACCTCGGTGATCTGTGCCAGCTGCTCCTGAGCGCGAAGATCCTCAATAAATCGGTTGGCCGCGCGCATCGGGCCCACGGTGTGTGAGCTGGAGGGGCCAATGCCGATGCTGAACATATCGAATACGCTGATCATCTCTCTTCCCTGTGACATCATCTTAGTGAGCCGGATGGTACACTAGCGCACACCACAGCCCAATCCGATGACTGAAATCTTTACCTTTGGAGCGTAGCATGGGTCCATTGATGGCCGATCTGACTGGAACGGCACTGACCGATACTGATAAAGCACTGCTGGCGTGCGACAGCCTGTGTGGCCTCATTCTCTTCACCCGCAACTTTTCCGACCCGGAACAGCTTAGTCAGCTGATCGCCGATGTGCGCCGTCGTCGCCCAGAATTGTTGATCAGTGTGGACCATGAAGGCGGACGGGTGCAGCGTTTTCGGGAAGGGTTCACCGTATTGCCGGCGGCCAGCCAGATCCTGAAAGGGGCGGAAGGCGATCAACGCCAGGCGCAGGAGTGGGCGAAGCAGATGGGCTGGCTGATGGCCAGTGAATTGCGCGCCTTTGACATCGATTTCAGCTTTGCCCCGGTGCTGGATCTGAACGGCATCTCCCAGGTGATCGGCGAACGCGCCTTTGGTTCGACGCCGGACGCGGTGATTGCGTTGGCGGGGGCGTATATTGAAGGGATGCATGACGCGGGCATGGCCTGCGTTGGCAAGCATTTCCCTGGCCATGGCAGTGTCGAGGCCGACTCTCACCTGGCCGCCCCGGTTGACCCTCGACCGCTGGCGCAGATCGAGGCTCAGGATATGGTGCCTTTTGTCACACTGGGCGCTAAGCTGGATGCGATCATGCCGGCCCACGTGACGTTTCCGGCGGTGTGTGATCAGCCCGCAGGCTACAGTGCCACCTGGCTGGGCAAGATCCTGCGGGAGCGGATGGGTTACCAGGGCGTGATTTTTTCGGACGACCTGGGCATGGCCGGCGCTGCGGGGGCCGGAAACTACCTGCGACGCACTCATACTGCGCTGACCGCCGGTTGCGACATTGCCCTTATCTGCAATCAGGGCGAAGCCGCCTTGGCGGTGGCCCGGGTTCTGGCGCCGTGGCAGCAGGTGCCGGAGCGGGTACAGGCCATGAAGGGCAAACCGTCCGTCAATTGGACTGCTTTGGTCAGCTCTGACAAATGGCAGCAAGCGGCAGCGCTGGCGGACAGACTGCGGGAAGTACACTAGGAAGACGCTCTACCGGGCGACAAGGAGAGACGGGTGATTATCTATCTACACGGCTTTGATGCGACCAGCCCCGGCAATCACGAAAAGGTGATGCAGCTGCAGTTTATCGAGGAGGACGTTCGCTTTGTCAGTTACTCGACCCTGCATCCGAAACACGATATGCAGCATCTGCTTAAGGAAGTCGATAAACAGCTCAAGCTGTCCGACGACTCGGCACCGCTGATCGTCGGCGTCGGTCTGGGCGGCTACTGGGCGGAGCGCATCGGATTCCTGTGCGGTATCCGCTCGGTTCTGTTCAATCCCAACCTGTGGCCTGAGGAGAACATGCCCGGCAAGATTGATCGGCCGGAAGAGTATGAGGACATCCGCAATAAGTGTGTCAGTGAATTCCGGCGCAAAAATCTGGGCCGTTCCCTGGTGATTCTGTCCCGCAACAATGACGTGCTGAACACTGAGCGAATTGAGGCGGAACTGGCGCCTTTCTATTCGGTGATATGGGACGAAGAGCAGGCGCACAAGTTCAAATCCATCAGTGCACACCTGAAGCGCATTGACGAATTCAAAACGAAAACCGGTGACAGCGCCGCCTGATCACGGCATTGAGTGAGCACTGGTCATTCCTCATAGGTATGTGGCCATTACTGTGTTGCATAAATGTAATGGGGCGGTATTCTGTGCGCGCAGGCTCGGGTTTCGCCAGACGAGACCCTGGTGAGGGCCTTTCGGTCCTTTTTTACCCAAGGAGCCTTTGCGTTTGTCGCCCGATGCAGCTAACAGCGGTTTCGTTAGCTGCTTTTTTCGTCTCTTGTTCTTGTGTTTCCATACTGGACGGCCACACTTCCTTTCGCTAAAACAATGTTATGCCCGCCAAAACGGAGCGGCCTGTCGACGGCGTAAAGGGGTGAAAAATGAAGAAGATTGTGGCGAGAGTCACTGGGGATGTTCAGGGAGTGTGGTTTCGGGCATCGACTCGCCAGGAAGCAAAGCGCCTTGGGGTTACCGGTTATGTCCGAAACTTGTCGGACGGTTCGGTTGAGATCCTGGCTCAGGGCGGAGATTACGCCGTAGACGCTTTAGTGGACTGGGCGCATCATGGCCCCGAGCAGGCCGCCGTCGAAGACGTTCTGGTGAGCGACTACGACGGCGACGATCTCTATCTGGATTTTGAGATTACGGATTAGTCTGTGTAACGGTTTCTCCCTCTGACGGCTGAGCCGCCTGAGGCTGTTCCATTCGACGGATCTGAACCACCAGTCCCATCTTGGGATGGTCGAAGTAATGAATCTCACGGCTGCGTACCCGTCGGTTCTGATCCAACGGAATGGTCAGCAGGAACGGCTCCCGCTGCTCCACCTCTGCCGCGTCCGCCTGCAGGGCATCGGGGTCGCTTTCGATGGCCTCAACGCTCCATACCCGCTCCCCCTCTTCGCGCAGATCCAGGCGTGCTTCAATAAACAGGAAGTGGTCCAGATAGATCTTCAGTTTACCGTTCAGCTGCCAAAGCGGGCCTTCCTGGCGGCTTTGCGGTGCAAAGCCGGTAAAGAAATCGAACTGGGAGAGCAGGTCGTCTTCCAGTGGTTTCAGATGACCGTTGCTCTGGAACTGCTCAGCGAAGTTTTTTCCACCATACAGTGCAAAGGGCTGTGCAGAGCGGCGACCGTAGACCGGCATCTGCCAGCCGGTGTGGAGCAGTACGGAGTAACCGGGCTTGCGGGCCAGTTGAGCCAGGGTATCGGAAAACTGCAGCTGATCACGGGTGAGCAGGAAGGGCTCGCCCTCCAACGGATTACCGGTTTTTTCAGCCACCGCCACCGCTGGCAATTGGGCGGGCATCTGGATTTGGCGGTTATCCTGGCGCTCCTGGCACCCCTGTGGGTCCATCAGCCACTCATTGGCGTTGCACTCTGACAGCGCCGCCTCGAACTGAGACAGGTCCGGCATCAGCACCGGGCCAATCAGATCACGGCTGTTGCCCAGAGCGATGGGGCTCTGATCCTGGTCCCAGATTTCGCCGCTGGCATCCGGCCGGGTAAACACGGCAACCTCCACCTCGAACCAGGTGGGGTCTTCAGCCTGGGCAATGGGGCTGGCAATGCTGGTCAGTACAGTCAGCAGGGGAAGCAGGTATTTCACGAAAGCGTGGCCTCTTGTTTGAGATCCACCGAGAGCTTGTTGAGCCACTCGGCGACAGCGTCCAGGCGAGCCTGGGGCGCTTCAATATCGTCCATAAACCGGAGTTTGGTCGGTCCGTCCATCTTAAGCCGACCGGCGTTGGATTGCAGCATGGCAATCAGCGTTTGTGCCTGAACAGGCGTGTGTTCTGTAAATTCGAAGCTGCCGCCATTGGTGTGGGCTTCGATACGCCGGATCCCGAGCGTGGTGGCTTTGAGCTTCAGTCGGGTGACCGCCAACAGGTTCTCGGCCGGCTCTGGCAGACGGCCGAAACGGTCCACCAGCTCCACCTTGGCCTGAAGCAGGTCATCCTCATTGGTGCAGGAGGCGATCTGCTTGTAGATGGCCAGTCGGGTGTTGACGTGGGGCAGGTAGGACTCTGGCAACAGGGCCGGGATCCGCAGCTCCAGCTCCGCCTGATCAGAGAGGATCTGATCCAGCGACGGCTCTTTGCCGGACTTCAGTGCATTGACGGTCTGTTCCAGCATCTCCATATAGAGACTGAAGCCAATCTTACTGATGTGGCCGCTTTGCTCGTCACCCAACAGTTCACCGGCCCCGCGGATCTCCAGATCCTGCGTGGCCAGCAGGAAGCCGGCACCCAGGTCCTCCAGCGCTTCGATCGCTTCGAGTCGCTTGGCGGCGTCTTTATTGAGCTTTTTCGCCGGTGTCAGCAGGTAGGCGTACGCCTGATGGTGGGAGCGGCCCACCCGCCCGCGCAACTGGTGCAGCTGAGCCAGACCAAACTTATCCGCCCGCTCAATCAGGATGGTGTTGGCGCTGGGGATGTCGATGCCGGTCTCAATGATGGTGGTGCAGACCAACAGGTTAAAGCGACCATGGTGGAAGTCGCTCATTACTTGTTCCAGCTCACGCTCCCGCATCTGCCCATGGGCAATGCCGATACGCGCTTCCGGCACCAGTTCGGCCAACTCTTTAGCGCAGTCCTGAATGGTTTCCACGCTGTTGTGCAGGTAGTACACCTGGCCGCCCCGGAGGATCTCCCGCATCAGTGCTTCGCGCACCAGTGCCCCCTCCTGTGGCCGCACAAAGGTTTTCACCGAGAGGCGTCGTTTGGGGGCGGTAGCGATGATGGAAAGGTCCCGCATGCCGGACATCGCCATATTCAGCGTCCGGGGGATCGGGGTGGCCGTCAGGGTCAGGATGTCGACTTCCGCCCGCAGGGCTTTGATCTTCTCTTTCTGGCGAACCCCAAAACGGTGTTCCTCATCGACAATCAGCAGGCCCAGGTCCGGGAAGCTGATGTCGCTCTGAAGCAGTTTGTGGGTACCAATCAGAATGTCCACCTTGCCGTCGGCAAGCTGCTCCAGCACCTTCTTTTGTTCCGTGGCGGTGCGGAAGCGGCTCATTACCTCTACCCGAACCGGCCAGTCGGCAAAGCGGTCCCGGAAGTTCTCGTAGTGCTGCTGAGCCAAAAGCGTGGTCGGCACCAACACCGCCACCTGCTTGCCGCCATGTACGGCGACAAAGGCGGCGCGCATGGCCACTTCGGTTTTGCCAAAGCCCACATCGCCACAGACCAGACGGTCCATCGCCTGGGGCTTGGTCATGTCTCTTAACACCGCACCAATGGCGGCAGACTGGTCAACGGTTTCCTCAAAGGGAAACGCCGAGGCGAACCGTTGGTATTCCATCTCATCCAGGCCGAAACGGTAGCCCGGTTTGGCTTCCCGGCGGGCGTAGATGTCCAGCAACTCCGCCGCCACATCCCGTACCTTCTCGGCGGCTTTGCGGCGGGCTTTTTCCCAGGCCTCGGAGCCCAGCTTATTGAGGGTGACGGTGTCTTCGTCACCGCCGCTGTAACGGCTGATCATATGCAGCGCGTTAACCGGCACATAAAGCTTGGAGCCGCTGCCGTACTCCAGCATCAGGAACTCGGATTCCAGCCCGCCCGCTTCCAGGGTTTCCAGCCCCATATAGCGGCCAATGCCGTGCTTGAGGTGCACCACCGGCTGGCCCACTTTCAGCTCGGCCAGGTTGCGGATCAAGGACTCAGAACTGACGCTTCGGCGTTGGCGGCTGCGGCGGCTCTGACGCACCCGGCTGCCCAGCAGCTCCTCTTCGCAGATCAGGGCAATCCCCTCTTTGCGCAGCAGTACTGAGCGCTCCAGCGGGCAGACAATCAGCCCCACCGGCAGGTCGTTCTGAAGGAAGTCGCTGAGATGGGATTGTGGCTCGGGCTTCAGGCCACCCGGACGCAGCAGCTCCAGCAGGGCTTCGCGCCGGCCTTCGGACTCCACGCAGAACAGCACCCGTGGGTAGGTCTGCATGGCGTCCTGCAGCGGCCCCAGCGGGTTTTTCAGCTGATGGTTAATCTCAATGTCGGAGATTGGCTCCACGTCCGCCTGAGGCGCTTTGGCGATCTCAGAGATCTCCTGCTCCAGCTGGATGCGGCCGCGCTGCTTGATTTCACCAAACAGCTCTTCGCTGCGCAGGAACAGTTCATGGGGGGCCAACAACGGACGCAGTGGGTCGACACGCTGGTTTTCGTAGCGGGATTCGGCGTCGCTCAGGTAGCGGTCGCAGGCGTCCTGGATCGGGCCAGCGGTGAGCACCTGGGTGTCTTCAGGCAGGTAGTCGAATACCGTGGCCGTTTCGTCAAAAAACAGCGGCAGGTAGTTTTCGATGCCGCCGGGCAGGATCCCTTTGGATACCTGCTGATACACCGATTCCGCCTCGTTGCTGATGCGCTCAAACCGTTGACGATATCGGGCGCGGAAGGTGTCGATGCCCGCTTCGTCGGTGGGGAACTCCCGGGCGGGAAGCAGCCGTACCGAGGCGAGGGTGCCTTCAGAGCGCTGACTGTCCGGGTCAAACGGGCGGATGCTTTCCAGCTCGTCATCAAACAGGTCAAGCCTGAGTGGCGTGTCACTGCCCATGGGGAACAGGTCAACAATGGCGCCGCGGATGGCGTACTCGCCATGCTCCCGCACCTGATCAACGTGGTGGTAGCCTGCCTGAGTCAGGTCCTGCCGGAGTTTCTCGATATCGAGCCGTTGCCCCTGCTCAAAACGCACCACTTTGCCCGCCACGAACGACGCGGGGCAGACCCGGGTCAACGCTGTCGGCACCGGCAGAATCACCAGCCCGCGTTTCAGGCCCGGCAGCGCGTGCAGTGCTTCAAGGCGTTGCGAAACGATGTCCTGATGGGGCGAAAAACTGTCGTAGGGCAGGGTTTCCCGGTCCGGAAACAGCAGCACGTCCAACTGGTCCTGGCACAGGTAGCGGAGTTCCTGTTCCAGACGCAGAGCGGTAGGGGTGTCGTGGGTCAGCAGCAGGGTCAGGCCACTGTGGCGTTGGGCCATGGCGTGGATCGCCAGGGACTTCGCCGCCCCCAACAGGCCGGTTAAACGCAGCTTACTGTTGGGGCCGCCGGCGGGCGGGACCAGAGGGGAAAAACGGCTCATGGGCAAGACTTTGGGTCAGGTTTCAGGGGTTCATTGTAAAAAACAGGCTCAGGCCTCGCCACTGCGACGGCGCTCAGCTCGCTCACGAAGCAACTTTTGTTGTATCTGCAGGCTGGCGCGGACCAGTCGATCCTGGTCGGATTCGCGGATCGCCGTAAAGGCGATGGCAACCTGCATGCCTTCCGCCAGTTCAGTGACCTGAGAGACTTCACCGTGGGCAAACACTGCCACCTGAGCATGAGGCAGGAACAGGCGCAGCGACAGAGCCTGGCCAACGTCCACCGGCTGGTCCAGAATGACGGAAACACCAGACCCACCAAACTGGTGGCCGCGGCCACGATAGTGGGCGTTGGGGTCCTGGGCCAGCTGCTGTTGCAGCACCAGATCGATCTTCTGGGATTGAATGCTGAGGTACTCCGCCAGGGCTTTGGCGTGTTTTTCGAGGCCCTTCAGCAGGGGCAGGCAGTGGCCTTCCAGGTCGGTCACCTGGGCCATCAGTGCAAAGGCCTTTGGCATCGCCGCCGTCAGGGCGTCTTCCGAGAGCCAGAGCTGGTCGTGTTCGATGGGGTCCAGCAGGGCCTCAAATGGGCTTTCAACGCTGAAGTAACCCGGATCGGTCTCGGACATGGTTATCCCTTGTAAGCGGTGGTGAATTCTAGATATTATCCGTGAACTTATGACTTTATCCAACCGGCTCCTATGTCCCTGGCATCGCCCTCTCTGTCGCTCTTTGTAGGGCTGCGCTACTGGCGTGCGCGCAAGGACACCCGTTTTGTCTCCTTTATCACCCTGTTTTCCGTGCTTGGCATTGCGCTGGGCGTGGCGGCGTTGATCATCGTCAGTTCGGTGATGAATGGCCTGGAAGGGCGGTTGAAAGGGAAGATCCTCGGCGCGGTGCCACAACTGGTGATCGAGGCCCGTGAAGGCTCACTGTCCCGTTTTGACCCCTTGCTCAGCGAAGACCCACGGATCCGCGGGGCAGTACCGATGCTCACCTCGGAAGCGATGGTGCAGCGGGGACGTGAGTTGGGTGGCGTGCAGTTGCTGGGGGTTGAGCCGGAGCAGGAAGCGCCGCTGTCCGCCGTGGCCAGCCACATGCTTTACGGCAACCTCGCTGACCTGAAAGCGGGCGAGTACCAGATCATTCTGGGCAGTCAGCTGGCCCGCCACCTGAATGTTCTGCCCGGTGACCGGGTGCGGGTGATGACCGCCCAGGGCGCGCGTTATACCCCCATGGGCCGGGTGCCACCTCAGCGTCAGTTTACCGTGGCGGGGGTGTTTGAGCTGGGCTCCGACATTGATAAGGGGTTGGCGCTGATCAACCTCAGCGACGCCCAGCGCCTGATCCGCCAGAAGCCGGACCTGCGCCTCTACCTCCATGATGCCTTTGATGCGCCCCTGCTTTCCCAGGAACTGGCTGCCAAAGCCAAAACCCAACTGGGTGAAGAACTGGTGCTGACCGACTGGCGCAGCCAGTATGGCCAACTGTTCTCCGCCGTGAAGATGGAGAAGCGGATGATGTCGTTGCTGCTGGGGCTGATCATCGCCGTGGCCGCGTTCAACATCGTTTCGGCGCTGGTGATGATGGTGACCGACAAAACCGCTGATGTGGCGATCCTGAAAACCCTGGGCCTTTCACGCCGTCAGGTGATGGGGGTGTTCTCGGTTCAGGGCATGAGCAGTGCCGCACTGGGCACCGTTGTCGGCCTCACCGTCGGGTTGCTGCTGGCCAATCACCTTCAGCCGGTCTTGTCCGTGCTGGGGATCTGGCTGCTGCCCCCGGGCCAGCCGCTGCCGGTGATTGTGGATCCGGTGCAGGTGGCCTCCGTCGTTGGCGGTGCCCTGGCCCTGAGTTTTCTGGCCACCCTCTATCCCGCCTGGCGGGCCTCACAAGTCAATCCGGCGGAGATTCTACGCTATGAGTGAACCCTTACTGCAGTGCGTTGACCTGGGCAAGGTCTATCAGGAAGGGCGCCAAAAGACCCGCGTTTTGCAGGGCCTGAACCTGACCGTCAATGCCGGGGAACTGGTGGCGGTGGTGGGCAGCTCCGGCTCCGGGAAAAGTACCCTGTTGCATCTGCTCGGCACGCTGGACAGCCCCTCTGAGGGCGAAGTGCGGTTCCGTGGCAAGTGCCTGACCCGCCTGTCAGAAGCGCAGCGGAACCGCCTGCGCAATGCCGAGTTGGGCTTTGTTTACCAGTTTCACCACCTGCTGCCGGAGTTTACCGCGCTGGAAAACGTCGCGATGCCGCTGATGATTGGTGGGATGAGCAAACGGGAATCCGCCGAGCGTGCCGCCGACCTGCTGGGGCGCGTAGGTCTGGCGGAACGTCATCATCATAAACCCGGCGAACTGTCCGGTGGTGAACGCCAGCGCGTGGCGATCGCCCGGGCTCTGGCAAATCGTCCGGCTCTGGTGCTGGCGGATGAGCCCACCGGTAACCTGGACGCCACCACCGCAGAGTCCATCTACAGCCTGATCCGGGAGCTGGCCAAAGCGCAGGGCACCGCGTTTGTTGTGGTGACCCATGACCGGGAGCTGGCAGCCCGTCTGGATCGTCAGCTGGAGATGAAGGCCGGGCACCTGGAGGCGGTGAATGCTGACCGGTAAGGGCTCACTGTCCTGGCAGATTGGCTGGCGCTTTTTGCGCGCCCGCAATCACAACCGTTTTGTCTCCTTTATCAGCCTTTCCTCCGTGGTGGGCGTGGCGCTGGGTGTGGCGGTACTGATTCTGGTGCTGTCCGCCATGAATGGCTTCGAGCGGGAACTGAAAGAGCGCCTGCTGGCGGTGGTGCCCCATGCCGAACTGACCGCCATCGACACGCCCATCGTGGACTGGCCCGCCATGGTGCAGGACGCCGAAGCGGAAGCGGGCGTGGCGGCGGCCGCACCATTTGTCTTGATCCAGGGGATGCTGCAAAAGGGCGATACCCTTAAGCCCGTGTCGGTGCGGGGTGTCCTGCCGGAGTGGGAAGAGAAGGTTTCCGGCGCCCACCGGTTTATGAGTGATGACGCCTGGAACAGCCTCAATGACAATCAGCCCAACGTGGTGTTGGGGAAAGCCCTGGCGGCGCAGATGGGTGTTGAAGTGGGCGACCGCATCAGCCTGTTGATGCCCCGGGGGGGCAACAGCCCGCTGGCGGGCTATAAAACCCAGTTTCTGACCGTATCCGGATTGTTCGATTTGGGCGGTGAAATCGATCGCACCGTCGCATTTACCAACCTGGGTGCCGCCGCTGAACTGGCGGGGCTGGGTGAGGGCGTCACTGGTGTGCGTATCCGCGCAGACAACCTGTTTGAAGCCCCGCAACTGATTCGCAATATCGGCTTTGCCCAACAGCATCCGCTCTACATCACCGACTGGACCCGCACCCAGGGCCACCTCTACAGCGACATTCAGCTGATCCGCACGCTGACCTATCTGGTGCTGGTGCTGGTGGTGGCAGTGGCCAGTTTTAACATCATCTGCTCGCTGGTGATGTCGGTGCGGGACAAGCAGGCAGAGATCGCCATTCTGCGCACCATGGGCATGGCCCGGCGTGGCATCCTGCAGACGTTTATGGTGCAAGGCGCGCTGACTGGCTTGCTCGGTTGCCTGATTGGGGCGGTGATGGGCTCATTGCTGGCCTGGAAACTCTCCGCTCTGATGGCCGGCCTTGAGCGACTGTTTGGCATCCGCTTCCTCTCCGGCGACATCTACTTTATCGATTTTCTGCCCTCAGAGCTTCACTGGCAGGATGTGCTCAGCGTCAGTGTGCTGGCCTTCGCGGTGACTCTGGTGGCCACCTGGTATCCCGCCTGGCAGGCCAGTCGCCTGCAGCCGGCCCAGGTTTTGTAAACTCAGTACCAGGTACTTTACGTCGCGTTGTCGCGGGAGCCTTATGTCCGCCGTTGTTCGCCTCCGTCCCCTCGAGCGGGACGATCTGCGTTTTGTCCATCACCTCAACAATGACCGCCAGATCATGGCGTATTGGTTTGAGGAGCCCTATGAAGCCTTTGTCGAGCTGCAACAGCTCTACGACAAGCACATCCATGACCAGTCCGAGCGCCGCTTTATCGCCCAGAACGAACAGGGCGAAGCGATTGGCCTGGTGGAGCTGGTGGAGATCACCCACATCCATCGTCGTGCCGAGTTTCAGATCATCATCGACCCGGCCCATCAGGGTAAGGGCTATGCCCGCCCGGTGATGGCCAAGGCGGTGGAGTACGCGTTCAAGGTGCTCAACATCCATAAGCTTTACCTGCTGGTGGCCACACAGAACCACATCGCGGTGAAACTCTATCGCGACTTCGGCTTTATCGAAGAGGGCACCCTGATGGAGGAGTTCTTCACCGACGGTGAATACCGGGATGCCATCCGTATGTACATGCTGCAGCGGGACTACCTGAAGTCCGTCGCCGGGCAGGCGCAAAGCTGATACTATCGGCGCCCTTTTTTACGAGGAGTTCCCCCCATGGCCAAAACCGCCAGTGCCCTGCACATTCTGGTTAAACATGAAGAGAAGGCCCAGGAGCTGCTGAAGCAGCTGGAGAAGGGCGCCAACTTCCAGACCCTGGCAAAGAAGCACTCCACCTGTCCCTCCGGCAAAAAAGGCGGGCATCTGGGCGAGTTTCGCAAAGGGGATATGGTGCCGACTTTCGATAAAGCGGTGTTTACCGGCCCGATCCTGAAGCCGATTGGCCCGGTCAAAACCAAGTTTGGTTTTCACATCATCAAGGTACTTTATCGGACGTAGTCGTTAGTGAATGTGGGTTGTGGTTGGGCTTAATAAAAATCTATCTGATCAATGGCCCAGTTAGTCTCTTCCCATACATAATCCAGATGCAATTCGCGCACGTCGCGACCATTAGTCTTAGGCAGCATTGGCGTGTAACGCACTGATAGGGTTCCTTTGCAGGAGAGGGCTTCGATCACGCTAACTGTTTCTATGCTTGAAATGATGGTCGTGCCAAAGTTCAGCAGAAGCTTGTATTGGGTCAGTGCTAACAGCGCGTCTTCCTCACTGCGTTCTCTGAAAAGATTCTCCAGCCAGTAGTCTCTGTAGGAGGAGGAGAAGTATCGGTGCAGACGCTGTTCATCGACTCTTGCTGAACTGATGTAAGCGTTCAATTGTGTGGAGAGCGCTTCATGTGAAGGGGTTGGACACTCCGAAGCACATATCGGGAGTGAGGTTAGGAGCAATCCTATTGTTGGTACTTGGAGGCGCATCCTTGTCTCCTTGATGTGTTAGCGCGAGCACTCTCGAGATACGACTTTAAAAGCTACAGTGGCTGGCGTCGATTGCCAATCATGCCGATTGGAACTTTGTTATCACTGAGTTTTAGTCATTTAGGATATAGGACCAAGGTGCTCTATCGCACCTGAGTAAAAAACATGACCGAACTGGAAAAGATGATGTCCGGTCTCGCCTTTAATGGCGCTGATGCCGAGATCTGCACGGTACGTGACCGCGCGTTCACCCTCCTCCACAAGATTGACCACTGCGCCGACTTTCCGGCCACCCAGCCGTTGTTTGCCGAACTGTTTGGTGCGATGGGTGAGGGGACGTTGGTGCGTCCGCCTTTTCGCTGTGAGTTTGGCCAGACCATCCACATCGGTCGCAAGAGTTTTCTGAACTCCGGTGTCACCATGCTGGACGGCGCGCCGATCACCATTGGTGACAACGTGATGGTGGGGCCCAATGTGCAGTTCTATACCGCCTCGCATTCGCTCGATCATCGTGAGCGACGCCAATGGGAGACCTACTGCCTCCCGATTGTGGTTGAGGACGATGCCTGGATTGGCGGCAACGCGGTGATAAATCAGGGGGTGACCATTGGCGCTCGCTCCGTGGTGGCAGCGAACGCGGTGGTGAATCGGGACGTGCCACCGGATTGCTTGGTGGGCGGCACGCCGGCACGGGTGATTAAACGCCTGGCGTGATCCCTTTTGCTGTCGACAGCGCCAGCTGTTGCCATTTACCAGTGAGTTACAAATAAAAAACGGCGCGTTATGCGCCGTTTTTTTCAGGTGCGGGCCCGTCCGTTACGGGTGTCCCGGCGCTTTCGCCAACTGAACAGAATCGAGTAGCGCCAGAGGCTGTTGATCACCAGATAGGTAAAGGCGGCGCTGGCCATTCCAAGAATGGCGCAGCCCAGAAAGAAGGGGGGCCCAAATGCGTGGAAGCTCTCCGACAACCAGTGCCAGGAAAGTTCAAAATGGAACCCGGTACGAGGCCAGTCCATCGCCCAGGTGCCGCACAGATAGGCGGCATAGAACATCACCGGCATGGTAACCGGGTTGGAGATCCAAACGGTGGCAACGGCCAGTGGCAGGTTCACACCAACCAGAATGGCGAACAGGGCGGCGGCGACCATCTGAAAGGGGATAGGGATCCAGGCCACCATCATGCCGAGGGCCAGAGCGCCGGAAGCAGAACGACGATTCAGGTGCCAAAGATTTGCGCGTTGCATCCAGGGCCCCAGCATTCGGAGGCTCTTGTGCTGTCGGATCACTTCCGGATCCGGCATAAATCTTTGAATCGTCTTCTTTGGCATAGCGCTTGATATTCACCTAAACGTTCAGTGTGAACGGATTCTTGCTGGGCTGGATGACTGCCTTGCTGTCGGCCACGGTCTGGCCGGGCTTACTTCCTGTGCCTCTGTTGCTCATCAGTATACCTGCCGTGGTATTGCTGCGACGTTACCCCATCCTGCTGGGCGGGATATTGGGGTTGTTGCTGTTTCACGGACAGGCCTACCGGTTGACGCATCCGGACCGCCCCTTGTCACCGGGTACGGCGACGGTGGTGGCGACCGTGGCCTCTTTGCCGGTCGGCGACGAAATATACCAGCGATCCCGGTGGCAGGTCGAGGCCATAAATGGCGAAAAAGTTTCGTTGTTCTGGTCCGATCTGATTCAACTGGGCTGGTACGACGGGCCCGGACTGAAACTGGGACAACGTTATCAATTGTCGGTCAAATTGCGCGCGCCTGCCGGAGTGCTGAATCAAGGGGGGGATAATCGACGACGGCGGTTGCTTGCGGAGGGCATCAGCGCCACCGGCCACATCCAATCGGGAACCCTGCTGATCGACCATCATCATTGGCGCGGTTTGCTGGCAGAGCGACTGGCGCTGCAGAGTCGCGACTTGCCGAGGGGAGACCTGCTCAGGGCATTGGTGCTGGGCGACCGCCGGGGCATCGATTCCGCGCGCTGGGACGCACTGCGGGCTTCTGGCCTGATCCATCTGGTGGCGATATCCGGTTTGCATCTGAGCATCGTGGCGCTGTGGGTGCTGGCGCTGGGCCAACGGGCGTTGCCGCGACTCTGGCCAAGCGACTCCGGCGCAGGCCGCGGGGGGCTCTGGCTGTTGGCTGCGGCGTTGGTGGTGGGGTATGCGGCATTGGCCGGATACGGCTTACCGACCCGACGGGCGGCGCTGATGGTGATACTGACCCTGGCCCTGCTGTGGCGCGCCCGGGAGGCCCGGCCCTGGGAGTTGGTGCTGCGCGCCGGGGCCTTGGTGTTGCTGCTTAATCCACTGGCCGGGCTGAGTGCCGGCTTCTGGCTCTCTTTTGGTGCGGTGGTGGCGCTGATGCTGCTGAACTGGTGGCGACCACCGGGTCAGGGTTGGAAGGCCAGTTTAGGGCAGCTGATCTACCTGCAATTGGGTTTGGCGGTCGCGATGACACTGATCCAGGGCGTGACCCTCAACCTCTATACCCTGCAAGGCATCTGGACCAATCTGGTCATCCTGCCGTTGTTTACCTTTCTCATTCTTCCCCTCTGTTTGTTGGGCGGTCTTGTCGCTCTGGCCTGCCCCGCTATAGGTGGCCCTTTGTTGAAAGTGGCGGACTGGGTACTGCAGCCGATACCGCTGGTTAGTGAACTGGCGTTGACGTTGCAACAGGGGTTTCCCTGGCTGGGGGGCGGTACCCCAACCTGGCTGTTGGTGACGGTGGTACTGGTGACCGCCTCTCTGCTGTTACTGGTATTACGGCCCTGGCGCGGCTGGCACTGGCAGGCCGCACTGCTGACATTTCCGTTAATGCTCTGGCCCTGGCGCACGGAACCGGGATGGCAACTGCATCTGGTGGATGTGGGGCAGGGTCTGGCGGCGGTGGTGGAGCGTCAGGGCCACTTTTTGCTGTATGACACCGGTGCCGCGTTCCCAAGCGGCTACAGCTATGCGGATCGTGCTGTGCTGCCGATGTTGAGGGAGCGGGGGGCTGATGGCCTGGACTATCTGGTGGTCAGCCACGGCGATAATGATCACGCCGGGGGCGTCGATGCGGTGTTTGCGGCGCTGCCGGTCAAAGCACAGCGCGGTGTGCTGGGCCACTGCGAAGGGCAGGAGCGCTGGCGGGGACTGACGCTGAGTTGGTGGCAGCAGTCCAATCCGGCTTCGGGCAACGACGGCTCCTGTACCCTGCGTATTGACGATGGTACTCATTCGGTGCTGTTACCCGGTGACATCGAAGCCCCGGCGGAGCAGGCCATGCTGCAGGCCGGGCAGGCGTTGCCCGTCACCGTGTTGGTGAGCCCTCACCATGGCTCTGCCACCTCCAGTTCGCTGCCCTGGTTGAACGCGTTGTCACCCTCGTGGGTTCTGGTGCCGGCGGGGTGGGGGAACCGCTGGGGTTTTCCCACCCCGGAAGTGAGGACGCGCTATCGCCAGATCGGCAGTGAAATCCGGGTGGTCGGTGAGGAGGGGCAGCTGACGGTGACGTTCCCTCCTGACGGCCAACCGCAAGTGATCAGCCAGCGGCGTCACCGGACTCCCTGGTGGTATAACCATCAGTAAGTCGCAAATTGGCGCCTGAACATTGGTATCACCGTCAGCGGGGGGTATGATGGCTCCTTTGAGTCAACGCACCCTAAGGCGTTCATGAGCGCAGAAAATCAGAGTCAGGTGTGGCCCACCTTTAAACGGCTGTGGCCCTATGTCCTGCCCTACAAGATGGCCTTTATTGCCGCGATCGTGGCAATGATGGTGTATGGCGGTGTCGACGCTGCCATGATCTATCTCGTCAAACCCCTTATCGACAATGGCCTTGCTGGCGGCAATGCCGACACCTTTAAATGGGCGCCGCTGGTGGTGATTGGCCTGTTTATGATTCGTGGTCTGGGCAACTTTGTGTCCACGTACTGCATGGCATGGGTGTCTCAGCACGTGATTCGTGCCATGCGACAGTCGGTGTTTGAGAAATACCTGAAACTGCCGGTGAGCTATTTTGACAGCCGCTCCAGTGGCGACCTGATCTCCAAGATCACCTACGACACTGAACAGGTTTCCCGTGCTTCTACCAACGCGTTGATCAGCATGGTGCGGGACGGTTTCACCGTGCTGGGCCTGCTGTTCATCATGTTCTATGAAAGCTGGCAGCTCTCCGCCATCTTCTTCCTGGTGGGCCCGCTTGTGGCGTGGGTTATCACCTTCGTCAGCCGACGCTTCCGCAAGATCTCCCGCAACATTCAGGACGCCATGGGCGGCGTGACCAGCGCCTCCGAACAGATGCTGAAAGGGCATCGCAACGTGCTGGCGTTTGGTGGTCAGGAGGTGGAGTGCGAGCGCTTTGCCAAAGTGAACAACCGCACCCGTCAACAGAACATGAAATTGGCCGCGGCCCAGGCGATCAGCCAGCCCGCGATTCAGATCATCGGCTCCATGGCACTGGCTGTGGTGTTGTTTGCGGCGAGCTTCCCGGCGGTGCTGAACAGCCTCACTCCCGGCTCCTTTGTGGCCATCATTGGTGCCATGATGGGCCTGATGACTCCGGTGAAACACCTGACCCGGGTGAACGCCGAATTCCAGCGCGGCATTGCCGCGGCCAGCAGCGTGTTTGAGGTGCTGGATGAAGTGGAAGCGGTGGACAAGGGCCAGACTGAGCTGAGCCGCGTTAAAGGCGAAGTGCACTTCGACAACGTGGTGTTCCGTTACAACGAAGAGAGCGATCCGGTACTGAAGGGGATCGAGCTGGCCATTCCCGCCGGTCAGACTCTGGCGCTGGTTGGCCGTTCCGGTTCCGGTAAGTCCACCCTGTCCAGTTTGCTGCCCCGTTTTTACGACATCGACTCCGGTGCGATCCGCATTGATGGCCATGACATCCGCGATGTCTCGCTGTCCTCGTTGCGTAATCAGATCGCCCTGGTGTCCCAGCAGGTGATCCTGTTTAACGACACCATCGCCAACAACATCGCCTATGCCTGCGATGAGGGCGTGACCCGCGAGCAAATCGAGTCTGCGGCTCAGGCCGCTCACGTAATGGACTTTGTCAAAGACCTGCCGGAAGGGCTGGATACTCTGGTGGGTGAAGACGGCGTACTGCTGTCCGGCGGCCAGCGTCAGCGTATTGCCATTGCCCGTGCGTTGCTGCGTGATGCGCCGATCCTGATCCTCGATGAAGCCACTTCCGCGCTGGATACCGAGTCCGAGCGAGCCATTCAGGCCGCGCTGGAAACCCTGCAACAGGGCCGGACCTGCCTGGTGATCGCGCATCGCCTCTCTACCATTGAGAACGCTGATCAGATCGTGGTGATGGATAAGGGCCAGATTGTGGAACGCGGTGATCATGATGATCTGATGAACCATCGCGGCATCTACGCCCAGCTTCAGAAGCTGCAGGCGAGCGACTGAGATGAGTAAGGCGCTTGAGCGGGCCTGGCAGGAGGGCCATCCCGCGCTGTGGCTGCTGGCTCCGCTGACCGCGCTGTTCGCTCTGATCACCGCGGTGCGGCGCGGCTTGTACCGGCTGGGCTGGAAGCGTGCCGTAACGGTGGCGGTGCCGGTGGTGGTGGTGGGGAACATCACCGTGGGGGGCAATGGGAAAACGCCCACGGTGCTCTACCTGACCGCGCTGTTGCAAAAAGCCGGGTACCGTCCCGGCATCATCAGCCGTGGTTACGGCGGCAAAGCGCCTCATTACCCCTTCCGCGTGACCCCCAAAACACCCGCACACTACTGCGGCGATGAACCTGCCCTGATGGCGCAGCGTACCGGCGTACCGGTCGCGGTGGGGCCAGACCGTGTTGCCGCGGCTAACCTGCTGATTGAAAGCGGTGAAGTGGACATTCTGATCAGCGATGACGGGATGCAGCACTACCGCCTTGACCGCACGCTTGAAGTGGCGGTGATCGATGGCCAGCGGCGATTTGGCAATGGCCATCTGATGCCGATGGGCCCACTGAGGGAGTCACCCTCACGGCTTAAACGCTGCGATTTTCGCATCTGCAACGGCGGTGAAGCCCTGGCGGACGAATACCCGATGATCCTGAACCCGGACGACTGGCAGCGGGTGGACGGCTCCGGGCCGGAGTCCCCCAAACCGCCTCTGGTGGCGATGGCGGGCATCGGCCATCCGCCGCGTTTCTTTGAAACGCTGAGTGCCCTGGGGCTGGAGCTGGCAGCCTGCCACGGCTTTGCCGATCATCAGGATTTTGAGCCGGATACGCTGGTGGCACTGGCTCCCGAAAGCACGCCGCTGGTGATGACCGAAAAAGACGCGGTTAAGTGTCGCGCCTTTGCCCGGCCCAACTGGTATTACCTACCGGTTACTGCTAGTTTGGGGCGGGATTTTGATACCGAATTTTTGCGTAAGTTGAAGGAAACGCTCGATGGGCTTTGACAACAAGCTGCTGGAGATCATCGCTTGCCCGGTGTGCAAGGGTAAGCTGGAGTATGACCGGGAAGGCGATCGCCTGATCTGTAAAGCGGATCGGCTCGTGTACCCCATCACTGAAGGGATTCCGGTACTGCTGGAAGATCGGGCTGAGCCTTACCGCGACGAGGCCTGAACATGAGTTTTATCGTGGTGATCCCGGCCCGCTTTGCGTCTACCCGTCTGCCGGGTAAGCCGCTGGTGGAGATCGCCGGCAAGCCGATGGTTCAGCACGTGGCTGAACGGGCGCTGGCCTGCGGCGCTGAGCGGGTGATTGTCGCCACCGACGATGCCCGTGTCGAAGCGGCTCTGAACGGTGTCTGCGAAGTGGTGATGACCTCGCCGGATCATCAAAGTGGCACAGAACGGCTGGCGGAAGTGGTGGATACCCTTGCGCTGGCTGACGATGCCATCGTGGTGAACGTACAGGGTGATGAGCCGCTCATTCCGGAAGCCAATATTCGTCAGCTGGCGGATAACCTGGCCCGGGACAGCGCTTCCATGGCGACCCTGGCGGTGCCGATTGAAGACGCGGAAGAGATGCACAACCCCAACGCGGTGAAAGTGGTGTGTGACCAGAATGGCCATGCGCTCTACTTCAGCCGGGCAGCGATCCCCTGGGATCGTGACGGTTTTGCGGCCGGTCAGGGCATCAGCCAGGGTGCACTGCGACATGTAGGCATCTACGCCTATCGCGCCGGCTTTATCCGCCGTTACGTCAGTTGGCCGGTCAGTCCTCTGGAGACCATCGAGTCACTGGAGCAACTCCGGGTGCTGTACCAGGGGGAGAAAATCCACGTGGCTGCCGCGGTTGAACCACCGCCTGCGGGTGTCGACACCCCAGAGGACCTGGAGCGGGTACGCGCGCTGCTGAACCATCATTGATTGGCGCATGCAAACAGAAAAAGCCCCGGCATAACCGGGGCTTTTTGTTGGCCAGCGAAACAACATCACCGTCGGCGCCGCCACATCAGACTCAGCAGAGCCAGCCACCACCCGCTCAGGCTTCCGCCGCTTTTTTTCGGTGCTTCCGGCCTGGCTTCGTTGTCGTCGCTGCCATTGTCGTTGCTGGTATCACCGCCCTCTTTGTCACCAGCGCTGTCGCCGTTGTCTCCTTTGCCTTCATCGCCACCACTGTCACCGGTGTCACCGGTGTCGCCGGTGTCGCCGGTGTCCCCGTCATCTCCGTTGTCTTCACCGCCACCGCTGTTCTCTTCGCCATCGCCGTTGTCATCATTGTCATGGCCGAGGCCTTTGTGCATGGCGTTAAGAATGTCGCCGTTATCCGCATCGATCTCCCATGAAAACAGGCCACCAAGCTGATTGTCGATGACATACTGGCCTTTGGCCTCCACTGAACGCGCGTTGTCAAAGGTGATCAGGTCGCCGGTGTCGGGCCGGAACACGTAAGCGGCTTCCGCTACGTCGTCGTAGCCCTGCTGCCATCCCTCGCCCATATAGGCGTTGGCGATCTGACGGTAGTCCACTGAGCCCGCTTCCCAGGTGCCGGTAATGGGGCCGGTGGCGGTGCCGCTGAAGGGGTTGTTGTTGCTGTGGCCGCTGACGCCGGTCCATCCCCTGCCGTACATGGCGGCGCCGATAACCAGCTTGCTGGCGTTGACTCCCTGAGCCAGCATCGCTTGCACGGCGTTATCGGTGGTGTGCTCGGTCAAGGGGTTCCAGTGGGCAGAGTAAAGGGCAGTATGGTGGCCCAGCTCGGTGTTGGACCAGGCCCCGTAGTAGTCGTAGTTCATCAGAAAGATGGCATCGAGATGCGCCTGGGCTTGCTGGTAATTCACTTTGGCGATCTTTTCGCGGCTGGCACCGATGGCGGAAGTGAGCTGGTAGGTGCGCCCGGTGGCCGCCTCAAGCTCGTCCAGCATCGCCCTGAGTTCGCCCATCAGGGTAACGTAAACGTCGCCGTCACTGTCGCTGCCGGATTCCTCATTGGCACCACCGCCACCGGGATACTCCCAGTCGATGTCCACCCCATCAAAAAACTTCCAGGTCAGCAGAAACTCCCGGACGGACCCGACAAACCGGTCCCGTTTCGCTTTGTCACCAAAATGGAAAAAGGGGTCGGAGAGGGTCCAGCCGCCCACAGACGGCAGGATTTTCAGCGCAGGGTAGGCCTGCTTCAACGCCATCAGGTTGCCAAAGTTACCTCGGTAGGCCTCGTTCCACTGGGTCAGCTCGCCCTGTGGCATCTGAACCGCACCCCATAAGTCGTGTACGGTCACCGTAAAATCTTCCCGGCCATTGCAGCTGGTTTGAAGTGCCTGGTAACTCTGGGCATTGGCGTGTTTGAGGGCGTCGTTAATGCCTTCACCACCGCAAATCGGGATAAAGCCATACAGGATATGGGTCAGGTTCTGAGCGGGAATTTTGTCGACGGTGAACTTGCGCCCATACACACCCCACTCGACAAAGTAGGTGCCCACCACTTTGCCGCTCTTGTTGATGTGCGGTTTGTTGTTTTCCTTTAACGGCGCCGTCAGCGGGGGCAAGTGGCCACCGTCGGTATCGGCCACGATCAGCGCAACGGGGTCGCTTTCGGTGCAGTCATCTCCTTCACACAGGATAACGGTCATCGTATAGCGTCCGCTTCGCCCTACATCGAATACGGCGGTGCCGGTTGCCGCTGAAGTGCCGGTCCAGACCGGCTTGCCGTCCAACAGGACCCTGGCGGTGGTGCCAGCCTCGCCGCTGGTCACCCGCCAGGTGACCGACACCTCGGTCGTCTGTTTTCGATTCACCAACTGTTGGTATTCCGTCGCGGAGAGGTCCACCTCGGTGATGGCGTAGCGTGTTTCTCCTGCCAGCAGCGGCTTTCCCGGTTTTGCGGCTGCGGGCAGGCTTAGGGCGGAAAGGATAAACATCAGTGCTGACAGCAGCAGTATCGTCGTGATCGCGGGGGGGATTGCAGGCATGGTTCCGATTCCTGGCTGATGGTAATGGCCTAAGTGGGATAAAACTGGCCATCTTTCAGCTCTGGCTCGACAGCTTGATGACCACTCATCTTGGTGTTGGCGCAACGACATACGTCGCCGCCATGCACAAAGCTAGGGGGATCAAAGCGGTTAAGCCGTCTCTTAAAAGTAAAGGGCGTTAGCAGATATGAGCGGCGTGGGGATTGTCGACAGACAGAGTTGCTTATCGATGTCAGCCAGGCAGACACCGGCGGCGCACAAAGGAACGTCAATTATCAGATTTAATCTCTGAGTAAGCAGGCGCTGATCCGTTTCTCATCACCTTCAGAAGCGCGATAAGGAGGGTATGGAGAGGACAGAGCGGTGGGAATACGCTGTTCCGGGCGCGATGGTGGCGTTGAATGCGCCCGAAGCGGGAGTAAGGACGGCGCGTCCTACTGATGATACTCCGGCCACAGCTCCTGCTGCGCCAGTGCGATGCGACGGGTCAGTTCCTCGCCGGGTGGCGTGCCGCCAAGAAACATGTCGGTGACCAGGGCCACCAAAACCAGCACCAGCAGCCCGACCAAGAGGCCGCGCCAGTAACTGGTGTCCAGCAACAGCGAAAAGGCGAATCCGCCCAACAGGGCCGATGCCAGCCAGGCCAGCTCAATATCATCAATGTAATTCATGGCCAGATCATGCAGGGCGAGGGCGGCCACCACCGCCGCCAGGGCACCCCACCAACTGGGATTGCCGACCCGCAATAATCGGCAACCGGCGTACACCGGCACCATGGCCAGGATAAGACCCGCAACCAAAAACAGGGCCAACTCAATCATGGCATTGTCTCCATCTCCTGCCAGAGCGTGTCAATCCAGCGGGATTCTCCGATAAATTGCCAGCTCCAGTCCTTATACTGCTCGGGCAAGCCTGCCTCGTGCCATTTTGCTTTGGGCTGCCCCTTCATGGATTCTGCCCAGCGCAGAGAATCTTCCAACATGGTGTGAAAGCGGGTCAGGTCGGTCCGATTGGCCAGGTCACCATGGCCGGGGATGATCCGGGTGTTGTCATCGGTCCATTGCAGCACTTCGCTTACCCGCTCGGTGTAGCCGCGCACGGTACCGCCGTGGGCCAGGTCGACATACGGGAAGCGATCCTTGAAATAGAGATCGCCCATATGGAGCACATTGGCGTCTTCAAACCACACCAGCGAGTCACCATCGGTGTGGCCTGCGCCAAGGTGAATCACCCGAATCGACTGCTCATTAAACCGAAAGGTCACCCCGTCCTGATACGTTACCACCGGCCAATGAGCCGGCGTGGTCGTTTCATCCGCTTGCAGGTGCCTAAGTACATTATGGTGGGCAAACACCGTACCTTGCTGAGAAAAATGGGCATTTCCGCCGGTGTGATCGCCGTGATGATGGGTGTTGATGATAAAGCGCACCGGGCCGGGCCGTATGCGGGCCAGTGCCGCCTCAATCTTGTCCGCCAGGGGCGCGAACTGGTCGTCAATGATCAGGATCCCATCGGGGCCGCTGCTGACGCCAATATTGCCGCCGGCGCCTTTCAGCATGTGGACGCCCTGAGCCAACTGGGTACTGGTGATCTGTACGTCAGCAAAACGATCGACGTCATTGGGGCCGGCAATGGCAGGTGCCGTAAGAAGTGCGATTAAGAACAGGCCAACGCGAGTCATTCCATTTACTCCGAGTTAACACGCTTTCTAGGCTAGAGACTAACGGTTTGGAAAGCCAGAAAAATGAAGTGGAAAGAGAACGGGCCTGAGTTTTTTCAGGCCCGTTTTCGGGGTGGCGTTTACAGCCAGCTGGGCAGAGTGCGGGCCCGCCAGGCCAGCACATTGCCGACGCCGGTGGCGACGCGGTGGCGCAAACGGCACAGCATCAGGTAGAGGTAGGGCACCAGAAACAGGCTGGTGAGGGTGGAGAAGGCCAGGCCACCGATGATGGCGATGGCCATCGGGGTGTAGCTGGGCCCGCCCCCGGCCAGCCGGGTGTCGTTCAGCGCCAGCGGCAGCAGCCCCAGAATGGTGGTGGATACCGTCATCAGTACCGGACGGAGTCGGGTGACGGCGGCGTCAACGATGGCGTCGCGCATCCGGGTCAGGTCCGGCTCCCGTTGGTTGATCTGGTCCACCAGCACGATGCCGTTGTTCACCACCACGCCCATCAGCACCAAAATGCCGATCATCCCCATGATGCTCATCGAACTGCCGGTCAGGAAAAAGGTCCAGAACACCCCGGTAATGGAGAACAGAATGGAGCTGATCACCGCGGTGGGCAGCAACAGGGACTCGAACAGTGCCGCCATCACAATGTAAATCATCGCTACGGCCAGCAGCATATTGGTCACCATCAGCGCCTGACTCTCATCCTGATACTGGAAGCTGCCACCAAAGCTGTAGCTGTAGCCTTCCGGCAGGGCGATGGTGTCCATCAGGGCCGTGATCTCTTCCCGCAACTCGTTCATATCCCGGCCGTCGACATTGCCGCCGATGGCCAGCGCGGTCTGGCGACCCTCATGGCGGATCTCCTCCAACCGCGGCTGTTCGGTGATTCGGGCGACCTGGCCCAGAGTGATCACCTTGCCCTCAACCCGCCCCAGCGGCAGCGCTTCCATCTGCTCCCGCGACATCCGCCACTTGGGTGCCCACTGCAGACGGATCTGCACTTCACCGTTGGGATCGTGACGGAAAGAACGCAGGGTCTGGCCGCGCAGCGCCGTGGCTAGGGTTTGCGAAGCCTGCTGGGCGGTTATATCCAGTCGGGACAAGGTTTCCCGGTCAAACTGCACCACCAGCTCCCGCTGTCCCCCTTCCAGTTCACTGCGCACGTCCGACAGCCCCTCAATGCGGGCGAGCATCGGTGTGATCTGCGATGCCAGGTCCACCAAAGTTGTGGTGGAACGGCCACGGAGGTAGATCCGCATGCCGCGATCATCGCCACCCTGCCAGCCAAACTCCGGCTGGGCAAAGGCGTACTTGGGGAACCCCTCGCGAATGGTTTCCATCAGCTCAGCACGGGGCACCGGCAGCGGCGTTTTCAGCAGCAGGGTGGTTTGCAGGTTGTCGGTGGAGAAGTAGCTGTAGACCGAATCGATATGGAAGCGCTCCTGGTTGTCGTACAGGTAGGCCTCCATCTGATTGATCATCCCCTCGGTGACCCGCAGGCTGTGGCGCCCTTCGAGGTGGTAGTTGATGAACAGTCGCTCGTCGTTACCCTCGTCGTCATCCGCCATGTTGATCTGAGACAGCGGCAGTGCGGTGCTGGCCAGCAGAAGAATGGCAATCACACCGCTGGATTTCGGGTGGTCCAGGGTCCAGCCCAGTGCCTTTTTGTAGCGTGGGGCTTTGGCCACGTGGGCTTTTTGACCAAACCGGCCAAACCGGTACAGCATCAGCGGCAGCAGGGTACGGGAGATCAGCAGGCTGGCCAGCAGCGACAGGCAGATGGAGATGGCGACGTGTTCCAGAAACACCGTCAACTGCACCTTGACCCCAAAGATGTTGGGCAGGAACACGATGGCGGTGGTCAGGGTGCCGGCCATCACCGCAAGGGCGACTTTATCCACGCCGTGGGTAACCGCACGGAACCGGTCCTTGGGGTCCTGCTGCAACACGCTTTCACTGACCACCACCGCGTTGTCGATCAGCATGCCCACGGCCAGCAACAGTCCCATCATCGACAGGATATTGAGGGTGTAGCCCATCAGGTACATCACCCCAAGGGTGATGGCCACGGACAGCGGAACCGACACCACGATGATGAGCGTGGTCAGCGGATTACGCAGGAACAGGAACAGCACCAGGAAGGAGAGCCCGGCCCCGATCAGGCCAGCACTGGCGAGGTTGCTCAGCGAGGACTTCACCCCCGCGGCCTGATCGTCCATCACAAAAAGCTCAATGCCATCGAACTGAGGATTACCACGCGCCTCTTCCACCACTTTGAGCACCCGGTCGGCGACGGCCACCAGGTTGGCACCGGACTCTTTAAAGACGTCCAGCCCCACCGCGTACTCCCGGTCCAGATGGCGGCCATCGACCATCTCCGGACGCTGGTACTCGATGTCGGCAATCTCACCCAGCTTGACGCCGTTGCGCACCACCAGCTCGCGGATCGACTCAAGGCTGCGATATTCCCCTTTGGGGGAGACCTGCCACAGGGCGGAACCGGTGCGCAGGTCACCGGCGCTCATTACGAAGTTCTGAGCCCGCAGCTGGGTTTCCAGCCAAACCGGCTCGATGCCTGAAGCGATGAGGCGGTCCGCATCCAGACGGATCTGGATCTCCTGCGGCTGCACCCCATACAGCGTCACCTTGGAAACACCGGTCAGCCGCTCAATCGGCCGCTTCAGCTGTTTGTCGAGCAGGTCCCAGGCGCCGGACAGGTCCCGCGCGGAAGAGAGACGCAGGGTCAGAATCGGCATGTCGGCAGTGGAGAACTGCCACAACAGCACCCGTTCCACATCGGATGGCAGCAGGTGGCGGACGGAATCGACCCGTTCCCGCACCTCTACCACCTTGCTGGATATCGGCTCGTCCCAGTCAAAATCCATCCGGATCCAGGCTTCGGTCTGACTTGAGCCAGAGCGCATCCGCTTGACCCCGGACAGCGTGGCCAGCGACTCCTCAAGCACGGCGGTGATCTCCCGCTCCACCTCTTCCGGCGAGCCGCCCTGGTAGGGCACCTGCACGGTGATCTGCGGGATCTCCAGGCCCGGCCACATCTCCAGCGGCAGCAAACGGCTGGCCACCAGGCCGAGTAACAGCATGGCGAAGAAAGCCATGGAGACCGTCACCGGGCGCTTCAGCGCCCATTGGGTCACGCTGCGCGGGTTAGCCATGAGACACCTCCTGTGTCGCAGTCGGGCGGTGGGCGCGGTCAAACAGGGCGTACAGCACCGGCAGGACAACCAGCGTCAATACGGTGGAGAGGCCAAGGCCGAAAATGACGGTGATCGCCATCGGTGCGCGCAGCTCCGCCCCTTCTCCCAGACCGAGCAACATCGGCAGCAGGCCAAGGGTGGTGGTAAGCGTGGTCATCAGGATCGGACGCAGACGGCTGGCGGCGGCTTGTTGAATCGCTTCAATCCGGTCCATGCCACTGGCACGCAGCTGGTTAATCCGGTCCACCAGCACGATGGCGTTATTGACCACAATGCCGCACAACATAATGAGGCCGATAAACACCAGCACCGACAGGGCGGTCCCGGTGATCCAGAGGCCCAGCACTGAGCCTGCCAGCGCCATCGGCACGGCGGCCAGGATCAGCAGCGGATGCAGCAGCGACTCAAACTGGCTGGCCATCACGATGTAAACCAGGAACACCGCCAGGGCCAGCGCGATCTTCAGGGAGCGGCTGGATTGCTCCATCTCCTCGTTCTGACCGCCAAATTCGGCTCGGATCCCCACCGGCAGCGCCAGACCGTCCAGCACCTCACGGGCTTCGGTAACGCCTTCACTCAGCGTGCCTTCGGCCAGCCCGGCGCTGACGATAGCCACACGTTGCTGGGCCACCCGGTTGATGGCCGCAGGGCCGATGCTCTGCTCGATGGTGGCCACCGCGTCCAGCGGTACCGGGTGAGTCGAACCAGGATTCACAATCAGGGCACGGATGTCCTCAATCTGGTCACGGGTCTCCTCATTGGCGCGCAGGCGGATGTCGATCTTGCGGTCCGCCAGGGTATAGCGGGACGCCACGGTGCCCCCCACCAGAGTCGCCAGACGGGAAGCCACATCCGGGGCGGTCAGGCCCAGTGCCGCCAGGCGGGCGTGGTCGAAGTGGATCGCCAGTTCCGGCTGGCCATCACGCAGGCTGTTGGTGACGTCGCTGAAGCGCGGATTGGCGGCCAATGCCTTGGCCAGTGCGGTGGAGGCAGCCTTAAGCTGGTCCAGCTCATAGCCGGACAGCTCAATGGCCAGGGGTTGTTTAAAGCTCATCAGCTGCGGCTGCTTCAGCTCCGCTTCCAGATCAGGAATGCGGGAGGCGGTCTGGCGCAGAGTGGCCATGACCGACTGCTGGGCGGCCGGGTCTGCCAGCACCACCTGCAGGCGGCCCCAGTTCTCGCCACTGCGGCTGGAGGCGGAGGACAACATGGCGGCACTGCCGGCCTGAGAGTAGGCGTGATCCACCGCCGGGTTGGAAAGAATCGATTGAGCCAATCGATCCAACACCTCGTCGGTACGGCGCACATCGGTGCCCGGTGGCAGTTGCACTTCGAGATAGAACTCCCCCTGGTTCATCGGCGGGATAAGCTCCATGCCGATGCGCGGCAGCAGGGCGGCGGCGGTGCCGGTGATGGCCACCGCAAGGGCCAGCGTCAGCAGGCGTTGACGCAGCGCCAGTGCCAGCAGATGGGGATAGAACCAGGCCAGGCCGTTGTAGAGCTTCTGGAAGGCCCACGCCAGAGGGGCAAATACCCAGCGGGCAATCCGCTTGATAAAGCGGCCCAGCACCAGCCCCAGGGTAAAGATCAGCGCCGGAATATGGCGAAACAGCACCGCAAAGGGGAAGGAAAACACCGTGGTGGCATAATGGCGGGTTTTACCCCATCCGCTCTGTGGCACCGCTTTGGCGACGCGGGGCGCGCCTTCGGGCCACTGGAATCCCCGGCGGCCGGCCAGCATCGGAATGGCCGTCAGGGCAACAAGCAAGGAGGCCACCAGGGCAAAGGCGACAGTGAGGGCTTGATCGCCAAACAGCGCCCCGGCCACCCCCTCAACAAACAACAGTGGAACAAACACCGCCAGAGTGGTCAGGGTTGAGGCGGTGATGGCCCCGGCCACTTCGGCGGTGCCAAGACGGGCGGCTTCGGCGCGGGTGTCGGCGTTGTCGCTTTCGCTGCTGGCAAGCTGGCGGTGGCGGTCGATGTTTTCCAGCACCACGATGGCGTTGTCCACCAACAGGCCTACGGCCAGAGCGATGCCGCCCAGGGACATCAGGTTAAGGCTGATGCCGGAGAAGTACATCAGGTTGAACGTGGCCACCACCGAGATGGGGATGGAGAGGGAGATAATCAGGGTAGGGCGGATGTCCCGCAAGAACAGGTAGATCACCAGCATCGCCAGCACTGCGCCAATCAGGGCCGCGGAGGTGACTTCATCGATGGCGCCTTTGATAAAGCGGGACTGGTCATACAACACCGTGATTTCACGGGCGTCATCGCGCTGGCTCAGTGCGTCGAGACGGGCCCGGACCGCCTGCGCCACCTGCACCGCATTGGCATCCCCCTCCTTATACAGGGCGATTTCCACCGCATCCTCACCGTCAACCCGTGAGATGTCGGTGCGCTCGGCGTAACCGTCGCGAACCTCGGCCACGTCCTTCAGGCGAACCTGGCGACCCGCATCATGAAATACGATGACGTTGGCCAGCGCGTCAATGCTGTCGAACTGGTTCAGGGTACGCACCAGCAGCTCCTGGCTGCCCTGAGTCAGCTTGCCGGCGGAGAGGTTGATGTTTTCCGCGCCAATGCGCTGGACCAACTGGTCCGGGGTCAGGTTCAGCTGCGCCAATTTGTCCTGATCCACCAGGATTTGCACCTCGCGGACCAGCCCCCCAGCGGGGCGCACAGAGGCCACACCGGGCACAGTTTCCAGCTGACGCTTAAGTTCATCGTCGGCCCAGCTGCGCAGGGCGATCAGACTGGCCTCATCGGTGGCACCGGTCTTGACCCCCAGACGCATAATGGGGTCGAGGTTGGGGTTAAAGCGCAGGATAAGCGGCTTATCGATGTCCAGCGGCAGCAGGATGGCGTCCAGCTTTTCGCGGGTGTCCAGGGCCGCGAGGTCCATGTCCGTGCCCCACTCAAACTCCAGCTGAATGTCCGAGAGGCCGGCGCGGGAGGTGGAGCTGAGACGGCGCAGCCCCTTAACGATGCCCACCGACTCCTCGATGGGCTTGGACACCAGCTGCTCCACCTCAATGGGGGCAGCACCGGGATACAGAGTGCGAACGGTCAGGGTGGGGTAGTTCATCTCCGGCAGCAGGGTCACCGCCAGCCGGGAGAAGCCCACCATGCCAAACAGCAGCAGAGTGAGGATCCCCATCCACACGGTGATGGGGCGTTTGATGGCAGTCTGGATCAGCGTCATGGTCGGCTCCTTAACGCTGAGCGGCCAGTTGCAGGGACGGGATCACTTCCACCTGGGCGTCGTCCTTGAGCTGATGCTGGCCACGGACCACCACCTGCTCACCGGCTTCCAGACCTTCCAGAATCTCAACCCGTTCTCCATCCTCATAGCCAAGCTGTACGGCACGGCTCTGGGCCTGACCGTCATTTATGACGAAGACGGCGTGACCGAGGTCCTGTCGTACCAGCGCCATACGCGGTACCACCAGGGTGTCATGGTGGGTATCAAACCGTACCCGGGCCCGGCTCAGCATGCCGGCTTTGAGGATCCCCTCCTGGTTATCCACGCTCAGGGTGATTTTGAAGGTGCCGGTTTCCGGATCCACCACCGGTGCGATGCGCAGCACTGTCGCAAGACGAACCTGCTGCAGCCCTTCCACGGTCAGCTCAGCTTCCTGTCCCAGACGGATGCGGGGCAGTTCGCGCTCCGGCAGGTGCAGGATGCCGTGGAGGGTCTCCTGATGAACGATGTGGAACAGGGCTTCGTGCTCGGCGGCCATCTTGCCGCGCTTGACGTAGCGTTTGGCCACCACACCATCAATGGGGGAGACCACACTGCTGTACTCCAGCTCCAGTGCGGCGATGTCCCGATCGGCCAGCGCGGCCTGACGACGGAACTCAAGTTTCGCCAGCGTTTCCTGACTGACCAGCTGTTGGTTGGCGATGGCATTCAACCGGTCCAGTTCCTGATCAATCACATCCAGCTCGGCCTGGGCTTTGTTCAGGGCCAGGCGATAACGTTTCGGGTCGATGGTGGCGAGCTTCTGTCCGGCTTTGACCAGCTGACCCTCTTCCACGTGGAGAGATTCGATGATGCCGGTTACGCGGGCCACCACCTGGGCTTCTTCCGGGGCTTCCAGCAGCGCCGTTGTGCGGTAGTAGGCGGAGACATTCTCAACGCTGACCGACTGAGTCTCGACAGGCACTCGAGGCGTGGTTTCCTCTTCCTGGGTCTCATTGGCGGCAGTGTCGGGCGCTTCCGGGGCAGACTGGCTGCAGCCGCTGAGTGCGAGCATAAGAACCAGAGCGGGGGCGATGTAGTGAGACATGGTGACTTTCCCTAATCGATTCACAGACGGCGGTTAATTAGCGAAGCCCGTGCCAACTTTAAAAAGCCTTTATAATCAGTGTTATAGCTGTTCTGTCTGGGAGGTGGTTGGCTATTTTGCCCAACTGTTAATGAAATGTTCCATTTGGTGGCGGGGGAGACAAACTGCGTGGGGCGGAAACAAAAAAGCCAGCCCGAAGGCTGGCTTTTTGAGCGGTAACGCTATCAGCGTTGGTTGCCCGGGACGTAATCCCGTTGCGGCGCACCGGTGTACAGCTGACGCGGACGGCCAATCTTGTGGCCCGGCTGGCTCAGCATCTCCTGCCAGTGAGACACCCAACCCACGGTGCGGGACAGGGCGAAAATCACGGTGAACATGGAGGTCGGGATGCCGATGGCCTTCATGATGATTCCCGAGTAGAAGTCCACGTTCGGGTACAGCTTCTTCTCGATGAAGTACTCGTCGGACAGCGCGATGCGCTCGAGCTCCATGGCCACGTCCAGCAGCGGGTCCTGAATGTTCAGCTCCGCCAGAACTTCGTGGCAGGTCTCGCGCATTACGGTGGCGCGGGGGTCGAAGTTCTTGTAAACGCGGTGGCCGAAGCCCATCAGACGGAACGGGTCGTTCTTGTCTTTGGCCTTCTCAATGAACTCGGGGATGCGGTCGACGCTGCCGATCTCTTCCAGCATGTTGAGACAGGCTTCGTTGGCGCCGCCGTGTGCCGGGCCCCACAGAGAAGCCACACCGGCAGAGATACAGGCGAACGGGTTGGCACCGGAGGAGCCCGCCAGACGCACGGTAGAGGTGGACGCGTTCTGCTCGTGGTCGGCATGGAGGATAAAGATGCGGTCCATGGCGCGCTCGATCACCGGGTTCACCACGTACTCTTCACAAGGCACGGAGAACATCATGTTCAGGAAGTTGCCGGCGAAGGAGAGGTCGTTACGCGGGTAGATGAACGGCTGGCCCAGGTTGTACTTGTAGGCCATGGCAGCCAGGGTCGGCATCTTGGAGATCAGACGAATGGCCGCCACTTCGCGGTGATGTTCGTCGTTAACGTCCAGAGAGTCGTGATAGAACGCCGACAGGGCGCCCACAACGCCACACAGAATGGCCATCGGGTGGGCGTCGCGGCGGAAGCCACGGTAGAACTGCGCCAGCTGCTCGTGAACCATGGTGTGGTTGGTTACCACGGATTTGAACTTTTGCATCTCCTGCTGAGTTGGCAGGTCGCCTTTCAGCAGCAGGTAGCAAACTTCGAGGTAGCTGGATTGAGTGGCCAGTTGATCGATGGGGTAGCCGCGGTGAAGCAGAATGCCTTTCTCACCATCGATAAACGTAATTTCAGATTCACAGGAAGCGGTCGCCATGAATCCCGGATCAAAAGTGAAATAACCGCTCTTGCCCAGGGTGCTGATGTCGACGACGTCGTGACCTGCAGTACCGGATTTGATGGGCAGTTCGACGGGTTCCTTTCCTGGGACCTGAAGCTTGGCGATGTTGTCTGCCATGCTGGTTCTCCTTACTTCTTTATTGTTATCTGTTTCGTCACAGTGGCGCCATTCTAAGTGACGGCTATCACAAAAGGCAATTCGCAAACCGGGGATTGGGTCGCCTTTTGTCTCGAAGGTAGTTCGAAATAACGCCAACTTATGGGTAACAGACGGTCATGGATGTAAATCTCAGAAATCCAAAAAGTGTGATGTTTGTATTTGTAGGGGGGGCTCTGTATACTGCCCACGAACCTCCCCCGGGAGCCCGGTAATGCTGGGTTTTAAGGGTGATTTTCTAGCCAGTCAATCAGACAAAAGTGGAGTCTGCCTCTCCACGGGTCGGTGGTTTAGTGGTGGCCTAAAACGCTGTTTTTACCACGGACAGGATTTGTAGGCCGGCTACTGGAGATAATGATAACTATTGCTCAATGGAGCTGAGTGAGCAGAACTGTGAATAAGCAAAGACCTGTCTACTTGGATCTGCAACAGATCCAGTTCCCCGCGACGGCCATTGCGTCGATCCTGCATCGTGTCAGCGGTGTCATCCTGTTTGTCTCCATCGCGGTATTGCTGTGGCTGCTGGCCACGTCCCTGGGATCCGCCCAAGGATTTGCGACCGTATCGGAAATCATGAACAGCCTAATCGCAAAATTCGTTGTATGGGGCATCCTCACCGCCCTGGCCTACCACTTCTGTGGTGGCATCCGTCACCTGCTGATGGACCTGGGTTACTTCGAAGGTTCCATGGAGAGCGGCAATAACTCTGCCCGCGCTGCAATGGCGATTACTGTTGTACTGTCTGTCATTGCGGGGATCTGGTTATGGTAAAAAATGCCGCGACTCTGGGACGCAGTGGCGTCCACGACTTCGTTCTGTTGCGCGCCAGCGCACTTATCCTGGCCAGCTACGTCCTGTTTATGGTCGGCTTCCTGGCCATCACTCCCGAACTGACTTACGCCACCTGGCAGGGCCTGTTCAGTGGCACCGCCATGAAGGTTTATACCCTGGTGAGCCTGGTGGCTCTGCTGATGCACGGCTGGATTGGCCTGTGGCAGGTGTTGACCGACTACATCAAGCCGGTGGGCCTGCGTGCCTTCCTGCAATTCGTGATCAACGTGGTTCTGCTGGCCTATGTTTTTGCCGGCGTTGTGATCCTGTGGGGTGTGTAAGTGACTATTCCAACTAAAGAATTCGATGCCATTGTGATTGGCGCTGGTGGCGCCGGCATGCGCGCTGCCCTTCAGATCTCCAAGGAAGGCAAGAGCTGTGCTCTGCTGTCCAAAGTATTCCCGACCCGTTCCCACACCGTATCCGCGCAGGGTGGCATCACCGTTGCGCTGGGTAACGCCCACGAGGACAACTGGGAATGGCACATGTATGACACCGTCAAAGGTTCCGACTACATCGGTGACCAGGACGCCATTGAGTACATGTGTAAGACCGGCCCGGAAGCCATCATCGAGATGGAAAACATGGGTCTGCCTTTCTCCCGTTTCGAAAACGGCAAGGTGTACCAGCGTCCGTTTGGTGGCCAGTCCAAGAACTTCGGTGGCGAACAGGCCGCCCGTACTGCCGCTGCGGCTGACCGTACCGGCCACGCCCTGCTGCACTGTCTGTACCAGCAGAACGTAAAGAACAAAACCGAGGTGTACTCCGAGTGGTACGCCCTGGATCTGGTGAAGAACCAGGACGGTGCCGTAGTGGGTTGTACCGCCATCGACATCGAAACCGGTGAGATCGTGTACTTCAAGGCCAAAGCCACCGTGCTGGCCACCGGCGGTGCCGGTCGCATCTACGCGTCCACCACCAACGCCCACATCAACACTGGTGACGGTGTCGGTATGGCCCTGCGTGCCGGTGTTCCGGTGCAGGACATGGAGATGTGGCAGTTCCACCCCACCGGTATTGCCGGTGCCGGTGTGCTGGTGACCGAAGGTTGCCGTGGTGAAGGCGGCTACCTGCTGAACAAAGATGGCGAGCGCTTTATGGAGCGTTACGCGCCGAACGCCAAAGATCTGGCCGGTCGTGACGTGGTGGCCCGCGCCATCATGACGGAAATCCGTGAAGGCCGTGGCTGCGATGGCCCGTGGGGTCCTCACGCCAAGCTGAAGCTGGACCACCTGGGTCAGGAAGTTCTGGAATCCCGTCTGCCGGGCATCTGTGAACTGTCCCGCACCTTTGCTCACGTTGATCCGGTGAAGGAGCCGATTCCGGTTATCCCGACCTGTCACTACATGATGGGCGGTATCCCGACCAACGTGAACGGCCAGGTGCTCGACGCCGATGAAAAGCCGGTGCAGGGCCTGTTGGCGGTAGGCGAAATTGCCTGTGTGTCGGTACACGGCGCCAACCGTCTGGGCGGCAACTCGCTGCTGGATCTGGTGGTGTTCGGCCGTGCGGCCGGTATGCACCTGGGTGAGACTCTGGATGCGCAGGGCGAAGCCCGCGACGCTTCCGAGTCCGACATCGACGCGGCGATGGCCCGCTTCAACCGTTGGGAAACCAGCAAGAACGGCAACGGCGAAGACCCGGTTCAAATCCGCAAGGATCTGCAGCAGTGCATGCAGCTGAACTTCTCCGTATTCCGTCAGGGCGAGTCCATGGCTCAGGGCCTGACTGAACTGAAGGCCATCCAGGAGCGTCTGCAGAGCGCCAAGCTGAGCGACACCTCCAAGGCGTTCAACACCCAGCGCATCGAGTGTCTGGAACTGGACAACCTGATGGAGACGGCAGTAGCGACGGCGATGGCAGCCAACTACCGTACCGAAAGCCGTGGCGCGCACTCCCGCGAGGACTTCCCGGAGCGTGACGACGACAACTGGCTGTGCCACAGCCTGTACAACCCGCTGAGCGGCGAGATGACCAAGCGCGAGGTGAACATGTCACCGAACCTGCGCGAGGCCTTCCCGCCCAAGAAGCGTACTTACTAAGGAGGGACAGAGAATGAAATTGGACGTTTCTGTCTACCGCTATAACCCGGAGAGCGACGCTCGCCCCAAGATGCAGGATTACACCCTGGATCTGCCGGAAGGCTCCGATGTGATGGTGCTGGATGTCCTGCTGATGCTCAAAGAGCAGGATCCGACCCTGTCCTTCCGTCGCTCCTGCCGTGAAGGGGTCTGTGGCTCCGACGGTATCAACATGAACGGTAAGAACGGCCTGGCCTGTATCACGCCGATCTCCACCTTCAAGGGCAAGAAGCTGACCGTTCGCCCGCTGCCTGGCATGCCGGTGGTGCGTGATCTGGTGGTGGACCTGAGCCAGTTCTACAAGCAGTACGAAAAAGTGAAGCCTTACCTGATCAACGACGGTAAGACTCCGGCCCGTGAGCACCTGCAGTCTCCGGAAGAGCGCGCCAAGCTCGATGGCCTGTATGAGTGCATCCTGTGCGCCTGCTGCTCCACCGCCTGTCCGTCGTTCTGGTGGAACCCGGATAAGTTTGTTGGGCCGAGTGGTCTGCTGCACGCATACCGCTTCCTGGTTGACAGTCGTGACACCGCCACCGACGAGCGTCTGGGCGAGTTGGACGATGCGTTCAGCGTATTCCGTTGCCACGGTATCATGAACTGTGTCAACGTCTGTCCGAAGGGATTGAACCCTACAAAGGCGATTGGCCACATTAAGTCCATGCTGCTGAACCGCGCCGTCTGATAATGACTGCATACTTCACGCTTATGGATTGAAAAAAGGCCACGTCTTCGACCAACGAAGGTCGTGGCTTTTTTGTATAGTGCTCAGCGAATTAAAACGATAATCATCTGAGCCGGTATTACCCCAAAGGAAAAGAGATGCAACAGGGTTCCCTCAAGGCTTGGCAGGATTCTTCCCACTTCGCTGGGGCGAATGCGGCCTATATCGAAGAGCTGTACGAGGCCTATCTGGATGATCCCAGTTCGGTGGCGGAAGAGTGGCAGGCAATCTTTGCCCAGCTGCCCGCCAACGGCGTGGATTCAGACGTGGCCCACTCCCGAATCCGCGATTACTTCCGCGCGACTGCGCTGGACAGCAATCGCTCCAAAACCACCACCGTTGACCCGGAAGTGACCGAGAAGCAGGTTCGTGTCCTGCAGCTCATCAACGCTTACCGTTTCCGTGGTCACCAGAACGCCAATCTTGACCCCCTCAGCCTGTGGCAGCGCGAGCCGGTGGCAGAGTTGGACCCGGCCCATCATGGCCTGACTGAAGACGACATGGGCCGTGAGTTCAATACCGGTTCCTACGCGCTCGGCAGTGGCACCATGAAACTGGGTGAGCTGGTTAAGTCCCTGAAAGCGACCTACACCGGCCCCATCGGTGCTGAGTACATGCACATTACCTCCACCGAAGAGAAGCGTTGGCTGCAACAGCGCCTCGAACCGGTAATGGGGCAGGGCAGCTACGACGCCGACGCCAAAAAGCGCATTCTGGCTGGCCTGAACGCCGCTGAAGGTCTGGAAAAGTACCTGGGTGCCAAATTCCCGGGTGCCAAGCGTTTCTCCCTGGAAGGGGGCGACGCGATGGTGCCGATGATGCGTGAGCTGATTTACCGTGCCGGTGATCAGGGCGCCAAAGAAGTGGTTGTTGGTATGGCCCACCGTGGCCGTCTGAACATGCTGGTCAACATCCTGGGTAAGAAGCCCGGAGACCTGTTTGACGAGTTTGCCGGCAAGCATGACGAAGCACTGGGCAGTGGTGACGTAAAGTACCACCAGGGCTTCAGCTCCGACTTCGCCACTCCGGGTGGCAACGTCCACCTGGCACTGGCCTTTAACCCCTCCCACCTTGAGATCGTCTCCCCGGTGGTAATGGGTTCCGTCCGTGCCCGCATGGACCGCCGCAACTGCGAAACCGGCCGGATGGTGATGCCGATTACCATCCACGGTGACTCTGCCATCACCGGCCAGGGCATCGTGCAGGAAACCTTCAATATGTCCCAGACCCGGGGCTTTAAGGTGGGTGGCGCGATTCGGATTGTGGTGAACAACCAGGTGGGCTTTACCACCTCCAATCCGGAAGACACCCGCTCCACTGAGTACTGCACCGACATCGCCAAGATGGTTCAGGCACCGGTACTGCACGTCAACGCCGATGACCCGGAAGCGGTGGCTTTCGTGGCGCAACTGGCGGTGGACTTCCGTTATGAATTTGGCCGCGATGTGGTGATCGACCTGATCTGCTACCGCCGTCATGGTCACAACGAAGCGGATGAGCCGAACGCGACCCAGCCGCTGATGTACCAGAAGATCAAAAAGCACCCGACGCCGCGTAAGATTTACGCTGATCGCCTGATTGAGCAGGGCGTGATGAGCCCGGAAGAGGTGACTGAGCAGATCAACACCTACCGCGAGCAGCTGGACCAGGGTGAATGCGTTGTGCCGGAATGGCGCACCATGACCGAACACTCCGTCGACTGGACCCCGTATCTGGGCCACGACTGGGATGTGGCCTGGACCAGCCAGGTGCCGCTGGATCAGCTCAAAGCGCTGGCCAACAGCATCTGCGAAGTGCCGGAATCCCACAAGCTGCAATCCCGTGTCGCCAAGATCTACAAAGATCGTGAAGCGATGGCCGCCGGCGACAAGCCGCTGGACTGGGGTATGGCAGAGACCCTGGCTTACGCCACGCTGCTGGAAACCGGCTACCGTGTGCGTCTGACCGGTCAGGACTCCGGCCGTGGCACCTTCTTCCACCGTCACGCGGTTCTGCACAATCAGGACAACGCCACCACCTACATGCCGCTGCGCCACCTGGGCGAGCAGCAGGGGCCGATCGAAATCTTCGACTCCGTGCTGTCTGAAGCGGCGGTACTGGCCTTTGAATACGGCTACGCCACTGCTGAGCCGTCCGGCCTGACCATGTGGGAAGCGCAGTTTGGCGACTTTGCCAACGGCGCCCAGGTGGTGATCGACCAGTTCCTCTCCTCCGGTGAGCAGAAGTGGGGCCGTCTGTGTGGCCTTACCATGCTGCTGCCGCACGGCTATGAAGGCCAGGGCCCGGAGCACTCCTCCGCCCGTCTGGAGCGATTCCTGCAGCTGTGTGCTGACCACAACATGCAGGTGGTAGTGCCCTCTACCCCGGCTCAGGTTTATCACATGCTGCGCCGTCAGGTGGTTCGCCCGATGCGTCGTCCGCTGGTGGTGATGAGCCCGAAATCCCTGCTGCGCCACCCGATGGCGGTAAGCAGCCTGGAGGAGCTGGCGGAAGGCGACTTCCAGAACGTCATTGGCGAAATCGACGAACAGGATCCATCCAAGGTCGATCGCGTGGTGTTCTGCTCCGGCAAGGTGTACTTCGAGCTGCTGGAGAAGCGCCGCCGCGAAGAGCTGCAAAACGTGGCCCTTATCCGTATCGAACAGCTTTACCCCTTCCCGCACGCCGAGATGGCGAAAGTGCTGGAAGCCTACCAGCACGTGAAAGAGTTCGTCTGGTGTCAGGAAGAACCGCAGAACCAGGGTGCCTGGTACTGCAGTCAGCACCACTTCTGGCAGGCCATTCCTGCCGGAGCCAACCTGACTTACGCCGGACGCGAAGCGTCTGCCGCGCCTGCCTGCGGTTACGTCTCCGTGCACAACAAACAGCAACAAGCGCTGGTCAATGCCGCGCTGGGCCTCAATTGAGTTAATAACAAGGATTAGAGATCAATGAGCATCGAAATTAAGGTTCCCGTACTCCCTGAGTCCGTCGCCGATGCCACCATTGCCACCTGGCACGTCCAGCCCGGTGAAGCGGTAAGCCGTGACCAGAACCTGGTCGACATCGAAACCGACAAAGTGGTACTGGAAGTTGTGGCCCCGGAAGATGGCCAACTGGCTGAAATCCTGCACGGCGAAGGCGATACCGTTCTGGCTGAGCAAGTGATTGCCCGCTTTGTTGCTGGTGCCAAGGCCGGCCAGGAAGTGAGCAAAGCCGAAGCGGAAGCGGCACCGGCTGGCGAAGCTGCTGTGGCGGAAGAGGGCGGCAACGATGCCCTGAGCCCCTCCGTACGTCGTCTGGTGGCTGAGCATAACGTTGATGTGACCAAGATCAGCGGTACCGGTGTCGGTGGCCGCATCACCAAAGAAGACGTTGAAGCCTTCGTTAAAGGCGCGGGCGCTGCTGCCCCGGCTGCGGCGACTGCCACTGCTCCGGCCCCGGCTCTGGGTGACCGCTCCGAGAAGCGCGTACCGATGACCCGTCTGCGTAAGCGCATCGCCGAGCGTCTGCTGGAAGCCAAGAACTCCACCGCCATGCTGACCACCTTTAACGAGGTCAACATGGGCCCGATCATGTCCCTGCGTAAGCAGTACAAGGACATCTTCGAAGAGCGTCACGGCATTCGCCTGGGCTTTATGTCCTTCTACGTGAAGGCCGTAGTGGAAGCGCTCAAGCGCTACCCGGAAGTGAACGCTTCCATCGACGGTGACGACATCGTTTACCACAACTACTTCGACGTCAGCATCGCCGTTTCCACCCCGCGTGGTCTGGTAACGCCGGTACTGCGTGACGCCGACAAGCTGTCCGTTGCCGAAATCGAAAAAGGCATCAAAGAGCTGGCAGTGAAGGGCCAGCAGGGCAAGCTGACCGTAGACGAACTGACCGGCGGTAACTTCACCATCACCAACGGTGGTGTGTTTGGCTCGCTGATGTCCACCCCGATCATCAACCCGCCGCAGAGCGCCATTCTGGGCATGCACGCCATCAAGGATCGTCCGATGGCCGTGAACGGTGAAGTGGTGATTCAGCCGATGATGTATCTGGCACTGTCCTACGACCACCGCATCGTCGATGGCCGTGAGTCAGTTGGCTTCCTGGTGACCATTAAGGAACTGCTGGAAGATCCGACGCGTCTGCTGCTGGACATCTAACTGTTTTTGACGGGGAGGCTGGTCCTCCCCGTGATCAAGTCCCCGGCCTCCGGGCTATGGAAATCATAAGAAGTAATACGGATAAAGAGTATGAATCTGCACGAATATCAGGCTAAGCAGATCTTCGCTGAGTACGGCCTGCCCGTCTCCGAAGGTTACGCTTGCGATACCCCCCAGGAAGCGGCAGAAGCTGCTGGCAAAATCGGCGGCGACAAGTGGGTTGTTAAATGTCAGGTCCACGCCGGTGGCCGTGGTAAAGCCGGTGGCGTGAAACTGGCTTCCAGCAAGGAAGAGATCCGCGAATTCGCTCAGAACTGGCTGGGTAAGAACCTGGTCACTTACCAGACTGACGCCAACGGTCAGCCGGTAACCAAGATCCTGGTGGAATCCTGCACCGACATCGCCAAGGAGCTGTACCTGGGCGCCGTGGTTGACCGCGGTTCTCAGCGCGTTGTCTTTATGGCTTCCACCGAAGGTGGCGTAGAGATTGAGAAAGTTGCCGAGGAAACTCCGGAGCTGATCCACAAAGCCGCCATCGATCCGCTGGTGGGCCCGCAGGCTTACCAGGGCCGTGAACTGGCCTTCAAACTGGGCCTGGAAGGCGACCAGATCAAGCAGTTCACCAAGATCTTCATGGGTCTGGCCCAGATGTTCCTGGACCTGGACTTCGCACTGCTGGAGATCAACCCGCTGGTGATCACCGAGCAGGGCAACCTGCACTGCCTGGATGGCAAGATCAACATCGATTCCAACGCGCTTTACCGTCAGGCCAAGGTTCGTGAAATGCACGATCCGTCCCAGGAAGACGAGCGCGAAGCTCACGCGGCTCAGTGGGAACTGAACTACGTCGCGCTGGACGGCAACATCGGCTGCATGGTGAACGGCGCCGGTCTGGCGATGGGCACCATGGACATCGTGAACCTGCACGGTGGCAGCCCGGCCAACTTCCTGGATGTGGGTGGCGGCGCCACCAAAGAGCGCGTAACCGAAGCGTTCAAGATCATCCTGTCCGACAGCAACGTGAAAGCGGTACTGGTGAACATCTTCGGCGGCATCGTTCGCTGTGACCTGATCGCTGACGGCATCATCGGTGCGGTTGAAGAAGTGGGCGTGAAAGTTCCCGTGGTGGTGCGTCTGGAAGGCAACAATGCCGAACTGGGTGCCCAGAAGCTGGCCGAATCCGGCCTGAACATCATTGCAGCGAACAGCCTGACCGACGCTGCCCAGCAAGTAGTAAAAGCCGCGGAGGCCCTGTAATGAGCGTTCTGATTAATAAAGACACCAAGGTGATCTGCCAGGGTTTCACTGGCGGCCAGGGCACCTTCCACTCCGAGCAGGCGATCGCCTATGGCACGCAGATGGTTGGCGGTGTTTCTCCGGGTAAAGGCGGCACCACTCACCTGGGCCTGCCGGTGTTCAACACCGTACGTGAAGCGGTAGAAACCACTGGCGCCACCGCGTCCGTCATCTACGTACCGGCTCCGTTCTGTAAAGACGCCATCCTGGAAGCGATCGACGCTGGCATCGAGCTGATCGTTACCATCACCGAAGGGATCCCGACTCTGGACATGCTGGACGTTAAGGTCAAGCTGGACCAGGCCGGCGTTCGCATGATCGGCCCGAACTGCCCCGGCGTTATCACTCCGGGCGAGTGCAAAATCGGCATCATGCCGGGCCACATCCACCAGCCGGGCAAAGTGGGCATCGTTTCCCGCTCCGGCACCCTGACCTACGAAGCGGTTAAGCAGACCACTGACGAAGGTTTTGGCCAGTCCACCTGTGTGGGCATTGGTGGTGACCCGATCCCGGGCTCCAACTTCATCGACATCCTGGAGATGTTCGAAAAAGACCCGCAGACCGAAGCCATCGTTATGATCGGTGAAATCGGTGGTACCGCGGAAGAGGAAGCGGCCGCTTACATCAAGCAGCACGTGACCAAGCCGGTTGTGTCCTACATTGCTGGTGTCACTGCACCTCCGGGCAAACGTATGGGCCACGCTGGTGCCATCATCGCCGGTGGTAAAGGCACCGCAGCAGACAAGTTTGCTGCGCTGGAAGATGCCGGTGTGAAAACCGTGCGCTCCCTGGCCGACATCGGCAAGGCACTGCGCGAGGTCACTGGCTGGTAAGTCATTGATTAAAGGAAGGCCCACCCCACGGTGGGCCTTTTTATGACAAGGAGAAAGTCATGCATCGACGCGATTATCTGATGGTTGTTGGTATCGTGCTTTTCGGCATGGTCACGCTGACCGCCTAACACCATCGCGCCAGCGGCGGCGACCCGCTCGCCACACATAAAAAAACCGATAACGCCGCCGGCGCGTCGTTTCCAGGGCTTTTGCGCCCAAAATTCCAGATGAGAAGAACCCATGAAACTGACCGCCGTGGACTACCGTGCGCCCGACGCGCCGGCCCAGTTCGTTGAATCCCTGCGCCAGACCGGCTTTGGCGTCCTCAAAAACCACCCCATCCCACAGGCCCTGGTCGAAGCGATTTACCAGGACTGGCAGGGTTTCTTTGACGGGGAAGAGAAGCACAACTTCCACTTTAACCGTGAGACTCAGGATGGCTTCTTCCCGGCCTCCGTCTCCGAAGTGGCCAAGGGCCACACCGTTAAAGACATCAAAGAGTATTTCCACTATTACCCTTGGGGCCAGTGCCCGGCAGAGCACAAAGCGCAGCTGGCGGATTACTACGGCCAGGCCACTTCACTGGCGGCAGAGTTGCTGGCCTGGGTACAGCAGGAAGGCCCTGCTGACGTGGCGGAAGGCTACTCTGAGCCTCTGCCCAGCATGATTGAAGGCAGCGAGCGTTCGTTGCTGCGCGTACTTCATTATCCGGGCCTGAAGGGCGATGAAACCCCGGGAGCGATTCGTGCCGCTGCGCATGAAGACATCAACCTTTTGACCATCCTGCCTGCCGCCAACGCCAAAGGCCTTCAGGTCAAAGGAAAAGATGGTGAGTGGATTGATGTGCCGTGTGATTTCGGCACCCTGATCGTCAATATTGGCGATATGCTGCAGGAAGCCTCCGGAGGCTATTTCCCGTCCACCACCCACCGGGTGGTCAACCCGGAAGGGCAGGCGGCACAGACTTCCCGCATCTCTCTGCCGCTGTTCCTCCATCCACGCGCTGAGGTGGTGCTGTCCGAACGCCACACCGCTCAGAGTTATCTGATGGAGCGACTCAGGGAACTGGGCGTCATCTAAGCAGAGCAGAAGGGCCCTTAAGGGCCCTTTTTGTTAATGCTATTGGTGAGTTAATTGGCTGGGTGTGTAAAAAATGATCTGGATTCGCTCAAACTATTGGCTATGATGAAACTGGCACGACGAAAAAGGCAAACCTGGTGAAAGCCAGGGACGCAAAGCTTCCGGTCTAAGGTGAGGATTCACTATCGATAGCGGGGCTGCCGGGTGTACGAATCCTTTCTGTGATCACACTTCCTTTTTCCGTGCGGGCGTGGCCTGGCCACTCATTCGGACTATCAGGGAAGGAATCGATCATGATCATCCTTGTCGGCGGCGAGAAGGGAGGCAGCGGCAAAAGCTGCCTGGCACAAAACATAGCGGTGTACCTCAAGACAGAGCTGGAAGGTAATGTGCTGATGGTGGACTGCGACCCCCAGCGCACCACCTCGGACTGGGTCCAGGAGCGCTGTTCCAACCCGCATCTCCCCCACATCAACTGCATTCAACTGTACGGTAAAATCCGTAACGAGCTGCTTAGCCTTCGTGAGCGTTATGACTATCTGGTGATTGATTGTGGCGGTCAGGACAACCTGGCGCTGCGCTCTTCCATGGCGGTGGCCGACCATGTGCTGGTGCCGTTGCGTCCTAAGCGGCGTGATCTGAAAACTGTCGAGCATATGGAAGACATCGTCTCCACCTGCCAGATGGTGAACCCGCGGATGAACATGGCGTTCGTCATTACTCAATGCCCCTCCTTGCCGTCACTGGCGCCGCGCATTCTGGAAGCAAAAGAGGTGTGCCGTTCCTACGATATGACGGTACTGGATGCGGTGACGTTCAGTCGCAATATGTACGATGACAGTGAAGAGTCCGGCATGTCGGTGATGGAGTCGGAGCCGGATGGCAAGTGTGCTGCTGAGATCCGCAGCATCATTCAGGAGCTGCTGTGCCGTGGACAGGGGGTGGGTGATGAGTTTACTCAACTTGAAACGCACGTCGCCGTCGGTCAGTAACCGGGAGGCAATGACCGCTCAGGAGCAGGAAGAGCAGCTTGAGGCGTTCATCAATGGTGCGGTGGCGTACGGTGCGGGCAAGGGCGAGGTGGTGTCACTGTCCCGGGCCCGGCCCGAGCAAAGCCTGCGAAGTCGCAAAGCCAACTTCAGCCTTAATGAGCCTGCCATAGAGCGTCTGACTCTTTTGGCTCAGCATACCGGCATTCCCAAATCCCGGCTGATCCGAATCTGGCTTGATCAGATTGACTGGAACCGCGATCTGGAGCGGTACCTGACCAGCAATACTCCCTGACGTTCCCAACCGTCACCGGGGGGCAATCCTGCCCCCTTTTTTTTCTTCCACAATCTTTCGACAAAAAGCCGATATAATCCCCCCGACTGCATCAATCTGTGAGTGTTGTTCCTTAATGAATTTTGACTTCCGCACCTTTTTCAAAGGGATGGCGATGGGTGCCGCCGACGTGGTCCCCGGCGTATCCGGTGGCACCATTGCGTTTATCAGTGGCATCTACGATCAACTGCTGGAGAGCATCCGGCGAATTAACCCCAACCTGATTGGCGTCTGGCGCCAACAAGGGCTGTCCGGCGCCTGGCAGCACATCAATGGCACCTTCTTGGTGACTCTGCTGTCCGGCATCCTGACCAGCATCCTGACGCTGGCGCGAGTGATTACTTACCTGCTGGAGCACCACCCGGTACCGCTGTGGAGTTTCTTCTTCGGCCTTATCCTGATTTCGCTGGTGCACATTGGCCGCTCCATCAAAGGGCATGGCATCGGCACCCTGGTGGCGGCGCTGGCCGGGTTTGGCTTTGCCTACTTTATTACCGTGTCCAACCCGTTGGCACTGGAAGCCAGTTACCTGAACTTCCTGCTTGGCGGCATGGTAGCCATCTGCGCCATGATTCTGCCGGGGATCTCCGGTTCCTTTATTCTGCTGCTGTTGGGCCTGTACGGGCCGGTTCTGGCAGCGGTGAAAGGGCTGGACCTGACTGTTATCGCCATCTTCGCCACCGGCTGTGCGCTGGGTCTGCTGACCTTCTCCCATCTGCTCAGCTTCCTGTTGCGCCGATTCCATGGTCTGACGCTGGCGTTCCTGTGCGGTTTGATGCTGGGCACCCTGGAGAAGATCTGGCCCTGGAAAGAGGTGTTGAGCTGGCGCACCAACTCCAGCGGCGAGCGGGTTCCCCTGCTGGAACAGGCGATCTCTCCGGGCCACTATGAAGCCCTGAACGGGGTGTCCGCTCAGGTACCCCTGGCGCTGGTTTGTGCGCTCGCGGGCATTGGCCTGGTGTGGGGTTTGGAGCGATTCGCTGCGCGCGCCTGAAAACCGCGACTCTGAACAAAAAGCCGGTCATTGACCGGCTTTTTTTGTGGGCAAGGGATGATCAAGCTGAAGCCGATGTGCTTCACGGTTTTGCCAGCTTGTTACGGCAAGTGCTTGTTCCGGGCCGGCAAAAGATGGCACTTTTTCCATCTTGGCTTTTGGTCTTACCAATTGTTGAGAGTTGCGGCGATGAGTCGTCAGTGAGGATAATTGGCCTCAGGAAGGGTCTGTGGCGCGTTTTTGACAAAAACGGAAAAAACCGCTTATTGATGCGCGCATTCAATGGCCAAATTGATTTGCGTCAAGGACGCCAGATCACATTCATGCTGCCGCTGAGTAAAAAGAACGCAGAAGCGAAAAAGCCATTGGTAAATTGGTAAGACTTCGGAGATGGATCACGGTATCTGGCTCAAATGCGTTCAGAATATCGCGCAACGCTATACTGAGATGGGTTTTGGTTATCGACTAACGAGCCGGATCCCATCTGTTGTCATTGATACCCCTTGTGTTGAGGAGTGGTTGTTGCCATGCAAGAGCAGACAACAAAACCCGAAGAGAAGTCCTACCGGGAAGCACACCGCCCGGCCAGCGAGTTCAACTCCCGGTCTGAGTACCTGGAGCACGAACTGCAAATCATGAAGCCGCGCCGCTGGCGTCTGAACCTGCCCGGTCGCGATTATCGCTTCGAGTGGGAAGACCTGGTTCCGGCTCTGGCCGGTACCATCGGCATTATTGCCATGTACTCTGCCGTGGCGATGTCTTGGGCCGACGGTCTGTCTCAGGCGTGGGACCACGTCGAGCTGGGTCGTGAGTTCGCCATTGAGGTGGCGCGCGTAGAGATGCTGATTCCGGCATTGCTGTTCTGCATCATCGCCCCGGGCTTCCTGAACCCCCGCTCCAACCTGGCGGGTAACCACGGCCCGATGATCCCCCTGATCGGTGCCATCGCTCTGGCCGGCGCTCACCCGCTGGCGCTGGCGCTGCTGCTGGGTGTGTTCGGTTTGCTGCTCAGTGCCTTTAAAGGCGGTTCCAGACTGGTCAACCTGACCGGTGAAGGGGTCGCGGGCGGCTTGCTCGTGTTCCTGGGCTTTACCGGAGCCATGAGCCAAATCAGCGACATTCAGGCCTGGTCTACCGGCATCGGCATGGGCCATATCGGCCTTATCGTGCTGGCGGTGACCATCGTGCTGTACGCGTTCCTGGCGAAAGTGGGCAAGCGTTGGCTGGCGATCCCGGCTTGTGCGTTCACTGGCCTGATCACCGCGTTGCTGCTGGGTGCCGGCTCTGACCTGACTTTCACCACCGAAACCGGCCTGCCGAACCTGAACCCGGTTTATTGGTGGGGCTCCACCGAGCAGGGCTGGATGCTGGGTCTGCCGAACCTGCAACACTTTATCGCGTCTCTGCCGTTCGCCATCCTGGCGGTTGCCATGTGGTCTCCGGACTTCCTGGGCCACCGTATCTTCCAGGAACTGAACTACCCCAAAGGCACCGAGAAAGTGCTGATGGACGTGGACGACACCATGACCACCTGTTCCGTGCGTCAGATGGTGGGTACCTCTCTGGGTGGCTGTAACATCACCTCCTCCTGGGGCACCTACATGATCCCGGCAGCGATCGCCAAGCGCCCGATCCCGGCTGGCGCCATCGTACTGGGTACCCTGTGTATCATCGTGGCCTACCTGGGCTTCCCGATGGACGTAGCGGTATGGCCGCCGGTCATGCGTATCGCCCTGCTGGTAGGCGTATTCCTGCCGCTGCTGGAAGCCGGTATGCAGATGATCAAAGACACCAAAGACTCTCAGGCTGCGGGCATCTGTGTGTTTGCTGCCGCCGTGACCAACCCGGTACTGGCCTGGGCATTGACTATGCTGCTGGACAACAACGGCCTGATCGGTGACAAAGAGCGTCCGAAGCGTCTGTCCAAAGCCGACCGCATCGTCATCCCCGGCGCGGTGCTGCTGATCTGTCTGGCTGCGATGCTGGCAGTGGGCATGCTGGAGCCGCAATACGGCATCCCGGCCCTGATGTAATCATCAGCCTGCTGCAAAAAGAAAAGCGTGCCCGATGGCACGCTTTTTTTTTCGACTGGTTGGAACACAATAACGCCCGGCGTGGGGCCAGGCGTCAATGATTACTTCTGAGTGGCGCGGTAGTGGTCGAAGTTCTCGATGTAGTCGTCCAGGTTGTTCTCCAGCATCTTCTTGTACTCTTCCACGTAGTAGTCCAGCATCTCTTGCTTCTTGGACTTCATCTGCTCCTGAGACTGGAAGCTGGTGGAGCCGAACCACGCGTTATAGCGGGCCAGGGCGTACATAAAAGAGGCGCTGACTTCGCCGGTTTTTACTTCTTTGTCCTGGTTTTGCTTGTTCGCCATCTGGATCAAATCGTTGGCGCGGTTGAAAAAGTCGTTGCTGTTGTCAGACATCCTAAATTCCTGTTCAGTCCAAACGGGATCACCACGATCCCTCACTGGCCTTCACGCTACGTGGTTTCGGCCGGGCACACTGTAAGCGCCTTCACACTCTGCTTGTACGAAAATCCCGAATTGTGAGCCGGTTGGCACTAACGGCGTTCAGATCCGCTGCACCATCACTTTCTCGCCCAATCCTTCGAGCTCCATCAGCACCAGGTCCGGATCCAGCTCGGCCGGCATTTGTACCGCCAACTCCGCGGTAAACAGCGTGCCGCCCTCGGCACTGGCCACCCGGTGACACTCCAGTTTTTCCACGCTGATGCCGTGGCCATCCAAAGTTGCCGTAATGTCGTTGACCAGGCCGGGCCGATCGGCGGCGTCGATCTGCAGGTGCACCGGCTTGGGCATAACGGCAAGGTCAGGGTGGCACTCGTGGATTTGAACCAGCATCCGGGGCGCCTCGGTCAGGGCTTCCTGAAGCTGCTGGAGTTCGGAGGCGGGGGCTTCCACCTTAATGATGGCGGCAAACTGCCCCTCAAGATTGATGGTGCGGGTGTTCAGCCACTTACCCTGATGATGGTGGGTGGTGGCGGCCAACTGGTTGAGCATTCCGGGACGATCCGGTCCGACAACGGTCATCAGAAAATGGGCGTTCATGGCAAGACTCCTTGATCCCCTTGGCATAAGACCAGTGTAACTCAGCGAGTTGAGTGGTGAGTGATCCGGATCATTGGGGACTGGGCCTGATAAGACGAATGCCTTAGTCTGGGATCCCCGGCGCAGATTGAGTGCATGATGAACAAACCTTTTTCCCAGGCGTGCGAAAACAATCAGACGCCGATTCTGAACCACCTCACCCGCGAGTTTGAAACCGCCCGGCATGTCCTCGAAATCGGCAGCGGCACCGGTCAGCATGGCGCGCACTTTGCCCCCCGTCTGCCGCATCTGGTTTGGCAACCCAGCGACCGGATGGAAAACCTGGCCGGCATCGAACTGTGGCGACAGGAGGCGGCGGTGCCCAATCTGTTGGCTCCCATCATTCTCGACGTGACCGGCCGCTGGCCCGACGGCCCGTTTGATGGGGTCTACAGTGCCAACACTGCCCACATTATGAGCTGGCCGGTGGCGATTAAGATGCTGGAAGGGGTAGGGCGGGTGCTTTCCACCGGCGGCCGGTTCTGCCTTTATGGCCCCTTTCACTACGGCGGCAAGCCCACCAGCGACAGCAACGCCCGGTTTGATGAGTACTTAAGGGCGCAGAACCCGGTAATGGGGATCCGCGACTTTGAAGTGGTAGCGCAGGTGGCCTCTGAGCAGGGGATGAGCGTAATGGCCGACCATGCAATGCCAGCCAATAACCGACTGCTGGTGTTTGTGAAGGGGTGAGGGGGTTTGGTTGGCTTGGCGGCACCCCGTTGTTATGCCGATGGGGACGCTTTCATGCTGGGGTTCCTGCTATAGTGGCGCACTCAATCGGCATTCACGGAGGCCTTATGGCCATCATCCCCAAAAACTATGCGTCGCTGGAGCAGGGTTACCGCGACAAAGCATTGAAGTTGTTTCCATGGGTTTGCGGCCGCTGTGCCCGGGAGTTTCAGTACTCCAACCTGCGTGAGTTGACGGTTCATCACATGGAAGCCAACCTTACACCTTCATCGCGAGCTAAGGCTATCAAAACTAAGAATTCATGATGGTTTGAGCAGGTGAAACACCTCTCAAAAAGCCAGATGAGCGTAGCCTCTCAAAATCTCTCACCAATTACTCACCTACCGCAGACCTATCTCCTAGTTTTGAGAGATTTAAGTGCACGTTGGAGGTAGATGTTTCATGCCGAAACCTACTCGATTTATCCAGCTCTTCGTCTGGCACGCTAGCTAAGATCAGGGCCCGAGGGGCGCTCTCGTAAGCCTAGACAAAGTAAAGAGATTATTATTTGACCGTTTTAGTGAACTAAGATAGTATCAGCATGAACTAACTGAGTGTTATCGAGAGCTATAACCTATTGATTTTTGGTTATTTTCTAAATCGCTGATTTCTAGAAAGACTTTGAAGCGAGCGTAGACAGAGCCTCTCTCTAGCGTAATTCTATTAGCAAGAATTTTACTGGAGATTTGAGCATGAGCGGTTTTGTTGCTGTCTATGAGTTACTTATGAAGTACTACAAAGAAACACTAATTGTCTTCTTGATTGTGCTTTATGCCAAGGAAGATGTTTTGGACCTACTTATTGTTATCTGGACAACAATACATGGATGAACTGAATTGGGCTCGGATGCCTACGACTAGGTTAAAGGATGGCAAGTTGGCATCTTTATTTAGTGCAAACAATAACATTGCCACTAATATTGCTGCGCTCAAAGTTTACATATGCTTATGCCTTTTCTCTGAAGTGGAAAAAGTAGAGATCATTGTAGATAAAAACTTGTTCGGAATAAGCTTGCCTATAGAAAAACTCAGGCTAACAACGTCTTTAACTTATGAACAGTTATGCGAAAGATGTAGCTTAAGCAGAGCATTGGTTTCAGCGGCGCTTAAGAAGCTATCTAAAATGGAGTTAATATTGATTGGTGGTACTACCAGGAAGAAGAAGTACATAATTAATGCAGAGGTTAGAGTCGGTTGGTGTAAATTGCCGAAAAAAGCCTTGCTAGGTGAGGGAAGAAAAATAACTGCGTTTCAATGCTTTTCAAATCGCAGTAGAAGAGAGCTAGACGCGCTTAAATTGTTTATATATTTACTTTCAATAAGACCAAATGACTCAGAATTCATAGAGGTTACTAAAGGTATCATTTCTGAAAGAACAGGAATCTCACTTAGAAATGTTGACCAAGCTGTCAACTTCCTTCAAAGTGCAGAATTGCTAGATTTGGTTGAAGTTGCAGGGACATCTTATAAGAATAGTAATTTTCATTCAGATGCCGGAATTGTAAAGCGGTTTTTCATAATTAAGCATTATCTTCTAGTAAACCGAGCAAACCGTGACTCTCATGCAGTATACTAATGTGACCTTAATTCGAAACGCTATGCGTTGCATGTATGTTCATTACGGAAAATCTAGAATATAAATAGCAAAGCCCCTATAAGATAGGGGGTTGCTAATTGTATGAACTAAGTCACTTCTTGCCCATCATTGCTTTGAGATCAGCAAAAGGGTTATGAGTTGCCGCTTTGTGATTGAGATCTTCGCCCGCTTGCAAAGTGCTACCGTATTGCGCTGCCTGGGTATACTTTTCGTGTTCATTGTCATGGCAAAATAGGCAGAGAAGCTCCCAGTTAGAGCCATCGCTGGGATTGTTTGTGTGATCGTGGTCTACATGGTGAACAGTAAGTTCGCGTAGATTTGAGTACTGAAATTCACGAGCACAACGACCGCAAACCCAAGGGAACAGCTTTAGTGCTTTGTCTCGATAGCCTTGCTCTAGCGAGGCATAATTTTTTGGGATAATGGCCATTAGACCTCCGTTACTAAAGGTTTGATACGCTACTATAGCAAGAAACACCAAGACAGTTGCAGGGTTACTTGCTAGATTTAGCTCCTACTGCTTAAAGTCTGACAAGTGCTTTTCTGGAACTAAATACAGATTTCTCTTTGCCCTAGTGCAGGCTACGTAAAGTTTGTTCTTCGTCTGGGGTGGTAATTCATGCAACTTTCCCTTCGAGTACTTATTGAGAGTGTTGGGATTTAATACCACGCAAACATCATCATAGTGATCTTCACCTTTCGTTGCCCCCCAGTTATTTGTATAACCTTTGTATCGGAAGCTACCTTGATAGAACAGCTTTACCATATCAGGACAATTAAATAGTTCCTCAGCCCGCTCCTTACAGTCAATGAACTCAACTACTGTCGAGTCTTCACGATGTGAGTGAATCTCTATTCCTATACCATAGGAGACAAATTTATACGTGTTCGTGCTACACCGGTGGCTATGGGAAAGGCTATCTGAATCAATAATAAAACCAGCACTGGTAAATCTCTTTATATATTCCTTGTAGCTGTTGTGTAGAGAACTGTTTGTATTGCCATCTCTACTAGTATCAAAAGTATGCTGATAAAAGTCTCCTACAAGCAATTGATTTACATTAGCGCTCGCCAACTTGATTAACAAATTAAAGTCATGACCAGCAAAGTCCTGGACTTCATCAACGCAGATGTTATCAAAGTATTTTTCAATCCTAGAGTTGACTTCTCCAACAACTTCGGTTTGCTCAATTAATTTTGCAATGCGATTGTGGTAAAGTCTGTTGTTTCTATCTATATAGAATCTTCGGTCGCCTCGTTTCAAGCGTAGAGTAAAATGAGGGGGGATGTCCCAATTTATCCCCTTGATTCTTACGTGATGCCCCAAAATTGGCTTGAAACAAAAGGAATATATGAAAGTGAAATAAGTATATACCTTTATACCTTTGGGGATGTATCCAAACTTGCCAAAGATACGGTTTTTTAGGTTCTTAAAGTTATTCTCGGTATAGGTGATAATAAGAGTGCGTGAGTCATCTCTAAGGCCCTCTATTATGTGGCTGGTCTTACCAGAGCCAGCGACTGCAAAAATTACTCGTTTATCCATGCGAACGCTCTTGCGATATATTCAGGGGCAACTAGCTCGTCAGATTTTTTATCAAGTAGCTCGTAGGCTACTTCTGCTTTGTTATTCAGCATGTACTCGGGGATGGTGGTCATCTCGTCTTTATTAGGTTTTTTTCTTAGTTTTTTGCTGAATAGCTCATTGCAAATATCAGTGTTGACGCCAAGCATGCATATTTCAAATGTCCAGTTGGCGTCATCATCATCACAGAAGACTGCCATATTATCACCTGTATAGTCGGTAAAGGCATCTATGCAGTTGGTTTGCTTATCGCCATCGTTATCCCTAATCACAGCAGTTCTTATATTTAGGAGTTTGGAAATGTCAAGGTAACGTTTGAAGCTAGTACCACCAACTGAAATGATATGTACATCGTCTTTATCTGGCGTTGAACTTGTGACGTTCTTATACAGTTGTTCAATAAGCATATATTCTGCATCACCTTCAACCAGGATTATTTTGGGTGACATTACAAACTCAAGAATATTGTTGTCAGGAGCCTTTGTAAAAAATTTGGCTGTGTCTTCAGGCAAGTCTCTTAAAAGGAGAGGATCTGGTGACGTGCTGCTCATGAACAAAGTTTTTCTAAGGTCGAGTCTTGTACTGATTAGACTGTTATGTGTTGCAATAAAAATTTGCTTTGCTTCAGATTCTGAAATTCTATTTACCAATTTCTTCATATTGGTATGACTAAGATGATTTTCAGGTTCTTCCAGTAATAGTACATCAAGCTCTTGATTAGGAGTGCCTCTTTCTAATGCAAATTCAGTCTTGATGAAACACTGCCTACCCTTTCCTTTATTATGAAGTGGAATATTATCTTCAGTTATGGTTAGATCAGTTTCAAGATTAGACTTTGAGTCTGTTCTGATAGAAAATTGATAATTCTCTATAGCATCATTAATTGGCTGCAGACGCTCTTCTTTAAACTGACATTTCTGTTGGCGATAGTCGTTTTGTAACCCAATCCTCTGCGTTTGGTCTACTCGAGATTCATAAACTGTTTTAATATATTCCTTGGTTGCATACTCGTTATTTATCTGCGAGCTATCCAACATTAAGTATTTTACGAACCGACGATAGCCAGTATATGCTTCGCCAGCAAAAGTCGAAAATCTAACCGAGTAGTACTCAAAGGGAAAGTTAGCCCGTGGTTGTGCCAAAACCTGGGATATCTCATGGCTTAGGTCTTCACTTGGTTCACAAATTAGTTGAAGCCCATTTGACTGAATTCCATCTATATTGTTTCGGCCATATAGAGAAAGGTTATCTTGCTCATTCAAATGTAGCTCGGCAATTAGAACGGGAAGATTTTCAATTTTCTTATCACCTTCCAAGAAACTTTGAACGACACTAGTATTGAATAGGTTCTCAAGTCCGATGTTTTCAACCTTACCTTTGCTACCACCAAGTACCAGCTCGATGGCCGTCAGTATAGTGCTTTTCCCAGCTTCATTATCACCTATGAGTAGATTCAATTCAGGATCGAAGGCAACACTAAAATATTGATATTTCTTGAAGTTAATTAATTTGATTTCGGTAATAAACTTCACCGCAAACACTCCTTCCTTGTGTGACTCTAAGCCGTTTGGCTATTCTAAAGTTGGTCTCGCATCAAGTGCTAGGCACTCACGTATTTGACCAGTGAACACCACCTTTCTCAACCCTTAATAAGCTGGAGGTTTCGGGGTTTCATGGAGACCTCTACTGCCAACTTCTTAAAGTTCTCTGGTTCTTGACCTGTAACTTTTATGAACAGAGTTCTCAACTCCTCGTGGCGGCAGGATTCGAGATAGAGCGCGTGTTCGGAGGCTACCAGGTGGCTCTTGAGCTTCAAAACTTCGGCACGAAGGGCATCACGCTCCTCCCGATACTCAATCTTGATGCGCTTTTCGTTGTCTCGATCATGGCGCAGTTCGATAAGTCGTGTTTCGTGGTCGGACACTGTTTTAACTTTGGTGTCCAGTCCGGCATTAAAGCGATTAATCTGCAGAATTGCTTCTTCTCTGAATGCCTCGTAGTCCGGGTGTTTGTAGTAGGGTGCGCCGCTGGATACCTTGGCTTCTTTGCAAAGCTTAGCCATAGACAATGTCACCCCAGGTGATACGTGGACCCCTTTACCGGTGAGCAGGCGAGCTAATGCCTCTTTCATCAGTGCCAACTTGACGGGCACTTGCTTTGACTTCTTCATACCACCTCCCTCACATCCAGTACTGCGCCATAGGGCTCAAACTCCATGCCGTGATCAGTCATCACCTGTTCACAGGCCCGGATCCCTAGAAGGGTTTTCGCCATCAGGTTGGGCTGGTTTGTGATCTTTTGCTCAATGGCAGCCTTGTGTCTCTTAATCAAACGATCACGGGTTGCGGCCCTGGCCTGAGCATGCTCTTCAAGCACCACGTCATGTGCACAGAGGATGGGGTTTATGACGGGGTCGATAGTACAGTCGAGGCGCCCACATTTCGGGTTTAGGCACAGCGAGTGGCCATTATCGATTACGGTGATATCCCCGTTGCGTACGGCAGCTTCGATCTCTTCTCGACTCTCAAACACCATCACCCCTTGAGCCCGTTGCGACCGGATGGTATCCCCTGCCGAGCCTGAAATTTTGGTGTTTCCAAGATAAATTTCCTCTGCAGTATCAATCATCAGCGTTTCGGTCAGGTCTTTGAGTTCGTCCATGATCTCCTCGTTACGCTCCAGGTCGAACGCCAGGGCATACTCGGCATTATTGCCGTACCACAATGACATGGAGAGCTTGGCGTGGGCGAACTGCTGCTTAACTTGTTGGAAAGTGCCGAACTGATTACGAACCATAAAAACGGCGAAGGTACGTCGCCACTGATGGCTGTGAGCCGGCCACTGGTCACCTACTTTGAGTTGGATTCGACTGCGGCGATTAACCACCTTGAACTCCTCCAAGTGTGCCTGAGTCACCACCGCACCCACGGAGCCATCAGGAGCTGGGGCGTTTGCCACTAAGCGCTCCACTGCAGAGTCAAAGCTCGTCGGGGAAATGGTAAGTGCCTTCTGCCTTTGGTTCGCACGCAAGCTCAACATCAAGCTGGTACTCAGATTGACCAAGTCGTCCGCCGCCTTGGCCTTACCCTCGGCCCGCAACAGTTCCGCTTCACGCTGCAGACGCCGCCGAGGGCCTGCGGTAACGGCCTCAAGAAGTTCAACCGCCGTTTTAGCAATGGGACTGGTGATCCAGGCATGCCGTACAGGGATGCCTCCGTTCAGCTTGGAGGTCTTGCCCACTAGCATCTGGTGGGTTACGCCCTTGAAGGTTTTGACCTGGTAACTGTCGGCATCCAGCTCGAAATACTCACTAAAGCGCATTCCGGTCACCGCGCCGATAACTACGCCACACGTCGCCAGAATGTCGTGGTGTTTGTTCGCGACGAGATTCGCGCCGGGAAATCCGTTGCTGGCGCGGCCTGAGAATTGCGATGATGAAATGTAGTTGCTTTTGCTCACCAAGCGCCGGGCGGCGGCTCTGTCCTCATCAAGATACAGTTCCAGATAGCTGGTGAAGAAACCGCCCAGACCACTACGGTCCTGGTGCCACGTCTCGATCTTGGTGATAGCATTTCCCACGATTTGCGACGCCAACGCCTGCGGGATGGCCAAAGTCTGGTCGGGTTCCTTCTTCTCTGGCGCGGCCAGCTTCTTGGCCTTTGCCTCGATGTTGTCGATTCGAAACCGCGTCACCCCATGCCTGGAAAGCTTATTGATAGCCCAAAAGCAAGTACTAAGCGTGCCCTTGGCCAACCCTTTCGCCTTGTAGTAAGCCAGTAGCTTCCCCTGAGACTCTTTTCGGTTGAGCTGCGCAAATTGGCTCATGCCAAGGGACTGACATACCTTGGTCAGCCTGAGCAAGTGGGAAGCAAAGGACACCGCAGAATTCATTCCTTTGGCGAACACACTAGAGTGTTCGAACAGCTCCTGGTAGACGGCATATTTGGCTTCAGCGACGAAACTGATCGGCATGGCTCCCCAGTTGATCTGGTCGCGTGGATTCTCTTTCTTGGTGTGCCGGTAGGAGCTTAGATCCCACAGGATGTCGTTGTAGCAACTTAGCGTACCGCCGTCCCTGGTGCAGCTAACGACCACTTTCTCGAACTGGCTCGGGTTGGTGTTGTCCACCGCCACTTTGACGTAATTCGGGACTGGCGTACCGTCTGCCGCGCCTTTAAAGATGGGTTCCATGGTTGTCCTTACCAGTTGGAATAGAAGTCCTGAGCCGCGTCCTCATCGTCCCAGAGGGGGTGGGTTTCGTTATTGAACTTGGCGCGGGCCTCGGCATACACCTCAGGGTAATTACACTCGACCTCACCCAGGTCGGCCCGGACCCGTTTGATGACCGCCCGGACCTTATCCACAGGGAAGCCGCTGTGGTTGATTGTGGGTTTTATCAGTGCCTCCACTAGACATTCCAGAAAGCTCAGCATGCACCAAATGTCATCCACTTCAGCCACGAGGGCGCGGTGTTCGCATTTAAAGCAATCGAGGAACTGGAAGCATGGCACTTCCTCCCCTTCGCGTACCAGGCCCGCCTTCTCCAGGTTCGTTTGGGCACGCTTGGCCTTCTCGCCAAAGGGATCCTTACAGCGTGTGCCTATCTTGGTTTTGCGCGGCACCTTCTCGCTGGTCTGCTGCATATCTTTGAGGCGTCTGGCCTTACCGTACGTGGCTTCCACGGCCTCGCGGGCCTTTTCAAGCGTCTCGCCACGGGCGATTAGCTCGATGGCCTCGGCTGCACTGCCCAGCCGGTTGTTGTTTTCGTGTGGGTTACCATTGACGTAAGCGCGAGCCACCGTCCCCAACTCGTTGTTGAGCCCCTCGGCAACTAGGCTCAGGCTGCCTGTCGCGGAATAAAGGCCTTCCGACTTGGTTTTTCGGAAGCGGCTCACAACGGGCTGGATCTTGCCCGCGCAGCGGGGCAGAAACCATTTGTTGAACTTAGCCAGGCTGTCAAGGCTAATGGGCTTTCCGGTGTAGACACCATCCATGATCCGAGGAAACAGCCACGTATCTTCGGGCAGGTCCATTTGCTCCAGCAGGCCAAAGTAAGCGTTGAGAAAGTCAAGGCCTCGTTTGGTGAAGCCCACGTCAACGGGGTTTTCTTTGCCTCCCTGGCGCCCCTTCTCGGATACAAGACGGTACAACCCCAAGGCCTTGTCGAATTGATACTTGTGCCCTGCGACGTCAGTGCGGCGTAGCTTGATTAGGTTGGAGGTATTCTTGCCGGTGTAGGCGGCTACCAGGAAGAACGCGCAGCTTACGAACTTCACCTGCCAAGCGCTCGTATTTTGAGGGTTCACAGCCCATCGTTTGGCGGGCTGACTGAAGGGGCAGTTGGCTTGTTCCGGGACCTCGTTGGCCTTCAGCTTCTTGCCCAGGCTGTTAAACACAGTGAATAAGTCGCGCACCACGGCGCGAAACTCATCGTCAGTATAGGGGAGTGGGGTGCCGGCTCTAGCTCTGGGGCTTGGGGGTACTGGCAGGGTGTCGGCCAAGTCACTGCGGCCCAGCCAGCGCAAGAACCTCCGGAACCACCTCATGGCTTCAGACCACTTACTATGCGATGCCGGGTCCTGGCGGCACTGTTCGATGGTGTGCTGGCGCAGCGTGTTGATACACGCTGGGGTCAACTCGACGGGTACAGCAAGCCCGTCCAGCGCCCTGAATACCTGCTTCATCGCTCCAAAACCGGTACTGGCCGAGTGGATGTTGCTCTGGGAGTCTAGGAACTCCCGAACTTGCACCACCATTGGCAGGCGGCTTTTTACTACCTCACCAGCCAGACTTAGGGTGCTTTGACCCTTACTTCCGCTCCGAGTCACTTTAGGCACCCCAAGGTAGGCTAGTCGGCCTACATAAATGGTCAGTGGCCTTTTATCTTCTTTTACGCCCCTTACCGTCAGGTTGAGCAGGTCCAGCGGCACCGTTTTCAGCTCGGGGTCATAGGTACCCTTGGCGGGGACAGGTGGGACACTAAGGGTCGCATGACGAGTTTTGCGGTGCCTCTTGGGCCACTCAATAGTGGTTTCTTCAGTCATCAGGTATCAATTTCTACTGCAGGATTTTTTGGCACACCGCCACTGACGTATCGTCACCGAATAGATCATCCAGATACTCTTCGTAGGCTCGGTCAGCCCTACGCCCCTGGTCATTGTCATTCCAGTAGCGTAGGTAGTGTGTGGTTGTCATGGCATTGCTGTGGCGGAGGCGCTTTTGCACTAGAGCCAACGCTTCATCGGGATTCACGATCGGCTCGTTAGGGTGCTTTGGATGGTCGCTGGGGTAGCGGCGGCCAAGGCAGTTCGAGAGTAGATTGACGGCGTAAGTCGGTCTTAGGTTGTGGAACTTGTGGTTAAAGGACATGAGCCCATGGTCGATGTAGATGGCTTTGCGGATCTCACCCCAACGAGCATTTAACGTGCCTTCTGCATAAGGCTTTCCTCGGTTATTGAGCAACAGTGGCGGATACTTTTTGGCAAAACCATCTTTGGTCTGTTTTAGATATTTGGTTAGGCGGGCTTTGTAGCGTGTGCTCTGCTTATAGTGCGCCAGTTCTTGCATCAACCAAACCGGCAACACAATTTCTCCAGTTTTTCCGCCTTTGGTTGCGCAGCAGACGTGTGGCCCAATGCTGAGTTCGATGGCTTGTTTTCCAATCTTAGGAGGGGACACTAGGGCGCTGCTGAAACTCAGAACTTCAGCTCGACGCATACCGGTGTAAAGAGCTAACAATACGGCTAGCTTGGTCTCTAAAGAGATTCTCTTAGAGACGTAGCGCCGACGTTTGACTGTATAACAGCGCCCGGTGTTGAGAGTGGCTATCAGGGTGTGCAATTCGGGGTTATCTTTGCTGCGTTCAAGAGGACGCAGGTCGTGCGGGGTATGGTCGGTGCGTCGGGCAGGTTGGTCTTTCGGCTTGATCTTTAGGTCGGTGGTTTCGATAAAGATAGCCTTGTTGAGGTGGCCCAACATGTTGTCGTTTTGGATTTTTGCTTGTCGAAACTCGCAGGGCGAGCGACAAAAGTTGATCCCCTTAGCAAGCCAGTGGCGGTACAGACCAATAGCGGCCCCTAGGTAAGTTCTGGCGGTATTGGACGACAGTTTGTGGCGACCCGTATAGGGATCGATTTCTTCATGCAACGCCTGTAAGTAGTCTCGGAAGCGGTAAAGGGGTCGTTGGTACTGGGGTCTTGGCATGTGATCCCATTGGATCCCAACCTCATCGAGAAAGCGGAAATAGTGGCATAGGCCCTTAGTCTTCGACGATAGGTCCACTTCCAAGTCAACGGACTTACAGTAGATCAGGTATTCGTTGGCACAGTTAATTGGGTTGCTGTCTGCGTCGAACAGGAGGTACATGTTTTCCAGCGTGACGCCGTCTTCGGTCCACCCTTCTACATGGCCCTCTCCATCATCGTTGATTCCCAGTATGGGAGTTGCCCCAACTTCCATACTGGGAATCTTGGTGTAGTGAACTGCCATTGCTCCTCCTTGAGCTCGCGATATTGCGTGGCAAACGATCTACTGCTTTTTATCTGAGCATTTCTAAGGCAGACAGGTAATGATCTAACGCAAGGTTTTAAGAGGCATCAATGTGTGGAGGTCAGGCTTGATAGGGAAGGTGTGGGGGTATGACCACAACCACGAAAACAACCCATCTGACGGATCCAACTGGGAGTTGCTGTGCCTGTTCTGTCATGACAACGAACATGAGAAATACACTCAGGCTGCGCAATATGGCAGTACCGTGCAGGCAGGGGAAGACCTGAAGCGCGATGTGGCTACCCACAACCCCTTTGCTGATCTTAAGGCGATGATGGGGAAGAAGTAGCTCTGTACCCCAATACTAATAGCAAAGGGCCCCTGTCTTATCAGGGGCCCTTTGCTATTTAAGAGTGTGCTCCAGTTTAGTTGCAGCCGCCTTTTAGTTTTCCGTACACGTTGCCAGATTTCAAACAAGCTCCTTCACCTGGAATTATTTTTAAAGTGCCAGTGATTGTATTGTCTGTAGCGTATGTGTCAAAGTTATCAATAAGGGAAAGGTTCTTTCCCGCGTAGCCATTGATAATAAAGGACTGTTCGTTATCGGAGGACCTTATAGATCCTGACACATTATCCAATAGTGATATGGCGATAACATTTGCAATCAGTTTTAAGCTTCCCTCAATATGATTTTGCTGTGTGAAAGATATTTGAATTCCAACAACCTTTACATCACCATAAATTATATTGTTTGCAATGGTGGCACTCTCGCCATTACCAGAAACTTCTAATGAGCCATTGATGGTTGAGTTATTTATGGAAACATTAGATGTGTTTTTCAATAATATGTTGCCAATAATGTCCATTTGATTGAAGTGGGAGGCGGTAGATTCGTGTATTAAAACATTACCATAAATATCGCTGTTGAAAGAGCCTATATCTCCATTACTTATATCGATGTTTCCGTCAATGGTCGAGGCATTTGAAATGCTTATCTGTCCACCTTCTATTACACTCACATTACCAGTTAACTTGGCTCCATTTATCAACTTCAGTGTCCCACCGTCAACGATGAAATTATTCTCAAGGTATCCGCCGTCGATGGTGACTTCCTCACCAGCGCTGATGGTCAAACTACCGTTATCTTCTGAATCTGCAGATAGGTTTAGCGATATAAGTGCCTGAGAAACAAAAATAACCCACAACCACCGTTTGCGTGTAGACATCTTAGACTCCAAATTCTCAATGCCTAAAAGGGGAGGTAAATTGTAGTTGATTATACATAGCTCTGCGTAATGAAATATGAGTTTTTCAAGTTTGATTTTTTATTTGAAATACAAAGTTTTAGATGTTTTTAAAGAGCCGTGTCTGGTTATGCTGGCACTTAATAAAGTTAATTAATCAACGGCGTGTTCCCCCGAAACCTAATTGTTCATCGAGTTTCATGAGCAGCAGAGCATGAAGAGCTTATCCAGGCGTAAATCGCCTCTTTTAGCGGTAAGTCGTTGAAATTATAAAAATACGGTTTCTGATGCGAAGTCGTAGTTGATAGAGGCTCCTTGTGGACGAGGTTGTTATTGATACGGGATGTTTTGGGCTCTTGGCGACATTCCGATATCGAGTCGATGCCCTGCGAGAGGGCGAACAATGTGAGGATGCCTTGAGCGGTCTTGAGAGAAGGAAATATGAGAGGAACATATGTGTGGGGGTTGAGTCTGAGAGGATTAGTGTGGGGGTACGACCACAACCACGAAAACAACCCATCTGACGGGTCAAACTGGGAGCTGTTGTGCTTGTTCTGCCATGACAACGAACATGAGAAGTACACTCAGGCGGCGCAATACGGCAGTACCGTGCAGGCAGGGGAAGATCTGAAGCGTGATACGGCCACCCACAACCCCTTTGCCGACCTCAAGGCAATGATGGCCAAGAAGTGATTCGACCGTGTTATTTGCGAGAGGCCCCTGGTTCTGCAGGGGCTTTTTGTTATGCGGTGTCCATAGCGTCAGTGATGAGATAAGCGTTATTACCCCTTCGGCACTAACGATGCAGTGGAGGCGGTCCCGTTAAGCGTTTCAGATAGTGGCATGCCTTTACGCGTTGAAAATGCTCAAGTGGAGTTCCGCCTGACGTTAAGGTCTTCGATAACGTGGTGATAGGCCAGTGTGACGATCACTTGCTCTTTGGTTTTTACGTCGCACTTGAACTTCAGCTTTTCCAGATGAAAACGCACCGTTCGCTCCGAGATTTTCATCTTCCTGGCCGCTTGGGCGGCCGTCAGTCCCATCGCCAGCCATTGGGCACATTCACGTTCTCGTGCCGTCAGTTTGCGCATTAATTCGTTGATCTTTGATTGAGTGGCTAACTGATTAACCTGTTGATAAAAGGCCGTGCTCAGTACGCGAAGTCGCTCGCCATGTTCGGTCAGCCACTTTTCCGCTGATTCCCTACGAGGTAGCACATAGCCAAGACCTGATAAGTTGGTGCCGGTAAACAGTACATCGCTGACGCCATTGGACATGTTGAAGCTTGCGGCTTCGTTCCAGTATTCATTCAGCGCTTTGGTGCGCTCAAAAAGCCGCTGAACATAAGGCCAGGTGAACTGGGAAGCAGTGACTTTGCCAACAGATATTGTCGGGTCGATATCGACATAACCGCACTCGAAATACTGGTTAATCCAGTCCTGCGGGTAATCACCCACCGCCTTCAGCACTTCGCCTGTGCTGTTCGATATTCTGAAAAAGCAAAACCGCTCTATGCCCATATCGGCGGTGATTGTCTTAAATGCAATGTTCAGCCCGTCTTCCGAATGACAGTGGAATAGCTTTCCAAGAACTTCGATATCCATCACCACACCCCATACACGTCAAGGCCAAATATCAGAGGAGCAAGCAGCGGATAAATATAGAAGCAACGAAGACACCTGTCAGATCTGACAGGCCGGCCTCCGGAAGAAGCAACTAAGGTGTAATGAATTCAGGCCGGTGCAGCGTGCAGGGTTTCGCGCCGGCGTAAGGCTAAGTCGTTGTTCTGCATAAATTTAACAAAGCTTGTGGCCGAGGCGAAAGCGCTGGCGGCTGGTTGAGGATTGTGTGATGACTAAGTTTGCTTCCATTGCCGTTGTCGTACCTCTCACGCTGGCGGGGTGTCAGATGACTGAACAGGACCAACAGACGTTTTCAGCGTTAGGTGGAGCGGTATTGGGCGGTGTGGTTGGCAGTCAGGTTGGCGGAGGCTCAGGTAAAGCCATCGCGACCGTTGCCGGGGTCGCTCTCGGCGCCTGGCTGGGCTCCACGCTGTATAAGAACTTGTCGCAAAACGATCAGGAAGACCTCAGCGCCGAAACGGTTCGGGTGCTGGAAACTGCCGGTGATGGTAGTGAAGAAGTCTGGCGGGGCGAGGACAGCAATACTGAGGTGACCATCACCCCGACGGAAACCAAAACGGCTCAGCGTGAAACCGCGATGGTAAAGCTGGAAAAGGTGGCGGTTCCACCAACGCTCGAGATCATTAATAAACCCTACCGCGTCACGGCGAATACCAATATCCGGCAGGGACCCGGCACTGACTATGACATCATGGGAACGCTCAAATCCGGCGCCAGCTTTAATGTGGTGGGTCAGGTTCAGAATCGCTCATGGTTGCTGGTTGAAAAGAATGGCGTGTCGGTTGGGTACATTTATGGCCCGTTGGCTGAGCCACTGACAGAGGCCTCAAACTCGCCGGTTCAAGCCCATGCCGAGGCGACGAAACAGCTTCGCCCGCCGCTGGATCTGGATCAGATCCAGCTGGAGCAGAAGGAAGTCACAGAACTGGACGACATTACCCTGAACGAACCGCAAAACGTTGTTGCGGATGATGTCACGGTGCAAACCACCTGTCGGACGCTCCAGTACTCCGACGAGAACAGCCAGCAAAAAGAGCAGTTCCAGGCATGCAAGGCATCAGATGGCGCATGGGAGATTTTGTGATGAAAACCCCAATCCTTCTGGTTGCAGTCCTTTGTGGCGTGTTGGCCTGTTCTCCGGTGTCCGAAGGCGACAAAGTCGCCATTCCTCTGACCAGTGAGCAGCCTCATCTGTACGGCTATGCCGAAGGCGTGGTCGAGTCAGTAAAGGGGGAGACGGTCATCGTTAAGGTTGTTACCGCGACGGACGTACCACAAGGCCATAAATACCAAAGGGATATTGAGGCTCGGGGCAGTCTGTATTTGAGCAAAGATGAATTTGTCGATGTTCAGCAGGCCCAGACGCAATACGCTGAACGTAAGGCCTTCGCACAACAGTTGCAGCGCCTGAATACCTCAATATTTCTAACCTCCGGCAAGGGCATATCCTGCGGCCAGTTCAGCCACTTTGCCAAAACCACGTCGATTCCTGAGGCTCAGTCGATAGGGGTACTGTGCGATTACATCGGCCAACATGCCGCTGAAATTGATCGAACCGTAAAGCCTGTAAAACCTCATGAGGTCGCTGAGGCAATGAGTGCTGAAACAACCGGCGTCATGCTTGGCTACTTGGACCTCTACATTCCGGTGGCAGAGAGTGTAGAGCAGGCGCTGGAAACCGTGACCTGGAGAGCCACCGGACACTCAGAACAGGTGGTTCAACGGTTAAGAGCCATCGCTGAACAAAATCGGAATACCCCTGCTGAGGCACTTTACGACGTTACTGTCGACAATCTGTCAGTGCCGGTGGCCCACTTCCTCCTGTCGCTGTTCCGGCAGGACTCTCAGTTTGGCATCCGAGCCAGGCAGTTCAGTGAGGATGCGGCCAGAAACTACTTTGATGCGATGCAACGCATCGTGGTTAAGGTTGCAGCGTCTGAGGGGGGAAGCGGCACGTATTCCATGGCTCTGTCGGATCTCGAGAGCCAACGGAAAGCCGCGTTTATCTCGGAAAAGCAGGAGGCAGCACTTTCACAGGTATTTTTCAGCGAAGGGTTTGCTGATCTATCCACCGAAGCCGGCGTTGCAGAAGCGATTGAGAAACTGAAAGCCGAATCCTCAAGCTTCAGCCAGATAGTGGGACAGCCCATAGTCGATGCTGAGGTGGAGTCCAGGATTGCAGAACGACTGGCCAAAAGAGAGGAAGCGCGGTTGGCTCGGGAGCGACATGATGCTGAACAAGCCGAGCAACAATTGGAGAACGCCCGTGCCAGCCTGTTGAGCCAGGTGGATACTGAGCAACTGTTTTCCCCTGCCGCGGCAGAAGCCGCTTATCAGGTGCTGAAAGACCAGAACGATGCCCTCTACCCGGAACAGAACTTAATCACCGAATCTGACCGCCAGATGTTGCTGGCGGCCGTGCAAGAGAACCTACCGGGCAAAGAGGTGGCAACGACAGAAGCCACAGAGAAACTGGCCAATAGCGTTCCGCTCGAACATATCATGCCGATGGATAAGGTGGCGGGTACCGTTGCTGCGTTACAGATGGAAATTGATGATATTGCTGTCAGAACCGGGCTCCAAATCCCGACGGAACAGCTGACGGACATCCTGAACCAGCGCAGCAAAGATGCCACGGTGTTGATGATGAAAGAGAAGCCGTTTGAGATGGAGACGGTGTGGCATGTCCGAATCTACGATCTTCAGTCTGATCAGCGTTGGAAATTTAAAGAAAGGGAAATCGTTGGCACGGTTGATATGGCCGATTGGGACAGCAGACGTGGCCAGGGCAACTGCACCTTCAAAGCCCCGTTAACGTCGCTGGGTTCTGAAATCGCTTATCCCTCTGCCTGGAGATGCAGAATCCAATACGTTCCTGTGACGGGGAATGTGGTGTTCAGTATTACCGGTATGATTGATGCACCACGAGGCGCTTTCAGGTCGTGGCATGGGAATAAGGGTTTATTACAAGAAAATGGTGAGTACCGAATAGTGCGCGGTGAAATGAACCGCTCCAAATCCTTTGTCGCCTATGAAATGTCGGTGGACCCATTTGCGCAGCAAATTTCACTCAGCGTGCCCACCACAGCTCATCGTACACTGGTGGGCCGCTCCACCAGCCTGGGATTAGAGGTGTACGCCTTGTCTGATCAGTCCGACTGGTGCAGTGAAGAGGTGAGTCTTCAGCTGGAATCGGCTCATTCCGGTTTTTTCACCAATGAGGAAAAGGTGTCTACTTTTGTCCGCAAGATTGGCAAAGCGATTGAATCCGAATGCAGCAGTGTGAAAAGCACAAAACTGTACGGTACCAACGGCGGTGACGAGGTGTTGTATCACGCGAGTGCGACTAAGGAAGAGGAGTGGGTGCCCGTCGGGCTTTGATGGTATTTAGCTATGCCGGCGGTGATAGAAACAAGTTTTTCGAGGGCTTGCTATGAAATGGTGTCTTATCGGCCTGTTGATGGTTCTGTATTCTGCCAGTGCGATATCTGGACCCACAGTCAATGTTAAGAGCTGTGCCTTAATATTTTACGAGGAGGAGGCTGGAGGTTCCTACGCTTACACCATCATGAACATCGAAGACACGATTATGATTGTTTCCGACCAGGGGATATTGGTCCGGCATGGAGATGTGCTGTTGACTGTCGAAAAAGACAAGATGAAAGTGTCTCAGAAAGTGTTGATTGACACTTATGTCGCCTGCTCTAAATCCTAGTGAATGGCTATAGCGCTGTAAAAAAAGGCTGAACCGCAGTCCAGCCTTTTTAAAGAGCGCATCAGGCTTAGTCTATCAGCACCTGCTCGGTCAATCTGTCAGGTAAGATGGCGACATAGCCTTGCGATGCATACATGTTTCCTTCATCGATTCTAAAAACCGCCAACTTCTTATCTCTGGCATTGTACAGCATCTTTTGACTCGTACTGGTGAACTCCCATGTCTCGCCAAAAGCGGCGCGGTCATGGATAAACTTAACGAGCGGAGTGTTTTCCGGATCAAGTCTTATCAGCACATCAATAGGGCCCCATTTGCTGAGATTTTCGACATCAGCGTCATTTTCTTTATTGTGTTTTTTCCATACGTTGGCCCCACTATTGAATATGTTGGTGTTTGGTACGAGGCTATAGTACTCGCCATCGCTACCTTTCAATAATGGACCGTTGTCGAGAGTGGCGTTCCTGAAATAAAGTAGGGGTGATATAACTTCAAAAGTTAAATCTTCGCTCAAACTGATATAGTTCAAGTTCTGCTTTGACGTACCATTATCGGTAGAGGATAGTGCTCTTGTTATATTGCTCACCTCTGCTGTCCGTATCACGTAACGTTTTAGTTGACGATTTTTGTCCATATATATCATCACTCTCTCTTCCGAGATTTCAGTAAAACTGACTACGGTATTAAAGTCTTCCGGGAGCGTAATTTTTTCGTATCCGTTGGTTCGGAGTCGGTAATAGTTGCCTGAAACCGACACACCAATAGGGAAAAATGTAGCAGAATAGTATCCGGCATTGGTGACATTGATGATTGTATCGTCTTCTGGAGTTGCGTACTTAATGAGTTCGTCTCCTTCTGCGCGGTAAACTTCACCATTATTCTTTAGGATCATGGTGTATCGGGTATAGCGTGGCGTAGAAGGACCCGTTGTGAGCTTTACGTCTTCCATCCACAGCCTGGGCATTTTCCAACTGCCGCTAAATCCCCCAAGCCCGTGTTCGCCAAAGCCAATTCCCCATAACTTATTGTCTTTGGTTAAAAGGCCGCTCAAGCCCTTGTAGGCAGTTATTGCTATTGCACGAACATTCTGTGGCAAACAAGCGAGTGACGGATTGGCCTCGACATCAGAGACAAGTTCCGAATAGCTATAAGTGCCCTCTTTTAGCTTGTTCAGGTAACTCATGCTTATGGAGGGATCAAACCTGTTGCAGCCTTCACCAATATAATAGTAAGGCATCACATCGTCACTCAGTGTTGTTTGCATTTGGCCATTGGCATCAAAAAAGCCAACTTCACTTCGATTTGGATGGATTAAAAATGGCGTTGAGCCAAAGAATAATATTCTTCCATCCTTGGTGAATACCCATTGATATGGATAAGACTGTTGGTTAGGCACTGCGTGGGTGATAATGGGAGCGTTTGACTTTGTGTCCATAAAGCCGACAAAAGTGTTTGCGACCGAATTTACTGATGGCAGAGAGTCGGAGGCATAGTCTGCTGCAGGAATGCTTTTCTGGGTGTACGGTTTTCCATCCGCATCCGTCCACATCTCTCCGGTGTTAGGGTTTATAAAGATGGTGTTACTGACAGGTTGTCCCGTTACCGCATCGACTTGTGTGATGCTATAACCGTCCTTTGTACGCACTGGCATTCCGTTGGTATCCAGTTGCAGGGCGATGTCATTGCCATTCCCGGAGGTTAGGACTGCGCCATATGCGTCCACCACATCATTGTCTTCGTTGACGATGAGCCCTGGCTTTACGAGTGCTGGGTCACCGGAGGCATCGGTCACCGGGTTTCCATTGCTGTCGGTTTGCACCACCTTCACTGCGCCGGTGGGATTGCCCTGGTTGTCTACCACCTCCAGCAGCAAATTGCCGTTGATGTCCCGGTCAATGCCGGTTTCGCTGCTGTCGATGGGTCGCAGTTCATAGCCTTCAGGACCGAGGGTAATGGCGTCACCGGACGCATCAGTCAACCGGTCGCCGACAAGAAAATCCGGCGCGGTGCTGACAGAGGCAGTACCATTCTCACCCATCGACACGGTGGCGCCGTTGGCGGAGACCAAGTCACCAAAGCGGTCATAAACGTCGACCACCAGATTGCCGCTGGCGTCAGTAACCAATTCCCCCTCGTTGGTGTAGGTGGGCCTGAACTGCTGATTGCTGTCGTTGGTGACCAGATCGCCATTGCCATCAATCAGGTAGCCGTCTTCATTAACCAGCACGTCCGGCAGCGGGTTCAGGGTGGCATTGCCGTTTTCGTCCACCACCAATTCGCCTTTGTCGCCGGTTGCTGCGCCGGTGTCCGGGTCAATCACATCAACAATCAGGTTGCCGTCCGGGGAGGTAACCAGATCGCCATTGTCATCAGTAACGGCTTCCACTTCCTGCTGCTCGCCACCCACTGACACTTCCAGATTGTCGCCGTTGCTGTCGGTGATCGGCTGACCCGGCTCGATGATGAGATCCGGGGCGGTGCCGATGGTCACGGAGCCATCGTTACCCATGGTGGCGGTGGCGCCGTTGGCGGTAACCAGTTCGTCGTTGGCATTGTAAACGTCCAGTATCGGATTGCCATCGGCGTCAGTGATCAGCTCGCCGCTGTCGTTGTAGGTGGGTTTGAACTTCTGGCCCTGATCGTTGGTGACCAGATCGCCGTTGCCATCAATCAGGTAGCCATCGTCGTTAATCAACACCGCTGGCAGCGGCTCCAGAGTGGCGTTGCCGTTTTCATCCACCACCAGCTCACCCTTGTCACCAGTGGCTTCACCGGTGTCCGGGTCAATCACATCCACAATCGGATTGCCGTCCGGCGAGGAAATCAGATCGCCATTGTCATCAGTAACGGCTTCCACTTCCTGCTGCTCGCCATCCACCGTCACTTCCAGGTTGTCGCCGTTGCCGTCGGTAATTGGCTGACCGGGCTCGATGATGAATCCCGGGGCGGTGCCGATGCTCACGGAGCCGTCGTTACCCATGGTGGCGGTGGCGCCATTGGCGGTAACCAGGTCGTCGTTGGCGCTGTACACGTCCAGTACCGGATTGCCATCGGCGTCGGTGATCAGTTCGCCGTTGTCGTTGTAGGTGGGTTTGAACTTCTGGCCCTGATCGTTGGTGACCAGATCACCGTTGCCATCAACCAGGTAGCCTTCGTCATTGACCAGCACATCCGGCAGCGGGTTCAGGGTGGCGTTGCCGTTTTTATCGAACACCAGTTCGCCTTTGTCGCCGGTAGTTTCGCCGGTGTTCGGGTCAATCACATCGACAATCAGGTTACCGTCCGGAGAGTGGACAAAGTTTCCGTTTTCATCGGTGACCGGCACCACTTCATGCGCTTCACCATCCACGTCGACCCTTATGGCGTCGCCTTCAAGGTCTGTGATTGGGTGCTCTGGGAGCGCGATTGAACCGGGCTTTCGGCCGCTTAAGGTCCCTTCGGATTGGTTGTAGGAATCGGCTCTAGCCTCAGACAGGGTGCCATCCCGGTGGTAGGTGTCGACGATCACATTGCCCTGTTGGTCAAAGAGAACGCTGCCATCCTCATTGCGGGACGGTTTAATCCATAAGCCGTCGCTGGTGCTGAAGCGGCTGCCTTCCGGACTCACCAGATAGCCCTGGCTATCCACAATCAGCCCGGGTTCCTTGAGGATCGGGCTGCCGTCCGGATGGGCCATTGGTTTGCCGTTGTCATCGGTTTTCACCACCAGCAGTTCGCCGGTGGGATTGCCGCTGTGGTCGACAACCTCCAGCAGAACATCGCCATTGATGTCTGTGGTGATGCCGGCAGCATGATTCATCGGGCGTAACTGGTAACCGTCCGGCCCATAGGTGATGGGGTTGCCGGAGAGATCAGTAAGCCGGTCGCCTAGCAGAAGTCCGGGGGCGGGTTTAACGCTGGCAACGCCACTGTCATCCACCGCCACGGTCGCGCCGTTTTCGCTGACCAGATCACCGTTGGGGGAATACACATCCACGACGACGTTGCCATTGGTGTCGGTGACCAGTTCACCACTGTCGGTATAAGTGGGCTTGAAGCTTTGGTTTTGATCGTTGGTGACCAGATTGCCATCGCGATCAACCAGGTAGCCCTGATCATTCACCAGAACCGGCGGCAGGGGGCCGATGGTGGGGTTGTTGTCTTCATCAATGGTGAGCTCACCTTTGTCGCCACTGGGCTTGCCGGTGTCCGGATCGATAAGGTCGACCACGAGGTTGCCATCCGGAGAGGTCACCAGTGCGCCACTTTCATCGACAATTGGTCTCAGGGCCCATTGCTCGCCTCCGTCATCCACCAAAACCGGATTGCCATCAAGGTCGGTGAGGGAGTGGCCAGGCACCACCAGAACATCCGGGCCATTGCCCGTCAGCTCAGCGCTCTCTGTGTCCAGAGTGTTGGCTTTATTAGCGACCAGAGTGCCGTCGGTGGTATGGGTATCGACAACGACGTTGCCTTTGCTGTCAAAGAGGATATTACCGTCGTTGTCCCTGGAAGGTTTGAGCAGCAGTCCACCGGTGGTGAGAATACGATTTCCCTCGGTATCAACGAGGTAACCCTCATTGTCGATAATGGGATGGGAGGCCGGGAAGAAAGTCACTTCTCCGGCACTGTTCCGAATCGGTACGTTATCACTATCCACCTCGATAAAGACGACTTCTCCAGACTCGGTGAGCTTAACCAGAATCCGGCCGTACTCATCCCGAATCAGATTTTGATTTTCAGAAAGTACCGCCTCGAAAGGGTAGAGATCGAAAGGTAGCGCTATTTTGCTTTCTTTTGAGGTTTGGTCATAGACATCGATCCCATCGCTGTTACAACCTGAAACGCCTGTCACGATAAACGCAGCAGCAATCAAATTTAATCTAAACGTCTTCATATTTATTAGTGCCAAATAGTTATTCCCCTGCCCAAGGGGAAAGGAAGGAGTAAAGTAAAAAGGACAAATGACCAGATCACTTTTTCCTCGTTGAATTTTAATGAATTACGGTTTTTAAACGTGTCGATGATTAGACTTCGACCCGTAGCCTAAACAGCCGACTGGCCGGATAAGTTGATGATGCATAGTTTGGCAATAAGAGTCTTACCAAGCCATCGCAAAGGATAAAGGGTTTGTTAAATCTCGTGTATGGTGCTGAACAATGATTTTGTGTCTGAGTTGTATTCTTGAATCGGGCAGTGGAAATATAAAGGGTGATAATATTAATAAATAAGACATCATTACTTAATTAATCAGAATAAATTAATGTTATTTGTACATTTTTAATTAATGTAATCTCAGCGCCATGTCTGCGTTGATACCGTGACTGCACTTTGTGCGGTTGCGCGGATCTCTTGGCCTGGCAGCGTATTCAGTGGGGCGTTCTGCCCCGACGTCAGGCGAAGTGGCGCTGCCATTCTGTTCATTCCAATTTATCGGAAGGCGTTGGCGCTGTGGCAGAGTGGCCGATGCACAGGTTGACCCAAAGGCCATTCGGAGCGGCGCGGTTCTTCGTTTATTGATGCTCTGATGCTGATGACCAGCGTCGGGCGAGCAAGCCGAAAACGGCTCACAGTGACCACTCAGTAAGTGAATGAGAAGGAAAGTGGTAGGGGCGGTGGGATTCGAACCCACAACCTGCCGCTTATCTGGCGCCACGGAGTATAAACCCGCTGCTCTACCATTGAGCTACGCCCCCAGCAAACCCAAGGTTTACCGGGGTATTCGAAAATGGATGCTGGTGCAGCGGACTCGCGTCATAAGGAGAATCGTTGCCTGGCAATGCGACAGTGATGACAACATCATAAGCCCGCTGCCGGGGTTATCGTGCGAGGTGGTGTGAAATGGGGGCGGTTTGGTCACAGGCAACAGCGGGCTGCCGATGCACCGGCGGCTAGGGGCGAACCTCCACACAAAAGGGGCCATAAATGGCCCCTTTTGTCATCGCTGGCCCGCCCTTGCCATCACAGCGCCGGCGTCAGGCCGTAGTGAGCTTCAACAACATCGAAAAACGCTTTCAGGTTGGGCGCTTCAGCGAAGGATTGCTCCAGATCGCCCCAGGGTTGAAGTTCGGACGTATCGCCTTTGCCGTTTTTGATGGCGTGGTAGAGATAGACCAGACCCGACGCGCGCCAGTTAACGGCACAATGGACCAGCACATCCTTGTCGGTGTCGGAGAGGCGGTCCATCACCGCAATAAAGTGCTCCATGGTTGCGACCGGGTCGGCGGTCTCAAATGGCACCGTGTAATGGGTCAGCCCACTGGCACGTGCGCTGGCCGGGTCGGGAATAAAGCCGTTCTCCTGGTCCCAGGTGCTGTTGTAGGGAATCACGCTGATGACGGTATCAATGCCCGCCTTCTGCATTGCGGCGTAGTCAGGCTGCCTGGGCAAGCCGGAGCTCACCAGGTGCTGATCGTGAACGTACATATTGGAAAGGGGCGGAAGGGCTTCCCGGTCAATATTCGCAAAGGCACTGGTGGTAAACAGGGTCAGGGTTAAGGCAAACAGGGTTTTCATATGAGCTCCACAGGGTTGGTTATGGCGCTACGGTATGCCAGTAACGGCAGGGGCAGAGAGAGACAACTGGCCTCGTTTGTCCCGCTGTCATGAAAATCGCGGCTGAGGAGGAAACTAAACGGGCAAGTCGGGTTCTATCTATCGCAGAAAATGCGATTTTGGAGATGACGTGGTGCATCAGAAAGCCGCTCGACAGGGCGACAAAACCAAACAAAACATCGTAACGGCGCTGAGCCAACGTTTGCGTTCAGTGACCTATCAGCAGGTCACCGTGGGTGACCTTATGCGGCAGGCGGCGGTGGGGCGCAGCACCTTTTACCGCCACTTTACCTCCAAGCTGGATGTGCTGTTGCTGCTCCACGGCAATCGCTTTGGCCAGATGCTGGCGGATTACCAGACCGAAGCAGACTGGCTGGCAGACCATGCCGGAGCCAGCCTGCGTCAGTTCTTCGAACTGGTGGGGACGAACAGCAACCTGCGACGCTCATTGGGCTATACCCTCGGCGCCGACAGCGAACTGGCAAAGCATAAGATTGGCCAACTGATTGCGGATCGGATAGAGAGCAGCCTGCGTCAGGCGTTGCCGCAGTCTGAACTGACCGTCCCACTGCCGTTACTCAGCGCCGCCGTTGCCGCCAACCTGCAAAGTCAGGTGGTGGCGTTTAAGGAACCGACCCATCGCAGCGACGCACAGGTTTTTGCCGACCAGCTGCAGCGTCTGAACCGCGGCTTGATTCTGGCGGCGTTAGGGCGGATTTGAGAATGTATTGAGGGGGCAGAAGGAGGCGTCACGCGAAGGTGAGAGGTTGATGGCTGACCCCGGCCCCATCAATTCGTCTGGTCTTGCCCCGTTTACACAGTCGGGTTGAGTTTCCGGGCTTGCTCGATGGCGGCTATAAAACCGGACTTATCTTTTGGTGAGATCATCACACTGCCACCAGCATGGCAGATTTCCAGCCTGTCCAGCGACAGCGCCGGCGATGACAGTATCGACCTGCTTGGTCGAATCTCCTGGATATCAGACACGGCTATCCGCCAGCGATACGGCCCGGAGCGGATCGCCAACCAATCACCCTCGACCCGATAATTCGTCGACAGTAACAACCACATTGGCAAGCCCACGCCAATGAGCAGCATCGACAGCACAACCCAACCGCTTTCTGTCAGGTTGGTACTGACAATAAGGTAGAAGGCCGCCGCCAGACACACCCCAACAGAGCCAACCAGGACCAACGCCAGCCAACCATCCACTTTGGACTGAAATTTCATCATGCCTCCTTGCATAAAATGCCTCAGCGCTAACCGGAACCAGAATGAAGGTACGTTAGTTCTGGTGTGCGGACGAGAAAGTTGGTGTGAGATCGTTTCCTTCGTTGATCTGACATCGGTTGGCTGACAGGACGGCCATGCTAATCCCTTTACCCCCCCATTCCTACCGAAGTCAGGATTGATACATGGTGTCAAAGTTTGGGATCCGTTGTTCCCATGCTGGCGTGTCTTCACCGATAAAATCCTTAAGCACTTCAAGAAACAGGCGGGTTTTCGGTGGCAGGTCTCTGTGGGGGTAAACGGCATAAAAGGTGCCGAAATCGGCCAGGTGAAGATGCGTCATGATAGGGACCAGCTTACCCTCAAGTATCTCGTTACCAATCGTCTGAGCCGTGACGACCGAGAGCATATTTCCGTCTGTCGCTGCACTTGTCAGCAGCTCCAGTTCGTTGGCTTTATAGGCCACGTTCAGGCGGATATGCGCTTCATTTCCCTGAGCATCATAATACTTAACTTTATCGATTTTCTGGCTGTCCGATGCATACACAGCCGCGGGCAATCGCTCAAGTTCAGCAACGTTCTTTGGCTCGCCGTGTCGCTGCAGAAAGTCCGGAGACGCAACAATAAGAAGCCGATTTCTGGCCAGTTTTTTGGCAATCAGACTCGAGTCCTTGGGTACACCAGTCCGAAAGCCGAGATCGAACCCCCCGGCGACCAGGTCCTGCATGCGGTCATCCAGTCGAAGCTCAATGTTGATGGCTGGGTATCGATGCTGAAAGGCCGCAATGGCCTGCTGCACGTAGCGACGGCCAAAATCAATGGTGCTGGCAATTTTCAGTGAGCCTTGTGGCATCGAGTGATAGTGCTCCGTCAGCCGCCGGGTATCGTCAAGAAGCGCGCGCAGGTGTCGGGCGTTTTCAGCGACATCCTGACCGACCGCGGTCAATGACAGTGAGCGGGTCGTTCGGTTGAGCAAACGCACCCCCAACTCGGCTTCAAGTTTATTCATCTGCTTGGATACGACCGACTTGTTGACCCGGCGATGTTCAGCGGCACCGACAAATGAACCCATCTCAATGACATCAAGCAATAGCAGCAAGCGATCCGCCAGTTCCATTCCCCCTCCATGACATCTTTGTTGCCCTGAGGGCAACTATATAGTGCCTTATAGTACGTTTATCAACCCACAATTCACGACTAATATCCGCTTCATGGTTTCGGGCACTCGATGCCAAAAGTTGAAATTCACCGTATATGAGGAAAGTCATGATGAGTAAGTTGACAGTAAACAAGGTTGGCGGGATCGCGCATGTCACTATTGATAACGCGCCAATTAATCTTCTGACCATTGACTTGATCAATGAAATGAATGCATTCGTTTTGTCGTTGAAAGATGATCGCGATACTAAAGCCGTTGTCTTTAAGTCCAATCACCCTTCTTTCTTTTTGGCCCACCTGGATATTACATTGATTAATGGCACTCCGGGCGGACAGGCCGGAAGCATCGAATTCAATCATATGATCAGCAACATTAAATCGATGAAGCAGCTTTCTATCGCTGTTGTGGATGGTGTGGCACGCGGTGGTGGCAATGAGTTCGTTATGGCCTGTGATCTGGCGTATGGCACTGAAAACGCGGTATTTGCTCAACCTGAGCTGTTTATCAATATCCCAACCGGCGGTCAGGGCGCGGTACAGTTCGCCCGACGTATGGGTAAGAATAAAGCGCTGCAGGCTTTGCTGACTGGGGCGGACTATAGTGCCGAGAAAGCCGAAGAGCTCAATATTATTACCCAGTACGTACCTCAAGCTGATATGGACGCGTTTCTTACTCAATTGCTGACGATTGTTGGCGGCTGGGAGGTTCGGGACATCGTGATGTATAAGGAGATTGTGGCGGCATCCCTGATGGATGAAAGTGCCGGCGCTGAACTGGAGCTGCGCTATTTTCTTGAGCGAGCGAAAGAAGAAAAAACACAGATGATCATCAATACCTTTCTTAAGCATGGTGGCCAGACGGTGCGCGAAGCGGAAGACCTTCAAGGGATCTTCATCGACACGGCTAATGAGTTGAACGGACTCGCTAAGGGATAAGCGTCGAACTCAGAGAACAGCCCTCTCGGGGGCTGTTATGAAGACAGGCAAAACACCACTCCCGGCCTTGGCGCCCATCGGCCGCTCTGCCGCCTGATGGGCTCCTGCTGAGTCCGGCCCCGGCATCACACAGAAGCACGGGCGGGCCCGCGCTTCTCGTCGTCTCAAATGTTTACGTCTGCATCTCACCTCTGTTTGGCATAACCCTGTGCTATGCCTTATCAGGGGAGGCGCGGTATGAAACAAGCATTTCAGGATTTCTTCTCTCAGGAATCGTCTGGCGGCATTGTGCTGATGGTGGTGGTGGCCGTCGCCATGGTACTGGCGAATTCGCCGTTTGATGGGGCGTATCAGGCCTTTCTGAATACGCCGGTACAGGTACGGGTTGGCGCACTGGACATCGATAAACCGATGATCCTGTGGATCAACGACGGCCTGATGGCGTTGTTCTTTACCCTGATTGGCCTTGAGGTGAAACGGGAGTTGTTGCAGGGGGCGTTGTCGAGTCCCAGCAAAGCGGCGCTGCCCACCATCGCGGCCATCGGTGGACTGGTGGCCCCGGCCATCATCTTTCTGGCGTTGAATCAGGACGATCAGGTTGCCCGCGGTGGCTGGGCCATTCCCGCGGCAACGGACATTGCCTTCGCGCTAGGGGTGCTGGCCTTGCTGGGCTCACGGGTGCCTCCGGCCCTTAAAGTGTTTTTGCTGGCGCTGGCCATCATTGATGACCTGCTGGTGATCCTCATCATCGCGCTGTTCTACAGCGATAATCTGTCGATGCTCAGTTTATTGATGTCGGCATTGGCCACCCTGGGGCTGGTTTTGCTGAACCGATTCCGGGTGCGCAACCTGATGCCTTATCTGCTGGTGGGCATTGTACTGTGGGTGGCGGTGCTGAAATCCGGTGTGCATGCGACACTGGCCGGCGTTGTGCTGGCCTTTACCCTGCCGCTGAAAAAAGATGAGAACGGCTACTGCCCAAGCGAGGAGCTGGAGCACACTTTGCATCCATGGAGCGCCTTCCTGATTTTGCCGGTGTTCGCCTTTGCCAATGCCGGTGTCAGTCTGGATGGGCTGGGCTTGTCTGACCTGACTTCGCCGCTGCCGTTGGGCATTGCACTTGGACTGCTGTGCGGAAAGCCCATCGGCATTATGTTGTTCAGTCTGCTGGCAGTGAAACTGCGGATCGCAAGGTTGCCGGAGGGCATTCGCTGGGTGCAGCTTTTTGGGGTGTCGCTGCTCTGCGGCATCGGGTTCACCATGGCGATGTTTGTCGCCTCGCTCTCGTTCGAGCCGGGGTTGATGAATTACGGTGACTTGTCCCGACTGGGAATTCTGATTGGATCGGGCATTGCGGCCATCTCCGGCTATCTGGTGTTGAAAATCACGCTTTCGGAACACGAATGACGCGCCGGGCCGCAGGCTTCAGTCGTCGGTTTGCTTAAACGGCAGCGCCATTCGGGCTTCCTGCTCCGCCATACCGATGGCCTCCCACTCTTGCTGGCAGAAGCGGTGAATGGCGGGCGCGAACCCACGGTGATGAATCAGGCCAGCGCCGTAGCTGAAGGTGGGCTCGAAGCCCCGCGCCAGTTTGTGCTCACCCTGCACACCGGGGTCAAAGCACGTTAAGCCCCGCCTCAGGCAGTACTCGATGCCCTGGTAGTAGCACAACTCAAAGTGGAGACCATCCACCGGCACCAGTGCGCCCCAGTAGCGGCCATACAGGGTATCGCCATCCACCAGGTAAAGGGCGCAGGCCAACACCTGCTGCTGGTGCCGGGCCACCATCATTACGATCCGGTCGGTAAAGGCGCTGGCGAGGGCATTAAAAAAGGCCGGTGTCAGGTAGCCGCTGTGGCCGGAACGCTTAAGGTAAGTGGTCTGGTAGCAGCGGATAAACGTCTGCCAGAGCTGCGGTTCGATGCTTCTGCCTTCATAGACCTCCGTTTCAATCCCCTTGTCGGACAGCGCGGAGCGTTCCTTACGCACCATTTTTCGTTTGCGCGACTTAAAGCGCGCCAGAAACTGGTCAAAGTCGGTTTCACCCTGATGCTGCCATTGGTAGCGCAGGTCCCGGCGCTGATACCAGCCGTCATGTGTCCAGTGAGGCAGGGCGCTGGGCTCCATAAACAGCACCTGAGCGCCGGAGCCGCCCAGTTGACCGCTGCGTTGCGTCAGCGCTTCTGCAACGGCGGCTTGGATCTGGCGGGCATCTTCGTCCCGGGCTATGCCGAGCCGGGGGCCGGTAATGGCGGTGTAGGGGATGGCGCTGACCAGTTTGGGGTAGTACTCCAGCCCGTGTTGCTCGTACGCCCGCGCCCAGGACCAGTCAAACAGGTATTCGCCGTAGGAGTGCAGCTTGATGTAGAGGGGCATGGCGGCCACGAGGGCGTCGCCACGGTACAACAGCAGGTGGTGAGGCAACCAGCCGCTGTCCGGTTCGACGCAGCCGGTTTGTTCCAGTGCGTTGAGGTAGTGGTATTGGGTAAACAGCTGCGCGCCGAGCAGGCTGTCCCAGTCGTCGGCGCACACCTCGGACAGGGACGAGACAAACTCGGCGCGCAGCGTGGGGGTCACGAGGCGTTATCCTGCAACAGGCCACGCCTGGCAAAGCGTGCCCGGACCATCGCCAGTGGCAGGTTGCCGCTGGTCAGCACTTCCCGGTGGAAGGCCCGGTCCCGCTCCAGCTCAGTGCCGTCGTGTTTGAAGTCGCGTTTAAGCTGCCACATCAGCACATTGCCCACCAGATAGCTCAACGGGTAGCCCGCTTCCTGGGAGTACCAGTTCAGCTCTGCCTGAACCCGGCCATCGGTAAAGCCGGTGACGGCCTTCAACAGACGCCCGGCGTTGATAAAGGGATCGTCGCTGTCGGTGGTCACCGGGTAGCCGATCTCCAGGTAGTGGGGCTGGCCGGTCATAAAGTAGAGGTCGATGGCGACGCGGGCGCTGATGCGGCTGATGTCCCGCTTGGCAATAAAGCGGGCTTCGTCGGTCAAATCGCCCATGTAGCCGAGGTCCAGCATGTAGTCTTCCAGCATGGTGGTCCAGCCTTCGGCCAGCTCCATGGCCGGGAACACCCGTCGAACCAGGCTGTCGTGGCCGGACGCGGTGGCCAGTTGCAGGTGATGACCGGGGATCCCTTCGTGGATCATCATCACCGGAATGCCCAGTTCGGTGTGTTCGTCCAACAGCGATTCAGACAGGGTCAGGTAGATCTGGCTGACTTTGGTGCCCGCCGCCAGTGCAGCGGGTTGCATCATCGCCCCGGCGGGGATCATCGGCGCCATAAACTCCGGCGTGCGCATGATGGTCATCGCCTGATCGCCGGGGATCTCAAACAACCGTTGGGCGTCAATAAAGCTCAGAATCCGTTCCGCTTCCTGCTGATATCGCTCAATCACCGATTGCAGGCGACCCTCCGGGACAGACACGGCAAACTCCCGGTTGAGGTACTGATGCAGGTCATCCTGGGAGATGTCCGGATCAAGGCTATGTTTGGCCGCCAGTCGTTGCCGGGTTTGCTCCAGCACCGAGAGGGTGTCCTGCACAAAGGCGCGGGTGTGGCTGTGGATCGCTTCCAGGCTGAGGTTGATACCGGACAGCGCCACCAGCTGGCGGGCGTCGGCTTCGCCAAGGGTGAAGTCCTGCTCAGTGGGCAGCGCAGTCAGGCCCCGGAGGTAGTGCTGAATCGCTTCATTGGCCGCGCCGATGTGCTGCGCCAGCGCGTCCTGCCGGGCGTAGCCGGTCGAACGGGCCCAGTCTGCGATGGTGCTGAACAGGCCCGGCAACTCCTCAAGGGTTTCCTGTTCAATGCTGACCCAGCGCGCGATGGGGCGCTCAAGCCGGGTGAGGGTAGCGTCAAGCAGGGCTGGCACATCGGCGAGGCGGTTCAGGATGTTATCCAGCCGTTCGGCATTGGGACGCGGGTCACGGCTCATCAGCAGGAAGATACCGGCGCTGATCTGTTCTCCGGCACGGGGCAGACTCTGATCCCGGCGTCGTCCCAGTTTGCTCAGGTTATGCATAAAGTGGGTGCGCTCAGCGGTCATTCGCATCAGCTGGCGGTCCTGCGCCTGATCGAAGCTCAGGTCACCACAGGCGTCGGCCGCTGCCAGCACTGCACTGGCCTTGGTCAGCAACGCAGCATCGTCCGCTTCTGAGGGGATCGGCAACCGGTCCAGTTGCTGATTCAGGCCCAGCTCTACGCAGGCGTTGGGGCAGTGGGAAATCAGTTCCAGGTAGGCGGAATTTAAACGGTCAAACGGCGTCATCTGTAAGTCCTGAACGATGAAGGCTTCCGGGCCGATGATGGTGGCACAGGGCTTCAGGGCGAGCAATGCCAGAGCCAGCAGGATCTTCTGCCCGGCAGCGTGCATTCACAGGAATGTCGTGATTAAAAAATAACCAGCTCGCAGGCCGGTGTGCAACGGGCTTTTTCACAGTTACCCACAGAGTTAGTCCCAGATTTTGTGGATATTCCCTGTTAAGCTGCGGATCATTCGAAGGTTTTGTTCAGTCAGAACCACGGTTTTAATGGATCTGCACAGAACGCTGTATGGTGTTTGCCGCCTTAAAAAGCGCGATTTTCCGGCTGTACAGCGTTTGAATATGTAGGCACAATTTGTGAGAAATAATGCATTTGGGGGTTGGCGTGAGTATTAAGGTTGCCATCGTGGGAGGCACCCACGGAAACGAGTTATCGGGGATTCAGTTGTTGAAACAGTGGCAGGCGGATGCCAGCGTCATTGAGCGACCGGGACTCAGCGTTACCACTCTGTTCGGCAACCCTTCGGCCCATCAGGCCAACCGCCGTTACCTGGATGTGGACCTGAACCGCCAGTTTGCCCCTGAGTTGTTGACCGACGCCAGTTTGGGCAACTACGAGCAAAATCGGGCGAAGGTGATCAACGGGCTGCTGGGGCCGAAGGGTGCCAGTCAGACTGATTTGGTGATCGACCTGCACAACACCACCAGCAATATGGGGCCAACCCTGATTCTGGTGGACACCACCCCATGGGACAGTCAACTGGCGGCCTTTGTGAAGAGCCGGATGCCGGAAGCGGTGATTCTGGTGGAGGACGCTAAACCCGCCCATGAATGGGGATACCTTTGCACGGTGGGCAAACGTGGTGTGATGGTGGAAGTGGGGCCGCAGTCTCAGTCGGTACTGCGTCATGACATTCTGGAAGAGATGGCGATGATGACCGGGCTCATCCTGGATTTTGTGGCACTGGAAGCGCAGGGGGAGTTGCCGCCGCTGCCGCAAAGTGTTGAGGCGTACCGCTTCCTCGATACCCGCTACCTGCCGCTGGACGCGCAGGGCGAGCCCCTGGCCATGGTGCACAAGTCGCTGGAACAGAATGACTTTACCGAGCTGAAGCCCGGCGAACCGATGTTCCAGTACTTTGATGGCACCGTCGGGGTGTTTGACGGCGACCGCCCGCTCTATCCGCATTTCATCAACGAAGCGGCCTACTACGACAGCCACGCGGCGTTCTCGCTGGCCGAGAAGCTGGAGCTGATGGTGCCGAAGGCCTGATCAGGCCCTCAGACGTCGCCGGACACTGCCGGCCAGCTGGCCAAGCCGGTTTATCCAGTCACCGGCGGTCAGCGCCGCTTTCAGCTGCCACTGCACCGCCCGGTGCAGCGTGGCAAAGCGCTGCTCCGGTGCCGTCTGATACTGGGCATACCGTTCATCACCAAAGCCAAGAATGCGTTGCTGCTCCAGCGTCAGGCTGCCCAGACAGGCGGCATTGAGCTGCAGCGGCGCGTAGCGGTGGAAGCGTCGATCCAGTGCCTGGATCGGCGTGGCCGGGTCGTGAAAGGTGTAGAACACCACATTTCGTGGCGTCAGTACCGGCGAGTTCTGGCGGTGGATGCCGCAGGTATCAAACAGGAACACGGTGCCCGCCGGGCCGGTGATGGACTCAATCCGCTGTCCCATCTGCTGCACCTGCGCGGCGCTCCAGTGTCCCGGCGTATGCCGTGCTTTGTGACTGCCAGTCAGGTAACAGAACTCGCCGGAGTCCACGTCGGTAAGATAGATCCCCAGTTTCAGTTGTCGCGGCGGTCGCGTGGTATGGCGGGTGTCGTACCAGGCGTCATTGTGCCAGCCATGGAAATGACGAAGGGTGCGGACAGTCTGCCAGCCACGAGCTTCGGTCATCTGAAACGCCGGACCCAGATAATCCCGGCACAACGCCATCAGCGCATCGTCCTTCAGCGGATGATAAAACGCCGGAGCGAGGGTCAGCAGATTTTCCAGCAGTAAACGGTAGCGTTCGTTTTGCTGAAACCCCGGGCTGGTGTTGAAGCAACTTTGCCCCAGCTGGCGTTCAAATTGCGCCTGCATCGCTGCCAGCGTTTCTTTGGGGATGCGTGTCGGCAGTCTTACCACGCCCTGTTGATGAAGGGCGTCCTGCACCGCTCTGTATCCCTTCATTGTTCCTGCTCCAATGACCGAATCACTTTCGCGGGCACTCCGCCTGCCAGCACATTGGCGGGCAGGTCACGGGTGACGACGCTGCCACAGGCCACAACGGTGCCCCGGCCAATCCGCACCCCCGCCATAACGTTGACCCCGGTTGCCAGCCAAACGTCGTCTTCAAGCACAATTGGCCCGGCCTGGTGGTCGTCGTCCGGCTCGCCCCGGGCCCGCCGCTGCGCATTCAGCGGATGGCCCGGATAACCGGCCAGGGTGCTGCGTCCGGCGATGCGGACGTTGTTGCCGATGCGTACCTCGGTGCCGACGGCGATGCCGGTTTGCCAGCCGATGTCACAATTGTCGCCAATGGTCAGGGAGGGGGGACTGATGGCACCCGCCCGGCCACTGAATGTGGTGGCGCCGCTGATTCGGCAGTTTTCCCCGATGTGGATATGGAGCGCTCCCAACACCTGGGGCTGACCGCCGTACAGCATCAGGCTGGCCGGGGGACGAACCAGTTGGGTCTTAAACATCGGCGTGTGGTAAAGCATCCTGACGCTCTCCCTGGCAAGGGCGGCCAGTGGCGTCACCAGCACGCGGACACTGCGGTACAACCACGGCAGGTTGGGGCCACTGCTGTAGAGCAGCCCTCTTATGACGTCGCGCAATCGGCGGGTCAGCGGATGCTGGCTGGTTTTCAGATGGGTTTTCACTCTCAGTGCAAACGAGGTCATTGCTCCTCCTGAGGAACCCCGCTTCGGGGCCCCGGATGGGGTGGGGTGAGCCGTTCGTAGTGCTCGAAGGTGATTTGCACCATGCGGCGCATCTCAAACATCGTAATGACGTGTTCGCGGCCCTGATTGCCGAGAGTCTCCCGCAGTGGCGGGCTCTCCATCAGCCGGGTCAGGGCCGGCTTCAGCTGTTCGGGTTGATCCGGCGGGATCAAAGCGCCGGTGATGCCGTCCTTCACCACCTCGGGTATGCCGCCGGTGCGGTTGGCCATCACCGCCGTAGCCGAGGCCGAGGCTTCGGCCAGCATCAGGCCAAACGCTTCTCCCCAGGTTGAGGGGGCGAGAAACAGCGTGCTGGCCCTAAGCAGGTTGTCGACGTCATTACGTCGCCCCAGAAGAAAAATGCGCTCGCGCAGTGGGCTTTGCGCAATGGTGAGTTTGAGCGTACGTCTCAGTGGCCCGTCTCCGACGATAACGAAGCACCAGTTGGGAAAGCGTTCAAGCAGTTCCAGCACCACGGGAAAACAGAGATCGATCCCTTTTTCCGGTGCCAGCTGGCCAACGAACAACAGCCAGTGTTTGTCGCCGGGCAGGTCAAAGTGCGCTTCGATCCATTGCTGGCGGTTCGTTGCCTCAGACAGGGGCCGAAAGCGCCGGGTGTCGATGCCGTTGTAGAGGCGCTTAATCTTGTGTTCGCAGCCCGGAAGAAGACGCCGGAGTCGGGCAGCCACGTAATCTGACACCGGAAGGTAGAGGTCAACACTGCGGCTGACGGCCCGGCGTTTCAGGGCCCGAACCTGGCTCCTGGAGGCATCGGGCCCCGGTTGGTCTGAGCTGTGGTCGGTCACCACCAGCCGGGCCCGGAACAGCCATCGGATAATGGGGAAGCTGAGGCTGGCCGGGCCGATAAAGTGGGTATGAACCAGATCGGGCCGGTGGCGCAGCAGTGACTGGATCAGGGGAATGGGGCTGCGGGTGGCAGACTCGGGCAGACGCTCCAGAACACAATGGGGCCCATCGAGCCGTCGCACCAGTTCACCGCAAAACGGGTGTAACGCACAGACCACCAGACTCAGGCCCCGGCGTCGGGCTTCGTCGTGCAGTGCAATCAGGTAATCCTCAAAGGATCCGATCTTATCCGGCCGAATCAACGCCCAGATCAACACCTTGGTGGGTGCCATAGCCCCTCCGGTAACCGGGTAAATCCGTTACCGCAGGGCATCAAAATGCAGGCCAGTTTTTAACTTATTGGTTTGGCTCGGGTTATTGCGTCACCTGACGCCGGGATATCGGCTTAATTGCAATCTGCGATGGTGGGCGGCGCAAAATGGGGACGAATTTGCGAACTGGCCAGCTGTGCCCACAGCTGGTGAGTGGTTTCGCCGGGATGGAAGCGGTCCGGGGCCAGATGCGGGGTCAGGTCTTCCGGCGATTGGCCCAGTTGTATCAAGGCCAGATCTGGCTGCGGTTGCAGCCATTTGGTCAGGGCGGCGTTAAAGCGGTTGGCCCGTCGACCCAGATGGGCTCGCAACGGCCAGGGCAGGGCGGGAAATTCACCGAGAGGTGGCACGGCGGTCAGCAGAATCAGCTTTGGGTCAAACCGTGATTTCAGCGTCAGGGTCAGGGCAGCCAGCTGATTCAGCCAGCGTGTTTCCGTCACGGGAGAGAGCACGTCGTTGACGCCGAGGGAGATCAGCACCACATCGAAACGTTTGGCTTCAATGGCGTCCACCAGTGGGATCGCCTGAGTGGTGGTGAGCCCGCTGCGGGCGTGCAGTTGCCACTGCAGGGAGAAAAAGGGTTCGAGCGCCTCAACCAGATGGCCGGACAACGCCCGCTCCTGGTGCTCGATGCCCACCCCAGCGGCCGCCGAGTCACCCAGCACCAGCAGTGAAAGCGGGCTTCCTTTCCCCCGTTCGCCACTGCGCGGCCCTGGGGCTTCAGGCAGTTTCGGCGTGCGGAGTCTTACCCACTTTCCCTGCAATATCAGGATTGGGGCCAGCAATACCGTCCAGAGATCCAATACGTCGCCCTCCTGTTTGGCTCAGCACACTCCGGTGCGTTGTGATTGGCGAAGCCAGCATGCCAAGCGGAAAACCGAAACACAAGGCGAAAAAAACGCCAGGACTCAGCCTGGCGTTTTGGGTCAGCTCTTGTCGCCGCTGCGGGCCGTACCGGCGCGGCTCGGACGACGGCGACGACGGTTGGGCTGGCCTTCGCTGCGGCCTTCACCGCGCGGTGCCTGACCGCCCTGAGGGCGATCTTTACGCGGGGCATTACCGCTGGGCTTACGGCGCGGGTTGCGACGCTGAGACGGTTTGGCCGGAGCCTTGTCGCCGTCGTTGTCGGACTGACGGCCTTCCGGTGCGCCCGGTTTCGGCTTCTTCGGCTTTTTCGGTTTGGCTGGGGCGCCATAGCCGCCTTTCGGCGGACGGGACTCAGGCACCGCTTCCTGCGGCTGATAGCCGGGCAGCTCTACCCGCTCAATCGGCTTCTGAATCAGCTTTTCAATCGCCTGAAGCAGCTTGGATTCTTCGGCGCATACCAGAGAGATGGCCTGACCGTCGGCACCGGCACGTCCGGTACGGCCAATGCGGTGGACGTAGTCTTCGGCCACCTGGGGCAGGTCGAAGTTCACCACCTGAGGCAGCTGATGAATGTCGAGGCCACGGGCCGCGATGTCGGTGGCCACCAGTGCCTGAACGGTGCCGTCTTTAAAGCCGGCCAGTGCCTTTGTACGCGCACCCTGGCTCTTATTGCCGTGGATTGCCGCCGCCTGAATGCCGTCCCGCTCCAGCTTCTGGGCCAGACGGTTGGCGCCGTGCTTGGTGCGGGTGAAGATCAACACCTGATGCCAGTTGTTGTCGCGGATAAGCTGGGAAACCAGCGCCGGCTTACGGCCTTTGTCGACCGGGTGCAGCACCTGAGTAACGGTGCGGGCGGTACTGTTGCGCGGGCTGACGTCCACTTCCACCGGCGCGTTCAGCAGGCCACGGGCCAGCTCACGAATTTCGCCGGAGAAGGTGGCAGAGAACAGCAGGTTCTGACGCTTGCTGGGCAGCAGGGCCAGAATTTTGCGGATGTCGCGGATAAAGCCCATGTCCAGCATGCGGTCTGCTTCGTCCAGCACCAGCAGCTCCAGATCGTCGAACTTGATGGCGTTCTGGGAGTACAGGTCCAGCAGGCGGCCCGGTGTGGCCACCAGTACGTCGGCACCGCGGCGCAGGGCCTGCATCTGCGGATTGACGCTGACACCACCAAACACCACGACGGAGCGCAGCGGCAGGTTTCGCCCATAGGCCTCGACCGACTCAGCCACCTGAGCGGCCAGTTCCCGGGTCGGGGTCAGCACCAGCGCACGGGCGCGGTTGCTGCGGGCACGCTGGCCACGGGTCAGGTTTTGCAGCATCGGCAGGGTAAAGCCGGCAGTTTTGCCGGTACCGGTCTGGGCGGCCGCCATCACGTCCTTGCCCGCCAGAATGGCCGGAATGGCCTGACTCTGGATCGGGGAGGGTTCACGATAGCCTTTGTCGGCTACGGCGCGGGCCAGTTCCGGGGACAGGCCGAGAGAAGCAAAGGGCATAGACTTCGACTCTTAGAAGGTGGGGAGGCCTCACCAGGTTCCGGCAACCGGATCCTGAGGGCGAAAGGCGCGTAGGATAGCGGAAAAGTCGGTCCAGAGCAGCGGAAAATGTTAGTCGGTGGGGTCCGGGACACGAAACAACGCCTTGCGGCTCTCAATCGCTTCGGCAGATTGGCTCATTTTCAGGCCGGTGCTGGTGCGGATCAGGCCCAGTTGCTGGTAAGGCTCGCTGAGGTCGGGAAAAGCCCGGTCATCAATGATTTGGCGATGGTAATAGGAAAACAGCTCGGACTCCGAGAGCCGGTCCAGCGTCGCGATAAGGGTCGCCGCGTTCCACTGCCGGTTCAGTTGGCGACAGCAGGCGATAAAATCCGACAGCACGCGGTCCAGGCTGGTATCCCGCTCGGTGCGCAGGGCCATGTCCACCGTCAGGAAGTAGGCTGCGCCGCTCCAGTACACCCGCATATAGCTGCCGGTGCGCCACATTGCCGGGCTCAGCTCCCGAAGCGAACGGCGCTTGCGACGGGCGTCCTTCTCGCCCCGGCGAAAGCCGGCGTCCAGATCCTCCAGCGCCTGTTGTGGTGTTACGACTCCGCTCCGTCCCCGCAGAAGGTTCTGGTAATAGCTTGCCAACCCTTCACTGAACCAGATGTCGTTGTCGCCGGGGTAGGGGATAAGCAGATGGCTGAACTCGTGCAGTGCGGTCCAGTCATCGTAGTAGGCCTGGGCCGGATATCCGGGATCGACATAAAAGTGGATGCCCTCCTGACGGTGGCGAATGACTCTGGCCCAGGGCACCGGCCCCCGGCCATTGTGCGTGGCGGTTACCCGAATGTTGGCCTGCTCGAGTGGGAATCGGCCACTGACGGTGCTCAGTGTGGCGGCGCTGTGTTCAAGCCAGAGTGTCAGCTTCTGTTTCTCTGCCGAGGTGAAGTCGCCCTGAAACCGGATCGACAGGTCCTCGGCAGCCGTCCGGGGCGGCCAGAGCAGCAGGGCCAGACAGCAGACAAACAGCAACGGCATTGGCATGACGGGGTCCTTCTCAAACGCGATAGGTCTGATCCTGTAACGGTTGCTACGCGTTCAAGGAGGCGACGGTTTATTGAGGGAGGCGCGACATGAGTGTGGTGTGGAACCGGGCGCGGCGCCTGACGGTATTGTTTCTGATTGTGTGGCTGGCCGGGTGCAGTGGTACGCCCCACGGTGGCCAGGCGGTGTCACCGTTTGAGCTGGAACGTTATCTGGGCACCTGGCATGAGTTGGCCCGACTGCCCAACCGTTTTGAAAAGGATTTGGTTAACGTCACGGCGCAATACAGCTTGCGGGAAGATGGCGGAGTACGGGTGATCAACCGGGGCTTCAATGCGCGGACCCGGGACTGGGAAGAGGCCGAAGGCAAAGCGTATCGGGTGGACAGCGACGCCGCCCGGCTGAAAGTGTCCTTCTTCGGCCCGTTTTACGCCGAATACAATGTGCTGTGGCTCAGCGCAGGGTATGACCTGGCGCTGGTGGCCAGCCGCGACCACGACTACCTGTGGTTGCTCGCCCGTCAGCCGAGCCTGCCGCAGGCCTTGCTCAGTGAGCCGTTGGCCCTGGCTGAACAACTGGGGTTCGATCTTGACGCACTGGAGTGGGTCATGCCGCCCGTCACAGCCAGGGAGTGAATTCGAAGCCGATGCTGACCCGCTCGGTTTTGACGTTGTAGTCGATCAGACTCTCGCCATAGCCGTAGTAGACCTGAACAAAGCCCCGCAGCTTGGCCATTAACGGGAAGCTCCAGCCCGCCTCAGCCCCGCCTTTTCCGGTATTGAGGTTGCCGCGCAGCCTGAGACTCAGGTTGCGGTTTTCCCGCTTGTGCAGGAACAGCAGTTCGCCGTGGCCCATGTAGTCAGTGATGTCCGGGTTGTCGTCCCCTCTGGGGTCATCCGGATACTCCTTGGGGTCCTCTTTCAGACGGTGCCAGACCTGAGCGCCGATGGCCCAGTCCCCCCGGCTCGCCGCTATGCCACCAATCAACCGGTTCCAGCTTCGTGACTGCGTCCCTGACTGGCCGTTGGACTGATGATTAAACGCAAAGCTCAGGGAATTCACCTGCCAGTTACCCCACTCCCAGCCGGGGCGGTGAAAGTAGATCAGCTCCGGCATATGGTTGGTTTCCCGAAACGGGGCGGACGCGTCTTTGTTATAGGCCTGCCACCAGCTTTGGTTGGTGTAGGCCACAAACACCCGACCTTTACCGCTAAACCAGGTGGGGGTTACCGGCACTTTGACGCTGAGCTGAAATTTCACTTCCAGGTTGTCCATCGATTCCGGCTGGTACTGCCAACCGGCTTCGTTGGGCCGGTTGTTGTAACTGACCGGCAGGATGTAGTTGTTGTAGTGAGCGTTGAGCACAAACCGCTCTTCGCTGGCGACGTCTTCTGCCAGCACACGCTCTTCGACCGAGGTGCTGGCTTCGCTTTCATCCACCTGACAGATGGCCCGTAACTCTTCCAGGGTGGTGTCGTTACTGCCGCTTTTCAGTTGCTCATCAATACAGGGGTTGCTGGCGGTCAGCGCCAGCAGTAACCAACTGGTTGTGCTCATGAATGTCGTCCGTGATCCGGTTTGAGCCTCACTCTGCCAGCCCGCTGTGACAGAGTAAAGGCGTCAGCTTCTGGGGTAGCCGGTGATGGTGCGAATGGAGCGATACAGGGGCGCCAACTGGGGATACAGCTTGAGGTAAACCTCTTTGTACAAGGCTTGATAGAGCTGATGATGCTCCGGGTTGGGCTCGAACCGTTGTCCGGAGTGCACCATGGCGGTTTGTGCGGTGCCGAAGTCAGGGTGCCAGCCCAGCCCAACGGCGGCACAGATGGCGGCCCCGAGTCCTGAGGTTTCCACCGTGTGGACCCGTTCGGCAGGCAGCCCGAACAGGTCAGCCGTCAGTTGCATTGCGGCATCAGACTGAGCACCGCCGCCAGAGATGCGAAGCTGACGCACCTCGGCACCGGTAGCACGGACAATCTTGTCCATGCCTTCGCGCATGCCAAATGCCAGCCCTTCCAGAATGGCCCGGTAGACGTGGGCGCGGGTATGGACGTCGCCAAAGCCGATGATGCACCCTTTGGCTTCCGGGCTGGTCAGGTCTGCCCCCCAGTAGGGTTGCAGCATCAGGCCCATGGCGCCGGGGGGCACCGAGCTGACCAGCTCATCAAACAGGGCTTCCACGGGTTCGCCGCTTTTGCGGGCCAGCAACTTCTCCATGTAGCCAAACTGCTCCTTAAACCAGGAGACCATCCAGAAGCCCCGGAACAGCATCTTCTCATTCAGGTACAGCCCCGGTTCGCAGGCTGGGTAAGCAGGCAGCAGCGACACCACCTCCTGGTAACGGCGGGAGGCGATATTAACGGTGGCCGTGGTGCCAAAGCTGAGGCTGGCCACACCGGACTGATGCCCGCCACTGCCCAGTACTTCGCAGGTTTTGTCACCGCCTGCGGCGTAGAGCGGCAGCCCCGCAGCCAATCCCAGCGCCGAGGCGGCGTCGGCGGTGAGGTTGCCCAGGGACTCGCCCGGCGCCCTGAGGGTCGCCATCTGCGCTGGTTTTACGCCCAATGCGGCCCAGCGCCAGTTCCGTTTGGGATACCAGCGGTGATGACGGTAGTCGAAGGGCAGGTAGCCAACCTGTGCGGCGGTACTGTCTGCGAGCTCGCCGGTCAGTTGATGGGTCAGGTACGCGGACAACGACACAAGTTTGTGGCAATGCTGCCACCGGTCGGGGTGAAACTGGGCCAGACGGTTAGCCGGGGCCCGCTGGCGCACTTTGGTCAGCAGCGGGCCGATCCTGGGCAGCGAGAACAGCAGCCGCCACGGCTGGGGCAGGGGAGCCAGTTCGGTGGCCCGGCGTTGATCCAGCCAGAGGATGGCCGGGCCGAGCGGCCGGCGTTCGCTGTCCAGGGCCACAACGGAGGTGCGCTGGCAGGTCAGGCTGAGACCGGCCACCCGGCCGGGGTCTTCCCCCTGTTGCCACAGCGACTGACAGCACTGCACCAGCGCGTCCCAGTATTGCTGTACATCCTGCTCTGCTGCGCCGGGTTCCGGGCTGTGGTAAGCGGGTTCAAAGGCGTACTGGCTTTTGGCAATCAGCTGACCGTGACGGTCAAACAACAGGGCGCGAAGACTTTGGGTGCCGTTATCGATGGCGAGGATGCGATCCGCCATCATAGCGGCACCTCCTGATGGTATTGCTCAAATTGCCGCCAATAGTCGGCCCACTCCGTCTGCCAGCGGGTGTCGTCCCAGGGCAGGGCGGGGCGGCACACGCGCTCAATCTCCGCTTGCTGCTGTTTCAGGCTTTCACCCAGTACCCAGCCCAGCCGGGTGCGACGCAGTAACAGATCCGAGAGTTGATGAATGGCGCCGTGACGGGCCCAGTGGGCCAGTTCGTGGCGGTGCACCAGGCTGTCGCCGATGGGGGTGCCGTCCAGGTGGCTGCGCTGAGTCAGAATGATGTCCGGCTGGGGAGCGGGCTCGGGCAGATGGCCCTGCGCTTCGGCACAGGCAATCACTTCCTCGGCCATCTCCACAAAGGTGGTCAGCTTGCCGCCGGTGACATTGACCAGTCCGGGGCTGTCCCAGATCAGGTGCTCCCGGCTGGCGTCAGACGGTGCCTGTTTTTCCCCTTCGGCAACCTGAGCCGTGACGATGGGCCGCAGGCCGGACCAACTGCTGAGAATGCGGGGTGTCCGGGTGACGCCAAGCAGCGGGAGCAGCTCCAGCAGATAATCGCGCTCTTCCGCGCTGCAGCGGGCGGGCTGGTTCTTGTCCGCCAGGTGGTCCAGATCCGTGGTGCCCAGCACGGTGGTGCCGGCCCAGGGGTAGCAGAACACCACGCGTTTGTCTCTGGGGTGGAACACCGTCAGGGAGGCGGGTAAGGGCAGGTCGCGCTGATCAAACACCAGGTGAGAGCCCCGCAGCGGGCGAATAGTCAGCCCGTCCGGCAGTTGGGTCAGTCCGTCAGCCCAGACGCCGGTGGCGTTGATGACCATACCGGCTTTCAGCTGGCAGGCCTGACCGTCCAGAGTGACTTCAACACCAGTCACCTTGTCGCCTTTGCGGTGCAGTTCGGTCACTTCGGTGTAGTGGCACAGGTCAGCCCCCTGTGCCACCGCCTCTTCCAGGGTGCGCAGCACCAGATGGCTGTCGTCACACACGGCGTCAAAGTAGTGGTTTGCCCCCAGATTGGGCGCAAGGTGAAAGGCGGGAAGTCTCTTGGCCAGCGCTTCCGGTGTCAGCCAGCGGGGACGGTGGCAGGGCCGGGCGCCGGAGATCAGGTAGTACAGCCACAGCACCAGTCGCATGGGCAGCGGGCCGGGACCGCGACCTTTGTGATGCACCAGGTAATAGGGCAACGGTGTAATGATGTCTGGCCAGCGCTGACGCAGCCGCTCCCGGGCGCGGGCCGCCTGACGGGTCAGACGGAAATGGCCCTGGCCCAGATAGCGCAGCCCACCGTGTACCATTTTTGAGCTGAAGTTGGAGGTGCCCCCGGCCAGATCGCCTCGTTCCAGCAGCAGGGTGCGGTAGCCCCTCTGGGCGGCGGCACGGGCAATGCCGGCGCCGGTGATGCCGGCACCGATCACGATCAGGTCCCAGCGCGCGCCGTATTCGAGCTGTTGGCGGGTCTGGCTGACTGCATCGGTCAGGCTTCGCATTGCGGCTCCTCCAGCAGAGCGCCGGGGTTAAGCTGAGCTTTGGGGTCGAAGTGATCGCACAGCTCCCGCAGTGCACCTTGTGCCACAGGCCCTTTCTCCGTGAGCAGGTAAGGGGCGTGGTCACGTCCGACGCCGTGTTGGTGACTGATGGTGCCACCGTGCTCAACGATCACCGAGGATGCAGCGTGCTTCATCCGCCGCCAGCGCAACAGAGTGTGCTCAAAACCCTGGCCGCAGGGGAACAGGTAAGTGGTGTAGAGGCTGGCGCCCTGGCGATAGACGTGGCTGATGTGGGTAAAGGCCAGTACGGGTTGATCTTCGCAGGCCAGTGCGCTGCGTAGGCTCTGCTCAATGGCGCGGCGCAAGCGCTCGATATTCGACCAGTCGGTGGCGGTTTCCAGCGTGTCTACGCAGTAGCCGGACTGCCACAGAGCATCCCGCAGGTAGGGGGCGTGGAAGCGCTTTTTGTGCCAGTGACCGCCCAGAGTCCGGCTGTGCATGACCGCGCCAAAGCGATTGAGGTGGCGACGTATGGCGCCGAACTGCTGGCCCCCTTCCCACACCAGCATGGCGGGCTCATGGGCACCGCGCAGGGAGAGGTAACGGTCCAGCCACTGTTTCTTGCTGGCGGACAGCGCCAGGGCAAGTTGCGTCCGGGTTTCCTCCGGGTGGCTTAATCGCAGCATGCCGGCGGGCAGGCCGTTTTGAATCAGGGTACGCACCGCTTCGACCGCCTGGTCGTAGTCTTTGAACACCGACGTACAGAAACGCTCCTGTTCCGGCAGCGGGCGAATACGTACCGTGACCTGTGAAATCACCCCCAATCGTCCCTCGCTGCCCAGCAGGGTTTCCCGCCAGTCCGGGCCCGCTGCGGATGCGGGCACGGTAGGCAGCACCCAGCGGTCGGTCAGGGTGTGCATGACGCCACCGGCAAAGAGTTGCTCAATGCGGCCGTAGGTTAATGACTGCTGACCACTGGAGCGACTGGCCACCCAGCCTCCCAGCGTGGACAGCTCGAAGGATTGCGGGAAATGGCCCAGGGTGTAGCCCTGAGCGTTGAGGGCGGCTTCCAGATCCGGCCCGGCGACACCGGCACCAAAGGTCGCCAGTTGGCTGACCGGATCCAGGTGCAGCAGACGGTTCATGCGCGCGAGCGACAGGGTGATCACCGGACGCTCGCTCTGCGGCACATTGATGTGACCGGCCACACTGGTACCACCGCCGTATGGGATGAGCACCAGATCCTCTTTGTAGGCCAGGTCCATCAGGGTGCGCAGTTCGTCATCGTTACCGGGCTGGGCGACCGCGTCCGGGTAGTGGCCAAGTTGCCCGGACTTGAGCGCCAGCCAGTCTGGCAGGCTCTGGCCCCTGGCGTGACGCAGGCGCAACTCCGGACAGAGCGACCAGTGCGGCGATTCCGGCAGACGTGAGGGGGGAACGTGGCTCAGTGCCTGTTCCAGAGTGGCTTCCCCCAACGGCACCCCATCGCCCAGTCGCGCCTGCAGCATGCTCAGTGCGGCGTCCGGCAGGGTGGGGGCCACATCGGTCCGGCCCCATCCGTTCCATCGTCTTTCCATCTCTTTGTCCCTAAATCGTTTTTCTAAAGATAGAGGGTAACGCCCTGACCGGCGAAGTGCAGCGGTCGATGGGGACAGACGGGGTGGATTATTCAGACACCCGATGGGGAGGAATCGGGATTTGCCCTTGGACTCAACCGGGCGAGCCGGTAACTTGTGTCACCGAGGATGTTGTCACGGAGTGACAGAATGACGGTTGCGAAAACGGAATCGGGCAAAGACCCGGTATCACTGGGGAGTTGCGCCATCCCCGCCCTGTTGCAGTACCTGGATTGGGCAGACGCCATGGGCCTGCCTCGTGCACCCCTGCTGGACGCGGCGGCGATTCCCGTCAGTCTGCTGAGCCAGCCCGAGGCCCGGCTCAGCGGCGAGCAGTTTCAGGCGCTGCTTCTCGCGCTGGCCGACGCCAGCGGCGACGATACGTTTGGTCTTAAATCTGCCCATCATGTTCAGCCCGGCTCCTACTCGGTGCTGGGCTATATCGCCATGAACAGCGATCGGCTTGGCGAGGCGCTGGAGCGCGCCATGCCGTTTGAAAAACTGGTGGGCGACATGGGCCACTCTGATTGGTCCTTTGATGAGCAAGGCGCGGTACTCCGCTGGCATTGCCAATACGATCATCCCGCGGTAGTGCCACAAATGGTGGACAACGTGCTGGCCAGCTGGACCGGTTTCGCCCGGGCTCTGCTGGGCGAACCGGACGCCAGCCCCAGCTGGGTACGGCTGCGCCGGTCGACACCCGACGACGGCGGCGAAGCTCACCGCCGGTGGTTTGGGGCCACGGTGGAGTTTGGCGCCAGTGAGGATGCGATCGGCATTCCGGCTGAATTGCTGAGTCGGCCGGTGGTGCGTCCTGATCCCCAACTGCTGCCGGTACTGGAGCAACACGCCCGCCGGCGATTGCAGGCGCTGGAGCAGCAGGACGACCTGCCGATGCGGGTTCGGGCGTTGATTCTGGCGGCGCTGGAGGTGGGGCCGGTGCGTCGTGATCACATTGCGGCGGCTCTGGGGCTCAGTGAGAAAACCCTGCAACGTCGGCTGGCCCAGTGCCAGACCCAATACCAGACCGAACTGGACACCGTCCGCCTTACGCTGGCCAAGCGGGCACTGGCGGATGGCGAGCAGTCAGTGGCGGATCTGGCGGTCCGGCTTGGCTTCAGCGATGTGCGCTCGTTTCAGCGACGCTTTAAGCAGTGGACCGGGCAGGGCCCCGGCGCATACCGCCAGTCACTGAGGGCATCGCAATGAGTGTGCAGGCCGGCAATCTTCATCAAGGGCTGCCTGCCGTTTCCGGCAGCGACCCGGAGTGGTTCGATACGCTGGTGTCGAGGCCGGGAGTGCGGGTTGAGCGGATCCTGAGTCATGGCCAGATCACCCCGGAAGGGGATTGGTACGATCAGGCCGATGATGAGTTTGTTCTGTTGCTGAAAGGGGCGGCGCGGTTGCAGATAGAAGGCGAGGTGGCGGAACGGTCTCTGACCAGCGGGGATTGGCTGCTTTTGCCTGCGCACTGTCGTCACCGCGTTACCTGGACTGACCCGGGCCAGCCGACGCTTTGGCTGGCGCTGCATCTGGCCGTTCTGGCAGGGCTGGAGTCTGCGCAATAGAAAAGGCCGGATTGTGGGGATCCGGCCTCTACTGGGAGCATTGCCAACGAGAGAACGGGAGGTTGCGAGTCCCGAACTGTGCAATGTTGATCTCAGTCTGGTCCGATCTGACACCGCTGTCAAATTGGCCGGTGCTTTTTTTATAAAAAAATTGTCTTAGCCAAGTGACTGTTCTGGTTTCATTCCGCTGGCATTCAGCTTTGTTATGGTCTACCGCAAACCTGTTGCGGGGTTTTTAACCACTCCCCACGCTGCTATGATGCCCTCCAAAATTGCCCGTGAACTGTATTCAGTTCTTACTTCCCCGAGGGAGTCTTCATGTTAGAAACCGGCCTTATCCTGGCCCTGGCGGCCGTGCTGGTGGTGCTCTTTCGGCCTGCATTCAGCCTTATCTGGGCATTTTTTATTGATTATCTGGAGCGTAAGTTCAGTCAGAAAATCGACGACTGAGCCAGACAGGGAAGCAGTCACAAGCGAAAGGATTTTGTGAGCGACGCCTCTGCAAGGGGGCTACGCTTTAGACTAAAGTCGTAGACCTTTTCAATTGCGGTGGTGGCGTTATGGTGACGGTGTGTCTGGTGGTGTCGGCATTAATGGTGCCTGTGGTTCGTCCGGTGGTGGATCGTACCATCGATAAACTCGCGGAGCGGATGGCGTCAAACCAGCGCCACGGCGACGACTGATCTCAACATCTGGCGCGTCGCTTCTCGCTTCGCGCGGTTTCCTTCCTGACTTTCCTCTCTTTTGCCCCATACGTGACGGCGGTGCGCGAATCGCCATTCACAGGTGGCCGGGCGTGCATTCAGTGGGCTTTCAGTTGACAAAAGCTTGTCTAAAATCCCGTAAGTGGTAGTTTGCCTGCAATTTCGTAAACAGAGACTGGATGATCATGCCGAAAGCGAGTGAAATCAAAAAGAATACCGCCATTGTCCTCAATGGTAAGACTTACGTCGTTCGGGATATCGAGCGTTCTGTCCCGCAGGGACGTGCCGGCGGCAGTCTTTACCGGATGCGAATGTACGAAGTGGTGACCGGCCAGAAGATTGATGAAACCTTCAAGGACAGCGATATGCTCGACTTGGGTGATCTGCGCCGCCGTCCGGTCACGCTTTCCTACATCGATGGTGATGAGTTCGTCTTTATGGACTCTGAGGATTTCTCCAGCTACCACCTGAACAAATCCTCTATCGAAGAGCAGATCCATTTCCTGCATGAAACCACTGAGGGCATGCAGGTGGTCATCGTCAACGACACCCCGGTGGGTCTCGATATGCCAACCAGCGTTGAACTGGAAGTGGTTGAGACCGATCCATCCATCAAGGGGGCGTCGGCCACTTCCCGCACCAAGCCTGCGGTGCTCTCCACCGGTGTTACCGTACAGGTGCCGGAATACATCGCGACCGGTGACAAGATTAAGGTTAACGTCGAAGAACGTAAGTTCATCAGCCGCGCTGAAAGCAAGTAACGGCCACCGTTAACGCTGCCACTGCTAAAAACGCGGGTGGACAGATAAAAAGCTCTGGCTTCTGGCCAGAGCTTTTTGCTTTCTGTTTCCCGGCCGGATAGGGGGATACGGCCTGCCAGGCGGCACTTTGTAAGGTGTTTGTCAGTTTCAGAGCGGAACTATTGCCTGTTATGTACCAGCATTGGAATCTGGCGGACCCGCTGGATTCCGGGCGAACGGCGTCCGGAAGCGGATTCAAGCTGAAGGAGATCCCCGATGAATGTTCGACAACGCTGGCCAATGGCTCTGGCCAGCCTGGCGGCCCTGTCCCTGCCTGTTATTGCCCTGTCTGCGACCGATCCCGTGTCTGATGCCGTCATTGCTGAGCAGCGGCAGACCCTGCAAGAGAACACCTATGGAAAGGGCTTTGGCCCCCAGTCTCCCCGAAATATTGATCAGTCTGCGGGTAATAATGCGGTGGTGTTTACCATGGCGCCACCCCACAACGAAATGACGCTGTGTAACATCCACTTTCACAGCGGTGCGGAACATGCGGGTGGCCAGTTTACCGACTACGCCGGTAATGGAGACGGCCAGGGATACCAAAGTGGCTATCTGTACACGGGTACTCTGAGTGCACAGGAGCGGGCACCGGTTTCCGAGTCCATCTGCCCTGGTGAGCATGGGCAACTTCAGGCCGGTGATACCATCGAGATCCACTATGTGCATACCACCGCAGAGGTGGCGCCCGGCCCCACTCTGGGGGCCTGCCTGAGCGATGCCGCTGCCAATCCGCAACTGCGGGTGGAAGCGCAGGTGTATGTGCTGGTCAACGACCCGCATGCCCTGGACTTCCGGCAACTGACGGCGATTGAGCAGGTGGGCGCGCGATACCAGAGTGTCAATATGCCCAACTGGCTGGGCGACCCGGTGGAGTACGCCGGCTCCACCACCGGCCCGGGCTATAACGAAAAAGGCTCGCCGTTTCAGGTTAGCTGGCGGGTCTACCCCAAAGTGGCCCGGGTTAATATTGGCTCGGTTGGTCAGTGGTGCCAGGGCAACCGCTTTGACGAGGACCACGCCCACGGTGTGCGTAACCTGGTGACCAACCCGGCGCTGTTGGCTCCCATCCCCTGAGGTCGCCCTGCCGGTGACCCAATCCCTAATCACCCACCCCGCTGTTGACAGCGGAGTGGGTGATTGGGGCGCGCAAAAGGGCGTGATTATGGGTAGAGCGCTCCATAATCAGGGTATGATAGGTCCACTTAATGCCCGGAGCGTCAGGACAGGTCATGTCATTAACCCACCAGTTACTGCTGTTTATGGACGTGGTGCAGCAGGGCTCGTTCAGCAAGGCCGCCACGTTGCACCAGATGGACAATTCCTCCCTTTCCAAACAGATAAAGAAGCTGGAGAGCGATCTGGGAGTGCGTCTGCTGCATCGCTCTACCCGCTCCATCTCGCTGACCTCGGCCGGTGAGGAGATTCTCGAACAGGCCAAGACGCTCAATGCCACCCTGGGCCAAATTCGGGAGATTGCGGACGCCCATCAGAGCCGTCCGACCGGGATACTGAGGATCAGTGCCGCAGTGCTGTTTGGCCAGGAGTATTTGCAGCCGGTGATCACTGATTACCTTCGGCGTCACCCGGACGTTCAGATCAGTCTGACCCTGGACGATCGCCGCTCCGATCTGATTGCTGACCACTTTGACCTGGCTTTCCGCATCGGCAAACTCCGGCAATCCAACCTGATTGCCCGCAAGATTGCCGACACCCGCTTTGCCTTGATCGCCTCAGAAGGGTTTCTGGCCACCCACGGTGAGCCCCGGACACCGCAGGCACTGGCGGAGCTGCCCGCAGTGATCTACGCCAACCCGGATATCACTCTGGACCAGTTTATGATGAGCACCGAACCCGGCGGTGAGGAGATGAAGCGATTCCATATGAAGGGCAACTACCGGGTCAGTGACGTGCGAAATATGGTAAACGGGGTGCGGGATGGTCTGGGCTACGCATTGATCGATCTGTTCAATCTGGACCGGCCCATCAGTGAGCTTAAGGTGGTGCCACTGTTGACCGATTACCGGCTCTCCAATATGGATACGGGCATTTACGCGCTCTATCCCCATCGTCGTCAGGCCCGGCTGGCCAGTGACTTTATTCAGGCAGTGCAGGATCACATCGGCAGTCCTCCGTTCTGGCAGGACTACGTGCCTGGCTACCCGGGTTTTTACCGCTGATCCGGTCGCCAGTTCCCGACCTGTGGTGTCGGGGACTGACGGTTTTCGGGGCGTACCGGCATTACTGCATTTTCAGGCAGCGAACCTCCACATCAACGCGGTTTGTTGATTCCGAAAGGTTGGTGGTGAAGTAGGCACTTTGGTAGCCAAGATCAACCCTGCGGATGGACAGGTCGTTCTCGCCCAGATTGTTCAGGTTGAACCCCGCCCCCATGGCCATACTGCCGCTGGGGCAGTACACACTGCCACTGTGGACATACTCGTTGTCCGTGCAGATGCCAAGGGTGCTGGAGACACAGACGGTTCTTCGCGAGAGCCTGCTGGTCGCCGTCAGAATCTGGTAATTGCTGAGCGCACTGCTGCATCGCATTGTGCCGTCAGCGGCAAGGGAGGTGACATATTGGCCGTTGGGGCAGGTATTGGCAGAACGGTATAAGCCATTCAGCCATGTTGCCCTTTGAGAGAGGCGGGACAGTTCTCGGCTGAATTGCAGGTAGGGCTCGGAGTCGGCCAGGTGAAGTGCGAGTTGGGCTTCCAGTTCGACGGCCAGGGCCTGCATGGCCTGGTCATATTGGTAAATGTCGGCAAACTGGCGGGGGGAGGTGTTGTACAGCTGCTGATACGCCTCCGACTCATTAGCCAGTAACAGATTCAATTTCTGGCTGAGGTAACGGGATTGCAGCTCTGCCCATGCCTCGATCTCCTCCTCATTGGCGGCCACCCGTGCTTCGATCATCTCCAGCGCAATATTCAGCATGGCGATCATCTCATCCTGAGCGGCGTTGTGGTCGTTGCTGGCATCGATCTGTTGCTGCAGCTGCTCGACGTTGTATTCCAGCAACTGACTCAGTTGCTCTACCGACAGGGTCAGCAGGTCGATCTGCTGCTGCAGGGCCTGGAAGGGTTTGCCATTGGCGCCCGGGTAATCCTGTTTGTGGTTTGCCGCTGCCTGACTGCTCAGGAGCAGCAGCAGGACCATCGAAATTCTCAACATGGTCGCTTCCTTGTTGGTTTGAGATGACGCTTGGGTCTGTGAGTGGTAACCAATTGAACCGCCAGATTAAAAAGACCAAAGTTGCGCTGGCAGATCAGGTCTCTGGTGGCATCCCTCCTGGTGGTTTGACGCACTGATATCTGGCCAATTGGCAGTGGAAATGTCCGATCGTGGCGGCGGGTTGTCTCTGCTGATGGTGTGAGTCAGGGTGCGATGGAGTGGATAGTGAGGCCGGGACGGCCACCTCCGTGTGGCGATGCACACCGGAGAGGACTGTGCAGTTTGGTCCCGGCCCCGTCCTGACTACGGGCTGCGCTCCGGGTCGGATTTATTCCAATTGGCTTTAATTCAGCGGCGATTCTTCGGTCAGGCGGGCATAAGGGGAGACTTACTGCGGCCAGGTGCCGAAAAAGTTCAGCGGATTGAGCCGGCTTCGGTGATAATAAGCGCCTTGCAACGAGTTGAAGTGATCCCCCCATGCTTTCCTATCGCCACAGTTACCATGCCGGCAACCACGCCGACGTTCTGAAGCACTGCGTCCAGTCTCTGATCCTGGACGCGCTCAAAGGCAAGGACAAAGCCTTTGTTTATCATGACACCCACTCCGGTGCGGGCCGTTACGATCTGCAGGATGCGCACGCTGAGAAAACCGGCGAATACGTGGATGGCATTGGTCGTCTGTGGGGAGAAGATTGCCCGGCCGCTTTGCATCCGTATCTGAAAGCGGTGAAGTCGCTGAACCCCAATGGCAACCTGCGCTACTACCCGGGCAGCCCGCTGTTGGCGGCTTCACTGCTCCGCCCCCAGGACCGCATGATGCTGACGGAGCTGCACCCCAGCGACCATCCCCGTCTGGTGCAGGAGTTTCAGGGCGACAAACGGGTTCGCATCGCCCGGGAAGATGGCTATCAGTGCCTGAAAGCCAACCTGCCGCCGAAAGAGCGTCGCGGTGTGGTGCTGATCGATCCGCCATACGAGTTGAAAGATGAGTACCGGGATCTGGTTAAAGGGGTTCAGGAAGGGGTGAAGCGTTGGGCTACCGGCACCTACGCGCTGTGGTATCCGGTGGTGTTCCGTCAGGATATTGAGTTCGTTGAGCGTCGCCTGAAGGCGTCCGGCATCCGTAAGATCCTGAAGATTGAGCTGCGCGTTGAGCGGGATTCCGCTGAGCGTGGCATGACCGGCTCCGGCATGATCGTCATCAACCCGCCGTGGAAGCTGGAAAGTCAGATGGCTGAGTTGCTGCCCTACCTGACCCAAAAGCTGGGACAGTCGCCGCATGCCGGCTACACACTGGAGTGGCTGGTGGGCGAGTAACCACCGCTTTGCGAATGACAAAGGGCGCCAATTGGCGCCCTTTGTGGTTCTGGTGGATCAGCTATTCAGGTTCTGCACCAGGGTGTCGAGTTTGCCGGCCTGTTGATTCAGCTCGGAGATGCGGCCAACGGCCTGCTGGATCTGCTCTCCGATGGCGCTGCTGTGCTGGCGGATCTGGTCGATGTTCTGCACCAGTGTGCTGGCCACGCCGCTTTGTTGCTCTGCGGCGGTGGCGATTTCCGCGCTGCGCAGGGCCAGGTCCTGGTTGCGCTCACTGATGTGGTGGATCTGCGCTGCTACGCGGCCCATCAGTTCGCCACTCTGGGACGCGTTATCGACGGTCCGTTCCATCACGTCCACCAACTGGGAGCGGCCATTTTGCAGGGTATCCATCATACCCTGAATGGCCACGGTGGCTTCCTGGGTGCGGCCTGCCAGCGTGCGTACTTCATCGGCAACCACGGCAAAGCCCCGGCCTTGCTCACCGGCTCGTGCCGCCTCAATGGCCGCGTTGAGCGCCAGCAGATTGGTCTGTTCGGAGATGGCGTTGATGCTGGTCAGCACCTGGTTAATCTGGTTGATGTTTTGCTCCAGCATGCTCACCGCCTGGGCGGCTTCGCCCACCTCTCCCTGCAGTGTGCTCAGGCTATGCTGAGTTTGGTTAAGCTCATCCTGACCGGCCTGCGCGGCGGAGGCGGCGGTCTGGGTATTTTCGGAGGAGGTGACGGCGTGACTGGCCACTTCGCGAATGGAGTACTCCATCTCCTCTGAAGCACTCACCAGGCTATCCAGTTGTACGCTCTGCTCCTGGGACAGAGATTGGGAGCTGCGACTCATCTCGGTCAGTTCGGTGCTCAGCTGTTGCATCAGCCCGGCGGCCTGTTTCATCTCCTGAACCAGGCTTTGCTCACGGTCCGCCACCTTGTCGATGGTGATGGCAATCTGGCTGAATTCATCCCGGACCGGGAAGAAGTTAAGACGGGCGGTGAGATCCCCCTGCGCCAATTGGCTCAGGGCGTTGTTCATGGTGAACATGGCCCCGCCAATGAAGGTCATGGTGTAGTACGAGACCATGGCACAGAACAGCACGGCCAGCCCGATCAGCCCCAGTACCGGCGTGGTAAACAGGTCGCTCAGGCCCGGCAATTCGGCAATACCAAGCCGCTGTCCCGATGCCAGCACGATGGCGTGGCTGGTCTCACCGAGACGGAATGGGGTGTCAGCCAGCAGCGTGTGGGCGTCGACGCCACTCTGCTGATTCAACAGGTCGGCGACCCACTGTTGCTGCGTCTGCAATTGAAGCAGCGACTGACTCTGTGCCTGATGAGCGAGCACGCCCACAATCACAGCAAGCGCGAACAGCGGAACGAAAAACACCAGAAGGAATTTTTCACGAAGAGTGAGGTGGATCAGCAGTCTGTCGATCCAGCGAAACGCGACTTCTTTCATCGGTAAACCGGTTCCTTCCGATGGGGATTTGCGGAGCATTATGGAGTGAACGGGGGGTAAAAAAAAGCGGCACAAATCGCCTTTGGGGTAAGTGGCTTGTTGGTTTGGATAACAAATGAGCAACCGGTGGCGTGTTGGCCGTTCCGGCGGGGAAACCGGCATAAAAAAAGCCCCGATCGCTCGGGGCCGAAAAGGGGTTATCAAAGAAAGCAGGCGACGCTGTTGCCGGTTACAAAGGGCGTTACGCTCTGCAACAGGGGCATGCTCTCAATCCACTATGGCGACCGGGTGACAGTGCCGTTTCAATCGGATGACAGAGGCCCTAAGGCCTTGACGCCATTTGTTATCTATACTCCGAACAATACGCGACCCGTCATGGAGAACCCTATGAACGATTCATCCTTTAACACTCTGGGCCTGATCATTGCCGGCACGCTGGCGCTGGTACTGCTGGCTTGGGTGCTGGTGATTTTGCGCCGGGATCGTGCCCACGAGAAAGAGGAGCAGCTGCGTTCCGATGCGGCGGTTGACTCTGCCCTGAACCGTCTGTTGAGCGCCTATGATGAGGCGATTGCCGTCCCGACGGACGCGCTGGTGTTTGTCGTGGAGCAGCGGCTCAAGGATCTGCTGTTGGTGGTCGTTTCCTTTGAAGAAGTGGATGAGGACTTCCACACGCTGCCCCAGGCCCTGGAAGACGCGTTGGTGACCCTGGAGGGGTTCGCTGACAAGGATGAGCATATCCGACGCGAACAACTGGGTGCAGATAAGACCCGTCTGATGGCTTATCACCAGCAAATAGAGCGCATTTTGGCCCAAGAATCTGCGCAATCTCACTGAATCGACAATTGAAAGCCCCGGATGCTTGATGGTCAATCAGAGCTGTGTTTTGATCTGGATCAAAGTCGAATGGCGTATCAGTCCCATTTGTGATTGACCCCAACCCGGATTTTTTGATTGATGAAACCCATTGCTATCTGGTTGAGCCGAGCGCTGCTCCCTGTTATGGCCATGTTTGGTCTCTTTCTGTCTCTTCGCGCCACTGATGTTGGCTTCAGTGCGCCGTTGGCTCTGGCGGCGTTGTGTCTTGCCCTTGTCTCAGGGGTGTTCTGGGCTGAGTACAGGCGTCAGGCCTTACGCTATCCCAGCCGCTTTTCCCGTCTTCGCTTTCCCTCCGTGGATCTGACCGCTAAACCAAAGTCGGATCCTGCCTGAGCGACAATCGTGGCACAGTGGGGTTTCCATCCGGCAGGAGGTAACCCCAATGCTCTCTTCGCAACAAAGCGCGCTGATTCTGATTGATGTGCAGGGCAGGCTGGCCCGCACCATGCACGACAGTGACGCCCTCATTCATCGACTCCAGGCATTGGTTCAGGGCGCTCAGGCTCTGGACGTGCCCATCATCTGGGTTGAACAGTATCCCGAGGGGTTAGGCCCCACCATCCCCGAATTGGCAGAACTGCTGCCTGACCTGGCACCGGTGTCCAAACTCAGCTTTGGTTGTGGCATGAGCCCGGAAGTGATGGCCGAAATCACCCGCTCGGGGCGACGACAGTTGGTGCTTTGTGGCATAGAAAGCCATGTGTGTGTTTATCAGAGCGCGGCTCAGTTTCTGGAACAGGGTTTTGAGGTTGAAGTGGTCAGTGATGCGGTCAGTGCCCGCACGCCGGAGAACCACCAACTTGGGCTGCGCCGTATGGCCGATTGCGGTGCACGGCTTACCGGCGTTGAAATGGTGCTTTTCGAGTGGATGGGGCGCTGTGACCACCCGCAGTTCAAGACCCTGCTGAGCCTGGTTAAGTAAACTCTGGCAGCCAAAATAACAACCTGTTAACATCCTGTTTTGTCTTTGGGCTTAATGAGTTAGGAGCATGGAATGCTGATCATTTGGCGGGGTTTGGGCTGGCTGGTGCCAGTGTTGGTGGCGGTGGTATTTGTGGGAATGCAGTTACTGCTGAATTCCCTGTTTGGGGAAGGCACCTACCGGGCGGAGGGCTGGTCGCTGTGGCTGACGGTGGGCATCGCCTCGGTCCTGATTGGCTTCTTTGGCCTGCTGGTCAATCAGCGCGATGGAGAAGAGGGTCACCGTCGGTCTCATGCGCTGTTTTTCATTCCCGTTCAGTATTGGGCATTGCTGCTTCCACTTCTGGTGGGGGGCCTGGAGTACGCTGAGGGGCAGAAAGAGGACCGGATGGCCACTTACCTGGCGCAGCCTCAGGTCGGCGACCACTATCTGCTCGATCTCAGAAACGTCTTTGATGATGTTGACGGCGAGTTTCCCTATGGCGCCATGAAGGTGGTGGCAGTGAACAACTCCGGCGTTAAAGTGGTGCTCTCGGAGTATCAGTTCGATCAGCGTGCCGGCATCCGTGAAGCGATACGGGAGCAGAACGAAAACAGCGGTTTTGCGGAAGAGAGCAGCTTCCATTTTGGCTTTGATGAGATCGAAGCGCTGGTGGCCGATGAGGAGATTTTCGACATCCAGCGCTTCTGAGGCCGTTACAGCCCGACGACGGCAAGGTGTTTGCCGTCCGGGCTGATGGCCAGACGACCGATGGTGGTGACGCCGTAATCGGCAAGATCCGCCACCGGCTGCCATTGCTTCTCCGCATCCCATCGCCATAGTGTGTTACCACGGCCCATCCAGATCCGCCCCGCTTTGTCCCAGGCGTAATCCTCACTGACCTTATCGACTGCGGTGATGGGGCGAATGGCGCCGCTGTCAGGATGGAATCCTTTAATCACCCAATCTCCGTCGACCTGCTTGTGCAAAAAGCTGAACTCCTGGCTGCCGGGAATGGCGTGGAGGCTGCGGCCTACGCTGGCGCTGACAAAGTGACGCTCGTCCGCTTGCTCACCCCAGGGTTCGAAATAGAGGTGGTAGCCGTAGCGGGCCCATAGCAGCGTCCCTTGTCCGGCCCGTTGGGCGTAATAACCAGCAGGAATGTAACTGTTCACCGCACGTTCGCGACTTTTTCCTTCCATCTTCTGCCACACGCTCTGGTGAGGCACCCCTTGTTCCACCACGTAGGTGATGGTGCCGGGTGCTTCGCCGGGCTGGGGCGAAAACTCACTTTCTTCTGGCGAGTTGGTCAGGTTACGAATCGCACCGCTGGCCACGTCATACTGAAAGATGTCCATCTGGCCACCAGCCCGATCGGAGCTGAACAGTAAGCCCCGGCCATCGGCGGTAAAGGCCGGCTGATTGTTGTAACCCTGAGCTCCGGTCACGGCTTTGTGCCGGGCCGGCTGGCCGTCCTCCAGCGCAAACAGGTGCAACTGGGTATCCATCGCCAGGGCAGGGCTGACGAGCAGGGGGGACAACAAGGGGATCATTCGGGGGAAAGTGCGCATCCATGGCCTCTCTTTTTGTTATCGAAAGGTGGGAAGCTAACAGGGGAGAATCGCAGGGGCAAGGCGTGACCTGGCCCCTGCAAGCTCAGGGCTGGCTGATACGGTAGCAGTAACGCTCCACCAGGCCAGGGAGTTGGGCCAGTACCGTCTCTTTCAGGGCGAGGGGGCTCTGTTCCAGCTGTTGGGCGAGCTGATTGGCATCAAATTCGCCCAGTGCGGGCACCGAGACCGGTGCAAAGCTGAGGTGCCAGGGTTCCGGGGCGACGCCACCGAGGGGCTCACGGAAAGGGCGGAAAAAGCCGTACTGGCTGAGGCGGGGTTCCAACCATTCGGCCAGTGAGTGACAGGGGCCTCCGGGTTGGTATTCCCAGGGTTCCAGTTGCAGGGCGTCGCGGCTTATTGCGCCGGCATCGTACCAGTCCAGATCCGTTCCCCAGTGATGACGTGAGGTGCCGGGCAGCGCCGACCAGGCCAGGATGGCATCCAGAATGTCGGCGTCGCTCATCACCCGTACATCGCAGCGTTCACCCGCCCGGTTGTTGAGTGCGCGACTGCCGTCCGCTTTGCCATTGAAGATCGCCAGCTGGCGCTCAAACCCACGCCAGCCGGAGCAGACCGCCAGCTGGAATCCCGCGCCGGCGGCATCGGCCACCAGCGCCTGCCAGGCGGTGGCGGTCTGCGCTTCCAGGCGCTGGCCTGCGACCGAAACCAGGTGCGCGTCGTCCAGCCCGAGCATCTGGGCCTGGGTCAGCACAGCAGCTTCTCCAGCACCTTTTCGTAGCAGTCGGTCAGCAGCTCCAGATCCCGCACGCTGACGCATTCGTTGATCTTATGAATGGTGGCGTTGCAGGGACCGAGTTCCAGCACTTCAGCGCCGGTCGGAGCGATAAAGCGACCATCGGAGGTGCCGCCGCTGGTGGAGGGTTCGGTGTCGTAGCCGGTGACCTCGCGAATCGCCTCACACGTGGCCTGGAGCAATGGCCCACCGCCGGTCAGGAAGGGCTGGCCGTTGTAGGTCCACTTGATGTCGTAATCCAGACCGTAACGGTCAAAGATGTTGTGCACCCGGGCTTCCAGCTCCTGCGCCGTGACTTCGGTGCTGTAACGGAAGTTGAACTGAACGTTCAGTACTCCCGGTACCACGTTGGGGGCACCGGTGCCCGCATGGATATTGGCGATCTGGAAACTGGTGGGCGGGAAGAACTCGTTGCCCTTATCCCACTCCATGGCGGACAGCTCAGCCAGCGCCGGAGCGGCTTTATGGACCGGGTTGTCCGCCAGGTGCGGGTAGGCCACATGGCCCTGGATCCCTTTTACCGCCACTTCGGCGGTCAGGCTGCCGCGGCGCCCGTTTTTGATGATGTCGCCAAGCTTATGGGTGCTGGACGGCTCACCCACGATGCACCAGGTGATCTTCTCGTTGCGCGCCTCCAGGGTGTCGATCACCCGGGTGGTGCCGTTAATGAAAGGCCCCTCCTCGTCGGAGGTGATCAGAAAGGCGATGGATCCGTTGTGGTCCGGATTGGCCTTAACGAAACGCTCAGTTGCCACCAGCATCGCCGCCAGTGAGCCTTTCATATCGGCGGCACCGCGGCCGTGCAGCGTGCCGTCAATGACGGTGGGCTCAAACGGGGGCGTATGCCATTGGCTCAAATCGCCCGGCGGCACCACGTCGGTGTGCCCGGCAAAACAGAATACCGGCCCGCCAGTGCCGCGTCGGGCCCACAGGTTGGTGGTGTCCTCAAACACCATCGACTCGATGGTAAAGCCCAGAGGCTCAAGCATCGCGGCCATCATGGCCTGGCAGCCGGCGTCTTCCGGAGTGACTGAGGGGCGGGCGATCAGGTCTTTCGCCAGTGCCAGAACCTGAGAATCAGACATGCCTGGCCACCCACTGGTCGTAATCGGCAGCCTTAAAGCCCACCATTAACTCGCCAGCGGATTCCAGTACCGGGCGCTTGACCAGGGTCGGGTTGGCCAGCATCAGCTGCTTGGCTTTGGCCGCGTCCAGACCCTGCTTGTCGGCGTCGTCCAGCGCACGCCAGCTGGTGGAGCGGGTGTTCAGCAATGTGGTGTAAGGCACCTGCTCGAGCCAGCGGCTCAGGGTGGCGTCATCCAGTCCGGCTTCGCGGAAATCGTGAAAGGTGTGGGGGCAGCCCTTGGCGTCCAGGTGTTTGCGGGCCTTGCGGACGGTATCACAGCTTTTGATGCCGTACAGGATCATCCTTTTTGCTCCAGTCAGTTATTGTCCGGGCATTGTGACATTGCGCGCTCAGGGCGACAAGGTGATGGGGATTTGTGCTGGCGATCACTGAACCGGGCAAATTGGTGTTGCAACTGTGAGCAAAGCTTTCCAAGATCGGGGCTTCGAAATGGTGGACAAGGCGAGACAATGGCTCTGACAGGCAGCCGTATTCTGGTGGTGGAAGATGACAGCGTGACCCAGTTGCGCCATCAGGGTTACTTCCAGCAGGCGGGTTATGAGGTGACCGCGGTATCCAGTGCGGCGCAGATGCGTGCGGCGATGGCCGGCCAGGCGTTTGACCTGGTGCTGCTGGACGTGAACCTGCCGGACGAAGACGGCATGCAACTCACCCGGGAGCTGCGCAGCGAGTCCGCCGTGGGCATTATCCTGGTGACCGGTCGCAGTGATGCGGTGGACAAAATCGTCGGACTTGAGATGGGCGCGGACGATTACGTCACCAAACCGGTGGAGATGCGGGAGTTGCTGGTGCGGGTCAAGAACCTGCTGTGGCGCATTGATCAGGCTCAGCGGCCCGCCCAACCCACCAACGGTGGGGCGGTACTGCACTTTTCCGGCTGGACGCTGAATCTGGGCAGCCGTCAGTTGTGTCGCGACGGGCAGGATGTTCGCCTGACCACCGCCGAATTTGAACTGTTGGCGGCGTTTGCCCGCTATCCCCAGCAGGTGTTACCCCGCGAGCGCTTGCTGAGCCTCCTGTCCCACCGCGTGGACGCCCCGGATGACCGCACCATTGATGTGTTGGTGCGTCGGCTTCGTGCCAAGATGGAGAAGGGAGAGGGGCTGCCGAAGCTGATCGTCACCGTTCACGGCGAAGGGTACCTGTTCGGCTCTACCGTTACATCGTAAACCGGCCGGAAGTCCGGGTCGGACAGACTGTCTTCAAACCGCCCCAACGCCGTGGGCGGCACCAGCACTTCAATGCCCGGGTCCAGTTGCGCGGGCAAAGCGTCGCCCGCTAATTGCTGCAATGCAGCGTCCACCGCCATCCGGCCCTGCTGACGCATCCGGTCACTGTTGGCCATCTTAATCTTGCCCCGCAGCAGTGCCCGGTACACGCCGTGACTGAGGTAGGTGCTGATCACCTCGGTTTTCAATCCCCGCGCCTGCAACTCATTGACCGCCACTTCCGCCGGGATCGCGCCGGCGATGATCAGCTCCGGGGCCGGATTGCTGGCGAGGTACTGCGCCAGTAACTGGCGCTGTCGAGCGGCGCTGTTGGCGCCGTGCAGAGTGGCTTCCACCGTGAGTACGCCGGGCTGGAGGTGGTCAAACAGCCCCTGGCTGAGAAACTGGTTGCCGCCCTGGCCACGGGGGCCGAACATCAGCAGTGTCCGGGTGCCCTTGGGGTAGTGGGCGTTGACGTACTCCGCCACGGTTTCCCCCATGCCGTACCAGTCGGTGCCAATGGTGCTGACCACGGTGTCGGGTTCAACCCGGTTGACCACAGCCAGTGTGGGCACCCCCACCAGGGCGTCACGGATCAGCGTCGGCAGTTCGTAGGTGACGCTGCCCAGCAGAATCGCGTCAGCGCCCCAGTCCCGGCATTGCTGAAACTGCTCAATCTGCGTCTCCTGGTTCTGATATCCCCCGGCCTCAAAGGTTTTCAGCTCCACCCCCCGCGCTTTTGCCTGTTCCACCATGCCCGCATTGACGCTGAGCCAGTAGGAGTCTTTCAGGTGCGGGTAGAGGGCACAAAGCCGGGTCGGCTCGGCCGCAACGGCGAGCGAGCTCAAACTTAGGCAAAACAACCAGGTGGATAGGGCAAAACGTGCCACGGCAGTTGACTCAAATTTCGGTACACTGAGCTAGTGTATCAGAGCTGATGAGACAGCCATTGACCTCTTTTCTCTTTTCCCCCTGGCGTTCGGTGGCCGGCAAACTGCTGATCGCCTTTGTGATCCTCGCGGGATTGTCGGTTCTGGCTGCGGGCCTCGGGCTGGTCAGCCTGTCGCAGCTGCGCGCCTCTCATCACCAGCTGACCCAGGATGCGGTGCCGGCGCTGAACCAGTCGCGGGCGATTGCCGAACTGTCCGGCCGGATTCTGAACAGCGGCCGGTTGATGGGGGAGTTGCACGAGCAGCGTGCACTGGACGACACCTGGCGGGAGCTGGACCACACCAACGAAGTGCTCGACCGCCGGCTGGAAGAGCTGGTGGCGATTGAGCCCAGCCAACGCAGCACCCTGCAGCATCTGCACAATGAAGTGGTGGGCACGTTACAGCAGGTTTACCAGCTGTCGCTGACTAACGTCGAGTTGAAAAACACCTTCGATCACCGGTTTACCCGGGTTAATGAAGCGGTCAACACACTGGCGGATCTGGCGGATGGCCAGCTGGCGAACGCGGAAACCGCCATGGTGGCCCGCAGCGTCGGGCTGTACGGGAATGGCGACCGGGCCGAACAGGTGGATGGCCTGATTGAGCATGACCTGATGCAGATGCGGCGAATGAACGAGCTGAAGAACAACCTGCTGAAGCTCCGGCGGCTGCTGGTGTTGCTGCCCTATATGGACGACACCGAGGTGATGACCGGCCAACAGGCCCAGTTTGCGCGTCTGGCAGAGTACCTGCCTTTACAGGTGGCGCTGGTGCCGGACCCGGAGCGTCGGGACGCGATTCAGAGCCATTGGCAGGTGTTGCTGGACGGCGGGGAACTGTTCGGCCTGAGACGGCAGCAACTGGACCAGGAGCAGGCGGTGGATACCGCGCTGACCAGCCTGGACGCCCGCTTCAAGGCGATGAACGCGGCCGTAACGGTGCTGGTGCGCCGTGCCAACCAGGGGCTGTCGGAAGCCCAATCCCAGATAGACCACAACTATCAGCGTGCCCTCTGGGGCTTGCTGGCGCTGGGCCTGGTGGCGGCTTTGGTGGCGGGCTTTGTGCTTTGGCGTGTGGTGTATCGGGAGGTGGTGATTCGCCTTAATGGCACCACCAAGGCGCTGTTACGACTGGCAGAAGGGGATCACAGCGTGTCGGTCACCCGGGGCGGCAGCGATGAGCTGAGCCGTCTGGCTGGCGCGATTGAAACCTTCAAAGCCACGGCCATCGCCCGTGAGCAGGCCGAACACGCCCTGCGGGCACAGCATCAGCAGCTTGAGCAGGCGGTCGCACAGCGCACCGAAGACCTGAATCAGGCGAACGCCCGGCTGGCGGAGGAACTGGAGGTGTCGGCCCAGGCCAAGGCGCAGGCGGAATCCGCCAGTCGGGCCAAGACCACCTTTCTTGCCACCATGAGCCACGAGATACGGACCCCGATGAACGGCATCCTCGGCACCGCAGAGTTGATGGCGGATGCGGATTTGAATCCACAGCAGAGCCACTACCTTGGGGTGATCCGCCGCTCCGGTGAAGCGCTGCTGGATGTGCTTAACGACGTGCTGGATTACTCCAAGATCGAAGCGGGACACCTGAGCACGGTTGAGGAGCCGGTGGAGCCGGCCAGCGTGGCGCAGGAGGTGGTGGATACCCTGCAGTCCCGGGCCGCTCAGAAGCACCTGGGGCTGCGTCTGGAAAACCGCGGCGGGTTGGCGGCCGCTTACCTGGGCGATCGCGCCAAGCTCCGACAGGTGCTGCTGAACCTGGTGGGCAACGCCATTAAGTTTACTGAACGCGGCGAGGTGGTGTTGGCCCTTTGGGGGGCCGGTGAACAACTTCACCTGGCGGTGGAAGACACCGGCATGGGCATTGAGCCCGCCCGTCAGGCTTCGGTGTTTGAGCCTTTCCAGCAAAGCCGCAGCGGTGAGCAGTGGGGGGGCACCGGCCTGGGCCTGCCCATCAGCCGCCGCCTGGCACAGGCGATGGGCGGCACGCTGACTTTGGAGAGTGAACCCACAAAGGGCAGCACCTTCACGCTGACGTTCCCCTGGGCGGAGACGGAACCTGTGACCTTGCCGGAGCGCTTGCCTCTGGCCTTGCCGGCGTCGACCATCCTGGTGGTGGAGGACAACCCGGTCAACCGGATGGTGATGGAGGGGTTCCTGAGCAAATTGGGACAGCGGGCGGTGATGGCAGCCAATGGGGAAGCCGCACGGACGGAAGCGGCGTCCCGCCGGTTTGATCTGGCGCTGGTGGACATCCACCTGCCCGATGGCGACGGTACGGCGTTGCAGGGGCAACTGAAGGCCCTGCAACAGCAGCGCTTTGGCCTGGCCTTGCCCTGCATTGCGGTGTCGGCTCAGGTGTTTGAGGAGCAGGTACGGGATTATCTGGCGGCGGGCTTTGATGGCTTTGTCGCCAAACCGGTGCGCCTGGCGGCGCTGACTGAGGCGCTGGCGGAAAAACTGGGGGGCAGGGTGGACGCTCTGGCCGTGACATCGACCGCCGACTCCCACAGCAACCGCATCAACTGGGCGCAACTGGCGCAGGACCATTCGGTACTTGGGGGCGCATTGATGCAAACCATGCTGACACAGTTTTGCCTGGAAGCGGAGCACACCCTCGCGGCGCTGAACGCGGCCGAAGACGAAGCACAGGTCACGTCGCTGGCGCATAAGCTCAAAGGGGGGGCTGGTGCGTTGGGATTATCTGCGGTGGCAGCACAGTGCCTGAGTATGGAGCAAAGCGGGAAGGCCACACCGGAAGCGATGGCGCAGTTGAACGCTCAGCTTGATGAGGCGGTGAATGAGGTAAAAAAATGGCTGGCCGAGAAGGGGTAGTTCGGCCAGCCCAATCGAATGTCGGCTTGCGCCGAATTCGGACCTTTGCAGGGTGGGATGATGAAACCGGTTACTGGAACAGTTGCAGGGACAGAGGCTGAACGCCCAGGTCCACTTTCAATCCGTTCAGTACGCTGCTGATCAATGCCGCGAGACCCCGGTAATAAGGGGTTTCTGCGGCATCAGCCAGCTTGTCGCAAAATCGTTCTGACCAGGGCAGCAGGTGCTCGGCCAGCAAAACACGGGCGCAATCCAGCGCGACACCGTCGCCCTTTTTCAGTTCATCTTCCAGCAGGCTGGAAAGCGCCGAAAGCATCAGGCCGATGTGGTCTACCGGTTCATTGAGCTGGGTGCTGACCACGATGCCGTAGTGCTGATAAAACTGCACCAGAGCCTGGGTGGACGGCCCGCACAACAAGCGCTTTTCGTGCAGATAGGGGCTGCCCCAGGGGATCACTTTCAGCTCAACCGGGCCAATAAACAGCGAGGTAAAATCCCGCTTCAGTGTCGGCAGCAGCGTGTCGTTGCCTTCAGCCAGGGCTTCGCCCAGCAGCGCCAGACCCTGAGCCCGACGTTGTGGCTCACCGGTTTCCGGCCAGCTGTGGACGACATCGACGTTGCGCAGGCGGTCCGGCATCACGTCACTGGGCTCGAAGTAAATGGCGTGGTAGAGCACGTTGCACTGGGCCTGATAGTGACTCAGTTGTTCCGGTTTCAGCATCGGTTCTCTCCCCTGAGAGCGGAGGAGCGCAGCTCCCCCTGATGAATCAGCTTAGACTTCTGCCCAGTTCAGTACTTTGCCCTGCTCAGAGCCGCAAGGACGGCTGTGACGGTTGGGGGCAATGATCAGGCTGGGCTGAGTGATGTCGCTGCTCGGCAGCGGCGCGATGTCCGGCTTCACGGCATTCGGGTACCTGGCTTTCAGCTCGTCCATCGGGCCGAAGTCCAGCGCACGCATCGGGCAGGACTCCACACAAATCGGCTTGAGACCCATATCGATGCGCTCGAAGCAGCCGTCGCACTTGGTCATGTGGCCCTTGGCCTTATCGTACTGAGGCGCGTCGTAAGGACACATCTCGGCACACATTTCACAGCCGATGCACTGCTCGGTGTCCACCCGGACGATGCCGTCTTTGGCGCGTTTGTGCATGGCACCGGTTGGGCAGATCTCGACACAGGGCGGCTTGCTGCAATGGTTGCAGCCGATGGACATGTAGTACGCGAACACGTCCTGCTTCATGGTGCCATCGGCCTGCGGGGCCCATTCGCCACCGCCGTATTCGTACACGCGGCGCCAGATCACGCCGACCGGCAGATCGTTTTTGTCTTTACAGCTGACGTGACAGGTTTTGCAGCCAGTGCATTTGCTGGCATCGACGTAAAAGCCGTACTGCTGTTTCACTTGCATGGTTGCCTCCTATCAGGCCTTTTTAATTTCAACGCGGTTGGTGTGCTGGCCGTTACCCTTGGACAGCGGAGTGGTCCGCTGTGACGTCAGGGTATTCAGACAGCCACCTTTATCCACTTTGTGGCCAAAGCCTTTGTACCAGGCGCCCTGGCCCAGTGCGGTCACGCCGGGCATGATGCGTGGGGTGACTTTGGCGGGCACTTCGATCTGGCCGCGCTGGTTGAATACGGTCACCATGTCACCGGACTGAATACCACGGGACTGGGCGTCGATGGGGTTCATCCACACCGCATCCTCTACCGCTTCGCGCAGCCAGGGCACGTTGTGGTAGCTGGAGTGTGCACGGCCCTTGGTGTGGTAGCCGGTCAACTGCAGCGGGAATTCACCCTGCTTGTTTTCCAGATCCTGATAGCCGTCCCAGGTAGGCACGTACTTGGGCAGCGCGGAGATCACGTCACCATCTTTCAGTACCCAGGACTCGGCTTTCTTGGCCAGCTGACTGGAGTAGATCTCAATCTTGCCGGACGGGGTTTTCAGCGGGTTGGCTTCCGGGTCTTTGCGGAAGTCTTCCAGCACGATGTAGCTGCCGTTGGGCAGGTACTTGCGGAAGATGCCCTGCTTCAGCATCACGTCTTTGTTGGGCAGTTCCGGGTTGGCTTCCTGGGCTTTGGCGTAGAATTCAGCGCGCCACTGGTCGGCGGTTTTGCCCTCAGTGAACTGCTTCTCCACACCCCAGCGCTTGGCGAGCTCAACGCACATCTCGTACACCGGGCGGCACTCGAACATCGGGCCAACGCTGCTGCTCATCTGGATCAGGGTACCGGTGTCACCGGCGGCGTAGGCCTGGTTGACCAGGTCCTCGGATTCCAGCCAGCTCACATCCGGCAGAACGATGTCGGCGAACTGAGCAGAGGGGGTCATCCAGTTGTCGATCACCAGAATGAACTCACACTTACTGGTGTCCGCCAGGATCTGTTCGGTTTTCTTGGTTTCCGCGTGCTGGTTGATCAGGGCGTTACCGGCGTAGTTGATGATCGCCTTGATGTTGGTGCCCAGCTTGCCGTCGCCATTGCCGTCCAGTGCGTCGTCTGCCAGGACCACACCGTCTTTCAGCACGGTCATGTTCTCGCCATCCTGAATCGCCTGGGTGAAGGTGAAGAAGGAGATCTTCTTCTGTACCGGGTTGGTGCCGGTGGGCATGCTCGGGGTGTACAGGGACGCACCGGTGCACAGGCCGCCGTTGTTGGTGCCCGGCAGGCCCAGCTGGCCCAGCAGGATCGGCAGCATGTGCGCGGCACGCAGGTTGTTTTCACCGGCTGCCTGACGGCTCAGGGACGCCGCAACGTGGATAAACGGTGCATTGGCTTCGGCCAGATCTTTCGCCAGCTGGCGAATGGTGGCTGCGTCGATACCGGTGATGGGCGCGGCCCACTCCGGGGTTTTCTTCAGACCATCCGGACCCTCGCCCAGAATGTGCGCCTTGTAGGACTCTTCGTAGCCCACGCCTTCCGGCATGGTTTTCTCGTCAAAGCCCACGGTGTATTTGTCCAGGAACGCCTGGTTGACCCAGCCTTTGGTGATGAACTCGTGTGCCAGCGCCTCCATCAGCGCGGCGTCAGTGCCGGGACGGATCGGGATCCACTGGTCTTCTTTACCCAGCGCGGAGTCGGTGTAGCGCGGGTCGATGATGATGGTTTTGAAGCGGGTGCCTTTTTCGGCGCGCTCTTTCTGCTTGGCCTGGATGATGTTCAGGTAGTCGTAGGACTCGCCGGAACCGCTCATGCGGATCTCAGACGGGTTGTGGCCGACCAGCAGCACCAGATCCGAGTTCTTCATCTCAGAGTTGGAGGAACCGCGCCAACCCAGGTTGGCGTCACCCCAGGTGTAGTGGGCGGCTTTGTACAGCTGAGCCCAGCTGTAGTCGCCGTAGGTGCCCAGATAGCCACCGGTCAGGTTCATCAGACGGTACAGGCACTGCTTACCGGAGAAGCTGTAACCGGCACCGGAGTTGTAAGTGAAGTGAGTGCACTCGGGACCATAGGTCTCGCGCAGCCGGCCCAGTTCTCCGGCCACCAGATCCAGGGCTTCTTCCCAACTGATACGCTCAAACTGGCCACTGCCACGGGGGCCGACGCGACGCATGGGATATTTCAGGCGGTCCGGCGCGTAAACGCGCTGGCGCAGGGAACGACCGCGCAGACAGGCACGCACCTGGTGGTGGCCATACTCGTCCTTCTGATAGAAGTCGGTTTCGATGCGGGTGATGATGCCGTCGCGGCTGAATACCCGAACCGGGCAGTTTGAGCCGCAGTTCACCAGGCAGGAGCTCCAGTTCAGCACTTCCGGGCTGGTGGGCTGGGCGGGGGCCAGTTGCTTGGCTTTATCGGGGCTGCAGCCGGTTACGGCAGCGGCGGCGCCCAGGGCGGCGCTCATCTTAAGAAAATCACGGCGTTCCAGTTGCATGGATGATACCTCTTGGTTTGGGCGGGCCACCGCCCTCGCTCACACGCAGATGCTGTGCATCCGTACCGAAGTGCGTTATGGCGCTGTGCAACCCGTGGTGGTAACGATATCCGATCATGTCGGGTTATCCCCCTTCGGGTCGACCTCCGGTGAGTAGCCGCCTGTTGGCGGTCTGGGATTGAGTGCCAGAATAGGCCGATGGTGTGAACGCGTTGGGTATGGTTTTGAACGGCTTAAGGCAAAATGTGAAAGAAGATGAACAGGGGGTGGGTTTTGGAGAGATGGCTCACAAAAAGCGGGGGCTTTTTATGAAAAAGGGCGGTAATTCGTTGTTGAAACTGTGAGTTATGCCCATAAAAAACGGCCAGCGAAGATCGCTGGCCGTGAAAATTAATTGTTGGGTATCAAAGATACGCGCGCAGGATGGGGCTCTCGCCGGCCACCACGTCGCCATCAACCTTCTCCAGGGACTTCACGTCTTCCATATTGGCGATAACCACCGGAGTGAGCACGCTTTTGGCGTGGGTTTTGAGGTAGTCGAGGTCGAACTCCAGAATGGGGTCTCCGGCGCTGACCTGCTGTCCGGCTTCCGCCAGGCGGGTGAAGCCGGCACCACGCAGTTCTACCGTGTCGATACCAAAGTGGACGAACAGTTCGAGACCCAAAGGGGACTCCAGAGAAAACGCGTGGTTGGCATCAAAAATCTGCCCTATGGTGCCGTCAATCGGCGCCAGAACCTGGTTTCCGGTAGGGTCGATCGCCAGTCCATCGCCGACGATTTTCTCGGAAAATACCACATCCGGCACTTGTTCGATGGGCACCAGGCGGCCGGATACCGGCGCCAGGATCACCACACCATCGGTGGGGACCTCGCGGTTTGCCATCATGCGGCGGAGTCGGCTTAAAAATCCCATGAATGCTGACCTTCTGACGTCTAATAGGGAGGGATCCGAATCCCAATGTTAGCTGAAAATCATCTGCTCACACAATCATTTAACAGCGCGTACAGTTCACGTTTATGGGTGCAGGCGAGGGCTTTGGCCAGCAGCGCCTTGCCGTCCGGCTGATGATACTGGCGAAGTTGATACTTGAGTTCGGCACTGCGAACCGGGGTGATACTGAAGCTGCGCAGGCCCATCGCCAGCAGCAGAGGGATGGCTCTGGGATCGGACGCCAGTTCTCCGCAGAGGGAAAGGGGGAGATCCAGCGATTTGGCCTGACGACTGAGTTGATGCAGCAGCCGGATCAGGGCGGGACTGAGTTGAGGGTAGTGGGGACTGACACTGGCGTTGTTGCGGTCGGCAGCATAACAATATTGGGCCAGGTCATTGGTGCCGACACTGGCAAAATCCAATCTGGGTGCCATGGCATCCAGCATCAGTACGGCAGCGGGGGTTTCCACCATGATGCCCACCGGCAGAGCGGGGTTCATGGCCAGTTCCACCTTAACCTCGTCCAGCAGGCTCAGTACCCCTTCCAGCTCTTCCGGCAGACTGATCATCGGTAACAGCAGCTTGACCGGGTACTCCATCGCCAGTCTGACGATGGCAGCCAGTTGAGTTTTCAGCCGCTCAGGCTGGGCCAGCCCCAGTCGGATGGCCCGTTGGCCCAATGCCGGGTTGGCTTCCACCAGATTCAGTCCGGGCAGGACTTTATCAGCGCCAAAATCGAAGGTGCGGATCACCAGCGGCGCACCATCCAGCTTGCGGGCAATGGCGCGATAAAGACTGAGTTGTCGGGCTTCATCCGGCCAGTGCCCCTCGGCCATGTAGAGAAACTCCGAGCGCAGCAGGCCAATGCCATCCAGATGATGTTGAGCGACCTTATCGGTTTCCTCAACGGAACCGATGTTGGCACCGAGCCAGATCGACTCGCCATCACCGGTCATCGCCGGGGCGTCGAGGCAGGCCAGGTGCTTTTCACGACGCTGTTGCCACTGTCCCAGGGTGGCCTGAAACAGTTGCAGGTCGTCGCCATTGGTGGCCAGGGTCAGTTGCCCTTTGTCTGCATCCAGCAGGCCGGACAGTTCTGACAGGCGGCTCAATGCGTCGGCCATCACCAGGGTTGGGATGCCTGCACTGCGCAGCAAAATGGCGAGATGGTCGTCGACGTTGCCCCGCTCCAGCACCACACCGCAAAGGTGGGTTTTGGGCAGGCGGATGAACTCCCCAGCGGTCATGTCCGGCACCACCAGCAGGGTGTCTTCGGTCAGATGCTCCGGCAGGCCGTGCCCTTGTCCACTCAGACGCCGGGCCAGGCGCTCACCGATGCAGAGTATGTCCCGGCCGCGGTGCGCCAGGTGCAGGTCATCGAGTTGTTCAAACTGTTTGGCGTATTCGGTGAAGATCTGGAGGCAGGCTTCATCCGCATCCAGCCCTTCGTCGATGGCATCAAAAATGGCCTGATGGAGTTCCGGGTCTTCCAGCAGCAGCCGGTCCGCATCCAGCAGTGTACGCTGGCTGTCACTCAGGTCCGGGCGCTGGGCCAGTTGCGCCAGCGCGTCGCACTCCAGGGCAAGCTGGGTGGTCAGGCGGCGCTTGGGGTCGGGGTCGTGTTCGACCGTACGGGCCGGTTGGTCGGGTCGACAAAGGTGCAGGGTGCCCAGAGCCAGTCCGGGGCTGATGGCAAATGCGGTAAAGACTTTGGACATTCCCTGTCGCTCCTTGGTCGCGGTGAGGGGTCAGTGGAGCTCTTGCAACATTGTAGCGATCGCGTTTACTGCCTGCTCCGCGTCATCGCCCTGAGCGCTGACCGTGACTTCTGCACCCTGAGAGAGGGCCAGGGTCTGCAGCCGGAACAGGCTTTTGGCACTGGCGCGGCGGCCATCACACTCCACCAGAATGTCACAGGCAAACGCCTGGGCGGCCTTTACCAGCAGGGCTGCGGGGCGGGTGTGGATGCCGTGCGGGGCGGTAACAGTAACGGTTTTACGATGCATATCTGACGACAACTACGACAAGTAAAAGGATGATGAAGCGCGATTGGCGCCAAGGATACTGGCGCCATTCAGCCTGGTCAAATTGTCACCTCAGGCTTTGAACTGAGCGAGCTGCTGCTTCAGTTGCGCGCCCATCGCCTTGAGCTCATCCGCGGCCCCCAGATGGCTCTGGCTGGCCTTGGCGGCGGCTTCGGTCAGCTCCGCGATGATATGGACGTTGCCGTTCACTTCGGCGCTGACCTGGCTTTGCTGCTCCGTGGCTGTGGCGATCTGACCGTTGCGATCCTGAATCGCGACGACCGCCTCGACGATGGCATCCAACGCGTCATTCGCTTCCTTGGCCTGAGCCGACAGGGCCTGGAACTGGGTCAGCGAGCTGCCCGCTGCATCGGTCACCTGGCCTACGCCGGTTTGAATGTTGTCGACGATGGCGCTGATCTCATTGGTGGAGTCCTGAGTCCGGTTGGCCAGGGCACGTACCTCGTCCGCCACCACCGCAAAACCGCGGCCATGTTCACCGGCGCGGGCGGCTTCGATGGCGGCGTTAAGGGCCAGCAGGTTGGTCTGTTCGGCGATGGTGCGAATCACATCCAGGATCTGCCCCACTTCGGCGCTGTGGCGGGCGAGATCGTCGGCGGTCATGGCGGTCTGGTTCAGATCGCCGGAGAGGGAGTCCACCAGCTGATGGGTGCCCTGCACGGCGGTGCGGCAGTTGGCGACTTGCTGGTGCGCCCCATCGGCTGCATCCGCGGCTTGCTGAGCGGACCGGGCGACCTCTTCGGTGCTGGCCAACATTTCTGTCATCGCGCTGGCGACGGATTGGGTTTGCAGGTGCACCTGTTCTCCGGTGGCCTGAGACTCGCCGGCCACGGTATTGAGGCGGTGGGCACTGTCATTCACGCTTTGGGACAAGGGTTGCAGGTCACGCATCATGGAGGCGATCTTGCCGGTGAACTGATTGAAGCTGCCGGCAAAGCGGGTGATCTCATCGTGGCCTGAGGTATCGAGACGGCGGGTGAGGTCGCCGTCACCATTAGCGATTTCCTCCATCGCGTTGATGGCATCGCTGAGCGGGCGGGTGATGGAGTAGTTAAGAAGCAGGAACAGAGACAGCAGCGGCAGGGCCAGGAAGGTGAGGAACACCACATAGGTTTTGATCACCGACAGCATCTGCTCATCCACGGCCTGGTCATCGCCCATCAGGACCAGCATCTGGCCATCCAGGTTACGGGCGCTGAGCCAGACAATCCGGCCATCTTTCCTGAATTCGGCGTCATAGCCATTGCCCAGTTTCACCCGGGACAGGGCCTGTTTAAGGGGCAAATCACCGCTGTCCGAGCGCCACTGTTCTGCCTGGCCGGGCGCGGATTGGCCCATCAGGGCCTGGCCATCAAGACTGAACAGCCATAGCGGGTGTTCGGTTTGGCTCAGGTTATTCCATCGCGTCACATCGAGTTCGGTACCGGCGAGCGCGAGGGCCAGAGTGTCCGCCAGCTCCTCCACCTGATGTTGACGGTCATTGGCGAGCTGGGCGCGTTGTTCGGACAGGCCCAGATAGGTGTAGACAAGCGTGCCGCCGGCGGCCAGCCCCAGCAGCGCCAGCAGACGAAGCGAGATAGTGAGGCGTCTTAACAGCGCGATCATTTCGGTCCCTTGATTGTTGTTATGCGTCATACGCATTAAACGAAACTGCGGCGTGTATGGGGAAGTGGCTTGATCAAAGATTCGTGAAAAAACAATAAAAAAGGGCGGTCTGAGACCGCCCAAAAGCACAAGTGAATCGGGAAGTTTGAGGTTTACTGAACGTTTTCGGCTTCGGTAAAGATGCCAGCAAACAGGGCAGAGGAGAGGTAGCGCTCTGCGGAGGAGGGCAGCACCACCACAATGGTCTTGTCTTTCAGCGACGGGTCGGCGGCCAGCATCTTATTCACTGCCACCACCGCAGCACCGGAACTGATGCCTGCCAGGATGCCCTCTTCCTTCATCAGGCGGTGGGCCATCTCCATCGCTTCGTCGTTACCAACGGTAATGGCTTCGTCCACCATCTCCAGGTCAAGGTTGCCCGGGATAAAGCCGGCGCCAATCCCCTGGATTTTGTGCGGGCCGGGCGTCAGTTCCTGCCCTTGCAGGGCCTGGCTGATCACCGGAGAGTCTTCCGGCTCCACTGCAACGGTGCGGATCGCTTTACCTTTCTGCAGTTTGATGTAGCGGCTGACGCCGGTCAGGGTACCGCCGGTGCCAACACCCGCCACAAACACGTCCACTTCACCATCGGTGTCGTCCCACACTTCGGGGCCGGTGGTCTGCTCGTGAATTTCCGGGTTGGCCGGGTTTTCGAACTGTTGCAGCAGGACGTAACGGGCCGGGTTGCTGTCGCGGATCTCCTCCGCTTTGGCCACGGCACCCTTCATGCCTTTGGCGCCATCGGTCAGAACCAGCGTGGCGCCCAGCGCTTTAAGCAGTTTGCGGCGCTCCAGGCTCATGGTGTTGGGCATGGTCAGAGTCAGCGGGTAGCCACGGGAGGCGGCCACAAACGCCAGTGCGATGCCGGTGTTGCCGGAAGTGGGCTCGATGATCTCTTTACCCGGACCCAGCAGGCCTTTCTTTTCTGCGTCCCACACCATGTTGGCGCCCAGGCGGCACTTCACGCTGAAGGATGGGTTGCGCGCTTCAATCTTTGCCAGCACCTTGCCGTCGGTGACGCGGTTCAGGCGTACCAGCGGGGTGTTGCCGATGGAGAGAGAGTTGTCTTCGTAGATCTTTGCCATGATTGCGTTCCTGCCAAAAAGGACCAAATGGAAATCGGGGCGCGAAAAAACCAAACCGCGCAGATAGGGCTTAGCTTAATCCTTGAAATGATGCGAGGAAGTGTTTGTTCGTTATGCCTTATTCCCGAAGGGAATTACCTTAAGGCTTTTTATAAACAGCGACTTGTAACCGCGAGTGAGTGGGTGGCAGGCTGAGGCCCTTGTGGTAACGTGACAACGATTGGATAGGAAGGAGCCTGCCGTGACCACCCGCGATGATCCCAGGGACATCATTACCCCCGATGCGTTTCAGATTCACCCCTACTTGTTGAACCGGCCTTTGGCATCGCCCTGGCGCCGGGGCATCGCCATGTTGATTGATCTTCTGGTGGTGGCGATGATCACCGAATCGGGTGGGGTGATCTTTGTCCTGCTGGTGCTGGCGACCTGGCGGATGCGCAAACGGCAATGGCAAGCGGGTCGGTGGGCACTGTACGGTCTGTACTTCCTCCTTGCTGCCTCGGTACTGTCGCCAGCCATCGTGTGGTTCACCTCTCTGGGAGAGCCGTTCCGGGAACCGGTCTCGCAGCAGACCCAGGCCAGCCTTGAAGAGGTCGCGCCGGTGATCAGCGGCAGCATGGCTCTGGTGAAAGCGGAGTTGTGTGATGACGCGGCCTGCGTGACACAGCAACTGGATGGTTTGGCGGAACTGACGTCGGTGATGAACGCCCGTGAACGCCGGGAGATAGTTGCGGAGCTGGTCGATAATGTGCCCGCAGACGAGCGTGCTGGGTTGCAGCTGGCTCTTGAACAAGTGCTTACGCCAGCGCCGGCGGAGGTGCCCGAAGTCGTCACGGCCGATAATGCCGCCGAACCGGGCGAACCGGATCCGGTCGCCGAGCTGGAGGCCCAGTTGGCCAGGGAAAAGGCGCGACGCAAAGCCTTGGCGAAAGAGGTGGCCCAGTTGGAAGAGACTGGCACCAGCCCGCTGGCCTGGCTGATGGGTGCGGTAAAAGACATGGGGTTGGGCTTTGGTTTGGCGGCCTTCTATTTCACCGTATTTGTGGCCTGGTTTGATGGCCAGACGGTGGGTAAAAAGCTGACCCGCTGCCGGGTGCGGCAACTGGATGGCACGCCCATCTCAGTGTGGGACGCGTTTGGCCGCTATGGTGGCTACGGTGCCGGGATTACCACCGGTTTGCTCGGTTTTGCCCAGATTTTCTGGGACCCCAATCGCCAGGCCATTCAGGACAAAATCTCCGCCACGGTGGTGGAGGATTTGCGCCCGAAAGCTCGATTGAATGCCCGCCGGGTGGTAAAGGGGCAGGTCAACGACGCGCCGGCCTGAGCGGGCGTCTGCTCTGTCTGCTGTGGGCATCGCCGCAATGGCCGTGCTCAGAGTGGGGTCGGGCAGGGGGACGCTGCCGGGCGAATCTCTTTGGCCGCAAGGACACCTATTTCGCATCCGGGGTGCGCCCAGAATCGCACCAGCAGTTCCCCCCACCGTCGCTTAGATAGTAGGGCAAAGCGTTTATCCCAGTCTACAAAAATAGAGCATAAGCAATTGAATTTAAATCATTTTCTGATTGTCGTTCAGGCGTGGGGAAACTCAGTCAAACAGTCGTCTTTCGACATAGGCTTTCAGCGCACTGTGCTGCAACTCGTCCCATGAGCTGAAGCAGGTGTGGGCCTGAATAAACGCGTTCCATTCCGGCTCGGGGATGGCGGCAAAGTCCTCGGCGCTTTCGACCGTAAAACCGCTGGCATTGAAGAACTGCTCAATGTCGGAAAAGCTGGAGCACTGGGCCAGAAACTCCGGCGACAGCAGGTCCCCCAGGGTGATCTCGTCACAGTCGTCCAGTTTTGACAGTTGTTCAATCAACTGCGCCAGTGCGTCGTTGACGTGCTCTTTGCTCATGGTGTGCTCCCCTTTCCCCGGCGACGATACCGTTCACTCTAGTGGTTTTTTGCTGTTACTGACTGAGTTATCGGCAGGTTTACAGTCTGGCTGAGTGACCAGGCTTGTGGCGCTGTCCATTGGCCGACGGTTGCGGCACAGTGATGACGGAAGCAAACACTAAGGAGTCGGTGTGAAGTACTTTGCTTATGGGTCCAATATGTCACTGCGACGCTTGCAGGCGCGGGTGCCGAGCGCACAACGGATTGCGACCGGTTCGCTGGTGGGCCATCAGTTGCGTTTCCATAAGCGGGGTCGCGACGGCTCCGCCAAATGCGATGCCTATCAGACGGCCGGCATCGGCGATCGGGTGTTTGGTGCCCTGTTCCTGTTGAACCCCAATGAAAAGGGGTGCCTGGACCGGGCCGAAGGGCTGGGGGTGGGTTACCGGGAGAAATCGGTTCTGGTTCACTCCGGGGATGGCCAAGTGCACCAGGCGTTTACCTATGTGGCGCTGCAGATCGATGCACAGCTGAAGCCCTATCACTGGTATCTCGAGCATGTGCTGATCGGTGCCCGGGAGAGCCGATTGCCCGCTGAGTACCTGATGCAGCTTACGGCCATTGAAGCGCTGACGGACCCCGATGCGGAGCGGGAGCAGCGGGAACGCGCCATCTACACCATCCACTCTCTGACTTCAGTGCGTTAACGCGGGCGCAGAGTCAGCCTCCCGGCCCTGACCGGTCTTTACCTGAATTTACCTAACTTTATCTCTTGTGTGTGGTTGCTGACGTCCGAATTTCGGATGCTGAACCGAGGACGTTTTTACCATCACAGGACAGAGCAACATTGGGGCAAAGGCGCAAGGGAACCGCCGATTGGGCAGGCACCGTTTTTGGCATTTTTTGGGCCCTGACCGCGCTGGGGTGCACCACCGGCGGCGGCATTTATACCTTCGAGGAAGGGGAAGAGTTTTGCGTGATCAATACGTTAGCTTCCCCCCTGGTGATTGTGGGGGGCGATCTGGTGTTAGCGTCGGTGAAAGACGCGTTGAATGAGCAGGATAACGAATCGGTTGAGCCGCCTTTAGGGCTGCAGTGTCGGGGCCCACATTGTGACGAGCCGGTGGCGTGGGATTTCATCCCTGAAGCGCAGGCGTTTCGATGCCGGATCGCGCAGGGAGCCAATGTCGGCAACCTGGCCCCGGACCCTTATTGCGCCCATCAGGACAGGGTGGATAATTGGCAATAGAGGGCAGGGTGGTGGCACCTGAAAGAAAGGGACGGCATTGGCCGTCCCTTTTGTCGTCTCCACCGCCTCAAATCAGCCAGGCGTAGCTGACCTTCATAAAGTAGGTGCGGCTGTCCTGAACCAGATCCGTTTCGGTGTCATCGGCGTAGCGGCCATCGGAGTAGCCGGCGTAGAACACGGTTTGCGGGTTGAGCTTGTAGCCGTACAGGAACTCGCTGGAGAGTTGCTGGTAGTTGCTGTCCACATCATCAAAGCGGTAAAGGCTCGGGTCCCGATCAATGTCGGTGTAGATGGTGGAGAGGCGGATAAAGCTGCGGACGCTGAACTGCCAGGTCAGACGAAGATCCGACAAGTTGGCGGTGAACAGGGTGCCGCCATCCACATCCAGCTCCCGCCACAGGTGGCGCAGGTGGGCGGTCAGGGAGCGGGTCGGTTTCCAGTTTACCCAGCCGTTAACCTGAGTGATGGTGCCCAGCTGGTTATTGGCAAAGTCGATCTCGTCGCCATGGCGCACACCGGCGCCAAATTTTATTGGCTTGATGGGGCGCACTTCACCATAAAAGCCGGCAAAGGTTTCATCGAACAGCGGTGCGTTATCTTCAATGGCCAGGCTGCTGCCATCATTGCGCTGGCCCACCCGCTCGCGGGTGACCGCGTACCATTCCAGATAGCTGTCGTACTTGCCCGACAACGAGAACTTCGCCTCGGCTTCCTGCTCAATCAGCTCACCGTCCATGTTCTCGCTGCGATCGACATCACCGGACAGCTCCACCTCGTGGAAGAACCGGTCCTGCGGATACCAGACGTGACCGCCGCCAACGACGGCTTTGGCGAAGTCCACCCGGTCCATAAAGCCCAGATCCGCGCGGAAGTTCTCATCGGCGTGGTAAAGGTTGGCGTAGGCAAACCAGTGACGGGATTCGTAGTTGTAGTTGAGCCGGGCCAGCTGGCCCTGGAAGGCGTCATCCGTCAGGGTACGCAACACCTGCTCGTTGTAGTCACAGTCGCCGAATTCGCACTGGGTCTGGCCTGGCTGGGTGCAGTCGTCGCCATCGCAGAACTGTTCGGCCAGATCTGCCGGGTAACGAGTATCGCTGTACAGCCACATGGCGCCGATGCGGTGTTGGTCGGTGATCTCCCAGCGCAGGTCCACGCCGCTCATGGCGTTGCGGTAGTGCTCACTTTCCCGGAAGGTGCCGATCACGCCAAGCTGCCAGCCTTCTCCGCTGTCGTAGAGATAGCGCCCCGCAAGGTTGTCACTCTTGGTGCCCAGTTCGGCAATGCTGGAGCCGAGATTTCCGGGGATCAGGAAGTTGGTTTGTTCGTCGCGGGTCTGCAGCAGGCCGTAGACATGGTTACCACGCTGCCCGGTGATCTTGGTGCCGAACTCCGGTTCCGCCAGGTTGCGGGTGTGGATCAGGTTCAGCTGAGTGGCGAAGTTGTCGGCGTTGTCGAGATAGAAGGGGCGCTTCTCCGGGTAAAACAGGGCGAAGGTGGTGTTGACGTCCAGTTGCCCGGCGTCCGCTTCCACCTGTGAGAAGTCGGGGTTGATGGTGAGGTTGAGCAGGGTATCCGGGGTGATGCCCCAGCGCACATCCAGCCCCGGCTCAAAGTTCTCGTCCCGCTCCCAGGGGCTGCTGCCGTCGTCCCGGGTTTCAATCTGGTTGGCGGTCACGGAGGGGGTGATCTGAAGCTGATTGCCCGGTTCAGCCCCTTCCAGACCGGTGGCGACACCCATCTGGCACAGTCGGCAGGCGATGTCCCGGTCTACCGGCGTGGCGGCCAGTCGGTAGTTGTTCTCCCGGGGGTAGAAGCGCACCAGTTCGATGCCCCACTCCTGGGTGTCGCGCTGACCGTCGAAATTGAACAGGCGCAGTGGCAACGCCATCTCAACCTGGTAGCCGTTTTCTGTCAGCTGTCCGGCACTTTGCCAGATCCCATCCCAGGCATCGCTTTCACGGCCGGTCAGTTCGTTTTCAATGCTGTCATGCTGGACGCCCATGGGGTTGACGAAGAACTGGTAGGCCAGACGGGCCTGGTTCCAGGTGTCCAGTTTGATGCCCACCATGTCGTCGCCCCAGCTTTTGTCCCGGTCGGTCAGGTGAGCGCGGATGCGGGAGGGGTCCGGATCTTCGGCGATGAATGCCACATAGAGGGTGTCCGAGGTGGCGATAAGCCGGGCTTCGGTCGGCACCGGGGCAGGGGTGTTCTCTGAAGGGCGGGTTTGCAGCGTCAGGGGAATGCGGGTGGCGTCATGCCAAAGTGCTTCAGACAGCACACCGTCGATGGTGGGCGGCTGCTGGGTCTGGGGGATGGAGATTTGGAGCCGGTCCTCGGCCAGAGTGCCGGGGGAAAGCAGCAAGGCTGCCAGGGGAAGGAGGCGCTTAAACATCCTGTTAAAGTCTCGTTATCGTTTTTGCGCCATTGTGCCACAGGCGCGGTGGGTGGCCAGCGCCTGTGGTAAACGATTTGTAACAGGGGTTTACAACTTTCGATGAACCTCGCGGTACTGGTCCACCCACAGTGCGGTGGCGCCGCAAATGGCTACTGGCATCAGGATCAGGTTGAGCAACGGGATCATCGCCATCAGTGCAGCCGTGGCACCAAAGGAAAAGCTGCGCCACCGTTGCATTGCCAGCGCTCTGCGCATCCGGCCAAAGGGCACTTTGTGGTTGTCAAAGGGGTAATCCAGGTACTGAATCGCCAGCATCCAGGCGGTAAAGCAGAACCAAATCACTGGCCCGATGCCGGGAATAAAAAACAGGATCAGCAAAAACACCAGCGCCCGGGGCAGGTAGTAGCAGAGCTTGGTCCACTCCCGTCCGATCAGCCTTGGGGTGTCTTTAAGCAGGTCCAATACCCCGCCGGTGTCCACCTCCTGGCCGGTCAGTCGCTTCTCCACTTGCTCCGCCAACAGCCCGTTAAAAGGGGCGGCAATAAAGTTCATGATGGCGGTAAAGGTGAACGCGGCAGTGACCAGCACACTCAAGCCCACCAACGGCCAGAGCAGCCATTCCAGCCAGCGCAGGAATTCCGGCGTGGCCTCCATCAGCTGGCCCATCCAGACGCCCATCTGCTGAAACAGGAAGTAGAAGGCGACGGAGAACAGCACCAGATTGATCCCCAGTGGCAGGGCGACAAAACGGCGCAACCCTTTCTGGCGAATGAGCTCAAAACCCTTCAGGAAGTAGCTGACGCCACTGGCGCCTTCGGGCAGTACGGATTTGACGGTATGGGAGTCGTTTAACAACAGCGTGTTCTCTTGACGATAAACCAGTAGATGCATTGTGTTGCGGCGCATCGCATTTGGTCAACATCGATAGCATTTCAGGCTGTTACAAATTCCACGGCCATTTGATAGAGTGGCAGGATCTCAGCTATCGGAACCCTGCGCCTGCCTCATGCGGCTTAAACAGATCAAGCTTGCCGGCTTTAAGTCCTTCGTCGATCCCACCAAGGTACCCTTTCCGGACCAGATGACCGCCATTGTCGGTCCCAATGGCTGCGGCAAATCCAATGTGATTGATGCGGTTCGCTGGGTGCTGGGGGAAAGCAGCGCCAAGAACCTGCGTGGCGACGCGATGACTGACGTCATCTTTAATGGCTCCAGCAGCCGTAAACCGGTGTCCGTCGCCAGTGTTGAACTGGTGTTTGATAATCACGCCGGCCGGTTGGACGGCCAGTATGCCAGTTACGCGGAGATTGCGGTTAAACGTCAGGTTACCCGTGATGGCCAGTCCAGCTACTTCCTGAACGGCAGCAAGTGCCGTCGTCGCGACATTACCGACCTGTTTATGGGCACCGGTCTGGGCCCGCGCAGCTACGCGATCATCGAACAGGGCATGATCTCCCGGTTGATTGAGTCGAAGCCTCAGGAGTTGCGGGTCTTTATTGAAGAAGCCGCCGGGATCTCCCGTTATAAAGAGCGCCGCCGGGAAACCGAGAACCGCATCCGCCATACCCGCGAGAACCTGGAACGCCTGACCGATGTGCGCACCGAATTGGGCAGTCAGATTGAACGTCTGCGCCGTCAGGCGGATGCCGCTCGTCGCTATCGCGAATTGAAGGCCCAGGAGCGCACGCTGCACGGGGAGTTGCTTGCGCTGCGTTGGCGTGAAATCAGCGGGCGCATGGATGAGCTGAATCAGACCATTCAGGCGCTGGAAACCCGCAAAACCCAGTTTGAAAGCGCCTCAGCCGGGGACAGTGCGGCGGTGACAGCGCTGGAGCAGCAACGCTCTGATCTGGGTGCCGAAGTGGAGCGCAGCCAACAGCGTCTGTTTGTGCTGGGCAGCCAGATCACCCGGCTGGAGCAGCAGATCCTTCACAGCCGCCAGCGTCGCCAGCAGCTCGAGGATGAGATCCGTCGTAATCAGATGCAGGCTGGTAGTGCCGATGAAAGCTTGCGGGCGCTGGATGAAGAGCAGCAGGAGCTTGAGGAGAGCCTCGCTGTGCTGGCGCCGGAACAGGAAGCGTTAAGCGAAGATCTCGAAACCCTGAGCCTGGGCCTGGAAGAGGCACAGATGGGGTTTGAAGCGCTCAGTGACGAGCGGGACAGCGCCCGGGATGCCCTGGCGCAGTCGCAACGCGCCGCGCAAGTGGCCCGTACCGAAATGGCGGGTCTGGAGCGGGAGCGGCAGCAGGGACAGGCTGCCGCCCAGCGGCTGCAGGCGCAACTGGCGCAGTGGGATCCGAAAACCCTGGAATCCGAACTGGCCCAGCAGCGTGAAAGCCTTGAGGACGCACAACAAGAGCTGGAACAAGCCACAGCCCGTCTGGAACAGGCGCAACTGACCCGGGAAGAGGCGGAGACAGAGCGGGAGACCTGTCGCTCTGAGCTGGAACAACTGACCGCTGAGCGGGTGCGGCTGGAAGCGCGGCAGGCTTCACTTGCCACCTTGCTGAAAGCCCGGGAAACCCGTTTGCCGGAGCCCTTTGATTCTTTGCCGCGCGCCTGGCAACAGTGGTCGGTAGAGCCCGGCTGGGCTGCAGCGGTCGAGCAGGTACTGAGCCGTCCAATGCAGGCGGTGACCGGTGCCGCGGATAACGCCCTGCCCGAAGGGGTAATGCGCCTGTCGGACACCGTTTGCGGTGGCGATTCTCAGCCCCGTCATCCCTGGCCCCGTTTGCTGGACAAGATCCAGGCGCCCTTCAACCTGTCCCCCTGGCTGGTTCAGGTTTACTGCGCGGACAGCCTGGAACAGGCCAGGCAATGGCTGGCGGAAGCCGGGCCCGACGTATCGGTGGTCCTTCAGGATGGCCGCTGGTTGGCTGACGGGTTTGAAGCGGCCCCAGGGCAGGGCAGTGAGCGCCCCCTTACCGACATTCAGGTCGAACTGGACGCGGGACAACAGTCCCTTGACGCCCTGTCCGGCCGTATTGAGCAGGCTCAGTTGCGTCAGCAGCAGGCAATTGCCGGCCTGCAATCGGCTCGCCAAAGCGAAGAGCAGTCCCGCCAGCAGGTTCAGCGTGAACGTGAGCGGGTGCTCACCCTCAGCAATCGGGTTGAAAGCCTGGCCCAGCGGCTGGAGGAGCAGCGCCAGCAGCGGGAGCTGTTGGATGCGCAGCGGGAAGAGCTGGCGATGCGTCAGGAGGCGCTGGAGGGCCGGCAACTCGAGCTGGAGATGGAGGTGGAGCAGCTGAGCCTTGCCCAGGAGGAGGCGGAGCAACGGCTCACCTCGGTGGAGCAACGTTCGGAGTCGGCACGCAGTGCCGTGCGGGACCGACAGACCCAGCGCGATCAGGCTCAGCAACGCCTTCAGCAACTGATGCTGACCCTGCAAAGCCAGGAAGCTCGTCTGCAGGGGCTGACGGCACGTCGTGTTCAGGCCAAAGAGGCTCAGGGCGAGTGGCAGCAGCGCTGTGAAATGGCCCGCGAGGAACAAGAAGCGTTGGCTGAGCCGCTGCTGGAGTACGAAGAGACACTGGCGCAGGAACTCGAGCAGCGGGTGTTGCTGGAAGCGGAAGTGACGGAGCGGCGCGAGGCGTTGGAGGAGGTCAATCAGACCCTGGCCAACCTGGCAGACAGCCACCGTGGCCAGCAGGCACAGTTGCAGTCGGTGGTGGCAGACCTGAGTCGTCATCAGCTGGAATACGAAGGCCTGCGGGTTCAGGCACAGGGCCAGTTGGACCTGCTGGCAGAATCGGAGATGCAACTGAAAGGGATTTTGGAATCCCTCAGTGCGGAAGCCGCCGTGGCGCAATGGCAGGCGGATCTGGAGCGCGTGCGCGAGCGGATCAAGCGGCTTGGCGCCATCAACATGGCGGCGATTGAGGAGTATGAACAGCAATCGGAACGTAAAGCGTACCTGGATGCCCAGGACGCGGATCTGACCGAAGCGCTGGACGTGCTGGAATCCGCCATCAGAAAGATCGACCGGGAAACCCGGCAAATGTTTAAAGACACCTTTGACAAAGTGAACGCGGATCTGGGTACGCTGTTCCCGAAGGTGTTTGGCGGCGGCAGCGCCTATCTGGCGCTGACCGACGATGACCTTCTGAATACCGGTGTCACCATCATGGCTCGCCCACCGGGTAAAAAGAACAGCACCATCCACCTTCTCTCTGGTGGTGAAAAAGCCCTGACGGCATTATCATTGGTGTTCGCAATTTTCCGCCTGAATCCAGCGCCTTTCTGTATGTTGGATGAAGTGGATGCCCCGCTGGACGACGCCAACGTAGGGCGGTTCTGCCGCCTGGTGAAGGAGATGTCGGAAACGGTTCAGTTTATCTTCATCAGCCACAACAAGGTGAGCATGGAGATGGCGGATCGCCTCACCGGGGTGACCATGCACGAGCCGGGCGTGTCCCGGATCGTTGCTGTCGATATTGAAGAGGCCGCTGCAATGGCCCAAATGGGATAAACAAGTGTAGGTTCGACTCGCTATGGATGATATGCGCGTAGTCTTTATTGTGGTGGGCCTTCTGGCCATTCTGGGTTTGTTGGTGCACGGGCTGTGGTCGCTCAGGCGAAACAGTCCTACCAAGATCCAGAACCGCCGGGCTCAGGCCCCCAAAAAGCGCTTTGAAAAGGCGATCGAGCCCGTTGTTGAGGAGCCGGAATCCAAGCCCGAGCCTCAGCGCCAAGCGGAGCCGGTGCTTGAGCAGCCTGAGCCGGCGCCGGTTCGTGCGCCTCGCCAGCCGAGTTTGCTGGAGGATGCGCCCATCCCTGAGGAGACCCCTCAGCCGGTGAAGCGTGCGGCGCCTCGTACAGCCCGTCAGGAGCCAACCCTTGGCGGCGATCAGATTGAGCTGGGTTTCAGCGAGTCTGAGCCTGAGTCCGAGCAAAACATGGCACCCATCACCCTGCGGGAACTGGAAGCCGAGCTGGAGCGGGAAGAGCGTGAAGAGCGTGAAGCCCAGAACCAGCGGGAGGTGGCGATCCCGGAGCCGCAGGTGGAAACGCCTGAGCAGCCCGAACCCGAGACTGAGCCGGAGGTGCTTGAACAGCCCAAGGCCGAGCCTGCTGCGAAGCCGGAACCGGCTGAAGAACCTGCTCCGGCGGATCCGTCCGACGTGCTGGTGCTGCATGTGGTCAGCAAAGGCGAGCCGATTTCCGGTGCCGAGTTGCTGCCCAACCTGCTGACCATGGGTTTCAAGTTTGGCGAGATGGACATTTTCCATCGTCACCAGAGCAGCGCAGGGACCGGACCGGTACTGTTCTCACTGGCCAATATGGTGAATCCGGGTACCTTTAACCCGGACCAGATGGAACAGTTTACGACCGAGGGGGTTGCCCTGTTTATGACTCTGCCCAGTCAGGGCGACCCACGGGTGTGCTTCTCGATGATGGAAGGCGCGGCCAAAGGGCTGGCGGATCTGCACAATGCCGAAGTGCTAGATGGCCAGCGCAATCCGTGGAACACCGCGACGCAGGAAGCCTATATGACCCGAATTCGCCGGGTTGAGCAGCCAGCCTGACGCTGACAGGACCGAATTTCTGGGCCGCCACCGTGCGGCCCTGTGTGTTTTTTATCGCCAAAGAACGACATGACCCAAGCCAAAGAACGCGTTGAACAGCTGATTGAGCTGCTGAATCACTACAACCATCAGTACTACGTGATGGACAACCCCTCCGTGCCGGATGCCGAATATGACCGGCTGATGCGGGAGCTGCAGGCATTGGAAGCGGAGCACCCGGAACTGCGCCGGGTCGACTCGCCCTCTCAGCGGGTTGGCGGCGCGCCGGCCGGACAGTTTCAGTCGGTTGCGCACCTGAAACCCATGCTCTCTCTGGACAATGCGATGAATGAAGCGGAGTTCTCTGCGTTTCATCAGCGTCTGGTGGATCGCCTGGGTCGAACCGAGATCCATTACTTTGCTGAGCCAAAACTGGATGGCATCGCCGTCAGCCTGATTTATCGCGATGGTGTGCTTGAACGCGCTGCCACCCGTGGAGACGGCACCACCGGCGAAGAGATCACCGCCAACGTCCGCACCATCAAGACCATTCCCCTGCGCTTAAGCGGCAGCGGCTATCCGGCCTTGCTGGAGGTGCGCGGCGAAGCCTTTATGCCCAAAGCCGGATTTGAGGCGATGAACGCCCGGGCCATGGCCGCCGGCGAAAAAACCTTTGTGAACCCCCGCAATGCCGCAGCAGGCAGCCTGCGCCAGCTGGACAGCCGCATCACGGCAACCCGTCCGCTGGCGTTCTACGCCTACTCCGTGGGCGTGGTGGAAGACACGGTAACGCCGATGGCTCCGACCCACAGTGGGCAACTCGAACAACTGGCCCAGTGGGGTTTGCCGGTCAGCCCCATTGTTGAGCAGGCCGATGGCGAAACCGCGGCGCTGGATTATTTCCGTCGCATCGGTGAAGGCCGCGCGGCGCTGCCCTACGAGATCGACGGGGTGGTGATTAAAGTCGACAACCTGGCGGAGCAGGAGCAGCTGGGTTTTGTGGCTCGTGCACCGCGCTGGGCCATTGCCTGTAAATTCCCGGCCCAGGAGGAGATGACTCTGCTCAAGGACGTGGAGTTCCAGGTCGGCCGTACCGGTGCGGTTACCCCGGTTGCCCGCCTTGAGCCGGTGTTTGTGGGTGGTGTTACCGTCTCCAATGCGACCCTGCACAACGCGGATGAGATCGAGCGTTTGGGCGTGATGGTGGGCGATACCGTTATCATCCGTCGCGCCGGTGATGTGATCCCGCAGATTGTTTCCGTCGTGGCTGACCGCCGCCCGGACGACGCGAAAGCGATCCAGTTTCCGGCTGAGTGTCCGGTGTGTTCATCCAAAGTGGAGCGCTTTGAAGGGGAAGCGGTGGCCCGCTGTTCCGGTGGCCTGTTCTGCGAAGCGCAGCGCAAGGAGGCGGTGAAGCACTTTGCTTCCCGCAAGGCGCTGGATGTGGATGGCCTCGGCGACAAGCTGGTGGAACTGATGGTGGACCGCGAGATGGTAAGCACTCCGGCGGATCTGTTCACGCTCTCTGCATCGCGACTGACCATGCTGCCCCGGATGGGCACCAAGTCGGCTCAGAATCTGGTGGAGGCACTGAATAAGGCCCGTACCACCACCTTGCCGCGCTTCCTTTATGCCTTGGGCATCCGTGAAGTGGGTGAAGCCACCGCCGCCAACCTGGCCCGCCATTTCCGCACTCTGGACGCGTTGATGGCAGCGGATACTGAGCAGTTGATTGAAGTGGACGACGTCGGTGAAATCGTGGCTAAGCACGTTTACTACTTCTTCCGTCAGCCCCATAACCTGGACGTGATCTCGGCATTGACCGACCCGGAGGGCGCTAACGTGCATTGGCCGGAGATCGAGACGGTATCGGAAGACGCCCAACCGTTGAAAGGACAGACCTGGGTTCTGACCGGCACCCTGAGCCAGATGGGGCGCAGCGACGCCAAAGCGGCTCTGGAAGCGTTGGGCGCCAAAGTCAGTGGCAGTGTCTCCAAAAATACCGACACACTGGTGGCGGGTGAAAAGGCCGGCTCCAAGCTGACCAAGGCAACGGATCTGGGTGTACCGGTATTGGATGAAGCCGGACTGATTGCGCTGCTGGCGAAATACCAGGGTTAAGCGTCATTCTGCATCACTACAAAGCGGCCTTCGGGCCGCTTTTGTTTTGCTTCTAACAAAAAAAACCGACAGCCAAAAGCTGCCGGTACAGGGGGATCATGGATCCCAGCCGGACTCTGTGAGCACGGCGGTCAAGGACAAGTAACAAGTTAAGAACCCAACTGCGGCACTGTGACGAGCCAGGGATCGAACGGAAATGTAGCACCATTGGATATTGTATGCAATCGCAAATGTGATCCGGATCAACCACCCACTCCCCGGTTCGCTGTTAACCAGCGGTCATAATGATATGGTGAGCTATAATCGACGGCGAAACAGATATTTGGGTGGCTTGAATTGTCCAGGCCACCGCCAAGGGAGCAGGAACGCAATCTATGGCGATTAGGGAGTGCAAAATCCCCGTCAATCATCTTGAGGTGGGGCAGTCTATCCGGCTGCCGCTAGCCTGGAAAGAACACCCGTTCATGTTTAATCGCTTTCGCATCAAGGATGAAGGGCAGATCCAGTTGATCCTTAAGCTTGGCGTTAATCATGTCTTTTTGCAGTTGGAAGAGGGGCAACGTCCGCCGGAGCTGACGACACCGGAAACTCCCGCTAATCCGCCGGCCGCAGACCTGCAAGCGCTTCAGGCGCAGCAGGCGGAACGCGATGCGCTGGTGGAAGAGAGCCGCATCTATCGCCGCCAGCTGAAAAAGTGTGAACAGGCCTACGGCAAGTCGGTTGAGACCCTCCGTGCCAGTTACAGCCGCATCCCCACCGCGCCGGACCAGGCTTACGCCGATTGCTGCGCGGTGGTCGATGGCATCATTCAACAGTTTGATGAGGCGGGCAGTGAAACGGTTCTCCAGCTGGTGGCCGCCAATCAGGAGGGGACGTTGCAGTTCCACTCCCTGAACGTCAGTGTTGTGGCGCTGGTGCTGGGCCGTGCGCTCGGCCTGGAGGGGCCTCAATTGCGCGAACTGGGGCTTGCTGCGCTGGTTCATGATATCGGCAAGCTGCGGGTTCCGGCGACCATTCGCAATAAGCGTGGGCCACTCAGCCAGGCGGAACAAAACTACCTGCGCCAGCATCCGAAACTGGCGATCGAGATGCTCAAAGGGACGGCCTACGCAACCAAAGCCATTAGCGCGATGGTGGTCAGCCACCATGAATACCTGGATGGCAGTGGCTACCCTCAAAAGTTGTCCGGCAAGGCGATCTACCCGATGACTCAGATCCTGACCATCGCCAATGAGTACGATGGCCTGGTCAATGGCAACATCAAATCCCTGCCGCCTTATCAGGCACTGGCGTACATGTTTAAACACCGAGCCAAGAAGCTTAATCCGGTGTTTCTGCAAACGTTGGTGAAAACGCTTGGGGTGTATCCGCCAGGTACGCTGCTGCGGCTGGAAAACGGACAGGTGGGTAAAGTGGTGAGTAACGAGGAATCCCAACCGCTGTTTCCCACGCTGATGCTGTACGATGCGGAGATCCCCAAAAAAGAGGCGCCCATGGTCAGCCTTGAGATGCTGGGCCTCAAAATTGACGGCGTGCTGAAGACCAGTGAACTGACCGAAGCGCAATGCCATTACCTCGACGTGTCGCCAGCGTTGGCATACTACGTCCGTCGCTGAATTCGGATAAATTTTGATGCAATCAATCACTATTGTTGGCTGTGGCTGGCTCGGCCTGAGCCTGGCACAGCAGTTACAAAGTCTGGGCTACCCCGTTCGGGGCAGCAGTCGTAATGAGGCTACGCTGGCTCAGTTGGCCACGCTTGGCATTCCCGGGTTCCGTCTGAGCATTGATGAAGCGCTGGAGAGCGATGCGCTTGATGAGCTGTTTGATGCTGAGGTGCTGTTTGCCAATGTGCCTCCGGGCCGGACACCCTCTGCTCTTCCTTATGCTGAGCGGATGAAAAACCTGGCGCAGGCCGCCTGGCAAAAAGGGATTCGCAAAGCGATATTTGTCAGCTCGACGGCGGTCTATTCATCGGGCGAAGCGGTCGATGAGAGTGCGCCGCTGGATCCCTCGCCCCGGGCACAACAGATGCGGGATGCGGAACAGGCGTTTTCCGACGTGTTTGGAGCGGGGTTAACGGTGCTGCGACCCGCCGGGCTGGTGGGCGGAGAGCGTCATCCCGGGCGTTTTCTGGCGGGACGGCAGGGCTTGCCGGGCGCGGATGCGCCGGTCAATCTGGTGCACCGGGACGATGTGATTGGCGCCGTGGTAAGGGTGCTGGAAGCGGAAGCCTTTGGCGAGGTGTTTAATCTGGTGGCTCCCGGCCATCCGAGTCGCGGGGCATTTTATCCACGGGCGGCGATTGCACTGGGCCTGGAGCCACCCACGTTCTCCTCAGAGCCAATGGACGTGAAGCGGGTCATCGGTGACCGGATCGCCGGGCAGCTGGGTTTTCACTATCGCTACCCGGATCCTCTTACGATGCCGCCTTTACCGGCGTGATTTGATAGGCGCAGCGGCGATCCTCTGCCAGGATGTGTTCGCTGCGCACCACCTCTACCTCGTTTCCAAGCACCGCTCTGAACAGTGCCAATTCCTGTTGGCACAAGCCACGGCATCGGTCGGCGGCAGCACAGATGGGGCAGTGGTCCTCCACCAGCAGCCAGTAACCGTCCTCGGCAATGACTCGCGCCATATATCCCTCCTCGTGCCGAAGCCGGGCTAACATTTCCAACTTCTCCGGAAAACTTTTTGCCTCTGAAAGCGTCTGAACATACAGCGTTTGTTGGGCATCAAAGCGATGCATTATCAGTTGCTTGAGGCCTTCGTCGCCAAAAAGGGCGTCAATGCCGTCGAGCAATTGCAGCGTGAGATCCTGATGGCGGTCACCAAATTCGCGGTGACCGAGGTCAGTAAGGAACCAGTGCCGGCTGGGGCGGCCAGGACCCAATCGTCGGTCCTCAAAGGCCACCAACCCCTGTTTCTCCAGTTTCTGGAGATGTTGCCTTACGCCCATGGTGGTCAGTGACAGGGCGTCAGCCAGGGGAGACAGCGGGGTAGCGCCCTGCTGTTTCAGCAGGAACAGGATTTTACTTGTCGCGGACATGGTCGCTTCATGCTCTCTATATGGATGCATCCATTGTTCCTGTGCCAATGCAGTTATTCAACGTATTTGTTTATAAAAGGAGCGGACCATGCGGAAATTCCTCTGCTGTTTATTGTTGCTACCGGGACTGGCGCTGGCTCAGCCACGATGGATTGAAGTCGACGGCACCAGCATCGCTTCGGTGGCGCCGGACCGCGCCCGGTTAAGCGCTCAGATCACCACGCTGGAGGACACGCCAAAGGCCGCACAGGCTCAGGCGGATAAGGTGATCAATCAGGTGTTGGATGCGTTTGAATCGGCCGGCCTGCCAATGTCCCGCTATGGTGCCGGTTCGCTCAGCCTCGGTCCGCGTTATGACTATCGGGAGCGGGAGCGTGTGCTGGTGGGGTATGAAGCCCGCCGCGGTGTGACGCTGGAGGTGCCGGTCGCCGAAGTGGCCGAATGGTTGGGGCGTTTCACTGAGTTGGGTCTGACTGAAGTGTCCAGCCCGGCCTACTTTGCCGACGACGATTTGGAGCGTCGACGCACGCTGTTCCAGCAAGCACTGGATGATGGCCTGGATAAGGCCCGGGCACTGGCGGATAGGATGGACGCTGAGCTGGGCAAGGTGCTGGAGATCAGCGAACAGGGTGGCGGCCCAGCCCCTCGTAATATGATGATGGCCGATGCGGCGGAGAGCGGTCGCTATCAACCCGCCCAGCAGGCGCAGCAGGTGCGCCTGCGGATCAAGGTGGCGCTGGATTAAGCCAGCGTCTTCTTAGCCTTCTCGAGCAGGCCCAGCAAGTCACCGGCGTTGTCGGCAAAAGGATTTTCCAGACTGCGCTTTTGATGGGCCTGAAACTCCTCCTTCAGTGCTTCCACCTGCTTGGCGGTTTTCTCCATCGCCCGGCTTTCAGACCAGCTCAGCTTTTCGCTCTCCAGCTTGGCCTCAAATGAGCCCTGGGCGGGGGCCGCTTTCGCGGCCTGGCCGGGTTTGTTGACGTTGGCGTCGAAGTTGGCGCCAGGGGCGCTGTTGAAACGGGGACTCATCTGAGTCTGTACCGGTGACAGTTTCATGGTCGGGCTCCTTGATGTCGGACTCGGTACTTAGCAAATCGCGTGCTCAAATGTATCGAAGCCGCGATCTCCCGCGCTAAATGCTTAAATAATCGCCGAACGTTGCGATGGTGCTAACGCAATCATTGCGTTGGAGTTCTGATGAAACGACAGGTTAACAAGCGTCGTGGCGAAGCGGGCCAGAGCCGCGGCAGCAGGGGCAACGCCTTGCCGGGTGGCAATCCGGGATTGCCGGGTGAGACTAAAGTCTACATTTGCTTGCCAGTGTCGTTACCACTTCCGCCAAGTCATACTAAGCCATTGAAATCGTGGGTTAAAACGGCGTTTCTTCACGGTAACAACGTGTTCACCTTTGACTAAGGTCGATCTTCCTCATATTGCTCCCCTTGCTAGGTTAGCTGTGACTATTCCAACGATAAGGAAAGGGGAGCAGCACATGGCTTTTGAAAGCAGCGAAAAGGCCAAAGCGTATTGGGCGGAGAACCTCCGCCTGATGCTGAGCCTGTTGGCCGTATGGTTCATCGTATCTTACGGCTGTGGGATCTTGTTGGTCGATACTCTGAACGCCGTGCAGTTTGGCGGCTTCAAGCTGGGTTTCTGGTTTGCCCAGCAGGGTGCCATTTACGTCTTCGTCGCCCTTATCTTCGTCTACGTGGCGAAGATGAATGCGCTGGACCGCAAGTACAACGTACACGAGGACTGATGGCATGGATTTGCAAACACTGACGTACATTGTCGTGGGGGCAACCTTTGCCCTCTACATCGGCATCGCCATCTGGGCGAAGGCCGGTTCCACCAACGAATTTTACGTGGCCGGTGGCGGCGTTCACCCGGTTGCCAACGGTATGGCCACTGCGGCGGACTGGATGTCCGCGGCGTCCTTCCTCTCCATGGCTGGCCTTATCGCCTTTATGGGCTATGACGGTGCGGTATACCTGATGGGCTGGACCGGCGGCTACGTGCTGTTGGCACTCTGCCTGGCACCGTACCTGCGTAAATTCGGCAAGTTTACGGTTCCGGATTTCATCGGTGACCGTTACTACTCCCAGACTGCCCGTACCGTGGCCGTTATCTGCGCCATCTTCGTATGCTTTACCTACGTGGCAGGCCAGATGCGTGGCGTGGGTGTGGTGTTCTCCCGCTTCCTCGAAGTGGACGTTACCACCGGTGTTATCATCGGTATGGTTGTGGTGTTCTTCTACGCCGTACTGGGTGGCATGAAGGGCATCACCTACACCCAGGTGGCTCAGTACGTGGTACTGATCACCGCTTATCTGGTTCCTGCGGTCTTTATCTCCATCATGCTGACCGGTAATGCGCTGCCGCAGATTGGGTTTGGCTCAGAACTGACGTCAGAACCCGGCACGTCGGTGCTGGCGAAACTGGACGGATTGATGTCGGAGTTGGGCTTCAGTCAATACACGGATGGCTCGAAATCCACCGTTGATGTGTTCTTTATCACCGCCGCACTGATGGTGGGTACCGCAGGCCTGCCGCACGTAATCGTTCGTTTCTTTACCGTACCGAAGGTGGCGGATGCGCGTATCTCTGCCGGTTGGGCGCTGGTGTTTATTGCACTGCTCTACACCACTGCTCCGGCCGTTGCCGCATTTGCCCGCCTGAACATGATCGACACCATCAACGGCCCTGACGGACAGGGTACCCTGTACGCAGAGCGTCCCCAGTGGATTAAGAACTGGGAACAGACCGGTCTGATCGGCTTCTCCGGAACCGATGAGAACGTCTCTGCCGGTGGCGCCGAGGGTCAGGAGATGGCTCAGAACGGTGTGATGTTCTACTCCGGTGACGAGCGCAACAACATGAAGATCGACCGTGACATCATGGTGTTGGCCAACCCGGAAATCGCCAACCTGCCTAACTGGGTGATCGCCTTGGTGGCAGCGGGGGGCATCGCAGCGGCACTGTCGACATCGGCGGGTCTGTTGCTGGTGATCTCCACCTCGGTCTCTCATGACCTTCTTAAACGAAATCTGATGCCCAATATTACCGACAGGCAGGAGCTGACGTACGCCCGGATAGCGGCAGCGGTTGCCATCTGTATTGCGGGCTACCTCGGCATTAATCCGCCAGGCTTCGTGGCCCAGGTGGTGGCCTTCGCCTTCGGATTAGCCGCGTCGTCGTTCTTCCCGGCCATCATCATGGGGATCTTCTCCAAGCGGATGAACAAGGAAGGCGCCATTGCCGGTATGATCGTGGGCATCACCTTCACCGCAGGCTACATCCTGGCGTACAAAGGCGTGTTCTTCGAGCCGCTGATTGCCAACAAGCCGGAGAACTGGCTGTTCGGTATCTCGCCGGAGGGCATCGGTACCCTGGGTATGGTGCTGAACTTTGTCACTGCCTTTGTGGTCAGCCGGATGACCCAGGAGTCTCCGCAGGAAGTGCAGGATCTGGTGGAAAGCATCCGATTCCCGAAAGGGTCAGGTGCCGCAACCCACCACTAAACAGCAAAGGGCACCGCAAGGTGCCCTTTCTTTTTTCCTTTCTCTTGCCTTAAACGCCGCTTAAGGTGAGATAGACAATGCGAAGCAGAATGCCGGTGAACAGCAGCACAATACCGCTGCGATAGACACGAAATTCGGCCAGGTTGAAATCATTCAGCTTGCCGACCCAGACTTGCCAGATGGCATGCCAGTTACGGGTTCGGTGGATGTAACGGCCCAATGCCGCCACCACCAGGATAAGGCCGAGGCCCAGTACGATACTTTGTGCAATGGCTAACATGCTTCCCTCCCTGAAATCTGGCCCAGTGTATCAAGGATGTAACAGAGAAACATGACCGACCCTGACCTTGCGCCCATCATCGATTTCCTTGCCCAGCTGTTGCCCTTTGACCAGCTTGACGACGACGGCCGACTGGACGCGGCCCGGGGCATTGAGATCGCGTATTTTGCCCGCTCCAGCGGTGAGGTGCCGGTGGATTACACCAATCCCCAGCTCTACATCGTACGCTCCGGCGCGTTTGAGGTGCGTAACGAGCACGGAGAGTTACTGGACCGGTTGGGGGAGGGCGATTACTTCGGCTTCCCCTCGCTGTTGACCGGTGAAGCGGTCAGTAACCGGGTACAGGTGCTTGAAGATGGGTTGGTTTACATCCTGAAAGAGTCCACATTCCGGGCGTTGCGGGCCGCCAGCCGGGACTTCGACCGCTTCTTTAACCGCAAACACGCTGAGCGTCTGCGACACAGCGCCCGCTACCTGGCAAGAGAGCACCTCAGTACGGCCCGCATCCGCTCAGTGATGGCGTCACCGGTGCAGAGTGTCGGCCCGTTTACTCCAGTCCAGGACGCTGCAAAACTGATGCGGGACCATCGCATCTCCAGTGTTCTGGTGGTGCAGGATAACCGGCTGTTGGGGATCCTGACCGACCGGGATCTGCGTAACCGGGTGCTGGCGGAAGGGGTGCCGGCTGATACGCCGGTTAATGAGGTGATGACCTCCGAACCGGTATCAGTGCCGTCGCAAACCCTGGTGTTTGAGGCGATGCTGTCCATGAGCCACCACAACATCCACCACCTTCCGGTGTGCGATGACGATGTCCCAGTAGGGGTGGTGACCAGCACCGATTTGATCCGTGCCCAGCGCAGTGACCCGCTCTACCTGATTGGCGAAATCGATCGCCAGCAGGACCGTGCCGCGCTGGTTCAGGTGGCCGGGCAGATCCCCGCATTGTTGCAAAGCCTGATCCAGGCCGATGCCCGGGCGGAAGAGATCGGCCGGGTGCTGACACTGGTGACCGACGCTCTGACCCGCCGTCTGCTGACGTTGGCTGAAGATCAGTTGGGTCCGGCCCCGATGCCCTGGTGCTGGCTGGCGTTTGGCTCTCAGGCCCGGATGGACCAGGCCGGCAAGTCGGATCAGGACAACGGCATGCTGCTGGCACGGGAGCCCACCGACAGTGAGCGGGAATACTTTCTGGCGCTGGCCACCTTTGTCTGTGATGGCCTGAACGACAGCGGCTACATTCACTGCCCCGGTGGCATCATGGCGATGAACCCGACATGGTGCCTGTCGCTGGAACGCTGGCAGGCCCAGTTTGAAAAGTGGATTGATCAACCTGAGCCGAAAGCCGTTATGCACGCCAGCATCTTTTTCGACATGCGGCCAGTGGCTGGCCGATCAGAGCTGGCCAAAACGCTGCAACGCTCGGTGCTGGCCCGTTGCCGGGACAATCAGATTTTCCTGGCAATGATGGCCGGCAACGCCTGCAAGAACGCGCCGCCACTGGGCTTCTTCAGGCAACTGGTGCTGGAGCGCGACGGCGAGCAGAGAAAGGCGCTGGACCTGAAGCACAAAGGCCTGGCGATCATCAATGACATCGCCCGGTTGTACGCGCTGGCCTGTGGCAGCGAAGCGGTGGGCACTGCATCGCGGATCCAGGCCGCGATGAAAGCGGGCCTGATCACCCGCAAAGACGCCCTCAACCTGGCCGATGCGCAGGAGTTTATTGCCCACCTTCGGCTGGCTAATCAGGGCGAACAGTGGAGCCGGGGCGAGTCTCCCTCCAACTATCTGCGGCCCGGGCGGATCTCCGGCCTGTATCGCCACCAGCTGAAGGACGCTTTTGCGGTGGTCTCCCGGGCCCAGGATGGCGCTCGCCTGAGCTTTACCCGGAGCCTGTGATGATGCCTTCCCGACTCCGCTTTGGCCTGGCCCGTTGGCGCAATTCAGTGGAGGCGTTTTCGCCGTTTTTCGATGCCGGCTCTCCCCGGGGGGCACAGGATTACCGTGAGATTGAGATGCTGGCGCTGGATCTTGAGCTAACCGGCCTTGATGTGAAGCAGGACGCCATTCTTTCCATTGCCTGTGTGCCGATTATCGGCGGACGATTGGTGTTGGCCGAGGCGTGGCATCAGTTGGTCAACATCGATGGTGGGGTGGGGCAGAGTGCCACCATTCACGGCATTCACGATCGCCACCTGGAGGGGGCCATGTCATTGAAGCAGGCTCTGTCGGAACTGCTGCCCCGACTCAGCGGGCGGGTACTGGTGTGTCACCATGGCGGCCTGGACCTGGGCTTTCTGCAATCCGGGCTTCAGGCCCATTTTGGTCAGGGTTTGCCTCTGGATGTGGTGGATACCCTCCAGATTGAGCAGCGCCGTCTCCAGCGGCAGGGCACCATTCTGAAGGCTGACACGCTGAAGCTGGCCCAATGCCGGCGGCGTTATGGCTTGCCTGACTACCCGGGGCACAACGCGCTGACCGATGCCATTGCCTGCGGTGAGTTGTTGCTGGCTCAGGCCAGCGCGCTGGCAGGGCGGGGGCGGCTGAGCCTGGCCGAACTGTTGTCCCTGAGCCGCTGAGTATATTCCTGCCCATCTCGTTGAGTTTGGTTACAACTTAATTCCCCATCGGGCCAAAACCCTCATTAGGCTGTAAAACACAAGGAGGGGTTATGGCATTGCCTGCGTTACTGATGCTCGCTGGTGCACTGGCAGCGGCAGAGTATCAACACCATCGACGGTCGGTTCAGCGCAACCGCCACCGTACGCCCGAGGGGCCCGCCGGTATGGCGTTGTCGCCCAGCCAGCTGCTGCCGGGACGGGTTCGGGTTGAGCCTCAGCCTGGCGCTGTGATGGCCTGCCATGTGTTTGGTGTGGTGGAACACACCGGTATCTGGTTGGGGGAGGGAGCCATCGCTGAATTGCACGGCAGTGGGCTGGTACGGGCCGTGTCGACCCAGCGATTTTTGGCCAATCGCAGCGGCGGGACCGTGTTTTGCCTGTGCGACCATCGGCACCAGCCACTGTCCAGCGACACCGTAGCAGAGCGGGCGGCTCAGGCGCTCTTCACCTACCGGGATTACCACCTGACCGACAACAACTGCCACCGGTTTGTCTGGCACTGTCTGTCAGGTGAGGAGCGAAGGATCGGCAGCTTTGCCGCACTCAATCGGCTTTTGGCGGGCCACTATAATGCCCACCTCTACTGGGACCCGGTCCGTCTCGATCAGGCCGGTTCCGTTTCCTGACACAGGCTCTCAAATTGCTGAGGGGTCAGTCCCAGGCTGGCCAGTGCTTCCCTGGGCCACTCCAGCAGCGGCGCATTCTGGTCGTGATCAATGTGCCAGCGGGCCAGTGATACCACGGTGACCAGAGGGCGCAGTGTCTCCGGCGCGAGGTGGGGGCGGATGTGGTAGCGGCAGACGGTGCCGAGTTCGTCTGGAAACTGCCAGCGTCGGGCCAGTTCGGCTCCCACTTCGGCGTAATCAAACCCCAGTAACTGCGTTTCCACGTCCGGGCGCGGATGCCCCTGCGCGGTTCGGGCCATGACCTGTTGGGCCAGTCTCGGCTCCTTTTGGTGGATAAACAGCTGGCCGATGCTGTGAAGTAACCCGCCCAGACGCGCTTTATCCGGGTTCACTTTGCACCGTTTGGCCAGGGTGCCGGCAAGTTGTGAGCAGGTCAGGTTCTGTCGCCAGAATCGGGCCGTGTCCAGATGAGGCACCTGAGCAAAGCGTTGCTGTACGGCAGCGCAGATCACCAGCATTTTCAGGTTATCCAGACCGAGAAGAATGGCGGCATCTTTGATGGCGTCGACCTGGCGAGCACCGGCGAAGTAAGCGGAGTTGGCCAGCCGCAGCACTTTGGCAGACAGGGCCTGGTCCTGACAGAGAATGCGGGATATGCGCAGAATGTCGGGGTCAGAGCTGGCGAACTCTGCCATCAGTTGTTGTACCAGACGGTTCAGGCTGGGGAGCTGAGTGTCGCCCTCGAAGAGCTGTTCCATATCCATATAGGGTGTCCTCAATCCGTGAGGGTAAAACGGCGTTTCTCTAGTATGGCAAGAAATGGAAATAGGGGTCGCCTGCGCGACCCCTATTTATTCATCCCATGGCGTTGGCGCGATCACGCTCCACCGCGGCGCGGATCAATTCCAATCCACTTTGTTCACAGGGCGGCAGTTCAGCCTGGCTTTCGCGCACGGGCGTGGTGCGTTCGCCCCACTTGATGACCGCGGCGGCTGACGTCAGGCCCGCCCCGAAGGCGCAGGACAACAGCGTGTCACCGGGCTGGATGCGGCCCGCTTCCAGCGCGTCGCAGAGCGCGATCGGCACGGTAGCGGCAGAGGTGTTGCCGTAGTGCTCGATGTTCACAAAGGCTTTCTCTTTGGGCAGGCCCATCTTGCCGATCAGAGTGTCGATGATGCGCACGTTGGCCTGATGGGGCACCACCAGATCCACCTGCTCGGGGCTGACGCCGCTTTCAGCCAGAACTTTCTGGCTTAGCTTGCCCATGCCGGCAATCGCCCGTTTGAAGATTTCGCGACCTTCAAACTGGAGGTAGAACGACATCGCTTCCGGATCGCTGCGATCCATACCAGTACCAAAACCGGCGACCTTCAGAATTTCACGGCCTTCCGGGTCGTTGTTCATGGCGTAGCTCAACACGCCAACCGGCTCATCGGTGGCTTCCACCACCACGGCACCGGCACCATCACCGAACAGAACGGCGGTATCGCGCAGCGTCCAGTTAAGGTAGAAAGTGAGACGTTCAGCGCCGATCACCAAAACCCGCTGACACTGGCCGGAGCGCACCTGTGCGGTGCCCAGACCCAGACCATAAAGAAAGCCGGAGCAGGCGGCGTTGATGTCGAAGGCGGCACATTGAGCGCCGATATTGGCCTGAACCGTGGCGGCAATGTTGGGCACCAGGGTGTCCGGTGAGGCGGTGGCAAGGATGATCATATCGATGTCGGAGCCATCCAGGCCGGCGGCATCCAGAGCTCGCTGGGCCGCAACGCTGGCCAGGTCGGCGGTGCCGACGTGGCTGATGTGGCGCTGACCGATCCCGGTACGGCTCCGGATCCACTCATCGCTGGTGTCCATGACGGTAGCCAGGTCGTCGTTGGTCAGCACCGCTGGGGGAAGGCATTTACCCCAGCCGGTAATTTCGGCAGAACGCATGGGAAAACTCCTGAAACTGCGGTGCACCGGGCACCGCTTTGGGGAAGATTGGGATCGCTCAGGCCTGCAGCGCGACGTGCTCCGCCACCAGTGACTTTACGCCGGTGGCCGCGTGCTCAATGTGCCCACGAAGCAGCGCAGTGGCTCCTTCGATGTCGTGAGCACGACACATCTCAAGCAGTTGACGGTGCTCTTGCTCGGCACGGGGGATGCCACCGGCGAGCAACAGTTGCAGTCGGATGTAGCGATCCGAGTTGGTGTTCAAGCCTTTTACCACCTCAAGAGTATGGGGACGGTCAGCGCCCGCGTACAGGCTGAGGTGGTAGAGCGTGTTCAGCTCACTCCAGCTGTTTACGGCATTCTCGGCCTGGAAAGCGGACTCCAGCTGCTCCAGATAGTCCTCCGCCAGGGCGAGTTGGGCTTCAGTCAGGTTGGGAATGGAGCGAGCCAACAGGGCAGGCTCGATCAGCGCCCGCAGCTCGAACAGCTCCTCGACCTGAGTGACGGAAAGCTCGGTTGCGGTGGCCCCTTTATGGGCCTCAAACCGCACCAGCCCTTCCGCTTCCAGTTGCAGTAAGGCTTCCCGAACCGGGATCCGGCTGACGTTGAGCTCGGTGGCGAGTGCGCTTTGGCGCAAAGGTTCACCGGCTTTGATCTCACCGGAAAGGATTTTCTCCCTGAGCACCTCGACAACAACTTGAGTGCGGGTCTTATGGACGATGGGGCTTCCCTGACGCATTTGTATATTTTCTTCGACTTGAACTGACCCCTAGGGTACCTATCCGTGCGGACAAAGAAAAGGGAGCCCGGCCGGACTCCCTCATTTGCGATTTAAACGTTGATCAGACCAGGTTTTCCGGCAACTGGGACAGCGGCCAGTTCTGATACGCCAGCGGGCGCAGGAAACGTTGAATCGCTTCAGCGCCGACCGAGGTGGTTTGTGGTGCGGTGCTGGCGGGCCACGGGCCCCCGTGGTTCTGGGAGGCGCACACCTCCACTCCGGTGGGCATCTGGTTGGCGATCAGGCGGCCTGCGGTATACGCCAGTGCGTCAAGCAGATCAGCGTGATGGCCAAACTCGCTCTCGTCACCGTGTACGGTGCAGGTTAATTGGCCCGGCATTGAGGCCACCAGCTGATTCAGTGGCTCACCCTGGGCGCCGGTAATCACCAGCACACAAGGACCAAACACCTCCTCGAACAACGCGGGGTTGTTTTGTGCATCGGCGGCACTGACCTGGTAGATCAGCGGTACGGCGCCGTTGGCGTGTCCGCCATTGCTGCCCCGCGCCAGCAGGCTGACACCGGGCTGGCTGGCCAGTTGGTCTGCGCCGCTGCGGTAGGCCCGGGCGATGCCAGGGGTCAGCATAACGCCTTCGGCCTGATCAGCCAGGGCTTCGGTAAGCGTGGCGAGGTAACGGTCTGCGCCGTCGCTGTCCGGCAGCAGCACCAGCCCCGGGCTGGTGCAGAACTGCCCCTGTCCCATCATCATGGAACCCACCTGCAACTGGGCCAGGGTTTCCGGCTGACGGGCCAGCAAACCGGGCAGAATCACCTGCGGATTCACGGCACCCAGTTCGCCGTAGAAGGGGATGGGCTGAGGGCGGTTGCCCGCTTCCCGGGCCAGTGCCTGACCAACGGCACCGGAGCCGGTAAAACCCACTGCCGCAATGGCAGGGTGTTGTACCAGCGCAACGGACAGCGCCGGGCTGCGACCCTGAATCAGGGAAAACACGCCATCAGGCAGGTCGCAGCGGGCAATGGCGCGAGCAATGGCACTGGCCACCAGCTCAGAGGTGCCGGGATGGGCCGGGTGGCCCTTGACGATCACCGGGCAGCCGGCCGCCAGGGCGGAGGCGGTATCGCCACCGGCGACCGAAAAGGCCAGGGGGAAATTGGAAGCACCGAACACTGCGACCGGCCCCAGCGGCACCTGACCCAGACGCAGGTCAGGGCGGGGCAGGGGCTGGCGGTCCGGCAGAGCGGCGTCTTTCAGGACCGGATGCAGCGGTTCACGCAGCCAGCCAGCGAAGGCCCGCAGTTGGCCGCAGGTGCGGCCGCGCTCGCCCTGAAGTCGGGCTGCAGGGAGTGCGGTTTCCTGCTCAGCGCGGATCAGCAGCGCCTCACCCAGTGCTTCAATCTCGTCGGCGATGGCCTCGAGGAATTCCGCCCGCTGGGCGTTGCTGAGGCGGCGGTAAGCAACAAAAGCGTCCGCCGCAGCCGAAGCTGCGACGGCCACTTCCGCTTCGCTGCCATCCGCGAAGTAGGTCGGCAGTGGCGCGTCGGCGCGGGGATCCCAGGCCTGAAAATCCTCTGCCGGGACGCCGGTCCAAAGGCCGGCGATAAAATGTTGTCCTGTCAAAGCCATGGTGACTCCTTTATTTCACCTGAAAGCCAAAGGCGTAGGGGTCGGCATCGTCGACCTCCAGGGCATTGTGACCAAACACCCGGGCCCAGCCCTGAATGCTTGGGATGATGGCGTGTTGTCCGGCCAGCTCTGTGACCCGCTCGACCCGACCGACAAACTGGCTGCCAATGATCGACTCATGGACAAAGGTGTCCCCCTCCGCCAGTAACCCCTTGGCGAAACGCTGTGCCATACGGGCGCTGGTCCCGGTGCCGCAGGGAGAACGGTCCAGGGCGCGGTCACCGTAGAACACCGCGTTAGCGGCATCGGAGTCGGGTTGTTGGGGGGAGCCGGTCCAGAGGACATGGCTGACGCCGCGTACAGTGGGGTCATCGGGGTGGACGCAGGGCAACGCTGCGTCGGCGGCTTCCCGGACCAGAGGGCTCCAACGCAACAGTTGGTCGGCACTCCAGTGTTCAATGCCGGGGAAGTGCGTCTGCGGCTCGACGATGACGTAATAGTTGCCACCGTAAGCCACGTCCACCTTGAGGGTGCCCAGTCCGGGAACCTCAATGGTTTTGTCCGCGTGGGCCAGGTAGGAGGCGACGTTGGTCAGCCGCACCCACTCCACTTTTTCGCCGGTTTGCTGGTAGACCACGTCAATCACCCCGGCGGGCACTTCCAGTCTGAGTTTGCCTGGGGTGCGGGGCGTCAACAGCCCCGCTTCCAGGGCGGCGGTGACGGTGCCGATGGTGCCGTGGCCACACATCGGCAGGCAGCCGGAGGTCTCCACAAAGAGGATGGCGCCATCGTTGGACGGGTCGCACGGGGGATAAAGAAAGGCACCCGACATCATGTCGTGGCCCCGGGGCTCAAACATCAATGCCTGGCGGATCCAGTCGTAATTCGCCAGAAAATCCTGACGTTTCTCACTCATGGTTGCGCCCTTCAACGGAGGGTGCCCGCTGGTGATCAGGCGAACCGGATTGCCACAAGTGTGGGCATCGATGCAGAAAAAGGTGCCTTTAATCATCGCGCTTCCTCAGTCCAGGTTGAAGCGGCTCAGGTCGGGACGGCTGCTGATCGCCTCATCGTAGACCCGGGTAACACGCTCACGCTCTGCGCCGGAAAGCGGCAGACGCGGGGCACGGGTGGTTTCGCTGCCACGACCGGCCAGTTGCTCCGCGAACTTAATGCACTGAACCAGATGCGGCACGGTATCCAGACGCAGCAACGGCAGGAACCAACGCCACAGCTCACGGGCTTCGGCATAGCGGCCAGCCTGGGCCAGGTTGTAGATGGCCACGGACTCTTTCGGGAACACGTTGGTGAGGCCGGAGATCCAACCGGTGGCACCCAACATCAGGCTCTCCAGGGCGATGTCGTCAACGCCACAGAAGATGATGAAACGATCGCCAAAACGGTTGTGCAGCTCAGTGATGCGGCGGGTGTCGGTGGTGGACTCTTTGATCGCCACGATGTTGGCTTCTTCGGCCAGTTCCGCGGTCATCTCCAGGTCCACATCCACACCGTAAGTCACCGGGTTGTTGTAGATCATGATCGGCAGTTTGGTGGCGCGGGACACGGTGCGATAGTGGTACAGCGTCTCTTCCCGGTTGGGGCGGTAAACCATGCCCGGCAGCAGCATAATGCCGTCGATGCCCATCGCTTCGGCATCGCGTACGTAGTCCACGGCAAACGCGGTGGTGGTTTCGGCACAGCCGGCGATAACCGGAATGCGGCCCTTGGCAACGGACTGGGTGTGACGCAGGAAGGTGCGCTTCTCTTCGGCGCTCAGGGAGCAGTTCTCACCGACAGTACCCAGGGCGATGATGCCGTGGATCCCTTCTTCGATCAGTTGGTTCAGCATGCGCTCGTTGGCGGCCAGATCCAGTTGGCCATTTGCGTCAAACTGGGTGGAGATGGCGGGATATACCCCTTTCCAATCAACCTTCATGGAAGATCCCTCTATTGGTTATGGGCCTGCTTTTCAGGCGGTATTGTTTGTGCGTGGATATTGTATACAATTAACCGGTTCGTAACGCAAGTGATCGTTACTCTAACGCAATCTGGTAGGATTTCTATGGGGCGAATGCACCCCAGGGAGAAGGAGAGCTCATGGTGTTTACCGCCCCCCGTGCACTCACTGACAGTGCTCTGCAATTCACAACGCTGGACGCCCACACCGAAGGCGAGCCGCTGCGCATCATCACCGGCGGTTACCCCGATATTCCCGGTGACACCATTTTGGCCAAGCGTCGCTACCTCACGGAGCATTTGGACCAGTACCGTCGCTTACTGATGCACGAGCCTCGCGGCCACAGTGACATGTACGGTGCGTTGATCACCGAACCGGTGACCGCCGACGGCGACTTCGGTGTCCTGTTTCTGCATAACGAGGGTTACTCCAGTATGTGTGGCCATGCGATTCTGGCCCTGGCTCAGGTGACGGCACAGTGCAGCGGTGCGGATACGCCCATTGAGCTGAAAATCGATGCCCCGGCCGGACGGGTGACCGCCTATTGTCAGCCTGCGGCTGCCGGTTGGGAGGCCAGTTTCGACAATGTGCCGGCCTTTGTGGAGTGTCTGGACCAAACCATCGACGTGCCTGGCGTGGGCAGCGTGCGCTATGACATCGCCTTTGGCGGTGCCTACTACGCCTATGTGGATGCCGACGCGCTTGGGCTGTCACTGGCGGCGGACAATGCCACCGAAATCATTCGCGTCGGGCAGGCGATCAAACTGGCGGTGGCCGAGGCCTGGCCGCTGAATCACCCGGAGGCCGACGATCTGGGCTTTCTCTATGGCACCATTTTTACTTCCGGGAACGTTGAGCAGCCTCACCGCCACAGTCGACATGTCTGCATCTTTGCCGAGGGCGAACTGGACCGCAGCCCTACCGGCACCGGCGTTTCCGCCCGGGTGGCTCTGTTGTTGGCCCGGGGAGAAATGGCGCTGGGGGACACCGTCGAGATCGAGTCCATCGTGGGCGGGCGGATGCAGGTAACGGCGCTGGCGAAGCAGCATTACTTTGGCCGTGATGGGGTGATCCCCCGGGTCAGCGGACGGGCCTGGATCACCGGTGAGCATCGGTTCTTTCTCGACCCCCGTGATCCGTTTGACCACGGCTTTTTCCTACGTTGAGGTGAGGCATGAAACAGGATGTGGTGATCATTGGTGCCGGCGTCGTGGGGCTGACCACCGCTGCCGCGATGCAGCGGGCCGGCCGACAGGTTTTGCTGATCGATCGGGATGAACCCGGCGTCGGCACGTCGTCCGGCAACGCCGGCCACTTTGCCACCGAACAGGTATTTCCGCTGGCGGATCCGGCGCTGTTGCCGAAAGTGCCCGGAATGCTGTTGGACCCCCTCGGGCCGTTTCGGATCCGGTTGAGTTACCTGTGGCGGGCTGTGCCCTGGTTTGTGCGATTCCTGGCCAACATGTTACCCGCGGCGCGAGCCCGAAATACCCGGGCACTGCGTGCACTGAATGAAGCGTCAATGCCCGCCTGGCAGCGGTTGGTGACGGAGTTGAACCTGGCCGACCACCTGGTGATGAAAGGCTCCTTGCTGGTGTTTGAGAACGCTTCGGTTCAGGAAGTGCAGGAGAAGGTGAAGCAATACACCCGCGAAGGCGTGGCGTGTCGTTATCTGGACGGCGATGAAGTCAGGGAGATGGAACCGGCGCTGTCGCTGACGGTACGGCACGGCATCTGGTTTACCGAGACCGGCCACACGCCGGACCCTTATGCCCTGAGTGTGGGGATTTGGCAGCAGCTGGCATCCCTGGGGGTGGCCTATCAGCAATGTGACGTATCCCGGGTGTCCCGGGAGGGTCGTGTGGTGCTGGCCGATGGTCAGGAACTGGAAGCGGAGCAGGTTATTGTCTGTGCTGGCGCGTTTTCCCGCCCATTGGCTGAGCAGGCCGGGCACAAGGTGCCATTGGATACGGAGCGTGGTTACCATCTGATGTTGCCTGCTCACAGTGGGCTGAGCCGACCGGTAGCCAGTGCGGATCGCAGCTTTATCATTACCCCCATGACCCAGGGTACCCGACTGGCTGGCACCGTGGAGTTCGCCGGCCTGAAGGCGCCGATGGATCCTCGTCGCGCGGACATTCTGTTTACCCACGGTAAGGCGCTGCTGCCCAGGCTTGAGCGGGAAGGTGCGGTGCGCTGGATGGGTTACCGGCCCAGCTTGCCGGATTCGTTGCCAGTGGTCGGTAAAGGTGGTGAGCGACTGTGGTTCAACTTTGGCCATCAGCATTTGGGACTGACTCAGGCGGCGGCCAGTGCAGAGTGGCTCAGCGGTGCGATCGTGGATGGTGAAGAAGAGCGTGTTGCGGCGTATTCCCCCAGCCGGTTCTGAGTCGTAACCCAAACAAAAACGCGGGCCCGGTGCCCGCGTTTTTTGTGCTGCCGTTTTACCCTGTCACAGTCAGGCGCTGACCGAGGGTGTGGCTCTCTCCCGGTTTCAGCACCTTCGGCTCCAATACCCAGGCGCTTTCAAGGCAGAGGAATTGCGCTTCCCCGCCGGGGTGCAGGTCGCCGATGCCCGGATTTGGGCCGGGGTTCCACACCACGGTGGCGTCATGGCCCCGGTTTTCGAGGTGCAGCCACGACGCGCCCTGAGGCAAACGCAGGGTGGTCAGGCCCGGCACAATGGCATCCACCGGGATCGGTGGCAGTGGTGCGCCCGGGCCGTCATCAAACAGGCTTTCTGATTTGGCGAGTTTGTCGATATGGGGAAGACCCGCCAACTCCGGTAGGTTGAGCCCGGCCACCTCGGTTGCAAAGTAGCCGTGCAAGGCCCCAGTAAAGCTCCAGGCGTGGTGATCGGTATTGGTGATGGTCAGCGCCATCGCAAGCTGATCGGCACGCAGCACAAACTGCATACGGGCGCGGAAGCGGTGGGGCCAGACAGCGCGGGTCCGCTCGCTGTCAGAAAGCTCCAGCGTCAACAGAGCCTGCTTGCCCGACTCGACCTGCTCCACCACCTGCCAGTGTTCGGTGCGGGCAAAGCCGTGGCTGGGCCCATCCGGCTTCTTACCGAACCAGGGAAAGCACAGCGGGACGCCCCCCCGAATGGGAAGGCGGCCGCTCAGGTCGGCGGTTTGACTGAGCCAGAGTCGATCAGCGCCCTTGCTGGTCCAGGACAGGGCCTGGGCACCAAAGGGGCTGACGGTGAGGACGCTGTCAGCGCAGCGCAGACTCAGAGGGGACATGGACACTCCTTGTTATGGGGGCAGAACCCACCAATGACTCAAGCTCGGCGACCGTTCTTGGTGCCGCAGCGGACAGGTTTTCCGCCCCAGTATGAGTAACCAGAATGTCATCTTCAATTCGTACCGCGATGCCACGCCATTTCGGGTCCACATCCGCTGCGTTATCGGGGATATAGAGCCCTGGCTCAATGGTCAGCACCATGCCCGGCTCCAGCGGGCGCCACTCGCCACTGGGCAGCCGATACTGGCCGACGTCATGCACATCCAGCCCCATATAGTGGCCGGTTTTGTGCACGGTAAAGCGTTTGTGGCCCTCTTCGGCCAACAGGGTTTCCAGCTCTCCCTTCAGGATGCCCAGCTCCAGCAGGCCTTCCGTCAGTACCCGGCGGGCGGTGTTGTAGATGCTGCCCCAAGGGGCACCCGGCGTCACTGTGGCGATGGCGGCATCCAGCGAGGCCAGTACCAGGTTGTAGAGCGTTTTCTGCGGCTCGGAAAACTGGCCGCTGACCGGATAAGTCCGGGTGATGTCGGAGGCGTATCCGCGGAACTCGCCGCCGGCGTCGATCAGCAACATCTGGCCCGCTTCGAGCGGCTTGTCGTTCTCGTCGTAGTGGAGGCACATGGCACGGGGGCCGCCTGCGACGATATTGGGGTAGGGGTCGGTGTCGCAGTCCCAATGCGCGAGCTCGGCGTTAAAGGCCATGCTGAGCTGCCGTTCATTGACGCCCGGTGCAGTGTGGGCCATCACCTTGCGGTGCGCGGCACAGGCGGCATCGGTGGCGTGACGGATGGCCGCGACTTCCGCATCGGTCTTAATGATGCGCATCTCATGCAGCACGCCGGCAAGCGGCTCCAGTGAACGGAACACACGCCGGTCGTCAAACCGTACGCTTTGACGCTGTGCATTCACCCAACCCCAGACCCGGGCAGAGAGGCGGTTTTCTTCATCGCCCAGCAGGATACGCTGGCGCTCTTCAAGCAGCTCCGGCAGCACCTTGTCCATCTCGTCAATGGGGTAGGCCAGGTTGGCGCCCAGCTCTGTTACCGCGCCTTCGGGGCCCAGGCGAGCGCCGAAGCTGGTTTCCATGGCCGGATCTTTCGCTCGGCAAAAGATCACGTAGGGCTGGGCATGACCGGGTCGGATCAGCGCCACCGCGTCCGGCTCGTGAAAACCGGTCAGGTACAGAAAATCCTTGTTCTGGGTGAAACGGTAGGGCTGGTTTTTGGAGCGGATGCGTTGCGGCGATCCGGCCACAATCACCGCGGCGTTGGTGTCCAGCTGTTCACACAATTTCTGACGATGGAGAGTTGGGTTCATGATGGCTCCTTCCATTGCCGCTCAACCTCTCTGGCGGCGGCAAGATCTTCGAGGGCATGGCCGACGGATTTGAACAGGGTCAGTTCATTGTGGTCAGTGCGGCCGTTGTGTTGTTGCTGGCACAGTTCAAACAGGGTGGCCTGAACGTCATCCGGCTGAATGATGCCCTGGGCGAGCGGAATGGCCAGGTCTCCGGTCTCTTTCAGGGCGCCTTCGCGGCTGTCCACAAAGATCCGGCAACGACGAACCACCTCATCATCCGCTTCACGCATATCGGGGCGGTAGGCACCGACCAGATCAATGTGTTGTCCCGGCTTCAGCCATTCGCCTTTCAGCAGCGGCGTCCGGGACAGGGTGGCCACACTGACGATGTCCGCCTGAGCAGCGGCCTCGGCCAGGTCATCCACCACGTCAAAAACCAGGTCAAGATGGCTCAGGCTTTCGGCCAGCGCATGGGCTTTTTCCGGATTGCGGCCCCAGATCTTCACCTTGCGGATGGGCCGCACCGTGGCGTGGGCTTCGATCAGCAGCGGTGCCAGGGTGCCGGTGCCCACCATCAGCAGCGTCTCAGCACTTTTCGGCGCCAGATAGCTGGCGGCCAGAGCGGAGGCGGCAGCGGTGCGGCGGGCCGTCAGTGCGGGCGCATCCATCATCAGCTCTGGAGTGCCAGTCGGCAGATCGAGCAGCAGGTAGATGCCCTGGATGCTGGGGCGGTCCTGATTGTGGGGGGCAACCGTCACCAGTTTTACACCGGCTTTGTCGCCATCCTGCCAGGCTGGCATCAGTAACAGTGTGGTTTCCCGATGGCCAGGGTGCGCCATATCGTGGTGATGGCGCAGCGGCACAGTGGCGCCCTGAATAAAGGCCTGGCGCAAAGCGGGGATCAATCTTTCAAAAGGCAGGGCGGCGTGCACCTGTTGGGCATTCAGTTGTTCCATGTTGGTTTTGTATACAATATCCCTTTGGTGTGCCGATAATACGAGCCGCGGGAAAAAAAGTCACCCGGAAGCGCCAAATTAGGGGTCGTTTAGTGGGCGGGTGAACTAGAGTTAAAACTTCCTGAAGAGGCGAGCAAATAATGACTCAACTATCCCGCGCTCAAATCGAATGGACTCTGTTACCCCCGCTCAAGGATGTGCTGCCCTATCGGTTTGAGAACGGTGCCTCGTTTAAGGGGTTCCGCGCCGAGTGTGACGCGTGCGGTCAGACGATCGATTTGCCGCAAGTCCGGGGCCGAATTACACCGCTGGCCGGCAATCGCTGTGTGGTCAGTGCCCGTGGCCGTTGTTTGTGCTGTAACACCTATTGTGAGTACCACTATCTGCTAAGCGCCGACGGCACCCTCTCCGCCTCGCCGCTGACTTACTGGGATGACGGGAACCCGCCGTCCCAGTAAGTGTTTCTCTGACTGCTCAGGCTTTGCTGAGGGCGACCGTGATCGGCGCCTCCAGCAGCATGGCAAAAAGCTGTACCAGAACCGCTTCCTGTTCGGTCTGAACGCCGTCCTGCGCCACGCAAAGCTCGATGGCGCGGATAAGCTTTCGCTTGTTCTGAGGCGCAAGGTGAACCAGTCGCGGCAGGTCTTCACTGAGGGCTTGCCAATCCGGTTCGCCCGGCCAGTTGGCCTGATACGCGTTCATCGCATTGGCACCCCGGAAGAACGCACGCTGCTGCTCCTGCTCATCATCGTGCCCCTGATGCGCCAACAGTCCCAGCAAGGCGAGTGACACTTCCGGTTGCCGCGCTTTGGGCAGAGCCTTGGGCGGCGGAGTCAGAAAGTGGTTGAGCAGTGCCTGGATGCACCAGGGGCCCAGACGATTGGGCTGGGCGTCCCACAACTCTTGCAACTGTGCCTGTAACTCCGCTTTTTGCGGATCGGAAAGCAGTTGAAGGTTGGGGGGCAGCAGTTCCAGTAACGTCAGCTTTTCCCGGGCAGATAACGCCGCTACCTGAGTCTGCAGTGCTTCGACACTGCGGCGCACTGGTGCGTGCAGCTCCGGCAGCAGGTCGGCCTTGGCGTCATCGGGCCAAAGCAGAGCAAGGGCGAGTTCACGGGCGGTTTCCGGTTCGTGACTGGCGTCTTTGAGCGTGTCGGGCAGCGCGGCCAGCAACACCGCACCTGCCAGCCATTGCTGCCTGGAGGGTTGAGCTGCCGTTGCTTGTGGCGCCGGCTCCGGGGGTTGCTGCGCCTGGAGGCGCTGCTTCATCTTGTTGACCGTCGGAGCGTAGCGCCCGTCCCAGTGCGGCTCGATAGCACGAATTCGCGCTTCCAGCGGCGGATGGGTGGCCAGCCAGGAGGAGCGGGGTCGGATATTGCCGAAGAACAGGTGGCTGGATTCGGTGGCTTTGGGGTGGTCGACGCTGCTGCTGTACTGACTGGCACCAATCAGCTTCAGCGCGTCCGCGATGCCGCTGGGGTTGCGGGTAAATTGCACCGCTGAGGCGTCGGCCAGGAACTCCCGTTGCCGACTGACGGCCGCTTTGATGGCTTTGCCAAACAGCGTTCCGATCCAGCCCAACACCAACAATCCAATCCCCAGCAGCGCGAGTTGACCGCTCTCTTTACTGCGGCCCCGGCTGCCGTGCATCAGCAACTCACCGATCTGGCTGATAAAGAGTATGCCCGCCAATACCGCCATCAGGCGCAGATTAAGCCGCATATCACCATTAAGGATATGGCTGAATTCATGGGCAACGACGCCCTGAAGCTGGTCACGGTTGAGCTTTTCCAGGGTGCCTTTGGTAACGCCGATGACAGCGTCTCGTGGTGAGTGTCCCGCGGCGAAGGCGTTAATGCCCATCTCACGGTCCAGCAGGTAGACCGGCGGAACGGTGGTGCCGGCTGCGATGGCCATCTCTTCCACCACGTTTAATAGCCGTTGCTCCTGCGGGGTAGCGGCGTTGCTGTTGAGCCGGCGCCCGCCCATGGACTCGGCAACGGCGCTGCCGCCCCCTCGTAGCATCAACCACTTAAACAGGCTGACCAGAATGATCACGGCAAGGGTGGCCAGGCCGATCATCACGCTGTCCATGGAAAGCAGCCGGTCCGAAAGGCTGGGCAGCGGTTGGCCCGGTGGCGGCGGGTCGAGGGTGATAAACAGCACCTGGGTCAGCAGATTGATCAACGCGATGATGCAAAGCACCGCGAGGGCAAACAGCCCGACCAATTGCCCGGTACGACGCCGGGCCTGGTCCTGCTGGGCAAAGAAGTCCATTTCCGCCGTTCCTTAAAACTGCACCTTGGGGGCGGCTTGAATCGCTGCGGAGTCTTCAAACTCAAGAAGGTTGGCGTCCTGACCGTGGCCAAACATGCCGGCAAACACAACGGGTGGAAACTGTTGCTTGTAGCTGTTGTAGGCGGTGACGGCGTCATTGAAGGCCTGGCGGGCAAAGGCAACCCGGTTCTCTGTGGTGGTCAGCTCTTCAGAGACCTGCATCATGTTCTGATTGGCTTTCAGGTCCGGGTAGGCTTCCATCACTACGTTCAGTCTGCCGAGTGCTGAGGTCAGCGCCGATTCGGCGCCAGCCAGCTGGGCAATGCCGGTCGGGGAGGTGGGATCTGCGCTGGCGGCCTGCAGTCCGGCCAGGGCCTGATTACGGGCACTGATGACCGCTTCCAGCGTCTCACGTTCGTGTTTGAGGTAGCCCTTGGCGGTTTCCACCAGATTGGGGATAAGGTCATAACGGCGCTTAAGTTGCACTTCAATTTGCGCAAAGGCGTTCTGGTGACGGTTTTTCAGATTCACCAGCTTGTTGTAGATGCCAACCACATATAGGGCGATGGCGGCGAGTACCACCAGAGTGATGATTGTGGACATGGGGGGTTCCTGTGCTTGTCGATTCCTACGCCAAAGTTAACGGCAGGCGCGAAGGAAAAAAAGCCTGCGTTGATCAAACTTAGTACGGATTTACAAGACGTTAAAAAAAGGCGCCCGATTGGGCGCCCGACAGGAGGTGGGAAATTTACCAGCCTTTCACAATGTTGCCGCTGAACAGTTCGCGGGCTTTCTGGTGAACCGCTTCAGACTGGTAAGCCTGAATAAACTGGGCGATACGCGGGTCATCCTGGTTGTTACTGCGGGCCACGATAAGGTTCACGTAGGGGCTGTCCTGATCTTCAACAAACAGGCCTTCCTTTTCCAGGGTCAGTCCCGCCTGGCCGGCAAAGGTGTTGTTGATGATGGCGAAGCTGACGTCCTGCAGCGCCCGCGGCAGCTGAGCCGCTTCCAGCTCCAGAATCTCAAGGTTGTTCGGATTTTCGATGATGTCACGAGGCGTGGCGGCGATGCCAACGCCGGGCTTCAGCGTCAGCAGGCCCTGTTTTTCCAGCAGCACCAGTGAGCGTCCGAGGTTGGTGGGGTCGTTTGGCAGGGCAACTTTGGCCCCTGGCTGCAGCTCATCCAGACTGCGGATGCTCTGAGAGTAGGCGGCGATGGGATAGACAAAGGTGTTGGCGACGGCAACGAGATCGTAGCCCCGGGCATCAATCTGGCCTTCGAGGTACGGACGGTGCTGGAACGCGTTGATGTCGATGCTGCCGTCATTCAGCGCGGCGTTGGGGGTCACGTAGTCAGTAAAGGGGACAATCTCGACGTCGAGGCCGAAGCGGGCTTTCGCTTCCTGGGCTGCCACTTCCGCCACCTGGGCTTCAGGCCCGGCGATGGCACCAAGTTTCAGTACGTCACTGTCATGACCGCTGCAGGCGGTGAGGGCGAGCGCGGCAGCGCCGGCAATCAGGGAGCGGATCAGGTTCATAGCGTGGTCCTTATTAAGATTGTCGTTGTAATGGAATGGGGTATTAACGGTGGTCGATACGGCGTACGAGTGCGTCACCGGTGCTTTGCAGGACTTGCACCAGAACCAGCAGAATCACAATGGTGGCCAGCATCACGTCCAGTTCGAAGCGGTAGTAGCCGTAGCGAATGCCGACGTCGCCCAGCCCGCCTCCACCGACCGCACCGGCCATGGCGGAGTAGCTCACCAGGGTCACCAGTGTGATGGTAATGCTGTTGACGATGCCAGGAAGGGCTTCCGGGAGCAGCACTTTGCGGATGATTTGTGCCGGACTGGCGCCCATGGCTTGTGCTGCCTCAACCAAACCGGCTGGCACCTCCATCAATGCGCCCTCAATCAGACGGGCAATAAAGGGGATGGCGCCGACGGTGAGGGGGACCACCGCGGCCATGGTGCCGATGCTGGTGCCCACAACCAAACGGGTGAATGGAATGATGGCCACCAGCAAAATAATAAAGGGAACGGAACGACCGGCGTTGACCAACATTCCCAACACCCGATTTACGGCGACGTTTTCCAGAAGTTGGCCTGACTTGGTCAGGTGAAGAATGACACCCAGCGGGATGCCGGCCAGTGCCGCAATCAGCCCGGACAAAAACACCATCTGCAGGGTTTGCAGTGTGGCACCCCAAAGCAGGGGAAACAGATCACTGGACATAGCCGAGCACCTCTACATCAATATTGTGTTCCAGCAGGTATTGCGTGGCGTTTTCAATGGCGGCTTTATCCCCCATCAGCTCGGCCAGCATCAGACCAAACTTCGTGCCACCGACGTACTCCATCTGGGCGCTCAGAATGCTGATGTCGATGCCAAACCGCTTAGCGGCCTGAGTGATGACCGGGGCGTCAACGCTGTCGCCGTGAAAGCTGAGACGAATCAGCGGCAGGCTCTGCGGGCCGGGCTGCTGATGCAGCGCATCTTTATAGGTGGCCGGAATGTCCAGATGCAGGGTTGAGCGGATAAAGCGACGGGCCAGCTCGGTCTGAGCGTTGGCAAAGAACGGTCCGACTTCGCCCTGTTCAATCAGGTGGCCCTGATCGATGATGCCTACGCGGTCGCAGATCTGTTTCACCACTTCCATTTCATGGGTGATGAGAAGAATGGTCAGCCCGAGCCGTTGGTTGATCTCTTTCAGGAGCGTCAGGATCGACTTGGTGGTTTCCGGGTCCAAAGCCGAGGTGGCTTCGTCACACAGGAGTACCTTGGGGTCGTTTGCCAGCGCCCGGGCAATGGCGACCCGCTGCTTTTGACCTCCGGAAAGGTTGCTGGGGTAGGCGTCGGCTTTGTCCGCCAGACCCACCAGTTCCAGCAGCGGGGTGACTTTGTTTTCGATGTCAGCTTTGGACGCGCCAGACAGCTCCAGCGGGAACGCGACGTTTTCAAACACGGTGCGGGAAGCCAGCAAGTTGAAGTGCTGGAAGATCATCGCAACCTGCAGCCGGGCCTGACGCAGCGCTTTGGCCGACAGGGTAGTGAGGTCCTGACCATCAATGACCACCTGCCCGCTGTCGGGTTGCTCCAGCAGATTAACGCAGCGGATAAGGGTGCTCTTCCCGGCGCCGGAACTGCCAATGATGCCGAAGATGGTCCCGGCGGGGACGTGCAGATCCAACGGCTTGAGTGCGGGGATAACCCGGTCACCCTGGCGGTAGGATTTGGAAACGGCGTGAAGTCGGATCATGAATCTCTCATTGTTATTCTATTGAGGGCCGTCAACCGGCGGCCGATAGTGGGCAGTCTATTTGGACGTCCAGACGCCTGTCAATGGCCATTTGGACATTTGGACGGCTAAAGTCAGCGGGCAGTTGGATGCACAGATGCAAGTGCAGGCAAGGGCTGGCCTGAGTGCGTCGGTAGCGTATCGGTTTTGACCTGCGCCTTGTGGGGCGGAATACTGCTCGCAGATCAATCATAGAAAGGGGAATGTTACGTGCACCCAGCGGTGTTTTTGGACAGAGATGGTGTGATTAATCGGGATCACGGTTATGTGGGCAGTATCGACGCGTTTGAGTTTCTGCCCGGCGTACTGCAAGCCTGTGCACAGTTGGTCAACGCTGGCTACCGCCTGGTGGTCGTCACTAATCAGTCGGGCATCGCCAGAGGCTATTACGGTGAAACCGAGTTTCACATCCTGACCGAATGGATGAAGACCCAGTTCGAGGAGGCTGGAGCGCCTTTGGCCGGGGTGTATTACTGTCCTCACCATCCAGACAAAGGCGAACCGCCATACCGTACCGACTGTGAGTGTCGAAAACCGATGCCGGGCATGCTGCTGCGCGCCTGCGAAGAACTGAACCTGGACAGCGCCTCCTCCTATATAGTGGGCGATAAGTACAGTGATATGGCAGCCGGACGGCGGGCGGGGCTGAAAGCGACCTTACTGGTCGGCGACAGCGAGAGCAAAAGTGGCAAGGAGCCGGGGCAGTACTGCGACTGGCACGGTGACGATTTGGGCAAGGCCGTCGGCTGGATACTGGCAAAAACGCCGATTTTGGACAAATAAACGCCCATCTGCTGCGAAACTGAACACTCAGTGCGTTTTCGTGAAAATGGGGGTTGCCACCGCGCGAAAGCTCCCTATAATGCGCCTCCGTCGACAGGGGAAACGCCCCGGGAGACAACGCCGAAACGAGAGTTGAGGCGATAAAAACAGCGGTCAGAAAGTTTTGGTGAAAACGCCCTTGACGCCCGCTGAGGAAGCGCTAAAATGCGCATCCTGCCTTGGAGAAACAAGGCAACGCTCTTTAACAATTAGTCAGACAATCTGTGTGGGCACTCACGCAGTGTTGAGAAATCATCATTTTTCTCGATGCTACTGAGTGACACCAAGTTAATTCAGTATTCATTGAGTAGATTCTTC
>NZ_JAHVJZ010000011.1 GCF_019801015.1 Marinobacter nauticus
GGAGGCAAAGGGGAGTCCAGAGGGGCGAAGCCCTTCTGGCGGCCGCCGGGCCGTCCCGGCAAAGGAGGTGAGTGGAGCACTATCCGTTCATGCCTTTGGCAACCCCGAGAACTAAGCAGTCCCCTTAAAGGGGGCTAATCAAAGCCACCTGCTATGCAGGTGGATTTTTACTTGCCGGGGCGATTCAGCCCCCGCTGCAGTGGGTCGGGTGCTCGCTGGTGTCCACCAGTGCGCCTTGCCGGTCCAGCACCGCCACCTCTAGCATCCAGTCCTCGGGCTGGAATCGCATCAGCGCCAATGGACTGCCATCAAGCCGCACAATCTGCCACTGAAGGTAGCGGTTGTAGCGGATATTGGGCATGGCGATGTCATCCGGGCGCACCAGCGCATAGCGGCTGATGTGCCGATCACCGCGATTATCGACGGTGAGATTGAAGTGATGGGGGCCGGCCTGGCATACGTAGTGATCCCCGGGCGCAAAGGGGAGGCTGTCCATAGCGGGTATCAGCGCCAACAGCATCCACAACATGGCGGCAGTTCGCTAATCCAACTCCCTAACAGCTTAGACCCGGATGGCGGCGAGGATCCGGCCAAGTTGAGCCGCGTTTAACCTGCGGTTCTCCCACTTTCGCGCAATTTGCTGATCTGGCTCAGGAGCGCGGTACGGCTCCGGGCCTAGACTCAAACTAGAACCCGTCCCGTCAGGGCGTTTTCGGAGTGGGTCCATGATCACGCTGACCTGTCATGGCGCGGCCACGGAAGTGACCGGAAGTCGCCACCTGCTGAACATCAATGGCCGTCAGGTGCTGCTGGATTGCGGCATGCATCAGGGCGGCGAACTGTCCAAGCGCCTGCGCCGCGATACGCTGCCGTTTAAGGCCAGGGAGATCGATGCGGTGGTGCTCTCCCACGCCCATCTGGACCACTCCGGCGCGCTGCCCAGATTGCTGCGCCGGGGCTATCGAGGCCCCATCTACTGCACCGGTGCCACCCTCAATCTTCTGGCGGTACTGCTTAAAGACGCCTGCAACCTCTATCTGAAAGATCTGGAGCGGGACAACCGAGTACGGCAGCGCCGGGGCCAGAAGGTGCAGGCACCGGTGTACGACATGGAGGATGTGCTGGCGGTGCTGGAAGCCTGCCAGGTGATGCCTTACAGCCTGGCGACCGAGATCCTGCCCGGCGTCCGCGTGACGCTGCTGGACGCCGGCCACATTCTGGGGGCCGCGATGGTGCACCTCAGTCTGGATGACGGCGATCGAAGCGGGCCGCTGAGATTGCTGTTTTCGGGGGACCTGGGCAACCGCGATTCCCCGCTGATGCGGGACCCGGCACCCGTGCCGGAAGTGGACTGGGTGATGATGGAAAGCACCTATGGCAACCGCAATCACCGCAGTTATGACGCCACTCTGGAGGAGCTGGAGATGGTACTGGAGTCCGCCCGGGGCGGCGTTATTCTGGTGCCGGCGTTTGCGGTGGGGCGCACCCAGGAGGTGCTGTTTCAGCTCGGCCGCTTTTATCACCAGGGCAAGCTGGAAGGCTGGCATGTGGTGCTGGACAGCCCGATGGCCATCGAAGTCACTCATATCTACGACCAATGGCTGGAGCTGATGGATGGCGACGATCTGGCGCAACTGAACGAGCAGGGCAGCACCACCCTTGAAGCGTTTCTTCCCTGCCTTCATCTGACTCAGAACACCGACGATTCGGTGGCACTGAACCGCATCAATCAGGGGTTGATCATTGTCGCGGGCAGCGGCATGTGCAACGGCGGACGGATTGTTCATCATCTTAAGCACCGGGTCTGGAACGACAAGACCCACCTGCTGTTTACCGGATTCCAGGCCCGCGGCACGCTGGGCCGGCAATTGGTGGAAGGGGATCAGCGGATCAAACTGTTTGGCCAGAGCTACGCGGTGCGGGCACAGGTCCACACGCTGGGCGGTTTCTCTGCTCACGCAGACCAACGGCAGTTGCTCGAATGGCTGGGCGCGATTCCGGGCCAGCCCCGGGTCTTGCTGGTGCACGGCGAGGAGAGTGCCCAACAGACGTTGCAGGAAGCGATCGAGGCCAGATTCGGCCATCAGGTGGGGATCCCTCTGTTGGGAGAAACCGTGATTTTACGGCCTTGATCCAGTTCCCGGCCTGGCCACAAAGCCGGTGGCGACGCTGACAAAGTTTGGTATCCTCGGGCCACGGTCCCGAACTGCGAGTGAGCCATGAAATATCAGATAATTCCGGTCACCCCCTTCCAGCAGAACTGCTCCCTGGTGTGGTGTGAAAAAACCCTGAAAGGGGCGGTGATCGATCCCGGCGGTGATGTCGAACGCATTCAGGCGGTGATCAACGAACGCGGTATCGAAGTGGAGAAGGTGCTGCTGACCCACGGCCACATCGACCACGCCGGCGCCGCTGACGTCCTGGCACAAGCGCTGGAAGTGGGCATTGAAGGTCCCCATAAGGCGGATCAGTTCTGGCTGGATGGGCTGGCCCATCAGTCCCAGATGTTCGGCTTTCCGGTGATTGCCACCTTCAGCCCGGGTCGCTACCTGGAAGACGGTGATGTGATCACTTTCGGTGAGGAGCAACTGGAAGTGCTGCACACGCCGGGCCATACCCCGGGTCATGTGGTGTTCTTCCATCGTGCCGAGAAACTGGCGTTTGTCGGGGATGTCCTGTTCCACGGCTCCATCGGTCGTACCGATTTCCCTCAGTCCGACCATCCCACCCTGTTGCACTCCATTACCCAGAAGCTCTGGCCGCTGGGCAATGAGGTCAACTTTATTCCGGGCCATGGTCCGGGTGCGACCTTCGCCGATGAGCGTCGCAGTAACCCCTTTGTTGCTGACCAAGTACTGCAAGGATAAACACAAGAATGAAGTCGTATCTTGTTGCTGCCGCTCTGACCGCGGCGTCTGCGTTTCCCGCTGCCGCCCTGGAGATGGGTCAGGCGTTGCCCTACCTGACTCTGGAAGATCAACACGGCGGCACTCACGCGCTGACCGGTAACGTTGAAACCCTGCTGTTCACCCGCGACAAGGCGGGCAGTGACGTGGCCAGCGTGGCGCTGGACGGCATTGAGCAATCTGAACTGGAAGCCAGGCAGGTGGTGTACGTGGCAGACATCAGCATCATGCCCTCCATCATCACCTCGATGTTCGCCCTGCCGAAGATGCGTAAGCAGCCCTGGCTGACCCTGATGGACAACAAGGGCGATGCCACCGCCAACTTCCCGCATCAGGCTAACGAAGTGACTCTGGTGCGTTTTGAAGACGGCAACGTCAAAGAAATCCAGTTCTACGCCGATGGCACGGAACTGAAATCCGCGCTGGCGCTGTAAGGCCCAGGCAGCAACAAAAAAGCCCGCTCAATGAGCGGGCTTTTGGTTGTCTGTTGCTTCAGAGCTTCAGAGCTTCAGGGCTTCAGGGCTTCAGGGCTTCAGGGCTTCAGGGCTTCAGGGCATACATTGCCGCTACATTGCGGGCGGCCTGTCTGAGGAAGGGGCGGGCGCTGACCAGCGCTTCTTCCAGTGTCATGGGGCGGGGCAGGATGGAGAACACCGCGTCTATGCCGTGAGCGTGCACCACATCCACGTCGTCGCTCAGGCTGCCAGCCAGGCCGATCACCGGCAGGCCCCGTGCTTTGGCCCGTTTGGCGACCCCCATCGGGGTTTTGCCGTGGATGGTCTGGCTGTCGATGCGGCCTTCGCCGGTGATCACCAGATCGGCGTCTTCGAGGTGGGCATCCAGCCCGACGGTATCGAGCACAATCTCAATCCCCGGACGCAGCCGGGCGCCGAGGAAGGCGAGGGCAGCGGCGCCCATGCCACCGGCGGCACCGGCACCGGGCACCTCGGCCACATCCTGTCCCAGTTGCTGCTGAAGGCATTCGGCGTAGTGCGCCAGGGCAGCGTCCAGTTCGGCGACCACCTCGGCGCTGGCGCCTTTCTGCGGGCCAAATACCGCGGAAGCGCCTTTGGTGCCGCACAGCGGGTTGTCGACGTCACAGGCCACTTCAACAGTAAGCTGGGCCAGACGGGGGTCCAGATGACGAGTATCGATGCGGGCCAGCCTTGCCAGCGCCGCGCCACCAGTGGGCAACGGTTGCCCCTCGGCGTCCAGCAGTTGTGCACCCAATGCGGCTGCCATCCCGGCACCGCCGTCATTGGTGGCGCTGCCGCCAAGGCCGAGGATCAGGTGTTGCACACCGAGGTCCAGCGCGGCGCGGATCAGTTCGCCGGTGCCAAAGGTGGTGGTGATGCGGGGGTCACGCTGAGCCGGTTCCACCAGATGCAGGCCTGAGGCTTCTGCCATCTCCACCACGGCGGTGCTGCCATCGCCCAGCAGGGCAAAGCGGGCGTCCACCGGCTGGCCCAGAGGGCCGGTTACAGTGCGGGTTTCATAGCGTCCGCCGGTGGCGTCCACCATCGCCTGCACCGTCCCCTCGCCACCATCGGCAACGGGCACTTTGACGACGCTGGCGTGGGGCAGGGCTTGTTTCAGGCCCGCCTCAATCTCGGTGGCCACGTCCAGGGCCGATAGGCTCTCTTTATAGGAATCCGGTGCAACGACGATTTTCACGTTCTTCTCCCTCGTTGGATGCGGCGGAATTATGGCCCAAAGGGGGCGCTGTCTCACGGTTTCAGCGCACAAAACTGAACTCACCTCGGGATGGGCCGCACCCCCGGCGCGAATCGACAGCTTATCCGGGCAGCGGGCACAAAAAAAGCCGCCCGAAGGCGGCTTAGTCAGCAAGGTCGTGACCTCACAGGGCGTACTTGAAGGACACCATTACCATATGGGCGTTGTAGTTGTGACCCCAGTAACCCAGGGTGGTCAGGCCCGGAACCGCGCTGACGCCAACTTCGGCGTAGTCGCTGTCCTGGTAACGCTCATACATGTAGTCCAGACGAACACCCATACGCTCGGACAGCGCATAGTCACCATAGAAGTTGATGCTGTGGCTGGTGGCGTAGTAGTCGTCGTACGGGACGCTGATGCCCTGGCTGACGACGGTGTCGCTTTCGGACTCGGCGTACAGGTAGTCACCACCGATGACCAGCTTGTCGCTGAACAGACCGGCGTAGCTGAAGCCCGCACCCAGGTGGATGAAGCTGTCTTCCACATCCGCGAACCAGTTGGCGGTACCGTTCATAACGGTGCTGCCGGCCTGGGCGGATTCGATCCACTGCTGACCACCAAAGGCGTGCAGGTTCAGTTTCTCGGACGCGGCCCAGTTCAGGCTCAGGTCGTAACCGTAGTCTTTCGCTTCGGTCAGGCCAATTTCAGACTCGCTGTAGTCGTCGTTGGCGTAGCGACCGGTAAAGTCGATGGACAGGGTGTCGATCGGAGTGTGGGTGATGCGCAGTTCCGCTTCGGTACGCTCACGGTCGGCCAGGTAGTAGCGACGCAGCAGGGCATTGTCCTCTTCGGAGGTGCCACGGTTGGCGTCGTACTTGGAGCCATCACGGTTGCTGTAACCGGCTTTCAGACCGAAGTCCCAGTTGTCCAGGGAGGTCACGCGCAGGCGGGCCCACACGGTGTCTTCGTTGGTCTCTTCGCGGTCCTGCTCGGTGCGCTCTACGTCGCGACGCTCGTAACCACCGTCGAGACGGTAGCCGGAGGCGATGCGGTAGCTGGCACCCAGCTTGTAGGTGTTGCGGGTGGTGTCGTACAGCTTCACGGCTTCAACGTTACCGGACAGGCCATCAACACTGATGCTGTTGCCCTGCAGAACGTTGGAGCGGTTGTCGCGATCGCTGTGGTCGACGCTGGCGGTCAGGCGCAGCTTGTTGGTGACCAGAGAGCTGACGCGGAAGTTGGCGTCCAGGGTGCGCACTTCACCGTCGAAGCCGGCGATGCCGCCGATCTTCAGGGTGTCGTCGTCCTGGGTCATCTTGCCGCTGACCACACGGCCTGCAAAGTGGGTACGGTTGTGGGTGTAGGCCCCGTTCAGTACCACCTGGTAGGCTTCGTTGCTCGGCGCATTGGCCAGAGCCGCGGTGTTGTTGTCCAGGGTCAGGCTGGTGGCCAGGTTGTTGTCGTACTGAGAGTAGATGTACGACACACCGGTAAACCAGTTCTGACCGGTCAGCTTGGCACCCGCTTCCCAACGGTCGGTGGTGCTGTCAACCGGCGCCACGATGTTGGTGGCGGACAGGCCCGCTACAGAGCGGCTCTGAGTGCCGGTTTTGTCTTCACGCTGGAAAGTGGCGTAGGTTTCCCACAGCTCGCCGCCCAGATCGAAGGCAAAGCCATAACGCTCACGCTCCAGCTTGAGGTCCTGACGAACCACACTGCCGGTGTCCACCATGGTGCTGCCGTCGGCGACGTAGCGGCTGTAGGCGTTGTCTTCCTGCCAGGTGGTCAGGGTGCGGTAGTTGAACTCCGCATTGGCCACGCCGGCTTTACCAACGGACACGTCAGCGCTGCCGTTGCCGGTGCCCAGACGGTCAGTCTGGATGCTGGCGTTGTAGCCGCTTTCAGCGTTGTAGCGGATGTCGGCGTTCAGTTCGCCAACGCCGCCGTCTTCATTGCCACCGAAGCGGTTAGCGGCGTGGTTGTCATTGGTGGTAACCACACCACCACCAACAGCTACGCTGCCCTGGTAGCCGTTCACCGGCTCACAACGCTTACACTGCCATTTGTCGGTGTCGACATTCTCCAGGTTGGCGTTGGCCAGGCCGTAGTTGGCCATGGCAACGCCGGAGAAGCTGGCCAGGGCCAGGGTGATCAGGTTGAGACGAAAGTTCATAATCTGTCCCCCTTAGCGCTGAAGAGCCGAGCCATTGGGATGGTTGGAACCATGCACCTGGCTGTGGCAGTTGAGGCAGCTCTTACCTGCGGTCATGCGATCGTCACCGGAGTTGAAGATCGGGCTGCCGCTGTGAGCGCTGGCGTGGCAGCTCTGACACAGCTGCGGAGCGCGCTGAGTCAGCATCGCGTCGTTGACGCTGCCGTGCGGGTTGTGACAGGCGGCGCAATCTTCGGCCACCGGCGCATGCTCATACAGGAAAGGGCCGCGCTTCTCCGCGTGACACTCGTAGCAGGTGTCGTTCACGGTGGTGCTGGTCAGGGCCGCTTCGCTCATGGAGCCGTGCGGGTTGTGACAGTCAGAACAGGTCATGTCTGCCCACTTCATCGGGTGGGAAGAGCGCTTGTTCATGTCCGCTTTCTGGCGAGTGTGGCAGCTGGTGCAGGTGTCCACTTCGGTCTGACGGTCCAGGATCGGATCCTGAGCAACGTGAACCTGGTGACAGGAGCTACAAGCAACCTCTTCCAGGTTATGCACGGAGCTGTGCCAGGCCATACGCTCTTCGCCCTGGTGACAGGACAGACATACGCTGTTCTGCTTCTCAGCGGACAGCGGAGCGTCACCACCGAAGGTGATCATCGGCTCTTTACCGCCACGGTTGTGGCTGCCCATCGGGCCGTGACAGGCTTCACACTGGAGGCCAGCCATCGGGCTCTTGGACTGATCGGCACGGCCATGTACGCCGTCAAACAGGGCCATCACTTTCTCGGAGCGACGGTGACACATCAGACAGTTGTCAGCGCCTTGCTTGGAGTAGTTGCCCTCGGCGAACTTCTTGTCCAGTACCGCTTCGTACTCTTGCGGGTCCATATCGCCCCAGCTGTTCGCCGCGGCCGGAGCACTGAGCCCCAGGGCCAGAACGGCGCTGCCAAGCAGGGTAGCGATCAGATTTTTTGCTTGCATAGAGAGGCGTTCCTTATCTGTGCACGATAACGGGAGGGCCTTACGACCCTCCCAGCTTGGCTTAGAAGCTGACGACTTTGTGGTTGGTCAGTTCAGGCTTGTGACAGTAGAAGCAGCTCTCTACCTGGGCGGCGTCGCTGACAGTGCTACGGTCGGTGCCAAGTTCGGCGTTGCCGTGATCAACCATGTGCTGCAGTACAGTCATGTTCTGGTTGCTGTTCATGGCTTTGTCGCCATCGTGACAGGACAGACAGGTGGCGGCGCGCGGAGTGGCGTAACCCACGAAGCTCCACTCAACCTTACCTTCGTCATCGAACTTCGGCTCGCCGTTCTCGTAGGCCTGAATGGAAACATTCAGAGCGCCTTTCTTGTCGAACGCGCCCAGCTCGAAGCTGGTGTGGCACTGAGTACAGTCAGAGATGATGTCCTGACCGCCGTGTACCTTGTGCAGCTTCAGCTCGATGGCGCCGAGGTTGGTCGGAGCGTAGGTGCCTTCAGCAGTGTGACACGCGGCACAGTCGCCCACTTTGACGTTGTCGTTCAGGACAAAGCCAGCGTGGTGGCTGCCGTTGTGCAGCTGGAAGGTTTCACCGTGGCAACCCAGGCAGCTGGCGTTATCCAGGCTGTTGTGACGGGCAGACAGGGCAGAACCGGACTTGCTTACGAAGCTGGTGTAAGCGTCCAGCGCGATCTTGTCGGCGTTGTCGGAACACTCAGCCAGTACACCGTTCTCGGCACAAACACGCACGCCAACCAGGGTCAGAGCGGTGTCAGCATCGCCTTGACCGAAGGGCAGGGCACCGGTGGTGTAAACCACGCTGCCGCCTTCGATGGCGCCGGCGATTTCGGCACCGTGCAGGGCCTTGGAGTCTTTGCCGTAGTAACCCAGAACCGGGTAGTTCGGGCCAATGTTGGACACGTACTCAACCATATCGAGGCTGTTCGCGATGGAAGCAGCGTCGATGGCCTGGCCATTCTGAGTCAGGGTGACGGAGATGGTGACGGTGTCGTCGCCGTTCACGATGGAAGACGCTTCCACGCCAAACTGATCAACCACAGCGGCCTGGTCTTTGTGAGACTGGGTGTGGATGGATTCAATCTGGGTCGGGTTGTGACACGCGGCACAGGTGGAGTTGTCCTGCTCGGTCATGTGGCGGCTGTAAACGATGTCTTTACCGTTGTAACCGTCGTTGTGACAAGCGGAACAGGTTTCTTTGGTCGGAACGCGGGTCCAGTTACCCCAGTCAGCCAGTTCTTCGGAAGCAACGTGGCAAGACTGACAGTTGTTCTGCAGCAGGGCTTCGGCTTCGGCGCTGCCTTTGGTGCCGTCGTTCCACTGAGTGGAGGCGCTGTGAACCGCGTGAACCAGGTGGGTCCAGTTGGCGCGCTCGCTGGTGTTGTCACCCTTGTAGGTCGGGTTGTGACAGCCCGCGCAGCTCTCGGCTTCGAAGTACCCGTGGTAGATCTTCTCGCCAGCGAAGTGACAAGCAGTACACACTTCGGTGCTGACCACGTCTTTGGTGTAGAGCGGGTCGTGACCGTAGCCGTTCAGATCAACAGAGATTTCGTTGCGGGGTACCGGAGTACCGTCAGGAAGGGTGTTGTTGCCAGCCAGAACGTTGTAGCGCTGAGTCAGGTCGCGGTTCTGGGCGATGCCTTCGAAGGTGAAGGTGTAGTAGCCGTTACCGTGGTCTTCGTAGACTTTGGTGTTGGCGGTTTTTTCCCAGCGGGCGGAGTCGCCGGCGTGGTCAAAACCTTGGGGGTAAAGCTGGTAACCTTTGATTTCCATGCCCTGGAGGCCGACAACAGACTTGTCTTCCTCGTTGGTGGCCAGAACGGTTACTACCGGTTGGCCATCCACGTACTCAACCTTGGTTACATCCAGGTTCAGCTGAGCGATGGAAGCCGCTGGGTCACCGCCGGGGCGACCAGGGTCGCCGGGGTTGCCATCATTGCCATCGTCACCACAACCCACAAGGGCGGTAGCCATAATGGCGGCGCAGGCGGTAAGGCGCCATTGCATCTTGTTATTAGTCATCATCTATTCCCTGCAAAAGAATATGGGGGACCCATTTCAGGGTCACCGGACTGGGGCTGGCCTTTTGGCCTGTTGTCTACCCACATAGTCACTGTCTTTTATAACAACTTGACTGCCGATAAACCGTGATACAGATCAGCGATCTAGCGGCTTGTTTTTCACGGTCTTTTGTAACTTTGCGTGGGCTCGGGCCCTTGCCCATAACGTGATCCCGCGCGGTCGCCAATGTTCAGATTGTGAAACAAAAAAAGCGGCCCCGAAGGGCCGCTGATTATAACATCGATAAATCAGTTAAATTTGTGATTTTTCTGGATGTTTTCCGCGTTGTGACAGGTGGCGCAGGACTCGGATACCGAGGCCTCGTCACGGCTGCCTTTGTGGATGCCGCCCATGTTCAGGATGTGGGCCGCTGCGCTGCTGATCTGGCCGGCCTCGAAGTAGGCGTCGGACAGGTGGCAGGAGGCACACACGGCGGTCTGCGGGCTGCTGTAGGTGCCGCTGCCGCTGAACTGAGGACCGGTGCTCGCATCCTGGAGGGTGTAGCTGTTGTCGTGACAAACAGAACACTGGTTCATGCTGAAGAACGCCTGGACGTCATCACGGCCGTGGGCGCGAACGCGGTCCATGGAGCTGGAAGCGTGGACACGGGCCATCATGCTCGGCTTGTAACCGTCGGCACCGTGGCACTGGGCGCAGGTGTCGTTGTCGGCGTTGCGATAGTGGTAACCAGAGCTGCGGACCACCATGTCGTCGTTGTGACAGGCGGTGCAGTTCTCGTAGGCCGCCGCCGCATGGCGACGAACGTCGGAGGCTTCACCAGCAACGGTCAGGTAACGGGTCTGGGACGCGTAGGGGCTGACCACGCCGGAGCAGGCACCATCTACGTAGTCGGTCAGGTCCGCGGTCTTGTTGGCCACGCAGGCGCTGAAGTACGCGGTCACGGCCAGTACGTAGTCGTCCGCACCCATCGGGTTCATCGGGTCGCTCAGCAGGGCAACCAGACTTTCGTGCGCCGGCAGTACCACGTTGCCTTTGCCGTCGGCGTCAACGGTGGCTGTCGCGTTGGAGCGGTTGGCCAGGAACTGGCTGGAACCGTCCGCGGCAACGGCGTTGATGCGTACGGTCACATTGCTCAGAGTGCTGCCCGCTACCGCTTCGCCGGCTTTGGTGACATCAAAGTCGATGGTGAAGTTGGTGCCGTCCCAGCTCAGGGCGGTGTAATCCACATCGATGTTGCTGCCTACCGTTGCGGCAGAGTGGCGGCTGATGGCGTCACCGTGGTCGGCGAAGTGACGCAGGGCACCGCCGCGGTTGTTGGTCGGGTTGCCGTAGCCTTCGTCACTGGTGTGACAGGCCACACAACCGTAGTACACGTCATCAACGTGGTAATCGGCGTAGTGGTAGTCACCGTGACAGTTCTGACAGCTGTAGCCGTCCTTGTCGGCGAACCAGTCCATCGCGTGGGCGGTGACGTTCTCCGGCAGGGTCTCTTCGGTGGTGGTGTAGTCAACGTGACAGGCGTGACAGTTGGCCGCACTCTGCGGGTAAACGCCCTCTTCGTTGTTGAACTTGAGGAAGAACGCCGGGTTGGCGCCGTCTTTGGCGATCACAGAGTCAAACTTGGCCACGCCACGACGGTCGCTGTGGGTCGCGCCGGTATGGATGGCGTGCACCAGGCCTTTGATGGAGTGGGAGTACTCAATCACGTCGTCGCCGTCGTTGACGGTGCGCAGGCCGTAGTCCACGTGGCAGAAAGCGCACACTTCGGTGCTGGTGCCGTAGTGGGCGTTGCTCATCCGGTAGGTCGGGTGCTCATCGCGGGCACTGTCGTACTGGTTGGCTTTTACGTCCTCAGCGGTGTGACAGGCGAAACAGGTTTCGTCCGGCACCACCACTTTCGGGCGATAGGCTTCAACGTTGCCCGCTTCCCAGTAGTAGGTGGCGTAGTGGGTGCCATCGTAGTCGGTCTTGTCGCCGTTCAGCTTGCGCTGAACCCGCATCATCAGGCCCTGGATCTGGCTTTCGTCATAAGCGAAGAAGAACTCCGCGCCGCCTTCCTCTTTGGAGGTGGGGAGGGCGTGGTCGACGACGAAGCGGTATTTGCCGTTGTCGATCTCTTCAACAGCACACTCGTTGTATGGGGTGTAGGAGCTGTTGCACATGGAGGCGGAGCCACGGGTGCCATTGCGGTGATGGTAGCTGGCCCAGATCTCACGGTCGTGCTCTGGCTCAACCATCGGCTGGACGTCATCGCGGCTGGCTTCGGATTCCCGCGCCATGCGACCCATTTTCAGGGTCAGGTTGTCGATGGTGGCGCCGTAGATGGACACACCGTTGGTGTTCACCAGGTCAAACTCCACCACCAGCTGGTTGCTGGCCGCATCGTACTCTGCGAACAGGTTCTGGGTGTTCAGGCTGTCCGCCTGACTGATGTGAACCCCGACAGGGCCCGGCTTGCCGTCTTCGCCGTCAGAACCGTCTTTGCCATCGCTGCCACAGCCGGCCAGCAATGCGGAGACGGCCAGCGCGGAGGCCAGCTTCTTCCAGTTGTTGTTATGGTCGCTCATCTCTTTTCCCTGCAAATTGAAAAGATTTCTTGGTAATTGCCCGCAATTCTTAGAAAAACGGGTCGATGCCAGAGTCTAGGGAAGGGGGTGCAGGGGGAACGTGATCGCGATAACGGTCACCAAAGCCCTGATGTGTATCGAAAATGTTTCGTCAAACCAGGCTGGTTACGAGCCGGTGAAAGGAAAGCCGAGGCAAGGCGCAGGGTGGGGCGAATAAAGGCGTTCGGGCGTATTAACGAGGTTAGGAGAGCTGGGGGAAGGTGGTGAAAATGTAAACACCTATGGGGGCGGGTGATTTTCTGACCGTTGTGCTGAGGTTGCCGTCTGTCCGGGTGATCGGGATCGCAAAAGCGACAATTGACGATTTTGATGGATGAAAAAAAGCGGCCCATCGGGGCCGCTTTTTGCTGGAAAGTTCGAGCCTTAGTAGCCGGTGCTCCAGTTGGAGTGCGCGTTCAGGATCTGCTCGCCGGTGTGACAGGTGGCGCAGGTTTCTTTGCCTTGCATGTCAACGTAGGCGTCGTACTCGCTGGCCGGTACACCGATGGTGTTGATGTTGCCATCGTGGTCGATCACGCCGCCCATGCTCTTAATGTGAGCAACAGCGCTTTCGTTCAGACCGTACGGCGGTACGTGGCAGCTTACACAAGCAGCGGTCTGCGGAGACACAACCAGTTGCTCGTTATCCGCACCCAGGCGCTCACCGTCAGTGGTACCGAAGGCCACCGGAGCGGCGTCAGCAGAGATGCCGTTCAGAGTGAAGCCATTGGCGCCGTGACAGGTCTGGCAGTCGGTCTTCTTGAAGAAGTCGCCCAGGTAGTGCTTGCTGTGAACGATGTACGCCAGGTTAGAGGAGCCTTGGCCCTTCTTATCACGGGTACCGTTGTGGCAGCTGGCACAGCCGTCCAGATCGTTGGTGTAACGGTGGGTGATGGAGGTGGTGTGACACGCCTGGCAGTCGCCCATCTCAGCGTGTTGTACACGCGGGGATTCAGCAACAACGGTACCGTCCTGAGCGAAGAAGAAGGTATCGCTTACCAGGTACGGGGCCTGCTGGGAGCCGGCATCCAGGTCTTCAACCACACAGTCAGCGCGGCCGCCCTTGCCATCGAAGCACACGTGCAGCTGGCTGGACAGAGCGATGGTGGCGTCGTCGGCCAGGATCTCAGCAACCTTGAAGGTGCCGTCGGCGATCAGAGCCTTGATGCTGCCATCCGCTTGCTCGGTGAAGGTGTCGAAGCCCACTTTCTGGTAGTTCACCAGGAAGTCGTCGCCGTGCAGACCGTTAACCACGATGGCGCTGTTAAAGCCACCGTACTTGTACGGACGCGGGTCGATCTGGCTCATCGGCACTTTGTCTTCGCCGTCCATTACGGTGAAGGTCGCGGTGATGCTGCTCTTGTCAGCAGCCACTTCTACGCCGTTGAACACCACTTTCAGCTCAGGGGCACGACCGTTGTCGTTCTGAGTGTAGTGACCCGCTTCACCGCCACGGTAACCTTCAGGGTTGTGGCAGGAGACGCAGTTTTCTTTGCCTGCTGCGATCTGATTGTTCTCAGAATCCCAGTGCCAGCTCGGTACGGCGTACGGGCTGTTGTGACAGTTCATGCAGGTGGCGGTATCCAGGTCAGCCTTCCACGCGTCGGACAGCTCAAGAGCTTCGTCCGGCTTGTGGCAGGTCAGACAGTTGGACGCTTTCTGCGGGTAGATGCCGTCTTCTGCGTAGAAGGAGTGGCTGTGGATGTCGTGCGCCATGCCTTTGATGGAGCCGTCATACACTGCTTCTTCTTTCAGATAGGTGTTGTAGTCCGTGTGACAGAAAGTACAGGACTCCAGGGTCACGTGCTTGCTGCCGTGCATGGACAACGCGCCATCGTGGCCCGGACGGTGACAGCTCTGACAGGTGGCGTCAGCGATGATCTCTTTCGGACGCTCAACAACAGTGTCGCTGGCCGGCTGCCAGTAGTAGAAGCTGTTGTTCACCAGGGTAGCGCCATCTTTACCGGAGGCTTTTACGCCCAGGTAGATGCCGTTGGTGGCGGTGGCGTCATAGCCGTAATCGAAACCGATGGTTTCGATGGCTTTGTTCAGAACCAGGGTGTAGGTGCCGTCTTCGTTGTCGGTCAGACAGTCTTCGCAGCTGCTGCCCTTGAAGTAGGAGGAACCGGTGAAGTGGCCTTCGCCCTTGTCCTTGTTGAAGTAGCTCAGCCAGATGTCGCGCGGCTGGCCTTCGATGTCAGTGGTGCCCACTTCATCTTCGGTACCCATACGGCCAAAGGAAACCGCACCGATATCGGTGTTGGTCAGGCCATATACGGCAACGCCGTTGGGGTTGGTCAGAGTGAAGTTGACGGTGAGGATGCCGGCTTCGTCGACGGAAGCGGAGGTGACGTTGGCGTTCAGTTGAGAAACTTCGCCGATAGCGACACCGATGGGGCCGGGCTTGCCGTCTTCACCATTGGAGCCGTCTTTTCCGTCACTGCCACAACCGGACAGAGCGAGGGAAACCATGGCCGCGCTGGCCAGCAGTTTCCAGTTTTGTGTTGTTGTTGTCATCTCTATTCCCTGCAAATGAGAAACGATGTCTTTAAGTTGTTCTCACGACGGCAAATAAACCGCCGCAAGGAAAGTCTAAGGCTGGGCGGTCAAAATAAATGTGACCGTGTTAACAAAGGTGGGCAGTTGGAAAGCCGAAAAATCCTCAAGGTAAACAAAGGTGTGACACAGATTTCGATAACGTCGAAAACGTGCGTCAGAAGTTTCGGGGGCGTGTAAAAAGTGAACGGAACCGGGTGATTAATGACCAACTGATAAACCATTGAAAAGGGGCCCGATTGGGCCCCTTTGGGTGGGGTTTTTCAGCGCTTACCGGCCGTGAACCACATCGTAACCGGCACTGCGTCCGGCATCGTGGCAGGTGGCACAGCTTTCCGCGGATTCTGCCGGTACGTACTCGCCAGGCGTGCCAGCATAAACCCCGCCATTCTGACGGAAGTGCGTGACCGCAGCCGGGTTGGCAGCTTCGGACGGTGCATGACAACTGGCGCACGCGGCGACCGCCGGCGAGAACTCACCATCCGAGGCCGCAAAGGCCGGCAGACTGGCCATGGCGGCAAGACTGATCTGACCCTCTGCGTGACAGGTGCTGCAGTTGGCGGCGCTGTCCGGATAAGTGATGTCGAGATCCGTCGTCCGGCGCTCTGAGCGGGTGCCGGCATGGATTTCGTGGATCATCACCTTAAAGTCAAAACCGCGCTCAAACGGTTTGTTGGCGTGGGCAGAACCGTTGGGGTTATGACACGCAACGCAGCTGCCGTCGGTCAGGAACACCGCGGTGTTTGGCGTCCCGGCATGGCAGGAGCCACAGGCGCTGTTGGGCGGGTAGGTTTCATCGCCACGGGTGCCGACGTGAGCACTGGAGAAGTCCGCCTGCTCGGCATGGCAGTTCACACACCCCATTTCCAGCGCAACCACCCGGCGCATGGCCACATCGCTGCCATCTGCCGAGAAGCTGGCTTTGTTGCCCGCGACAATGGCGTCAATGACTCGGGCTTCCGCGCTGTCACAGGCCACCGGTGTCAACATGCTGGTGTCCATATTGGTGACGGCGGCGTTGGCGCAAACAAAGAGTTTGCCGTCGATAAAGCCCTGGCCGGTGCTGACAAACAGGTCGTGCACCAGGGGGTCGATGCCACTGACGGTGTAGGTGATGCCGCCGTCGCCGGCAACGGAGGTGATCACACTGCCTTCGGCATTGGCGGTGGTCAGGTCAAAGGCGATGCGGGACTTGTGGCGGCCGAAGGGGCTGCCCAGATCGTCGGCGCGAGTGCCGCCCAGGTCGTACTCGGTGCCGTTGAACGCCGCTGCGGTAACCCAGAACGCCTGAACGTTGGGGTCCATCTCCGGCGCCATGGTGCCCCCCCAGGTGAGGGTAAAGGTCAGGGTATTGAGGGCCGGGTCAAAGGTGCCGTTGCCCAGTGTGTAAGCGTACGCTTCGCGGGCGTTGTCGGTGGCGTCGGCCTTGGCCAGATGGTAGATGGCAGACCCCATCGGGTTGGTGTCATCCGCGTGACAGCCGGCACAGTTGCCTTCCGCAAAGGGGGTAAAACCGTCGCTGTGGAACAGGCCCCGGGCGGTGCCGTCCCAATCGTCCGGCGCAAATTTTTCGTGGCAGCTGAGACACGCTTCCTGACGGTGGAAGTACCAATTTCCCGCCTGGGCAGGGGCGTCATCGCCGTCCAGGTGACACACTTTGCAGTCGTTGCCGTTAGCCGGGAATGTCAGCTCCCGGAAGTCCTGGCCGTTGCCGCCAAAGCCAATCATAAAGTACTCGGCTTTGTGGATTTGATGGACCATCGAGCCCAGATCAATGGTCGCACCGGTTTCCGGATCCCCGGAGTAGGGGGTGTGGCAGACGGTGCAGTTCTCAATCTCAAATCGGGCGCCGCCATGTAGGATCAGCGGATGGGCTGCGCTGTTGTCGTAGTCGTTGCTGTGGCAGCGCAGGCAGGCGGTCTCGAGCGCCACCAGATTGCGGGTCTCCTCGGCGGTGGCGGGGGCGCCCGTTGCGGGCACAAAGTCATAGTGGGCATTCACCAGCGCTTCTTTAACGTCGCCGCGGAAGCGGCGCAGTTCCATGGTAACGCGGTGCACCAGATTGGCGTCGTAGCTGGTATCCAGACCGGTAATGGCCGGGTACTCCGCCAGCGGCATCGAGAAGGTGTAGCGATAACTGCCGATGCCGGTGCTTTCGATGCACTCAATGCCACAACCGGTTTCGATGCCGGCCTGGATTTGAGGCCCTTTCAGGGCATCCCAGCCTTCCGGGAAGTCATCGCCGACGTTGACGTCGCCGGGCTCTTTGAGGGTGTTGATGTAGCTGGTCCACTGGGTGGATTTGGTGCCTTTGCCGCTGCCATCTGTGGCGCTGCCGTCGCTTGGTAACGGCCGCAGACGCTTTTGCAGCGTGGTGAGCTTGGCGATGCCCATGCCGATGCGGTCCAGCGCTTCGTAGCTGTCTAGTCCGGATATCGCTACACCGTTGCTGTTGGTGAGGTCGAAATCCACCATCACGGTGCCGGCGTCATCCACGCTGGCGCCGGTGATGGTCACGTTCAGGCTGTTGGCGGCACCGATGTTGATGCTGACTTCACCCGGAGGCCCGTCGGGACCGTCCGCACCGTCGTCACCGTCGTCCGGGCAACCGGAAAGTGCCAGCGTCATCGCGCTGGCAACCAGAAGGGCGCGCCAGGGCGCTGAGTCAAAAGAAGCGTTCATGTGACGGTCCTGTTGTCGGATAAACCAATGGGTCATGGGCTACTCCTTATTGGGCCGGAGCCAGCCCGTGGGCCGGTGCGATGTCGTAGGCGCTGCCGGCGCCATGACAGAAGGCACAGCCTTTGTCGCCGCTGGCCATCTCCAGCGTGCCGCCAAATACGGCACCCTGCTGGGTCATGTGAGCCTGTGCGCCGCTGCCGCTGTGGCACACCGAGCAGGTGGCCGCTTCGGCGCTGGTGAAAGTGCCGTCATCGAGCGCCATCGGCGGCACCGTGGCCAGAATCGGCAAGGCAAAGCTGTCACTTCCTGCGTCACTGATGTGGCACTGACGGCAGTCGGAGACCGGCGCCGGGTAGGCCAGATCTTCGTAACCTTCACGTTGAGCGGTGTGGATGGCGTGAATCATATGGCTGTAGTTGGCGTTGCTGGCGCTGACGTTGGGGGCGGAGGCGCTGGCCACCATCTGAGCGTTATGACAGAGCTGACACTGTTGAGTCAGGTCGTTGCGCGCACCGTGGAAATTGAGCTGCTGATCACCGTGACAGGTGCCGCAGGTTTCGTTGCTGACCACATTGCGTCGGGCCATGCCGCTGCCGACCGCAAAGAACGTGGTGTGACTCGGCACCTGAACGGTGGAGGCGCTGGCGTCATCGCAGCTCACCAGGGCACTGCCGTTGCGGCACAGCCGGCCCTGCAGCGCGACCGCGCCGCCTTCATCCATATCGGTGCCCGGCGGGACGGTCAGGCCCGGCAGGGTATAGCGATATTGGCCGGGGACGACGGTCTCTTCCGGGGTCAGGGACTCCAGTCGGATGTTGGGCGCAGACCTGATGCTGTAATCAAAGCTGGTGCCCCAGTTGGCGTAAAGGCGCAGGTCATTGAGGTAGGGCAGTTGGTCCGGGCTGGCCAGGGCCTCGCCGGTCTGTGGGTTGGTCAGGGTGACGACGATGCTGAGGGTGCCTGCGGCCAGGTCCGGGGTGATGCTGTCGACGCTGGCGTCAAACTGCGCCAGAGCGTCCGCTTTGTCCGTCATCAAATGAGCGCTGCGGGTCCAGTCCGGGTTATGACAGGCGACGCAGTTGCTGTTGTCGGCCTGGGCCGGGTGGCCAATGCCGGCCTCAAAATCGATGGCGCTGTGACAGCTTCCGCAGGCCAGCTGGCTGGGGAACAGCGCCCAGTTGTCGGACTGGGGCAGCGCGTCCCCGCCGCTGTGGCAGGTTTCGCAGTTTACGAAGTTCGCCAGGCCACTCTCGCCATGGGCGGAGTGTGCCAATCCGGACAGCACGTTCTCCGGGTTGGAGATGCGGTTCTCGGAGTGACAGGTGGTGCAGGTTTCCAGTTCGGTGTAACGCCCGCCGTGGCGGATCCCGGCGATGTCGGTATGGCAGCTCTCGCAACTTTCGGTGCCAGCAATCAGGCGGGTGTAGGCGGGGTCACCGCCGTTTGGCGCAAAGTCGACAAAGGCGTTGACCACCGGCAGGTCGGTGCCGTCGGGCAGGGCATCGCCACCGATTTTAACCACCAGCCGCTGGGTGGCATCCGGCGAGTAGGTGACGCCTTCGGCATTGTTCACATTCAGACCACTCTGGTAGTCGTAAAAGCCGTTGGCGTAGTCGGTCCACTGTCCGGGACACTCTCCCCCGGCGGTGCAGGTTTCCGAACCGAGGAAGCGCCACTCCGTGGAGTTACCGGCCCCGGTGAATCCGCTGGGCAGCAGTTGCGCTGCCAGCAGGGTGGCGCTGGGCAGGCCAGCGACCCCTTCGCCATTCTGATTGGTCACCAGAATGCGGAATTGGATCATCCCCTCATCGGTGATGGCCCACTGCTCCAGGTTCATCGAGATGTCGGTGATCTCCTGCGCCGGAGGCGGGGTGTCGGGACCCGGCCCGCCGGGGGCGCCGTCGTTTCCATCCTTACAGGCACTGATCAGAGTGACTGCCAGCAGTGCGGCGAGCAAGGGCCGCAGGGGGGCGATGTCGCTTCCGGTTTTCATGTCACGGGCTCCTTGTGCGCTAGGCCCAGCGAGGGGGTGAGGGGCGTCATTCTTAAAAGTCATGGCGATAACTCAGGTTCAGCAGGTAGTCGCTGTAGTCCCGCGACAAGTCACCAAAAGTCAGCACATTGGGAATGCTGTTGGGCTGCAGCCCCTGATTCAGGTAACTGGTGTCGTCGTAATCCTGATAGAGCAGATCCAGCTGCACGCTGGACTGCTCGCTGAGGTGGTAACGGCCGTAGAGATCCAGGGTGATGCGTGAACTGTCGTATTCGCCGAGGTCGCCGGACAGCCCGGATGCCGTCAGCGTCTGGGTGTCACTGTCGGCCCAGACCAGATCCATCCCGAGGTCCAGGCTGTCGCTGAACGCGCCCTGGTATTCGGCTCCCACTCCGACGGATTCGGCATCGTCATCCTGACGTCCCTGCCAGGTCACCGCTGTGTTACTGCCCACCTGTCGGGTATCCAGGTTGTAGGCGTTGTAGAAGGCGTAAAGGCTGAGCTTCTCTTTGTGATAGTGCAGGTTGACGTCGAATCCGGCCCGATCGACGCTGTCGAGCCCCACCAGCGGGTCGTCATAATCGGTCTCGCTGCCTTCGAGCGTGACCTGAAGGCCCAGGGGATCGAGGATCTGGTAGTTTGCCACCAGCTTGCCGTAGTTACGCTCGCGGCTGGCGAGGTAATAAGCCCGCAGCGCCGGGTCATTGGTGCCTTCGACGTTGGCGCTGCCCGGGTAGTTGTCCAGTTCCCGGTCCTCCCGGCCCAATTCGAGACGCACAGCGAAGCGTTCCCAGTGACTTAACCTCAGCGTTCCCCAATAGAAGTGGGTGGTGGCTTCATCGGCGGGTTGGGCGGTCCACTCCTGCTGGCGCCAGCGGTAACCAAGCTCGCCACTGAATCCGGCATAGAAGCGGTAGTTCATGGCCAGACTGGCTTTCTGGTCGGTTGTGTCCAGCTCCACCGGTACCCGGCTGCCCGCCGCGACGCTGTCGGTGATGATGTAGGGATAGGGCTGCAGCGGATTGCGGTAATCCCGATCCTGATAGTCGTATTGCGCCAGCAGGGTCATCTTGCGCATGGGGCGGATCCGGTAGCGCAGGTTCAGGTCGATCTTGTCCAGTTGCAGGTCCGCGTCCGTCGCGGGAAGCTCCGGCGAGGGGCCGTTGATGGTGGCGGGCAGGAAAGTGTCATCCTGATCATGGCGTCCCCATACGGCCTGGCCGGACAGCGACTGAATGCCACTGGCCCAGGTGCCCTGAACGTGGAACTGGTGAGCGGTGTTATCCGGGGCCAGGGCCTGTTGCCCCTCTCTGGCGCTGCCAAAGGTTGGGGTGTAGGGGTTGTCCCAGCGCTGCGCGGTCACGTCGTTCTCATACTGGCTGCCAAGGTAGCCAAAGGCGACCTGCCAGTTTCCTCCCACCACATTCAGGCCTGCAGCCAGTGATGTGGTGGCATCATCAACCCGCTGCGCCAGATTGACCGAATTGGTAATGATCGTGGCACCGCTGCGGCGTCGGCCCTCACGGGTTTCGTGGGTCAGGTCCAGATAGGTCCGTATGGTGTTGAAGTACTTTTCCAGTCCCAGCAGCAGACGGTCGCGCTCCAGTTTGAGATCCACCGGGTTTAGTGATGGCATCAGATTGGGCATCTGATCGGTGGTGGCGCCCTGGACCCAGTCGTCGGGCAAGGGGTGCTGGCTGCCATTGCCGAGAAACGGCGTCATGGCACGGGTGTCGTACCAGCCAAGCTGGCGCCAGGCGAGGGTGGCGGCAAAGTCGCGGGCCCGATCGGCGCTCAGGGAAAGGGTACTGACGTCATAGCCCAGTTGGTCGGCAAACAGTTCTGCCCGGATGTCATTGCTGTACCAGCGGGTCAGGTCGGCATCGAGGCGCGGTACCAGGCCGTCCTTGTCGGTACCGCTGGTGTTGGCAAAATGCGGGTCTTCGATCTCGTTCTCACTGACACCGATGGCCATGTGGCCAACCGTGCCGGTGGCCGGGGTACAACGCTCACAGGCCCAGCTGTCGGTTTTGGCGTTGTCTGTATTGGCGTTGTTCAGGCTGAAATCTGCCGCGTACGCCATTGGAGTGAGGGCGAATCCAATCAGGGTGGCCAGTAGCGATTTCTGCATAACGGACGCTCCCTATCTTTGCAGCAGTTTGCCGGAGGGGTGATTGGAGCCATGCACCTGGTTGTGACAGTTCAGGCAACTCTGGCCGGCGGTAAAGGCACTGCTCCCGCCCTGGAACTGAGGCGACCCGGAATGGGGGCTGGCGTGACAGCTTTGACAAAGCTGAGGGGCCCGTTGAGTCAGCATCGCCTCATTAACGCTGCCGTGGGGGTTATGGCAGCTTGCGCAGTTATCGGCGACCGGGGCATGTTCCCACAGTAGCGGGCCGCGCTTTTCGGCGTGGCAGGCATAGCAGTTGTCGTTGACGGACACCTGAGTGAGCATCGCTTCGTTGAGGGTGCCATGAGGGTTGTGACAATCGGTGCAGGTGATTTGACCGGAGCGCATGGGATGGGCTGAACGCTGTTGCATCTGGGCAAACTGCTGACGGTGGCAGCTGGTGCAGTTGTCCATCGCCAGCTGTTTATCGCGGCTGGGGTCCTGAGCGGCATGGACATTGTGGCAGCTGCTGCAGGCGACCTCTTCCATATCATGGGTGCTGCCGTGCCAGGCCAGGCGGTCGTCACCGCTGTGGCAGCTCAGGCAAACAGAGTTCTGGGCAGAGGCGCTGACGTTGGAGTCGGGGCCGAAGGTGATCATCGGCTCTTTACCGCCCCGGTTATGGGTGCCCTGGGGGCCATGACAGGCTTCGCACTGAAGCTGGCCCGGCGCCATCGGGCTGGCAGGATTGCTGGTTCGGCCGTGCACCCCCTCAAACAGCGCCATGACCTTTTCACTGCGGCGGTGGCACATCAGGCAGTTGTCGGCACCTTTGGCGGAATACTTACCTTCGGCAAACTTTTGAGTGAGAACCGCTTCCAGTTCCTGTTCACTCATCTCTTCCCAGGCAGCCTGGGCGTTCATCGTAAAAACCAATAAACACCCAAGCGCCACCACCTGGCTCAGGCGGTGCACCAACCGGCTCACACTCATCATCATTCCCCTGCTTCCTTTGCAGTGTTATTTGTTACCGCGCAGAAATTGCGTCGTTAACATGTTGTTAAGTTAGCACAGATTGTCAATCGAACCAGATTCTTTGGTGTGGTGTGTCGGCGTGGGGTCAGTGCCTGGCTGGACATCTTGATTTTACGGGCGCGGGCAGGGGGGCGGACAGGGGTGAGGGTGAGGGTTTGGTGGGCAAAAAAGCAGCGGAAAACGAACGACATATTGCCGGGGATCACGTATGAGCCCGGTGAATGGGATTACGTTCAGTTGGATTCCCAGAAGTGTGATTGTAATCATCAATTTACTCATCTGGCCTCAGTACAATTCCCCTCGAAAAATCAGGGATTCTCCATTTTAGAAGACGCAATTTGGTGGGTCCCGACTGTTGTTTTAGGGGATGAGAGATGCAAGATCGTAAAGAACAAGGTGGTTGGGCCAAGCTGTGGCGTCAGCCCAAGGCAAAGTGGCTGCTGGGCATTCCGGTAGGCGCCTTCCTGTTCCTGGCCATTGGTGCCATCGGTACCGTTGGCTTTAATACCGTTATTCACGCGACCAGCACCGACGCGTTCTGTGTGAACTGTCACGTACCTTCCTACGCTCAGGAAGAGTTCAAGCAGAGTGTTCACGGTTCCAGCCGCAGCGGCATGGTAGTGAACTGTGCTGACTGTCACGTAGCAAAAGAGTTCGTGCCGAAGATGTGGCGTAAAGTGACCGCCATGAAAGAGGTGTACTGGCAGATCAAGGGCGACTACAACACCCCTGAAGCCTACGCCGAGCACAAGAAAGACATGCAGGCTCGCATCGTTGAAGGCTTCCGTGCCACTGATTCCCGCGAGTGCCGTAACTGTCACGACGTAGAGCGCATGAACTACGACAAGCAGAAGAAGATGGCGGCCAACATGCACCAGCGCATGGACAAGATGGGCAAGACCTGTATCGACTGTCACGCTGGCAAGATCGCTCACGACCGCGCCAAGTAATCGCGTCGTCACCAGTTTGAGAAAGCCTCCGGTTAACCCGGGGGCTTTTTTTTGCCTGGCGAATGAGAGTGAAAAAGTTTCAGGTTTCGATGATGTTCTTTTTTGTTTATCGACAAAGTTTGAAAACCATGGGAATTCATCACCGGAATTACGATCTACCGCAAACTTTTCAGCCTATGGGGGAGTATACTCAACCTAAATGAGACTGATTAGCATTTGGTGACGTATGACCTTAGCTGAAATGGTAAATGGCCAACGCGGACTGGTAGCGCAATTCCGCGCCAACGGCCTGGAGCCTTCCACACAACTGAAACTGGCAGCGATGGGCCTGGCCCCGGGTTGTGAAGTCCAACTGGTTCGACGGGCGCCTCTGGGTCGCTCGATTCAGCTGAAGCTGGCGGGCGCTTCAGTCTGTCTGAACCATCAATTGGCCCAGCAGGTAGAGGTCGAGGTAAACCATGTCTAAGACCATCCTTTCCGTTGGCCTGCCGAACTCCGGTAAGTCCACACTCTTTAACGCGCTGACCGGTGGTCAGGCGAAAGTGGGCAACTGGGGCGGTGTGACGGTTGCTCAAACCCTTGGCGCGTTGGATGTGGCGGGTCAATCTGTGCAACTGATGGATTTGCCCGGTCTGTACGATCTGACCCCCACCGGCAAAGGCCCTCAGGACGAAGCCGTTTCTCAGGAAGCCCTGCTTAACGGCACCTACGACGGCATCGTTAACGTGGTGGATGCCACTCAGCTCTCTCGCCACCTTTACCTGACTCTGCAACTGCGGGAGTTGGGAGTGCCGATGGTGGTGGTACTGAATAAGTGGGATGCCGCACAGGCTTCCGGCATTGAGCTGGACATTCCGGTGCTGGAGCAGCGCCTGGGTTGCCCGGTTATCGCTCTGTCGGCCCGCCAGGTCGAAGAGAAGCACAAAGCGCTGGATGCTCTGGCGACGCTGCTGACCATTAAGTCGGCGCAACCGCTGCAGGTGGCGTATGACGAAGTGGTGGAGCAACAGCTTGCGGCCCCCCGTCATGAGAGCCTGATGAAGCTCAAGAGTGAAGGGCACCAGTGGCTGAACCTGATTGCCGCAACCCGTCACCAGTGGGTCGCCACTCTGCTGGCCGATGCGTCCCATAAGCGCAATGAAACCCCCAGCCTGACCGAACGCCTGGACCAATGGGTGCTGCACCCGGTTGCGGGGATTCCGGTGTTCCTGCTGATGATGTACCTGACGTTTATGTTTGCCATTCACGTCGGCAGTGCCTTTATCGATTTCTTCGACATCATGGCGGGCGCCATCTTTGTGGACGGCACCGCTCTGGCGCTGGAGTCCATCAATGCTCCGGGTTGGCTGATCGGCTTGCTGGCCAATGGTGTCGGTGCCGGTATCCAGACCGTTGCCACCTTTATTCCTGTGGTGGCCTTCCTGTTTGTGGCATTGGGTATCCTGGAAACGTCCGGCTATATGGCCCGCGCCGCTTTTGTGGTGGAAGGCGCCATGCAGAAGCTGGGGCTGCCGGGCAAAGCGTTTGTGCCGCTGATCGTTGGCTTCGGCTGTAACGTGCCCTCCATCACCGCGACCCGTACCCTGGAACTGCGTCGTCAGCGCATCATGGCCGGCATGATGGCGCCCTTTATGTCCTGTGGTGCTCGTCTGCCGGTGTACGCCCTGTTTGCGACCGCGTTCTTCCCGGACAACGGCCAGAACCTGGTGTTCCTGCTGTACGTGATTGGCATCGTGATGGCGGTTCTGACCGGTCTGATGCTGCGCCACACCCTGCTGCCGGGCGCCAGCGGCACCACCGTGATGGAGCTGCCGGATTACGAACTGCCGACCCTGTCTCAGGTGATGTCCCGTACCTGGCAGCGCACCCGCCAGTTTGTGCTGGGCGCGGGTAAAGTGATCGTGGTGGTGGTGACGCTGCTGAGCTTCCTCAACACCATGGGCACCGATGGCACCATCGGCCACGAAGACACTGACAGCTCCCTGCTGGCGGTAACCTCTCAGACCCTGACTCCGGTGTTTGCGCCGATGGGCATTGAGCAGGACAACTGGCCAGCCACCGTGGGCATCATCACCGGCATCTTCGCCAAAGAAGCGGTGGTAGGCACCCTGAGCAGCCTGTACAGCCAGGGCAGCGGTGATGAAGCGGGTGAGTGGAGTCTGCTGGGCAGCTTTAATGAAGCTCTGGCCACCATTCCGGAAGCGCTGCTGGGCATCGAAGTGACCGACCCGCTGGGCCTCAACATTGGCGACGCTCACGACATCGACAGCATGGCGGATGAGTTCGGTTTTGAGACCGGCAGTCTGGCCAAACTGGAGCAGGGCTTCGGCTCTCGTGCAGCGGCCTTCTCCTACCTGCTGTTCATCCTGCTCTACACCCCGTGTGTGGCGGTAATGGGTGCCATGGCGCAGGAGTTCGGCGGCCGTTGGGCGGTGTTCTCCGGGGTGTGGACCTTTGCGGTGGCTTACATGACCGCGACCCTGTTCTTCCAGGTGGCAACCCATGGCGTCGGTGCCTGGCTCTACCTGCTGGCGATTGCGATTGCGGTGGCGGTGGCTTACGCCGTGCTGCGCCGAATTGGCCAACGACAGCAGCAGGGTGCCGGTGACATCCCGATTGTTATCCAGGAGTGACTGGAAACCACTTATGTAAGTGAGTAGATTAAGAAAAAGCAGCCTGAATAGGCTGCTTTTTTTATGACTATCTTTTTAGTCATGGTGAGCAAAAAGGGATGGATGAGAATGGATGATCAAGGTTTTTGGGCCCGGCTGTGGCGCAAGCCCCGTGCCGGCTGGCGGCTGGGCATCCCGCTGGGGGCGCTGCTGTTCTTCGTGATTGGCGCCATTGGCACCGTGGGCTTTAACGTCGTGATCCACGAAACCAGCAGCGATGAGTTCTGTGTGTCCTGCCATGGCCCGTCCAAGTTCGCGGCGGAAGAGTGGCCGGAACATACCCACTACAACACCGCTTCCGGTGTGCTGGTGACCTGTGCAGATTGCCATGTGGCGAAAGAGTTTGTGCCGAAAATGTGGCGCAAGATCCGGGCCATGAAAGAGGTGTATTACCAGACGCTGGGCACCTACAACACCCGCGAGAAGTTTGAGGCACACCGGCAGACCATGGCTGAGAGCGTGTGGGCGGAGATGCGGGAAACCGATTCTCGTGAATGCCGCAGTTGTCACAAGGTGGAGCTGATGGATTTCGCCCGACAGAAGAAGGCGGCCGCTTCGATGCATCAGCGCATGGATAAGATGGGCAAAACCTGCATCGACTGCCACCGATTCCTGGCCCATGATCGTCCGGCCAAACCGCAGCAGGGAGAATAAAAGATGGATCGACAAAATCGCGGTATCTGGCAGGTGCCAAAAAGCAAATGGCGCCTTGGCATTCCCCTTGGAGGCTTGTTGGCTCTGGCGCTGGGTGTGATTGGTTGGGTGGGCTTTGAAGCCTCACTGCACTGGAGCAGCACCGATGAGTTCTGCACCTCCTGCCATAATTCGCCGTCCGCCTGGGTGGCCGAGGAGTGGCACCAGACGGCGCACTTCAAAACCCCGTCCGGTGTGGCCGTGCATTGTCACGATTGCCACATTCCTAAGGAGTTCGTGGACAAAATCTGGGTGAAAGGCACCAGCGCTGTGCATCATATCTACACCCAGCTGACCGGCACCTACACCGACAAAGCCAGCTTCGAGGCCCGCCGGGAGATGCTGGCTCAGCGGGTCTGGGACAAGATGCGCGCCAACGATTCCCGGGAGTGTCGCAACTGCCATAAAGTGGAACGGATGGACCCCGCCGCGCAAAGCCCGACAGCCGCTCAGTTCCATGAGGTGTTGGCGGACGCGGACGGCGAGGTAACCTGCATCGATTGCCACGCCGGGATTGCCCATAATTTGCCCGGTTCTGCTGCACAATAAAGCGACTTCCGGGCCACTTCAGGGGGCGGTTCGTCGCCCCCTGCCTCAGCCACCGCATCTGACAGTTGCTACGCTTGGGAAGTTGTTGCAACATACCGCTTTTGATCGACCCCCAAGCCCAAGAGGATGCGCATGAGCCAGCCGGACACCGAGGTTCGTCCCAGCAACTTTATCCGCAACATTATTGACGAGGATCTGGCCTCCGGGAAGCACACGTCCGTGCACACCCGTTTCCCGCCGGAGCCTAACGGTTACCTGCATATCGGTCATGCCAAGTCCATCTGTCTGAACTTTGGCATCGCCAAAGACTACCAGGGTCAGTGCAACCTGCGTTTCGATGACACCAACCCGGTGAAAGAGGACATCGAATACGTTGAGTCCATCAAGCGGGATGTCCAGTGGCTGGGCTTCCAGTGGGATGGCGAGGTGTGCTACTCCTCCGACTATTTCGACACCCTGTACGGTTACGCTGTTGAGCTGATCGAGAAAGGCCTGGCCTACGTCGATGAGCTGAGCCCGGAAGCGATCCGCGAATACCGCGGCACCCTGAAAGAGCCGGGTAAGAACAGCCCGTACCGTGATCGCTCCGTTGAGGAGAATCTGGCACTGTTCGAGAAGATGAAGAACGGTGAATTCCAGGAAGGCACCGCGTGTCTGCGTGCCAAGATCGACATGGCGTCCTCCTTTATGGTGATGCGTGACCCGGTGCTGTACCGCATCAAGTTTGCTCATCACCACCAGACCGGCGACAAGTGGTGCATCTACCCGATGTACGATTTCACCCACTGCATCTCCGATGCGTTGGAAGGGATCACCCACTCCCTGTGTACCCTGGAGTTCCAGGACAACCGTCGCCTGTATGACTGGGTACTGGATAACATCACCATCGATTGCCAGCCTCGTCAGTACGAGTTCAGCCGCCTGAACCTGGAATACACCGTGATGTCCAAGCGCAAGCTGAACCAGCTGGTGGTGGACAAGCACGTTTCCGGTTGGGACGACCCGCGTATGCCGACCATCTCCGGTCTGCGTCGTCGCGGCTACACGCCGGCGTCCATCCGTGAGTTCTGTAAGCGCATCGGCGTGACCAAGATGGATAACTTCGTCGAGATGGGCATGCTGGAAGCCTGCATCCGCGATGACCTGAACCAGAACGCCCCCCGCGCGATGGCGGTACTGGATCCGGTGAAAGTGGTGCTGGAGAACTTCCCGGAAGATCGCGTGGACATGCTGAACATCGCCAATCACCCGTCCGATGAAGCGATGGGCAGCCGCGATGTGCCGTTCACCCGGGAAATCCTGATCGAAGCGGAAGATTTCCGTGAAGAAGCGAACAAGAAGTTCAAGCGTCTGGTGCTGGGCAAGAAGGTGCGTCTGCGTGGCGCCTATGTGGTGACCGCTGAGCGCGTTGAAAAAGACGCTGACGGCAACGTGACCACCATCTTCTGCTCCGTGGACCTGGACACCCTGGGTGTGGACCCGGCCGACGGCGTTAAGCCGAAGGGCGTAATCCACTGGGTATCCGCTTCCCATGGTGTGCCGGCGGAAGTGCGTCTGTATGACCGTCTGTTCAACGTCCCGAACCCGGGTGCCGGTGAACTGGAAGAGACTCTGAACCCGGACTCTTTGTCCGTGGTCAGCAATGCGGTGGTAGAGCCGGCTCTGGCGAGCGCTGCCGTTGAGCAGGCGTTCCAGTTTGAGCGTACCGGCTACTTCAGTGCCGATAAGGACACCACCGCAGAGCGCCCGGTGTTCAACCGCACTGTGGGCCTGCGTGACTCCTGGGCGAAAATCGCTGACTGATCACCGTCAGTTTGAGAAAGGGGGCCTTCGGGCCCCTTTTTGTTTGCGTCACACTTCAATAAAAAACGCCGGCATCTGCCGGCGTTTTTGTGAAAGCGGGTAAACCCATCAGTCGTTATGGTTGCACTCTTCGTTGGTGCAGTGGCCATACAGGTAGAGACTGTGGTTGGTCAGCTTGATGTTGTGCTTGAGGGCGATTTCGTGCTGACGGCGCTCAATCACCTCGTCAGAGAACTCAATCACCTTACCACAGTCGAGGCAGACCAGATGGTCGTGGTGGTGCTGGCTGGCCAGCTCAAACACGGCCTTGCCGCTTTCAAAGTGGTGACGGGAAACGATTCCGGCATCGTCGAACTGGTTCAGTACGCGATACACGGTGGCCAGGCCAATCTCTTCGCCATGGTCCAGCAGCAGCTTATACAGCTCTTCTGCACTGATGTGCTGGTTCTCGGGGTTTTGAAGCAGCTCCAGAATCTTTACCCGCGGCAGGGTCACTTTAAGTCCGGCTTTTTTCAGGGCCTGATTTTCATCGGTCATGTTTATCTCGTCTGTCTACTGGGCCGTCTACCGCGGCGGTATTGAGTCATTATATGGAGCCGGGCGGAAACATTAAACCACTCTCTGCAGATGGTTTTAACGCTACGGGCTTGAAATGGCAAAAAAATAGCCGCAGCATGAGGAAAACTGGACGACGAAATACAGGCATGTACCAACGGATTGTTGTGTTAACCGGTGCGGGTATCTCCGCGGAATCCGGGATGAAAACCTTTCGCGCAGAGGACGGACTCTGGGAGTCTCATCGGGTCGAAGATGTGGCGACGCCGGAGGGCTATCGGAAAGATCCCGATCTGGTCAATCGGTTTTACAATCAGCGTTGGGAGCAACTGAACAACGGCATTGAGCCGAATCCGGCCCATCGTGCCCTGGCCGAACTGGAAAAAGCGGTGGGCAAGGGCTTGCTGGTGATCACGCAGAACATTGATGATCTGCACGAGCGCGCCGGAAGTCGTCGGTTGCTGCATATGCATGGCGAACTGAACAAGGGCCGCTGTCCCCGCAGCCAGCAAGTCTTTCCGCTGCTGGAACCCTTCGGTGCGGAGAACCTTTGCACCTGCTGTGTGCCGGGCCAGATATTGCGGCCTCACGTGGTGTGGTTCGGTGAGATGCCTCTGGGGTTGGATCGCATCTATCGCGCGCTGGAGCAGTGCGAACTGTTTATCAGCATTGGCACGTCCGGAACGGTTTACCCCGCCGCAGGTTTTGTCGAAATGGCCAACCAGATGGGAGCAGACACGCTGGAGATCAATCTGGAACCGTCGGAAGTGCACAGCCAGTTTGGCCACCATCAGACCGGTAAGGCGGGTGATCTGGTGCCCAAACTGGTGGAGTGGCTGAAAGCGGGCAATCGCTTCAGCTGAGTGCTCTGTGGATGGCGCCGGTGAGCTGGCTCAGCTCTGCCGGCGTGATCAGATAGGGCGGCATGATGTAGACCAGCCTGCCAAACGGCCGAATCCAAACCCCGTCCGCCACAAACCGGCGCTGAATCGCCGCCACGTCCACCGGCTCTTTGGTTTCCACCACACCAATCGCACCAAACACCCGCACATCCGCCACGCCGTTCAGGGCCTTACAGGGGGCCAGCTCGGTTTTCAGCTGCGCTTCAATCGCGGCCACCTGCTTCTGCCAGTCGCCACTGGCCAACAAACCCAGGCTGGCTTCAGCCACTGCACAGGCCAGCGGGTTCCCCATAAACGTGGGCCCATGCATAAACACGCCGGCCTCCGAGGCGCACACCCCTTCGGCGATGGCGTCGGTCGCCAGGGTGGCGGCCAGAGTCATGGTGCCGCCAGTCAACGCCTTGCCCACACAGAGAATGTCCGGCACCACATTGGTGTGCTGGTAAGCGAACAGCTTACCGGTGCGGCCAAAGCCGGTGGCGATTTCGTCGAAGATCAGCACGATGCCGTGCCGGTCGCAGGCTGCACGCAGGGCATCCAGATACGCGGCGCCGTAGAAGCGCATGCCGCCGGCGCCCTGAACCATGGGCTCCAGAATCAACGCGGCGGTGGTGGCGCCATGTTCCGCCATCACCGCATCAATGGCCTCCCGGTCTTCGGGGTGCAGGGTTTGGCCCAGTCCGGTTTTGGGGCGGGGCAGAAAGTGCGCCTTGGGCAGGATGTCGCGAAACAGGCTGTGCATGCCGTTGACCGGGTCACAGACGCTCATGGCGGCAAAGGTGTCACCGTGGTAGCCCCCCAGTACCGTCATCAGGCCGGTTTTGCCGGTCTGGCCAACTCCCTGCTGGTACTGCAGTGCCATCTTCAGGGCCACTTCGACCGACACCGAGCCGGAATCCGCCAGAAACAGCTTATTGAGGCTGGGGTGAGTCATCGACAGCAGTCGCTTGCCCAGCGCGGTAGCCGGCCCATGCGTCAGGCCACCAAACATCACGTGGCTCATGCGGTCCAGCTGGTCTTTCGCCGCCTGAACCAATACCGGGTGACTGTAGCCGTGAATGGTGGACCACCAGCTGCTCATGCCGTCGATCAGTCGCTCACCGCTCTCCAGTTCAATGTGAACCCCTTCTGCCCGGGCAACCGGGTAGCAGGGCAGGGGATGGGTGGTGGAGGTGTAGGGGTGCCAAAGGTGGTCACGGTCGAACTGCAGGTCGGCTTTCATTGATTAAAAAACATCCATCGGTCAAGTTTGCTCGGTGGTCGGCGTTGACAGTCTACCCGCTCACCGTATCCTAGCCAACGATAACCGATGACTCAGATGGAACGCGTTTTATGGCTACGATTCGCCACGACTGGCAGCTGGAAGAGGTCCAGGCGCTGCTGGATAAACCCCTGAACGATCTCCTGTTTGAAGCCCAGTCCGTGCATCGTCAGCACTTTGACCCCAATGAAGTGCAGATATCCCGACTGCTCTCCATTAAAACCGGTGCCTGCCCGGAGGACTGCAAGTACTGTCCCCAGAGCGCCCGCTACCACACGGGTCTGGAAACCGAGCAGCTGTTGGAAGTGGAGAAGGTGCTGACCGAGGCCAAAGCCGCTCGGGAAGCCGGTGCCAGTCGCTTCTGCATGGGTGCCGCCTGGCGTAACCCCCGTGAGCGCGACATGCCCTATCTGCTGAAGATGGTGCGTGAAGTGAAATCCATGGGCATGGAGACCTGCATGACCCTGGGCATGCTCAGTGCGGACCAGGCCGAAGCGTTGGCGGAAGCCGGGCTGGATTACTACAACCACAATCTGGACACCTCACCGGAGTTCTACGGTGAGATCATCTCCACCCGCAGCTACGACGACCGCCTCAACACGCTGGATAACGTCCGCAAGGCGGGCATGAAGGTGTGCTCTGGCGGCATTCTGGGCATGGGTGAGCAGCAACGGGATCGCGCTGGCCTGTTGGCGCAGCTGGCCAATATGGACAAGCATCCGGAGAGCGTGCCGATCAATATGCTGGTGAAGGTCGCCGGTACGCCGATGGCAGAACAGGCGGATCTGGACCCCATCGAGTTTGTCCGTGCCATTGCCGCGGCCCGGATTATGATGCCGCAGTCCCATGTGCGCCTCTCGGCCGGTCGCGAGAACATGACCGAAGAGCTGCAGGCGATGTGTTTCTTCGCCGGCGCCAACTCCATCTTCTACGGCTGCAAACTGCTGACCACCGCCAACCCGGAAGAGAACAGCGACATGGCGCTGTTTGCCAAACTGGGCCTGCGTCCGGAAGCCGGTGCACCGGTGCATCTGGAAAAGATGGCTCCGGTGGTTCAGTCGCAGAAGGAAGACCTGTTCTACAATGCCGCCGATTAATCCGTTTTTGCGTCGAGCCCAGCAGGACCGAGTCCGGCGCGAATCGGAAGGACTCTGGCGTCAGCGTGTCTGCATCGAGGCGATCGATGGCCGCACACTGGTGCATGAGGGGCGCACCTATCTGCAGTTTGCCAGTAACGACTACCTTGGCCTGGCACAAGGCGGTGGCAGCCCCACAGCACAGGGCGCCGGCGCCTCACCACTGGTGACCGGCCATCACCGGGTCCACCAGACGCTGGAGCAGCGCTTGTGCGACCTGACCGGTTACGAGGCTGCGCTGCTGTTCAGCTCCGGCTTTGCCGCCAATTCTGCGCCGTTCTCGCTGCTGAAACAGGGGGATCGGGTGCTGGCGGACAAACTCAGCCATGCGTCGCTGGTTGACGGCGCGCTGGCCAGCCCGGCCACGCTGCGCCGCTTCCCTCACAATGACATGAATACCCTGCATCGCTGGCTCAGCGATTCTGAGGCACCCACTCTGGTGATCTCCGAATCGGTGTTCTCTATGGACGGCGATCAGGCGCCCATCGCGGACCTGGTGACGCTCTGCCGGACGCAGGGGGCACTGAGCTGGCTGGATGATGCTCATGGCTTCGGGGTGATTGGCGATGCCGGGCTGGGGGCGGTGGAGTACGCCCGGCCGGACCTGCTGACGCTCACCTTTGGCAAAGCCGTGGGCGCCCAGGGCGCGGCGCTGTTGGGCCCCGGATGGCTGATTGAGGCTCTGACCCAATCCGCCCGCCACTACATCTACTCCACGGCACTCAGTGTGGATCAGGCTCAGCGGGTGCTGCATCAGCTTGAGCGACTGGCCGACCCGGAGCGCCGGGCGCGGCTTTGGCGTAACGTCGCGCAATTCCGTCAGGCGGCCGATGCGGCCGGGTTGACACTCACCAACACCCAAAGCGCCATTGTGCCGGTGATCACCGGCGACAACGCCACCACGCTGCGGGTGGCACAACGGCTCAGGTCGGTGGGCCTTTGGGTACCGGCCATTCGTCCGCCTACCGTCCCTGCCGGGCAGGGACGACTGCGGGTGGTGCTGAATGCAGACCACACCCGCGATGACATCGCCCGTCTGGTTGCCGAGCTGAAGGCGGCCATGCAGGAGGCGGTATGACGCTGGCGGTGGCGGAATGCTTTGGCCGCGCGGCGGCCTGTTACGATCAAAACGCGACGTTGCAGCGCCGTGCAGCAGATCGTCTGCTCGACCACGCCCACCCGCATACCGACCCTCAGAGCCGATGGCTCGATCTGGGCACCGGTACCGGCTACGTTGCCCGCGGGCTTAAGGCACCCCAGGTGCTGGCGCTGGACCTGGCCGAGCCCATGCTTAAGCAGGCGCGGGTGCAGGGCTCAGAGACGGTGGTCTGCGGTGACATTACCCGCTTGCCGATTCAAACCGGCGCTGTGGATGGCATCACCGCCAACCTGGCGCTGCAGTGGTGCAATCCGCTGTCGGCGACGTTCTCTGAGTTGGCCCGGGCCACCCGGCCCGGCGGCAAGCTGCTGGCGACACTGCCGCTCGCCCACACCTTTCCTGAATTGCAGCCGCTGGTGGCCTCCGGGGCACTCGCCTGCAACCGCTTCAGCACCCTCACGCAGCTGTCCGAAGCCCTGCATGGCAGTGGATGGTCGGAGTTCCGCCTGCACGCGTTCACCGAAGTGGTGCATTTTGAGTCGGTGCGAGCCTTGCTGGCGCACTTTAAGGCCACCGGGGCACACCACAGCCAGAGTCGCCAGGCCGGGCTGAGAGGGCGGGCCTGGTGGCAGCAACTGAATCAACAACTGAGCCAGTACGCCGATGACCAGGGCTATCCGCTGACCTGGGAGCTGGTGCTGGTGGAGGCCACACGATGATCTACTTTGTTACCGGCACCGACACCGAGGTGGGGAAAACCCGGGTTAGTGCGGGCTTGCTTGCTGCGGCGGCTCAGCAGGGGGCCAGCACGCTGGGACTTAAACCGATTGCCGCCGGTTGTGAACCGAGCGGAGAAGGCTGGCGCAATGAGGACGCGCTTGCACTGATGGCGGCCAGCACCGTGGCGCTGCCTTACGATCAGGTGAATCCAATCGCACTGGCGCCAGCCATTGCCCCGCACATCGCTGCCAAAGAGGCCGGAGAGCGGATCACCCCGGCACGGCTGGCGGCCTCAATGCCCCGAGTCGCCATGGCGGATGCGGACCTTTGTCTGGTGGAAGGGGCGGGGGGCTGGCGCTTGCCCATCGGTGACGGCATGACGCTGCCGGCCTGGGTCGCGCAGGAAGGCTGGCCGGTGATTCTGGTGGTGGGAATGAAACTGGGTTGCCTTAACCATGCGCTGCTCAGCGCGGAGGCAATTCGCTCGGACGGGTTGCACCTGGCTGGCTGGATTGCCAATCGCATCGACCCCAATATGAGCCGGTATCAAGAAAACCTTGAGAGCCTGCAGGCGATGTTGGATGCGCCCCTGTTGGCCGAAGTGCCCTATCTGGAGCAGAGCACGGCCGCCGATCATCTGACTGCGGCCGTACAACGCCTTACAACAACCGACTGAGGTCTGCGCCAGGCTCGATGGTCTGTTTCTGGGTGCTGCCCTGGAACAGATACGCGTTCTTGTCGCCCATCAATACCAGCGCATCGCCCTGGCGTTTCAGGGCGGTGCCTTCCTGAATCCCCACCACCGGCATCAGCGGATCCACGCAGGTGAACTCCAGCAGTCGCTGCTCACGGGTTTCACCGTGGTGGCCTGGCGGGTGGTAGTCAATGTAGTGCGGGTTCAGCTGGAACGGCACCAGTCGCAGCGCTTCAAAGGTGGGAGGCTGGATGATCGGCATATCGTTGGTGGTGCGGATGCTGTCTCCGGCCACATTGGAGCCAGCGCTCCAGCCGATGTATTTCATCCCGTTGGCGACCTGCTCACGCAGGGCTTCCACCAGGTTGTGGTGGTAAAGCTCATGGAGCAGGTGGAACGTGTTACCGCCACCCACCAGCACGCCATCGTACTCACCCAGCGCCAGAGCCGGATCACTCAGTTGATGAGCACTGTCCAACTGGCACTCAAGCGGCGCGAGGGCCTGAGCCACCTTCTCGTGATATTCGTCGTAACTGATGCTGACGCCGGCATAGGGGATAAAAAGCCATCGACTTCCGGGCTTTACCAGATCGGCCATCCATTTCAGGGCGTGCGTCAGGTAGGGCGTATCGTCGGCTTTTGAGCTGCTGAGCAGCAACAGTGACAAACTCATGAGCGTTCTCCGCAACGTTTAATTTGCTGTTAGAAATCAACCATTAACGTCAGTTTAGCAAGTTGCGCCTGGGAGCGAAATAATGTGAGGGGACAGCGAGACCAGGGCCACATGCCAATGTGACCGGCTGAGAAGAACTGTTGGAGATAAAGATAGATCATTTTCCTCTGTTAGATCCATATCTTGTGGTTGTTAACACCAAAAAGTGCCATATACTGAGAATCAACGTGGTACGGTCTCCCAAACCGAGTTAACAAAGCCGCCTCCCCAGGGCGGCTTTTTCTTACGCCTCTATACGTTTCTTTACGTTTGCTGCCTTGAAAACCCTTCACCGGATCCCGATTATTCTGCCATGGGCGCCCGGTAGCGGGCTCTCGACCATTACTAGGAGAATTAAATTGAAGCGCATCGCCCTATTTTTGCTGACCAACCTCGCTGTTGTGCTGGTGCTGGGTATTGTCCTGAGCATCATCACTTCCGTGCTGGGTATCCAGCTCCACAGCTACACCGGCATCCTGGTGTTGGCCGCGGTGTTTGGTTTTGGTGGTTCTCTGCTGTCTTTGCAGATGTCCAAGTGGATGGCGAAGAAGTCGATGGGTTTGCACGTTATCGAGCAGCCGCGCGATGAAACCGAAGCCTGGCTGCTGGACACTGTTGCCCGTCAGGCTCAGCAGGCTGGCATCAAGATGCCGGAAGTGGCCATTTACTCTGGCCCGGAAATGAACGCCTTTGCCACCGGCCCGAGCCGCAACAACTCTCTGGTGGCGGTGTCCACTGGTCTGATGTACGGCATGAACCGTGATGAAGTGGAAGCGGTACTGGCCCACGAAGTGAGCCACGTTGCCAACGGCGACATGGTGACCATGGCATTGATCCAGGGTGTGGTGAACACCTTCGTTATCTTCGCGGCGCGTCTGATTGCCGGCACCGTCAGCAACGTGCTGAGCAGCGATGAAGACAGCGGTGAAGAAGCCAGCTACATGACTTACATGGTGGTCTCTTTCATCCTCGAGATGATCTTCGGTGTCCTGGCCTCCGTGATCGTGATGTACTTCTCCCGTCAGCGTGAGTTCCGTGCTGATGCCGGTGGTGCTGCCCTGGCTGGCCGCCAGAAGATGATTGCGGCGCTGGAGCGTCTGCGCCATGGCCCGGAAAGCTCAATGCCGGCCAACATGGCTGCATTTGGCATCAACGGCAAAGGTGGCAGCCTGACTGAGCTGTTTATGAGCCACCCGCCGCTGGAGCAGCGCATTGATACTCTGCGTCGTGGCGGCTAAACGGCCCGACACAGAGAAATAAGAAAACGGCGACCTCAGGGTCGCCGTTCTTGTTATCCGCCTTTACCGCCCCGAAACGCCTGCTTGCCTTTGGGTGGAATGCAGTCACCAGTGCTTGCATTGTCCGCCGCTTCCCCATATATCTATCCCGAGACGGAAAAAATCCGTTGAGACAATAACTTGCCCTGCTTGAATGCCCCTCATTGCGGTAATGGGGTGCCTCGACTAGGTTTTAATGAACTGTGTGAGCGTACCGAAGCCCGGTGTGGGCGTAGGTTTTGGAGGATAGGAACGTGTTGAAGAAACTGCTCTGTGCCCTGTTTGGTCTGAGTTTCGCTTTTGGTGTGGTTGCCGCCGATACCCTGGCGGATATGCACGCTGAGATGAACGGCTGCGAAAGCTGCCACGAGGATGGCAGTCCGTCCAGCGACGGTGCTTTTGAGAATGAGCAGTGCGTGGCTTGCCACGGCGGTCTGACGGAACTGGAAGGCGAACAACACGCGGCCCACGCAGACATGCTGGTGTGCTCCGACTGCCACGCACCCCATGATATGGAGGTTGGCCAGAAGCCGACTTGTGACTCCTGCCATGATGATGGGCGCACGCCGTAAAGGCCCATTAACCGAGATTGAAGCGCCGGTCTGTGACCGGCGTTTTTCTTTCGCATCCGGATGTCATTTCATTGATATTCGTCACTTTATCCAGCCAGAATTCTGGAATTCTGCGATCTGATCAACGGTTTATCTCATTCTGAGTTGTTACAGTGTGCCGGTCTTTCGTTGGTGCACAAAGTGCTCAATGCGCCTGTCGCACGGCGAAGGCAACACACTGTGTGAGGATGAGAAAAATGTTCAAGAACCTGCTTATCGCACTGTTCGGTGCTGGCCTGGCTTTCGGCGTTGCCGCTGCCAGCGTTGTCTCCGACATGCACGCTGACATGTCCGGTTGTGAAACCTGTCACGCTGACGGCATGCCGTCCGATGATGGTGCTCACGAAGCCGCATCTTGTGCTGACTGCCACGGTGGCATGGCCGATATGGCCGAGCCGCACCCGCAGCACGACGGCATGATGGAGTGTACTGACTGCCACAACGTCCACGAGGACCAGGTAGGTCAGGCTCCGGCCACTTGTGACAACTGTCACTAAGTATGAAAACGCCGCTTAATGCGGCGTTTTTTTATGGGGATCCGCCCCGTCGGTTTCCTTCTGATTCATCCCTGCCTACAATGTCGCCCTCGATTCAGGAGGGTCAGATGCAGTATCCCGTCAACGAAATCTTCGAAACCATTCAGGGTGAAGGCTACTTCACTGGCGTTCCTGCGGTGTTTCTGCGCCTGCAGGGCTGCCCGGTCGGCTGCGCCTGGTGTGACACACGGCACACCTGGGACGTAGATGCGCAGGATGAAGTGAAGCCGGAACAGGTGATTGGCGCTGGCGATGGTGAGCCGCGCTGGGCCTCATGGGATCTGGAGACTCTGGTGGCCCACCTGACCGGGCCGCAGTACCGTGCCCGCCATCTGGTGATCACAGGCGGCGAACCCTGCATGTACGATCTGGTTCCCCTGACTGAGCGTCTGGCGCAGGCCGGATGGCGCTGTCAGATCGAAACCTCGGGCTGCTTTGAGGTCCGCACTTATAAAGAGACCTGGGTGACGGTTTCACCGAAGATTGGCATGAAAGGCGGGTTGGAAGTGTTACGCTCCGCGCTGGAGCGGGCCAACGAAATTAAGCATCCGGTGGCGATGCAGAAGCACATTGATGAGCTGGATGCGCTGCTGGGTGGTGTGGACCTGAGCGGGAAGACGGTGGCATTACAGCCCATCAGCCAGCAACATCGTGCCAATGAGCTGTGTGTCCGGGTCTGCATTGAGCGCAACTGGCGCCTCTCGGTGCAGACCCACAAGTACCTGAATATCGATTAAGCGTCCGGGCCGCGATACTTGCAGCCGGAGGTGCAGGTTTCCTTGATGGACACCTCTGAGAGCTGAGGCAGAGTGGGCTTCAGCTCGTTCCAGATCCATTTGGCCAGTACTTCGCTGGTGGGATTCTCCAGTCCCGGGATGTCGTTCAGGTAGTGGTGATCAAGACGCTCCCAGATCGGTTTGAAGTGGGCTTTGAGTTCGGCAAAGTCCATCACCCAGCCGGTGTGGGGATCGACGTCGCCGGCGACGCTGATGCGCACCATAAAAGAGTGACCGTGCAGGCGGCCGCACTTGTGGCCTGCGGGCACGTGCGGCAGTTTGTGAGCCGCTTCGAAAGTGAATTCTTTGTAGATCTCGACGGACATAACTTCGACCTGACGATTTTTAGGGGCGCCAAGTGTGCCACGGGCACTACGGGCAGGCAACCGACGGTCGGGTAAAGGTATTGGTAAAACCTTGGTAAATGCCGGGTTAATTTCGATAATTCCGAATTTTCGTTCGAGCCATTCCGTATAATCGATTGGCGCTAACGCGTTAATTCGGGTAGAAATTATCCTAATACCGTTTGCGATTTGGCAGGAGAGGAACATGAAGAAGATTTTGGGCGGCGTAGCGGCTCTGCTTTTGATGGGTTGTGGTGGTCCAGAAGCGACTTGGGTTCATCCCACCAAAGACAGCCAGGGCTTTATGGCGGATCGTGATTTCTGTAACCGTCGTACCGATGAAGCCGCGGCTAACTTCAATGACCGCTTTGCGCAGTGCATGAATCAGCGTGGCTGGGTGCTGGAGAGTCACTGATCGGCAATGGCACTCGCCATGAAAGACTAAGGGAGACCAACAGGTCTCCCTTTTTTGTGTATGTTGAACAGAGAGCGGACCCAAGGAGGGCTTATGAAGCGCAACCCACTGACCGATGACGAGCGGCAGGTTCTGGAAGAGAAAGGCACTGAAGCGCCGTTTTCCGGCCGCTTTCTGACCCTGGACGACAACGGCACTTATTGTTGTCGTCGGTGCCAGTCCCCGCTGTTTCGTTCTGAACATAAGTTTGAGGCCGGCTGTGGCTGGCCGGCGTTCGATGATGAGATACCCGGTGCGGTTCGGCGGCAGACCGATGCTGACGGACGGCGCACGGAAATTCTCTGTGCCCACTGTGACGGCCACCTGGGCCATGTGTTTGAGGGCGAGCAGCTCACTGCCAACAACCTTCGCCACTGCGTGAACGCCCTGGCGATGAGTTTTACTCCGGACGCCAGGCCAGCGGAGAGAGAGGTGGCGGTGCTGGGTGGCGGCTGCTTCTGGTGCCTGGAAGCGTTGTTCCAGCGTCTGGCGGGGGTGGTGTCGGTAACCAGTGGTTACGCCGGCGGGATGCCACAGGATGCCGATTATCAAACCGTCTGTGGGGGAGAGAGCGGGCATATTGAAGTGATCAAAGTGGTGTTCGATCCGTCTGTGCTCAGTTTTGGCCAACTGCTGGAGATCTTCTTCGATGCTCATGACCCCACCAGCTGGGACAGACAGGGGGCCGACGCTGGCAGCCAGTACCGCAGCGCGCTGTTTTGCCAGAGCGAGGAGCAGCGGCAGGTGGCGGAGCGCCAGATAGCTGCACTGGAGTTTTTGGGTCGGGGACGGATAGTCACTGAGCTGAGAGGGGACGAACCGTTCTTTCCGGCCGAGGCGTACCACCAGAACTACTTCAATCAGAATCGAGACCAGCCATATTGCCATTGGAACATTAAGCCAAAGATGGCGACGCTGATGGCCAAGTACGCGGATCGTTTCGTTCCGGAGAGTGGCGTATAAACTAAGAATACCAACCGGGTAGGATGGGGAGTGCCATGAAGGGGATGATTTTTACCGAGTTGATGGACATGGTGGATGACCGTTTTGGGATGGAAACCACGGAAGCGGTCCTTCGTGATGCCCGTTTGCCCTCGGGCGGCGCCTACACCCGCGTGGGGGACTACCCCCATGAAGAGATTCTGGAGCTGGTCAGAACGCTGTCGCAACATTTGGGCGTGCCTGAGCGGGAATTGATGGTGGCCTACGGCGAGCACCTGTTTAGCCGATTGCTGACAATGTATCCAGCCAGCCTGGAGTCCTGCCAAAACGTGTTCGATTTTCTGATGCACCTGGAGTACGAGATCCATCGCCAGGTGAAGAAGCTGTATGACAACGCCAATCCCCCGACCTTTGACTTCGGCAGTCGCACCCATGACCGGATGGTCATGACCTACCACAGTCACCGACCTCTCGGTCCGGTGGCGGAAGGGCTGATCATCGGCTGCATCCGACACTTTGATGAACCCCTGACGCTGACCAGTGAAGCACTGAATGAGCAGGAAACGGAAGTGCGGTTTGTGCTGGAGCGCGATGCATGAGCGTGGACTGGGAGGCGCGCTGGCAACGGGAGCGGCAGGCACGCCTTGAGGCGGAAAGCGTGCTGGAAGCGCGCAGTGAGGAGCTGTATGAAGCCAATCGTCAACTGGACACCCTGAATCGACAGCAGGGGTTGGATCTGCAGGACAAGCAACGCTTGCTGGAGCGGCGTCGGCAGTACGATGGGCTGATAAAACAGGCCGGTCTGATTTTGCTTCAGGGTGAGATTGCCACGCCCGTCACCACCTTAAAACAGCTTCACAGCCTGCTGGAACAAGCCGGATTGCCCCTTATCCTGCGCTGGCATGGCCGAACCATTCCCGATAAGGCGAAGGATTATCCCTGGGCCGAATCACGACGGAAGGGGGCATTATCCGGCGATGACCCGCTTTTGGCGGCGACAGGGGCACGTCATGGCCATCGCTTGTCGGGCGAAAAACATCCCTTTGATCTGCTTTTTCTGGCCCCTGAGGGGCGCCATTGGTCCGAGATAGAGCAGGGCGTGTTTGAAACCCTGAGGGTGATGTGCGAAGCGTTCTTCCATAACGTCGAAGCGTATCGTCGGCTGAAACAGGCTGAGCGGGACACCCAGGCGATGGCGAAAGTGCGCAGCCGATTTCTGGCGATGGTGACCCACGAGCTCAGAACCCCACTCAATGGCCTGTTGGCCGGGGCGGAGTTGCTGTCCGAAACCGATCTTCAACAGGCGCAAAGCGAGTTGTTGGCGATCGTTCAGGACAGCGGAGAAAACCTGCTGGCCCTGGTCAATGATGTGCTCGATTTCAGCAAGATTGATGACCGTGGCTTTACCCTCCACCCGGAAAGCGTTGAACTGAAGGCTCTGACAGAAGCCACGTTGGGCCTGGTAAAACAACTGGCGGACGAGAAAGGGCTGGTCGCGACATTACACTGGCATGGCCCTTCAGCGTGTTGGGTGTGGGCCGATGCGTTGCGGTTAAGGCAGATACTGCTCAATCTGCTCAGCAATGCCATCAAGTTTACCGATAAGGGGGCGATTACGCTGACGGTTACCGTCGCGGGCTCCGACCCCTGTAACGTTCGGGTGTTGGTGAGCGACACCGGACAGGGCATTAGCAAGGACAAGCTGAGTAAGCTGTTCGAACCCTTCTACCAGACATCGGGTGAACAGCGCGGCACCGGATTGGGCCTGGCCATCTGTTACCGTCTGTGCGCCAGTATGGGGGCGACGCTAAGGGTAGACAGTCAGGAGGGGCAGGGCAGTCGCTTTGAGTTTGATTTGGCGCTGCCTCCGGCGGAACCGGTTTTCCTGCCCGTCAGTGGTAAGGGTGGCCCGCAGCAGAGCGGACATATTCTGCTGGTGGAAGACACCCGGGCGAATCAGGTTGTGGCGTGTCTGATGCTCCGACAGGCGGGTTACCAAGTGACGCTGGCGGAACATGGCCAGGCCGCGCTTAAGCAGTATGAAGCGGGCCGCTTTGATCTGATTCTGATGGATTGCCGGATGCCGGTGATGGATGGTTTTGACTGCACAGTGGCGCTGAGAGAGCAGGGCGCCCGTGAGCCCATCATCGCCCTGACTGCGACCACCACCGAGGAGGAACTGGCTCACTGTCTGCGATGCGGCATGAACGATGTGATGACCAAGCCGATCCGCAAAGAGAGCCTGCTCGGCAAGATCCAGCAGTGGCTGTCTGGCTCTGAAAGCCCGGTTTCGTTAGGGTAGGGGCATCGTCTTTATCGAGGCCCCTATCGTGTCAGTTCTGGATATTCTTCATTCCCGCGCTCAGCCTGTTCAATCCATTCTTGTTGTCTGCATGGGCAACATCTGTCGTTCGCCGACTGCGGAGGCGGTGTTTCGCCATCGCGCCGAGGCATTGGGGCTGTCGCTTCATATCGATTCCGCTGGCACCATCGCCTATCACGCTGGGGAAGCGCCGGATCCCCGTTCCCAATCCGCTGGCGAGGCGCGCGGTTATGATTTTTCCGGAATGACCGCCCGGCAGATCCTTCGCGCCGACCTGAATCGCTTTGACCTGGTGCTGGCGGCCGATCAGCAGAATCTGGCTGACATAAAACGGCTGGCGAAAGGCGACATCAACGCTCACATTGGCCTGATCCTCGACAGTCTGGGAGAGGGGGCGATGGAAGTCCCGGATCCCTACTACGGCGGCAATCGTGGCTTTGAACAGGTTCTGGACCTGGTTGAACGTGCGGCTGACGGCTGGCTGGAGGCAATCAGACATCGACGTTAAGTCGACGGCAGGCATAAAAAAAGCCACCCGCTCGGGTGGCTTTTTTGTTGGCTCAGAGGATTACTCCACCGGGCGGGTCATGTTGGCGGTTACCATCATGCGGTAGCGGTTGGTGGCAAAGTCGTTGGCCTTAGCCTCAAACTCCGGCACGCTTACCTCAATCTGCGCCAATTCGGACTCAATGGAAGCCGGAGATGCCATCTCTGCCTGGGCGCCACGGCTCAGGTCGACCAGACCTTTGCGCGGTGCCTGTGCAGCAACCGGAGCTTCTTCCGCAACCGGAGCTTCTTCAGCAACCGGAGCTTCTTCCGCAACCGGAGCTTCTTCAGCAACCGGGGCTTCTTCCGCAACCGGGGCTTCTTCAGCAACCGGGGCTTCTTCAGCAACCGGGGCTTCTTCAGCAACCGGGGCTTCTTCAGCAGCCGGGGCTTCTTCCGCAACCGGGGCTTCTTCAGCAGCCGGGGCTTCTTCCGCAGCCGGGGCTTCTTCCGCAGCCGGGGCTTCTTCCGCAGCCGGGGCTTCTTCCGCAGCCGGGGCTTCTTCCGCAACCGGAGTTTCTTCCGCAGCCGGAGCTTCTTCCGCAGCCGGAGCTTCTTCCGCTACCGGAGCTTCTTCAGCAACCGGGGCAGCTTCAGCAACCGGGGCCGCTTCAACTGCCGGCGCGGCTTCAGCAACCTCGGCAGCTTCGGCCGGCTGTTCCAGCGGGATGCTCAGCTGCTCTTCGGCCGCCACTTCGGTGGCTTCGGGATAGCGGGCGGTCACCGGATCGCGCTGGGCTTGTTGCTCCAGGGCTTCATCGGTGGACTCCACATCATCACGCTGCGCACGGCGACGACGCTGGCCGGCAGCACGAAGGTGACGCGGGCTGCGACGAGAGCGGCGGTGCGCGTTGCGCTCGTTGTCAGTCAGGGTCAGCTCGGACTCTTCCTTGCTGCCTTCCTGTTGGCCTTCGGTGGTTTCAGCCTGAGTCACCGGAGCGGCCACTTTGGCTTCTGCACTTTCAACCACGTAGGCTTTGGCTTCTTCCGCCACAGCGGATACCGGTGCTTCCACAGCCGGAGTTTCTGCAACCGGTGCGACCGGAGCTTCAACCACCTCGGCCTCACGCTTCGGCGCGCCGGTGCGAACAGAGCGCTCCAGCTGGCGACGCTGACGGCGCTCACGACGCTGCTCTACCTGCTCTTCGCGCTGAGTCTCAGCCTTGGCTTCTACCGCGGTTTCCTGCGGCTTCTCAGCCTGCTCCTGACGCGGCTGCTTCTTGCGACGCTCACGACGCTCACGACGCTCTTCAGTCGCGGCCTCGCGGTTGTCTGCGGCCGGCTTGGCGGCGCGCTCCTGGCGCTGAGCCTCATCACCACGCTCACTGCGGTCACCGCGGCGATCGCGACGGTTACGGCGGCGCTCTTTGTTGCCTTCGGACTTGGTTTGTTCGTCCTGCTCGCCACGGTCGCCACGCTCGTTGCGCTTGCGGCCACGACGGTTGCGGTCCTGACGGTCACCACGCTCACCACGCTCGGAGCGGTCGCCACGCTGACGGCGCTGGCCACCACGCTCAGAACGCTTCTCTTTCGGCTTCTCTTCCTCTTTGGCTTCTTCGCCACCAAACAGGCCGGAGAAGAATGCGCCGATGCGGGACAGCAGAGAGGGGCTCTCTTCTTTCTTCGCTTTCGGCTTTTCCTGTTGCGGCTTGGGCTGGCGCTTCGGCTTGGCTTCAGCCTTGGCAGCCGGTTTAGCCGGCTTGGGAGCTTCTTCCGCTTTCGGTGCACTCAGACCCTGCAGTACCGGCTTATCACCCTGCTGACGCTCCAGCTTGCGCGGCTCGTACAGTTTGGCTTCTGGACGCTCAACCAGGCTGTAGCTGGCCTCGGTGATGGTGTCGTCCTTGCGGTGACGCACCACGGTGTAGTTCGGGGTTTCCATGTGGGGGTGCGGAATGACGTACACCTCGACCTTGTGGCGCTGCTCAATGATGCGAATCGCTTTACGCTTTTCGTTCAGCAGGAAGGCCGCCACATCGGTCGGTACCTGAGCTTCCACCTGAGAGGTGTTCTCTTTGATCGCTTCCTCTTCCATCAGACGGAGGATGGAGAGCGCCAGAGACTCGGTGCCACGGATGGTGCCCTGGCCGTTACAGCGCGGGCACAGGTGCGCAGCGGACTCACCCAGAGACGGGCGCAGACGCTGACGGGACATCTCAAGCAGGCCGAAGCGGGAGATGCGACCAATCTGAACGCGGGCACGGTCCTGACGGACGGCGTCGCGCAGACGGTTTTCCACTTCACGCTGGTGGCGTACCGGGCCCATATCGATAAAGTCGATAACCACCAGGCCACCCAGGTCACGCAGGCGCAGCTGGCGTGCGATCTCGTCGGCGGCTTCCAGGTTGGTTTGCAGCGCGGTTTCTTCGATGTCGCCGCCTTTGGTAGCGCGAGCGGAGTTGATGTCGACGGCGGTCAGCGCTTCGGTGGGGTCGATAACGATGGAGCCACCGGAAGGCAGACGCACTTCACGCTGGAACGCAGACTCAATCTGAGTCTCGATCTGGTAGTGAGTGAAGAGCGGCACTTCGCTCTGATACAGCTTCAGCTTGCTCAGGGCGTCGGGGCGAACCAGGCCGATGTGCTCTTTGGCTTGCTCAAAGATGCGCTGGTGGTCAATCAGGATTTCGCCGATGTCGGTGCGCAGGTAGTCACGGATGGCGCGAACGATAACGTTGCTTTCCTGATGGATCAGGATCGGCGCCGGACGGCTGTCGGCAGCGGTCTTGATGGCGTCCCAGTGGTGCAGCAGCACCCGGAGGTCATCGGCCAGCTCTTCAGCGGCTTTGCCCACACCAGCGGTACGGACGATCAGACCCATGCCCTGCGGCACTTCCAGCTTGGACAGAGCGTCTTTAAGTTCAGAGCGCTCATCACCTTCGATGCGGCGGGAAATACCACCGGCACGCGGGTTGTTCGGCATCAGAACCAGGTAGGAGCCCGCCAGGCTGATAAAGGTGGTCAGAGCGGCACCCTTGGTACCACGCTCCTCTTTGTCCACCTGGACAATCACTTCCTGACCTTCCTTGATCACTTCTTTGATGTTTGGACGGCCACCCATAGGGGCCCCATCAGCGAAGTATTCGCGGGCGATCTCTTTGATAGGAAGGAAGCCGTGACGCTCAGCGCCGTAATCGACGAAAGCGGCTTCGAGGGAGGGTTCAACGCGGGTAATTTTCCCTTTGTAGATATTGGCCTTTTTCTGCTCATGACCGGGACTTTCGATGTCCAGATCATAGAGGCGCTGGCCATCTACCAGTGCAACGCGCAACTCTTCAGATTGAGTTGCGTTGATCAGCATTCTTTTCATTTTGGTGACAGATTCCATTTCTTGTCACCGTACAGGTCGAGTACCGGAGAACACCCGGCACCCCAAGGTTTAAGCAGCCTCACGGCTGGACTGGGGGTGGAGGCACGGTGGATTGAACCCACGCTCTAGAGCAGGCAGCCGCGGGCGCACCGCGGATGGTCTGGTTGCCTGATAGGCCTCGTTGTCAATGCGCTTACGCGCAACTATCAGCCGCCGGAGCGTCTGATGAAATCTTTCTCTCTGCCGGGGCTATGCGCCGGTCAGACCTGTATCGGTAACAGTGCTTACTTTCGCTATTAATTCGGGGTGGGGAGCCAGCCTCATTGGAGGCGCCGTCGCCAGCACAGGGGCATCAATACTGTCCGCCTGTCCGGGGTATGGTCTGTGGGTAATCCGTAAAACTGCAAGATTACTGGCCCTTTCCTGGCCCCGACCGGGATGGAGAAGCCATCAATTGGGTTTTCTGAGCCCACCGGTGCGACAAGAATAGCAACTTTGCAAATCGTCAGCAATTAATGAACGCGGCATTTGGGGGCCTTTCTGCCTCGGTGTACACTAGCGCCCATGAAAGAGTCCGTTTCCAAACCCAGTCCCCAGGTTCAATGGGTCGACATCACCGAAGACCATGAAGGTCAACGTATCGATAACTTCTTGCGCACCTTCCTGAAAGGGGTGCCAAAGAGCCTGATTTATCGCCTTTTGCGCAAAGGTGAGGTGAGGGTCAATAAAAAGCGCATTAAACCCGAATATAAGCTGGCCGCCGGAGACCAGATCCGCATCGCGCCCATCCGGGTGGCTGAGCGGGACGAGACCGTTGCGCCCTCCGCCAAATTGGAAAAGGTGGCGCAGCTGGAAAACCAGATCGTTTATGAAGATAAAGTGATGCTGGTGATCAACAAGCCATCCGGGATTGCCGTTCATGGCGGCAGCGGCATCAATTTTGGCGTGATTGAGGCTTTGCGTGCGCTGCGCCCCGACGAACGACAGCTTGAGCTGGTTCACCGTCTGGATCGTGCCACCTCCGGCCTGCTGATGGTGGCCAAGCGCCGCTCTGCACTGAAGCACCTGCAGGACCAGCTGCGTGAGAAAACCATGCGCAAGCAGTACCTGGCGCTGGTCAAAGGCCAGTGGAATGCCAAGACCCGGGCGGTACAGGCTCCACTGCTGAAGAACACCCTGAGCTCAGGCGAACGTCTGGTTCGGGTGGACAGCACCGGTAAACCGTCGGAAACCCGCTTCCGCATCGTTGAGTCGTTTGAGCAGGCCACGTTGGTGGAAGCCAGCCCCATCACCGGGCGTACCCATCAGATCCGCGTGCACACTCAGCATGCGGGTCACCCCATCGCTTGTGACGAGCGCTATGGCGATGATGAGTTCGATACCCTGATGGCCGGCAAAGGGCTGGACCGTTTGTTCCTGCACGCCTTCCGCCTTTCCTTTACTCACCCGGTAGAGGAAGTGACCATGACCCTGGAAGCGCCGCTGGACAAGAAGTTGAACAAGGTACTGAAGGCACTGCGCTGATGGATCGCCAATACGACCTGATCATCTTTGACTGGGATGGCACCCTGATGGACTCGGTCGGACGGATTGTCAGCAGCTGGCAGGAGTCGGCGCGTTCGCTGTCTCTGCCGGTGGCCAGTGACGATGCGGTGCGGGGCATTATCGGGTTGTCGATGGCGGAAGCCATTGATGCCCTGATCCCCGGCAGCGATGACGTCACCCGACAGCAGTTCCGGGAACGCTACCGGGATATCTACGCCGATCCGACGCTGGCACCAACGCCGGTGTTTGACGGCGTCGAAGCGTTGCTGGAGGAATTGAAGTCTCAGGGGCATAAGCTGGCAGTGGCCACCGGCAAAGCGCGTCATGGACTGGAGCGTGCTTTTGCTCACAGTGGCCTGAAACATCACTTTGTCGGTTCGCGCACCGCCTGTGAGACCGCGTCAAAGCCGGATCCACAAATGGTGCTGGAGCTGTGTCGGGAGCAGGGCATCGCCCCATCCAGAGCCCTGATGGTGGGCGACGCCTGGTTCGATCTGGAGATGGGAAGACGGGCAGGCAGTGATGCGGTGGGCGTCAGTTATGGCGCAGGCACCGAAGCCCACCTGCAAACGGCAACGCCGAAGGCGATCATCCATCGCCCCCTGGAGCTGTTGGAGTGGGTCTGAGGCGCTGGCGCCTTACTTTTTCGCCAGAGCGCTGGCCAGTTTGCTGTCGAGCTGGCCGGTGACCCAGTCTTTGAGCATCACCCAGTCAGCGGCAAAGCTGTAGAGCGGGTATTGAAAGGTGGCGGGGCGATTGTGCTCAAAGCCAAAGTGTCCCACCCAGGCAAAGCCGTAGCCGATCACCGGCAACAACCAAAACCAGTGCCACGCTCCGGTGGCGATCATGTAGCCGAGAATCACCAGCACCAATGTCGAGCCTATATAATGGAGGGCCCGACAGCGGGAGTCGCTGTGCTCGCTCAGGTAGAACGGGTAAAACTCACTGAAGCTCTGAAATCGTTTCTCTGTCATGGGGACTCCCTGTCCTCGTGGCCTTCTTTCCTTTTGTAGCGAACGACCTGTCCCCGGGCAAGTGATTACTGGCCCTGCAGAGTCAGGACATCCACGCCCTCATTGGCGAGCAGTTCGCCCAGGCTGATCAGCGGCAGGCCGATAAGCGCGTTAGGGTCACGTCCGGTGAGTCGGTCAAACAGCATGATGCCCAAACCTTCACTCTTAAAGCTGCCGGCGCAGTTATAGGGCTGCTCGGCGTTGAGGTAACCCTCAATCTGGGCGGCGCTGAGATTGCGGAAGGCCACTTCAAAGGGCTCCACCAACGTCTGTGCCTGGCCGGTCTCACTGTTGTACAGGCACAGGCCGGTATAAAAGGTCACGACTTCGCCACTGGCAGCCGTTAACTGTGCGACGGCTTTGTCGTGGGTGTGGGGCTTGCCCAGAATGGTGCCGGCAACGACCGCCACCTGATCAGAGCCAATCACCAGGGCATCAGGGTGGCGTTCAGCCACCGCTTTGGCCTTGGCTTCAGCCAGGCGTGCAACCAGCGCCTGAGCGGATTCACCCTCAAGGGCGGTTTCGTCCACTTCCGGCTTATCGCAGACGAAGGGCAAGCCCAATTTTTGCAGCAATTCGCGTCGGAAGGGGGAGGTGGATCCGAGGACCAGAACCTTATCCATAGTTACCTGTGACTTCATTCATTGGATAGTGGGCGCAAAGGCTAACAAATCCCGTTGACAGCACCAAGGTAAACACGTAAAAAGCGGTGCTCGCCGAGCACGCTTCGTACCTGTATAAAGCCAAGTCAGGCGGGCCTCCCGGGTCTAAAATTTCCTTTGACTCGGTACAGTTCAACCATTAAGATGCGCGCCTTATGCAGAATGTACGAATTCCGGTAATGCTGAACCCGTCTCGTTGCGCTCAACGGGGCCTTAGCTACGAGGGTGTCCTCCCCGCTAAAGTCCTGAAGCGTGTGAACGGTGCAAGCGCCGGCGACTGCACTGATGTGCGGGTGTTCGTTGAATGCGGCATTGATGTTCAGGGGATAGTCTACCTCAAGGGGAAGGCTGTGACGGAGCTCACTCTGACATGTCAACGTTGCATGAACGCCTATAGCCATCCGATCGCGGTTGAGTTCGCATACAGTCCTGTGACTGACGATTCACAGATTGATGAGCTCCCGGACGCCTATGAGCCTGTCGAATTAGACGAAAATGGCGAGGTACACCTTCAGCATCTCATTGAGGATGAGATCCTGCTGGCCTTCCCCATCGTGCCGATGCACGATTCTGAAGCCTGCAGTCAAGCCTCTCGGGATGTTACGGTTGGGGTTTTACCCCGCACCGAACCTGCTGATGAGCGTCCGAAGAACCCGTTCGCGGTGTTAGAAACTCTTAAGCGAAATTAATCGAGGAGATTGGGGCCATGGCCGTACAACAGAACCGTAAGACTCGTTCCAAGCGTGGTATGCGTCGCTCTCACGACGCCCTGACTGCTGCTCAGCTGTCTGTAGATTCCACTTCCGGTGAGAAGCATCGTCGTCACCACGTGACTGCCGACGGCTTCTACCGTGGCAAGAAGGTTATCAACCTGTAAGTTGATTCTGCCTTGTCAAATCTAACCTTAGCGTTAGATGCCATGGGGGGCGATCACGGCCCCCATATCACAGTGCCTGCAGCCTTGCAGGCACTGGCGCTTTATCCCCAACTGACCATCATCCTGGTGGGCGATCGCATCGCCATCGGCGAACAACTGCGCCGTCATCACCGCACCGAATCCTCCCGACTTCAGCTGCTGCACGCCGAACAAGTGGTCTCCATGTCGGACCGACCTCTGCACGCGCTGCGTAATCGCCGCAAGAGCTCCATGCGCCTGGCGCTGGAACTGGTCCACGAGGGCAAGGCGGATGCCTGTGTCAGTGCCGGCAACACCGGTGCCCTGATGGCCATGGCCAAAGTGGTGCTGAAAACCCTGCCGGGGATCGACCGCCCGGCGCTGACCACCGCACTGCCTACCACCACCGGCGACCCCGTCTACATGTTGGACCTGGGGGCAAACGTCGTGTGCGATTCTGAAACCCTGTTTCAGTTCGCGGTGATGGGCTCGGTGCTGGCGGAGTGCGTGGGCAATCGTCGGCGACCCCGGCTGGCGCTGCTCAATGTCGGTGCGGAAGAGATAAAGGGCAACGATCAGGTTCAGCAGGCGGCCCAGTTGCTGCAGGCCACTCCTCAGCTGAACTATCGAGGATTTATTGAAGGGGACGGCATCTACACCGGCGCCGTGGACGTCATTGTCTGCGACGGCTTTGTGGGGAACGTCACCTTAAAGACCACGGAAGGGATCGCTCGACTGCTGGTGCAACAGATGCGCCAGGCCATGGAGGGCAATCTGCTGGCCCGCGTTCTGGGCTTGCTGCTCAAAGGCCGACTTAAGCAGCTCTACAAGCAAATGAACCCCGACCAGTATAACGGTGCGACTCTGTTAGGATTGCGCGGTATTGTGGTCAAGAGCCATGGCAATGCTGATAAAGCCGCCTTCCTGCGCGCCATCGAAGAGGCGGTGCTGGAAGTGCAGCGGCAGGTGCCGGGCCGAATCAAAAGCCGACTTGAGTCGGTGTTGATGGATAAATCCTAAGTCTACTTATGTATACAAAAATTCTTGGTACCGGCAGTTATCTGCCGCCCCAGGTGCGTACCAACGCCGATCTGGAGCGTATGGTCGAGACCAGCGACGAGTGGATCCGCGAGCGCACCGGCATCCGTGAGCGCCGCATCGCTGGCGCCACCGAATCCGTGACCACCATGGGCCACCAGGCCGCTCTGAAGGCCATGGAAGCAGCGGGCGTTACCGCTGACGAACTGGACATGATCATTTGTGGCACCACCAGTGCCGACAATGCCTACCCCTCTTCAGCCTGTGAAATCCAGGCGCTGCTGGGCGCCCATGGCTGCCCCGCATTTGACGTTGCTGCGGCTTGCAGCGGCTTCCTGTTCGCCCTGTCTGTGGCCGACCAGTTCATCAAAACCGGCCAGTGCAAAAAAGTGCTGGTGCTTGGTGCCGATGCGTTGTCCCGCCACTGCGACCCGGACGACCGTACTACCCTGATCCTGTTCGGCGATGCCGCCGGTGCTGCCATTGTTGGTGCCAGCGAAGAGCCGGGCGTGCTGTCCACCCACATTCACTCCGATGGCCGCTACGGCGACCTGCTGAAAACCCGTGTGCCGAAGCGCAATAAAGACGTGCAGCTGGAAGCGGAGCAGGCGGATTACCTCATTATGAAAGGCAATGAGGTGTTCAAGCAGGCGGTAACCCGTCTGGCCGAAGTGGTGGAGCAGGCGCTGGAACACAACGGCATGGTCAAGAGTGACATTGACTGGCTGGTGCCGCATAACGCCAATTTCCGCATTCTGAAAGCCACCGCCAAGAAGCTGGCTCTGCCGATGGAGCAGGTGGTGATGACCCTGGAAGAGCACGGCAACACCTCTGCTGCCTCTGTGCCGGTTGCCCTGGATATGGCCATTCGTGATGGTCGTATTCAGCGTGGCCAGACACTGCTTCTGGAAGCCTTTGGCGCCGGGTTCGCCTGGGGCGCTGCCGTGGTCAAATACTAAGGACGCTTTTTCATGACTCAGAACATCGCATTTGTTTTCCCGGGCCAGGGCAGCCAGGCCGTGGGCATGCTGGCCGAGCTGGCCGCTGACTACCCCGTGATTCAGGCCACCTTTGCCGAAGCCAGCGAAGCGCTTGGCTTTGACCTGTGGCAGATGGTTCAGGACGGCCCGGCCGAAGCCCTGAACAGCACTGAAAACACCCAGCCTGCACTGCTGACCGCCTCTGTCGCCATCTGGCGCGCCTACTGCCAGTCCGGCGGTGCTGCACCGGCCGTGATGGCCGGTCACAGCCTGGGCGAGTACTCGGCGCTGGTGTGTGCCGGTGCGCTGAAATTTGAAGATGCGGTGAAGCTGGTCGCTCTGCGTGGTCGTGCCATGCAGGAAGCGGTTCCGGCTGGCACCGGCGCCATGGCCGCCATCATCGGCCTGGATGACGACGCCATTGCCAACGCCTGCGCCGAAGCGGCCCAGGGCGAAGTGGTGTCTCCGGTGAACTTCAACAGCCCTGGCCAGGTGGTGATTGCCGGTCATAAAGACGCGGTAGCCCGTGCCGGTGAAGCGTGTAAGGCGGCCGGCGCCAAGCGCGCACTGCCGCTGCCGGTGAGCGTACCGTCTCACTGTGAACTGATGAAGCCCGCCGCGGCTAAGCTGGCCGACGCGCTGGCCAACATCGAGGTGGTCGCGCCGTCCATCCCCGTGATCAACAACGTGGATGTGGCCAAGGCGGATACCGCCGAAGCGATCAAAGACGCGCTGGTGCGTCAGCTTTACTGCCCGGTGCGCTGGACCGAGACCGTCAACGCGATGGCCGACCAGGGCATTGAGCAATTGGTTGAGTGTGGTCCGGGCAAAGTCCTGACCGGCCTGACCAAGCGGATCAACAAGGCCCTGTCCGGCTCTGCGCTGAACCAACCCGCAGACCTGCAGGCCCTGCTGTCTTAATCAAAGGAGAGAACCTATGAGCCTGGCTCTTGATCTGAGCGGCAAGATTGCTCTGGTAACCGGTGCCAGTCGTGGCATCGGTCGCGCCATCGCTGAAAACCTGGTTGCAGCCGGTGCCACTGTTGTGGGCACCGCCACCAGCGAGCGTGGCGCCGACGCCATCAGCGACTATCTGGGTGAGAACGGCCGTGGTCTGGTACTGAACGTGACCGACCCGGCTTCCATCGAAGCCCTGTTTGAAGCCATCAAAGGCCAGTACGGCGACGTTGACATCCTGGTCAACAACGCCGGCATCACCCGTGACAACCTGATGATGCGCATGAAAGACAGCGAGTGGACCGATATCATCGACACCAACCTGACTTCCATCTTCCGCACCTCCAAAGCGGTACTGCGCAGCATGATGAAGAAGCGCCACGGCCGCATCATCAACATCGGTTCCGTGGTGGGCACCATGGGTAACCCGGGCCAGGTGAACTATTCTGCGGCAAAAGCCGGCTTGCTGGGCTTTACTAAGTCACTGGCAAAAGAAGTCGCCAGCCGTGGGATCACCGTCAATGCGATCGCCCCCGGTTTCATTCAAACTGATATGACCGAAGAACTGACCGATGACCAGAAAGCCGCTATCATGGGGCAGGTTCCGGTCGCTCGTCTGGGTCAGGCGCAGGAGATTGCCGATGCGGTGGTTTTCCTCGCTTCTGATCGGGCCAGTTACATCACCGGCGAGACGTTGCATGTCAACGGCGGCATGGTGATGGCCTAATTCAAACTGTGACGAAATATGGCGTGATAGTGGTTCGAAAATCCACGAAAAATTATGTATTTTCGTGGTTTGACCACGCTGCAAGGCGCTTGCATTGTACGTGGAATCGAATACACTAACCGCAATTCGACGCATCAGCGTATTTGAACAGGAAAGTAACAATCATGAGCAACATCGAAGAACGCGTAAAGAAGATCATCGTAGAACAGCTGGGCGTTAAGGAAGAAGACGTTAAGCCGGAAGCTTCCTTTGTTGATGACCTGGGTGCTGACTCTCTGGACACCGTTGAGCTGGTAATGGCTCTGGAAGAAGAGTTCGACACTGAGATCCCGGACGAAGAAGCTGAGAAGATCACTACCGTTCAGGCTGCGATCGACTACGTTCAGGCTAACCAGTAAGCCTCAGCATTCCAGAAAAACAGGCGGCTTAGGCCGCCTGTTTTTTGTTTAATCCGGAGGATACCGTGTCCAAACGTCGCATTGTGGTTACCGGCCTCGGCGCCGTGACCCCGGTGGGCAACGATGTTGCCACCACCTGGAACAACCTGCTGGCGGGCCAAAGTGGCGTCGCCCCCATCACGCACTTCGACGCCAGTGATCTGGCGGTGCGCTTCTCTGCCTCGGTCAAGGATTTCGACGTCGAGCAGTACCTGTCCAAGAAGGACGCGCGCAAGATGGACCTGTTCATCCAGTATGGTCTGGCTGCGTCTATCCAGGCGATCAAGGACGCCGGTCTGGAAGTGAACGAGTCCAATGCTCACCGCATTGGTGCCGCCATTGGTGCGGGCATGGGTGGTCTGGATCTGATCGAGGCCAACCACACCCAGCTGATGAAGTCCGGCCCGCGCCGCATCTCTCCGTTCTTCGTGCCGTCCACCATCATCAACATGATTGCCGGTCACCTGAGCATCATGTACGGCTTCACCGGCCCGAACATCGCCATCACCACCGCCTGTACCACTGGTGTGCACAACATCGGTCATGCGGCGCGTATGATCGCCTACGGCGACGCAGACGTGATGGTGGCGGGTGGTGCCGAGATGGCGACTACTGCCCTCGGCGTTGGCGGCTTTGCGTCTGCCAAGGCGCTGTCCACCCGCAACGATGACCCGACCCGCGCGTCCCGCCCCTGGGACAAAGACCGCGACGGTTTCGTTATCGGTGACGGCGCAGGTGTGATCGTACTGGAAGAGTACGAGCACGCTGTGGCCCGTGGTGCCAAGATCTACGCCGAACTGGTGGGCTTTGGTATGAGCGGCGACGCTCACCACATGACCTCTCCGCCGGAAGATGGCCGTGGTGGCGCTGCTGCCATGCGCAATGCGCTGAACGACGGTAACGTTGCTCCGGAGCAGGTGGGTTACATCAACGCCCACGGCACCTCCACTCCGGCTGGCGACATCGCCGAAGTGAACGGCGTGAAATCCGTATTTGGCGAACACGCCTACAAGCTGATCATGGGTTCCACCAAATCCATGACCGGTCACCTGCTGGGTGCGGCGGGTTCAGCTGAAGCGATCTTCACCATTCTGGCCCTGAACGAACAGAAAGTTCCGCCGACCATCAACCTGGAAAACCCGGATGAAGGTTGTGATCTGGACTTCAACCCGCAGGGCGCCCGTGACGTCGAACTGGAATACGCGCTGTGTAACTCCTTCGGCTTCGGTGGCACCAACGGCTCTCTGCTGTTTAAGAAAGCCTGAGCTTTCGTTTCCTGCAAAAAAGCGCCCTAAGGGGCGCTTTTTTATTGCGAAATGCAAAATGAAACGCCACGAATTCTGAATAACATCAACAAAAACAAACGAATAAGTTCTGGCATGCAGATTGAAGTGTCGGCTTACCACCCCGGTAAGGAGGCGCTCCATGCGACCAATGTTATTGATAGCCTGCCTGTTTCCTCTGCCAATGCTGGCACAACCTCTGGATGAGTGTCCCGCCGAGGCCTTTCTGTTCCAACAGAGCCAGACTGTGGTGTATGGCGTCGATCTGTTTACCGGCGCGACCTCTCAACTGGCTGCCAGCACCGGGCTGGATGGCACCATCAATGCGGTGGGATTCAATGAAACCGACCGTTACCTCTATGGCTTCCACAAACAGTCCCTGGACGTGGTGCGGGTGGACCGGGATTTCCAGGCTCAGACGCTGGGGGTTACGGGCCTGCCGTCGGGCAAGCATTTCTACGTCGGGGATGTGCACAACAACACCTATTGGGTGTATCTGAAGGGCACCGGGCTATATGCCATCAATCTGGACGCGTCCGCCCCGGATTATCTGCAGGCCAGTCAGGTTGTCGGGGCGGACGTCTCCATGAGCCTCACTGATTTCGCCTTTCATCCCTCCGATGGCTACCTCTACGCGGTGGGCAACAACAATGGCTCGCTGTATCGCATCGATGTCAGCGACGGCAGCAAAACCACCATCGCCAACATCGGCGTTACCGGCACCTTTGGCGCCGGCTACTTCGAAAAGACCGGCTACTACTTTGTCAGCCGCAACAGCGACGGCAACATCTACCGCATCGACCTGCGCGATCCGGCGGCGGTGGAAGACGGCGCAACGCTGTATGCCTACGGCCCCAGCTCCGGCCAGAATGACGGCGCCCGGTGTGCCAGTGCCCCCATCGTGGCCAGCAACACCGACTTCGGTGACGCCCCCGACAGCTACGGCACCACCATCGACAGCAACGGTGCCCGTCACGGACTGCTGAACTCCGGGCTGTCACTGGGGGCGCTGGTTGACGAGGACAGCGATGGCGCCACCGGCGCCAACCTCGACGACACCGTCGGCGTTGATGACGAAGATGGCGTGCTGATTCTGGGCACCATCGAATCCGGGCTGGACACCCTGATTCAGGTGGATGTGGTGGGGCAGGCCGGGTACCTGCAGGGCTTCTTTGACTGGAATCGTGACGGCGACTTTCTGGATGAGGGCGAAAAAGCGATCGATGACCGTTACCTGGACGTTGGCCGTCACTACCTGCTGGTACGGGGGCCGGACACTCTGGATGAGGGGGCCAGCTATGCCCGCTTCCGGCTCTCTACGCAGGCGGGCCTTGGCCCCACCGGTGGTGCCGGGGACGGTGAGGTGGAGGACCATCCCATTGAGCTGGCCACCGTACCGCTGGGCTACACCTATTACCCCAACGCCGGAGGCTGGGCAACCCTGGCCTTTGAGGACCACTGGCCGCGTCAGGCCGACTACGACATGAATGATCTGGTGATGGCCATTCGGGTGACGGAGATCCGCCGCGACAATCAGCTGATTCGGATCGACCTGACCGGCCAGCTGCTGGCGGCCGGCGCTGCCTATCAGAACGGCTTTGGCTGGCACCTCTCCGGCATCCCGGCCAGCGCCATCGACCAGGACCGCATCCGCCACCGGGTCAATGGTGCCGTTGCCAGTAACAGCGGTGTGTTGGAAGCGGGGCGTCAGGACGCCATCATTCAGGTGTTCAGCAACAGCAAGTCGGTGGTGAACAGCAGTTGCACCTACTTCCGTACCCAGTCGGATTGCCAGGATGGGGTTCAGTACCAGTTCGAAATCAGCGTACCGATGCGGTCCGGACTGGCGGACGCTGAGGTGCCACAGATGCCCTATAACCCCTTCCTGTTTGCCACGCCGGGCACCTACCGGCAGGGCTTTGATGACGCGCCGGGACGGGGGCTGGAGATCCACCTGGCTGACCATCCACCCACCGAAGCGGCCAACCCCCAGTTCTTTGGACGGGAAGCGGACCGCACCCAACCGGGCAGCACCACTTACCGCAACGACAACAGCCTGCCCTGGGCCCTGCTGTTGCCCGAGGCCTGGAGTCACCCCAAAGAGCGGGTAGACCTGCTGCTGGCGTACCCGGACTTTGCGCCCTATGTGCAAAGCGATGGGCTGAATCATCAGGACTGGTCTGCCACGGCCAATGGGGTGGCCCAACACCTTTACCAGGAGAGCCAGTGATGAACCGAATCGAACTTAAGGTGGTGATGGTTGCCCTGATGGTGGCGGGCTGTGGTGGCGGCGACGGCGGAGAAACCGCCGCGCCGGAGACGCCGGTCATTCCGCCGCCGGAGCAAGCCACCCCAATCCGCACTGAAGATCTGGTGGCCACGCCGGAGATGGACTTTAACGAGGACTACACGCTGGCGCTGACCGTCACCGCAACGCCGGGGCATACGCTCCTGGTGTATCAGTACGACGGCGGCGAACCGACCGCGGAGCAGCGGCTGATGATGGTGCGGACCGGCCCCGGTGACGTCGAGGCTCAGCTTCGCCTTGGTCCGCAGAGCGGGCAGCTGTTGCTGCAATTGTGGAGCGCCGACCCCACCATGGGGCCCCGGCAGCAGGTGGTCAGCCTGCCGCGCAAGGTGTACCACTGGCAACCCTGAGCCATCTGTCGGACAATGCCCTGACACTTTGCAGTTAGGGAAAGAAAACAATGACTCAGGTAGCCTTTATCGGGCTGGGCGTAATGGGGTACCCCATGGCGGGCCACCTACAGGCACAGGGCCACGATGTGTGTGTCTATAACCGCACCACCGCCAAGGCACAGGCGTGGAGCGAGCAGCACGGAGGCCGTTGGGCCGCGACGCCGGCGGAAGCCGCACAGGGCGCAGAGCTGGTGATGGTGTGCGTCGGCAACGATGACGACCTGCGCTCCGTGGTGCTGGGGGAGCAGGGCGTACTGGCGGGCATGGCCCCGGGCGCCATCCTGATTGACCACACCACCGCCTCGGCGGATGTGGCGCGGGAACTGGCCCAGATCGCCCAGTCGCAGGATAAAGGGTTCCTGGATGCGCCGGTGTCCGGCGGACAGGCCGGCGCTGAAAATGGCGTGCTGACGGTGATGCTGGGGGGCGACCCGGCCCAGTTTGAACAGGCCAAACCGGTTATTGACGTATACGCCCGTTCGGCGGTGCTGTTGGGCCCGGTGGGCAGCGGTCAGCTCTGTAAGATGGTGAATCAGATCTGCATCGCCGGTGTGGTTCAGGGCCTGTCAGAGGGCCTGCACTTTGCTCAGAAAGCGGGACTGGACGGCGAGAAAGTGGTGGAGGTGATCAGCAAGGGCGCGGCGCAGTCCTGGCAGATGGAAAACCGCTCTCACACCATGCTGAAGGATGAGTTTGATTTTGGCTTTGCGGTGGACTGGATGCGTAAGGATCTGGACATCGCCCTGACCGAAGCCCGCCGCAATGGCGCGCAACTGCCGCTGACGGCGCTGGTGGACCAGTTCTACGCCGAAGTGCAGAAGCTGGGTGGTGGCCGTTGGGACACCTCCTCCCTGAAAGCCCGTCTGAAGGACTGACTCTCAGGCCGCGACCGGATGGTGCTCCGGTTGCTGGCCCTGGGATTTCCGGAACAGATCAAGCCGCCTTCGGGCGGCTTGTTGTTTCAGTCGCTTGGTGCGGTGGCTGCGGCCCGAACGATTAGGACGCACAAACCCGTTCCAGCTCGACCGGGCTGATCGCCTCCAGGGCTGAACGGGCGGCGCTGGCCTGGCTGATCTGGCCATTGCCAAGCTCCACCAGAACGGCCCGGCGGATGCGCTCAAATCCGACCCGGTGGCGGGCCATCGCAGCCAGCGCCATCTGCATCGGAGGCAGGCTGGGGTTAAACGCGGCGTTTTCCGCGTAGCGTCCCACAAACACCTGGCCGTCATCGCACTCCAGCGCCACCGCGGAGGGGCTGTGGGAGTACGGCGCGTAGCTCAGCTGGGCTTGCTCAAGCGCGGCCAGGACCAGTTGATCGTCACTGGCCAGTTGCATGTTCTGCCCGGAAGCGGCCATCAGGCTGATCTCCACACCCAGGTCTTTCGGGCCAAACGCGTACGGCAGGTAATGGTGCAGATGGCCGTTGTCCTGACCCGGCAACACAATGGTCAGCCCTTCGGCACCGTTCAGTTCATTCATAAACTGACGACAGTGGCCGCAGGGGGACGCGTTTACCACGATCTCTTTCAGACCGGTTTCACCGGCCAGCCAGGCGTGGCTGATGGCGGACTGCTCACCGTGGACAGAGTGGAACAGCGCTTCACCGGCCAGTTCCAGATTGGCACCAAAGTAAACGTCGCCACTGGTACCACGGGCAATGGCGCCCACTTCGAAGTGGGATACCGGGGCTTGAGAAAAACTGGCGGCCAGCGGCAGCAGCGCCAGTAACAGCTCATGGCCTTTCAGACCTGAAGCGTCTTCCAGCGCGGTTACATCGCGGGCGCTCAGGTGGCCGGTAAACGGCTGAGGCAATTGGGCGCGAACGGCATCGGCCAGCTCGGCGGGCAGCGTATTCAGGGCAGACTCGAATGAGGTGGCCATACAACAGGCTCCGTTGTCTGAGATGTGCACAGTGTAGGCAGTCGCGGATGGAAATAATGTGCGCGCCATCACGACGCGCATTCTGAAATACGGGTTTGGTGGGCTACAAAGTCTGCAGATAGTGACCCAGTGCGGTCAGCAACTTCATCTTTTCCTCATCCTGAGCGTGCTGTTCAAACAGGTTTTCCAGGTTCATCACGTAGTCGTGATCGCTCAGGGCCTGTTTACAGTGATCATGCCAGCGGCGCTGCTCCGCCTCATTCAGGGTGCTGGGGAAGTTGCGGGCCCGATAGCGGAAAAACAGCTTGGGCAGACGCGGGTCGATAAACTGCGGTTCCAGTGCCGCCAGATGCTCCGGTGCGGTACTGCGTACCAGCTCCATCTGGGCCCGGTCCGCCTCGCTGAAAAAGCCGCCGTAGAGCTGAATGTCCGGATTGTCCGGCTCACGCACCGGCGGGGTCTCATCGCTGAACATGGCGTGCAGCTTCTCGCGGATGGCGGCGTGATGGGTGCGCAGCAGCTTGTAGTGCTCGCGACAGGCCACCTTGTCGATGCCAAGGCGCTCTGCGTTGGCGTCTTCCAGCGTGCTGGCGGGGGCCAGAAACGGCGACTTATTCATGTGCACCAGTTTTACCGGCACACGGGGTTCGCCTTCCTGACGTTCACTGGCCTTCTGATAGAGCTTCGCCTTCAGGGTGTCCGCGTCCCACTCCAGCAGCGGGGTGGGGTCCTGGGCCAAATCGATGCACGCCACCGCGTTCTTGTTTTCCGGGTGCCAGGCCAATGGCAGGATCAGAGACGCACAGCCCTGCGTTGCCGGGAAGCGGGAACTGACGTGCAGCAGCGGCTTAAGCGCCAGAATGTCGATCTGACTGGCTGCGAAGCGTTTATTGCGCAGACGGAAGGCCCACTCATACAGCTTGGGATGGGTGTCCTTAACCAGTTTGGCCATGGCGATGGTGGCCTTAACGTCGGACACCGCATCGTGGGCGCTTTCGTGGCCGATGCCATTGGCGGCAGTCAGGTGCTCCAGCTTAAAGCTGGGGGCGCCGTCTTCCCGCTCCGGCCAGACGATACCTTCCGGGCGCAGGGCGTAACAGGCCCGCACCAGATCAATGATGTCCCAGCGGCTGTTGCCGTTTTGCCACTCCCGGGCGTAGGGGTCGTGGAAGTTGCGGTACAGCCCGTAACGGGTGATCTCATCGTCAAAGCGGATGGAGTTGTAGCCGACGGTGCAGGTGCCTGGGCGGGCCATCTGCTCATGCACCCGGGCCATAAAGTGGGCTTCCACTTCCCCCAGCCGGTTGGCCTTTTGCGGGGTAATCCCGGTCACAAGAATCGCTTCCGGCTTGGGCAGGTAATCGGCGGGCAGACGGCAGTAGAACTCCACCGGCGGCTCGATGATGTTGAGGTCCAGGTCGGTCCGGATCCCGGCAAACTGGGCCGGGCGGTCACGCGCCACATCGGCACCCCAGGTCTCATAGTCGTGCCACAGCAGGGTTTCGTCTTGCCGCATTCGCTTATTCCGCTTCAGAATTCAGAAACCGCCAGTGTACCAGAAAGTTGAAGCGGGGCAGGGCACAGAGCGGAGCCGGGCGAACCAGAATGAGCCAATCGGTCAAGGTGTAGGCAGGAGAGGGAAGATGGGGTTGGGTAGGTGGAGCGGTAGGTGGGTGAAAGGACCGAGAGCCAAAGGCTGGTTTGGTGCCAAAAACAGTCATTGGTGGACGAAGGCGCACTTTCAACGATCGGAACCTCAGTTTCATCCAGCGAACGATTCTGCTATACACCTAAAGCATTGAATGTGCTGGATTCGCTTGATACGTTGGGCGCACTCTCGCCGGTGTTATTTCGACCCTAAAGGTGCCACGGGCGCAATAAACATACTTTTAGGTGAACAGATGGCACATCCAAAAACCAATATGCTTCAGCGCGAACCTTACAGGAAGAGGCTTAAGGTAGGCGATGTGTTCCAACTTGAGTTCCCCGAGAGTAGGTTCGTTGTGGGGCGAGTGATGTCTCTCTCTGCCTCAGCAGGTGGTTTTGACGATTGTATTCTGATTTATGTATACAAGACGGAATTTACAATGGCTGAAGTACCCGAAGACTTGGATTCGTGTAGCTTGCTGTGTCAGCCCCTGTTTATAAATAGGTTAGGGTTCTCTAGAGGCTATATGCCAGTTGTTGGTCATGTAGCTATCACTGATTTGAGTCGTCGGAGTGAGTGGTGCTTTCACAGCATTCCATTTAATAAGTTCTTCGATGAGCAAGGAGTTGAGCTAGATAGCTCCACCGATTATGTTGGTACCTGGGGACTTAGCAACTATCTCGTTCTGGATGATTTAGTTAGTGAAAGACTCGGTATTGAACCCATTGGTGATGATAGCTAAAAGGTCATCTAACAAGGCGCTGCAGGCGGATCGCATTCGTTTGATTGGCTGTTGCTCGTGCCAACCAAACTGCTTCCACTGAGCGGGGCGTCATGTTTCCTAAGCACGGAGTCATGCTATTAGATGGACAAACCAGAAAGTAGAAAGGTATCGATTCGGTACTCCTTTCTTTTCCAGTCCATCTACTCTGCGCGTGGGGGATTTAGGCGGGTCTATCAAAGTATGAGCCCTTCCGAGTGCTCGATTAAAGAAAATGATAACGGAACAGTTGTGCTGAATGTTACAACGGTCCTTGAAAACAATGTAGAAGTCATAGCTAGAAAGCAGCACGAACTAGAAGAGGACTTTCGAGACTATGGTGGAGTATTTCTAAGTAGAAAATTTCATTGCCGCTCTGATGATAATAAAATAACTAGGAAAAGACTAAAGTTGATTACGATATTGACTAATTGGGTAACCTCCCCGGTTGGTTTGAGAGGCTACACGACTAGGAAGATGCCGTTCTACTCTATAGTAGCTGCCGTACTGCTGGTATTTATCCTTTCGTTTTATATCTAGAAACATAACAAGACGCTACAGGCGGATCGCAATTCAGTTGGCTGTTGCTCGTGCCTCGCTCAGCGGCTTAACCACGGCTTAACAGGACACAGCGGCTTAACAGGACACCCACTTTAAGAATTTTGGCCACGCACGCACTGCGATATTGCTAGCGGGGGATGATGTGGATGGATGACCAGTGGCTGGATGGTACTGAGCCTCTCCGATTGATGCTCTGCGGGAGGTACAAAGATGGGTGTCCAGTCGGATAACTGGACACCCGCCCTAAGCGCTTTGAGTCTCGATGCTTGTGATGCCCCTGCAATGCCGGGACGGATAGCAAGCAGTTGAACAGTGCCGGGGCTTCTGGAGATGGATACCCCACGGATGCAAAGGTGGGTGTCCAGTTAGACTTTAAGCCTTATAAGACCAGACGACGTTAAAAACGATATCCAAATACCAACATGTATGTTGGTTTATAAGTCGTTTCAACCAGGTCTTTTGAGTCGATAGGTTTGGTTCCAATAATGTTGTTACTATCACCTGGTGTAGTGGAGTAATTTGGTTTGAGCACTTCTCTCTCTGCGATGGCTGCTCCTCCGGAGATTAGAAACGCTTCATTTAGGATATAGCTGATGCCAAAGTAAGCGATCGGTGTATCAAGAGACGCACCTAAGCCCGCCGATAAGGCAAATTGATGCTCCTTGTTATCCTTTATATCCCAAACAGGGTAAGAAAATACGGCCATAATACTGTAATTGAATCCACTAGGACTAGCTCCTTCTTGTACTTGATAGATTGGCTTTCCATCAGCATCGGTCTCGCCGGTGTCTGCAGAAAAATAGTTTCGGTTTCGGTCATCTAAGAACCCTACTCCCAAGTGAGAATAAAACTCTCTGGAATCTCCTTTGAATGTTATGCTAGCAGCTGTTTCTGTTTTAACCGTCCCATCACTTTCTTTGGATTTCTGCTCAATAGTAACAGTCATGTTTGAGCTTTCAGGCATGGTTCTTGAAAACGCATATGTTGTATTAGCTTCCAACAGCCTTGCGTTGGCAATATTTTCTACGCATTTTTTTATCCAAGTTGCATTATCCGTGTACACGGAATATTTTTGTGGAGAAGGCATGTTGAAGTCTTGTGTGTTTCTTTCGCCAGAGCCAGAAATTTGAATGGGGATGAAAACACCAGCTCCCTCCCTGATGCTTGATAAAACCTGTTCTATTCTAGTTTTTGTCAAATCGATATGGCTTTGTACTTTCATAGGTTCTGTTTCTTTTGAGAAAGCGACTACTGCGGAATTTAGCTCATCACATTGCCTCTTTAGCTCTTCGGCTAGTTTACGTTGATTTTCATTAATGGTCTGAGGGCTAAGTAAGTTATCAGAATCAGACTGAGCTTCCTGTGCTTCTCTTGCTGCTTCACCTACTTCTACTTCAGTCATCGAGAGTGGCGGAACCTTTTCTGGCCATTTGAGTGTAACTTCGATTTTTGTCAGTTCGATCTTTGTGCTGTATTTTATTCCGGGAGGTATGTTTGTTATCGTAAAGTTTATTTTATCTCCGGATTTTGATTTTCGATGCTCACCGATTGGGGGAAACGCAAGGTCTATCTCTTCGTTTACTGTGGCTGCTTCAGCTGTGCCCGATGTGAAAAATGTAAAGAGCAACTGAGCGAACACTATAGTGGACAAAGTTCCCCTAGGCATTGCTATATAATTTAACATGTCATCGCCTCTTTCCGACTTTTTTATATCAGATGTTGAGTTTGGTAGTTCAGGTTACTGTTGAAGTAGTCAGCATAAATTTGAGTGAGATGGGGGGCGTTATCTCAGACGGCCAGATAATCCTCCGCTATCTCGACGGATCAGGGCTTAACAGACTTAACTGGAAAAGACTTAACGGGACACCCACTCTGGGAGCTTTGGTTCTCGTTGCTGATGACGTCCCCCCACAAAGCTGGGACGGATAGCAAGCAGGTGGACACTGCCGGGACTTCTGGAGATGGATACCCCACGGATGCAAAGGTGGGGGATGCATAGGTGGGTGTCCCGTTAGGATGGTTAGGATGTCTGTCGGCAAGTATCTGCTGCTCATTTCTATGCGTACAATGATTGGTAGCCGCACAAATACTCATTGAATAGCGATTTAAATGTTCTGGATAATCATCTTACTCATCATCACGTTATGCGTCTTCCTGCCGGGTATGTGGGTCAAACATGTGATGGCAAAGTATGAACAGCCGGCAGACCGTTACCGCAAGCAGGGAAGCGGTGGTGAACTCGCGCGCCACCTGCTCGACCGTTACGGCCTGGACGGCGTCCAGGTAGAGGAGACCTCAATCGGTGATCATTATGACCCGGCCGCTAAGGCTGTGCGCCTGACGCCAAAAAACTACTCAGGATACTCTTTGACAGCAGTGACGGTTGCCGCCCATGAGGTGGGGCATGCCATTCAGGATTCACGCGGCGAATCGTTGTTCCTGGCACGGCAGAAACTCGTTAAGGCAGCGATGGTCGGCGAGCGTCTTGCCGGCATGATGCTCGTGGCGACTCCGCTTATCTTACTACTCACCCGCCTTCCGCAGGCGGGCGCATTAACGATAGTGATTGGCATTGTTTCGATGGGACTCAGTACCCTGGTGCACCTGATTACCCTTCCCGTTGAGTTCGATGCCAGTTATGGCAAGGCGCTGCCGCTCCTGAAGAAAGGCGAGTACCTGCACGATGGTGATCTGAAGCATGCGGAGAAAATTCTCAAGGCGGCGGCACTGACCTACGTCGCTGCCTCGCTGACCAGCTTGTTAAATTTGGGACGATGGATCGCGGTGCTTCGTCGGTAAGGTTTAAGAATTCAGAGTCATTGAAATCGGCTTAACTGGACGCGCACCTTAAGAGTTTTGGCTCCCTATTGTTCGTGGTATCCCGGCAAAGCTGAGTCGGATAGTAAGCAGTAGGACAGTGCTTGGGCTTCTCGAGATGTGATGCCCCTCGAAAGCAAAGGTGGCAGTTCAGTTAGGCTCCGGTTATGCGTTAGCCAGTTATGCGTCCTTTAGCTTCCCGCTTTTTCGGAAAAAGCGCTGATCCATGGGCAAGCAGCGGACGGTATCGCAGTTTTGAGAGAAGCGTTCTGTGGTAGATGGAAAGAAGGGAGCCGAGTTAAGGTAGGCCACCGTTGAGTTAAAATGCAGAATGGAAGCAAAAGTATGATTTACGAAGTCGCACGGACAGCCTTGAAGTCCCTTGGTCTCGCTCACCTCAACGCGAGGCCCTATGATAATGCATTCTCTGTATTTCACTTGGACAAAGCAGAGCGTAAGTTTGTGGTGGTTGGTTTTAATGGGTCTGACGCCGATCTGGATTGGACGAACATAGGTGCCATTGAGCATGGGTATAAAAATCCCGATGACTCAAACGTCCTGAATGGGGCCAATGGTGGCTGGCTTTCTACGACTCTTCCCAAGCGATTGAAAGACCTCCCGGAAGCGTTGGGCTTTTCCTTCAACTCTACGATCTATACCAATGCGATATTGCTTTGCTCTAAAGACGCGAAATCAGTAAAGAGTAAAGCAAAGATGGTTGGTTTTGAGAGTGTGGATGAATTAGTTGAGAAGTCCCTAGATTTCTTTAAGCAAGTCACCTTGGCAAAGTCAGAGCCGGAACTAATCCTCTGTTATGGAAACAGTATGACGGATCTGTCTGCTGCATCAATTATCTATAACCGATTTGGAGAAGGGCAGATTTACGAGTCAAATGATAACGTGTATTACAAGACATTCTCATTCCTCTCCAAAATCGAAGGTAGACTCATCCCCGTGGTTTGTGTTCGACACATGTCCCGGTTTAAACCTTGCTACGAGTCCATTCGCGCGGCTTGGAAATATCAGAAAGATAAAATTTCTGCTTTGACTGGATGCTGAGTTGTCCCGACTTTACTAGGCATTCAGAACGGCCTCTTTGTGGCGTTCAACGCCACTCGAGCAACATCAATTTTAGGCTGACCATTCAACGCATCAGCGACAAGCACAACCCCCCAAAAAGGGCGCCAATCGGCGCCCTTTTTTGTTATCAGCGGGTCAGCAACCCGAACAGGCGATCTTTCAGCCTTAGCCGGTTCAGTTTCATGCTTTGCAGGTTGTGGTCACTGATGGGGGACCCGGCCAGTTCAAGCCGGCGGATCTCATCATCGACCTGGTGGTATTGCTCAGACAGTTCAGCGAAGAGGGGGTCGGATTCGGTGCGCTGGTCAATCTGGTTGGCCAGCTGTGGAAACTCATGGGGAAGATCGTGCGGTTCACCCAGCATAGACGCCTCCAAAACGGGGGGTTCAACACCCCCTAAGCATAGCCCTGACCGGCGCAGGCGCCAGGCGCGAAAAGCGACCAAAATCGGTGCTGGGTTTAAAAATCGTCAAAAAAACTTTAAAATTACGGCTTTTTCCGCAGGGCCGTGCGCGAAATCCGCTTTCGCTGCTGGCAAAAATAATTATTAAACGGGTGTCATCAATGAACATTCCTGCTGAACTTTCGACCTTGCAGATCTTCCCTCAACGCCGCTTTAAAGTGTATCAGCAGCGCCAGCTCGACAAGATTGAGCTGGTGGATCGGCTGCCCGAGGCGCTGAAATTTGATATGAAAGTGGTGGCCAGCGTGCTGCCGTTTCGGGTCAACGAGTATGTGGCCAATGATCTGATCAACTGGGATAACCTGCCGAAGGATCCCATCTTCCAGCTCTCTTTCCCGCAAAAGGGGATGCTGGCGCCGGAAGCGTACGACCGCATGGCGGCGCTGCTGCGTACTGACCCCTCGCCGCAACAGGTGTTTGAGCTGGGCCAACAGCTGCGGGCCGAGATGAATCCGCACCCCGCCGGCCAGATGAGCATGAACGTGCCGGAACTGGACGGTGAGAAGCTGCCGGGGATGCAGCACAAGTACAAAGAGACCGCACTGTTCTTCCCGGCGCAGGGTCAGTACTGCCACAGCTACTGCACCTTCTGTTTCCGCTGGGCCCAGTTTGTGGGTAAGGCGATGCGCTTTAACTCCAACGACGCCGAGACGCTGCACCGCTATCTGGCGGCGCATCCGGAGATCAGCGACCTGCTGATCACCGGCGGCGATCCGATGGTGATGAAAACCAAGAAGATCGCCCAGTACGTGGAGCCGCTGATCGACAACCCGGACACCGACCACGTTCAGACCATCCGCTTCGGCACCAAGGCACTGACTTTCTGGCCCTACCGCTTTGTCACTGACGAAGACGCCGATGAGCTGCTGGCGCTGTTCCGTCGTCTGGTGCAGAGCGGCAAGCACGTGTCCATCATGGCGCACCTGAATCACTGGCAGGAGATGGAAACCCCCATCTTTGAGGAAGCGGTACGCCGCATCCGCTCCACTGGCGCCAACATCCGTGCCCAGGCCCCGTTGCTGAAGAACATCAACGACAACGCCGACGACTGGGCCAGGATGTGGCAGAAGCAGGTGAAACTGGGGATCATCCCGTACTACATGTTTGTTGAGCGTGATACCGGTCCTAAGCGCTACTTCGAAGTGCCGCTGCATGAAGCCTATGAGATCTACCGCGATGCCATCAGCAAGGTGTCCGGTCTGGCCCGTACTGCCCGTGGCCCGAGCATGAGTGCCGGTCCGGGTAAGGTGGAGATCCAGGGTGTGACCGAAGTGGCGGGTGAGAAGGTGTTTGTCCTGCGCTTTATCCAGGCCCGTAATCCGGAGTGGGCTCAGCGTCCGTTCTTTGCCCGATACGACGAGAACGCCCACTGGCTGGATGATCTGAAACCCGCCTTTGGCGAGGAGAAGTTCTTCTGGCAGGAAGAGTATGAAGCGATGGGCGGCCAGCTTGGCGCCTGAGGCTTAAATACAAAAACGCCCCGCAATGCGGGGCGTTTTTTATGGCGCTCAGCGCTGGCAGGTGGCGACTGCCAGGTCCACCAGAACTTCCGCCATGTTCAGCTCGGGGTGAGCCGCTTCCATGCCTTTGAAGCCCGGAGAAGAGTTGGCTTCGCACAGCAGGTAGTGGCCATCTTCGCCGCACAGGAAGTCGAGGCCGGCGATGTCCAGGTTCAGCAGGGTCGCGACGCGTACGGACAGCTCCACCAGTTCAGGAGTCAGCTCCTGCGGGGTGGTGGTGCCACCGGCGTGCACGTTGGCTTTGAATTCGCCTTCAGCGGCCTGACGCACCATGGCAGACACCACTTTACCGCCCACCACGATAACGCGGATATCGCGGCCGTGGCTGGACTGCACGTAGCGCTGGAACATCATTTCCGCTTTCGGGTTAACGTTACCCATCAGCTGCATCATGTCCTTGAACTGGGACTCGTTGCGCATCAGCATCACGCCGGTGCCCTGGCTGCCGCTGCGGGTTTTCAGTACCAGCGGCATGCCCATCTTGCGGATCACCTCATCGGTGTCCACCGGGAAGCGGGCCAGCATCGCGGCCGGCATCGGCACGCCCTGGTGAGCCAGCGCGATAGCGGACTGCATCTTGTCACCGCACAGGGCGATGGCGTCGGCGCTGTTCAGAACTTTCACGCCCTGCTGAGCCAGGAAGCGCAACAGGCTCAGAGTGAAGTAGCTGGTGGTGGCACCCTGGCGTGGCAGCACGAAGTCGGGCAGATCCACCGGTTCCTGATCCAGATAAAGACTCGGCGCCAGATGTTCACCCACAACCATCTCAAGACGGTCCGGACGGATCACATCGATTTCGATGCCACGGGCTTCAGCGGCGGCGACAATGCGACGGATCTCGTAGTTGTCCGCCGGCAGGTCAGCACGGTCTTTACTGTAAAAAATCCAACCTTTCATCACAGGTCCATATCTAAGTTGCTGTCTTCGGACTCAGCCCATTCGCTCTTGCTCGGGGAAGCGGTCAGGGCATAACGGCGCCGGTTCAGCGTTGCCAAATATTTAATCCACACCTTTTCATGTGGAGACTGGGCTTCGCGCTGTCCTGTTACGACAGCCAGAAAAGCCTCTTCTTCCTCGTTAATAGGCGTCCGCTCAGCGTTGGTCAGGGCTGAATAGGCCATACCATGACGCTCCAGACGCTCGGCTTCACTCAGGGTAAAAAAGCCGCTGCGGGCGAGGCCGCGGGGGTATCGTCTGTCCGCAAAGCGGGACAGAGCGTGAAAACTAACTGGACTCTCTGCCACGGTCGTTGTCTCTCTGTATCGCTCGGTTTGAGGAGGCGCGACTATAGGGGAGAAGGGGAGTGCCACAAAACGAAAAAAATCTTGGCTGGGCGCAAAAATTCCTCGCTGTTCGGCGCTGACGCATTGGCCGAAGATTGAGCAGCGTCTCTAACAAGGCTCTGAAGATGAACCGAATCCCTGACAACTGGCTGGATGCCCCGTTGCGCCAGAAACCTCACCGCTCTCGTCCCGACGACCACAGCGCGCCGTCGCCGCGCCGTTCCCGCAAAGATCATGGCCGAAGGCCGACCCGAAACGACTGAGACTACACTTAAAATCAAACCCTAAGCGGGTTTGGGCGGACGTTTCGCCCCCACGGTAACCGGGGAGGCGCTATGGTGGAGGCTGTCGCGGTGTTACGGGCTGTGCGGCTCACGGCGCTGCTGTTTGGCGGCGCGCTCAGTTGCTGGTGCGCGCCGGTCCGGTCCTGGCCGGTGGTGCCAACGCTGGTCACGCCGGAAGTCGATGAGCAGGCACCGCTGGCCAGCATCTGGCCAGCTCTGTCCGGTACACGGCTGGGCGATCTGGACGAGATGGTCGCACTGGGTGAGATCCGCGTGCTGACCACCCTCAGCCTGGGCTGGTATTACATCGAACGGGGCCGCCCCAAGGGCAAGGTTGTGTCGTTGCTGGACCTGCTGCAACGGGATCTGCGCCGTCAGTACGGAAAAGATGCCCGTACCCTGAAACTGACCCCCATCCCGGTCCGTCGAGACCAACTGATCCCCTTTCTGCTGGAAGGCTATGGCGATCTGATCATCGCCAACCTCACCATTACCCCGGAGCGGGAAGCGCTCATCGCCTTTACTGTCCCCTGGCGGGAAGGGGTTCAGGAGTGGGTGATCAGCGGCCCGGACTGGCCGGAACTGACTGACTGGCAAGGGTTGGCGGGGCGCTCACTGGTGGCCCGCACCGAATCCAGCTACTTCGCCAGCGCCGAGTGGATGAACCATCGGCTTCAGCAGGCGGGTCTGACGCCGATGACGCTGATCCCCGCTGATCCGCGCCTGGAGGATGAAGACCTGCTGGCGCTGGTGGCCAGTGGTCATCTGCCGGCCACCGTGATGGACGACCATAAACTGGACCCCTGGCTGACCCGCTATCCCGATCTGAAGGCGCAACGGGCCGCGCCGCTGCGAAAGAATGGGGCGATCGCCTTTGGCCTGCGCAAGGACAACCCGGCACTGCAGGCCATGCTGGACGACTTCATTGCCCGCAATCCCCAGGGCAGCCTCAATATGAATCTGATTGCCCATCGCTACCTAGTCTCCGACAACTGGCTTAAACCTGAGCTGGATACCGAGCCGTTTGCGCCGGTGCCCGAGCTGGTCGAATTGTTTCAGCGATATGGCGAGCAGTACGGGTTTGACTGGGTGATGCTGGCGGCGTTCGCGTTTCAGGAGTCCGGCTTTAACCCCAGGGCGAAAAGCCATGTGGGTGCGGTCGGCATTATGCAGGTGATGCCCCGTACGGCACGGGACCCTGCCATCGGCATCAGCAACCTGTCCGACCCGGACAACAACATCCACGCCGGCACCAAGTACCTCGCCCTGCTGCGGGAGCAGTATTTTAATGATCCGGAGCTGACCGAGCTGAACCGGGCGCTGTTTGCCATGGCGGCTTACAACGCCGGCCCCAACCGCATCAATCGGCTGCGGCAGGAGGCCAGCGCCCGCGGGCGTGACCCCAACGAGTGGTTCAATAACGTCGAGGACCTGGCCGCCGCAGAGATCGGCACCGAAACCGTCACCTTCGTGGCCAATCTCTATCGCTATTACATCGCTTACAAGCGGGTGCTGGAGGAGCAGGCCCAGCGGGATCAGATCCTGGAGGCGCTGGAGCGGGGGCTGAATCCGGAGCGCTGAGCCGTCAGGCTCTGTTTCAACGCTTTGCTGGCCTGACGCAGCGCCCCGCGGTTGACCGGCGTTGACGGGTCAAACCGCTGTGCCAGATAGCACTCCGTCAGCGTCAGGAAGGGGGTGGCAAGAGTGGGGTGCCGGCGGCCAACCCGCAGGGCAAAGGCGAGTGGCGCCTCACCGGGGGCAGGGCGAAGGTTGAGCCGTGCCAGCCAGCGCAGCGCTTTGCGATAGTGATGCAGCGGCGCCGGTGTGGCTTTGGGCCAGCGCCATAACCCCAGCAGCCAGGCCTGAAACAGCGCGAGCACGCCAAATCCCACCGCCATCATCAATGCCAGATCCCACAAGTTGTACTGACCAAACCAACGGTTCCAGAGATCCTGCTGGCGTTGGTGGTCAAAGCCCAGCACCCATTGGCTCCAGCGGTGGTCCAGCTCTCCCAGGTAGCGTTGCAGTGTCCGGGCCAGGGGCCACTGATGCCAGCGGAGTAACCCGAAGCTGTCCGCCAGAAACGCCGGCTCATCAGCCAGCGCGACCTCCGCGCCTTGCTCTACCCGTGCCGGTGAGACGGCGGCGGTGGGGTCAACCCGCACCCAGCCTCTGTTTTCCAGGTGCACTTCCACCCAGGCGTGGGCGTTGAACTGGTACACCGACACCAGACTGGAGCCGGGTGTGGGGTCACCGCCCTGGTAGCCGGTGATCAGGCGGGCCGGGATCCCGGCCGCCCGCGCCAGAAACACCATGGCGGAGGCGTAGTGGCCACAGAATCCGGCCCGGGTTTCAAACAGGAAGTCGTCAATCTGCTGTTCACCCAGCGCCGGCGGAGAGAGGGTGTAGCGGTAGGGCTGTTCACGAAAATGGTCCAGCACCGTTTGCAGCATCGCTTCCGGCTCCGGTTGGCGTTGCTTCAGCTGTTGCGCCCAGTCGAGGGTGCGGGGGTTGCTGTCCGCCGGCAGGGCCAGGTAGTGCAGCCGTTGCTCGGGCGTCAGCGGCGTGTCGTGAGTCTGCTCCTGATGCCAGCTCAGTGCCACCTGCTGGCGGCGGGAGGGGGCACTCAGCCAGACCCAGCGGTCATTGCTGAGCAGGCCGATGCGGAGGTCCTCGCTGACGGAGGTGGTCAGGGTAGGCAGCCAGGTTTGGCTGTTGGGCTGAACCATCAGGCTGTAGCGTTGCCCGGTGCCGCTGAGGGGGGGCGCCAACACGGGTTGGGGCACGCTCCCTTCCCAGCGGACGCCATCGAAACGGTCCAGCACCAGAGTGCGCCAGTACAGCTGCTCCATATCCGGTTGTGGCCCTTCGAAACGGGCGCGAAACGCCAGGGCCCCGGAGCGGCCCAGCCGGGCGATGTCGCCCAGTGCCAGGGTTTCGCTTAAGCCGGTGCGGGCGACCGGGCTGCTGTGCATCGCCCAGAGCGGGGGCAGGCGGGGAACGATCAGGTACAACAACAGCGCCAGCGGCAGGCTCAACAGCAGCATCTGGGCCGCCAGTTTGGGGCCCTCGCTTTGCGGGCCCGGGCGATAGATGGAGATCAGCACCTGAGTGTTGAGCCAGACGCAGAACAGCAACTGCATGGCGGCTTCGGGGCCCATCTGATCCAGACTTTGCAGGGCAATAAGAAAGTAGCCCGTCAGCACCACCACCGAGAGATCTCCGTGATGGCGGATCTCAATGGTCTTCAGGCCATAGGCCAGCACCAGCAGGTTGATCAGTGCCGACAGCATCCCGACGTGTCCCACCACCAGCCCCAGCGTGATGATGGCCCCCAGTCCCAACAGGTTGACCAGCCAGCGCGGCGGCCTGGCCACCCGGCCAAAGAAGATCCCCAGCCGCCACAGCAGGCACAGGCCTAGAATGGCCAGCGTCCACGGCGGGCAGTGGCCGGAAAGGGGCAACACCACCGCCACCTGGGCCAACAGCAGCCAGCCCTGAGTGCGACGACTGAGTGCGCGCCGGACGTTCGCCATCAGGGACGCCCCGGATAGCAAGCCAGGGCATTGAGGCAGCGGATGCGGTGGGCATCGCTCAGGTCCGGGCCGTAGCGCTCGCCGTCCAGCAGCAGGCCGTAAGGTTGCTGGTGACGGTGCAGTTCGTGGATCTGATGCGCCAGCTGGGAGAGGGCGGTCTCCAGGGGTACCGAGGGGTTGAGGGTCAGCTCCGCGGGCAGGCCCTCGGGCGTGACAAAGGCCTTGGCCTGCCACTCGCCACCACGGGCCACCTGTTTCCAGGCGATGCGAGCCAGGCTCTGGCCCCGCTGCCACGGCGCCAGGCCATGAAAGTCATCGATGCCACTGCGGTGACGGTCGCTCTGATGGCCAGGGTCCGCCACCGGCACCCGCTGCTGTTTGGACCCGCTGAGGCGTTCTGGCCAGATCAACGCCTGCTGATCCAGATCCAGCCGTGACCAGGCCCGACACAAGCCCAGTGGGAAGGCGCTGCTGATCACCAGCCTGCCAGGACGAAGCGGGCCCCGGCGGGCGGGGGGGTGTTCCACCTGCACGGTCCGGGCCCGGTGGTCCACCTGAGGCACATAGCGGCCGTTGCCGCTCTGAAATCGCAGCTCAAGATGAAAATGGGGGCGCTTGCCGGACAGGGTGACGGCAAAGGGTACCGGCTCACCGGCATGGCGGGAGTGGCCATCCCCGGCAGAGAGGGTCAGCCCGGAGAGGTTACGAAACGCCAGCAGCAATGCGGTGTTAAACAGGCTGACCAGCAGAAAACAGAGGCCCAGAATCAGGTTGTTCTGGTAGTTGGTGCCAAACACAAACAGCACCCCGCACAGCACCAGAAAACCAAGGCCCAGCGGCGTTGGCAGGATAAAGACGCTGCGATGGGTTAACCGTTGGCGTGATGCCGCAGGCAGGCGACGGCGAAGCCAGTTTTGCCACCACCGATGCGGAGAAGCCGACAGGCTGCTCATCGTATCGGGCTGACCTGCTCAAGAATGAATTGGGAGCGCATTGAGCCGTCGGTCTGCTGCCCCGCCCGTAAGCGGTGCTCTGCCACCGAAGGGAACACCGCCTGAACGTCATCCGGCACCAGATAGTTGCGTCCGGCCAACAGCGCCCAGGCCCTTGCGGCGCCGAGCAGGGCGCGGCTGGCCCGGGGCGACAGGGGGGCGCAATCCAGTTCCGGCCGCCGTGAGCAGGCCACCAGGTCCAGCAGGTAATCCAGTACGGCATCGGTGGCGGCCACCTTCTGCACCTGCTGCTGCAACGCCATCAGTTGATCGGGCCTCAGGCAGGCGGGCAGGGTGTCGAGGTCGTCGGCCCGGTGGTCGCCTTTGAGCAGCCGCTTCTCTGAGGCCTGGTCCGGGTAGCCCAGACTCAGACGCATCATAAAACGATCCAGCTGGGACTCCGGCAGGGGAAACGTGCCGGACTGCTCCTGAGGGTTTTGGGTGGCGACCACAAAGAACGGCAGCGGCAGCGGGTGGGTGGTGCCGTCCAGACTGATTTGGCGCTCCGCCATCGCTTCGAGCAGGGCACTCTGGGTTTTGGGGCTGGCCCGGTTGATCTCATCGGCCAGCAGCAACTGGCAGAAGATGGGGCCGGGGTGAAACTCAAACCCTTTGCTCTGAGGGTCAAAGATGTTTACCCCAAGCAGATCCGCCGGCAGCATGTCTGCGGTGAACTGCACCCGCCGAAAACTGAGGCCAAGGGTCCGGGCCAGGGCAGCTGACAGGGTGGTTTTCCCCATGCCCGGCAGGTCCTCAATCAGCAGATGGCCGCCGCCCAGCAGGCAGGCCATGGCCAGCCGCAGCGCGTGCGTTTTGTCCAACAGAACCTGCTCAAGTTGTCTCAGCGCCGCATTCAAATCCGATGACATGCCGTTTATCTCAATGTTTTATTTAAAATTGTTTTAACAACTATTGGTCAGGATCGGAACGCTTGCCAGCGGGTTTTTCGGCAAAGCGGTTGATCAGGTCCATCGGCACCGGGAACACCAGGGTGTTGGTGCGATCGGACGCCACTTCGGTCAACGTTTGCAGGTAACGCAGTTGCAGGGCGTTGGGTTGGGCCGCCAGAACGGCCGCCGCTTCCGACAGCTTTTGTGAGGCTTCCAGCTCGCCGGTGGCGTGAATCACCTTGGCCCGGCGCATCCGCTCCGCTTCCGCCTGACGGGCCATGGCACGCACCATCGATTCCGAGATGTCGACGTGCTTGATTTCGACGTTGGCGATCTTAATCCCCCAGTTGTCGGTGTGCTGGTCGAGGATGCTTTGCAGGTCGCGGTTAAGGGTTTCCCGCTCGGCCAGCAGCTCATCCAGCTCGTGCTGGCCCAGTACCGAACGCAGCGTGGTTTGCGCCAGCTGACTGGTGGCTTCCAGATAGTTTTCGACGTTGTTGATCGCCATCTCCGGGTCCAGCACCCGGAAGTAGACCACCGCGTTGACCCGCACAGAGACGTTATCCCGGGTGATCAGGTCCTGGGTCGGCACATCCAGCACAATGGTTCGCAGGTCCACCCGCACCATCTGCTGAACAATGGGGATGATGATGATCAGCCCCGGGCCCTTCACCTTCTGAAAGCGGCCCAGCAGAAACACCACGGCCCGTTCGTACTCTCTCAGGATCCGGAACATGCTGACCAGCAGCGCCACCACCAGAACCAGCACGCTGAGAATCGTGTATTGAGTGATCATGAGGACTCCTTGTGCTTTTGGACTGACAGAGTCATTCCCTGCCGTTTAACAATCGTGACCGCGTCACCGCCCTGTAAGGGCTCTGTGCTGGTGGCCTGCCAGATTTCGCCGCCATAGCGCACCCGTCCAGGTCCCGGGAAGCCATCCACCACTTCCGCGTCGGCCCCCACCAGCAGCACATCCCCGGTGGTGGCGGGCCGTCGTCGGGCTTTCAGCACCATGCTCAACACCAGTGTGAAGATGCCGAGGGAGGTCAGGGAGATGCCCAGGATCAGGGGCAGGGCGACCCGGTAGCCGGGCAGGTCGGAGTCCATCAGCATGGTGGAGCCCAGGGCAAAGGCGATAACCCCGCCAATGCCAAACAGGCCAAAGCTGGGACTGAGCGCTTCGGTGATCATCAGGATGATGCCCAGCAGCATTAGTGCCAGGCCGGCATAATTCAGCGGCATCATCTGCAGGGCGTACATCGCCAGCAGCAGACAGATCCCTCCCAGTACGCCGGGCAGGCCGACGCCGGGATTGTAGAACTCGAGGATCAGACCGTAGATGCCAACCAGCATCAGGATATAGGCCACATTGGGGTTGGTGATGACAGCCAGGAAGCGGTGGCGCCAGTTGGGTTCCTGAATGACGTACTCGCCGCTGCTGTCGATCACATGGGGGGAAGCCAGCAGCTGCACGGTGCGGCCATCGACCGATTCCAGCAGGTCAGGCAGGTTGTCAGCCATCAGGTCGATGACCCCCAGCTCTAACGCTTCGCTGGCCGGCAGACTGGCAGCTTCACTGACCGCTTTTTCTGCCCAGTCCGCGTTACGGCCGTGTAGCTCGGCCAGACTGCGGATGTAAGCGATGGCGTCATTAAGGGCTTTCTTTTCCAGCGTGGTGCGGGCCACCACTTTATCGTTGTCCCCGGCGCCCTCCGGCTCGTCGGTGGATTCCGGCTGGTTTTGCGGATCGTTGGGCTGGCTGGGCATGCCAATCGCCACCGGCGACGCGGCACCGAGGTTGGTGCCCGGTGCCATGGCCGCGATGTGACTGGCCAGCAGCAGGTAGGTGCCCGCGCTGGCGGCACGGGCGCCGGAGGGGGAAACGTAGGTGGCCACCGGCACCGGGCTCTGAGCGACCGCCTGAATCATCTGGCGCATGGCGGTATCCAGCCCGCCGGGGGTATCGAGCTGGATCACCACCAGGGTGACGTCGTTCTCCGCTGCCGCTTCCAGCTGATGAACCAGGAAGTCAGCGCTGGCGGGGCCAATCACCCCTTTTAACGGCACCACCCAAACCTGGCTCCCGGCGCTGGGAGCCAGCAGTAACAGGCACAATAACAGCACACGCATGGCCGCCTCCGGGCCAATGGACCTGCCTTAAGTGTAGGCAAATCAATAGTCGCGGGTGCGCTCAGACTCGCTCATCAGCGGCAACTCCCGGCCAGCCAGGCTGGCGTAGATCAGCTGGTAGCTGAGGATCGCCTCTATGTACTCGCGGGTTTCCCGGAACGGCACGGTGGCCACAAAGCGGGCAGCGTCAAGGCTGCCGTCGCTGCGGTTCAGCCAACGGGTGACCCGGTGCGGGCCGGCGTTGTACGCGGCGGATGCCAGCAGGCGGTTGCCGTCGTAACGGTCCATCAGCCCCTGGTAGTAGGCGCTGCCGAGCTGAATGTTGCGTTTCGGTTCGTAGAGATCGGCCGGACCGCTGTAGCGGGCGCCAATCTGCCGGGCGGTCCGTTTGGCGGTGGAGGGCAGCAGTTGCATCAGACCGTAGGCGTCCGCATGGCTGCGCGCCTGGGGGTAAAGCGCACTTTCGCGCCGAGCCACCGCCTGCAACAGGGCCATATCCAGTTGCCGCATTTCCGCGTACTTCAGGAACTGGTCGCCGTAGGCCGTCGGGAAGCGCCAGGGCAGGGCATCCCACATCTTGCCGATGATGGTGCCGTCCACCGTCAGGAAGTGCCACTGCTTGTCAAAGGCGATGGCGGTAAGGGCCGATTGCTGGGTTGGGGTCAGACGCACCATCTGCCAGCGCCACTCTTCCCGCGCCTCGGACTCCCGGCCCAGTGCCATCAGTTCGCTGATGCGGGCGACCCCGTCGATGGCCCGGACTTCGGCTTTGGCCTGGTCGGACACTGTCGGCATGGCGGTGTTCATGGCGTAGGGTTGTCCCAGTTGCTGGGCCGCCTGGAAGCCGTAGAAGTTGCGGGCGTTGGCCAACTCCAGCCAGATCGCCAGTCCCGCTTCCTGCTGGCCCTCCCGCTTCAGGGCGTAGCCGCGCCAGAAGCGCCATTCGCTTTTGCTGGCGTTTTCTTCAGAGAGCTTTCCAAGCCAGTGGAGCAGCCCGGCCCAGTCCCCTTCGAAGATCGCTTTGCGGGCGCGGATGATCATCAGGTAATCGCTGTCGCTCTGGGCCAGCTCGCTGTCCAGTGTGTATTTCCATTCGCCATCCTGGATCAGTGCACGGTAAAGCAGGGCGTAACGCACTTCCGCTTCATGATCACCCAGCTTACCCCGCCAGGCTTCATAGCGGCTCCAGGCCCGGCTGGCGTCTTTGCGGGCCTGACGCTTGAGGGTGACGGCAGCGATCTCTACGCCCTGTTCACCCAACCGGCTCAGCGGCGGGCCATAACGCAATTCCGCCGGGTGGCGGTAGAGCCGAATCAGCAGTTCACCTTGCTTGCGGGCGGGTTTGCTCAGCTGAGAGTTGAGGTAGCGCAACAGCGATGATTGGCCCGCATCGAAGGCGAGCAACATCCGCTGCCACACCAGCTCGTCGCCGCGCTGACCGGCTTTGGTCCAGGCTTTGAACAGTGGGTCGCAGGCTTTGTCACGGCTTTTGCCATGCAGCCACAACGACTCGGCGCCCTGCCAGGCTGTGGCGGTGTCGCCCTGACTGAGTTTGGCGCGGTAGAAATAGCAACGCAGCGCTTCGTTGCGGGGCGGCTCCGGACTGATGGTCAGGAAGGCTTTCCAGTCCTGACGGCTGCCGCGGGACACCAGAAAGCGATGCTTAAAGGGGTGATAAAGCGGTGTCGGGGCGAGCCCTTGCAGGATCTCAACCGCCTGCTGGGCGGTCAGCTCGCCCAATTGTCCGAGCCGGTAGTGATAATCCAGGTACGGCGTTAAGGGATACCCGTCCAGTTGTCGCCTTAACGGGTAGTAGGCGGTAGTGCGCTCGAGCCTGAGCGCTTCGCGCGCCTGACGGTAAAGCGCACGTTGCCCTTCGAGGCTGGCGGATTCGCCGCTCGTGCTGGTGGGTCCGGCGCTGGCAGCGACGGTCGGACCGATCAGGGAAAAAAGGCACAACAAGCCGCCGCATGCCCAACTGCGTAATCTCATTACCGGACACTCCTTGCCTCGATAGCGCAAGCTTAGTGTCCGAAACGACTCCGGTACAACTCGGATCAGCTGGGTTTTTCAGTCAGTTCGACCTGTTCGCTTAATGCTTGGTCAAGCAGCGCCTGATCCGGCTTTTTACTGCTCTCCGCACCGAGCTGTTTGAGCTGTTCACCCTGGCGGAGCAGGTTGCCACGTCCCTGAGAAAACTTGTTGAGGGCCTGCTGGTAGCTGCCCTGTGCGGTGTCCAGCGCGCGGCCCAGTTTGAGCAGATCTTCCGAGAATCCCACCAGCTTGTCATAAAGCTTGCCCGCGGACTGAGCGATCGCCTGGGCGTTCTGGCTCTGGTGCTCGTAACGCCACAGATTCTGGATGGTGCGCAGCGCCACCAGCAAACTGTTGGGGCTGACCAGCATGATATTGCGCTCCAACGCTTCGTTGATCAGGCTGGGGTCGCGCTCAATGGCGGTGACAAAGGCGGGCTCCACCGGGATGAACATCAGCACGTAATCCAGGGTGCGGATCCCTTTCAGCTTGTGATAATCCTTCTGGCCCAGTGCCTTGATGTGGCTTCGGATGGAGGCCAGGTGCTCCGCCAATGCGGCTTCGCGGGCGGTCTCATCCTCGTTGCTGTAGTAGCGCTCATAGGCCACCAGTGACATCTTGGCGTCGATGATCACGTCTTTGCCGTCGGGCAGGTGCACCACCACATCGGGCTGGAAGCGTTTGCCGTCCTCCTGCTGGTAGCTGGCCTGGGTGTCGTACTCGTGACCTTCCCGCAGACCGCTCTGGTCCAGCAGGCGTCCGAGCACCACTTCTCCCCAGGTGCCCTGAGCCTTGTTGTCGCCCTTCAGGGCCCGGGTCAGGTTGACGGCATCGTCACTCATGCGCTGGTTGAGGGCTTTCAGATCCAGCAGTTGGCGCTCCAGCGCGTGGCGCTGTTTGCTCTCTTCGGCATGGCTGCTCTGCACCTGCAGGCGGAACTGGTCCAATTGCTGGCGGATGGGGGTCAGCACCGCATCAAGGCTTTGATGGCTTTGCTGAGTAAACTGCTGCTGTTTCTGCTCAAAAATCCGGTTGGCCAGGTTTTCAAACTGGGCGCTCAGGCGGGTTTCACTCTCTTTCTGGGTGGCCAGTTGCTCCCGCAGGGCCTGCTCCTGACTGCGACTCTGCCCCAGTGCCGCGTGGAGCCGGTTCAGCTCCTGCTCTTTGGCGGTCAGTCGGCTGGCCAACTCATCCCGCTGTTGCGCACTTTGATCGGCATCCTGACGGCTCAGTGCCAGTTGCTGGCGCAGCCACAGCAGGCCCATCAAAGCGAGCAGAAGGGGGAGGCCCAGTCCCAGGGCAATCCAAAGCGGCGTGGTCATGGTGGTGTCGGATTCTCAGGGGGAAAACCACAGAGTGTCATTGGCCGCAGACGCCTGCAAGAGGGGCGGGCGCGACTGATCATTCGGTAAGCGCCGGTTTTTGAACTTTTTTGTCTGCCACCGGGCCGAAGCGATGGCAGACGCTGAAAGCGTCAGTACAGTGAACCGGAAGGCGGTGGCAGACGTTGCAATCAGGATGGCACCGATAAGGCCGGCAGCGACCGGCCTGAAATTATTCTGCGGTGAGCAGGGTCTAAAACGCTGACCACAGATTCAAAAGGACGAGCAATGACGAGCAAGGGTAAGCGTCCCTGGGACAACATGACGGAAGCGGCGGTGACGCCTTACGAGGTGTTTCAGGATCGTCGGCGCATTCTCAAACAGCTGGGCTTCGTGGGGGCGGGCACGCTGCTTTCGTCCTCTGCTAACGCAGGTGTGCTGGACTTCCTGTTTGGCGATGATGAAAAGGCGGCGTTTGCCCGTCAGGCCCTTCAGCATCAGAAGAATCTCACCTTTGACCACCTGATCAACGGCCCGCTGACCCCGGAAAATAAGGTGATCTCCCACAACAACTTTTATGAGTTCGGCACCGCCAAGACCGACCCGGCAGCCCGTGCTCAGGGCCTCAGAGTGCAGCCCTGGCAACTGGTGATAGACGGCGAAGTGGCGAAGCCTCTGACCCTGGATTACGACGACCTGTTTAAGCTGGCCCCGCTGGAGGAGCGGATCTACCGACTGCGCTGCGTGGAAGCCTGGTCGATGGTGGTGCCCTGGCTTGGCTTTCCGCTGGCGGCGCTGCTTAAGCGGGTGGAGCCCACCAGCAAAGCCAAGTACGTGGCCTTTGAAACCCTCTATGACCCGGAGCAGATGCCGGGCCAGAGCAATCGTTTCCTCGGTGGCGGCATCGACTACCCCTACGTCGAAGGGCTGCGTATCGACGAGGCGATGAATGAACTGACCCTGCTGAGCGTGGGGCTCTACGGCAAAACCCTGCCGCCCCAGAATGGCGCGCCGATCCGGTTGGTGGTGCCGTGGAAGTACGGGTTTAAGAGCATCAAATCCATCGTCCGCATCCGACTGGTGGAAACGATGCCGCCCACCACCTGGAATCTGCTGGCCAGCAACGAGTACGGCTTTTACGCCAATGTGAATCCGCAGGTGGATCACCCGCGCTGGTCTCAGGCATCGGAGCGGCGCATCGGTGCCGGTGGGTTGCTCTCGGCCAAGCGCATTCCCACCGAGATGTTCAACGGCTATGGCGACTACGTGGCCTCAATGTACCGGGATCTGGACCTGCGCAGGTATTACTGATGAGCAAGGGAAAATTGCTGGCCCTCAAAACCGCCCTGCATCTCGTTTGTGGCCTGCCATTGGTCTATCTCTGGCTGGCGGTGCAGAGTGGCGCCGCCGGCGGCGACCCGGTCCAGTACATCATCCATTTTCTGGGCATGGGGATCCTCAACACGCTGTTGGCGACGCTGCTGGTGTCCCCGCTGGCGCGCTGGCAGCGCTGGCCCTGGCTGATGCGGGTACGCCGGTTACTTGGGCTCTGGAGTTTCACCTATGCGTTGCTGCACCTGAGTGCCTTTCTGGTGTTTGACCTGCTGTTGGACTGGTCGCTGCTGTTGTCGGAAATTCTGAAACGCCCCTACATCAGTGTCGGCATGGTGGGATTTGCGGTCTTGCTGGCGTTGGCCGTGACCTCGCCCAAAGGGGTTCAGCGCCGTATGGGGCGGCACTGGCAACGCCTGCACCGTTGGGTCTATCTGGTGGCGGTGCTGGGCCCGATCCACTTCTGGTGGTCTGTGAAATCCGGCAACTGGGAACCGGCGCTTTACCTGAGCGGGTTTGTTCTGCTGCTGGCCTGGCGCCAGAACTGGCGAACCTCGCTCACTCTGTTTCGACGCCTTGGGGCTGACAGAGAGGGCTAAAAAGTGGTTAACTTTCCGTGACCTTAACTGTTGTCGGAAAGATAAAACAATGAGAACGACCCTCTTTGCCGGCCTGGCCGTTTTGGGCCTGACTGCCTGCCAAACCTCCCAGCCTGTTGTGGTGGAAAACCCACCCTGCCTCGCTCAGTGTCAGACTGAGCAGTTTCAGCAGCTGTCTCAGCAACTGATAGACGACCTCTGGCGTCTCTCCCCCACCTGGGCGCTTTACAGCGGCGTTTATGATTACGCTGACCAGATGGTGATCCCGGATGATGCGGCCCGTGAGCGCACCCTCGCGTTTGTGGCCAAATGGCGCAAGGCACTGGCGCCGTTTGACGACGTGCCGATGACCAGCAATGCCCGCACCGATAAGGCGCTGCTGGATAATCTGCTGAACTCGCTGGAGTGGGACATCACCCGCTTTAAGGCCTGGCAGTGGAACCCCGCCCAGTACAACGTGGCCGGTCCTTTTGCCCGTCTGATGAACGAAGAGTACGCCGATCTGGATACCCGGCTGAAAGCGGTGCTCGGTCGGATGGCCAATGTGAACGCCTTCTATTCGGTTGCCCGCACCAACATTCAGAACCCGACTCTTGAACACACTCAGTTGGCCATTCTCCAGAACAAAGGCGGGCTGGCGGTGTTTGATGAAACCATGCTGGCCAAAGCCAAAGCGTCCGGGTTGAGTGACGGCGAGAAGGCGTTGTTTGAGCAGCGCTACCTGCAGACCCGTCAGGCGATCATCAGCTTTATCAGTTACCTTGAAAATCTGGAGTCTGAGCTGAAAGCCAATGGCGCCCGCTCATTCCGGATTGGCGAGACACTCTACGAGGAGAAGTTTGCGCTGGATATCCAATCCGGCATGACCGCCAAACAGCTCTATGAAAAAGCGCTGGCGGATCGCGCTCAGGCGCAGAAGCAGATGCTCTCCATCACCGAACAGCTCTGGCCAAAGTACCTGGCAGACCAGCCGATGCCCAACGACGGTCAGAAAGCGGTACGCACCCTGATTGACCACCTCTCTTCCCGTCATGTGAAACGGGAAGACTTTGTGGCCGAGGTGAAGGCACAGATCCCGGAACTGGAAGCCTTTGTCCGTCAGCATGATCTGATCACCCTGGATCCCAACAAGCCGCTGGTGGTTCGTGAAACCCCGCCTTATATGCGTGGCTTTGCCGGTGCCTCCATCTCTGCGCCGGGGCCGTTCGATAAGGACGCCAACACCTACTACAACGTGACGCCGCTGGATGGGATGACCGACGAGCAGGCGGAAAGCTACCTGCGCGAGTACAACCACTGGATCCTGCAGATCCTCAATATTCATGAGGCGATCCCGGGCCATTACACCCAGCTGGTCTACTCCAACGAGTCGCCATCACTGGTGAAAAGTCTGTTTGGCAATGGCGCCATGGTGGAAGGCTGGGCGGTCTATACCGAGCGGATGATGCTGGAAGAGGGCTACGGCGACTTTGAGATGGAGCTGTGGCTGATGTACTGGAAGTGGAACCTGCGGGTGATCACCAACACCATCATCGACTACGAGATCCAGGTGATGGGCGCGGATGAAGCGACGGTGATGGACCATCTGGTCAACGGTGCCTTCCAGCAGCATGAAGAAGCGGCTCAGAAGTGGCGCCGTGCGACCCTCAGCCAGGTACAGCTGACCTCCTACTACGCCGGCTTCCGTGAAATTTACGATTTCCGAGAAGACTATAAGAAAGTGAAAGGGGACGACTTTGGCATCAAAGCGTTCCATGAACAGTTCCTCTCCTACGGCAGCGCGCCGGTTAAGTTTATCCGCGCACTGATGTTGGAAGAGGCGCAACGGTAAGGGGCGCGTTATGAACCGGGCGAACGTGACTCTGCTGCTGATGCAGATCCGCCACAATCCCCAGACTCGTGAGGAGGAGTGGAACAGCTTCGCCCAGTTCTGCGGCGTCGAGCGCAACCAGATCCGCATCCTTAATCTGTTCGATACGCCGGAGTTTGGTCCGGAGGTGCTGGATGGGGTGGATGCGCTGTTGGTGGGTGGTTCCTCCGAAGCCAGCGTGCTGGAGCCGGAGAACTACCCCTTTGTGGTGCCGGCGATGGCGTTGCTGCGTCATTGCATTGAGGTTCGCCTGCCGGTGTTCTGTTCCTGCTTTGGCCATCAGCTGGCAGTCAGGGCACTGGGGGGTGAGGTGATTCGCGACGAGCGGGACTTCGAGATGGGGACGGTGCCGATATTGCTGACCGAAGCCGCCCGTCAGGACCCGCTCTATCACGACATGCCGGAAGGCTTTATGGCAGTGTCAGTGCATCGGGAACGGGCAACGGAAGTGCCCGAGGGCTGCACGTTGCTGGCCTATACCGAGCCCTGCACCCACAGCTTCAAAGTGGATAATGCGCCGTTCTGGACCACTCAGTTTCACCCGGAAGTGGACCGGGCGGTGCTGATAGAGCGGCTGACCCAGTTTGCCCACCATTACACCGACGGTGCTGACCACCTCAAAGAAGTGCTGGACAGCGCGGAGGAGACGCCGCTCTCCAACGATCTGCTGAGGCGGTTTGTGGATCGGGTACTGCTCGGGATACCCCGCTGACGCAAAACGAAAAGGGGCCGCAAGGCCCCTTTTTTGTGGTTCAGAACCGGTAACCCAGTCCCATCAGTGCGCTGTTGCTGGCAAAGCCCTCGGCCATATCCAGATGCTGGTACTCCAGGCTCAGGTCCCAGTGCTGTCCCATACGAAACGCCAGTCCACCACCGACGTACGGTCGCACGCCCCGGTGCTTTTCCCGGCGGGTATCGGAGGTGCGGATCTCATGGCTGGCGGTGCCGTAATTGGCACCACCCCGGACAAACAGCTCGAACCCGCTGCTGACTGGCAGCGTGCCTTTCAGCCCAAGCGTAGCGCCGTGGTAGTCCAGTGACTCCTGGATCAGGCCCAGGGTCAGTGCGCTGCCCAATCCGCCGGACTGCTCCACCCAGGCGGCATCGAGCGCCAGATGCTGGTTGAAGTGATAGCGGTAACCCAACTGGTAACCCAGTCCAAGGTCAAACGCGTCCCGTCCGGTGGCGGTGTTGGAGCCGACACTGACGGTGACTTGTTGAGTTGGGACGGGGGACTGGGCCAGGGCCAGAGGGACAAAAAGGGCGGACAGTAAAAATCCGGTACGAAACATCGTGGTACAACTCCGTGTTTATCGTGCCGCGCACTGAGGGTGCGACCTGGGTCAACCGCGCAAGCGCGGGATGGACAGCGCGTCCGCAGTGGACACGCTCAAACCATCATCCGGCCACCGCTTTCTTCAGCGGGCTGGCGGGCTTAAAGGCCGGAACGGTTTTCAGGGGGATTTCGATGCTTTCGCCGGTCTGTGGGTTGCGGCCCATCCGGGGCAGGTGGTGGCGCACCTCAAACACGCCCAGCGGCGGGAGGTACACGGTTTCCCCTTCGTGCAGTGCCTGGGCGATGGTTTTTTCCAACGCGGACAGTACCGCTTTGCACTGGGCCTGGTTGAGCTCACTCAACTCAGCCATGCGCTTGATCAGCTGTTGACGATTCACAATCGGCTCCGTGGCAAAAGCCGCTGTTATACCGGAGCCACAGACTGAAACAAGGGGGCAGGGGGGCAACCGGCCAGGAACTGGCCAAAAAAAACGGCACCCGAAGTCCGGATGCCGACAATTCCAACAAGACAGTGTGGGAAGAGCATGAATCTGTTAAGGATTGTAGACATCGGGTTCACAATAAACTGTGATCTCCCTCATGCCCTGTTAACCCGGTACAAATCCGTCGATCTGTTCCAGATCACTATTTCCGCAAATCCCCCTCAATTGAGAATTATTCCTATTGAGACCATCTGATTTTCCTGTCACTATCCGTTGCCGTATCCAATCTTCCAATCCTTCTTAAGGTAAGTTTCATCATGAAATCACGAGCCTTGGGTCTTGCCTGTCTGCTGATGAGCAGCGCGACTTTGGCCAGTGGCCTGCCGCAGGCTGAGCAGAATCAGCAGGCGCTGCAGAACGCCGCCCGGGACACTCAGGCGGAAGTCAACCGTCTGAGTGAGCAACAGTTGAGCCAGCAAGCCGAGCTGGAGCGGGTCAAGGAGGAGATCAGCAACCTGAGCGTGTATCGCGACCATCTCGAGCGTCTTGTGGCTGATCAACAACGTGAACTGGCGAGCCTGGACGGCCAGCTGGCGGGCATCGAACAAACCCGCTCCGGCCTGGTGCCGCTGATGTACCGCATGCTGTCAGATCTGGACACCCTGGTGGCCAATGACCTGCCGCTTAAAGCTGAGCAGCGCCGTGAGCGCCTGGCGGACCTGAACCAGATGATGGGCCGCGCGGATGTGGCGGATGCGGAGAAATTCCGTCGTCTGCTGGAGGCTTACCAGATTGAGATGGAGTATGGCCGCCGCCTCGGTATCTACCGCGATACCCTGAACCTGGCTGGTGAAGAGAGCCGCGAAGCGGAATTCCTGCATCTGGGCCGCCTCAGCCTGCTGGCCCGCAGCCTGGACGGACGTGAGTACTGGATCTGGCAAAACGGCCAGTGGCAACACGCCGAGGGCGTAAGCCCAAGCCTGCTGTCCCAGGCTTACGGCATCGCCGCGGGCCATCAGGCCCCGTCCCTGCTGACCCTCCCTCTGAGCCAGGAGATCCAATAATGCGTCGTACCACCAAAACCGCACTGACAGCGGCGATGCTGCTTCTGGCCACCGGCGCAGCAGCGAACTCCGACATGGCCACCCGCAGTGCCGAAGTCCGCGCGGCGGAAGCCAGCCACAATACCCAGCGCGAGGCCCGTCATCAGGCCAGCGCGGCGGAAGTGTCCCAGCAGCTCAAAGCCCAACAGGCGGCCCTGAAGGCATTGAAAGCCGAAGTGGCGTCCCTGAGCGAGGCCTTCAGCGACAACGAGCGTGCGCTGTCCGAAAAGGAAACCGAACTGACTCTGGCCACCGGTGCACTGGGTGAAGTGTATGGTGTGGTGCGTCAGGTCGGTGGTGAGCTGGCGGCCGAGCTGGACCGTGGCCCGTTGGCCCTGACGGCGCCGGAGCGAATTGAACAGGCAGAAGCGATGGCCCGTGCTGATCGCCTGCCGGAACTGGCTCAGTTGCAGGCGCTGCCGGCACTGATGCTGGAAGACATCAAAGACAGCGCGGCGATCACTCAGGTGACGTTGCCGCTGGCCCAGACCGACGGCAAAACTGCGGATGCCCGCGTGTGGCGCGTTGGCCCGTTCAACCTGATTGCCGAGCAGGGCTTTGCCCAGGCGGACACCCAGCGTGGCCTGGCTACCCTCTATCCCCGTCAACCTGACGTGATGTTGCCGGGGCAGGGCGAAGCACTGGTGATTGACCCGGCCATGGGCGAACTGCTGGACCAGTATCAGCAAACCCCGACCCTGGCTCAGCGCCTGGCCCACGGCGGGCTGGTCGGGCAGGTGATCATGGCACTGCTGGCCGTGGGCGGCATCATTGCCCTGATGCGTGCGGCCGTGCTGCTGCGCAGCCAACTGGCGATCAGCAAGCAACTGAAGCAAGCCGAGCCGAACGGCAACAACCCGCTGGGCCGGATCCTGAGCGTTTACCACGCGCAGAAGCATCACAACCTTGAAACCCTGGAGCTGAAACTGCTCGAGGCGATCGTGAACGAACAGCAGGGGCTGGAAAAAGGCCTCTCCATGCTGAAACTGCTGGCGGCCATTGCGCCGATGCTGGGCCTGCTGGGAACCGTAACCGGGATGATCGAAACCTTCCAGGTGATCACCCAGTACGGTAACGGCGACCCGAAAGTGATGGCCGGTGGTATCTCCATGGCGCTGGTGACGACGGTGCTGGGTCTGGTGGCGGCCATGCCGTTGCTGCTGGCTCACAACCTGCTCTCTACCCGGGTCGCGGTGATCCGCAGCCTGCTGGAGAAAGAGAGCATTGCGCTGGTGGCAGCCCATGCGGATGGGGAGTCCAAGGCATGACCCAATGGTGGGACTGGATAGGCCAGTTTATGGCCCGGGGCGGTCCGCTGCTCTGGGTGCTGGCTGCCGTGGTGCTGATCAGCTGGGTGCTGATGATGGAGCGGGTGCTGTTTCTGACCCGTCGTTTCCCGGCCCAGTCCGCCCAGTGGCAGGCTCAGTGGCAGGCGCGCGCAGAGCGCACCAGCTGGTACGCCGAAGCCTGCCGTGAGGGCATACTTGGCCGCGCCGAACGCGCCCTGAATGCCAACCTGAACTTCATCAAAGCGCTGGTGGCAATCTGCCCCATGCTGGGTCTGCTCGGTACGGTGACCGGCATGATCAGCGTATTTGATGTGATGGCGGCTCAGGGCACCGGTAACCCCAAGCTGATGTCAGCCGGTATTGCCATGGCCACCCTGCCCACGATGGCGGGGATGGTCGCAGCCCTGGCGGGACTCTTTGTCCACGCCCGTTTGCAGAAATACAGCCAGCGTGCCCTGCACGGCCTGGCGAATGCCTTGCCCCGGGAGAATTGAGATGCGAATTTTGCGTCCTGCCCCCCAGCAGGAGGAGGCTCAGGTAGACCTCACTCCGATGCTGGACATCGTTTTTATCATGTTGATCTTCTTTATCGTGACCACCTCGTTTGTGCGTGAGTCCGGTATCGATGTGAACCGTCCGGAAGCCTCCACGGCGGCTTCTCAAGCGGGCGTCGGCCTGTTTGTGGCGATCAACAACCGCAATGAGATCTACATCGATCAGCGTCGTATCGACATTGAGCGGGTTCAGGCCAACCTGGAACGCCTGCGGGCGGACCAGCCTGAATCTCCGTTGGTGATTCAGGCCGATGAGCGTGCCTTTAACGGGGTGGTGGTGAAAGTAATGGACGCCGCTAAGGCGGCGGGCATTACCGACATCGCCCTGGCTGCGGAGCCAGGCCAATGAGGGACTACCTGCTGGCCCTGGTCCTCGGTGGCGGCATCACTGCCGGGCTGTTCAGCCTGATGGCGATGATGGTCACCGGCGGGCCGGGTGCCGCACCCAGCGAGCCTGGCCCGGCCCCCGTGTCAGTGCTGATGGCGGACCGCCCGGAGCAGCTTAACCGCCGCAGCCGGGCACTGCCGGAACCGCCGCCACCGTTGCCGGAGCTGCCTCAGGCTCAGGTGGTGGACAACGCCAGCACCGCGTCGGTGGAGATGGCGATGGACCTGCCGTCACTGGCGCTGGAAGGGCCCGGTAACATCCAGATTGGCATGCCCGGCAAAGCGGAGATGGCCACGGCGGATCGCCAGGCGATGCCGCTGTACCGGGTGGAACCGGCCTATCCCCAGCGTGCGCTGCGGATGCGTGCCGAAGGCTACGTGGTGATGGAATTCACCATTGATGAGCAGGGGCGCCCCCGCAACATCAGGGTGATTGAGTCGGAGCCGATTCGTCTGTTCGACCAGGCCGCGATGAAAGCCCTGTCCCGCTGGAAGTACCAGCCTAAACAGCTCGATGGCAAAGCGGTTCCGCAACCCGGACAAACCGCAAAACTGGAGTTTAAGCTGAACCGATGAGAGCGCTGATTCTATGTCTGGCCGTGCTTGCAGGTACGGCACAGGCGGCCATGAGCCCCATTATGGCCAGCAAAGTTCAGGAAGCCTGGGCCCTCTATGAAGCGGACAAGCTGGCGGACGCCATTGCCCTGCTGGAGCCGCTGGAACCCCGCGATGGTGAAGCCAAGGCTTATGTGTCCCGCTTGCTGGGCAGCCTGTACTGGGCGGCCGAGCAGCCGGACAAAGCGCTGGCGCAGCTGGAAATTGCGCTGAACAGTGGCGTGCTCAATGAGATGACCGCCGCCCAGACCCGCCGTATGGTGGCGGACATTCATCTGATGAATGAGCAGTTTCAGCCGGCGCTGAGTCACTATCAGTGGATCCGCGATAACGGGCCGGCGGAACTGGTGACCGCCGATCTGCATCTGCGCATCGCGCAAAGCCACTTCCAGCTGGAGCAGTGGGCCGAAGTGATTCCGGCCGCCCATGCTGCGGTGGCACTGGAGCCATCGGTAGCGCCTTACCAGATGATGCTGAGCGCGCACCAACAGCTGAATCAGTGGCCGGCAGCGCTGAAGGTAACGGCAGAACTGATTGCGCTGGAGCCGGATCGTCTCAGTTGGTGGCGTCAGCGTGCCAGTGTCCAGTTGCGCCTGGAAGATCAGGAAGCGGCGCTGCGCACCCTGGCCCTGGCCGAACAGAATGGGCTGCTGGACAGCGAAGGGGATTACCGCTCTTTGATTCAGCTGTTTGCCAACCGCAACATTCCGGAACTGGCCGCCCGCTTTATGGCGGCGCAGCTGGGGCAGCAGATCCCGGACACCCTGGACAATCGGGTGCAACTGGCCCGCTACTGGCAGATGGCGCAGGAGTGGGACACCGCCCAGAAGGCCTGGGGCCAAGCGGCGGAGCTGGATGAGACCTATCGGGTGAACCAGTTTGAAGTGCGGGTGATGGCCTCTGATTATGCGGCGGCGGTGTCACTGCTGCCGAAGCTGGATGCGCTCAAACTGGATGGCGACGAACGACTCCGCGTGGAGATGATGGCAGTGCGCGCCTACTACCAGATGGGGCAGTTTGCCGAAGCGTTGGAGCGAGCTGAAAAGGCCCGACACTACGACCAGGCTTCCGCCGACCCCTGGATGGCGTTTCTCCAGGAGAAACTGGCACTGTAAAAACATCGCCCGGCTGAAAAGCCGGGCGATGTGCATTTTGGCCCGGTGAGTGCCGGTCTACCTGCCATACTGTCTGGGTAGTTAGGTAGTTTGAGTGGTTGATCCCATGCGCTTTTGTGCTCTTATCCTGCTGTGCTGTCTGAGCGGGGTAGCAGCCGGGGAGGATCGACTGCCACTGTGGTTTGCTGATTCACGCCAGGAACAGGCGGCACGGGAAATTGAGGGACAGTTGGCGATCCTTGCGGCAGCGGATCTGGATCCCCGTTTTGCTGACCTCCGCCATCGTTTACGCGACGCGCCTTCCTCCGGGCTGGCCAGTCGTCTGTATACCGAAGCCTACCTGTTGATTCAGGCGTTCTGGCGCGAAATCTATCGCTTCCCGCCGGGCGGCCTGACCTTTGACGAGTCGCTGGCCTTGTTGCCGGAAGTCGGCTTTGCCACCACGATGGCCCACGATGCGGCCAACGGACGGCTGTATGAGCGGGTTCTCGCGCTGGAGCCGGCCATTCCTCACTATCTGGCGTTCACCAACCATCTACGCCGCCTGGCTCACCTCAGCACCAAACCCAGACCGGACATCGGAGAGTGGGGCCTGATCAAACCCGGCGAGCAGAGCGTCGAAATTCCCGCTATTCGCATTCAACTGGCCCGCCTGGGTGACTACCCGGGACAAACCGACAGCCGCCGATACGATTTGGGGCTGGTGGCGGCGGTGGAGCAGTTTCAGCGTCGGCATGGTTTGATTGCCGATGGCGTTATCGGGCCCAAAACCCGTCGCTGGCTGCGGCTCGACTACGAAGAGCGCGCCCGTTTGCTGGCTCGTGCCATGGTGCGGCAGGCTCATGACCGACACTACTTCGCGCCGGACCACCTGCTGATCAACATTCCCGACTACCGGCTTGACTGGGTTCAGCAGGGGCAGTCCCGCTTCCGTGCCCGGGTGGTGGTGGGGATGCCAACCCGAAGGACGCCCCGAATGCATACGGAGATCCGCAGTGTGGTGGTGAATCCCTACTGGAACGTGCCCAGTTCCATTATGCGCAAGGACCTGTTGCCGCGGATATTGGTGGATGGCAGCTACGTCCAGCGTAACCGTTTCGATGTGCTGGACCGAGAGAACCGCCCGGTATGGCTCTCGCCGGATGAGTTGTCAAAACTGGCTTATGAAGGGTTTCCGTACCGGCTGCGGCAACGCCCGGGCGCCAGCAATGCGCTGGGCCGGTATAAGTTTCACCTGATCAACAGCCAGGCGATCTACCTGCATGACACTCCCAAAAAGTCACTGTTTGACCGCAGTCAGCGGGCGCTTTCCTCCGGTTGTGTGCGGATCCAGAATGCCGACCTGCTGGCCAATCTGCTGATGCAGGCGCACGCGCCGGACGGCCCCCCGATTCAACGTTACCTGGGCGCCGGTGAACCGCGCTGGCTGACCCTAAGCCAGCCGCTGGCGGTGTACTTTGTGTATTGGAGTGCCTGGATGGAGTCCGGACTGGCACAGTACCGAAACGACATCTACGAACTGGATAAAGCGGCCACACCCAATTGGATAATGTCTGCGGCACAAGAACAGATAAGTTCTGAAAGATGAGCAAGTTGCACAGAATAACGTGCTACCACTAAGGGTTCGTGCAAAATTAAACACTTGAAAGCGCAAAAAACGATCGGTAGGGTGGGCCAACAAAGTACGGGAAGGGGACACTTCCTGGTAGAACAACACTTATCGTTTCGGGTTTACGATGTCAGAGATCTGCACTTTGCGACGGCGCCTGCTGGGCGGCGCCGGGGCCACAATGATGTTGGCCGGATTACCAGGTATTGCCCATGCCAGCCGTCAGTCACCGGATGCGCCTGCTCGCACACTGAGTTTCTACAACCGCCACACCGGAGAACGCACCACCGCGGACTTCTGGGGTGAGGGCCACTACCAGACCGAAGGGTTGGGTCAGCTCGATAACATCCTGCGCGATCACCGGGTTAACGAAGTGGCCCCCATCGATCGGGGCTTGTACGAGCTGGTATTCCTGCTTGCTCAGAAGCTCGATTACCACAAGGAGATCCATCTGATCTCCGGCTACCGCAGCATGAAGACCAATGAGATGCTGGCTGCCCGCTCCGGTGGCGTGGCCAAACGCAGCTACCACACCAAAGCCATGGCCGTGGACATCGCCATGCCGGGCATTGCCCTGGCCGACGTGAGAAAGGCAGCGCTGGCGCTTCAGGGCGGCGGGGTTGGCTACTATCCGCGCTCCGGTTTTGTGCATCTGGATACGGGCCGGGTTCGACGCTGGTAAAAAAGCAAAAACCGGCTTGTTGCGCGCTTTTTCGCTGTGATAGAATCCGCCGGCTTTTAAAGCAAAGTGCCGACGTTGGTCGCAAACGTCGGCATCTTTATTTCTATATTTTGAGGTTTTACCTATGTCTTTCGTATTCGAAGCCAAAGTCCGCACCGACGCGGGGAAAGGTGCGAGCCGCCGCCTGCGTCACGCTGGTCTGATCCCTGCCATCATCTACGGTGGCGACGCTGAAGCCGTTTCCATCGAGCTGGAGCACGACAAGATCCTGCACGCTCAGGACGAAGACGCGTTTTACACTGACGTTCTGACCCTCATGATCGACGGTCAGGAAGTGAAAGTAAAAGCGCAAGCCATGCAGCGTCACCCCTACAAGCCGAAAGTCACTCACATCGACTTTAAGCGCGTTTAATCGCCAGCTTGTATGAAAAAGGCACCCATCGGGTGCCTTTTTCTGTTTTTGGGTGTCTAACCTTATCTTTCCGGACACCTTTTGGGAGTGCTGCGATGATTCTTGCCCGATTACGCCGTTTGCTCAGCTCTGAGCAGGACTCTGCCCTGAAGCAGAGTGAAGTGGATGCCCGCCTGGCTTGTGCCGCCTTGTTGTTGGAAGTGTCGCGAAGCGATGGCAGCCACAGCGCCGAAGAGAAAGCGGCGATCTGGCATCTGCTGGAGAAGGGCTTTTCGCTATCGGAGCGGGAGCTTCGGACGCTGTTTGACCAGGCCCTGGAGGTCAGCGAGGAAGCGTCCGATCTGTTTGCCTTTACCTCGGTCGCCAAAAAGAACCTGAATCAGGAGCAGAAAGTCGCGCTGGTTCAGGGCCTATGGCAAGTGGCGTATGCGGATGGCGAGCTGGACCCTCAGGAAGAGGCGATCATCCGTAAGGTGGCGGATCTGCTCTACGTCAGCCACAGCGACTACATCCAGACCAAGCTGGCGGCTCAGTCAGCGACCTGACTCTCAGAAAAACAGAAGGGGCCATCAAGGCCCCTTATCGTCGGTAGTGCATGGGTCAGTGCGCGGATTGCACCGGAGCCAGCTCGCCTTCGTCATCCAGTTTCACCTGGCTCCAGCCGTGCATATACTCCAGGGCCTCTTCAATGGCCTTCACCAACTGGTCCGGCTCGGGCTCACCGCCCTGGCGCCAGGCAATGGCGTGCTCTTCTTCACTGCCCAGGGTCGCCACATAGCCCAGCAGGCTGGCGCAGGATTCCACCTCTTCAAACTGCTCCTCGGTCAGCAGCTCCTGCCACGCTTCGTTCAGGAACACGAAGCCGGTCATAAACCCGGCCAGCCAGTGTCGCAGCGGCTGCGGCACTTCACGCTGTTTCAGCGCGTCGATGTGCTCCGCCAGGTCGGCGGGCATCAGGCGTTGCTTCTGGTGCACCTCATCGTGCAGCTGGTTGAACAGGGTGAACAGCTTTTCCATGGTTTTGGCTTCGAAGGGCCAATACTCTTGTTCTGGCTCCACCCCGGCAATGGCACTGCTCCAGCTGGCAGGGTCCAGGGTACGCGGGTGGCAGTGCAGGTGCGCCAGAAATCCCTTGGCCTGAAGCAGGTCCATACCGCCGGTTTGGGCGCATTGCTCCAGCAATTGAGTCAGCTGCTTCTCATCGTGTTTGGTCAGTTTCTCTTTCATCGTCCGGGCCGGATTGAAACGTAGAGGCTTAGGTTCGCATGTTTGCGAAGGTTTTCCAGTGTTATCACTGCATAACTGTGCGCTGGATCCCTGTGAGGATTCCATCCGGGGCCGATTGGTTAGTTGTAACTGACGATGATATAACGGGTTTTCCTGTTTCAGCTGTATCAAGGACAGACGATGTTTACCCTTCCCATCGACAAGGAACTGAAGCTCGCACTGCTGGGGCCGGAGCACGCCCCCAGGCTGTTTGAGCTGGTGTTGGCTAACCGGGATTACCTGAGCCAGTTTCTGGGCTGGCCAGGCATGGTCCAGCACCATGAGGACAGTCGGCAGTATCTGTGTCAGGCCCTGAGTGAATACGGAGAGGGGCACAGTCTGATCTGTGGCTTGCTGCTGGACGGTGAGCTGGTGGGGATGATGGATCTGCGTGATATGGATGCCCGGCGTGTTGGCGTTCTGGGTTACTGGCTGGCGGAAGCGTTTCAGGGCAGAGGCGTCGTCTCCCGGGCCGCCCAGGGGCTTATCCGCTACGGCTTTGAGGTGCTCGGGCTGGAGAAGGTGGAACTGCGCTGTGCGACGGCCAACGCTCCCAGTTGCGCCGTTGCTGAGCGTCTGGGCTTTACCTTAGAAGGGACGGTACGCCGTGCTGAGCTGGTGAATGGCCAGTGTGTGGACCACCGGGTGTATGGCCTGATGCGCGCAGAGTGGGACGCAAGCTGAAGCCGGGCTTGCCGACACGCAGGCCGGGCTTGCTTCTTTTGTGCCGGGCCGGATATGTTAGCGCCATCGATGGTTAACCCTCAGATTGTTATACGATGAAACCCGGTATTCAGTATCACTGCCCTGCCTGTGAGCAGGACGTCGAGATGGGGGCTCAGCGCTTTGCTGACCTGATGAAGCATCAGCAATGGCCCTGTGAGCGCTGTGAAGCGCCACTGCAGGTGGAGCCGGAAGATCAGCCCCGATTGCAGCAGCGCATTGGCCAGTACCGGCAGCAGGCCACCAAACACCTGTTGCCGATGGGCCTGTTGCTCAGCACCATAGTGCTGCACCTGAACGAGATGATCAGCAATGAGCTGCTGGCACTGGGGTTTGCCCTGAGCTTTGTCGGCCTGCTATGGGTCCGAAAACTCAAGTTGCCCGTCATGACATTGAAGGCGGTACGTCGGCAGCCATAAAGCGAACCTCATCTGCCAACGGGAACGGAGCCATCAGGCTCCGTTTTTTGTTGCACTTAGCCAACGGCGATTCGCTTTTGCTGTTCCTTTCCAATAGGTTATCCGTTGAATTCGAACCTGATGGATAAGGGAGTGACAATGGCATTGCAGTGGACCGGTTTTTACGCCGCCTGGATTGGGCTGATTACCCTGGCGCTGGCCTGGCAGGTGGTGCGTCAGCGCAGACAGTTGAAGATCGGGGTGGGTGACGCCGATAACCGGGGATTACGACTGCGGGTTCGTGCCCATGCCAATTTGACCGAGTACGCGCCCATCGCACTGATTCTTCTGGGGTGCAGTGAAGCCAGCGGCGCCCCCGTCTGGCTGGTTCATGGGGGCGGCCTGGCGCTGGTGCTGGGGCGGGTGCTGCACCCCTGGGGCCTGCTTGGCGGTAATGGCGGTTATCACATCGGACGCTTTACCGGAACGCTGCTGACCTGGCTCAGCATTCTGGTCAGCGCGCTCTATCTGTTGGTTATGGCGCTGCTCTGACGGGCTCAGGCTGCCCGCTTCTGGCTCAGGGCAGCCACCACTTTCTGACACTGTTGCTCAATGGCCAGCACCTGCTGACGCGGCATCCCCTGTGGCCAGGCGATGCGTAACTCTGCCAGCAGCTTTTCGCACACCGGGCTCAGATAGGGTGCCGAATGGTGCATTGCCATCAGCAGTTGCAGTCTGAGCTGATGATCAAGGGAGTGGGCCGCCCCCTGCCATTGTCCGTAGAGACGCTCCAGCGCGCCCATTTTGCCTTCATACTGTGCCTCCAGATGCGCCAGCATCGCGGCCCGTACTTCGACATTCAGCTCCTCTTGCTGAGGCGTCAGTCGTGCCCGCGCTTCGGTCATCGCCCGCCGGAACTCCTCGTCAAAAGAGAGTGTCAGCATCAGGTGTGCCAGATGCTGCCAGTCGTAGAAATGGTTCAGCATACCGTTGCGGCCAATGGCCAGCGTCAGCGCCACGGCTTCCTTTATCCGCCCGGTCAGCAACAGCAGATGCGCCTTGGCCAGTTGGATTGGCCCCTTGGCCTCAGTGGCGTCCAGTTTGGCCAGCAGGGCCGTGATCAATTGCAGACACTGTGGTCGCTCTGCTTCGGGCAGCAGCGGATAACCCATAAGCAAACGTCGGACCCGGTTTAAGCGGGTAAACACGGTGTCGCGGAAGGTGCCCTTACTCTTCAGGTAATAGGCGTCGTAGGCTTTGACCATCCCCATGGCGTCGTCCGCGCAGTAGCACAGATCGGAGATCAACCCTTCCCGATGGGAGGTGTCAGAGGCGAGCCGGTGCGCCGCCTGCAGGTGAGCAATGGAGTCCGGAATGCGCAGAGTGGAGAGGGCATAGCGGCTCAAACAGTCCAACGCGTCCACGGTGGCGCGTTTGCCTTCCATCAGTGGCTCCAACAGGGCCAGGGCCTCTTCCGCTTCGCCCAGATCCAGGTGAGTGTTGGCCAGACCCAGGCGGGCCCAGTCCGCACCGCTCTGGGCCAGCGCACACTGATAGAGGATTCGGGCTTCATCGAAAAACCGCAGTTTCCGCAACAAACGCCCCTGGGTTTCCCTCAGGGTGGACAGATAGTGAGGGTGCCAGACGGCCAGCTCGTCACACAGTTTCAGAGCGTGCTCAAACTCGCCTGAGGCGATCGCCTGATGCAGCGGCAGAAGATGGTGGCGTCGGGTCAGAGCACGGTCAATTCGCTGCTTGAGCATGGCCGGATTCAACGGCTTAAGCAGGTACTCGTCCGGTTTCAGATCCAACATCGCGTGAACCACCCGATCGGTCGCTTCTCCGGTAATCACGATAAACACCGTTGATTCGGACAACAGCCGGTGGTGGCGAAGCTCCTCCAGGATCTGGCGGCCATTGAGGCCGTCGCCGAAGTTAAAATCGCACAGGATCAGGTCCAGTGGATAGGCCTGCGCCAGACGCAGGCACTCCTTGCCGTTTTTGGCGGTAAGAATGTGCTCATCCAGAAAGCCCAGACGACGCAGCAGCAAGCGCAGAAAGGATTGGACCGGTTGGGCGTCGTCGGCAATCAGCACTTTCAGCTCACTGTAATGCCTTTCGCTCACCGTGAGCCCTCGCCAAGCATGGCCAGTTCAGACTGGACACGGACCAGCGCCGCTGTGGCCTTGTCCCAGTGGTTATCCGCCACGGCTTCCCGTACCTCAACCAGCGCCGGCAGCGGCAATCCGAGCATGGCGCGGCTGCCTTCAACTTTGTGCAGCCAGTGGGCCGCAGCCTGGGCGTTATGGCTCAGCAGTGCCGTGCCAAGATGATTCAGGTCGTCACCGGTGCATTGAGCAAACAGGGCGAGAAGTTCGCGGCGTTCGGCCGCAGTCAGCGTCGCCATCGGGCCGGCGTCGTGGCCCAGGCCCAGCAACGCGAGGAGCGCGTCGAGGGACGCGGAGTTGAGCGGCTTATCCAGCACTTCATCAAAAGCCATGCGCTCCGGTTCACCCAGAACGGCAGCACTCCAGGCCACGTAACAGCAGGCGTCACCAAAACGGGCACGCAGATGCGCGGCAAGCTGGTGGCCCGGAAGCTCTGGCATGTACTGATCTATGATGCACAGCGCCGGAGCGACGCCGGCATCCGCAATGATCGACTCCGCCTGCAGAGGATCGGTGAGGGCGAAGGTTCGGCAGCCGCGACTGACCAGCGCTTGCTCCAGAAGCAGGGCGTTGATGGGGTTATCGTCAATTACGACGCACAGAGGCTCAGTCATTTTCCGGGTTCTCTATCAGGCCAATGGCCAGGTCAAAGTCGAATTGGTGTATCGCCGTTTCAGTTTGCCGGAAACGTGTCTGGGAGAGCCCAAGACTGTCCGGGGTATGCTGTTGAATCAGCGTCAGCGCATGGCCATCCCCGCAACGCAGGGCGGCCACCAGCTGAGAACGGCAGCCGGGCTCCGTCGCGCCGGTCCGGTCGTTGCTGAGCGGGCGCATGCTGTTTTGAATCGCCAGGCTCAGCGCCAGGGACTGCGCCTGCAGGCCGGGCAGCAGGGACAGATCCTGTTCGGTTTGGTGGCATTGCCAGTAGAGGGCTTTAGCCCCCAGGTTGCCCGCCACGCCTTTCAGGGAGTGAAGCGCCGGCCGCAGTTCGGTGACCGGTTCGGGTGGAAGCTGGGCAAACGCCTCCAGTTGGTCGGCAAACAGCGTCAGTGCGCGATGAATTGTTGCGAACTGGCCGCCGCCACACTGCAGTGCGGCATCCATATCAATGCCGTCGATGTCCGGCAGGGAAGGGTTGTCAGGGGTGGCGTCAGCGCCGATCGGCGGCGTTTCGACGGGCAACCAGCGCGACAGCACCGCCTGCAGTTGGCTGATTTGAATCGGCTTGTCCACCGAGTCGTCGAAACCGCAGCGCCGCATGCGGGCTTTCTCTTCCGGCAGCACGTAAGCACTCATGGCAACCAACGGGGCCTGACAGCGGCCCTCCGCCTTGATGTGACTGGCGGCATCAAAGCCGTCCATCACCGGCATATGGCAATCCATCAGGATCAGGTCGTAGTGCTGACGCTTGATCTGCTCAAGCGCTTCCAGGCCGTTACCGCACAGATCCAGATGCCACTGAAGCGGTGCCAGCAGGCCAAGAATCAGCTCCTGGTTGATTTCGTTATCCTCAACCAGCAGCACCCGCTTGCCGGAGGGCAGGCTATTCAGCAACGCTGTCGGGGCAGCGCCCGGGTTGCAGGCCTGCTGAGGGTCAATTAGTTGGCTCAGGGCTTCGGCCAGCCGGACGCTGCTGACCGGCAGATTGAGATGCAGGGTCAGGCCGTCGCGATGGGGCTCACGCCAGCAAGAGTGGAGCACAACGTGAGGTTGAGCCGGTGCCGGACCGGACGCGTTGTCCAGTGCCACCAACAGATCGGCGGATTGATGGTGATCGCAGTGAATCAGTCTCAGACCCTGAAGCGCCAGCCATGGCCGCCAATCCGGAGGGCATGCCTCCGAGCTGCCCTGCCAGAACAGGGATTTACCGTTCAGTTGATGGCAGCCTTTCGGCGCAACAGGGGGCAGCGACTCTGCCGGTTCCAGTGTTACCTGCAACGCAAATCGACTGCCTTTGCCGGGTAGGCTGGTGACCGAAATCTTTCCACCCATGGCGGCCGCAATGCCCTGACTGATGGCCAGTCCCAGACCCGTGCCACCATAGTGTCGCGTGGTGGCCGGGTCGCCCTGATCAAAGGGCTGAAACAGTGACTCAATGCGTGAGGGCGCGATGCCGACACCCGTATCGGAAACGGCAAACTCCAGAGTCACCTGTTGGTCATCCAGGCTGAGCGCCCGGATATCGAGCTGGATGTTGCCCTTATGGGTGAACTTGATGGCGTTGCTGACCAGGTTCTGGAGTATCTGGCCGAGGCGCAAAGGGTCGCCCAGCAGATTGGCCGGCACACCGGGGGCGACGGTGATCTGCCAGTTGAGCCCTTTCTCCTGGGCGGAAAACGCCGCGGTGGCGTTCAGCTGCGCCAGCACCTGGTGCAGGTCGAGCGGTGTCGTTTCCAACACCAGCTTGCCCGCCTCGACTTTGCTGACGTCCAGAATGTCATTAAGAAGATGCAGCAGTCCGTGAGCAGATTGATGCACCCGCCTCAGCCAGCCGGCCAGCTTTTCCGACATCGGCTCTTTCAGGGCCAGTTGACTCAGGCCGATGATGGCGTTCATGGGGGTACGGATCTCATGACTCATGGTTGCCAGGAAGCGGGCCTTGGTGTCGGCCGCGGCCTGGGCTTCCCGTACCGCGAAGGTGAGGTCCGCAAGTACGCGCAGTGAGGCCTGACGGGAGCGGAACAGCGTCACTACCAGAGTCAGCGTGGCCAAACTGAACAATACCGTCAGCCACACCAGCAGCTCCAGCAGCCCTTTTGACTGCTTCAGGCTGACGCGGTGCTGCTGCATCGTCAGGTTGATGTGCTCCGACAGCCGCCGGGCGCACTGGACGACGGTGGTCGCCAACTGGTCACTCTGCACTTTGTAATCGATCAGGTGCTTCACCTGCTGACGAAACGAATTGGCCATGGCAATCAGGTGAGACAGTGCCGGGTCTTCGAAGCGCTGGTTCAGGGCTTCCAGTTCCGCGATCGCCGTTGCCAGATGCTGCAGATAGAGTGCCCCGTCCTGAGCGGTTTTCCGGATGTCAGGAACCGGCTGCTCCAGCTGGATATAGCGGTTGCTGGAGTCGGCCATCGCGCTGATCAGCATGGTCAGGTTATTCTTCAGTTGCAGTTGCAGCTCTATCTGCCGGGCGCTCAGGCTGGCGTTGTCCAGGGAGACGGATTCGAAGGCCAGCACGGTGTCTCTGATGACGAAGTACTGATTGCGAACCAACGCCATCTGTTCGACGAATTGCGGCATCAGCGCAACGAGACGGCGGACAGCCGATGAATACGCCTTGCCGAGGGATTCAACTCCATGCATTGAGGGATTTTTGTCAAAGATCAGCTCTGCGGCCTGCTCGAACTCTTCCAGTTCAGCCAGCACCCGAGGCAGTTCCGCCTGGCGCTTTTCGCGCATCAGTATCATCTCGGCAATGCGCACCTCATCCAGCGTCATCTGCATCAGGGAGATGTCCCGGTAAGCCTGATAGTCACGAGCCAGATGCTGAATGATGCTGATGCTGCCGATGGCGGTCAGCATCATCACCAGAATCACCAGGCCAAAGGCCAGAAACAGGCGCGACAGGGATCGTCGCTCCTTCCGGCCTCGGGCCAGAATCTCATCCAGTTGGGTCATTGGGTTCAGTCCTGGTAGGTGTGACTGATGGACACCATGGCGTCGCGATGGCGCAGGAAGTGATCGACCAGTTGCGGGTCAAAGTGGCTGCCCGCCGTGGACTCGATAATGGCAAAGGCCTGATCGCAGCTCATGGCCGATTTATAGGGGCGGGCGCTGATCAGGGCATCAAATACATCCGCAATGGCCACAATGCGGGCTTCCAGAGGGATATCTGTGCCGCGCAAGCCCTTGGGGTAGCCTTGTCCATCAAAGCGCTCGTGGTGATGCAGGGCGATGGCCCGCGCCAGGGTCATCACGTTGGTGTCATCGCCTTCCAGCAACTGGGCGCCCAGTTCGGTATGGGACTGCATGATGACCCACTCGGCGTCATCCAGTTTTCCGGGTTTGCCGAGGATGGCGTCGGGAATGCCGATTTTGCCGATGTCGTGAAGCGGTGCGGCGTAGAACAGGTCCTCACACCACTGCGGATCGCAGCCATAGGATTCGGCGATGCGCCGGGCATAGTGCGCCACCCGCAGCACATGCAGGCCGGTTTCTTCATCTTTGAACGCCGTGGCCTTGGCCAGCTTTTCGATCATCACCAGGCGGGAGCGTTGCAGTTCGCTGGCCTCATGCCGCAGTGCCTGCAGTAAACCCAGCTTACGGTGCTGTGCGGCCAGTTGTGCCCGGACACGATGCATCACTGCGGGGCCGTAAAACGGTTTACGGATGTAGTCGATGGCGCCGCACTCGAAACCGCGAACCTCATCTTCCGGGCGGCCATTGACCGAAATGAAAATCACCGGGATGTCGCAGTAACTGGCGTCGGCTTTCAGCTGTTGGCACAGGGTGTAGCCGTCCATGTCCGGCATCACGATGTCCATCAGAATCAGGTCCGGCTGATGCACGACGCGCTTCAGCGCTTCCTCACCATTACGGGCAATCAGGACGCGGAAGTGTGGGCTGAGGATGCCGTTTAACAACTGCAGGTTCTCAGCGCTGTCGTCCACGATCAGCACCGTCGCTCGCGGTGGCGCAAGTAAGCTCATTTCAATTCCTAAGAGGGCTGCACCGGCGGTGCAGCGACAACAAAACGCCGTCGCCTGATGACGGCGAGGGGCCGCGATCAGGGTCGGAGTAGCACGAGACGTATCGGGTCGATGCCGGCAGTTGGAGCGCCGGCGGGTTCCCGGACAGCGTCCTGCGTGTCGTCGAGGCGGGAACGAAACGGACCAGACCTGGGGGCAGTCTGGCCGGCTCACGGCAATGCGCTGCGGTTGAGTCGGGGCATTGACGGATGGGCCGGTGGGCTGGATTGGGCATCAGCGGACCGGCGGCGGGAATTTACGCAGTGTCTGAAAAGCGGTCAATGGGTTTTATCGGTTTGGGCCGGTCGGGATGTCGTATTCATGATCGTGAGCACGAAATGAGGTCTGGTCGTTCGGGCCTGAGTCGGGTAAGGGCAGGCCTTATCAACCCAACTCAGGCCGATAACCACCTGTTCTTACACCGCTTTCACCACCAGAGATTCGGACAGCGGGAGACCCTGGCCGGTCATCACCTCACAGAACTGCTGGCCCAGATATTGAGGACTGAACCGGGCCAGAAACTCGTCATCCGGTGCCTGCCCGTGCAACTCGCCCCGACGCTTCAGCTGGTACAGCGTCTTTAGCGCTGCGACATAATCATCCGGCTTCCCGGCGCTGACCTCGGTGAGCGATTTGGCGTACTGGCGCAGCACCTCCTGACTGTCACCGAACGGCAACTCCGCCAGTATCGGCTTGCCACAGGCGAGGTAGTCGAGGATCTTCGCCGCTACATGGGTATCCCGCTGGCCCGGCTCCGGTTGCCCTTTGTTGATGAACAGGAGGTCAGACTGCGCTAACAAGGGGCCAAGCTGGCCTTTGGGCAGCGCCCCCTGGGCCAGCACCTGATCTGAGAGGCCCAGAGTGCTGGCCCAGGCAACCAGTGCCTGATTGGTGTTGCCAGCACTGACCAGACGCCAGGGGAAGTCGCACTGTTTGAGGGCGCGAAGCAGCGCTTCGGGAGAGCGACGGAAGCCGTCCCACCCGCCCAGATAGGTGAGGGTGAGCGTCGGGTCGCCAACGTGCGCCAGGTAGGGTCGGTCAAAGGGGGCATCGTAGCCGTTGTAAATCAGGCTGACCGGGGTATTGCTCAGAGCCTGATAGTAGGCCTGGTCGCTTGGGGAGGTGACAATTAGGCGGTCCGCCATCGACACCAGACGCTGCTCCCAGCCATGACTGGCCTGGCTTCCGTGGTAACCGGAACCGCCCCAGCCATCGCGAAAATCCAGAACCAGCGGCAGGCCAAAGCGTCGCTTGAGCAGGTACCCCACCACGGCGGCACTAAACGGAGGGCAGGAGACGTAGATGGCATCCGGTCGGCTCTGTCGGATGCATTCACAGGCCTGTTGATAGGCCGGCAGTATCCAGCCCCATTCCAGGTCGATAAACCAGAAGTGGCGGGCAATGCGGCCATCTTCTATGGGTCTGAGACCCAGCAGGCGACGCACGCCTTTGATCAATCGGGTTGGCCACTGCCAGGCCGGTTTGATGTTCATTGGTGCGACACTGAAGCGGGTGAGTCCCGGCGCGCATCCGCTGTCCGTAAGCCCGCCTGCCGGATGAAACTGGCGGTCCGGACTGTCGGCACAGATCACGTCTGCCTGATGGCCATTGGCCACCCAGGCTTTCATAAATCGCAACGTTCGTAACGTGCCCACGCTGGTTTGGGGCGGGTAGTAATAGGCCAGGGTAAGCAGCTTCATACTGAAGTCCTCCGGTTCAGGGGGCGAATCACGCGTGCGGGTATGCCGCCGGCCAGCACGCCAGCGGGTAAGGAGCGGGTCACCACGCTGCCGGTGGCGACGACGGTGCCCCGGCCAATGGTGACACCGGCAAGCACCGTTACACCGGTGCAGAGCCAGACGTCGTCCTCAAGGACGATTGGGCCTCGCTGTTCGGGGGTTTCCGGTGCGCCAAGTGCGCGTTGCTCCGGGTCCAGCGGATGGCCGGGGAAGCCAGCCAACTGACACCGTCCGGCCAGACGAACGTTGTTGCCCAGTGTCACCCGGGTGCCAACCGCAATGGTGTTCTGCCAGCCAATGTCGCAGTTATCGCCAACGGTGAGCGAGACCGGGGATCGGCCGCTTCGGCCAAACAGGCTGCTCTGCCCGCTGACCCGACAGTTTTTACCGAGCGTGATGGTGAGGGGGCCGCTGACTTGAGGCAGGCCGCTGTAGAGGTACAACCCCGGTGCGTCCCGACTCAGACGCGCTTTGAACAGCGGCGTGTAGTAACCGAGCCGACAGAGGGTGGCCCACACTGAAGTCAGGCCGATGTGCAGCGCATAAAGCGAACGGAAAGGGAAGGTCAGTCGCGGCAGTTGCAAAATGCGAATGCGGCGGGCAAGACCAAACAGCCTTCTGCTGGCAGGGGTTTCACCCGCTTTAAGCCAGCCTTTCAGGGTGTCCAGTGACATGGGCAGTCTCCGTTACCGGGTGAGGGTAACGGAGAGGTTGCAAAGGGCTTGCCACTCTGTCAGTCGATGTCGAAGGAGTAGTAGATGTCCAGAGAGGTTTCGGTGGTTTCGGCCACTTCCGACACCGCTTCAATCCACAACCGCTGCAGCAGGTAATAGCGTACGGTCAGTTCGTTGATGCTTTCCCCAAACACCCCGACGCCGTACTTCAGGAACAACCGTTTGCCCAGATAGCCGCTGATGGTGACCTGGGTGTCTTCGCCGTCGCTTTCGGTGTCCAGCGCCACGTTCTGGAACCCAAGCCCTTCGCCGATGGTGGTGAACACCCCTTCAGTGGTATCCACCCCCAGCCCCAACGCGGCGGAGGCGAACAGGGCACTGCCCCCATCTGAGCTGTTCAGGCCCTGACCCCGGGTGATGTAGGAGAGGATCTCCTGCTGCTCCATCGCCGGGCTGGAGAACAGGGTCATCTGTGGTGAAGCCGGGGTGCCGGTCAGGCGCAGGCCGGCGGTGACGTCTTCCGACTCGATAACGCGGACCGCTTCCACATCCAGGCTGGGCAGGGCCGGCGGGCCGTTGAAGGTGGCCATGCCACGGCGGATGGTCAGTCGTTGGCCGAAGGCCCGGAATACCCCGTCCAGCAGGTTGAGGTCGCCATAGGCCTGCAGCGGTTGCCCCGGTGACTGACGCAGGGTGAGTTGCCCGCCCATATTGCCGGTCAGGCCAAAGGCCTGCACTTTGAGCGTGTTGGCGATCTCAATCGACATATCCAGGTCCAGCAGGGTGCTGACTGGAGACTCGGTTTCCTCCTGATGGTCGATGTAGACCACATCACTGGACACCGCGACGGCGCCTTCCGGCAGCGACGACAGGGTAAAACTGCCCTCGGGCACTTTGACTTTGCCGCGTACGCTCAACCGCTCCGGATCAAACCGGAAGCGCATATCCGGGGAGGCTTCCAGGACCACCATGGGGGGATAGAGAACGGAAAGCCGCTCGCCCACCAGCGCCAGTTCACCACGGAGGCCGCCGATCCATGACAGGTCGCCGTTCAGGTCGGCGGTGCCTTGTCCCATCCGCACATCCCCATCCACCGTCATGCGATCGCCGTTAAATATCAGGCGCAGCGCCAGGTCTTCCAGCTCGGTGGGGTTGACCACCGCTTTCAGGTGGCCTTCAGTCAGGGCCAGTTCACCATTCAGCAGGGGCTCGCTCAGCGTGCCGCCAAAGCGGATGTCGCCACTGAGCATCGCCTTGGCGTCCGCCAAAGAGGGGATCCAGGCCAGATAGGGGGCAAGCTGAAGGGCGCTGCTTTTAAGGTGGCCGGACAGGGCATAGGGGGATTCCGGGCCAAGGTTCAGTTCCAGTTCTACCGCTTTGGCGGAGTCGATCTGGGTTTTCAGTTGCAGTGCCAGCCCCTCCTGATTGAGGGTGGCGAACAGGTCGATGGCGTCCCACTCAATCTTGCTGGGTGGCAAGCCACCACCACGACGCAGCACCAGGCTGCCATCCCGATCATGAAGTTCTGCCTTGAGGAAAGGCAGCTGGCCCGGTTGCCAGCTGACATAGGCTTCGCCTTCGATGCGGCTCTTGGGCCGCAGGCGCTTGGGAAGAACGCTTTTGAGGGCTTTACGAACCTGGGCATCCAGAGTCAGCGCTGCCGCACCTCTGGGACCAAGCAACGCTGGCCCCTTCATACAGAGATCCACCCCGCTGCCTTGCCAGCAGTGTTCGCCCAGCACCAGTGCCTGACGTTTTTCGTCGTAATTGACCATGGCCGGAAGGTTGGTCTGCCATTGTCCGTAAGGGGTGCCAATGGCGCCATTGAGCAGGGCACCGCGCCAGTAGCCGGCGTCCGGGTAGTAGTTACCGCCCATTGCCAGGGTGGCATTGATGTCGCCACTGAGGGTGACATCCAGATCCTGACGGAACTGGTTGCCCTTACCGCGCAGCTGAACCGGTCCCAGTGCGGTGCCGGCCAGATCCAGATTGCCGGTGCTGAGCTGTACAGCGGCCTGATGGTCCCGGCGCGGCCAGTAGTCCAGGTTCAGATCCAGCCGGTCGGTCAGGTATTCCCCATAGCCGGGCCGGCGCGCGGTCAGGACCAGATTCAGCTTGGGGTCATTGACGGGGCCGGTCAGTGCCAGGTTGGCCTGGGCGTTACCGCTCAGTTCCGGCAGCCAGAGTGAAAGGGCATCCGCATTCATGGTGCCGGACAGCGCCCATTGGCCGTCGACGATGGCACCGTCCAGATCCAGGTGGGTCTGATTGATCTCCAGCTCAAGCGCGTCCGCTTCGCCCTGCCAACGGCTGTTCAGGGACAGGCCGCCCCGGAGCTTCAGCGGGTAATCCCACACTGCCCCGGTGAGGTCGGCACCGTCCACCTCAATGGCCCAGATGTCCGGCCCGTCCTGTTGCGCCTGATAGTGGCCGCTGCTGGCGGCCTGGCCATCGAGTTGCAGGGTCAGGTCCGGATGGAGATTGGAAAGATTGAGGGACTGGGCATTAACTTGCGCGTTCCACTGAACGCCCTCGCCGTAGCGCAGGGTGCCACGAACCTGCGCCTGGCCAAGATCGCCGTCCACTTCGGCCTGCTCGACAGTGAGTTCTCCGGCCTGATGCCGGACCGCCACCTGCACATTGCCGGAGGTGTAACCTTCGGCGCTGAGTTGGCCGGACAAGCGGGCTTGCTGGCGGTCCCAATCCCCTTCAGCGGTCAGTTCAATATTGTCGCCCTGGTACAGGGTGTCACCTTGCAGTGGCCACTGCAGATGGCGGGCGTTAAGGCGAAGGTTGAATGGCATGGTGGGCAGGCCGAGTTGGATCCTGCCGTCCAGCTCGCCGCTCAGAGCGCCCTCGGTTTTGAGGGTGGCGTTGAGGTCCGCGAGGCGGTTGTGGGCGGTGACGTGGACGCGGTGCCCGGCTAACTCAGGCAGCCACAGCAGCTCGCGCATCTCGCCTTTCAGGTCCGCTTCGATGCCGTAACCGTCGTCAAAATCCATCCACACCCGGCCCGCAAGATTGGCCCAGTTATGGCGCACTTCAATGCGCGGAATGCTGAGCACCGTATGTTGCCAGGTGCCCAGAAAACTCAGGTACTCCACCCGGTGATCCATCCAGCCCACCTGAACCCGGCCATCTTTCGCCAGCGCCTGCTGCACATCGATGGCAAAGGGCAGATCCACCTTGGGCAGATTGGCCATCGCCCAATCCCTGAGGGCATCGCCATCCGGTTCCGGCACAGCGACTGGCGGGACGTCGCTCTGTGGGTCCGTCGCTTCATCGTCTCCCAGGGGGATCAGCACATCGGCGCCATCCAGTTGCAGGCGCTCAACCGCAATCAGAGTACTGCCCACTTCTGCCGACGCCTGCAGGCGCTCGGCCTTGTAGACCATATCGTCTACCCGGACATCAATATGGGTCAGGTCCAGATTCTGGCCGACAATCGTCAGTGGCAGCCCCATGCCGGTGTAACCATCCGGCCCGGGCTGGCGGGGTGGAGCTTCCGGCTCCGGCTCGGCGTCTTCACTGGCGTCGCCGCCAATGTCATCTATGTCGATCGCCACCCGCACGCCGTCAGCCTGGAGGCCATCGACACAAAGCCGTTTGTTGAGCAGGCAGGTCAGCCGCCACTGCGCATCAAACTGATCCACTTCCACGCTGATGCCCGACATGGCAAAGCGGACATCGCGCAACTGCAGTCCGCTGTTGATTTTGCCGCCCTGGTAGGTGAGGTCGAGTCCCGGCACAACAGCGTCGGCAAGGCTGGCCACCAGTCGGGCACCGACCGGGGTGCCGAGCAACAGCGCCAGCAGCACCAGAACGATCAGTGGGCTCAGGGCGAGGATGGCAAGAATACGGCGGATCACAGTTCCGCTCCGATACTGATGTGCAACATGGCGCTGGGGTCCGGGTCAGTAAAGCCGTAGCCAATTTCAATCTTGATGGGGCCGACCGGAGAGATCCAGTGCACACCGCCACCAAAGGAGGCCTGAAATTCGACGGCTTCGGAGTCGTTGGTGTCAAAGGCGTTACCGCCATCGAAAAAGGTGGCCAGTCGCCATTGAGGGGTCAGGTAGTACTGATATTCGATGGATCCCACTAACAGATATCGTCCCCCGACCAGCAGCTCGGTGGTGCCGCCTTCGCCGTCATCGACGGTGATTTTCGGACCAAGGGATTGATAGCTGAAGCCCCGGATCGATTGGTCACCACCGGCGAAAAAGCGCAGTGACGGAGCGAGCCCGAGCAGATCTTCATCGCGAATCACGTTGATGCCGATGTCGGCCCGGGCGGTCAGGCGGTGTTTTTCAATCGGCGTATAGACGGCACGCAGCTGGCTGCGGAAACGGGTGATGCGTTGATCCGAACCCCAGTAGGTGTCGGCGTGTTCAACCAGGTAAAACTGGCGGAAGCCGTCTGTGGGATCCAGCGGCGGCCCGCGGCGCTGAGTGCGACTGAAGCTCAGGCCGGGCATCAGGTATTTGCCGCTGTGGTCCTCCGGGCCCTGGACCCAATCCTCGTAGAGAAAGCGCGCGAACACGGTGCGGGTCCAGCGATTGTTCATCACGGTGCGTCGGCCAAAGCTGGTCTGGTACTGGGTGGACTCAATGTCCCCGAACTCCTCTTTACCGACGCTGGCGTTGAACACCAGCTTGTCGTTGATCGGGTGATCAAACGGGATGCGGTAATCAAAGGTGAGCTTGGGGTTGGACTTCGACAGTTCCGCCTTGGTTTCCTGGCTGTGGCCGTAACGATTGACCACCGGAGTACGCCAGGTGGTGGAGATGCGGGGCTCACCTTCCGCGTAACCCACACCCAGATCGATGGAGTGGCGCGGCGGTGGCGTCAGGCCCGCTTCAATCGGAACCACGCCATCCACGGCGCGTTCCGGGTGGGGCAAAACCTTCACATCCTGGAAATACCCGGAGCCCAGCAGGGTGCTGGTCAGTCGGGCTACGGCATCGGCATGGTACGGGGTATCCGGTTGGAACGGCACCATCTCCTGCAGCAGCTCCGGTGTCAGCTCTGAGGCCCAGAACTCGACTTCACCCAGCCGATAGCGTCGGCCACTGTCGTACAGCAGAACCAGGTTGGCCTCGTTCCTGTCCCGGTCCACCTCGATACGGTGCTGGGCCATCTGGCCATCGAAATAGCCCCGTACCAGGCCAAGGGTGAGCAGGTCGGTTTTCAGGGATTCGTATTTGCCGTGGTGCACCACATCGCCGGGTTTAATGGCGATGCGGTCGAGTCGTTCGATAAAGGCCGGATCGTCCCGGGCTTCGCCATCCAGCAGGACGATCACCTCGTTGTAGCGCATGGGTTCGCCCCGATCGACCTTCAGGGTGAGCACCCAACTGGGGTCGGTGCGCTGGATATCCCGGCTAAAGGTCGCCTGGTAGTACCCCAGCGCCTGCATCGCTTCCTGGGCTTTCTCCTCCAGGGTGAACAGGAAGCTGGCTCGCTCTGCGGCACTGGTGGGTAAGGGCGTCAGGTGAGCTCGAAGGTTGCGGGCGAGGGCACCTTTGATGCCTTCAATGCGAAGCTCCAGACCGCCCTCCTGAGGGGCTTGCTTGCCGGCATCCAGCAGGGGGCGACGTCGGGGCTTCCGTGTGCTGGTGCCCGCTTCCGGTTCTTCCGCCCGCAACACCAGAACCCAGCGACTGCCGATCTCCTCCAATCGGCCGGTGACTTTCCGACCCTCTTCGCCCAATGCTTCCAGCTCTTTTTCAGCCCGCTGTTCCGCTTCTGACAGAAAGGCCTCGCGGTCGGCTTCGTCGCCCTCGTCGTCCCAGTCCGGGATCAGCTCCAGCAGGCGCTTGCCCACCTCTTCGCCCACGCCGACCACTTTTACGGTGAGGTCGGCGACGGGATGAGGCAGCTCGGTAATGGGCTCCGGCGGGGATTCGGCGTTGTCTGCCCATGCCGGTGCCAGCAGGAGCAAAAGCAGCACGGCAATCAGGAGAGGCAGGACTCGAAACAAAAGGGGGCTCTCCTGTCTGGGGCGGGGCGAAGGTCGGGATAACGTAATGATAATTCGAAAGTACCCTTCCGGGGAGAGTCCTGTATAGGCTTTTTCGCCATCTGACTTATTTGGTATCAGTTTGAGGGTAGTGTGAGCGGATGGCGCTGTGACACACTGCGGTGACATCTGCATCATCACAAGGAAGCGAATCGTGAAATTGGGTCTCTTACTGCCTGCCCTTGCCGCCTTTTCCCTGACGGGAACCGTTAATGCCGAAACGGCGCCCATTGCCCTGGCCATCCACGGTGGTGCCGGCACCATCAACCCGGAAAAGATGAGTGACGCTCAGCGCCAGGCGGTTCAGGCCAAACTGGATGAAGCACTGAGCGCAGGCTATGCGGTGCTTTCCCGCGACGGCTCCGCGTTGGATGCGGTGGAAACGGCGGTGCGGGTGCTGGAGGACTCGCCGCTGTTTAACGCCGGAGTCGGGGCCGTGTACACCTGGGAGGAGACGCACGAACTGGACGCTTCCATTATGGATGGCGCGACCCTCGATGCTGGCGCGGTGGCAGGGGTTCGCACGGTGAAAAACCCCATCACCCTGGCCCGGGCGGTGATGACCGACTCCCCTCACGTGATGCTTTCCGGTGACGGTGCCGAGTCGTTTGCGCGGGAGCAGGGAGTGACTCAGGTGCCCAACAGTCATTTCGACACCGAACGCCGGCTTAAGAGTCTGAAGGACGCCAAGGCGAAGATCCTGGCTCAGCAAGGGGTCAGCCATCAGGCGGCGGTGGCCGCCCTCGAGAGCGAGTTTAAGATGGGTACCGTGGGCGCAGTGGCACTGGACCGTGCCGGAAACCTGGCGGCGGCCACCAGTACCGGTGGTATGACCGCTAAGCGTTGGGGCCGGATCGGCGACAGTCCGGTGATCGGCGCCGGAACCTATGCGGACAATGACGCCTGTGCGGTGTCGGCCACCGGCCATGGCGAGTTCTTTATCCGTTACAACGTGGCGGCGGACATCTGTGCAAGGGTGAAGTACCAGAAGGTGTCACTGGCGAGTGCGGCGGACACGGTGATTCTGGAGCGGCTGAAAGCGGTCGGCGGCACCGGCGGCGTCATCACGGTTGATCCCAATGGCCGGGTGGCGATGCCCTTTAACACCGAAGGGATGTATCGGGCCAGCATCGACGCCGACGGCAACAAGGTGATAGCCATCTGGCAGGATGCCCTGACCGAGTAAGGTTCGAAACCGACGAACGACGCAATCGGATCCATTTCCGGGACAGTTGCAGCGGTGCGAACTACCTTTATAGGGAATCTGCCGAGCAATTAGGGGGAAGGATGGAATCGGTCAAAGTCATTGATTATATGGAACGTCATCCGGTGAAGCTGACGCCAGATACGCCGTTGTCCAGTGCGGTGGAGTTGCTGTTGAACAAAGGCCAGATGGGCGCACCGGTGGTCGACAGTGAAGACCACCTGCTGGGGTTTATCTCGGAACAGGATTGCCTGGCCAAGCTGCTGGAAAGCTCTTACCACTGTGACCTCACTGCCATTGTGGCGGATGTGATGCGGACGGAAGTGCTCACGGCCCAAGGCGAAGATTCGGTGTTGTCACTGGCGGAGATGATGCTGGGCCAGAAGCCCAAGATCTACCCGGTCGTGGAAGAGGGCAAAGTGATCGGTGTTATCGATCGCAGCAGGGTTCTGAAGGCACTGGGTACCCATCTGAAGGTGTGTTTCCGACACGCGGTGTGAGCGGCGCGGCCACACCGGAAAAACGGCGCGGATTTCCGCGCCGTTTCTGTTTGTCCGGCAGGGGATCACGTTTTAGCAAAAAAGAATAAGTCCCAAGGATTTGATGTTAAGAAATACTGCAATTCAAATGCGACTTTCTCGTACTATTAAAGGTTGAAGATGTTGATGGAGAGTGAAGATGAGAGATCGGGTCTGGGAACAACTGCGCAGCGAAGCGGAAGTGATTACCCGCACTGAGCCACTGCTGACCAGCTATGTCCACACCTGCATTTTGAGCCACCGGAGCCTGGGCGGGGCGTTGAGCTTTATTTTGTCCAACCAGATGGCAGACGAAGTGATGTCTGCGATGGTGCTCAGGGAGTTGCTGGAAGGCGCTTACCTGTCGGATCCCAACATCACCACCTGCGCGGCGCACGATATGGAAGCGGTGTTTAACCGTGACCCTGCGGTGAAAACCTTCCTGACTGTGCTGCTGAACCTGAAAGGGTTCCAGTCGATCCAGACACACCGTCTGGCCCATCACCTCTGGCACGAAGGCCGGGAAGACCTGGCGTTGTTCCTTCAGAGTCGAAATTCACAGGTGTATGGCGTCGACATTCACCCGGCGGCCAAAATCGGCAAAGGGGTGATGTTCGACCACGCTACCGGCATTGTGGTCGGTGAAACCGCGGTGATTGAAGATAACGTGTCGATTCTGCAGTCCGTTACCCTTGGCGGTACCGGCAACGAATCCGGCGACCGTCACCCCAAGGTTCGAAGCGGCGTGATGATCGGCGCGGGCGCCAAAGTGCTCGGCAATATCGAAGTGGGCGAGGGCGCCAAGATTGGTGCCGGTTCCGTGGTGGTCAATCCGGTGCCGCCCCACGTCACCGTAGTGGGCGTGCCCGCCAAAATTGTCGGCCGTCCGGACTGCGCCCACCCCTGCGATACCATGGACCAGACCCTGGCATCCAATGGCGCTGATCTGGGGGCGGGGATCTGAACCCATAACCAATTCATCGGGCGGCCAGTTGGCCGCCTGTTTTTTTTCAGCAATTTGTGACACTTTGAAAGGAGGGTTTGGCGCGGAACCGGATGTCGGCGCTCAACCGTCGGATGCGGTTTGAACTCAGGGAGGGTGACACCATGGGGCAATCGATCCACCAGACGGCGTTCAGCGAAGCAGACCATCAACGGTTTGCCCGGCGGCTGCAGTCGGATCTCGACACGCTCGAGTCACTGCTCGATACACCGGGATGGGGTGTCGGGCCCCGCACCCTGGGCGCGGAGCTGGAGCTGTACCTGACCGATCCCGATGGCCGGCCAGCCAAGCGCAACCAGGAGGTGCTGGCGCTGGCTGACGATCCGCTTCTGACCATGGAGCTCAATCGCTTCAACCTGGAATACAACTGCCCCTATACCCAATGCCAGGGCGCGCCTTTCTCCTGGCTACAGGACAAGATCGACCAGCGCCTCGCCTCACTGCGCTCCCTGCTTCAGCCCCACCAGATCGCGGTCACCCCCATCGGCATTTTGCCTACTCTGTGCGAGGACGACTTTGGCCTCGACTCAATGACAGACAGCCCCCGTTACCACGCGCTGACCCAGATACTCACCCAATCCCGCGGCGGGCCTTTCCAAATCTGTATCGCCGGGGCTGACCGACTGATGATGAGCGCGGATGATATGACCCTGGAAGGCGCCAACACCTCATTTCAGCTCCACCTGAAAGTGGCCCCTGCCGAATTTGCACGCTGGTTCAATGCGGTGCAGATCGCTTCGGCATTTGCCCTGGCGCTGGGCGCCAACTCGCCGTTGTTCCTGGGGCGTCGGCTCTGGCACGAAACCCGGGTGCCGTTGTTTAAGCAGTCCATCGACTGCCGCAACCTCTGCCAGATGAACTGGAAACCGCCCGCCCGGGTCTCCTTTGGCAAGGGCTACGTCCGCAGCAGCGCACTGGAACTGTTCCGCCAGGGCGTCAGTCTTCAGCCGGTGCTATTGCCGGAGTGTCATGAGGAGCTGCAACAACCTGGCCGCGGGCCAGCCCTGACGGCCCTGCGACTGCACCATGGCACCATCTGGAGCTGGAATCGCGCGGTGTACGACGATGCGGGAGGTGGCCACCTGCGGATTGAGCTGCGAAGCCTGCCAGCCGGGCCAACCACCGTGGACATGATGGCCAACGGCGCGCTCTCACTGGGCCTGGCGCAGGCCCTGTTGCCGGAGCTGGAGCGGCTGATGGATGTGCTGCCCTTCGAGTTTGCCGAGTACAACTTTTATCGGGCAGCCCAAAGGGGGCTGAACACGGAGCTGCTGTGGCCCAACGGGCAGGGCAATCTGGAGGAGAGAGCATTAAAGGCGCTGCTGCCGGAATTGATCGACAAGGCGGAGCAGGGACTGGTGACCCTCGGCATCGCCCCGAAGGAGGCGTCGCACCTGATGTCGGTGTTGCGGGCCCGTTTGGCCAGCGGCCAGACCGGAGCCCAATGGCAGCTGGATTGCCTGGCGAGACTGGAAGTGAAGCGTAACCGAGAGGAGGCCCTGGCGCTGATGTTTGAACAATACCGTCGGCTCAGTGAGTCCGGACAGCCTGTTGGCTCCTGGGGTCAGGGATGAATCCCCGATTCAGTACCCAATGGCCGACCGAAGCGCAATGGCAGCGCGGGCTGATGGAATGGCTGAACCAGCAGGATCGCCCTTGTTGGCTGAGTTGGCCCGGACGGGATCCCGGTCGACATCGGGTGGTGGTGACGCTGCTGCACGGCAACGAACCCTCGGGCCTGAAAGCGCTGTGGTCGATGATGCCAAACCCGCCTGACTGTGCCGTCACCACCCACTTCTGCATTGCCAACGTGGATGCGGCCCGTCTTGAAGGGGGCTTTGTTCATCGTTGTCGCCCGGGCAGGGCCGATCTGAACCGATGTTTTGGCCGTGCTGGCGTGGGGCCGGAGTATGAGTTGGCGGCGGCCATTGAGGAGCGCATCCGTGCTCTGGCACCGGAAGCGGTGGTGGATCTGCACAACACCTCCGGCAGCGGCCCAAGCTTTGCGGTGACCATCGCGGATACCCCAGAGCACACGGCACTGGCCGGGCGCTTTACTGAGCGGATGCTGCACACCCGGGTTCGGCTTGGGGCGCTGATGGAGCTCAGTTTGCCCGGGTGTCCGGTGATCACCATTGAGTGTGGCGGAGCGATGGATCCCGCCTCCGACGAAGTGGCCCGGGCCGGGTTGGTTCGGTTTTTGTCGGACGATCCCTTGCTGCTGGAGGATAAGGGCGCCTGGCCACTGGATCGACTGAAAGATCCGATTCGGGTTCAGCTGGCGCCGGGCCGGGCGATTGGTTATGGCAATGGCGCCATCGCTGATCACGATTTGGTGCTGCCTCCTTACATCGAACGGATGAATTTCGGCTGGCTGGATGCGGGTACGCCGCTGGGGTGGCTGGGGCCGCTGGGCCTGAAGGCACTGCGGGTGTCGGACGGCATTGGCCGACCCGAGGTGGGAGCGCTGTTCTATGCGGATGAGGGGCTGTTGCGTCTGCGCAGTCCCAGCAAGTTGTTTATGATCACCACCAACCCTCGCATTGCGCTGTCGGATTGCCTGTTTTATATGGTGACGGCACAGCCGGAGGCCGCCAGTCGCGCAAGTGACTGATTTCCAGTCTAAGGTTAGGGCAAGTCGTTAATGAGGAGAGAACGATGCGCCCGTTCCCCGCTGTTACGCCAGTCTGCGCCGCCCTATTGAGTGTGTTTAGTGCCGCTGCCCAGGCCGGTACCTTCCCAATCTGGGGCGAGGAAGCCCAGGCCCGAGGCTACGAGTTGCCCCGCACCTACGGTCTGACGCTCAGCGCCATGGACATCGACCAGCCTCTGGTGATTGATGAGATCCGCCTGACCGACCCCAATATGATTCTTGATCAACTGGTGGCGGTGGAGGCGGATAAAGCGGATCAGGAGTCCCAGACCTACACGCTGCGGGCGGATATGTGGGTGTTCCCTTTCCTGAATCTATACGGGTTGGTGGGCTACACCGAAGGCACCAGCGAGGCGATGGTTGTGCCCTTTGTCGCCGGAAACCCGGTGACGGCGGAGCCGGTCCTGTTTCCGCTGGACTTCAACGGCACCACCTACGGCGGCGGGCTCACTCTGGCTTATGGCATCGGCAACTGGTGGGCGGCCATCGACATCAATTACACCTTTACCGACCTGAACATCATCGACGGTGAGATCGAGGCGTTCACCTCCTCGCCGCGGTTGGGCTATCGCTGGCCGATGGGCGTGCATGAATACCGGCTGTGGGCCGGGGCGATGTACCAGGATGTGGATCAGGTGTTCCGTGGCCAGCTTGCCAGCCTGGGATTGGGTGGCGGGTTGGGGGAGTTGTTGCAGGGCATTGCACCGGACGGTCGATTCGAAGTGCGGCAGCATCTGGTCTCACCCTGGAACACTCTGGTGGGGGCGATGTACGTCTATGACCGACGCTGGGAATTCATTCTTGAAGGCGGCTTTGGCGACCGCGACTCCATCTTCTTTTCTACCGGCTACCGGTTCTGACCCGGACAAAAGCAAAACGCCCGGCGTGATGCCGGGCTTTTTTTGCCTGTCGTGGCCTACAGCGGCTGGGTGTGGGTCAGAAACTTAAACAGCTCGGTGCCCTGTTGCACATTGGCCGAGGCGAAGTGCAGCACCGGGATGGCGTCGCAGGGCAGGCTCACTTCGGTGTAGAGATCGTCCGTGCGGCCGAGTCGCTCATAGTGCCAGATTCGGGCGACTGGCGCGCCCGCCGGAACCGGTTGGCCCAGCGGTGCCAGGTACTCAATCTGCCCGGCGCATGGGCTGTAGAGCGCACGGTAATCGTTCAGATCACAGGCATGCAGGGTCTCGGGGGCGACTTTGTGCGTGCCCTCAGGCCAGCAGCCCATCACTTCCAGATAGCGGGCGATGCCTGCCGCATCCCGCTCGGCCTGTGCCACGTCCAACTTCTCCTGGCTGCCCAACTCCAGAGTAAAGGCATCCACCTGCACCCCGAACGCCCGGCCCAGGCGGGCAAACTGTTCGGACAGTTGCCACCAGGGACTGAACGCGGCTTCATCCATGGCGCCGCCAAAATCGCTGGGCATCAGGATGGTCAGCGGGATATTGAAGCGTCGGGCGCGCTCCCTGGCGTATTTCGGGGCATACAGGTGGCGGGCACTGATGGGGCCGGTATGCAGGTCCAGTACGATGTCAGCTTCCACCGCCATCTGTTGCAGTCGCAGCGCCAGGTGCTGCCCGGTTTTGACGCCCCAGGGGGAGGCCAGGCGCTGTTCAAGCTGTTGCTGAAGCAGGCCACGAAACGCCTGCGTGATGGTATTGTCATCCTGAGTCAGATGAGCCTGACAGAACGGGGCGACGATATCGGGCTGAAACCAATACTGGCGGTTCCAGTTGTCGCCGCTGATGGGGTCAAACCGGCCCAGGGTGAACTCCCCGCTTTTCTGGTTGATGCCGATGGGATTGGCCATGGGCACCAGGGTGATGTGGCCTTTGGGTGGGCGCTGACGGCACAGTGCCAAAAAGCGTTCAAGTACCGCGTTGCCCTGGATTTCGGCACCATGAACATTGGCCTGAAGGTAGACCGATGGACCGCCTTCTTGGCCTTTAATGGTGATGACGGGAATACGGGCGGGCTCACCACTGGGTTGTTGGCCAACGTCCAGATAGGCAGTGCTGATCATTAAGCGATCCATTCGTGGGAAGTTCTGCTTCCGTTGTACCACAATCAATCTCAGCAATAAATGGACGTCTGGAAGTCTGATATTTTGAGTGAGTGTTGCATTGGTTTCGGTGGTGTTGGATCGAGCGGGATTCGCTCCATGTTGAGCCCTTTGCAAGGATTAAAACATGATGAACATCATAGGTTTTGTGTCAAATTATTGGCATTGCAAAGAGGGTTTGACAGAATTTTTACCCACAGTAGGACCCTCGTCCGAATCTCTTCAATTCGTTTGGTTCATTAATCAAACGATCCGAGAGCTGCACTAACTATAAGGAGTAGTAAATCAGTGTTGAGAAACTTGATGGGCAAGTTTCAGTCGTTGACTCAACGTTCTTCGCACGATGCGTCAACATGGGTTCATTACGTTGAGGCGTTGGCGAAACTAAATCGACGTGGCGGGCAATATCGGGTAAAGACCTTTAAGTCGGATGGTTCCGCAATTGAGCTGGGTAAACCCTTTCCTACTTACCAAAGTGCGATCCGGGAGATGACCTCTCTGTATCGGAAGGCCGGCGTTACTACCGTTACCATAGAGCAGAATTCTGAGCTACTGCTCATGACACGAAAGCCCGGCAAACCTTCAAGTCAGACGCTGGTTGGCGTTGAAGTCTCGTTCGAAGCGGTTTGATTCGTTTGGTTTCTGAGTGCGGCTCGTCAGTGCTCGATCAGCGCTCCCGCCTATTTGTGTGATTTCCCTTCTGAGTAATAGCCAGGCCAGGCATTGCACTGTTATTGACGTATTGATGTTGGCTTGAAGCGCGTTGGGCATCGGACTCTTAGTCTCAAAGACGATGAGCATGCTTAAAAATCTGGTGACTTTATTCCTGTTACCTTCTGGGCCAAGGGAATCAACATTCCATTTTCCGGCACCGTATGAAGGTGTTTGAAAATTCCTTCATCGGAAATGCAGAACGTATCGATTTCGCTCATTTTGGGTGAAAGGCTCCCCCTCTTTCATGCAAATAACTTTCTGGTCGACGACACGAAAATTGCGAAGCGAATCGCCTTTAACGGGAGGCAGGTATTAAGTCTCCAATTTTTGAACGAAATATTAAGCGAAGGTTGGGAATCACACATCGGGCTCGATATTCAAAAGTGCCCGGAGTACGCTTATTTTCGTTGAAATTGTGGTTGTGGCGGCATAGCCCGACCAGCGTGATAATAACAAGCGGGGTCCCACCCCGCTCATTTTGTATTCAGAAACCCAATCCTGCCTTATTGCTGACAAAGTGGGTCAATCCTTCGCCGATTTCGCCGCTGGCCACGTCCTGAATGCGCAGTCGGAACTGATGTTTGCCCGCGTCCAGCTTGGGCTTGGCGAACTGGGCGATCATCATTGGCATATAGCAGAGCTCTTCGGGGCCGATGTCCTTGGTACTAAAGTCGCCGCAGGGACCGACCTGCTCATAGCTCCAGAAGTAACTTTTCAGCGCCAGGGGCTGGCCATCAATAGAGGCCTGAATCACATCGGCGTTGAGCTGAGGGCGAATATCAATGATGGCCAGGTACTGGCCGTCGACCGCTTTGCGATAGACTTTCGGATTGAGGGCCGGAGCCAGGTGCATCGGCCGGAACGAGGCAAATACGCTGTTGGAGCCGCCGTTGGAGGCCCACACGCTTAAGGAGTAAACCTCAATGGTGTCGAAGGCGATGTCGATCACTTCGTCCTGGTTCAATTGCAGGTTCCAGCCCCAGAATTCGAGCTGGGTTTTGGCGTACTCTGGCAGGTCCAGGCTGTAGAGCGAGTTATAGTGGCCGGCCGGGACTTCGGCCCGATAGTTGCCCTGTTCATCACACTTAAAGTAGAGCGAATCATCGGCAATAAAGGTGGAGGGGTTGAAGATCACGTCACAGCGGGGTACCGGCGCGCCGTTTCGGTCCGTCACCTTGCCGGTGATCACCACGTTTTCCGCACTGACCGGCAGCGCCAGCACGCTGAGCAGCGCGCAAGTTATCCATTTCATTGGAGTCTTCCTGACTTAAAAATCATCAGCTTACCTGCTATCTCCCATCAATGAAACGGCAGCGATTTTGGCCACCATAGCCGGCGGAAGTTGCCTTACCCACACCCTGTGACATTGCTCACATCTTTGGGTAAGCTGTGTGGCAACAGGTAGGACCAGTAAGAGCACCAGAAAGAGCATAAGGATGGTTATGAGCGCGGCCCAACAGGAAAACTACGTACTTCGTCTGTACCACAAGCTGCAGGGTAAACCGCTTGGCGGTTGGCTGTTCAGTCGGGTGCTGGCGGCCAAAGCCCCCTATTTCAAAACCGTCGGGGCCAACATAACGCGCCTGGAGCCCCATCGCTGTGAGTGTGTGATCCCCAAGCGACGTGCCGTGGAGAACCACATTGGTACGGTGCACGTGATCGCCATCTGTAATGGCCTGGAACTGTCGATGGGCGTGATGGCCGAGGCATCGATACCGAAGCATCTTCGCTGGATCCCCAAAGGCATGACCCTGGACTACACCGCAAAGGCGGGCAGTGACATTCGCTGCGTCGCTCAGGTCAGTCCGGAAGACTGGAAGCCCGGCGATCTGGATGTGGAGGTGGTGGCCTACGACCGGGATGACGTTGAGGTGGTGCGTGGTCGCATCCGCTTGTGGATCAGTGAAAAGCCCGCGAAAGCCAAGGCGGCCTGAGTGCAGGCAGTGGGGCTGGGCTGTGAAGAGGCGCAATTTCGGGTGCATATGGGCAACCGCCCCCCGTTATCGCCCTTTGCTGAGCCTGACGGAGTGATGCCACTGCTCGATGGTGAAATTGCGACAATCAGTGCGGCGGGCGGAAACGGCTGGCGTAAGGTGTTCAGTGTGTTTGCAAAGCTGTGTTGGACGTTGGCGCCGCCGTGGCTGAATCGGCAGGGAGTGCCGAGCTGGCAGGCTTACCGGGATGGGTGTCTGTTGCAGACCGGCAGCGATACCGCGCTGCTGTTTTCCGATCCGGTACCTCAACCCGCCGGGGTTCAGATTTTGATGGGCAAGGCCTATGGCCTTGCGGCCGCCGCGCGGGCGGGCATTGAGCTTCATTGGGTGGATGCCCACTTCGCGATCAGTGCGGATAGGCGGACGGTTCTCTGTCCCTATTTCGATTACCGCCAATTGACCAATGCACGCATCGAAACGCTCACGGCATTGCTGAAACACGATCATCATTGAACTTGATAACCGATTTCAGTTAATGGCTTCTCCTCCGGCATAGGAAGAGTAGAATGGCGCACCTTTTTTCATTCAGTGTTGCTCCTTGATGCTTTCGGGTCGTCTTACCGTTCGGGCCAATCCCGTCTTTCCCGCTTTTTTCGCCGCTCTTGTGCTGGGCCTGGGCATAGCGCTCTATGTCGCCAGCGGTGCTGAAATGGAGCATCAGCCGTTTCAGTTTCAGCTTCTGGCCATGCTGACAGTGTTGCTGATCTGTCTGACCCTGATGAGGGGCGGCGAGCTGAGTCTGAGTAACGTGACGTTCGGCGTGGCCCCTGAACTTCGCGCAAGGGCCTGGGTGCTGGTTGGCAATGCGGCCGGTATTTTGGTGGTGTTGTGGCTGGTTCAGGTACTGGGAGCGTCTGCCTGGCAGCAGGGAGAGTGGGGCGAGGCCGCACTGAACATTGCGTTGGGGAAACTCTCTTACGGCTTTTGGGAGTTGGTGGGGTTGGCAGCACTGAGCAATATGGGGTTCTGTCTGGCCCTTTGGCTGAGCCGGGTAGCCGATGATGCGCCGCTAAAGCTTATCACCCTGGCTGCCCCCATCTGGCTCTATATGAACACCGGAATTGAACATGTGGTGGTTAACCTGATTGTGGTGCCGGTTGGGATTCTGGTGTTGCACTGCGCGCCGGATGGCTTCTGGTTACTGACTCAATGCGACCCGGACCGATTCGAAAGTCTGACACTGGGGCGGTTTTTCGGTCACAGTCTGGTGCCGGTTCTGATCGGCAATCTGGTGGGAGGGGGCAGCGTTGTCGGTTTGATTCACCTGTGGCTGGATCGGGATGTGATGGATCCGGACTGGCTTGATGATCTGAATGAGGAGCGCTGAGCGCGCTCCCTGATGTTCAGGCCCGCAGCGCCCGGCGCTTTTGAATGTGCCTGGCTTCCGCCATCAGGCAATCCCGCAACGGGTGAGCGGCGCTGTCTGCCCGCCAGATGAACGAAAGCCGACGCTCCATATTCAGCTCTGGCACTTTCAGGCAAACCAATTCCCCCCTCGCCACCGCGGCTTCCACTTCCAGGTAGGGCAGGCAACTGAGGTAGTTGCCGTTGGCCACCAGGGCCCGGAGGATGCTGACCTGTTCGTATTCGTGGCGCACATTCAGATTATCGATAAGCCCATGCAGGGCGGAATCAAAGATGGCGCGGGTGCCTGCTCCGCGCTCCCGCAGCACCCATTTGGCCTGCTCCAGTTGGGTCAGGCTGATCCGATCCAACTGGGCATAAGGGTGATGCTTGCCGACGACCACCGCCAGATGGTCGTAACACCAAGTGTGCTGGGCAATCCGCGCATCGTCACAACGGCCCTCGATGACGCCCAGTTGAAAGCGGTGCTTTAACACGCCCTCAATCACCGCCTCGGTGTTGGCCACATCGACCTTGACCCGGATCTCCGGAAAATCACTATCAATTCTGCTGATGAGCTCTGGCACCAGGTGTTCCGCACCGGTCTGGCTGGCCCCCAGCCGGATCTCGCCGCTGAGCAGATGTTGACCGGAAAACCCCAGCTCAATCTGGCGGGCATCGCTGATCAACCCCCGGGCTTTGGGCCGTAGCCATTGGCCCCAGTGGGTCAAAATCATGCGTTTACCCACCCGCTCAAACAGCGGGTGCCCCAGCATCTTCTCAAGCTGCGAGAGTGACATGCTGGTTGCGGACTGGGTCAGAGCCAGCTTATCCGCCGCCTGGCTGACGCTGCCAAGGGTCGCAATGGCATCAAATACCATCAGTTGTTTCAGAGTGTACTTCATAGGGCCAGTTGAAGATTTTTATCCGGTTGAGCGTGATTCAGAGCGAAACGCGCCAAAAGATCATGCCATATCCCCGCCCAGCGGCCCATTTCTTGTGCTGAAAACTGTGCACCCTGTCATCAGCGGAATTGATGGGGCTTAGCAGAATTATCAAATTTTTTTCGCTGTCGATGCGCCGTAACGTGAATGACGCCCGGAGTGGTTCCGGCGCTTTGTGATCTGAGGAGCATTGCAATGAAAAATCCAACCGTGCGCACAGCGGGCGTGCATCAGGAGGGGCAAGCATGTTGAGCCTGGTGGCGGACAAGCCCAAAGGTGACCCCTTACTGATGGCAGCGGAGAAGGCGGCATTGGCCAAGGCCAGCAAACCCACCAGGGTGGCCTTTTCTCTGGCGGTTCTGGCGGGGATCTACATCGGCATCGCGTTCACCTTCTACATCACCGTTGTGACCGGTGCCGGCGACATGCCCTGGGGCCTGAGCCGTCTGCTGGGAGGGCTGGTGTTCAGCCTCGGCCTGATCCTCGTGGTGGTGGGCGGTGCGGAACTGTTTACCAGCACGGTGCTCACCGTTGTGCCCTGGGCTTCCGGCCGTCTTGCCGGTGGACGGATGCTGGCGCATTGGGGCCGCATCTACGCGGGCAACATTGTTGGTGCACTGACACTGGTGGGGCTGCTGTTGATGGCAGGCCAGCCGGACCTGCTGGGCGGCGAGTGGGGCCTGAAGGTGATGTCGGTGGCGGGCCACAAACTGGAACACAGCTTTGGCCAGGCGGTGGCGCTGGGGGTGCTCTGCAATTTGCTGGTGTGTCTTGGTGTCTGGATGACTTTCGCCACCGAAAACCCCGCAGCCAAAGCCGCCCTGGTGATATTGCCGGTGGCAATGTTTGTCAGCGCCGGTTTTGAGCACTCCATTGCCAACCTGTTTCTGGTGCCGCTCGGCATCGCCATTCATCAACTGGCTGACGCGTCCTTCTGGACTGCGCTGGGCGTCGATCCGGCTCAGTTTTCGCACCTGACCGTTCGCAACTTCATTGTTCACAACCTGATTCCGGTCACCCTCGGCAATGTGCTGGGTGGCGGCCTGTTCGTTGGCCTGTTCCATTGGTGGATCCATGGTCAACGCAACCCGATTGAAACGAATTTGACTGCACCACAAGGAGTGCCAACCATGACCAAACCTCTGTCTCAACTCACTGTGGCCGAACTGGCCGACACCCAACCGCTGATGGTGGCGCCGGACGCTAATGTGGCCGAAGTGACTGCCCAACTGATGGCTCGCGGTCGTGGCGCGGCCCTGGTTGTGCGTGATGGCAAGCCGCTGGGGATGGCGGACGAGCAGGACCTGCTGCAGGCGTGCTACCTGGCCAATTTCGAAGACGCCCAGTTCGTGCCGGTTGAGCAGGCGATGCAGCCGCTGGTATTTACCGTGGATGCCAGCGAGGCTGTGACCAAACTGGCCTGCCGTATGGCCGTGGACGAAGACAAAATGTACCCGGTTACCGACGGTGGTTACCTGACCAGCTACAACATCGGCACCCTGGAGCAGCGCGCTAAGGACGCCGTGCCTGTGGGCAACGCCATTGCTGTGGTCATGCAGGAGGGCCGTGTGCTGGGCGTGGTGGAAAAGCGCAAATTGCTGGCACTGGTCGCCGGTGCTCTGACCGCATCAGAGGATGATGCTCAGGTCGCCTGACCGGTCACAACTTGAGTACTCAGGGGGGCATTAGCCCCCCTTTTTTTACGGCGCGACGAGAAAGCCGATTTCTTTAGCGCTCGTACATTTAGCTTACATTTCCGGAGGCTGAGTGCGTTTTGCTTAATCCGGGTGATTGATAGTCTGCGAGGTAATGCCGCTTTTTTCGATGGATTGGTGAGAAGGGGGGTAGGGCTGATGAAAGCGATCAAGACCTTTATTGAGTCAGGAAGGCGCACCGGCTTTAAACGCATTGCCGAGTCTCCGTTCCTGATGGATTTGAACGTAAAGAAACAGGCGGAGATCCGAGCACGTTACACCAACGCCTACCGCAACCTGAAGGCCGTATTGAGCATCTGCTGTGGCGAGCCGATTGTGGAAGATGCGCGGCCCGAAGAGATTCGAAGTATGGCGCTGAGTTTTAATGAGCGGTGCGCGGATCTGCTGACCCTCTACCAGGCCCATGGTTGTCGATTTGGTGCACTGCTGTATCAGCCTGATGAGGCCATGCCCATTGAGCTTTGTGTTACCGCTTACAATCCGCAAGGCGAGGCTTCTCCTCAGGACAGCCACTTTGAGGCGAACCATCAGCAAACCATCGGTCGGCTTACCTGGGACGGGCATGTCTATCCTCTGACCGAAAACGACTTTGCGTTTCAGCAAATGGAGTTAGACCACGGCAGACTTCAGTGCACCCTGCGCAAAGACACCGAACGAGACCTGGCGTTCAGCGCCCACATTTGCGCACCCTGGCGCAAGCCTTTCCAACTGGCCGACACTGAACGCGCAGTGAAAACCTTGTTCCAAAGCATTCAGGAGGTCAGGCTCAAGCCCTCTGAAGCGCTGTTTTCGTTGAGCGCTGAAAGCATCAGTGCCGATGTGGCGATGAACGAAAGCGCCGGCAGCAAACGGGACATCGCCGGGGACAGATATTGCGAGTGGGTGGAGTCCGACTTCGATCACCGGTTTGGTCCCAGAGAGTGGCAGCGGGCCGAGACCGTACGCTGTAACGTTGAAGCGCACTACGAGACCACCCGCAGTGAGCCAGCGAGAACCGGTGATCGGCGCATTTGCGTTCCGGTTAGCCTGGATGTTGCTGTTGTCCTGACAGGCAATCAGGGCCAGAGCCGGACCCTGGAACTAAGCGCCACGCTGCCGTTCGTGTTCCATCAGAGTGACGGATGCTCCCAGCCCCAGCCTTTTATTGAAGCTGTCATTCGGCGGCCATGGGGGTCACCGGGAAGCAAACTGGCGGCGATTCAGCACTATCTGGAACAGGGATTAACCATCCCCGCCGTGTTTTGGGATGGGCGACTGGCGGTGTTTCATCTGATTGATTCAATTAATCCCTCGCCAAAGCAGTGGACGTCGTCGGACAGCCGATACATCGAGTTGGTGCTGAGTCAGCTGCCCTCAGCCCAATTCGGAGCCATCGAGCCGGACAGTGGCCTGGATGCCATAAGCTATTGTCGTTTGAAAAAAGGTCGGGCGGTGTCGGATTACCTGGCGAGCTGCAAACCCCGCTGAAGCGTCAGCACAGGGAAGCTCTGCGGCGGTTGGTCGGCAACGGGTTCTGTGCTGTAATCCCGTTTTCTTGCCGATGCCAAAAGGGCTCTTATGCTCCGTTTTATCCCATGCTCCCCCGCGGAATTGCCGATGACGCTGTTACTGGAGGCTGATCCGAATGAACAGGCGGTGTCAGCATACCTTAAGGACAGTTACGGCTTTTCCGCGATCTTGCAGGAGCAGACCGTCGGTGTGTGCGTGGTGAAACCGGATGCCTTATCCGGTGCAGAATTGATGAACATCGCGGTGGATCCGGCCCATCAGGCCAAAGGCATCGGCCATGGCCTGCTGGCGTTTGTGATTGAGCAACTGCGTGCAAAGGGCTTCACCCGGCTGGAGTTGGGCACCGGGACTTTCGGCTACCAGTTGACGTTCTACCAACGTCACGGGTTCCGCGTGGTGGAGGTGGTGAAAGACCATTTTGTTGAGCACTACCCCGAACCAATTTTTGAGGATGGCATTCAGCATCAAGACCAGCTCATCCTTTCCCTCGATCTGTAAAGGGCTGAAAAGGAGACGCGGCAGGTTATCTAGCGCTTGAGTGTTGTTCCAACTGGCTTTGCCTGGCCCACCGATCCCGATTACCCCAAACCTGCGCCTTCACTGTGAATCCCACAATACGGTGACTGACAGGCTTTTGCTGAGTGTCGGAAGTCCCACCACGCGGCAGTGCCGTACAAGGCGCTGAGTACCAGGCCGACCGCCCGGTCAGGACGGGCAGACTCACTGGCTTCAACACACAACATCGCCACCATAACGCTCAGGGCAAACAGGCCAATGCGCCGACCATAGAGCCAAAGCCGGGTCCCGGCGCAGTAGCGGGTGCGGGTTAAGGTGTGCAGCCCCAGGCTCACTATGGCCCCCAGCGTCATCAAGGGGGTGGATGGAGGCTCCGAATCGATGCTCCAAAACAGCGATAGGGTCCAGATTGTCAGTCCGGCGACTGCCAGCACAAGGTTGATGGCACGTTGATGGGAAGTCGCGATCGGAGCAGGGTGGGTGTCTGCACGTAAAGTGAGTAACCGGTTCAGTGTTGCAGAGAGCGCAAACAGGCCCAATGCCAACAGGGCCGCAGACTTGGCCAGCGTGCCCAGGGTAAACAACGTCGCCAGCAGCGCAAAGTGGAGTGCAGCGGAGTCTCGCCGAACAAGCTGCGAGGTTGTGTGATGGCGTCGGTGGTGGGTGCCGTGTCTGGTCATCCATTCAGTCCCTGAGTGAGAGGTAACGCCTTAAGCCTAAAAGCTCTAGTCGCTAGAGCTTCAAGGGGAGGTGAGGTTTTTTTTCGAATCGAAGAGGTCGGGTGGCTTTCCACTGCGCGGGCTTTTGTAAGTAAGTCGTCTCCGGCAGCAAAAGACAAGGCGGAGAATAAAGCTCATTTTCCCCTTAAGATCATTGGGATAGTGGTCATCTCTGAGCCTGATTCAAAAACCCGAACAGTGCGATTGAATAACCAAATCGATGATCTGTCGTATACCTAATCGGTACCCACTGCGTAAGGAATACGCCATGAGACTCTCAATTACTGCTGCGGCAACCGCCGTTTTGCTGTCCCTGGGGCTTGGCAGTGCCTCAGTATTGGCTGCCTCTAACGAAGCGAAATCCAATCGTTTCTGGTGGCCTGAACAGCTGGATTTGACGCCACTGCGTCAACACAGTGAACGCTCCACTCCCCTTGATGATGGTTTTGATTATGCCGCGGCGTTTTCCGAACTCGACCTGGCCGCCGTCAAGCAAGACATCGAAACGGTGATGACCACCTCGGTGGACTGGTGGCCAGCGGACTACGGCCATTATGGGCCGTTCTTTATTCGCATGGCCTGGCACAGCGCCGGCACCTACCGGGTGGCGGATGGCCGGGGCGGGGCTGTTGGCGGACAACAACGCTTTGAACCGCTGAACAGCTGGCCGGATAACGCCAACCTGGACAAGGCCCGACGGCTGCTCTGGCCGGTGAAGCAGAAGTATGGACGAGCCCTGTCCTGGGCCGACCTGATGGTGCTGACCGGCAACGTGGCGCTGGAATCGATGGGCTTTGACACCTTTGGGTTTGCCGGCGGTCGTGAAGACGACTGGGAAGCGGACAAAGTCTACTGGGGCCCGGAAACGCAATGGCTGGCGGACGAGCGCTATCATGGCGATCGCCAACTGGACAATCCGCTGGCGGCGGTTCAGATGGGGCTGATTTACGTGAATCCGGAAGGGCCCAATGGCAACCCGGACCCGCTCGCGGCTGCGGGCGACATCCGCGAAACCTTTGGCCGGATGGCCATGAACGACGAAGAAACCGTGGCGCTGATTGCCGGTGGCCACACCTTTGGCAAGGCCCATGGGGCGCGTAATCCGGGCGACTGCGTTGGCCCGGAGCCGGCCGCAGCGGGCATTGAGGAGCAAGGGTTCGGCTGGACCAGCAAATGCGGCAGCGGTGTCGGCAAAGACACCATCACCAGTGGCCTGGAAGGGGCCTGGTCGGTGACGCCGACGCAATGGAGCAACCAGTATCTGGACAACCTGTTTGCCTTTGAATGGGTTAAGAGCAAGAGCCCGGCTGGCGCCACCCAATGGATACCTGCCGACGGGCAGGGAGCCGACATGGTACCGGATGCCCATGATTCCAGCCTGCGCCATGCGCCGATCATGTTCACTACTGACCTTTCCCTGAAATTCGACCCCAGCTACCGGGAGATCGCCCAACGTTTCCAACAGAATCCCGACCAGTTCCAGCTGGCCTTTGCCAAAGCCTGGTTCAAGCTGACCCATCGGGATCTTGGTCCCCGGGCCCGCTACCTTGGGCCGGAGGTGCCGACAGAGGTGCTGATTTGGCAGGACCCGATCCCGGAGCCGAGCGGTGAGATGATCACCGAAGCGGATGCGGCCGCGCTGAAAGCCCGAATTCTGGAGTCCGGTTTGTCGGTTGCAGAGCTGGTGCGCACGGCCTGGGCGTCGGCCTCCACCTTCCGGGGTACCGATATGCGGGGCGGCGCCAATGGCGCAAGAGTGCGATTGTCACCGCAGAAAGAGTGGCCGGTGAATGACCCGGCAGAACTGAGTAAAGTGCTGACGGTGCTGGCGTCGATTCAAAACGCTTTTAATGAGGACGCGGGAGCGCGGTCGGTATCCATGGCGGATCTGATTGTGCTGGCGGGTAACGCGGCAGTGGAAAAAGCGGCACAGGACGCGGGCTTCACCGTCACCGTGCCCTTTGTTCCGGGCCGTGCCGATGCCTCAGCGGACCAGACCGATGAAATCTCCTTTGCGTTCCTTGAGCCAGCGGCCGATGGATTCCGCAACTATTACGGCGACAACGCGCGGCTTTCACCGGCTCAGGCGTTGGTGGATAAAGCCAGCCTGCTGACCCTGAATGTGCCCGAGATGGCGGTACTGGTGGCGGGCATGCGCGCCATGAACGCCAACACCGGCGGTTCTGCCAACGGCGTCTTGACCGACCGCCCCGGCACCCTGTCCAACGACTTCTTTGTCAACCTGCTGGATATGTCCACCGAGTGGCGCAAGGCGGGCGAAGGACTGTATCAGGGGGTGGATCGCGCATCCGGGCAAGTGAAGTGGCGGGCGACGCCGGTCGACCTGATATTTGGCTCCAATTCGGAGCTGCGGGCCATTGCCGAGTTTTACGCTGCGGAAGACGCGCAGGCGCAATTTGTCGCGGACTTTGCCGACGCCTGGCATAAGGTGATGATGCTGGACCGCTTCAACGTTAAGCGGGTAACCGACGACGGTTTTAAAACCAACCTGACCGTGAGCACCCGATAGGGGGAGCTTCCAGGCACAAAAAAGCCCCCGATTCCGGGGGCTTTTCATTGACGGGTGTTACACCCGAGTCACGTCCACATAGACCTTCAGCTTCTGGCCCGGTTGCAGGTATTTCTGCCCCTGCAACTGGTTCCAGCGGATCAGATCATTGACGGTCACATTAAAGCGCTTACCGATGCGAGCCAGAGAGTCACCACTGCGAACGGTGTAAGTCACCTGGCGCATTACGGAGCTCTTGGTCTGGGTTTCGCTGACCTTGTTGACCCAGATCACCAGCTTACGGCCAGGGCGCAGGGTGTCACTTGGTGCCATGCCGTTCCAGCTGGCCAGCTGAGCCACGGTCACGTTGTTGGCACGGGCGATGGTCCACAGTGACTCACCGGAACGCACCACGTGTTCGGTTTTGAAGTCAGCCCGTTTGCTGGATTGCTGACGGGCCAGCCGCTGGTCCGCGCTGAACACGTAATCTTCCGCATCCTTGGCGGCCACCGGGATCAACAGGGCCTGACCAACGCGGATCATATTGCCGTCCAGCTTGTTGACCGACTGCAACACACCAACGCGGGTGTGGTACTTCTTGGCGATAACGCTCAGGGAGTCACCCGGCTTAACGGTATAACGTACCCAGTTCACCCGCTTGGTGGAGTCGGTGTCCGCCAGGGCGGTGATAAAGCCATCCGCTTTATCCACGGGCAGCAGCAGAGTGTGCGGACCATCAGGGGCGGTGGACCAACGGTTGTAACCCGGGTTCAGCTTGTGCAGTTCGCCGACGGACATGTCCGCCAGATCCGCCGCCAGAGACAGATCAAGCTGAGAACCGGCGTCCACCAGCTTCAGGGCCGGCTCATTGGCGATTGGGTTCAGCTTGATGCCGTACTCTTCGGCGTTTTTGATCACGTCCGCCAGTGCCAGCAGTTGCGGCACGTAGCGTTCGGTTTCGCTGGGCAGATTCAGCGCGAAATAATCGGTGGGTTTGCCCGCTTTCTTATTGTTGCGGATGGCACGGAATACGCGGCCCTCACCGGTGTTGTAGGCGGCCAGAGCGTACAGCCAGTCACCGTGCAGTTTGCCGTGCAGGTACTCCATCATGTCCATGGCGGCGACCGTGGAAGCGTGGACATCACGACGGCCGTCATACCACCAGTTCTGCTCCAGGCCAAAGTGACGGCCCATCGGCGCAGTAAACTGCCAGATCCCGGCCGCAGCGCCATGGGAGTAGGCGAACACGTCGAAGGAGCTCTCAACGATAGGCAGCAGTGCCAGCTCAATCGGCAGGCCACGCTTCTCAATCTCCTCAACGATGAGGTACATGAAGGGCTCAGCGCGTTGAGAGATGATGTTCAGGTGGTTCGGGTTGTTCAGATACCACTTGCGGAAACGCTCGACGCGATCATTGTCCGGCACATCCATGGTCATCTGAGTTCGGATGCGCTCCCACACATCGGTGGGCGGCGGGGGCAGGGCAGGCTCTGCGGGCTTGGCAGCCACCGCATTGTCCTGGACCTGAGCCGCTTTGGCGGCATCGGCGTCCGGTTGAGCGGGTTCAGGCTGGCTGTCCATGTTCAGGCTCTGACAGCCGGTCAACACCAGGGCTATGGCCAGTGCAGGCAGTGTTTTCTTCATTGGTCGATCGCTCTAGTTAGCCAGTTCTCAGACCGAAGGATCCGTTTCAGTCGGCACAAAAAGGCGCACAGTGTACCCTCTTTCTCAGAAGTTGTCTTTCCAACGGCGCAAGGCTGCGAAACGCGCCACAGAGTCAGAAAGCGCCTCTCCCGTCTGGCTCAGGGAGTGAATCACCCCGTCGGTATCCACCCGCAAAAAGGGGTTGATGGCGCACTCCTGACCGATGGTACTGGGCAATGTCGGCACTCCGGCCGCCCGTTGCGTTTCACACCAGCGCTGGTACTCCTGTAACGCTTCATTGTTTGGCTCAACGGCACTGGCAAACGCCAGATTGGCCAAGGTGTACTCGTGGGTGCAGTACACCAGGGTGTCCGCCGGCAGGGCGGACAGAGCAGACAAAGAGTGGTGCATCTGGGCGGGCGTGCCTTCAAACAGACGGCCGCAGCCGCCGCTGAACAGGGTGTCGCCGCAGAACACCGCATTGTCGATGCAGTAACCCAGGTGATCGAGAGTGTGTCCGGGCAGGGCCATGACCTCCGCCGTCACCCCTAATCCGTCCAGCCCGACGCAATCGCCGGCCTGGACGTTCCGGGTCAGGCCCTGAATAACCGGATTATCCGGGCCGATGACGGGGATGGCTGCAAACGCGTTCCTTAGCGCTTCAATGCCGTCGGTGTGATCCCAATGATGGTGGGTGATGAGGATGCCCCGCAGTTGCAGTTTGTGCTGACGCAGGTGCGCCAACACCGCGTCAGCGCTGCCGGGGTCCACCACCCAGGCGGCGTTGTCTTGATGCAGACACCAGATGTAATTGTCATTAAAGGCTTCAATGGGGGTGATCAGCATCACAACGCTCCCCTTAAGAGTAGTGGATAGTGACCGGGTAGGTTACCTCAGTGATCCGGGAACCAAAAGGCGGTTGCCGGTCGGGGAGCAACTGGCTAGGCTAGGCAAAAAGGCGTCGGAAAGAGTCATGCTGCGTCCCGCGTACAGCGAAACCCCCATACAGCCGCCGGCAAACTGGCAGGCGCTGCCTTACGGGGACTGGTTAAAAGAGCAGGTGGAAGCGGGCCTGGACGAATGGTGGCCGCGGATCTTTGGCTATCACCTGCTCAAACTGGGAGCCCTGGCAGATACCCTGCCCACCGGGCTCTGCCCCGTGCCTCATCAGTTCGGGCTTGACCCCAATCGTGGCGCGGTCAGAGCCGAGCTCGGTCGTTTGCCGCTGCAAAACGCCAGCATCGACGCGGCGCTGGCCCCCTTCTGCCTCGAATTTCATCAGGACCCTCACGGCATGCTGCGGGAACTGGACCGGGTGCTGGTCTCCGGGGGTCACTTGGTGCTGGTCGGGTTCAGCATGCTCAGCCCCTTGTCGTTAGGCTACCTGTGGCCCAGTCGCCATAAGCAACTGCCGTGGTCCGGCAGACTCTTTACCCCAGGTCGGGTCCAGGACTGGCTTAGCCTGCTCGGCTACCGGGTTCTGGTCAACGAGTGCATTGCCCACCATACCCTGCTGTGGTCTCCGGAAAAGTTCCCGCTGGCACAACGGTGGCTGGCGGATCTCTGTCCGGGCCTGGGCAGTGTCTATCTGATCGTAGCGCGGAAACTGGAAGCGCCGCTGACTCCGGCCCGACTGCGCTGGCAACTGCGGCGACCGCTGGTGGGGCAGCCGGTCAGGGAAGTGGTTGGCCGCCAGGGTAAGCCTCAGGTGGCGGCCAGGAAGGGGAAACCGCGCGACTGATCAGCCGGCGAAACCGCTGTCGGGCAGTTTATCCTTACCACCAGCGGCGGTTCGGGCCAGTTCATCGCAGCGTTCGTTTTCCGGGTGGCCAGAGTGGCCTTTAACCCAGTGCCAGTTCACCTCGTGACGGGCTACCTCTTTGTCCAGCGCCTGCCACAAGTCGACGTTCTTCACCGGCTCTTTGGCGGCGGTTTTCCAGCCATTGCGTTTCCAGCCGTGGATCCATTGAGTGATGCCCTGACGAAGGTACTGGCTGTCGGTATAGAGCTCCACCTGGCAGGACTCAGTCAGCACATTCAGACCGCGAACCGCGGCCAGCATCTCCATCCGGTTGTTGGTGGTGTGCTGGTATCCCTGCGCCTCCTCCTTGCGATGACGCTTGTAGATAAGCACAATGCCGTACCCTCCGGGACCCGGATTACCCAGGCAACTGCCATCGGTGTAGAGCGTTACGCGTTTTTTCTCTGCCATGCCCCTGCTACCATAAACGCCCATGCGGCGTGATTACTGCCGTAAAAGCCGGACAGTATACCCATTTGTCTTGTCGGAAAAACTATGACCCAAGCTGCTTCTGAAAAGCGTCAGATCGTCTTCGATACCGAAACCACGGGGATGAACCAGGGCGCAGGCCCCCATTACCTCGGCCACAAGCTGATTGAGATTGGCTGTGTTGAGCTGGTGAACCGTAAGCCCACCGGCCGTACCTACCACGTCTACATTCAACCGGATCGACCGGTGGATGAAGAAGCGATCCAGGTACATGGCATCACCGATGAGTTTTTGCAGGACAAACCACGCTTTGCCGAAGTGGCGGAAGAGTTTTTCGAGTTTATCCGCGGTGCCGAACTGATCGCACACAACGCGAACTTCGATATCGGCTTTATCGACTACGAGTTCGAGATGCTCGGCCGGTTTGGCAAGCTGGAACAGCACTGCTCCCTGGTGGATACGCTGCAACTGGCCCGGGCAAAGAAGAACAAAGGGGAGATCCAGGGCAACCTGAACCTGGATGCGCTCTGCCGTTTCTATGGCATTGATAACTCTCACCGTACCCTGCACGGCGCATTGCTTGATGCCGAGATCCTGGCCGACGTCTACCTGTTTATGACCGGTGGTCAGGTCAAGATGAATTTCAGCTCTGGCATGGACGGGGAAGCTGGCGGCATCGTTCGCCTGGCGAGCGACCGCCAACGCACTAAAGTGATTCGCGCAACGGCCGATGAACTGGAAAACCACACTAAGCGTATGGAGCTGGTTTCCGATGCCATCTGGCTTCGCCACTGATCGTTTTGTCTGGCGCCCTCTGCGGGCGCTTTGTGCCGTGGCACTTTGGCTGAGTGTGGCGTTGCCTGCCAGCGCCGACCTGACCCTTCAGACCACAGAGCTGCTGGATAACCGCTTTCGTATCGACCACGCAGTAGAATCGGTGACCATCCTGGTGCAACGCCGTGACGGCAGTGCGCCCGTGGTGGTGGTGAAACCCGATGGCAGTAAGTGGTATGCCCATCGCCACCCCGACAGCGTCAGCTGGAACGTCGCCAACAACAGTGACCTGATCCGCATCGCCCATCCCACGCCAGGGCCCTGGCAGTTGGTGGGGGAAGTGGTGGATGGCTCTGAACTTCGGATGATGACCGATGTGGTGCTGCGTCACGACCCATTGCCAGAGCGGGTATACCGTGGTGAACGGGTTAAGCTGACGGCCGAGTTGCTGGGTGACGATGAACGCATTGTGATGCGGGACTTTGAGAAGCAGCTGGACTGGCGGATGCACATCAGCAGCGCCAACCGCCCGGGCGACGAAAGTTTTGGTGCCGGCCCCTTTATGATTGGCGCGTATCGCGACACGGGCAAAGGGCTGGATGAAACGCCCCACGATGGCATCTTTACCTCTGACCTCAACTTCAACTATCCGGCTGGCCTCTACCGCTACAAGATGGAGGTCTCTAACGAGGTCTTTCATCGGGAACTGACCGGTGAAATTGAGATCCTGCCGCAGCCGGTCCGAATTGCCTTGAGTGAATTGCCGGATGGCAAAACCAACCACTCAGAACTGGCCATTACGCTGGAGCCAGAAGTCAGCCCCGCCGACCTGCACCTGGATATGACCATCGAAACGCCGGACCAGAACCGCTATCAGCTGGTGGTCACACCCACTGAGCCGGTCCAGACACTCACACTGCCGATGGTGTCGGGATTCGGCAATTATCGGATTGCCGGACAGGCGGCGGGTACGCGGTTTGATGGTGTCGAGTTTTTCATCGCCCTGCCGGAGCTGGCGTTTTATGTGGCGCCGCCTCCGCCGCCACCGCTTTCCCAGGAAGAACTTGCTGCCATCGCCCTGAGAGAGGCGCAGGAGCGCGAAGCCAGCGCCCGAACCCGGGTGATTTGGACCGTTGCGGCGATCAACGTCCTGCTGTTGGTGATTGGGGGCGCCATTCTGATTATTTGGCGTAAGCGTCAGCGCTTGTATCAGGAGTTGATGGCCATGCCGATGGAGCCCAAAGAACTGACTCCCGATGAGGTGGATCTGAACCAATTTAACCTGGATGAACCCGCCGGTCCGGGCCGATAACAGTTGCGGTTTTAAGGGCTTGGCGAAAAATTGGCTATTCAGTCGATGTTTTTCCAAAAATCGGTTGACGCTTCCGGGCCCCGTCCGTAATATGCGCCTCGTTCTCGGGGCCAAGGGCAACGGGGGCAGAAGTGCGGAGTGGTAGTTCAGTTGGTTAGAATACCGGCCTGTCACGCCGGGGGTCGCGGGTTCGAGTCCCGTCCACTCCGCCATCTATTTTCGCTCCTCGGAGCAACAGGGGATTGAGCATCGCAAGCTCAGTCAGCTGTCTAAACCAGTTTAGTGCGGAGTGGTAGTTCAGTTGGTTAGAATACCGGCCTGTCACGCCGGGGGTCGCGGGTTCGAGTCCCGTCCACTCCGCCATCTATTTTCGCTCTTCGGAGCAACAGGGGATTGAACGTCGCAAGTTCAGTCAGCTGTCTAAACCAGTTTAGTGCGGAGTGGTAGTTCAGTTGGTTAGAATACCGGCCTGTCACGCCGGGGGTCGCGGGTTCGAGTCCCGTCCACTCCGCCATTAATACAGAGAAAACCCAGCCTTTCGGCTGGGTTTTTTCGTTTTGGGTTTTTGGGGCGTGGACGGTTCGGTGGTTCGTGAACGGATAGTGCTAACAACACATCCTGTGGCCCTCCCCAGGCTGCCATCCCTGGCAGCCGCTCCGGGCCTGCGTCGCGTTGCGACGGTGCCCTCCACCCACTCCGCCATCTTTACAGAAAGCCTGGTCTTAGCAGACCAGGCTTTTTTGTGTTTGGAGCGTGGACGGTTCAGTGGTTCGTGAGCGGACAGTGCTAACAACACATCCTGTGGCACTCCCCAGGCTGCCATCCCTGGCAGCCGCTTCGGGCCTGCGTCGCGTTGCGACGGTGCCCTCCGCCCACTCCGCCATCTTTACAGAAAGCCTGGTCTTAGCAGACCAGGCTTTTTTTTGTTGTCATCCCTAAACCACCTCCTATGGAGGTGGTGATCGCTTGCTCTGGGCTTTGCCCGAAGAGTACTGCTAAGAGACGAGACGGATTGAAAGCCGGTGCACAAAAAAGGAGAGGCATGCACCAGACCCTCACGGCGTAAGCCGTCCACATGCGCCGACTCGCAGCGCCG
>NZ_JAHVJZ010000012.1 GCF_019801015.1 Marinobacter nauticus
AAAGAACCAGTTTGGTGCGGAGTGGTAGTTCAGTTGGTTAGAATACCGGCCTGTCACGCCGGGGGTCGCGGGTTCGAGTCCCGTCCACTCCGCCATCTATAAAGAGAAAACCCAGCCTTGCGGCTGGGTTTTTTCGTTTCTGGGTTTTGGAGCGTGGGCGGCTAGGCGTTCCGCGAGTGCTGGGTACTAGCAACACATCTATGTGGCATCCCCCAGGCTGCCATCCCTGGCAGCCGCTTCGGGCCTGCGTCGCGTTGCGACGGTACCCTCCGCCCACTCCGCCATCTATAAAGAGAAAACCCAGCCTTACGGCTGGGTTTTTTCGTTTCTGGGTTTTGGAGCGAGGACGTTTCGGCGTTCCGTTAAGGTGTACTCATCCTGAGTGTTCGCGTAACAACACGTCCTGTGAGGTCCTTCCGGTCGGCATCCCTGCCTCCCCCTCGCCGGACTGCGATGCGTTGCATCGTTCCGGCTCGCCCCTGCCTCGCGCTCAGGCGCTGCGTTGCGCTGCAACGGTCGCCTTCGCCCACTCCGCCATTTTTACAAGAAGCCTGGTCTTAACAGACCAGGCTTTTTTGTGTTTGGAGCGTGGACGGCTAGGCGTTCCGCGAGTGCTGGGCACTGGCAACACATCCATGTGGCATCCCCCAGGCTGCCATCCCTGGCAGCCGCTGCGGGCCTGCGTCGCGTTGCGACGGTACCCTCCGCCCACTCCGCCATCTATAAAGAGAAAACCCAGCCTTACGGCTGGGTTTTTTCGTTTCTGGGTTTTGGAGCAAGGACGTTTCGGCGTTCCGCGAAAGTGTACTCATCCTGAGTGTTCGCGTAACAACACGTCCTGTGAGGTCCTTCCGGTCGGCATCCCTGCCTCCCCCTCGCCGGACTGCGATGCGTTGCATCGTTCCGGCTCGCCCCTTCCTCTCCTTCGCTGAAGAGTGATGCGGTGTCGTCGGTGTCATATTCTATGAAATTCGCCGTTTAGGCGAAGATCTCGCAAGCTTCTCTTTATTGGTCAATTTCTCGTTTTATACTTTGAGCACACTGAATAGCAGTAGCGAAAAGTTGTTCAGGGTGGTCGACCTCGCCGCCCAGATTCCGTAGACTTCGCCTTCTTTTTATTTCTGCGCCCCGTGCGCCTTAATGGAATCCAACGGACAGTGCCTGTTTCTGTGATTTTTGATGCCAATCTGGCCGAACATCATACGTTCGGTGTTTCAGTGCGCTCTCGCGCCCTGGTTGTCGTGGACAGCGTTGCATCGTTGCAGCGCACCTATCAGACAGCAGACTGGAAAGCGCTGCCCAAATTGATCGTCGGCGGGGGCAGCAATCTGCTCTTTACTGAAGACTTCGACGGGTTGGTCATCCTCAATCGCATTCTGGGACGTCAGGTCTCTGAGACGGATGCGGCCTTTTACCTTCATCTTGGTGCGGGTGAAAACTGGCATGACGTGGTGTCATGGTCGTTGGACCAGGAGATGCCGGGGCTGGAAAATCTCGCTTTGATTCCCGGAACGGTGGGTGCCGCACCGGTGCAAAACATCGGTGCTTATGGCGTTGAGTTGAGCGATCTCTGTGAGTACGTGGATTACTGGGATTGTGAGGCCGAGGAGGTTGTCCGGCTGACCGCTGAACAGTGCCGCTTTGGCTACCGGGAGTCGGTCTTTAAAGGGGACCTCAAAGGTCGTGCTGTCGTGGTGGCGGTGGGCCTGAAGTTGCCCAAGGCGTGGCGTCCTAATACCGGATATGGCCCGCTCGCTGAGCTGGGTGAAGACGCCAATGCCCGATCGATATTTGACGCGGTCTGCCGGATCCGGGCGAGTAAACTGCCGGATCCGAATCAGCAGGGCAATGCAGGGAGCTTCTTCAAGAACCCGATCATCAGCGATGCGCTGTTTACGCAAATTCAGCGCGAGCACCCTGAGATACCGAGTTATCCTGCCGGGCCTGAGCATAAAAAGGTACCGGCCGGCTGGTTGATTGATCGCGCTGGCTTGAAAGGCCACCGTATCGGCGACGCCGCGGTACACACGGAGCAAGCGCTGGTTTTGGTGAATCAGGATAAGGCCACACCGGATCAGATCACGTCTCTGGCTCGTCACGTGGTTGATACCGTCTCTCAGCAGTACGGCATTGAGCTGGAGCCGGAAGTGCGGATCCTGAATGCCAAAGGCGGCGCAGGCTGGTAAATCATGCTCTCTACATTACGACAGCAGATGATCACGGCGCTGGCCGACGGGCAGTTTCATTCCGGTGCTCATCTGGCCGACGCCCTGGGGGTTTCTAGAGCGGCGATCCACAACCACATCGAAGCTCTGGAACAGATGGGGCTGGATCTTTACCGGGTGAAAGGCAAAGGCTATCGACTGGCTCATCCTCTGAGCCTCCTTGATGGCAGCGCATTGGGTGCCGAGCAGCGCGATGCCCCTTTGCACCTTTTTTGGCAGCTGGACTCCACCAATGCGTTTCTGCTGGAACGTGCCAAGCGTTGCCAGAATGGCGAAGCGTGCCTGGCCGAGATGCAGACCGGAGGCCGCGGTCGGCGGGGGCGGACCTGGGTCTCTCCCATAGCCTCACACCTCTATCTTTCGTACTTCTGGTGTCTAGATCAGGGGCTCGCTGCAGCCGGCGGCCTGAGCCTGGCAGTGGGGGTGATGCTGTGTGAGGCGCTGGAGTCCCTCGGCATACAGGGCCTGACCCTCAAATGGCCCAATGATCTTTACCTGGGGGGGCGGAAGCTTGCTGGGATCCTGGTGGAGGTTTCCGGGCAGCAGGGAGAGGCGTGCGAGCTGATCATAGGCTGTGGCGTGAACGTCACGATGCCGGAGTCGGTGGCGGCTCAGATCGACCAGCCCTGGGCAGACCTGACTTCTGAATGGGATACGCCGGACAGAAATCTGCTGGCCCGTACGGTTCTGGCCCATCTCGATGAGGGCATGCGGATCTTTGAACAGCAGGGCTTAAGCCCATTTGTCGAACGCTGGCAGCAGCGGGATCAGTTTGCCAATCAGCCGGTCAAACTGTTACTGGGGAGTCAGGTGCTCGAAGGGGTGGCGAGGGGCATCGATCCCCAGGGCCACTTACAGTTGGCGCTGCCGGATGGCACGGTCAGGCGATTTGCCGGAGGCGAACTAAGCCTCCGGGCCAGGGATTAACCACGAAGCCGGATCTGCTCGATCCGGTGGGCTTCCCCTTTGGTCAGAATCAAGGTGGCGCGTTCCCGGGTAGGGCGGATATTCTGATTCAGGTTGGGGCCGTTGATCTCGTCCCAAATTTTACTCGCCGTTTTCCGCGCTTCCCCTTCACTCAATTGTGCGTAGTGATGGAAGTAGGAGTTGGGGTCTTTAAAGGCCCCATCCCGGAAGCTGAGAAAGCGGTCCACATACCAGGACTTCAGCAGGCCTTCCGGCGCATCCACGTAGATAGAAAAGTCCACGAAGTCGGAAACGAACGGCCGATCACCATCCGGATAATCCATGCCACTCTGGAGTACGTTCAACCCCTCCAGGATAAGAATGTCCGGAGTGTTGATCTCCTGCTGAGTGTTGGGAATGCGGTCATAGCTCAGGTGAGAGTAGAGCGGGGCGGCTGTGTGACTGCCCGACTTCACCTCTTTGACGAAATCCAGCAGCATCCGAATGTCGTAGCTCTCCGGAAAACCTTTCCGCTTAAGCAGATCCCGACGTTTCAGCTCATCCAGCGGATAGAGGAAACCGTCAGTGGTGACGAGCTCAACCTGAGGGTGCTCGGGCCACCGTTGCAGCAACGCCTGAAGAATACGGGCGGTGGTGCTTTTGCCGACAGCGACCGAACCGGCAACACTGATGATGTAAGGCCCCCGCGAAGGGCGGCGGCCCAGAAATTTCTGCAGTACATCGCCTCTCCGCTGATTGGAGTGGACGTACAGATTCAGCAGGCGGGACAGAGGCAGGTAGACGGCTTCCACCTCTTCCAGAGAAACACTTTCATTAATACCCCTTAAGCGCTCCAACTCTTCTTCGCTCAGGGACAGCGGAACGGCATCTCGCAAAGCGGCCCACTGGCGGCGGGAAAAGCTCTGGTATGCACCGAGTTTGGTTTGAGCGTTCAAAGGTATCGTTTCTCCATAGTTTTCGACCGCGACATTACCTCAACCACCGACAAAGGTACAGCGCAGCGCTATCCACCGTTGGCTCAGTTTTATGAGTGGCTTCGCACGGGTTTGGGTTGGTCAAAAGCTCACCACTTGCACTCGTTGGGCGTTTTTTTTTGAAAATCCTATTGCGCTGATTCAGCCGTTTTCCTATCATGCGCTCCGCACATTAGTGCAGTGCCGGCATAGCTCAGTTGGTAGAGCAACTGACTTGTAATCAGTAGGTCCCGAGTTCGACTCTTGGTGCCGGCACCATTTTTGGAGGGGTTCCCGAGTGGCCAAAGGGAGCAGACTGTAAATCTGCCGGCTCCGCCTTCGAAGGTTCGAATCCTTCCCCCTCCACCACTTTCTCCCTGGCACGCTGCCCGAGGGAAATCGCGGGCATCGTATAATGGCTATTACCCTAGCCTTCCAAGCTAGAGATGCGGGTTCGATTCCCGCTGCCCGCTCCAGTTTTCAGTGCTGATATAGCTCAGTTGGTAGAGTGCACCCTTGGTAAGGGTGAGGTCCCCAGTTCGAATCTGGGTATCAGCACCACTTCTCTCGCATCATGCCGATTTTTCCTTGTTATACTCAACTTCCGAGTACCAAAAGCCCAGTGGCTGCGCCCACTTCGTTTGGATCGAGGCAACACCATGTCTAAAGAAAAGTTTGAACGCACAAAACCCCACGTTAACGTTGGTACCATCGGCCACGTTGACCACGGTAAAACCACTCTGACTGCAGCTATCACCAACGTTCTGGCGAAGGCTCATGGTGGTCAGGCTCGCGCCTTCGACCAGATCGATAACGCTCCGGAAGAGCGTGAGCGTGGTATCACCATCGCGGCTTCTCACGTTGAGTACGATACTGACAGCCGTCACTACGCCCACGTAGACTGCCCCGGACACGCTGACTACGTTAAGAACATGATCACCGGTGCTGCTCAGATGGACGGCGCTATCCTGGTATGTGCTGCTACTGACGGCCCGATGCCGCAGACCCGTGAGCACATCCTGCTGTCTCGTCAGGTAGGCGTACCGTACATCATCGTGTTCCTGAACAAGTGTGACATGGTTGATGACGAAGAGCTGCTCGAGCTGGTAGAGATGGAAGTTCGTGAACTGCTGTCCGAGTACGACTTCCCGGGCGACGACACCCCGGTAATCCAGGGTTCCGCTCTGAAAGCACTGGAAGGTGAAGCTGAGTGGGAAGCTAAGATCATGGAGCTGGCTGAAGCTCTGGATACTTACATCCCTGAGCCGGAGCGTGCTATCGACGGTGCTTTCCTGCTGCCGATCGAAGACGTATTCTCCATCCAGGGCCGTGGTACCGTAGTAACCGGTCGTGTTGAGCGTGGTATCATCCGCGTTGGTGACGAAGTGGAAATCGTTGGTGTTAAAGACACCACCAAGACCACCTGTACCGGTGTTGAAATGTTCCGCAAGCTGCTGGACGAAGGCCGCGCTGGTGAGAACTGCGGTATTCTGCTGCGTGGTACCAAGCGTGAAGAAGTTGAGCGTGGTCAGGTACTGGCCAAGCCGGGCTCCATCACCCCGCACACCAAGTTCACCTCTGAGGTTTACGTACTGTCCAAAGAAGAAGGTGGTCGTCACACCCCGTTCTTCAAAGGCTACCGTCCTCAGTTCTACTTCCGTACCACCGACATCACTGGCACCATCGAGCTGCCGGAAGGCGTTGAGATGGTAATGCCGGGTGACAACATTCAGATGACTGTTACCCTGATCGCTCCGATCGCGATGGAAGAAGGTCTGCGTTTCGCTATCCGTGAGGGTGGCCGTACCGTAGGTGCTGGTGTTGTAGCGACCATCGTTGAGTAATCAACGAGGCCTATAAGCCAGAAAAGGGTGCCGTTTGGCACCCTTTTTGCGTTTGGGCGGGCTGGTCGTCTTGTCAGCGATGGTGAGAATGCATAGAATCTAGGGCTGCTTTTTTGCCGGTGGATGGCCCAGTGACGGCGTTCCAATGCAGCTGCCGGCCTACCAACACCCGCTGGACGAATCCGGTTGGGTGTTACAGACTCGAATACGGGATTGTAGTAATGAGTACCAATACTGAAAACCAGGGCAGCTCCATGGACACTCTGAAGTGGGGTTTGGTGGCAATCATCCTTGCCGCTGCAGTAGTGGGTAACCACTATTTTGCTGCAGAATCTGTGCTGATCCGCGCTGTGGGCGTGGTTGTTGCAATTGCTGTTGCACTGTTTATTGCCGCTCAGACTGAGAAGGGCAAAGCGGGCTGGGCGTTTGCGCAAGAGTCCCGCATGGAAGTGCGTAAGGTGGTATGGCCGACTCGTCAGGAAACGGTACAAACCACGCTGATCGTGTTTGCCGCCACCGCATTTATGGCGGTCTGCCTCTGGCTGCTGGATATGGGCCTGGTGTGGATCGTGAATCTGATTACAGGGGTATAACTGAATGTCTGAGCAACCGAAAATGCGCTGGTATGTAGTGCAGGCTTTCTCCGGTTTTGAGGCGCGCGTAGCCCAATCCCTGAAAGAGCACATCCAGATGCATGGCATGGAAGAGTATTTTGGCGAGGTGCTGGTTCCCACCGAAGAGGTGGTTGAGATGCGCGCCGGTCAGCGTCGCAAGAGCGAGCGCAAGTTCTTCCCTGGCTACGTGCTGGTTCAGATGGTGATGAACGACGAATCCTGGCACCTGGTGCGTAATGTGCCCCGTGTTATGGGTTTCATCGGCGGTACCTCCGACCGTCCTGCCCCGATCACTGAGAAAGAGGCTAACGCCATTCTCAATCGTCTGCAGGAAGCCAGCGAAGCGCCGCGCCACCGCACCATCTTTGAGCCGGGTGAAGTGGTCCGCGTTACCGATGGCCCGTTTGCCGACTTCAACGGCACCGTGGAAGAGGTGGACTACGAAAAGAGCCGCCTGAAGGTGTCTGTGATGATCTTCGGTCGCTCTACTCCGGTCGAGCTGGAGTTCGGTCAGGTCGAGAAGTCCTGATCAAAAGATCGTCAAGAAAGCGTTTGTCCTGGGGCGGCGAATTTGGCTATAATTCGCCGCCCCTTTTTCATCGGGGAGCCGAAACACGCGTTCGGCGCTTGAACCCAAATTGAGGTAATTACTCATGGCTAAGAAAGTACAAGCCTACATCAAGCTGCAGGTTGCAGCTGGTGCCGCTAACCCGTCTCCGCCGGTAGGTCCGGCTCTGGGTCAGCACGGCGTAAACATCATGGAATTCTGTAAGGCGTTTAACGCTCGTACAGAAAAAGTGGAAAAAGGTCTGCCGATCCCGGTAGTGATCACCGTTTACGCTGATCGTTCCTTCACCTTCGTAACCAAGACCCCGCCGGCTTCCGTTCTGCTGAAGAAAGCTGCTGGCCTGAAGTCTGGCTCCAGCCGTCCTAACACTGAGAAAGTGGGTACCATCACCCTGGCTCAGGTTAAGGAAATCGCTGAAACCAAGGCTGCTGACATGACTGGTGCGGACATCGACGCTATGGCTCGTTCCATCGCTGGTACTGCCCGTTCCATGGGCCTGGTAGTGGAGGACTAATCAATGGCTAAGATCTCTAAGCGCATGCGCGTAATCCGCGAGAAAGTTGAAGCGACTCGCGAGTACGAAATCAACGAAGCCGTTGCTCTGCTGAAAGAACTGGCTACTGCCAAGTTCGTTGAGAGCGTGGACGTTGCTGTAAACCTGGGCATCGATGCTCGTAAATCCGACCAGAACGTACGTGGCGCCACTGTGCTGCCGCACGGTACTGGCCGCGACGTACGCGTAGCTGTGTTCACCCAGGGTGCCAACGCCGATGCCGCCAAAGAAGCTGGTGCTGACCTGGTAGGTATGGACGAGCTGGCCGCTCAGGTTAAAGCTGGCGAGATGAACTTCGACGTAGTGATTGCTTCTCCGGATGCGATGCGCGTTGTTGGTCAGCTGGGTCAGATCCTGGGCCCGCGTGGCCTGATGCCGAACCCGAAAACCGGTACTGTAACCCCGAACGTTGCTGAAGCGGTTAAGAACGCTAAAGCCGGTCAGGTTCGCTACCGTAACGACAAGAACGGTATCATCCACACCACCATCGGTAAGGTTGACTTCGACGCTGAGAAGCTGAAAGAAAACCTGGAATCCCTGCTGGTAGCTCTGAAGAAGGCCAAGCCTGCTTCTGCTAAAGGTACTTTCGTTAAGAAAGTCACCATCTCTACCACCATGGGTGCCGGTGTTGCTGTTGACCAGGCCAGCCTGGAAGCGCAAGCCTAATTTGCAGAGCGCGCGATTTGCTGTATAATTTCGCGCCCTGAGGTCGAAGTCCGGACTGCGTCCGGGCTTTCGTCCAAGACCGCAGGTGAAGCCTCGGCTTCTTAATTTCCTGCGTAGACGGTGAAGGACCTGAAGAAGATTTTTAATCTTCTGGAACTCCCCGCCGTATGGAATCCCCCAGTTTCTGGGGTTGTTAAGTTTCTAGGCGCAAGCCTAGGTGGAATCCAGGAGTGAAGCCCAATGGCAATGAACCTCGAAGGCAAGAAAGCAATTGTTGCTGAGGTCAATGAAGCTGCCAAAGGTGCTCTGTCTGCTGTTGTTGCCGACTGTCGCGGCGTAACTGTAGGCAAGATGACCGCTCTGCGTAAGCAAGCTCGTGAAGCTGGTGTTGTTATGCGCGTTGTGCGTAACACTCTGGCCAAGCGCGCTGTTGAAGGTACCTCTTACGAGTGCCTGAGCGACGCATTTGTTGGTCCGACCCTGATCGCTTTCTCTATCGAGCACCCCGGTGCTGCGGCGCGTCTGTTCAAAGACTTCGCCAAAGATGAGCAGGCTTTTGAGGTTAAAGCACTGGCATACGAAGGGGAGCTGATCCCTGCCGAGCATATTGACCGTCTGGCTAAGCTGCCGACTTACGACGAAGCGATTGCACAGTTGATGATGACCATGAAGGAAGCATCTGCTGGCAAGCTGGTTCGTACTCTGGCTGCTCTGCGCGACCAAAAAGAAGAGCAAGCTGCCTAATTTTGTTGGCCGCTTAACCTTTTACAGTAATTTTTAGGATTGTTAGTAATGTCTATCACCAAAGACCAAATCATCGAAGCCGTTGCAGCTATGTCTGTAATGGAAGTTGTTGAACTGATCGAAGCTATGGAAGAGAAGTTCGGTGTTTCTGCTGCTGCTGCTGTAGTAGCTGGTGGCGCTGGCGATGCAGCCGCTGCTGAAGAGAAGACCGAGTTCGACGTAATCCTGGCTGAAGCTGGCTCCAACAAAGTTGGCGCGATCAAAGCAGTTCGCGGCGCAACTGGCCTGGGTCTGAAAGAAGCTAAAGCTCTGGTAGAATCTGCTCCGGCAGCTATCAAAGAAGGCATCTCTAAAGAAGAAGCCGAAGCTCTGAAGAAAGACCTGGAAGAAGCCGGCTGTAAAGTTGAGCTCAAGTAAGCTATCTTCTAGCTTATTGACCTGAGCAATCAGGTTGGGCTGGTGGTTATTTGACCACCGGCCCTTTTGCGCTATGAGCGCACGCAAACCCGAATCGGGTTTGCTCCCCCCTCTTGGAACGCGGGCCTGGCAGAGATTATTGGTTAGGTTCTTGCGCATTTAGGACGAAATGGCTCACGACGAGCGCATTTTGGGTCTTCAATCACGAGCAGAGGAACCACATGGTTTACTCCGATTTCGAGAAAAAACGCATCCGCAAGGATTTTGGTAAGCGTCCCAAGGTACTGGACGTTCCTTACCTGCTTTCAATCCAGCTGGACTCGTTCCAAAACTTCCTCGAGCAGGATCCTGACGGCGAACGCGGCCTGGAAGCGGCCTTCCGCAGCGTGTTCCCGATCAAAAGCTTCTCCGGTTACTCCGAACTGCAGTACGTCAGCTACAAGCTGGGCGAGCCGGTATTTGACGTTAAAGAGTGTCAAATCCGCGGTGTAACTTATTCCGCTCCCCTCCGAGTAAAACTGCGCCTGGTCCTGATGGACAAAGAGGCCGGTGGTGCCGTGAAGGACATCAAGGAGCAGGAAGTGTACATGGGCGACATCCCGCTCATGACCGAAAACGGTACCTTTGTGATCAACGGTACCGAGCGTGTGATCGTATCCCAGCTGCACCGCAGCCCGGGTGTATTCTTCGATCACGACAAAGGTAAGACCCACTCCTCCGGTAAGGTGCTCTACAACGCGCGGGTTATCCCGTACCGTGGCTCCTGGCTGGACTTCGAATTCGATCCGAAGGACAACCTGTTCGTTCGTATCGACCGTCGCCGCAAACTCCCGGCTTCCATCATCCTGCGCGCTCTGGGTTACAGCACCCAGGAGATCCTGGATCTGTTCTTCGAGAAGGTTCAGTTCTCTCTGAAGAAAGACAAGCTGGTGATGGACCTGGTTCCGGATCGTCTGCGTGGCGAAACCGCGTTGTTCGACATCAAGGACAACAACGGTGACCTGATTGTGGAGAAGGGCCGTCGTGTGACTGCTCGCCACATCCGTCAGCTGGAAAAAGGCGACGTTAAGCAACTGGAAGTGGCCGTTGAGTACCTGGTAGGCAAAGTGGCCTCTCAGGATTACATCGACGACGCGACCGGCGAAGTGGTTGTACACGCTAACCAGGAACTGTCCCTGGAAGACGTAGCCAAGCTGTCCCAGGCTGGCGTTAAGTCCTTTGAGACTCTGTACACCAACGACCTCGACCATGGCCCGTACATCTCCACCACCCTGCAGGCGGACAACACCTCCGACCGTATGGAAGCGCTGGTTGAGATCTACCGTATGATGCGCCCGGGCGAGCCGCCGACCCGCGAAGCCGCCGAAGCGCTGTTCGAGAACCTGTTCTTCTCCGAAGACCGCTACGACCTGTCCACCGTTGGTCGCATGAAGTTCAACCGTCGTCTGGGCCGTGATGAGTCCACCGGCGTTGGCATCCTGACCAAAGAAGACATCGTTGACGTAATGCGTAAGATCATTGAGATCCGCAACGGTAACGATGAAGTGGACGACATCGACCACCTGGGTAACCGTCGTATTCGCTCCGTGGGCGAAATGGCCGAGAACCAGTTCCGTGTTGGTCTGGTGCGTGTTGAGCGTGCTGTGCGTGAGCGTCTGTCTCTGGGTGATCTGGATGCCCTGATGCCTCAGGACCTGATCAACGCCAAGCCGATCTCTGCGGCAGTGAAAGAGTTCTTTGGCTCTTCCCAGCTGTCCCAGTTTATGGATCAGAACAACCCGCTGTCCGAAGTGACTCACAAGCGTCGTATTTCTGCGCTGGGTCCGGGCGGTCTGACCCGTGAGCGTGCTGGCTTTGAGGTTCGAGACGTACACCCGACTCACTACGGTCGTCTGTGTCCGATTGAGACCCCTGAAGGTCCGAACATCGGTCTGATCAACTCTCTGTCCACCTTTGCTCGTACCAACGAGTACGGTTTCCTCGAAACCCCGTTCCGTCGTGTTATCGACGGCAAGGTGACTGAAGAGGTGGAATACCTGTCTGCCATTGAAGAAGGCAACTTCGTTATTGCTCAGGCGAACGCCCAGCTGGACGAAGATGGCAATCTGGTGGACGAACTGGTTGCGGCGCGTCAGAAGGGCGAATCCATCTTCGCTACCGCCGACCAGGTGAACTTTATGGACGTTTCTCCGCAGCAGATCATCTCTGTGGCGGCGTCTCTGATCCCGTTCCTCGAGCACGACGATGCTAACCGCGCCTTGATGGGTGCGAACATGCAGCGTCAGGCCGTACCGACTCTGAAAGCGGACAAGCCGCTGGTAGGTACCGGTATTGAGCGTGCTGTGGCCGTGGACTCCGGTGTAACGGTTGTGGCCAAGCGTGGCGGTGTGATCGACTACGTCGACGCGTCCCGCATCGTGGTTAAGGTCAGCGAAGATGAGCTGATGGCCGGTGAAGCCGGTATCGACATCTACAACCTGACCAAGTACACCCGTTCTAACCAGAACACCTGCATCAACCAGCGTCCGGTTTGTGCCGTTGGTGAGCCGGTAACCCGTGGTGACGTACTGGCCGATGGCCCGTCCACCGATCTGGGTGACCTGGCACTGGGTCAGAACCTGCGCGTCGCGTTCATGACCTGGAACGGTTACAACTTTGAGGACTCCATCCTGCTGTCCGAGCGTGTGGTTCAGGAAGATCGCCTGACCACCATCCACATTCAGGAACTGTCCTGTATTGCTCGTGATACCAAGCTGGGTCCGGAAGAGATCACTGCTGACATCCCCAACGTTGGTGAATCCGCGCTGTCCAAACTGGACGAGTCCGGCATCGTATACGTTGGCGCTGAGATGAAGCCGGGCGACATCCTGGTGGGTAAGGTAACGCCGAAAGGCGAAACCCAGCTCACTCCGGAAGAGAAGCTGCTGCGTGCGATCTTCGGTGAGAAGGCTTCCGATGTGAAGGACTCCTCCCTGCGCGTTCCGAACGGCGTTTACGGTACCGTAATCGACGTTCAGGTCTTTACCCGTGATGGCGTAGAGAAGGACAAGCGTGCCGTTGATATCGAGAACATGCAGCTGCGTGACGCCAAGAAGGACCTGACTGAAGAGTTCAGCATCCTGGAAAACGGCGTTTACGACCGTGCCCGCACTCTGCTGCTGGGCGCTGGCTTCTCCGAAGCTCAGCTGGACAAGATGGCTCGCGAAAAGTGGCTGGAACAGCCGCTGGACGACGAAGGCAAGCAGACCGAGCTGGAGCAACTGGCTGACCAGTACGAAGAGCTGAAGGCTGAGTTCGACAAGAAGTTCGAAATCAAGCGTCGCAAGATCACTCAGGGCGATGATCTGGCCCCGGGCGTTCTGAAGATCGTTAAGGTTTACCTGGCGGTTAAGCGTCGCATTCAGCCGGGCGATAAGATGGCCGGTCGTCACGGTAACAAAGGTGTAATTTCCACCATTGTTCCTGTTGAAGACATGCCGCACGACGAAAACGGCCAGCCGGTAGACATCGTTCTTAACCCGCTGGGTGTACCGTCCCGTATGAACATCGGTCAGATCCTGGAAGTTCACCTGGGTATGGCTGCCAAGGGTATTGGTGACAAGATCAACGGCATGCTGGAGCAGCAGCGCAAGGTTGAGGAACTGCGTGAATTCATGCAGAAAGCCTACGACCTGGGCAACACCCAGCAGAAAGTGGATCTGGCCACCTTCACCGATGCGGAAGTTCTGCGTCTGGCTGACAACCTGAAAGGCGGTCTGCCGATGGCCACTCCGGCGTTCGACGGTGCTGCGGAAGCGGAAATCAAAGAGATGCTGCGTCTGGCCGAGCTGCCGGATTCCGGTCAGTTCACCCTGTACGATGGCCGTACTGGTAACGCGTTCGAGCGCCCGGTAACCGTTGGCTACATGTACATGCTGAAGCTGAACCACCTGGTAGACGACAAGATGCACGCCCGTTCCACCGGTTCTTACAGCCTGGTTACCCAGCAGCCGCTGGGTGGTAAGGCACAGTTCGGTGGTCAGCGTTTCGGTGAGATGGAAGTGTGGGCCCTGCAGGCCTACGGCGCCGCCTACACCCTGCAGGAAATGCTTACCGTTAAGTCCGATGACGTTAACGGCCGTACCCAGATGTACAAGAACATCGTGGACGGTAACTACCAGATGCAACCTGGCATGCCTGAATCCTTCAACGTGGTGCTCAAAGAGATCCGTTCTCTGGGTATCAACATCGAGTTGGATCAGGAATAAGCCGTCCGCTGCCTCAGGCAGCCTGGTATCGGTCGAGTGCCCCGCTTAAGGGCGGGGCATACGGGTTAAAACCTCCATTTAGGAGATGATCGTGAAAGACTTACTTCAGTTTCTTAAGAAACAGAATGCGTCCGAAGAATTTAACGGCATCAAGATCGGCCTTGCGTCGCCGGACATGATCCGTAGCTGGTCTTTCGGCGAAGTAAAGAAGCCGGAAACCATCAACTACCGTACCTTCAAGCCGGAGCGTGACGGTCTGTTCTGTGCCCGCATCTTTGGTCCGGTGAAGGACTATGAGTGTCTGTGTGGCAAGTACAAGCGTCTGAAGCACCGCGGTGTAATCTGTGAGAAGTGTGGCGTTGAAGTAACCCAAACCAAAGTGCGTCGTGAGCGCATGGGTCACATCGAGCTGGCTTCTCCGGTTGCGCACATCTGGTTCCTGAAGTCCCTGCCGTCCCGTATTGGTCTGTTGCTGGACATGACCCTGCGTGACATCGAGCGGGTGCTGTACTTCGAAAGCTACGTGGTTATCGAGCCGGGCATGACTGCCCTGGAACGTGGCCAGATGCTGACCGAAGAGGAGTATCTGGATGCCCTGGAAGAGCATGGTGACGAGTTCGACGCCCGTATGGGTGCCGAGGCCGTTCAGCAGCTGCTCAAGGACATCGATCTGGAAAGCGAAATCGCGGTTATGCGCGAAGAGCTGCCCCAGACCAACTCCGAAACCAAGCGTAAGAAGCTGACCAAGCGTCTTAAGCTGATGGAAGCCTTCTACAACTCTGGCAACAAGCCGGAGTGGATGATCATGGGCGTTCTGCCGGTACTGCCGCCGGATCTGCGTCCGCTGGTTCCGCTGGACGGTGGCCGCTTCGCGACCTCCGATCTGAACGATCTGTACCGCCGCGTGATCAACCGTAACAACCGTCTGAAGCGTCTGCTGGACCTGGCGGCACCGGACATCATCGTTCGCAACGAAAAGCGGATGCTGCAAGAGTCCGTGGATGCCCTGCTGGACAACGGTCGTCGTGGCCGTGCCATCACCGGTTCCAACCGCCGTCCGCTGAAGTCTCTGGCTGACATGATCAAAGGTAAGCAGGGTCGTTTCCGTCAGAACCTGCTGGGTAAGCGCGTGGACTACTCCGGTCGTTCCGTAAATACCGTGGGCCCGACTCTGCGCCTGCACCAGTGTGGTCTGCCGAAGAAGATGGCTCTGGAGCTGTTCAAGCCCTTCATCTACGGCAAGCTGGAAGCCCGTGGCCTGGCCACCACCATCAAAGCTGCCAAGAAGATGGTAGAGCGTGAAGTGGCTGAGGTGTGGGACGTTCTGGACGAAGTGATCCGTGAACACCCGGTGCTGCTGAACCGTGCACCGACCCTGCACCGTCTTGGTATCCAGGCGTTTGAGCCGGTACTGATCGAAGGTAAAGCGATTCAGCTGCACCCGCTGGTCTGTGCGGCCTATAACGCTGACTTCGACGGCGACCAGATGGCGGTACACGTACCGCTGACCCTGGAAGCCCAGCTCGAAGCCCGTGCCCTGATGATGTCCACCAACAACATCCTGTCGCCAGCTTCCGGTGACCCGATCATCGTACCGTCTCAGGACGTGGTACTGGGTCTGTACTACATGACCCGTGAGAAGGTAAACGGCCAAGGCGAAGGCATGCTGCTCTCTTCCGTTGAGGAAGCGGAGAAGGTGTACCGCGGTGGTCTGGTCGACCTGCACGCTCGCGTGAAGGTTCGCATCACCGACAGCTACAAGACTGAAGAGGGTGAGATTGTCGAAGAGCGTAAGATCGTCGACACCACCATCGGTCGTGCCATCCTGTCCATGATCCTGCCGAAGGGCCTGCCTTTCGCGCTGATCAACCAGGACATGGGCAAGAAGCCGATCTCTGCCGTACTGAACAGCTGCTACCGTATCCTGGGTCTGAAGAGCACCGTTATCTTCGCTGACCAGCTGATGTACACCGGTTTCCACTTCGCCACCGTGTCCGGTACCTCTGTAGGTATCAACGACATGGTGATCCCGGATGCCAAGAAAGCCATCGTGGCGGCGGCTGAAGAGGAAGTGGCTGAGATCTCCGAGCAGTTCCAGGCCGGTCTTGTGACCGCCGGTGAGCGCTACAACAAAGTGATCGACATCTGGGCCAGCGCCAACGAGAAAGTCTCTAAGGCGATGATGGAAAACCTCAAAACCGACACCGTTCTGAACCGTGACGGCGAAGAGGAAGAACAGAAGTCCTTCAACAGCATCTTTATGATGGCGGACTCCGGCGCTCGTGGTAGTGCTGCTCAGATCCGTCAGCTGGCCGGTATGCGTGGTCTGATGGCCAAGCCGGACGGCTCCATCATCGAGACGCCGATTGTGGCGAACTTCCGTGAAGGTCTGAACGTACAGCAGTACTTCATCTCAACCCACGGTGCTCGTAAGGGTCTGGCGGATACCGCACTGAAGACCGCGAACTCCGGTTACCTGACTCGTCGTCTGGTGGACGTGTCCCAGGATCTGGTCATCGTTGAAGAAGACTGTGGCACCCTGGAAGGCATCTCCGTTAAGCCGCTGATTGAAGGTGGTGACGTGGTAGAGCCGCTGCGTGAGCGCGTACTGGGCCGTGTGGTTGCTCAGGACGTGATCAAGCCGGGTACTGAAGACGAAGTTCTTATCCCGCGTAACACTCTGCTGGATGAGAAATGGTGTGACATCATCGAAGCGAACTCCCTGGATGAAATCCTGGTTCGTTCCGTGATCACCTGTGATACCGACTTCGGTGTGTGTGCACACTGTTACGGTCGTGACCTGGCCCGTGGCCACATTGTCGCGCAGGGTGAAGCCATCGGTGTGGTTGCAGCGCAGTCCATCGGTGAGCCGGGTACCCAGCTGACCATGCGTACGTTCCACATCGGTGGTGCGGCATCTCGTGCTTCTGCCGAGAGCAACGTACAGGTTAAGAACAGCGGTATCCTGAAGCTTCAGAACGCCAAGTACGTGACCAACGCTGACGGCAAGATCGTTGTGACCTCCCGTTCTACTGAACTGGCGGTTATCGATGACCTGGGTCGTGAGAAAGAGCGCTACAAGCTGCCGTACGGTGCCGTACTGGACAAGAGCGAAGGCGATGCAGTTTCCGCTGGCGACATCGTCGTCAACTGGGACCCGCACACTCACCCGATCATTACCGAGGTGGAAGGTCGCATTCAGTTCGTAGACATGGTCGAAGGTGTCACCATGACCAAGCAGACCGACGAACTGACCGGTCTGTCCAGCATCGTGATTCTCGATGTTGCCCAGCGTACCAGCGCGGGTAAAGAGATGCGTCCGATGGTGAAGCTGATCGACGAGTCCGGCAACGACATCCTGATCCCTGGCACCGAAGTGCCTGCTCAGTACTTCCTGGGCGGCCACGCGATTGTGAGCATCGAAGATGGCTCTACCGTACGCGTGGGTGACGCACTGGCTCGTATTCCGCAGGAATCCGGCGGTACCAAGGATATTACCGGTGGTCTGCCGCGAGTGGCCGACCTGTTTGAAGCCCGTAAGCCGAAAGAGCCGGCTATCCTGGCTGAAATCACCGGTACCATCTCCTTCGGTAAGGAGACCAAAGGTAAGCGTCGCCTGGTGATCACTCCGCACGACGGCGGTCAGCCGTACGAGGAGATGATTCCGAAGTGGCGTAACCTGAACGTCTTCGAAGGTGAAAAGGTTGAGCGTGGCGAAGTGATTGCCGACGGTCCGGAGGCTCCGCACGACATTCTGCGTCTGCGTGGCATCCATGCTGTTGCCAACTACATCGTGAACGAAGTGCAGGACGTATACCGTCTGCAGGGCGTGAAGATTAACGACAAGCACATCGAAGTGGTTATCCGCCAGATGCTGCGTAAGTGCATCATCACCAACGGTGGCGACACCGAGTTCCTGTCCGGTGAGCAAGTGGAAGTGGCGCGTGTTAACCAGGCGAACCGCGATCTGGAGGCCGAAGGCAAACAGCCGGCGACCTTCGAGCGCGAACTGCTGGGTATCACCAAAGCGTCTCTGGCAACCGAGTCCTTCATCTCTGCGGCCTCCTTCCAGGAGACCACCCGCGTACTGACCGACGCTGCCACCTACGGCAAGCGTGACGATCTGCGCGGTCTGAAAGAGAACGTGACTGTGGGTCGTCTGATCCCGGCCGGTACCGGTTATGCCTACCACCGCAGCCGTCAGCAACAGGCTGAAGTGGCTGCCCCGGCTGTCACCGCTTCCGAAGCGGAACAGAACCTGGCAGACCTGCTGAACGCCGCGGGCCCGAACGACCAATAATCGTTTTGGAACACCGCAATAGAGGGGCGTCGCAAGACGCCCCTTTTTTTGTGTGAAGAGAAAGTCATCTTGCACCTTGGCTAAATCTTGACACCCACCTGACAGGTGCTTAAAATTTCGCGTCCCCTCCATTGGGGATCGATTTTTCGCACCTGAAACTGAGTAGTTGAAGCTAATCAGGAGATTTGAATGGCTACTGTTAACCAGCTGGTACGTAAGCCGCGTAAGGACAAGGTCAAAAAGACCAACGTTCCTGCGCTGGAAGCGTGCCCACAAAAACGTGGTGTTTGTACTCGCGTATACACCACCACCCCGAAGAAGCCGAACTCTGCACTGCGTAAAGTGTGCCGTGTTCGTCTGACCAACGGTTTTGAAGTTACCTCCTACATTGGTGGTGAAGGTCACAACCTGCAGGAGCACTCCGTAGTGCTGATCCGCGGCGGTCGTGTAAAAGACTTGCCGGGTGTTCGCTACCACACCGTTCGTGGTGCCCTGGATACCGCCGGTGTGAACGACCGTCGTCAAGGTCGTTCCAAGTACGGCGCTAAGCGTCCTAAGTCTTAATGGTTCTCCGTTAAGTAAGGCCAAGCACTTTAATCGTTCATCCTGTTTTGGATAAACCTGAAGAAATCGGAGTATTCCCATGCCAAGACGTCGCGTCGTAGGTCAACGTAAAATTCTGCCGGATCCGAAGTTCGGATCTGAGCTTCTGGCAAAGTTCGTCAACGTAGTAATGCTGGACGGTAAAAAGTCCACTGCTGAAAAGATCATCTACGGTGGTCTGGCTGCAGCAGCTGAGAAATCTGGCAAAGCTGAGTTGGAAATCTTTGAAACTGCACTGGACAACATCCGTCCGGCCGTGGAAGTAAAATCTCGCCGTGTAGGTGGTTCTACTTACCAGGTTCCGGTTGAAGTTCGTCCGGTTCGTCGTAACACTCTGGCCATGCGCTGGTTGGTGGAAGCGGCTCGTAAGCGTAGCGAAAAATCAATGGCTCTGCGCCTGGCAGGTGAACTGCTGGATGCAAGCGAAAACAAAGGTACTGCGGTTAAGAAACGTGAAGACGTTCACCGCATGGCCGAAGCGAACAAAGCGTTCGCTCATTACCGCTGGTAATGTCCCCGGCGCAGCACTTCGGTGCTGCGCCACTTATTGTAAAAGCTGGTGCTCAGGCGCCAGTAAGAGGATTGTATTGTGGCTCGTACGACCCCGATTGAACGTTATCGTAACATCGGAATCTGTGCTCACGTAGACGCTGGCAAGACCACCACTACCGAGCGCGTTCTGTTCTACACCGGCTTGTCTCACAAGATCGGTGAGGTTCATGACGGCGCCGCGACCATGGATTGGATGGAGCAGGAGCAGGAGCGTGGTATCACCATTACCTCTGCTGCGACCACCACCTTCTGGCGGGGGATGGAAGCGCAATTCCCCGAGCACCGCATCAACATCATCGATACCCCCGGACACGTGGACTTCACCATTGAGGTAGAACGTTCCCTGCGTGTTCTGGACGGCGCTGTCGTGGTGTTCTGTGGCGCGTCCGGTGTGGAACCTCAGTCTGAGACCGTATGGCGTCAGGCTGACAAGTACCACGTTCCGCGTCTCGTGTTCGTCAACAAGATGGACCGTGCCGGTGCAGACTTTGACCGTGTTGTGGAGCAGATCCGCAACCGTCTGGGCGCCACTTGTGTGCCAATCCAAATGAACGTTGGTGCCGAAGATGAATTCAAAGGCGTCATCGACCTGATCAAGATGAAATACATCAGCTGGAATGAAGCGGATCAGGGCATGACCTTTGACTACCTGGATATTCCCGCAGAGCTGGCTGACAAAGCCGCTGAGATGCGCGAGTACCTGGTAGAATCTGCTGCAGAAGCATCTGATGAGCTGATGGACAAGTACCTGGAAGAAGGCGAACTGTCCGAAGAAGAGATCAAGAAAGCTCTTCGTCAGCGCACCCTGAACAACGAGGTTGTTCTGGCCACCTGTGGTTCTGCCTTCAAGAACAAAGGTGTGCAGGCGGTGCTGGATGCGGTAGTGGAATTCCTGCCGGCCCCGGTTGATGTTCCCGCCATTAAAGGCGTGGACATGGACGATAACGAGGTGACTCGTGAGTCCGACGATAATGCGCCGTTTGCTGCGCTGGCGTTTAAGATCGCCACTGACCCCTTCGTGGGCACCCTGACCTTCATGCGGGTTTACTCCGGCGTGGCCAACACTGGCGATGCCGTATACAACACCGTGAAAGGTAAGCGTGAGCGCCTGGGCCGTATGGTTCAGATGCACGCCAATGATCGCAAAGAGATCAAGGAAGTGCGCGCTGGCGAAATCGCCGCAGCAATTGGCCTGAAAGACGTCACCACTGGTGACACCCTGTGCGACCAGGACCACAAAGTGATTCTGGAGCGCATGGAGTTCCCCGAGCCGGTGATCCAGATCGCGGTTGAGCCTCGCACTAAGGCCGACCAAGAGAAGATGGGCATTGCTCTGGGTAAACTGGCTGCCGAGGATCCGTCCTTCCGCGTGGAAACCGACGAGGAGTCCGGCCAGACCCTGATCTCCGGTATGGGTGAACTGCACCTGGACATCATCGTTGACCGCATGAAGCGCGAATTCAGCGTGGAATGTAACGTTGGTAAGCCCCAGGTTGCCTACCGCGAAACCATCCGCTCCGCTGTGGAAGTGGAAGGTAAGTTCGTACGCCAGTCCGGTGGACGCGGCCAGTTTGGTCACGTTTGGCTGAAACTGGAGCCCCGCGAAGCGGGCGAAGGTTACGAATTCGCCAACGAAATTGTTGGCGGCGTGGTGCCAAAGGAATATATTCCTGCTGTAGACAAAGGTATCCAGGAACAGATGGCTCAAGGTGTCCTTGCGGGCTTCCCCGTACTGGACGTAAAAGTTACTCTGTTCGATGGTTCATACCACGATGTGGACTCCAACGAGATGGCGTTTAAGATCGCCGGCTCCATGGGCTTCCGCAAAGGCGCACTGGAAGCAAACCCGGTGCTGCTGGAACCCATGATGAAAGTGGAGATCACCACTCCTGAGGATTGGATGGGCGATGTGGTTGGCGACGTCAACCGCCGTCGCGGCATCATCGAAGGTATGGACGACGGAACTGCCGGTTTGAAGATCGTGCGTGCCAAGGTGCCGCTGGCCGAAATGTTCGGTTATGCGACTGACCTGCGCTCTGCAACTCAAGGTCGTGCTTCCTACTCCATGGAGTTCAGTGAGTACGCCGAAGCTCCGCAGAACGTGGCGCAAGCGGTTATCGAAGCGCGCGGATACTAATGCCTGAAAAGGCGAATAGAAACTCAGTTCGTTAACAGATCAGGTCCTCTGGGCCTGGTCGCAAATTGAAAGGAAAGACGTCGTGTCTAAAGAAAAGTTTGAACGTACGAAACCCCACGTTAACGTTGGCACCATCGGCCACGTTGACCACGGTAAAACCACTCTGACTGCTGCTATCACCAACGTTCTGGCGAAAGCCAACGGTGGTCAGGCTCGCGCTTTCGACCAGATCGATAACGCTCCGGAAGAGCGTGAGCGTGGTATCACCATCGCGGCTTCTCACGTTGAGTACGACACTGATACCCGTCACTACGCTCACGTAGACTGCCCCGGACACGCTGACTACGTTAAGAACATGATCACCGGTGCTGCTCAGATGGACGGCGCTATCCTGGTATGTGCTGCTACTGACGGCCCGATGCCGCAGACCCGTGAGCACATCCTGCTGTCTCGTCAGGTAGGCGTACCGTACATCATCGTGTTCCTGAACAAGTGTGACATGGTTGATGACGAAGAGCTGCTCGAGCTGGTAGAGATGGAAGTTCGTGAACTGCTGTCCGAGTACGACTTCCCGGGCGACGACACCCCGGTAATCCAGGGTTCCGCTCTGAAAGCACTGGAAGGTGAAGCTGAGTGGGAAGCTAAGATCATGGAGCTGGCTGAAGCTCTGGATACTTACATCCCTGAGCCGGAGCGTGCTATCGACGGTGCTTTCCTGCTGCCGATCGAAGACGTATTCTCCATCCAGGGCCGTGGTACCGTAGTAACCGGTCGTGTTGAGCGTGGTATCATCCGCGTTGGTGACGAAGTGGAAATCGTTGGTGTTAAAGACACCACCAAGACCACCTGTACCGGTGTTGAAATGTTCCGCAAGCTGCTGGACGAAGGCCGCGCTGGTGAGAACTGCGGTATCCTGCTGCGTGGTACCAAGCGTGAAGAAGTTGAGCGTGGTCAGGTACTGGCCAAGCCGGGCTCCATCACCCCGCACACCAAGTTCACCTCTGAGGTTTACGTACTGTCCAAAGAAGAAGGTGGTCGTCACACCCCGTTCTTCAAAGGCTACCGTCCTCAGTTCTACTTCCGTACCACCGACATCACTGGCACCATCGAGCTGCCGGAAGGCGTTGAGATGGTAATGCCGGGTGACAACATTCAGATGACTGTTACCCTGATCGCTCCGATCGCGATGGAAGAAGGTCTGCGTTTCGCTATCCGTGAGGGTGGCCGTACCGTAGGTGCTGGTGTTGTAGCGACCATCGTTGAGTAATCAACGAGGCCTATAAGCCAGAAAAAGAGGGCGCCGTTTGGCGCCCTTTTTTCGTTTTATCAGTATCAAACCCGCTCCTTTCACTGTTCCTTCCACCTTTTTGTCTACGCTTAAGTCTCCTCTTTCTCGACGTTTGAATTGGTTTTGGGGCGGCAATCAGTGGAAAGATCGGACGACTCATTTGTGGCTGACCTTCCGTCAGCCTCGAACACCGCGCAAACGCACCGCGTTTCGGTGCTTATCGCCTCACTCGGCCGCTCCTGTTTGCAGACGGCACTTCACTCCATCCTTTGCAATGAGCACGTTGCCTTTGAGGTAGTGCTTATCCTTGATGATCCGACCGCATCGCCAGAACGCATACTGAGCGCGTTTTCGGCGGAGCAGCGCCAGCGGATCCGGCTACTTCAGAACGAAAAGAACCTGGGCATCACCCGGTCGCTGAATCGCGGGCTGGCACATTGCCGGGGTGACATTGTTGCCCGCCTGGATGACGACGATAAATTCGCGCCGCTACGCCTGCAACGGGTGGTAGAGCTGTTTGATGCCAATCCGGATGTGGATGTGATTGTTACCGACACGCGGGTGGTGGATGGCACCCACGCTTATCGCCATCGGGTGCCGACAACCCATGAGGCGATAGACTCGGCGCTTCAGCAGCGAAATGTGCTGGTTCATTCCGCGTTTAATGTTCGGCGCAGTGCGCTCAATCGGGTGGGGGGCTACAACGACGCCTTCCGGTTTGCCCAGGATTTCGAGCTCTATCTCCGGCTGCTTCGCAGCGGCGCCCGCTTCCTTGGTGTGTCGGAGGCGTTGACGGAACGTGTTGAAGGGGATGGCACCATTACCGTCAGCCGACGCCAGCACCAGGCGCTCTATTCGCTTTCGGCACTGTGCCTTCACCACGCCAGCACCTGGCGGGGGGAGCAAGCCCAGATACGCGCGGTTTGTGCGGCGTTTGCCCGCTTTATTGCACCACGCTCCCTGAGAAAAGGGGTGCGTTGGATCCGCGCCGTCACCCGCGGAGGTGGCCGATGAGTGATCGCACCATTTTAGTGATCTTCTCGTACGGGATGTCGGTAACGCGATGGAAGACGATGGGGATCCTGTCCAAAGAGAAGGTGATCTTCGAGGCCTATCTCAGGGCCGGACTGGCGGACAAAGTGTATTGGTTCACCTATCACCCGGATGACCCGGAGTTGGTGGCGGAGGAGCAGCGGGCAGGGCGGCTGCATCCCGGTATTGAAGTGCTTCGTGCGCCATGGTGGGCGACCCGGCCCGGCGGCAAACTGCTTTACTCTCTGGCGGGCCCCTGGGTGCAGCGGCGGGGATTTGGTGAGGCTGAGGCGATGATCAATCACCAAACCAGCGGCTGCTGGACCGGCCTTATGGCGCGCCTGCTGCTGGGCGGGCGTTTTGTCTACCGCTACGGCCATTCGCTTTGGCGCCGCCATCTGGACCGGAAACAATACGCCCGGCTGGCGTTTTCCTGGCCACTCGACCGACTGGCCCTGGCTTGTTCGGACCACGCCCTGGTGTGCACCCGCAGTGACTATCAGGCCACATCGCAGGCACCCCACATCAGCCATTGCCCCAATTTTGTTGAGCTGGGGCGCAGCGCCCGCGATGCGCTGCCGCCCTCTCAGCGCCCGGACCGCGCCGTGTTCGTCGGCCGGCTGATGCCCTTTAAAAACCTGTTTGCACTGATTGGTGCCTGCGCCCGACAGCAACTGCCGCTGGACCTCTATGGCGATGGTCCGTTGCGTGACGAACTGGAAGCCTACGCGAAAGCGCGGGGGGCCGATTGCCGGTTTCTTGGGGTGCAGCCGAATGAAGCGGTGCGACAGGCCCTGAGCGAATATCGCTGGTTCTTCCTGGTGAGCAACTACGAAGCGATGCCCAAAGCGCTGCTGGAAGGCATGGCGGCCGGCTGTGCCTGCATCGTTGCCCCGAATTATGGGTGTGTGGAAGTGGTTGAAGACGCGAAGGATGGGGTTATCGCCGCAGATTGGAGCGAAGAGGCCATCGTGGAGGCGTTGCAGCGCGCCCGGACGTTGGATATTGACCGCCTTGGACTGGCTGCGATGGATAAGGTGGAGCAGCAATATTCCCTGGAACGCATACTGCAACTGCACCGGCAGGCTTTGCTGGGAGAGACGGAATGAGTGCGGCCTCTGCCGTCAGTCGTGTCGAGACACAGAACCTTATTGGTCTGGGCCTGTTTCTGCTGTTTTGGGCCTTTGCCGTGACCATGGTGAAACTGGAAGTGGGACTGCCCGTACGGGTATGGGTATTGCTGATGGGATTGGCTTGGCTGGTGCTGGCCTATCGCATCTCCTGGCATGACCTGACCGTGGACAATCCCCACCTCGTGGCGCTGGGCGGGATTTTGTTGGTGGGGCTGGTGACCACGCTATGGAGTACGCTCGATTGGGCCAGCACCCTTTTTATGGCCGTGAAATGGACACTGCAGCCGGTGCTCGCTTTCCTGTTCACGGTGTTGATCTGCCGTCTCTACGGGATAGCGACGGTGGTGAAAATTGTGTTCGGCGTGATAGCCGTGACCGCGACGGTGGCGGTATTGCAGGGTCTGGAGTTTCAGCCAGCCTGGGATTTGAAGTTCCGGTTTGAGCAGTGGCAGGGGTTGGACCGGGCGCAGATCTTCGCCATCGAGCAGGAGTCCGGCGGCGGCGAGTACGATGACCGCTACCGCTCCCGCGGGCTCTCTTACTCGCCGATCCACCTTGGTTACCAAATCACCCTGGTGGTTGGGCTGCTGTACTACGCGGTGTTGAACGCGCCGAAACTGAATCCACTTTCTCCCTTCTGGACCGGCGCACTCCTGCTCCTGCTTTGTGCGGCAGCGGTGTTCTCCGGCACCCGTTCCACTATCGGCGGCTTACTGGTGCTGGTGCCGCTCCATTATCTGGTTTGTCACCGGAACCGTGGTCTGGGCGTATTGCTGGTGACCGGCCTGGTGCTGCTGGCGCCGGTGGTGTTTGCGCTTGCAGCGGAGCTGCTGGACCTGCGGATCCTGAGCACGTCCGACTCGAGTCTTCATGCCCGAATTCCGTTGACCCTGCTTGGCCTGCAACTGTTTTGGGACAGCCCGCTTGGCCACGGCTGGTTGGTTGAAGCCAGTGATCTCTCCCATCACTACTGGCATCGGCTGTATCACATCGACAATGCGGAAGTGGTGGTGTACCGGGGCATCCATAACCACGCTGTGAAAATGCTGTTTGTGTATGGCGTATTTGGTGCCTGGATTCTGCTGCGCTATCTGGGGGCGTTGAAGCGGGACTTCGGGGTGGCGCTGCTGGTGGCACTGGCGCCTTATGGGTTCCACGCTCTGTTTCATAACGACGGCATCTTTTTGGGTGGCAATTACATCTGGGTTTTCCTGGGCATATTGCATTGCTACCGGCTGGAGCGGAGGCGCGATGAGCCAACGACTTAGGGTGGTCTGGATTGGTGGTCGGGGCTTTCACTCCAGTTACGGCGGGGTGGAGAACGCCATCCGGGAACTGGCCCGCGCCAGCACTGAGTTCAGTGACATTGAGCCCTGGGTGACGGGGAAAGGCAACGCAGGGTGGTTTCAGTTGGGGCAGGCGGATGGTGTTCGGCTGCTCAGTGCGCCGAAGTGGCTGGGTGGGTTTGGCCATGCCCTGTGCACGTTGGGGCTGATGCTGTACGTCATTGTCCGGATACGCCCCGACACCGTGTTCCTGTTCGCTTCCGGGCCCAGCCTGTTGTCGGTCGTCGGGCGGGCGCTGGGTGCTTATACGGTTGCTTGCTTGCGGGCCATCGACAGCCAGCGGGATGGATGGCGGGGCATCAATCAGAAGATTTTGCAGATGGGGGAGTACGCTGCCACGCACATTGCCCATCGTTGCACGGTAAACAGCCTGGCCATGCAGCGATTCTTTGCGGCCAAGGGGCTGGATACGGTGTACATCCCCAACGGCATCACAGCGCTGGCCGAGCCGCTGCCGGGGTACCTCGAGTCGCTTGGGCTGGAGCCAGACCGCTACCTGTTGTACGCCGGCCGGCTGGACCCGGTAAAACGTCTGGACGTTTTGCTGGACGCGCACCGGCAACTGCCTGAGTCCTCGCGTCCGACGCTGGTGGTGGCCGGGGGCAAGTGCAAATCAGCGGCGTACCAGAAAAAGCTGGAGGAGATGGCGTCCGATGAGGTGCTGTTTCTCGGCCACGTCGGGCAGCGGGAGATCTCGACTCTGATGGGACGCTGCAGCCTCTTTGTCCTGCCCTCGGTGCTGGAAGGGATGTCCAATAGCCTGCTGACGGCGATGGGGGCAGGGCGCTGTGTGCTCTGTGCAAACGTGCCGGAGAACGCGGATGTGGTGGCCGGTGACCCACGGGTGTTGTTTGAAGCCGATGATGTTCAGGCCCTTAAGCGCCAGTTGCTGGTGCATCTGCAACAAGCGCATCGCCGCTCAGAGGTGGCCGAGGCAGTGAGAGGCCTGGCAACGCATTACAGTTGGTCCCGTTCAGCCGAGGCGTTTTGTCGGCTGGCCAGGGAGGGGAGGGAACAATGAACACGCCTAAACTTGTCTCGGTGGTGATTGCCACCCACAACCGTGCGGAGCGCCTGACCCTGGCGATCGCCAGTGTGGCGGCGCAGGATTACCCCAATATAGAGCTGTTGGTGGTGGATGACGGCTCTACCGAGGACTATTCCGAAGTGCTCCGGGATCCACCCATGCCGCTGCGTTACATCAAGCTGCCGGAAAACCGGGGGGCCTGTGCGGCTCGGAATAAAGGGATCCAGGAAGCGAAAGGCCACTGGATCGCGTTCCTCGACGATGACGATCAGTGGGTGCCGGACAAACTGTCACGCCAGGTAGCGGCCATCGGCGGCGCCGAACTCTGCCTGTGTGGCTACCGGGTGATTGAGAATGGCCACGTGCATGTGTTGCCGCTGAATCAGATCGGTGCACCAAGGCTCTACCGCTACAACCGGATATGCGGCACCAGCGGTGTGCTGGGGCGGGCGGACGCTCTGAAGCGGGAAGGGTTCGATGAAAACCTGATCTGTTCCCAGGACTGGGACCTGTTCCTGCGTTATGCCCTGCGTCAGCCGCTTTGCTATGTGCCCGAGCCGTTATGTCTGTTCAGTGACGGTGGTCACGAGCGGATCAGTAATCAGGCGAAGGCGCTGCCGATTACCCAGATAGAGCGGCGTCTGAGGGCGGTCGAAAAGCACCGGGCGGTCATCGGCGAGTCCTGCTACCGCTCCAAGGTGGCGGCAACGGCGCTGGCTTATATTGGTACCCGCGAAAATAAGTGGGAGGCGCTGCGTTTTTCCCTGCAACGCGCGGGCTGGTTCGCGTCTCTGGGTTACCTGTTCGGGCGCTCGCGTCGGCGCGGCAGCGCGTCCCGTCCGGGCAAGCTGGCGGAGGAGTAGGGATGGGTCCTGATGCAGGGTGCTACCGCGAGGGAGTGCTCCGATGAATCTGGTGCAGAAAACCATTCATTCGGTCAGTTGGACCCTGGGCGGCCGCCAGATCCAGCAGTTAGCCACGTTGGTGATTACGGCCATTCTGGCCAAACTGCTGGATCCGGAAGACTTCGGTTTGATGGGGATGGTGACCGTGCTGTCAGGGATGGCGATGATCCTGGCGGACACCGGTTTCTCGGCTGCGGTGATTCAGCGTGACAACCTGACTCAAACCCACTATTCGACCCTGTTTTGGATCAACCTGGCGATTGGTATCGCCGTTTCGGTGCTGTTCTACCTGTCGGCGCCGTGGATTGCCGCTTTTTACCAGCGACCTGAGTTGATTCCCATCAGCCAGGTATTGGCGCTCACATTCACGCTCTCTGCGCTCAGTTCCATTCCTCAGGCGCTGCTGCGTCGGGTGATGAGATTCAAGCGACTGACCATCATCGATACCGCCGTGCATCTGGTGACTGGCGTCACGGTGGTGGCGATGGCCATTAAAGGGTATGGGATCTGGGCGCTGGTGGCTCAGCCCCTGTTGCAGCAGGGATTAAAGCTGGTGCTGATGTGGTGGTACTGCCCCTGGCGGCCCAGTCTGACGGTGTCGATACCGGCACTGAAAGACGTTTTCCGGTTCAGTGCCAATATCCTGGGGTTGCAGTACCTGCAGTACTTTATGAACAACCTGGATTATCTCCTGGTTGGGCGCTTTCTCGGTGCGGAAGCGCTGGGGTATTACACCCTGGCTTATAAGCTGATGTTTGTGCCGATCCGCAACATCTGCCAGGAGATCGTGAAGGTCCTGTTTCCGGCGTTGTCCCGACTCCAGGATGATCCCGCAGCATTGCTTAGAGGGTTGGCAAAAGCGCTTCGCTCCACCTGCTACATCGTGTTTCCAATGCTGATGGGCATGTTTATGGTGGCGGATGTCTTTATTGAGTCGATCTTTGGCGAGCGCTGGTACCCGACCATTGCGGTGCTGCAGGTGCTGTGCCTGGTCGGGCTGGTGCAATCGGTGATCACCGTGCTCTCTGTGGGCTTTCGGGCCGTCGGCAGTCCCGAGCGAGAGCTGAGGATCCACCTTGCCCGGCTGCTGGTCATGACACTGGCATTGTTAACGGCCATTCCATTTGGTCTCACGCCGTTTACCTGGACGCTGTTCGGCGTTACGGCCCTGTTCCTGACGGTGTATCTTGGTTCGGTTGCGCGTTTGCTGGGTGGTCGGGTTGCGCCGCTTCTCAGCGCCATGTGGCCCGCTCTGGTCATTTCATTGTTGATGACGTTGTGCCTTTGGGGGGTGAGGGCCCTTTTGGGGCAATGGGCCATCGGCAGTGTGAATGCGCTGGTGGTGCTTATCCTGAGCGGCGTCGCACTCTATGGCGCAGGGATTGCCATCCTGTGGCTCTACTATCGCCGAATGGATCAAAGCTTCATTTGAGCCCGCCTTATTCGGTCCTGCCCCCCGTTGGTGAAGTCATACCTGTACACCGCCGGTGATCTAAGTGGATGACAATTAACGATATAACTATTTGGATTTCTTCCTGAAAACACCCGCAGAAAAAAAATATGCCCACTAATCAGTAAGGTGCCCGGTTCCAAACCAGCTTAAGCAGAAAATTGAGTGGCTTGCGCTATGCTTCAAGACGACCCTTTGCCATGAAGGCCGGGAGGCGACAGGGACGCGTCATCTCACTCTCCGTAGTTGGAACTGCCATTCCAGATTGGGAGCGACAAACGATGCTAAGCCAGTACCTTGGACGTTTAGGGGTGGTGTTTTTTACCCTTCTTTTCTTGTGTGCCCCGCTGCAGGCGGAATTACGAGTCAGCCTGCAACCGGACAAATCCGTATCTCAACCCTTGGCGGGTGCCAGCCTTGATGGCACGGTCTACATCTTTTATGCCCCGTCAGAGCCACTGAGTCAGGTGAAGTTTTACCTGGACAGCCCGGCATCGGGCACGCCCTTCCAGACGGAAAACATTGCCCCTTATGACTTTGCCGGTACCGCCGGTGGGGGGGCGGGTAAGCCGTTCGATGCCGACTCGTTGTCTCAGGGAACTCACTATGTCTCCGTACTGGTCACGCCCCAGAGTGGTGCGGCCTATGAGGAGCAGGCCAGCTTTGCTGTGGGCGGTGGTGGTACGTCGCCCACGCTGATCGTTTCGCCCCAGTCCATCAGCTACACCCTGGCTCCGGATGAAGAGCAGGGCGGCAGCGCTTCGCTGTCGATCAGTGACGGTTCCGGCGGCACGGCAAACCTTTCCAGCTCGGCGTCCTGGCTGGTACTCGACGGCCAGACTCAAAGTGTTCCAGGCACCATGGGGTATCGGGTGGTCTCCAATGGACTGACGCCCGGCAACTACAGCGCCAGCATCACCGCCTCGGTATCGGGCTATCCGTCTGCCATGCACAATGTGTCATTGCTGGTGCAGGACACCAGTGGTGGGGAGTACCGGCTGATGGTCAGTAACCAGCCGGATCGTTCCGGTGCGGTGCCGTTGTCTGGTCAGTCGCTTTCTGGCGAAGTGTACATCTTTACTCAACCGGACGATGGCGTCAGTAAAGTGCGCTTTTACCTGGATGACCCGACATTCAGTGGCCCGGCCCAGAAAACTGAAGGGGTTGCCCCTTACGACTTTGCGGGAACCGCGCCCGACAAAACCGCTTACCCGTTCAACGTGAACAGCCTGACCGAAGGTACCCACAGCGTCAGCGCCGAGCTGTCTACCGATGCGGGTAAGCAGTACGCGCAGGGTAGCTTTGTGGTGGGCGAGGGAACCTTGTCACTTCAGGTGTCCCCCTCCTCCCTGAGCTTCTCCGGTGACACCGATTCCGGCACTCGCACTGACACCGTTTCGGTCACCATGTCCGACGGCAGCGAAGTGGTGTTCAGCGAATCTCACTCTGCGCCATGGCTCAGCCTGGAACTGGGCGGAGACAGCACGCCGGCGACGGTTTCCGTTATCGTGGATACCACCGGGCTGGCGGAAGGCAACTATTCGGATGTGGTGACGCTGTTCTCTACCGGTGTCGATTCCGCGCGGTTGTCGGTCTCTCTGAACATCACCGACCCGAACGGGGGAGGCGGTGGCGGTGGCGGCGGGGAAACCTGCGGCCCAGTACTTTGCAGCGAAATCAAAGTGACGCTTCCTTATGTGCTGGAATTCAGCAGCGACGAAGTGGGTTACGCGGATCGCAATGGTGTGGGCACTGGCTTCACCTACCTGCAGCCAACCAGCAAAGGCTCGGGCCATCTGCCCGCAAACCTGGACGTGAATACGTCCACCGAGCGACTGGAGCTGACCACTACCAAAGGGCTGCAGCATCAGAGCAATAACAGCCTGGATAACGCGCTGGGGGTGGGTTATGCCGGTCCCAATCACATTGCGCGCATCACTACAGAGTTGGTCGAGCCGCCTCCGGGGGCAGGCAAATACGAACAGGCCGGGCTGTGGTTCGGCTATGACGAAGACCACTATGTGAAGCTGGTATATAACTCCACAGGCGGCGGCCAGGTGGTGGAGTTCAGCTATGAACTGGGTGGCGCCATTCAGGGCAAGCTCGATACCGACGTGGGGGATCTCTCCAGCGATACGTTGACGCTGATCCTGATTGCCAACCCGGATACTCAAACCATCAACGCCCGATACAGCATCAATGGCGGCAGCGAAACCAACCTGGGCAGCTTCGACCTGCAACCGGAATTCTTCAGCTTTGATGCGGCAGGCATTGACCCGGTCATTGGCACCCGGACCTTCACCGGCATTATGGCCAGCCACCGTAATGGCCCTGCGGCGTTGCAGTTCCAATTTGAATCCTTCGCAGTAGAAAGCCTTGGCGCACCGGGCGGTGGCGGCGGTGGTGGCGGAGGCGGCGGCGGAGGCGGCGGCGGTGGTGGTGGCACCACTGACTGGAGCTTCAGTAAGGTCAGCAGTCACCCCCTGAACTTCCCGACCTCAATGGTCTGGGGGCCGGATGGCAAACTCTATGTGACTGAGCTGTTCGGTACCATTCATGCCCTGACCTTTAACGAGGACTTCGAGGTGGTGAATGACCAGGTGATTACCGGCCTGACCGATCGCCACGGTTCGCGGATGACTCTGGGGATTACCGTCTACCATGACAATCCATCGGATCCGAATGACTTCTCCTTGTGGGTGAACCATTCCAGCTCCTCCACCAGCAATGGTGAGATCAATTCCGGTGAAGTGACTCGTCTGTCTGGCAATAACTTTGGTGACTCGGAAGTGGTGATCAGCGGTCTGCCCCGGGCTAAGGCCAACCATGGACCCAACAGCCTCCACTTTGGCTCGGACAACAAGCTGTACATTGCCATCGGTGGCATCACCGGTGCGGGTGCGGCGGTCGATCCGAACATCGCGGATACCGAGTTTGGTGATCGGGCGGAGCAGCCTCTCTCAGCGGCGATTCTGGTGGCGGATGTGTTTGCACCGGGCTTTGATGGTACCTGTGACAACAGTCCGGATATCTTTGGGCCTAATCCCTGTGATGTGGAGAACTGGGTAACCGGTCTGCGCAATGCCTACGACTTTGTGTTCCACAGCAATGGTTCGGCTTATGCCACCGACAACGGACTTGGTGTGCAGGGGGCTTACCCGCCGAAGACCGAGCCTGATTGCAGCGGCCTGGGGGATCCTGCGCCTTATACCGAAGGGGGGGATAATCCGGGGACCCAGCCCGACTTACTGCTCCAACTTGAGCAGGGCATGTATTACGGGCACCCCAACCCGAGCCGGGATGAATGCGTGTTCAAAGATGGCAGCTATCAGCAGGTCGCCCCGTTGCCTAATTACCAGCAGGAGATCTTCTCCCTCGGTAACAACAAGTCGGCCAATACCATCATTGAGTTCACCTCGGACAGAGCGTGTGGCGCACTCAAGGGCGACCTTCTGATCACCTACTACTCCAAGGATGACGGTGTCACCCGGGTCCAGCTTAATGACGATGGTGATTCGGTGGTGCTGGCGGAGAAACTGTTCTCCGACCTGGTCGACCCGCTGCCGATGGCGGAACGCGGGGGCAACCTCTATGTGGGTGAGTTTGGTGCCGGTGTCCTGTCGGTGCTGGAGCTGTCCAGCAGCGCGTGCTGGGTAGCCGGACAAAATGCTCCCGCAGAGCTGCTCGACACTGGCAGTGCCGTGCTCAATGGCAAACTGCACCTGGTCGGCGGCAAAACGGCCTCGGGACACGTCAATACGCACTATGCCTACGACATAGCTGCGGACAGCTGGGAGACCCTGGCCGCCAAACCGGGCACCGCTGTGGAGAATCTGGCGGTGGCGTCCTACAACGGTGATCTGTACGTCTTTGGTGGCTCTTCCAGCCCGTTCAGTGGCGCGGTAACCGAAAGCTATCGCTACGACCCCGGCAGCAACAGCTGGCAGTCTCTGCAGTCGATGCCGGTGGCGCTGGGTGGCATTCGGGCCGAAACCATCGGCAACAAGATCTACATCGCTGGCGGTATGGATAACGACGGAGCGTCGGTCAACAGCCTGCTGATTTATGACCCCGGCTCAGACAGCTGGAGTAGCGGGGCGACCATGAGTCAGGTCAGGGACAATCCGGGTACCGCCGTGCTCAATGGTGAACTCTACGTTCTTGGTGGTCGTCACCGGTTGTCCGATGGCACTACGGTGGATGGTGAGCTCAACAGCATGGCGATCTACGATCCGGACACCAACCAATGGCGTAACGGCCCGAACCTGCTGACCGGCAGACGGACCTTTGTAGTGGGAACCCTAAACGGCCGATTGCAGATCATTGGTGGGGAGTACGCCAGCGGTGAGCCGAACAATGTGTTCCCGCAATACGAAGAGTTCGACCCGGGCAGCAACCAATGGCAGTCGTTAGGGGACGCCCCGTTCCCAACGCATGGTGCGGCCTTCGGAACGGACGGTGATGTGCTGATTCTCAGCACTGGCGGACCCTCTGCGGGCAGTTCCTTCAGCAATGACACCTATCGGGTGACCAGGGATTAAGCGCGGAGCCGGGTGAACCACTCACCCGGCTTCCTCATCCAGATTGTTACGGCAGTGCCGTGGAATGAGGAGAGGCGGATGACGGAGCAGCAATACGCCAGCGATGTGGGCGGCACCTTACCGCCCTGGCTGGCCCGTCTGTTGGACATGCTGGCGGTGCTTTCAGCGCTGGGGTTGGTTTATGTGTTGGGGGGGCCGCTCTATATGCCCCTCAAGGAGCTGGTACTGTGGGGCATGATTGGGGCGCTGTTGATGGTGTACCTGTCGGAAGTGTTCTCGCTGTATCGCTCATGGCGGATGGCGCCCTTTTCGGAAGTGGTACTGGTTACGCTGTTGGTGTGGTCGACGGTCGCCATTTTCTTGGTTATCGGGCTCTACTTTCTTAAGCTCGGCGAAAACTTTGGCCGCGTTGGCTTTGGCTATTGGTGCGGGCTGGTTGCGGTCTTTCTGGTGTTATGGCGCTGGGGCTGCCGACGCTATCAGATGCATATGCGCACGCTGGGGCGGAACACTAAAACAGCGCTGGTGGTTGGAGCGACACCACAGGGGGTTGAGCTGGCGGACGCCATACGGCAGCAGCCTGAACTGGGCATACGGGTGTTGGGCTTTTACGACGACCGGGACCAGCACCGGCTTGACCCGATGGTTCAGCCGCGGGTGGTGGGCGATGTGGATGCGGCGCTGCAACGTGCAGAGCAGGGCGGCATTGACCAGATATTTGTGGCACTGCCAATGAAGGCGGAAGACCGGATCTCGGCGATTCTTCAGCGATGTGCCAATACCACCAGTCAGGTGCACATTGTGCCGAATTTCTTCGTGTACAACCTGGTGAATGCCTCATGGTGCGACGTGGGAGGGATCCGGACACTGAGTGTGTATGAATCGCCCATTCGTGGCCCGTGGGGGGCGCTGAAGCGGGCCGAAGACCTGACCATTGCGTCCATCGCCATGCTGCTGTTCGCCATTCCGATGCTGCTGATAGCATTGGCTATCCGGCTGGAGTCCCCTGGGCCGGTGCTGTTCCGCCAGGGGCGCTATGGCGTCGATGGCCGGCGGATAGAGGTCTGGAAATTTCGCTCCATGACCTGCGCAGAAAATGGAACTACTATAAAACAGGCAACCAGAAACGATAGCCGGATCACGAGGATAGGCGCGTTTATCCGTCGAACCTCTCTTGATGAGCTGCCGCAGTTCATCAACGTTTTGCAGGGCCGCATGTCGGTGGTGGGGCCCAGACCCCACGCCGTGGCGCATAACGAGCAGTACCGGTCATTGATTCAGGGTTACATGCTGCGACACAAGGTAAAGCCAGGTATTACGGGTTGGGCCCAGGTCAACGGTTGGCGGGGCGAAACCGATACCCTGGACAAGATGGCCAGACGGGTAGAGCACGACATGCATTACATCACCCACTGGTCTGTGGTTCTTGATATCCAGATCCTGTTTATGACGCTGAGGAAGGGCTTTGTTCACGATAACGCTTACTGAACCTGACGGGGTGGCGCGTGAAACAACATTGGGGATGGGTATTGGGGCTGCTTGCTGCGACGGCGGGCGCCGAGGAGTTTGAACCCGCGAGGCTGGACCTGGCGGAAGGCGTTCGTTTCCAGCCGACTATGGGATTGGAATACGGTTACGACGATAACCTGACTCACAATGGTGAGGATAAAGTCGATTCTCAGTACCTCCGGCTGGTCCCGGAACTTAAGTTCGTCTGGGGGAAGCGCATCAGCCATCTCAAGCTGGACTACCTGCTCGATTACGCGTCCTACTTTGATTCCTCTGATGACAACTACCTCGACCACGACGTCGACCTCATTGGCCATCATGAGTTTACCGCCCGCCACCGCATTGATGGCACCTACGAATACCTCAAGGGTCATCAGGCTCGGGGAACCGGTATCGCCGAGTTCGAGGATACGGATAAGCCGGTCAAATACACCTCCCATGACCTTTACGGTGCCTACGAGTTTGGCGCCGAAACCGCGAGAATGCAGTTAGGTGCCAATCTGGGGTATTACCAGTTGGGCTACGACAACTTTCGAGAGCGAAGCCAGTACCGGGATTACGATGATTTCCGCTTTGGTGCGACGCTGAAGTGGCGTTTGGGGGCCCGCACAAAGTTGCTTCTGGACCTGTCAGAGAGTGACATCTCCTATGACAAGGTTGAGCCGGGCGAGCTCAGCCGGGACAGTAATGTCAGTCGGGGTCTGGTTGGGTTGATTTGGGAAGCGACAGCAAAAAGTGAAGGGCGTGCGGCCTTCGGGATTGAAGATAAACGTTTCGATGACTCCGGACGTGAGGACTTCACCGGCTTTGCCTGGGATGTGGCGTTTACCTGGCGACCTTTAACTTACTCCACACTTGAGTTGGTCAGTGCGCGGGAGACCAAGGACCCCTTTACCAACGGCGACTATGTCGAAGAGTCCCGATATGACCTGGGCTGGGAGCACTACTGGTCTGAACGGTGGGCAACCCATGTTGAGTTGCGCTATGCCGATAAGGATTACACCGGTGATGACCGGGCCGATGAGGTCACCCGAATCAGGTTGGGTGTGATATACGAATTCCGCCGGTGGATGAAGCTTGAGCCTTTCTTCAGTTACCGGGACAACAGCTCTACCCGGGACGACCCGGAGTTGAACTATGACAAAAACCAATACGGTTTGCAGATTACGCTGGCATTGTGAGGTTCGTTGATGAAGTGGTGGATTACCTGTTTATGGCTGCTGAGTGCGTCGGTTCTGGCCAATGACGCTTCAGGGTATCTGTTGGGGCCGGGTGACCAGATACGGATTCAGGTATTTGGTGAGCCGGACCTGAGCATCTCTGAGATCCGGCTGGGCGAGTCTGGCACCATCAACTACCCCTACCTGGGACAACTGAAACTCTCTGGCCTGAAGCTCAGCCAGGCAGAGCAGCTGATTCATAAAGGGCTGAAAGGGGATTACCTCATCAACCCCTCCATCTCGGTCAGCATCGTTGAATACCGGCCTTTCTTTATCAACGGCGAAGTCCGCCGCCCGGGAGGCTACCCCTTTCAGCCTGGCCTGACGGTGCGAAAAGCCGTTGCACTGGCAGGGGGGCTGACGGAGCGCGCCTCCTCCCGGGACATCACACTGACCCGGAAAACGTCTCAGGGAGAGAGAATCATCGATGTCTCCATGGCTTCAGAAGTTCAGCCTGGAGATTCCATTTACATCGAAGACTCCTTCTTCTGAACGCCAGACAGGCACTCGGAGTAGCTATGAACCGCGAAGCTGAAGCCCGACATGAACGGGGGATCAAGATGGAGTGGGTGGGTTTAACCGGGCGCCTGGCCATGTTATCCAGGTATAAGTGGTGGATCCTGTTGGCGACGGCGGTGACCACCATCATCGGCGCGTTATACGTCTCCCGCCTGCCGGCCATTTACGCCTCTACCGCCACGCTTCTTCTGGAGAATACCCCGTCAAAAGTCGTTTCCATCGACAGCGTCTACGGCGTCGACGCCAGTCGGGACGAGTATTTTCAGACCCAGTACGAGATCATCCAGTCCCGGAAAATCGCAGAGACGGTTATCCAGGAGTTGAGCCTGGCCGAGCAGGAGGAGTTTTTGCCTCAGAGCGGCGGCGGATTCGGGGTGGCCATGGTGAAGGGCTGGTTCCAGTACCTGGTGAGCGGCTGGTTTGGCGGTGAGCCCGAGCCACTGCAGACGGAAGCAGAGCAAGCCTTTCGGCTGCAACAGCAGCTGATCAGTGAGTACTACGACAGGTTGACCCTGAAGCCGGTGCGCAACACTCAACTGGTCAGCATTCAATTTGAAGCTGAAGACCCGGTGCTGGCGGCGGATGTGGCCAATGCGATCGGTCAGGCGTACATCGAGTCGTACATGGAAGACAAGCTGGTCGCCACACAGGAAGCCACCGGATGGATGCGGGAGCGGTTGGAGACGTTGCGGGACAACCTCAGAACCTCTGAAGAAGCGTTGCAGCTGTTCCGTGAAGAGGCCGGGCTGGTGGATGTTGAAGGCCTGTTGACGCTGGAAGGACAGGAGTTGGAGAAGATCGCCAACCGCCTTTCCGATGCCCGTGACCGTCGCAGCTCGGCTGAGTCGGTGGCGCGCTCGGTGTCGGGATCCAGCGGCTCAGACCTGGAAGCGCTGGCGGCCCTGCCGGAGATCAATCGTCACCCCAGCGTGGAGCGACTCAGAGACGCCGAAGCGCAAGCGGAGCAAAAAGTCGCACAACTCTCAAAGCGGTATGGACCGAAGCACAAAGCCATGATCACGGCACGGGCTGAGCTGTCGGAAACGCGGACCGCTTTGCGTCGTCAGATCCGCGAGCTGGTGAACGGGATCCAGCAAGAGTATCGGTCAGCCAGGAGTCAGGAGGCGACGCTGGTGGATGAGCTGGCGGCCGCCCGCCGCAACTATCAGGGGTTGAGTAAAAACGAGAGCCGCTATCGGGAACTGCAAAGAGAGGTGGAAACCAATCGGCAGCTCTACGACACCTTTATGACCCGAATCAAGGAGACCGGGGTTGCCGGAGACTTCAATGAGGCGATCGCCCGCTTTACCGATAAAGCCTTACCCGCTTTACTGCCCAGTCGGCCACAAAAAGGGGCGATCCTGGGGTTAGTGTTGTTGGGCTCTCTGGTGATTTCGGCTTTTGCGGCGCTTATCCATGCGCGCTATGTGGACGTGATCAGCCGGGCGAACGAAGTGGAGTCGGAGTTGTCGGCCAAGCTGCTCGGTATTGTGCCTGAAGCAAAAGGGATCAGCGGACAATCGGCGATCAAAACCTACTTTGATAAACAGCACCCGGAGTTTGGTGAGGCGTGGCGCAGTGTGCGCACGGCCTTCACTTTGCAGCACATGAATTCTACTGGGCTTGCCATGGCCGTCAGCTCGGCTCTGCCCGGCGAAGGCAAAACCACTTCGGCACTGAGCCTGGCGTTGTCGTTGCAACAGGTTAAGCGGGTGCTGCTGATTGATTGTGACCTGCGCAAGCCAAAGGTGGGCAAGATGTTTGATTTGCCCTCTTATCAACCGGGTCTGACTAATGCCCTTTGTGGCACTCACTCGCTGGACCAATGTCTGTACCTGGATGAAGAGAGTGGACTCTGTGTGTTGTCCGCCGGCACCGTATTGTCCAACCCACTGGAGGCACTGTCCGGTGACAGCTTCCGGCGCTTGCTTCAGCAGGCGAGGGCACAGTTTGATGTGGTGCTGCTGGACACGCCACCGGTCCACGCGGTGTCCGATGCCCTGGTCGTCGCCAGGACGGCTGGGTCAATGCTCTTCATTATCCGGGCTGACCATACCCGGGCCCGCCTGGCGAAAAGTGCCATCGACCGAGTACTCGAGAACAAAATTCTGCTTGAAGGCGTGGTTCTCAACCGGGCAGGGAAGGACGCCATGAAGGCGCAGTACGGAAAAGGCTATGACTCCTATTATGGCCATGGCTACGAACAGCGGGATTCCGGGGCAACGCCTCGCGAGAGTGCGGCCTAGGTCACGAAAGTGCCGATCTTGTTGAGGTAGGATCTGCGCCCAATAAATCAGGACCGTTATACGAAAACAACCCTTGCGTTTATCGTCCGGGTGCGTATAATTCGTCCGGCTCAGGCAATTGGCTTGAGTGCATCTTAGGATGCAGGACACAATTCGTGTCCTTTTCATACAGCAACTCCGATTTGGAGTTGAATGGTTAGCGAATCGTCTCTTCCCCTTTCAATAAGAAGGTGGTGAAGGGATTGGTTTATGTGTTTCTTAGAGTTGGAGCTCTGGTCAATGCAGAACCAAAGAATCCGTATCCGCCTGAAGGCGTTCGATCATCGCCTGATCGACCAGTCTACCGCGGAAATCGTTGAGACTGCTAAGCGCACTGGTGCTCAAGTTCGCGGTCCCATCCCGCTGCCCACCCGTAAAGAGCGCTACACCGTTCTGATCTCTCCTCACGTGAACAAAGATGCACGTGATCAGTATGAGATCCGTACCCACAAGCGCCTGGTGGACATTGTTGAGCCTACCGATAAGACTGTTGACGCGCTGATGCGTCTGGATCTGGCTGCTGGCGTCGACGTGCAGATCAGCCTGGGTTAAGGCTGAGATCCTAAGCGGAAAGAGGTTTAGAAAAATGGCTATCGGTCTTGTAGGTCGCAAAGTTGGTATGACTCGCATCTTCACTCCTGAAGGCGTGTCTATCCCTGTGACCGTTATCGAAGTAGAACCGAACCGTGTAACCCAGGTTAAGACGCTGGATACTGACGGCTATCGTGCTCTGCAGGTAACTGTAGGTGCTAAGAAAGCCAACCGCGTCATCAAACCTGAAGCTGGCCATTTTGCCAAAGCTGGTGTTGAAGCCGGCCGTGGCACTTGGGAGTTTCGCCTGGGTGAAGGTGAAGGCGAAAGCATCGAAATGGGTGCTGAGCTGAAAGTCGACATCTTTACTGATGTTGCAAAAGTAGACGTTACCGGTCAATCCAAGGGTAAGGGTTTCCAGGGTGCTATCAAGCGCTGGAACTTCCGTTCCCAGGACATGACTCACGGTAACTCCTTGAGCCACCGTGCTCCGGGTTCCATTGGTCAAAACCAATCCCCGGGTAAGGTATTCAAGGGCAAGAAAATGGCTGGCCACATGGGCGCTGAGCGTGTAACCACTCAGAACCTGGACGTGGTGCGTATTGACGCAGAACGTAACCTGCTGCTGGTTAAGGGTGCAATCCCGGGTGCCAACGGTGGTGACGTGATCGTTAAGCCTGCCGTTAAAGCGTAACGTCTGAGGAGATAGTAATGGAATTGGTAATGAAAGACGCGCAGAGCGCTCTTGAAGTTTCCGAAACTACCTTCGGGCGTGAATTCAACGAAGCCCTGGTACACCAAGTGGTAGTGGCTTTTGCCGCTAACGCTCGTCAAGGTACCCGTGCTCAGAAGACCCGCGCTGAAGTGGCTGGCACCGGCAAAAAGCCGTGGCGTCAGAAAGGTACTGGCCGTGCCCGTTCCGGTACCGTTAAGAGCCCGATCTGGCGTTCTGGTGGCGTATCTTTCGCCGCTAAGCCGCAAGATCACGGCCAGAAAGTAAACAAGAAGATGTACCGTGCAGCTCTGCGCAGCATTCTGTCTGAGCTGGTACGTCAAGAACGTCTGATCGTTGTTGAGAAGTTCGCTGTTGAAGCTCCGAAAACCAAAGAACTGGTTTCCAAGCTGAAAGAGCTGGAGCTGAACGACGTACTGATCGTGACCGGTGAAGTAGACGAGAACCTGTTCCTCGCTTCCCGCAACCTGTACAAGGTTGACGTTCGTGACGTAGACGGCATCGACCCGGTAAGCCTGATCGCTTTTGACAAGGTTCTGATGACTGCTGACGCGGTTAAGCAGATTGAGGAGAAGCTGGCATGATCCGTGAAGAACGTTTGCTGAAAGTGCTGCTGGCTCCGCACATCTCTGAAAAGAGCACCATGGCTGCCGAACTGAACAACACTATCGTGTTCAAGGTTGCCAAGGACGCTACCAAAGCAGAGATCAAAGCTGCGGTTGAGAAGCTGTTCGAAGTGCAGGTTACTGGCGTACGCACCAGCGTAGTTAAAGGCAAGGTTAAGCGTCACGGCGCTCGTTTCGGTCGTCGTAGCGACTGGAAAAAAGCCTATGTAACCCTGGCCGAAGGCGCTGACATCGACTTCGTCGGCGGCGCTGAGTAAGCAGTAGGAGTTTAGATAATGGCTATTGTTAAGTGTAAGCCTACCTCTGCCGGTCGTCGTCACGTCGTTAAAGTCGTGAACAACGAGCTGCACAAAGGTAAGCCTCACGCTGCTCTGTTGGACAAGAAGTCCAAGACTGGTGGTCGTAACAACGCCGGCCGCATCACCACCCGCCACGTTGGCGGTGGTCACAAGCAGCACTACCGTATCATCGACTTCAAGCGCAACAAAGATGGCATCCCGGCCAAAGTTGAGCGTCTGGAGTACGATCCGAACCGCAGCGCTAACATCGCTCTGGTTCTGTACGCTGACGGTGAGCGTCGCTACATCCTGGCCCCGAAAGGTCTGCAAGCTGGTGACACCATCGTGTCTGGCCAGGAAGCTGACATCAAGCCGGGTAACGCTCTGCCGATGCGCAACATTCCGGTAGGTTCTACCGTGCACAACGTTGAGCTGAAGCCTGGTAAAGGCGGTCAGCTGGCTCGTTCTGCCGGTGCTTACGCCCAAATCGTTGCTCGTGACGGTGCTTATGTAACCCTGCGTCTGCGCTCCGGCGAGATGCGCAAGGTGCTGGCCGAAGGCCGTGCCACCCTGGGTGAAGTAGGTAACTCCGAGCATATGCTGCGTCAACTGGGTAAAGCCGGTGCCAAGCGCTGGCGTGGTGTTCGTCCGACCGTTCGTGGTGTTGCCATGAACCCGGTAGATCACCCGCACGGTGGTGGTGAGGGTCGTACTTCTGGTGGTCGTCACCCGGTTACTCCGTGGGGCGTACCGACCAAAGGTAAGAAAACCCGCAGCAATAAGCGTACCGATAAGTACATCGTACGTCGTCGTACCAAGTAATTTAGAGGATTCACCATGCCACGTTCTCTCAAGAAAGGTCCATTTATCGACCTGCACTTGCTGAAGAAGGTAGAGAAAGCGGTGGAAAGCGGAGACAAAAAGCCTGTCAAGACTTGGTCCCGTCGTTCGATGATCATTCCTGATATGATTGGTCTCACCATCGCTGTCCATAATGGTCGTCAGCACGTACCGGTTTTCGTTACTGAAGACATGATCGGCCACAAGCTGGGCGAATTTGCGCCGACTCGCACTTACCGCGGCCACGCTGCGGATAAGAAAGCGAAGAAGCGCTAAGGGGTAGAAGATGGAAGTTTTAGCTAAACACCGTTTTGCCCGTACCTCTCCGCAAAAGGCTCGCCTGGTTGCCGATCAGATCCGTGGTCTGCCGGTTGACCGTGCCCTGGATATCCTGGCTTTCAGCCCGAAAAAAGCTGCCAGCCTGGTGAAGAAGGTACTGGAGTCTGCCATTGCCAACGCAGAACACAACGAAGGTCTGGATATCGACGATTTGAAAGTCGCCAAGATCTACGTTGATGAAGGTCCGACCATGAAACGCATCATGCCGCGTGCCAAAGGTCGTGCCGATCGCATCCTGAAGCGCTCTAGCCACATCACTGTGGTTGTGGCTGACAAGTAAGGGGAGCCGCAATGGGACAGAAAGTACATCCTAATGGTATCCGCCTTGGTATTACCAAGCCCTGGTCCTCGACCTGGTACGCGGAAAAGAAAGACTACGCTGACAACCTGTTCAGCGACCACGAAGTGCGCGCGTTCCTGAAAAAGGAACTGAAGAACGCTTCCGTTTCCCGCATCACCATTGAGCGTCCTGCTAAGAGCATCCGTGTGACCATTCACACTGCTCGTCCGGGCGTTGTAATTGGTAAGAAAGGGGAAGATGTTGAAAAGCTGCGTCTGAAAGTTGCCAAGCTGGCCGGCGTACCTGCTCAAATCAACATCAGCGAAGTTCGCAAGCCGGAACTGGATGCCCAACTGGTTGGTGACTCTGTTGCCTCTCAGCTGGAGCGTCGTGTTATGTTCCGTCGCGCTATGAAGCGCGCGGTACAGAACGCAATGCGTTTGGGTGCCAAGGGCATCAAGATCGAAGTTTCTGGTCGTCTGGGTGGTGCCGAGATCGCACGTACCGAATGGTACCGTGAAGGTCGTGTGCCGCTGCACACTCTGCGCGCTGACATCGACTACGCCACTTCCGAAGCTCACACCACCTACGGTGTAATCGGTATTAAAGTTTGGGTCTTCAAAGGTGAAGTCCTGGGCGGTATGCCGGTAGTAGCTGAAGAGCCGAAGGCGCAGCCGAAGCGCAAAGGTCGTGGTAAGTAAGGGGAACCGAGATGCTGCAACCTAAACGTATGAAGTTCCGTAAGATGCACAAAGGCCGTAACCGTGGTGTAGCCACCTCCGGTGACAAGGTATCCTTTGGCTCTTTCGGCCTGAAAGCGACCACTCGTGGCCGTCTGACCGCGCGTCAAATCGAAGCGGCTCGTCGTGCTATGACCCGTCACATCAAGCGTCAAGGTAAGATCTGGATCCGTGTATTCCCGGACAAACCGATCACCGAAAAGCCGCTTGAAGTGCGTATGGGTAAAGGTAAAGGTAACGTCGAGTACTGGGTAGCTCAGATCCAGCCGGGTCGTGTTCTGTACGAGATGGATGGTGTAACTGAAGAGCTGGCTCGTGAAGCCTTCTCTCTGGCTGCTGCCAAACTGTCCGTTCAGACCACCTTTGTAACTCGTAAGGTGATGTGATGAAAGCACAAGATCTGCGTGAAAAGAGCGTTGAAGAACTGAATGCCGAGCTGCTGAACCTGCTCCGCGAACAGTTCAACCTGCGTATGCAGAACGCTACCGGTCAGCTGAAAGCGACTCACGAAATGAAGAAGGTACGCCGCAGCATTGCGCGCGTTAAGACCATTCTGACTGAGAAGGCAGGTGCGTAATGTCTGACAAAATCCGTACTCTGCAGGGTCGTGTGATCAGTGACAAGATGGACAAGTCCATCACCGTAGCCATCGAGCGCAAAGTTAAGCACCCGATCTACGGCAAGTTCATGAAGCGCACTACCAAGCTGCACGTTCATGACGAAACCAACCAGTGCGGTATCGGCGACCTCGTGGAAATCCGCGAGTGCCGCCCGCTGTCCAAGACCAAGTCCTGGACTCTGGTAAACGTCGTAGAAAAAGCCTAAGTTTTAGGTTCTTATCTACGAAGTGAAGTGGCCGGCCTGGGGTGACCTGGGCCGGTTACTTTTTTGTCTATCTTTTCTCTTGGAGTTGGTGTTATAATTTCGCGCCTTTTGAAGGCAGCCAACGCCCGAGAGGGCTTTTGAAGTAAATTAGCGGAGCACTGAAATGATCCAAATGCAATCTGTGCTGGATGTTGCCGATAACTCCGGCGCACGCAGCGTGCAGTGTATTAAGGTCTTGGGTGGCTCTCACCGTCGTTACGCCGGCATCGGCGACATCATCAAGGTATCCGTGAAGGAATCCATTCCGCGCGGTAAAGCTAAGAAAGGTGATGTGTACAACGCGGTGGTAGTTCGTACCAAGAAGGGCGTTCGTCGTCCTGACGGTTCTGTCATTCGCTTCGACCGTAACGCTGCTGTTTTGCTGAACGCAAACCTGCAGCCGATCGGCACTCGTATCTTTGGCCCTGTGACTCGTGAACTGCGTAACGACAAGTTCATGAAGATTGTGTCCCTGGCGCCGGAAGTACTGTAAGGAGCTAAACATGGCAGCAAAAATCCGTCGCAACGACGAAGTGGTTGTACTGGCAGGTAAAGACAAGGGTAAACGCGGTAAGGTTTCCCAAGTTCTGACCACCGGTAAGATCATCGTCGATGGTATCAACCTGGTGAAGAAGCACCAGAAGCCGAACCCCCAGCTGGGTGTTCAAGGTGGCATCGTAGAGAAGGAAGCCCCTATCCACGCGTCCAACGTGGCACTGTTCAACCCTGCTACTGGCAAGGCTGACCGTGTGGGTTTCCGATTTGAAGACGGCAAAAAAGTCCGTTTCTTCAAGTCCAACGACGAAATCGTTAAGTAATTTTGGAGTAAACGATGGCGAAACTGCATGATTACTACAAAGAGACTGTAGTAAAAGAGCTGATGCAGCAATTCGGCTATAAGAGCATCATGCAAGTCCCTCGGATTGAAAAGATCACCCTTAACATGGGTGTCGGTGAAGCCGTAGCGGACAAGAAGGTGCTGGAAAATGCCGTTGCTGATATGGCAGCAATTTCCGGTCAGAAGCCTCTGGTTACCAAAGCTCGCAAATCTGTTGCTGGCTTTAAGATCCGTGAAGGTTACCCGATTGGCTGTAAAGTAACCCTGCGCGGCGAGCGTATGTGGGAGTTCTTCGAGCGCCTGGTGTCCATCGCGGTACCGCGTATCCGTGACTTCCGTGGCCTGAACCCGAAAGCGTTCGATGGCCGTGGTAACTACTCCATGGGCGTTCGTGAGCAAATCATCTTCCCGGAAATCGATTACGACAAAATCGATAAGCTGCGCGGTATGGATATTACCATTACCACTTCCGCCGGCTCTGACGAGGAAGGGCGTGCTCTGCTGGCTGCCTTCAACTTCCCGTTCCGCAAGTAAGGTGTAGGGTTATGGCTAAACTTTCCATGAAAGCGCGTGAAGCAAAGCGCGCGAAGCTGGTCGCTCAGTACGCTGAAAAGCGCGCTGCACTTAAGGCGATCATCAAGGACGTCAACGCCTCTGAAGAAGAGCGTTGGGCCGCTGTTCTGAAACTGCAACAACTCCCGCGTGACTCCAGTGCGTCTCGTCAGCGTAACCGCTGTAACGTAACTGGCCGTCCCCATGGCTACCTGCGCAAGTTCGGCCTGAGCCGTATCAAGCTGCGTGAAGCTGCCATGCGTGGTGAAGTTCCTGGCCTCAAAAAGGCCTCTTGGTAATTCGGGAGTAAGCGATTATGAGCATGCAAGATCCGATCGCGGATATGCTGACGCGCATCCGTAACGGCCAAGCTGCCAACAAAGTTGCAGTGACCATGCCGTCCTCTAAGCTGAAGCTGGCTATCGCTAACGTTCTGAAACAAGAAGGTTACGTAGCAGACTTCGCCGTCTCCGGTGACGTTAAACCGACTCTGGAAGTGACTCTGAAGTACTTCCAAGGTAAGCCGGTGGTTGAATCCATCGCGCGTGCCAGCCGCCCCGGCCTGCGCATCTACAAAAAGAAAGATGAGCTGCCGACCGTAATGGGTGGTCTGGGTATCGCTATCGTGTCCACCTCTAAAGGTGTGATGACCGACCGTGCAGCCCGCAACCTGGGTCTGGGCGGCGAGATCATCTGCTACGTAGCGTAAGGAGTAGCAAAATGTCTCGAGTAGCTAAGGCACCCGTTGCTATCCCTGCCGGCGTAGAGGTATCTCTGAACGGTCAGGTAATCACCGTTAAAGGTGGTAAGGGCACTCTGACTCGTGAAATCCACGAGGCAGTAGTTGTTGCTAAAGAAGAGAACGCAGTGACCTTTGGTCCTCGCGAAGGCGCAGCCAACGCTTGGGCTCAAGCAGGTACCGCTCGTTCTCTGGTTAACAACATGGTTACCGGTGTAACCGAAGGCTTCACCAAGAAGCTGGAACTGAACGGCGTGGGTTACCGTGCCGCAGTTAAAGGTAACGCTGTGAACCTGACTCTGGGCTTCTCCCACCCGGTTGAATACGTTCTGCCGGAAGGTGTGAAGGCCGAGTGCCCCAGCCAAACTGAAATCGTCCTCACTGGCGCAGACAAGCAGTCTGTTGGTCAGGCGGCCGCTAACATCCGAGCTTACCGTGCTCCTGAGCCTTACAAAGGTAAAGGTGTTCGTTACTCTGATGAGCATGTGCGCCGTAAAGAGGCCAAGAAGAAGTAAGGTAACACGATGGACAAGAAAGCAGCTCGTCTTCGTCGCGCAACTCGCGTACGTAAGCAAATTCAGGAAATGGGCGCGACCCGTCTGGTCGTGCACCGTACTCCGCGTCACATCTACGCCCAAGTTATCGCTGCAGATGCAACTGTAGTGGCAACTGCTTCTACTGTAGAGAAGGCGATCAAAGAGCAACTGACTGGCACCGGTAACACCGATGCTGCCACGGCAGTTGGTAAGGCTGTAGCCGAACGTGCTCTGGAAAAAGGCATCAAAGCCGTTTCCTTCGATCGCAGCGGCTTCAAGTATCACGGTCGCGTAGCCGCTCTGGCTGACGCTGCCCGTGAAGCTGGCCTCCAGTTCTAATTGGGAGTGGATCATGGCGAATATTGAAAATCAAGCCGGTGACCTGCAAGAGAAGCTCATTGCAGTAAACCGCGTTTCCAAAGTAGTTAAGGGTGGTCGCATTTTCAGCTTCACCGCTCTGACTGTAGTTGGTGACGGTAACGGCCGTATTGGCTTCGGTTACGGTAAGGCTCGTGAAGTGCCTGCTGCTATCCAGAAGGCAATGGAAAAAGCCCGTCGCAACATGTACACCGTGTCCCTGAAAAACGGCACTCTGCACCACCCGGTGAAGGGCCGTCACTCTGGTTCCAAGGTTTACATGCAGCCCGCTTCCGAAGGTACCGGTATTATCGCTGGTGGTGCAATGCGCGCCGTTCTGGAAGTAGCCGGTGTACACAACGTACTGGCTAAGGCTTACGGTTCCACCAACCCGATCAACATCGTGCGCTCTACCGTTGACGCACTGGTGAACATGAAGTCTCCCGAGCAAATCGCTGCTAAGCGCGGTCTGCCGGTTGATGAGATCCGGGGGTAATCTGTCATGGCTAAAACTATCAAGGTTACTCAGACCAAGAGCTCTATCGGTCGTCTGCCTAAGCACAAGGCGACTCTGGTAGGCCTGGGTCTGCGCAAAATCGGTCACACTGTTGAGCTGGAAGATACTGCTTCCGTTCGCGGCATGATCAACAAAGTTTCCTACATGGTTAAAGTGGAGGAGTAAGATGCGCCTGAATACCCTTTCTCCGGCCGCTGGCTCCAAAACAGCAGCTAAGCGTGTAGGCCGTGGTATCGGTTCTGGTCTGGGTAAGACCGGTGGCCGTGGTCACAAAGGTCAAAAGTCCCGTTCTGGTGGCTCCGTACGTCCTGGTTTCGAAGGCGGTCAGATGCCTCTGAAACAGCGTCTGCCGAAGTTCGGTTTTACTTCTCGCAAGTCCTTGGTATCTGCTGAAGTTCGCCTGAGCGAACTGGCTAAAGTAGATGGCGAGGTTGTGAGCCTGGCGACTCTGAAAGACGCTGGTGTTATTTCCGCCAACATTCAGTTTGCGAAAGTAGTGCTTTCAGGTAAAATCGAGCGCCCAGTGACTGTAAGCGGTCTGAAAGTGACCAAAGGCGCTCGTGAAGCCATTGAGGCTGCGGGCGGCAAAATCGAAGAGTAACGGGAAAGTACGCAATGGCTAAGCCAGGACTTGAGTTAAAAAGTGCGAAAGGGGGCCTTTCGGAGTTGAAAGCGCGTCTGTGGTTTGTTCTCGGCGCGATCATCGTATTCCGGGCAGGTTCTTTCGTGCCAATTCCTGGTATTGACGCCGCTGTGCTTGCCGAACTGTTCAAGCAGCAGCAAGGTACCATCGTGAGCATGTTTAACATGTTCTCCGGTGGTGCCTTGGAACGTGCCTCCATCTTCGCCCTGGGGATCATGCCGTACATTTCGGCGTCGATCATCATGCAGCTACTGACCGTAGTGCATCCCACGTTGGCGGAGCTGAAGAAAGAGGGTGAATCTGGTCGTCGTAAGATCAACCAGTACACCCGCTGGGGCACCCTGGTACTGGCTACCTTCCAGTCCATCGGTATCGCTACTGGCTTGCCCAGTATGCTGCCTGGTCTGGTGGTTAACCCGGGTTTCGGCTTCTACTTTGTAGCAGTTGTGTCCCTGGTAACCGGTACCATGTTCCTGATGTGGCTGGGTGAGCAGATCACCGAGCGCGGTATTGGTAACGGTATTTCGATCCTGATCTTTACAGGTATCGTCGCCGGCCTGCCTTCCGCCATCGGTCAAACGGCAGAGCAAGCGCGTCAAGGTGAAATGCATCTGATCCTGCTGCTCGGTCTGGTAGTGATCGTCAGCCTGATTACTGCTTTTGTGGTGTTTATGGAGCGCGGTCAGCGCCGAATCGTGGTAAACTACGCCAAGCGTCAGCAAGGCCGCCGCGTATTCGCAGCGCAAAGCACTCATTTGCCATTGAAAGTGAATATGGCCGGCGTGATCCCGCCGATCTTCGCGTCCAGCATCATTCTGTTCCCGGGCACTTTGGCCCAGTGGTTCGATAAGAACCAGGGCGGCATTCTGTCAGATATCTCTCTGGCACTGTCTCCGGGTCAGCCGCTGTACGTAATGATTTATGCGGTAGCGATTGTCTTCTTCTGTTTCTTCTACACTGCGTTGGTGTTCAACCCGCGTGAGACTGCAGACAACCTGAAGAAGAGCGGTGCATTCATCCCCGGAATTCGTCCGGGCGAGCAAACTGCCCGTTATATTGATAAAGTAATGACCCGCCTGACTCTGGCAGGTGCGGCGTACATTACCTTTATCTGCTTGGTTCCGGAGTTCATGATGATTACGACCAACGTACCTTTCTACTTTGGTGGTACATCACTGCTGATTATGGTGGTGGTAATCATGGACTTCATGGCTCAGGTACAGACTCATCTGATGTCATCTCAGTATGAATCTGTGCTGAAGAAGGCCAACCTTAAGGGCTACGGCCGTTAAGGTCCGCCGAATACGGAGTACCAAAATGAAAGTTCGTGCATCCGTTAAGAAGATGTGCCGCAACTGCAAGGTCATCAAACGTAACGGCGTTGTACGTGTTATCTGCTCTGAGCCGAAGCACAAACAGCGTCAGGGTTAATCGGATTTATCCGTAAAACCCAACTGAGCGCACAGGGCTGGCCCATGGTCAGCCCCTGTGTTGTTGCAAACCGGTCTGCTGTTGAGTATCCTATCGGGCTTTTCGCAATAGACCAACTGAGATAGTAGGAGTGCTATAGTGGCCCGTATCGCTGGCATTAACATTCCTGAGCATAAACATGCGGTTGTTGCTCTGACCGCCATTTTTGGCGTCGGCCAGACTCGCGCAAAAGCCATTTGCGCTGAAGCCGGCATTGCTGAAGATGTGAAATTTAAAGATCTCGACGAGTCCACCATCGATAAGGTGCGTGAAGTCGTAGGTCAGTTCACTGTTGAAGGTGATCTGCGCCGTGAGATCTCCATGAACATTAAGCGTCTGATGGACCTGGGCTGCTTCCGCGGTCTGCGTCATCGTCGCAGCTTGCCTGTTCGTGGTCAACGTACCAAGACCAACGCGCGTACCCGTAAGGGCCCGCGTAAACCGATCAAGAAGTAAGGGGAATTAAGCAATGGCTAAAACTCCTTCTCGTACTCGTAAGAAGGTACGTAAGCAGGTAGCTGACGGCATCGCGCACGTTCATGCTTCCTTCAACAACACCATCGTGACCATCACAGACCGTCAAGGTAATGCCCTGGCTTGGGCTACCGCTGGTGGTTCCGGTTTCCGTGGTTCTCGTAAGTCCACTCCGTTCGCTGCCCAGGTGGCTGCTGAGCGCTGCGCTGAAGTCGCAAAAGAGTACGGCTTGAAGAATCTGGAAGTCGAAGTGAAGGGTCCGGGTCCGGGTCGTGAATCGTCCATTCGTGCGTTGAATGCTGCGGGTTTCCGCATCACCAACATCACCGATGTGACTCCGATCCCGCACAACGGTTGTCGTCCGCCGAAAAAACGTCGCGTGTAACGCACGTTAGGACTGTTGGAGAAAGAACATGGCAAGATATTTGGGTCCTAAGCTCAAACTCAGCCGTCGTGAAGGTACTGACCTGTTCCTGAAAAGCGGCGTTCGAGCGATCGATTCTAAATGTAAAATTGATACCGTACCTGGCCAGCACGGCGCACGTCGCGCTCGTCTGTCTGACTACGGTGTTCAGTTGCGTGAGAAGCAGAAAGTACGTCGTATCTACGGCGTTCTGGAAAAGCAATTCCGTAACTACTACAAAGAAGCGGCTCGTCTGAAGGGCAACACTGGTGAAAACCTGCTGCAACTGCTCGAAAGCCGTCTGGACAACGTGGTATACCGCATGGGTTTTGGTGCTACCCGCGCCGAAGCTCGTCAGCTGGTAAGCCACAAGGCCATCAAGGTTAACGGTCGCGTTGTAAACATCCCGTCCTTCTCCGTTTCCCCGAACGACGTTATCGCCGTTCGTGAGAAAGCTCAGAAGCAGGCCCGTATTAAAGGTGCCCTGGAAGTCGCTGAGCAACGCGAGAAGCCGACTTGGGTAGAAGTAGACTCCGCTAAGATGGAAGGCACTTTCAAGCGCCTGCCGGAGCGTAGCGATCTGTCTGCTGATATCAACGAACAGCTGATCGTCGAGCTTTACTCTAAGTAAAGCTTAACCATAGAGAGAGGACACAATGCAGGGTTCTGTTACCGAATTTCTAAAGCCGCGACTTGTAGATATTGATCAAGTTAGCCCCTATCGGGCGAAGGTGACTCTGGAGCCGCTCGAGCGTGGTTTCGGCCACACTCTGGGCAATGCGCTGCGTCGCATCCTGCTCTCTTCTATGCCTGGCTGTGCAGTAACCGAAGTCGAAATCGACGGCGTGTTGCACGAGTACAGCAGCAAAGAAGGTGTGCAGGAAGACGTCCTGGAGATCCTGTTGAACCTGAAAGGTTTGGCGGTGAAACTCGAGGGTAAAGACGAAGCCACTTTGACTCTGAGCAAGTCTGGTGCGGGCCCTGTCACTGCGGCAGACATCACCCACGACGGTGATGTAGAGATCGTTAATCCGGAACACCTGATCTGTACTCTGACCGGTGCCGATGCTGAAATCAGCATGCGTATCAAAGTCGAACTGGGCCGCGGTTACATCCCGGCCTCTGCTCGCGCACAGGTTGAAGACGACGAGCGTCCCATCGGCCGCCTGCTGGTGGACGCGTCTTTCAGCCCGGTAGTTCGCATTGCCTACAATGTAGAAGCCGCCCGTGTTGAGCAGCGTACTGACCTCGATAAGCTGATTATCGACATGCACACTGACGGCACTCTGGACCCTGAAGAAGCGATCCGTCGCTCTGCCACTATCCTGGCTGAGCAACTGGAAGCCTTCGTGGACCTGCGTGATGTCAGCGAGCCGGAAGAGAAGGAAGAGAAGCCGGAATTCGATCCGATCCTGCTGCGTCCTGTCGACGACTTGGAGCTCACTGTTCGCTCGGCAAACTGTCTGAAAGCAGAAGCCATTCATTATATTGGCGATCTGGTTCAGCGTACCGAAGTTGAGCTGCTGAAGACCCCCAACCTGGGTAAGAAGTCGCTCACTGAGATTAAAGACGTGTTGGCCTCCCGTGGTCTGTCTCTGGGCATGCGCCTTGAGAACTGGCCGCCGGCCTCACTTGCCGACAACATGTAACCAAGTCTGGTAAAGATTTAGGTTAAAAGGATAAGGTCATGCGCCATCGTAAGAGTGGTCGTCAACTGAACCGCAACAGCAGCCACCGTCAAGCTATGTTCCGCAACATGGCTGGTTCTCTGGTTCGCCACGAGGTTATCAAGACGACCTTGCCTAAGGCCAAAGAGCTTCGCCGTGTAGTAGAGCCGCTGATCACCCTGGCTAAAACTGACAGCGTAGCTAACCGCCGTCTGGCATTCGCCCGCACCCGCGATCAATTCGTAGTGGGCAAACTGTTTAACGAACTGGGTCCTCGCTATCAAGAGCGCGCTGGTGGTTACACCCGCATTCTGAAGTGTGGCTTCCGCGCTGGTGACAACGCGCCGATGGCTTACATCGAGCTGGTTGATCGTCCGGCTGCAGAAGAGGTTGCCGAAGAAGCTCAAGCTTCTGCCGAGTAATCCTCCCATTTCGAAAAAGGGCTAGCATCTGCTAGCCCTTTTTGTTTTTCTGGCCCTGCCACACGCCACACGCCACACGCCACACGCCACACGCCACACGCCACACGCCACACGCCACACGCCACACGCCACACGCCACACGCCACACGCCACACGCCACACGCCACACGCCACACGCCACACGCCACACGCCACACGCCACACGCCACATACCACAAGGCATAAGGCCATCAGGCGCTTGGAGTGCGATGGTCCAGCTGGTGGGCTCAGTCGTTAAGCCAAGCGCTATTGTTCAGGGCGCAGTGAGCCTTGCTTGATGGTTTGTTGGGGTCACAAAGTCTGTTGTACCCGGGATGACAAGCCAGCGACGGGCAAGGGCATGCACAGCGATGAGACAAGGATCGGAGAGAGTCAAAGGGCGAAGTTGGGCGGCGGTTCGAGCGCTGGGTGCAAACGAGCCTGGATATCCCCGGCGGCTGGGCGAACGGACAGTCAGGCACAAAAAAGCCCCCATTGAGGGGGCTTTTCTATTTAGCTGGCGATGTGATCAGTAGCCACTGCCAGTTTGAGTGTCGCTGTATTCCATTTGCTCGTGGCTTTTGCCCATCGCTTCGGCAATCTCAGGCGACATGTAGTTCTCGTCGTGCTTGGCCAGTACTTCACTGGCTTCCAGCGTGTCAGGGCCTACCAGAGTGCCCTGAGCAACGATGCCCTGGCCTTCGCGGAACAGGTCCGGAAGCATACCGTCATACAGTACGGTTACCGCGGGGCCGGTGTCCGCCACCTGGAAGGCAATCTTCAGGCTGTTGGGGTCACGTTCAACGGAACCCTCTACCACCATGCCACCAATACGGATACGCTGGCCCACTTCCGGCTTCAGGCCATCCTGACGGCCTTGCACCACTTCAGTGGCGGTGAAGAACAGGTCCAGATTGGAGTTCAGCGCATAAATCAGCAAAGAGGCGATAGCAGCAACGCCACCGATCAGGGCTGAGGCAAAGACGAGTCGCTTTTTACGACGTGGGTTCATGCAGCTTTACTCCTGTGTTCACGCAGACGCTCTTCACGAGCCTGCTGCTTAGCAATGTTCTTGAGGACAGTTTTACGCTTTCGCAGGGAATTGACAACCAGAGCGGCCAAAACCAGTGCACCGACGCCGTAGGAGAGCCATACATAGAAGGCGTAGCCTCCCATGTTGAAAAACTCTGCAGCGGACGAGAATTGGAAAGTCAGATTCATGCGGTTTTCTTCTCCTCGGCTTCAACCATGGCACGTACCCAGGGGCGCATGCTGTTGCGGGCCAGCACTTCGGCACGGAAGCGCAGAATGGACAGGGCACCAATCATCATGGCGAACCCAAAGATGTTGCACAGCAGCGGGATCAGCATCTCCGGCGGCATGCTGTTGCTCTTGCCAACTGTGATGGCGTTCGGCTGGTGCAGGGTGTTCCACCACTCTACGGAGTATTTGATGATCGGCAGGTTGATCACGCCTACGATGGCCAGGATGCCAGCAGCCTTTGCCGCCATCACTTTGTCTTCGAAGGACGCGTACAGCGCAATCACACCCAGGTAGAGGAAGAGCAGAACCAGTTCAGAGGTCAGGCGCGCATCCCAAACCCACCAGGTGCCCCACATCGGCTTGCCCCAGGCAGCGCCGGTCAGCAGAGCGATGAAGGTCAGCACGGCACCAACCGGGGCAATGGACGCTGCGGCAATGTCCGCCAGTTTCAGCTGCCACACCAGGCCAATAAAGGCGCAGATTGCCATAGCAGTGTAGGCCGCCATCGACATGGAGGCAGTGGGCACGTGCAGGAAGATGATTCGGTAGGAGTCACCTTGCTGGTAATCAACCGGGGCAAAACCCAGGCCCCAGATGGTGCCGGTTGCGATCAGCAGGGTGGCCAGGGCTGCAAACCAGGGCAGCATGGCTCCCGCCAGGTGATAGGCGCGCTCAGGATGCGCGTAGGGGTGTAACCACTTCCACATGTCAGTTTGTACTCACTCTTAGGGATGCGCCAATGGCAACGGGAGCCAGAACCAAGGAGCCCACCAACAATGCACCCAGGATGGCCAGATGGCCAGTGTAGGGCATGTTCATGGACGCAGCATCGATGGCGCTGGTCGCGAAAATCAAAACGGGAATGTACAGAGGCAGGATCAGAAGGCTCAGAAGAACGCCGCCTTTGCGAAGCCCTACGGTCAGCGCCACACCAATGGCGCCAAGCAGGGAAAGAATCGGGGTGCCCACCGCCAGAGTGGCCATCAGTGCGCCGTAGCTGTTGGTGTCCAGGTGCAGCAGTACGGCCAGCAGCGGGGCGGCCAGAATCAGCGGTACGCCGGTTACCAGCCAATGTGCCAGTACTTTAGCCAACACCATCAGCGACAGCGGCTGCGGGCTGAGCATCATCTGTTCGAGCGCGCCGTCGCTGTAGTCGGACTTGAACAAACGCTCAAGAGACAGCATGGCGGAGAGCAGCGCGGCAACCCAGATGATGCCGGGCGCAATGCGGGTCAATGTGGTTGGCTCCGGGCCGATACCCAGCGGGAAAAGGGTAACCACCATGACGAAAAACATCAGGGGGTTGAAGATGTCGCCGCTGTGACGGAACGCGATCTGTAGGTCGCGTTTCAGTACCGTCGTAAATGCCTGGCGATAGTTAATCTGTCGCATCGTTCCCTTTCCCTAAACAAATTGGTAGTCAAGCCGCAGCTTGGCAAGACGGTCACCGGAAACACGCTGCAGATCCTGGTGAGTGGTCAGAATCACACATCCACCATTATCAGCATGGCGGATAAACAGCTCTTCCAGCTCCTGAACCCCTTTCTTATCAATCGCGGTGAGGGGCTCATCCAGAATCCAGATCTTGGCGTCGGTGTGCCAGAGGCGGGCGAGGGCGATGCGACGATGCTGGCCAGCAGAGAGGTGCCCTGCCGGGTGCTCTTCGAATCCGGTCAGATTGACCTTGGCCAGAGTGTCGTGGATTGGGGCATCGGCATAGCCGGCGATCTTGAGGTTGAACTCAAGGTTCTCTTCGGCGGTGAGTTCACCTTTAACACCGGGAAGGTGGCCCAGGAACAGAAGATCGGCGTGGTAATCGTCCCGAACGTTTTCAATACGCTCGCCACGATAGTGCACCTGGCCGGCATAGGGACGGGACAGGCCGGAGAGGATCCGCAACAGGCTGCTTTTACCAGCGCCGTTGGGCCCTTCGATCTGAATGATGTCGCCGGGGTGAATCTCAAAGCTCAGTTCGTCAAACAGGATCCGTTCTTCACGGATGCAGGTCAGCGCCTGGGCGGTCAACAACGGTGTGCGGGATGCTTCTGTCACCTAGTCCTCGGGTGTTCAGGCCGGTTGATATGAGTCGGATTTTAACATAGGGGGCGAGCCGATCACCGAATAAGCTCCCAAATCCGTTCTTATCTGGCAAATATTGTCACTCCATTCCTTGAGATGTGAGCCACCTAACAGTTAGGGCTGTGACGCGCCAGTGCACCCAGTCTGACCGCAGCACCCCGGATGAGGTTCACTGCCCTGCCTAAAAATGGGATCCCGCGCAATGCGGGTGTAAAACTGTGAACCCTGTGGTACCCTGCGGTCAGCGCTGGCGTGTATCCATGCCTTGTGCTGAATATGTGAACGTCAACGGATTGGAAACAGAAGATGAAAAAGATTGTTGCTCTGGCCGCTGTGGCCAGCCTGACCATGGCCAGCAACGTGATGGCCCAAGACGGTGAAGCGGTTTATCAGAAAGCCTGTAAGACCTGCCACGAGATGGGCATTGCTGGTGCCCCGAAAGTTCACGACGCTGCGGCCTGGGAGCCCCGTCTGGGCAAAGGTATGGACGCGCTGGTGGGCAGTGTGAAATCCGGCATGAACGCCATGCCCCCGGGTGGCATGTGCATGGACTGCACCGATGAGGATCTGAAAGCCGCCATCGAGTTCATGTCCAAGTAACGACACCGAACACGAAAAAGCCTGGCAGATGCCAGGCTTTTTTTATGCTCATCGCGGAGGTTTTACTCGACGATAGTGTCGATCACCAGAGTCACTGAGGTACCCAGGTCAACCGCGTTCAGTTCACCCAGCAGGTCGCCAGGGGTCGGTGCCGGGCTGCCATCGTGGTTGATGGTGGCCACCAGATTTACCTGGTTGTGGGCACTGATCACCATATCCGGGGACATGGCGGAGGTGTCATCCAGTACGACCTGAGTCGGCAGGTCTGCAACGTTCAAACGGGCAACCGCAACCGGCATGGCCGGGCCGGATACCGGACGGGCGAACAGGAACAGGGAGTCGCCCGCATTGGCTTTCGCCTTAACGTCGTCAGCCAGCTCAACAGTGACGGTCAGGCTTTTGCCTTCGGTCGCAGCGGGTTGAGCGGCTTCACCCTGAGGTGCCATCGCAGCGCCGCTTTGTTCAAGGTGCATGCGAGCCTGAGAGATGGCGCCCAGAATGGCCTGACGGTCAACGTCATCGCGCGGGCTGGTGAGAATGATCTCCCAATGCTCGATGGCGGTTTCGTAGTTGGCGTTAAAGAAGGCATCCATACCCAGCAGCAGTCGGGTGGACGGGTCTTTGCTGTCATCAGCCAGCGCTTTCTCAACGATCGCCTGAATCTCAGGATTCATTTTCTGGCCGCTGAGGTAGTACATGGCGGTGGCTTTCGGGCCAAGCAGTTCAGCGTGTTCACCAACCAGACCCATTACGGTGTCAAAGGCGTCGATGGCTTTGGTGTACTGACTCGCGGAGATGTAGGCGTGACCCAGGGAGAACCAGGCCTGGCTGTTGGAAGGGTCGGCTTGTACCGCTTGCTCCATCTGAGCCAGACGCATCTGCATCAGCTGTTCCGGGTTCATGCCGGAGTGCGGGTCGTTACCACCCACCTGTGCGGTTTGCCAGTCGTTGTAACGGCCCAGATCGAAGTAGGTGTAACCCGCAACAACCACCAGCGCGATGCTCATGATCGCGGGCCACAGGATGCTGGGCTTCTTGGCAGCAAGAACGTGGTCTTCCTGCTCGGTGTTTTGCAGCAGGTTGAGTTGCAGCTCTTTCTTAAAGGCTTCGAACTCTTCCTCGTTGATCCGTCCTTCCGCCAGATCCGTTTCTAATTCCTTGAGGCGCTCGTTGAACAGGTTGAGGTTAGTTTGCTTGCGCACCTGTGCATCGGAGGCGGCGGCCAGAGCCTTCTGACGACGCCAGTACGGCAGCCAAATGGTGAACAAAGCCAGTGCAGTCAGCACTGCGATACCGAACCAAAAAGTTGTCATAGCTATCTCTATTGAAGCGAAGCGGTAACCGTTGCACTGCCGATGTCAAATCGGTGAGGCAACCCGATTGAAGAAGGATTATACGGCAAGCACGAGGGTTGAACAGGGCTCTGTCTGCCGCTGTTGGTGCTGGAACAGCGGTTTGAGGGAGAGGTCACAGTTCATTCAGTAATTTCAAAAGTGGAAGAAACTTTTTGAAAAGTGGGTGATCCAAGCCATGACCGGGGTCCCGGCCAAGTCGCAATAACCCCTTTGCTAATCAGGACATGATGTGAACTGCATCGGCAAAACGGGAACATTACGGCAGACAACGCGGGGCAACCTGCCTAGAATGGCACCAATGACCCCAATTCACAGTTCCGCAACAGCGGTTGTGGACTGATATGGATAACACTCCACCGAGGTAAGCTGATGGTTCCGGAACTAGGACATTACTCGCTCATCATTGGGTTGGCGTTTGCGGTGTTGCTCGCCGTAGTGCCTTTGATCGGCGTCGCACGAAAAGACGCCTATCTGGTGAGCTTCGCCCGACCCATGGCCTATGGCATGTGCCTGTTTATGGCCCTCTCTGTCATCTGCTTGGGCTACGCCTTTGCAACTGATGATTTCTCTGTCGCCTATGTGGCGCACAACTCTAACAGTCACCTGCCGGTCTACTTCAAGATCGCAGCCATCTGGGGTGGCCATGAAGGCTCCCTCCTGTTCTGGACCTTCTCCATCGCTATCTGGGCCGCGTGTGTCTCTGCTTTCAGCCGTGGGCTGGAAGAAGCGTTCACTGCTCGCGTTCTGGCCGTGCTGGGCATCATCATTGTGGGCTTTGCCCTCTTTATGCTGTTCACCTCCAGCCCGTTCGAGCGTCTGCTGCCGAACGTCCCGATGGAAGGCCGCGACCTTAACCCGATGCTGCAGGACGTGGGTCTGATCTTCCACCCGCCGCTGCTGTACCTTGGTTATGTTGGTTTCTCCGTTACCTTCGCCTTTGCGATTGCGGCTCTGATGAGCGGTCGCCTCGATTCCGCATGGGCCCGTTGGTCCCGTCCGTGGGCTCTGGCTGCCTGGGCCTTCCTGACCGCAGGTATCTCCCTGGGTTCCTGGTGGGCTTACTATGAGCTGGGCTGGGGTGGCTGGTGGTTCTGGGATCCGGTAGAAAACGCCTCCTTTATGCCTTGGTTGGTGGGTACTGCCCTGATTCACTCCCTGATCGTGACCGAGAAGCGCGGTACATTCCGCAACTGGACCATTCTGCTGGCCATCTTCACCTTCTCCCTGTCTCTGCTGGGTACCTTCCTGGTGCGTTCCGGTGTACTGACTTCCGTGCACTCCTTCGCAGCGGACCCGTCTCGCGGTCTCTTTATTCTGATTCTGCTAGGGATAACCATCGGGGGCTCGCTCATGCTATTTGCGTTGCGCGCTACCGAACTGGCATCACCGTCCCGCTTCGAGCTGCTGTCCAAAGAAACCATGCTGCTGCTGTGTAACGTACTGCTGGTGGTGGCCACCGGTTCCGTACTGCTCGGCACCCTGTACCCGCTGCTGGGCGATGCGCTTGGCCTTGGTCAGATCTCCGTAGGGCCTCCGTACTTCAATACCGTATTTAACCCGATCGTCCTGGTGATGTTCGTGTTTATGGGTATTGGCCCGGCGATTCGCTGGAAGAAAGCCAAAGAGGGCGAACTGAAGAAACTGCTGCCGTCCTTTATTGTGGCGCTGGTGGTGGCCATTGCGGCGCCGCTGCTGATTGGCGGTAAGCTGAGCGGCTGGATCTTCGTCGGCCTGTTCACTGCGACCTGGATTGCAGCCACTCTGGTTCAGGGCATTCTGCGCGAGACCCGCGATGCGGATGGCAGCTTTACCCTGCGTCGTATCACCCGCTCCTACGTGGGCATGCAGATTGCTCACCTGGGTATTGCGATGGCCATCGTTGGCGGCACCGTGGTATCCAACTTCGAATCCGAGCGTTCCGTACGTATGGGCCCGGGCATCTCCGAGTCTCTGGCGGGCTACACCTTTACCTACGAGCAAACTCGAATGGTTCAGGGCCCCAACTACACCGCTGAGCAGGGTGTGGTAACCGTGACTCAGGATGGCGACTACGTTACCACCCTGTACCCGGACCGCCGTAAGTACAACGTACGTACCATGGACATGACCGAAGCCGGCATCGACTGGGGCTTCTTCCGTGACCTGTACGTCACCATGGGTGACCCGCTGGATGCGACTCACTATGCCGTACGTCTGAACTACAAGCCGATGGTTCGTTGGCTGTGGATCGGTTCCATCCTGATGATGGTCGGCGGCATCGTTGCTGCAACCGATAAGCGGATCCGCGCCAAGAGCAAAGCGCCGGCCGCTGATGCAAAACTGGCGAACGCGTAAGGAAAGATAAAGCATGAAACGCGCAGCACTCTTTGTACCGCTGTTGATCTTTGTGGGATTGAGCGTGTTCCTGTTTAAGGGGTTGTTCCTTGACCCCTCCAAACTGGATTCCGTGCTGGTGGGCAAGCCTGTGCCCACCTTCGAACTGGAAACGCTGGAAAACGCGGGCGTGAAAATCACCAACGCGGATCTCGAAGGGAAGGTGTACCTCATCAACGTCTGGGCGACCTGGTGTCCGTCCTGCAAGTATGAGCACCCCTTCCTGAATCAGCTCCAGCGCCAGGGTGTCATCGAAATCTACGGTGTGAACTACCGGGATGAGCGAGACCTGGCGATCCGTTACCTGGCACAGAGCGGTGATCCCTACACCAAGAACATCTTCGACCCGGAAGGCACCCTGTCCTTTGATATGGGCGTGTACGGCGCACCGGAGACCTTCGTAGTGGATCACAACGGCATCGTACGCCATCGTTTCGCCGGCGTACTGGAGCCGCAGGTTTGGGCCAAGGACTTTATGCCGCTGATTCAGCAGATCCGTGCTGAAGCGGCTGCCGAGGGGAACTCCTGATGAAACGTTTGTTCCAGCTGGTTGCGATCATGCTGTTTGCGGGGGCGGTGCATGCCACCCCCATCGATACCTACGAGTTCAAGAACGACGCCAACCGAGAGCGAGGTGTAAAACTGGCTGCTGAGCTGCGTTGTCCGCAGTGTCAAAACCAGAACCTGCACGACTCCAACTCACCCATCGCCAAAGACATGCGCATCCAGGTGTATGAAATGGTGGACCAGGGTAAGAGCAATACTGAGATCGTGACCTACTTTACCGACCGCTACGGTGACTTTGTTCGCTACAAGCCAGCATTCGATCCCCGTACTTACGTATTGTGGCTCGGTCCGGTGGTGTTCTTTGCTGTTGGTGGCCTGGCCCTGTTTGCCTTCGTGCGGAAACAGCGTCAGCAGTCCAGTGGCGCAGTAGAGGTCAGTAAGGCTGACGAAGCCAAGCTTGCCAAGCTGCTTGATCAGGACAAGAACGCCTGATGAAAGTCGTAATGTACTTTGTAATGGCGCTGCTCTCGAGCAGCGCCTTTGCGTATCCGGGCGCTACGAAAGTGGCGGAGGACCCGGCACTCTCCCGCTTTATTCACCTCAGCAAGGCCCAGGAATTGGATAGCGTTAACCTGGTTGGCCCCAACGGCGAACCGGTAAAGCTGTCCGAACTGAAAGGTCAGCCGGTGATGATCAACCTCTGGGCGACCTGGTGTCCGCCTTGCGTGAGAGAGCTGCCTTCGCTGGCCCGATTCCGCAGTGACTTCGAAGCCCGTGGGTTAAAGGTGGTGCCGATCGCCATCGATCACGACCCGGCTGTGGTTCAGCCTTTCCTGGAGCAGCTTGAACTTCCGGAGTTCCGGACCTGGTACGACTCCGTCAATGCAATGGGGCAGATCGTCCCGACGGATTTGGTGCCTGCCACCTATATTCTGGATGAGCAGGGCAGGTTGGTTGCCTTCGTTCGCAGCTTTGTCGACTGGGACAATCCGGCGGTACGTGAGGTAATGGAACGCTACCTTCCAGAGGCGAAAGCCCAATAAGCGTGCCGGGGATCTCACTTTGATCGCGGATCAGGTTAAAGAACAACCAAACGATCCGCGATCGTGTTTTTCCCTCTTGCGCCCTAAAAATCCCTCCCTATAATGCGCCCTCACGTTGACGGGGAACGGAGCCAAACGGCACCGAGGCCTGGTTAACACGGCAGCAGCCGCTCAGAAAACTTCATCAAAAAAGGGCTTGACCCGGTGAGTTAACTGAGTAAAATGGCGCTCCACTTCAAGGGGTGAGCCGAAAGGCCTAAAACTTGAAGTTTCGAAGCTCAGGCGAGTCGCTCGAAAGAACGAAAAAAAGCTTGACTTCACTAAGGGATGGCGTAGAATGCGCATCCCGCTTCGGTAGAAATCGAAGCAACGCTCTTTAACAATTAGTCAGACAATCTGTGTGGGCACTCACGCAGTGTTGAGAAATCATCATTTTTCTCGATGCTACTGAGTGACACCAAGTTAATTCAGTATTCATTGAGTAG
>NZ_JAHVJZ010000013.1 GCF_019801015.1 Marinobacter nauticus
GGGTGTTTTTCAACTTTCCTTTCCGACCGTCGAGTTTTTAACCAGGAGCCCTTCCGGGCCTTGGTGGCTCAGCGTTTTGTTTTCCGCTGTGCCCCGTCGACAGGAGCGCATTATAGGGACGAGATTATTTCTCGCAAGGGTTTTCTTAGAAAAAAAACGCGTTCGGATAAAATTCCATCCGAACGCCTCTTTTTTCCACATATTGTCTATTTTCGGGGCTACATACTGCTAATAAAGCGGGATTCCGTCTGGCTATTCAGGGCACCGTCGACACTGCGTAATTCAAAAACAATGTCGGTCATGGGCTGTTTCAGGTGGAACGGGTCCACCGCAACACTGATGGGCAGGGTGTACACCTCACCGGCGGCTACGGTGACTTGCTGATCACCACTCCATTGATATTCCGGCAACCCCTTTACCTCCAGGGTGAACTGCTGAGCTTGCTCAGTCTTGTTCAGCAGGCGCAGGGTATAGACGTTCTCGACCAGGCCATCACGGGTTTCCCGGTAAAGCTGGTTCCGATCCCTCAATACATCGATTTTGACCGGAGCCAACGTCATCAGTGTATAGATGAAGCCCGCTACCATCACACCAAGGATGGCGCCATAGCCAAGCAGCTTAGGACGCGCAACCTGAGAGGTGCCTCCCTCTAACTGACGCTCAGTGGTGTAACTGATCAGCCCCTTTTGGTAGCCCATCTTCACCATCACTTCGTCACAGGTATCGATGCAGGCCCCACAGTTAATGCACTCATACTGCAGGCCGTTACGGATGTCGATGCCGGTTGGACACACCTGAACACAGAGGTTGCAGTCGATGCAGTCTCCCAGCCCCATCGCTTTGGGGTCCTGCTTCCGGCCGCGCGGGCCCCGGGTTTCACCTCGTTGAACGTCATAGCCAACGATAAATGTGTCCCGATCGAACATCGCAGACTGGAAGCGGGCGTAAGGACACATATGCAGGCACATGATCTCCCGCATCCATCCCGCGTTACCGTAAGTACAGAAAGTGAAGAACAAGGTCCAGAAGTAGACCATGCCCGGCGCCTGGCCGGTAAAGAAGTCCAGATACAGTTCCCGGGTAGGATAGAAGTAGGAGAGGAAGGTGAGGGCAGTCAGCAGAGCAATCCCCAGCCAGGCTCCGTGTTTGGCGCTCTTGCGCCACAGTTTGTTCCAGTCCCAGGGGGCCTGGTCCAGCTTCATCCTTTTGTTGCGGGGCCCCTCAATCCTCTCTTCAAACCAGATATAGATGAAGGTCCATACCGACTGCGGGCACATATAGCCACACCACACCCGTCCCAAAAACGTCGTGAAGAAGAATAGGGCAAAGGCGGCAATCATAAAGAGCAGCGCCAGCAGGATCAGGTCCTGGGGCCAGATGGTCAGGCCGAATACGTAGAATTTGCGCTGGGCCAGATCGAACAGCACCGCCTGACGGTCGCCCCAGGGAAGCCAGGGCAGCAGCAGGAACAGGCTCATCATTACCCATCCCATGCGACGACGGAGCTGGGTCCAGACGCCGTCGGTTTTGCGCACGTATATCCGGTTACGGGGATTGCCGCGGGCGGCCGCTGCCTGTTTGGCCGACTGGACGGTAATGGGTGATCCCTCATTGCGGGGGGACTTTCTGGACTGCTGATCCATAGGACTGCCTGACTCCTCACATCGTTGGGGCACACCCTAACAAGATCGCAACACAGCAAGCGTGACCCTGATCACGGATGATACTAAAAACTCGATCAGGAGGGATCATCCTGGACAAAATCCACCAATAAAAAGGGCGCCGAACGGCGCCCTTCAAGTGCGAAAGCACGGAATCACTCTACGGTAACGGACTTCGCCAGGTTACGTGGCTGGTCCACATCGGTGCCTTTAATCAGGGCAACGTAGTAGGACAGCAGCTGCAGCGGCAGGGTGTAGATGATCGGCGCAATAAACTCATCGCAGTGCGGCACCGGAATCACCTTCATGGTGTCGTCGCTTGCGAAGCGGGCATTCACGTCGGCAAAGACGTACATCAGACCACCACGGGCGCGCACCTCTTCGACGTTGGACTTCAGCTTTTCCAGCAGTTCGTTGTTGGGTGCCACCACAATCACCGGCATCTCAGCATCGATCAGCGCCAGCGGGCCGTGTTTCAGTTCACCGGAGGCGTAAGCTTCAGCGTGGATGTAGGAGATCTCTTTCAGCTTCAGCGCCCCTTCCATTGCGATGGGGTACTGATCGCCACGGCCCAGGAACAGGGCGTGGTGCTTATCAGCGAAATCTTCCGCCAGTGCTTCAATGGCGTCATTCAGGCTCAGCGCCTGTTCCACTTTGCTTGGCAGCGCTTGCAGTGCAGCAACCAGTTGACCGACCGTCTCTTCGCTCATGCCGTTGTGGATACCGATGGCACCCGTCAGCATCAGCAGCGCCGCCAGCTGAACGGTGAACGCTTTGGTGGAAGCCACGCCGATCTCCGCGCCAGCTTTCATCATGTAAGCCATGTCCGACTCCCGCACCAGAGAGGAGCCCGGTACGTTACAGATGGTCAGACTGGCCATGTAGCCCATCTCTTTGGCCAGACGCAGTGCTGCCAGGGTATCGGCGGTTTCACCGGACTGGGAGATGGTCACCAGCAGGCTATTGGGGAACACATGGGATTTGCGGTAGCGGAATTCAGACGCGATCTCCACATTGCAGGAAACACCGGCATGCTGCTCCAGCCAGTAGCGCGCCACCATACCCGCATGGTAGCTGGTACCACAGGCAATGATCTGAACGTGCTTAACCTGAGCCAGCAGCTCTGCCGCGTTTTCACCGAAAGCATCCAGCGCCACTTTGCCGGAAGCCAGGCGGCTTTCCAGGGTACGCTGCAGGGCGGTGGGCTGCTCGTAGATCTCTTTCATCATGTAATGACGGTAAGGACCTTTATCGCCGGCATCGTGGCTGACTTCGGACTCGTTGATTTCGCGTTCAACACGCTCACCGCTGGCATCGTAGATCGCCACTTCGCGACGGGTCACCTCAGCCACATCGCCCTCTTCCAGGAAAGCGAAACGACGGGTAACCGGCAACAGCGCCAGCTGGTCGGAAGCGATAAAGTGTTCACCCAGACCGTAACCCACCACCAGCGGACTGCCGGAGCGGGCAACCACCAGACGCTCCGGGTCACGGCAATCCATCACCACGGTGCCATAAGCGCCTTCCAGCTGTTTTACGGTCGCCTGGACCGCCGCCAGCAGAGAGTCGGCGGTTTTGCGCTCGTGATGCACCAGATGGGCAATCACCTCGGTATCGGTGTCAGAGCTGAACACGTAACCCAGAGACTGCAGGTGGGTGCGCAGTTCAACGTGATTTTCGATGATGCCGTTGTGCACCACCGCAATCTCATCGCAGGATACGTGAGGGTGAGCGTTTCGCTCAGACGGTTCACCGTGGGTCGCCCAACGGGTGTGGGCAATACCGGTGCCACCGGCCAGCGGGGCTTGTTCCAGTGCCGTGGCCAGTTCCTGTACTTTACCCAGGCGGCGCAGACGACCCAGCTCACCTTCGGCATTCAGTACGGCCACACCGGCAGAGTCGTAGCCCCGGTACTCCAGCCGCTTCAGGCCTTCGACCAGAATCTCAGCCACATCACGCTGCGCAACTGCGCCAACAATCCCACACATAGGGTTCTCCTGTTATTCAGCCGCGGCGCAGATCACCTGCACCCCGTGTAATTCAATCTGTCGTTTTGCCTCACTGTCGAGGCGGTCATCGGTGATCAGTCGTGTCACTTTGTTCCAGGGAAGCTCAAGGTTGGGGATCCGCCGGCCAATCTTGTCGGACTCCACCATCACGTTCACTTCACGTGCAACCTCTGCCATCACCTGGGAGAGACCAATCAATTCATTAAAGGTGGTGGTGCCCCGAGCGATATCGATGCCATCGGCACCGATAAACAGTTGGTCGAAGTCATAGGCCCGCAATACTTGCTCTGCCACTTTTCCCTGAAATGACTCCGAATGCGGATCCCAGGTCCCTCCGGTCATCAGAAGGGTAGGCTCATTTTCCAGCTCCCGCAGCGCATTGGCGCTGTTCAGGGAGTTGGTCATCACCACCAGACCCCGCTTTTCACCTAACTCACCGATTAACGCCGCCGTGGTGCGGCCGCTGTCGATCACAATGCGTTGATGGTCCCGGATCTGGGCCGCCGCAGCCCGGCCTATCGCCCCTTTATAGCGGGACGGGCTGTGGATGGGGTCATCCTGCAGGATCTCCGAGGGCATGGGGATGGCACCACCATAACGTCGCAACAGCAGGCCGCTGGCCTCCAGCGTGGCCAGATCCTTGCGAATGGTCACTTCCGAGGTCCCCAGTTCCCGCGCCAGCATATCGACACTGACCTCACCCTGCTCATTCAGCAAAACGGTGATCCGGTGGCGACGCTGTTGAGTGTTACGTTTCGACATGCTCTCAATAAGTTTCGTTTCGAAAGTTAGTAAGTATAAAAACAAAACCGAACAGATCAAGCAGACATAAAAAAAGCGGCCCTTCCGGCCGCTCCTTTTATGATGACTGTCAGCGTTTCTTTTGCGGTCGCTGCCAGTTAGCGATGTGCTTCTGCTTAGTGCGGGTCAGCACCAGTTCACCTTCACCCACATCTTTGGTGATGGTGGAACCGGCTGCGATGGTGGCCCCTTTGGCAATGCGCACCGGCGCCACCAACTGAGAGTCAGAGCCCACAAACACCTCGTCCTCAATTACGGTCAGGTGTTTATTGGCACCATCGTAGTTGCAGGTGATGGTACCGGCGCCAATGTTCACCTTATCACCCACTTCCGCATCACCGATGTAGGCCAGGTGGTTGGCTTTGGAGCCCTTACCAAGACGGGCTTTCTTCATCTCAACGAAGTTACCGATGTGGCTGTCTTCCACCAGCTCTGCACCAGGACGCAGACGGGCAAACGGACCGGCGGTGCAGACTTCACCTACGGTTGCCTCTTCCACAATGGTGTAAGGTTTGATGACGCTGCCTTTGCCGATATGGCAATCCTTCAGCAGGCAGCCGGCGCCGATCACCACGTCATCTTCGATGGTGACGTTGCCCTCTACCACCACATTCACATCGATGGTGATGTCGGAACCGGTGGTCAGGGTGCCACGAAGATCAAAGCGGGCAGGGTCAATCAGCGTCACGCCCGCCAGCATCAGTTGCTCGGCCGCGCGTGCCTGGTACGCCCGTTCCAGCGCCGCCAATTGCAGACGGTTGTTGGCGCCTTCCACCTCAATGGCGCTGTCCGGTTGTGCAGTGGCCACGCCACCTTCGGCTGCCGCCATGGCAATCACATCGGTCAGGTAATATTCGCCCTGAGCGTTGTTGTTGGAGAGGTTACCCAGCCAGGTTTTGAGCGCCTTACCCGGTGCCACCAGAATGCCGGTATTCACTTCGGAGATCGCCAGCTGATCCGGATTGGCGTCCTTCTGCTCTACGATCGCTTTCACTACACCCGATTCCCGGACAATGCGGCCATAACCGCTGGGGTTGTCCAGGTTAACAGTGAGCAGACCGATGCCGTTCTCCGGCTGAACCGCCAACAGACGCTCCAGTGTGTGGGTCTGAATCAGCGGCACGTCGCCATACAGCACCAGTACGGTGCTGTCATCGTCCCAATCCGCCATATTAACCGCATGCCCGGTGCCCAATTGTTCCGCCTGCAGCGCCCATTCCACCTGGTTGTGGCTCAGCGCGGCCTGAAGCTGGTCAGCACCGTGGCCGTATACCAGGTGAGTGCGGTGGGGTGCTAAGGGGGCAGCGGCATCAATGGCGTGTTGCACCATCGGTTTGCCGGCAACAGGATGCAGCACTTTCGGTAGCTTGGACTTCATCCGGGTACCCATCCCTGCGGCCAGGATGACGACTTCCAACTTCATCATTGCGATCTCTGTATTTTGAAATGGGGCATATTATACCCACAGTGATGACGAAAATAAGGAGCATTGCTCTCCCTATGTCCGGACACGCTTCTCCGGTGCGGGCGCATTTGGGCTTACTGCTTTATGCGCTGCTGATCAGTACCTCTTTTCCCCTGGCCACCTTTCTCGGCAGCCAGTATTCGCCATTGCTGACCACCTGGTTGCGCTTCGCCATCGCGGCTCTGGGTTTTATTCTGCTGCTTCTGTGGCAAGGGCGGTTGAGCTGGCCCGGCTGGCGTGATGTGAGCCGGTACGCGTTGATAAGCCTGCCTCTGACCGGCTTTTTCCTGCTGATGTTTGTCGCCGGAGGCAGCGCAACGGCGCTGGCGATGGGCGCTCTGGCAACCCTGGTGCCCTTGTTCAGTGCCTTATTCAGCTGGTGCATCTGGCGGGTTCGGCCCACTGGCGCACGCTGGCTGGCATTGTCACTTGGCGCGGTGGGGGCGCTTTGGGTTTTGACCAATGGAAATTTGAGTCAATTAGGGCAGGAGAGTTGGCCTTATGGAAACTCGGTGTTTCTGATCGCCTGTCTGATCATGGGACTTTACCCTTTGGTGTTGAAAGCCCTCCACCGGGGCGAACCCATGGTGCTGGTCAGTGGCTGGTCGTTGATCACCGGCACGCTCTGGCTCACCTTGGCGGCGCTGTTCTGGCAGCCGGAGCTGCTCTGGCCTGCGCCCGCTCAGTGGGGCGCCATTCTCTGGCTGGCACTGGCCACCACCATGCTGACCTTCTTTCTCTATCAGAGCGCCGCCGTCGTGGTGGGGGGAAGCAGTGCGAATGCCTACAGCCTGCTGACGCCCACATTTGTCCTGCTGCTGAACGTCAGCCTGGGTGCCCCCTGGCCACCATGGCAACTCATACCCGGCTTTCTTCTGACGGTGCTCGCGCTGATCTGGCTGCTGAAACAGGACCGGCAACCGACGGACAAACAGGCATAAAAAAAGCGCCGCGATTGCGGCGCTTTTTCAATTGGGAATGTTTACTTACCCAGGCTCTTACGGATGGTTTCAACCACACGCAGCTGAGCCAGGGCTTTCGCCAGCTCAATCTGGGCCGCGTCGTAATCGAAGTCCACACCGGCGTTGGCGATGCGCTCTTCCGCGTTGCGCTTGGCTTCGCGGGCCGCTTCCACGTCGATGTCTTCCGCCCGTACGGCCACGTCAGCCAATACGGTTACGCAATCCGGCTGAACTTCGAGGATGCCACCAGACAGGTAGATAACCTCAACTTCGCCATGTTGCTTAACGATACGAACCATACCGGGCTTGATGGCAGTCAGCAGCGGGACGTGACCGGGCAGGATCCCCAGCTCACCCTCGGTACCGGTGACTTGCAGAGTCTCTACAAGACCGGAGAAGAGGCGCTTTTCTGCGCTGACGACATCCAAGTGAACAGTCATTGCCATCTCATCCTCCCGGATCGATTAAACGTTCTTGGCTTTCTCGATAGCTTCGTCGATGGAACCTACCATGTAGAAGGCCTGCTCCGGCAGGTGATCGAACTCACCTTCCAGGATGCCTTTAAAGCCACGGATGGTTTCCTTCAGTGGTACGTACTTGCCCGGAGAACCGGTAAATACTTCCGCAACGAAGAACGGCTGAGACAGGAAACGCTCGATCTTACGGGCGCGGGCTACGGTCTGCTTGTCCTCTTCGGACAGTTCGTCCATACCCAGGATGGCAATGATGTCTTTCAGCTCTTTGTAGCGCTGCAGTACAGACTGCACGCCACGAGCCACATCATAGTGCTCCTGACCGATAACCAGCGGATCCAGCTGACGAGAGGTGGAGTCCAGCGGGTCGATCGCCGGGTAGATACCGCGGGCAGCGATATCACGGCTCAGTACCACGGTCGCATCCAAGTGAGCGAAGGTGGTAGCCGGAGACGGGTCAGTCAAGTCATCCGCAGGTACGTAAACGGCCTGTACGGAGGTGATGGAGCCGGTCTTGGTAGAAGCAATACGCTCCTGCAGAACGCCCATCTCTTCCGCCAGAGTCGGCTGGTAACCTACTGCAGAAGGCATACGGCCCAGCAGTGCGGATACTTCAGTACCGGCCAGGGTGTAACGGTAGATGTTGTCAACGAACAACAGTACGTCACGACCTTCGTCACGGAACTTCTCAGCCATGGTCAGACCGGTCAGTGCTACGCGCAGACGGTTACCCGGCGGCTCGTTCATCTGGCCGTATACCAGAGATACTTTGTCCAGTACGTTGGACTCTTTCATCTCGTGGTAGAAGTCGTTACCTTCACGGGTCCGCTCGCCCACACCGGCGAATACGGAGTAACCGGAGTGCTCGATAGCGATGTTACGGATAAGCTCCATCATGTTAACGGTCTTACCCACACCCGCGCCGCCGAACAGACCTACTTTACCGCCCTTAGCGAACGGACAAACCAGGTCGATTACCTTTACGCCGGTTTCCAGCAGCTCGGTGGCGCTGGATTGGTCTTCGTAGCTCGGAGCCTCGCGGTGGATAGACCAACGCTCTTCTTCACCGATATCACCGGCTTCGTCGATAGGCTCACCCAGTACGTTCATGATGCGACCCAGGGTCGCAACACCTACCGGCACCTGGATGGTGTTACCGGTGTTGGTTACTTCCAGGCCGCGACGCAGACCTTCGGACGCACCCATTGCGATGGTACGGACTACGCCGCCACCCAGCTGCTGCTGAACTTCCAGCACCAGGCTGGAACCATCATTGGATACGGTCAGGGCGTCATAGACCTGAGGTACGGCGTCTTGCGGAAATTCCACATCGACTACCGCCCCGATCACCTGAACAACAGTACCTGTGCTCATGATAAATCCTCTGATTCTGTCTAAACCGTTGCCTTAAACCGCTGCGGCACCGGCACAAATCTCGCTAAGCTCCTGAGTAATCGCAGCCTGACGAGCCTTGTTGTATACCAGTTGCAGATCGTCGATCAGGTTACCCGCGTTATCGGTTGCGGCTTTCATCGCAACCATTCGGGCGGCCTGTTCTGACGCGGCGTTTTCCACGACACCTTGATACACGACGGACTCAACGTAGCGCACCAGCAGCTTATCCAGCATCGGCTTAGGCTCGTCGGGTTCGTACACGTAATCCCAGGCGTGCGGCTTTTCAGACGCGTCCATCTTGGGCAACGGCAGCAGTTGATCGATCACTGGATCCTGCTTCATGGTGTTCACAAATTGGTTGTACACCAGGTACAGACGATCCAGCTTGCCCTCATCGAAGGCATCCAGCATCACTTTCACGGAGCCAATCAGGTCAGTCAGGCTCGGCTCATCACCGAGACCAGACACCTGAGCGACCACATTACCGCCAAAGGTTTGGAAGAACTGAGCACCTTTGGAGCCCACGGCAGCGAACTGCACCTGGGCTCCTTGGGATTGCCAGTCTTTGGCCGACTTCAGAACCTGCTTGAACAGGTTCACGTTCAGGCCACCGCAGAGGCCACGATCCGTGGAGACTACGACGTAGCCCACGTTCTTGACCTCGCGTTCTTCCAGGTAAGGATGCTTGTACTCGAGAGAGCCTTGCGCGATGTGACCGATAACCTTACGCATGCTTTCAGCATAGGGACGGCTGGAATTCATGCGCTCTTGCGCACGACGCATCTTCGATGCGGCAACCATCTCCATCGCAGAAGTGATCTTCTGAGTGTTTTTCACACTCGAGATCTTGGTTCGGATCTCTTTAGCGCCGGACATCTCTACTCTCCTTTACCTGTTACCAGGTTTGGGTGGCAACGAACTTGTCCAGAGCTGCCTGCATCTGACCTTCGATATCACCGTTGTAATCACCGGTGTCGTTGATCAGCTTCATCAGCTCAGCGTGTTCGCTGTTCATGTAGGAAAGCAGAGCGGCTTCGAAAGCACCGATCTTGGCTACTTCGATGGACTTCAGGAAGCCCTTCTCAGCAGAGAAGATCACCACGGCTTGGTCGGCCACGCTCATCGGAGCGTACTGCTTCTGCTTCATCAGCTCGGTAACACGCTCACCATGCTCAAGCTGGGCACGGGTTGCGTCATCCAAGTCAGAGGAGAACTGAGCAAAGGCGGCCAGTTCGCGGTACTGAGCCAGAGCGGTACGGATACCACCGGACAGCTTCTTGATGATCTTGGTCTGGGCAGCACCACCTACACGGGATACAGAGATACCCGGGTTCACAGCAGGACGCAGGCCGGCGTTGAACAGGTTGGTTTCCAGGAAGATCTGACCGTCAGTAATGGAGATTACGTTGGTCGGTACGAATGCAGATACGTCACCAGCTTGGGTTTCGATGATCGGCAGCGCGGTCAGAGAACCGGTTTGGCCTTTCACTTCACCATTGGTGAAACGCTCAACGTACTCCGCGTTTACACGGGAAGCACGCTCCAGCAGACGGGAGTGGAGGTAGAATACGTCACCCGGGAACGCTTCACGGCCCGGCGGACGACGCAGCAGCAGAGAGATCTGACGGTAAGCAACAGCCTGCTTGGACAGGTCATCGTACACGATCAGCGCGTCTTCACCGCGGTCACGGAAGTATTCACCCATGGTACAGCCGGAGTACGGAGCCAGGTACTGCAGTGCAGCCGCTTCAGAAGCGGAGGCCACCACTACGATGGTGTTCTGCAGAGCGCCGTGCTCTTCCAGCTTGCGTACTACGTTAGCGATGGTGGAGGCCTTCTGGCCAATCGCAACGTACACACACTTAATACCGGAGTCTTTCTGGTTAATGATGGCGTCGATGGCCATCGCAGTCTTACCAGTCTGACGGTCACCAATGATCAGCTCACGCTGACCACGACCGATCGGAATCATGGAGTCGACGGACTTATAACCAGTCTGTACCGGCTGGGATACGCCTTCACGGTCAATTACGCCCGGGGCAATCACTTCGATAGGAGCAAAACCATCGTTGTCGATGGGGCCCTTACCGTCGATCGCCTGACCCAGGGTATTCACCACGCGGCCCAGCAGGCCACGGCCAACCGGAACTTCCAGAATACGGCCAGTGGATTTAACTTTGATGCCCTCAGCCAGGTCGGCATAAGGACCCATTACTACCGCACCTACGGAGTCACGCTCCAGGTTCAATGCGATGGCGTAACGGTTGCCAGGCAGCTCGATCATCTCGCCCTGCATCACATCGGCCAGGCCGTGGATGCGGACAATACCGTCGCTTACAGAAACGATGGTACCTTCGTTGCGAGCTTCGCTGACAACATTGAACTGCTCAATACGGCTCTTGATCAGTTCGCTGATTTCAGTGGAATTCAGTTGCATGCTCACATCCCCAATTAGGATTGCAGCGTATCGGACAAGCGGCTGAGCTTGCCGCGTACCGACCCGTCGATAACCAGATCACCGGCAGTGATAATCACACCAGCAATCAGGTCCGGATTGACGCTGCAGTTCAGCTTCACTTTGCGTGCCAAACGTTGTTCCAGTGACGCTGCGATATTGGCCTGTTGCTCGTCACTCAGCTCAGAAGCGGATTCCACCTCAGCGGTGATCTCCTGCTGCCAAGCTTCGCGCAGAAGCGCGAACTGTTGAGCAACCGCCGGCAGCGCGACCAGGCGTCCATTTTCTGCCATTACCTTGATCAGGTTCTGGCCATGCTCGTCGATTTGCTCGCCGCCGATCTGGATAAAGATCTGAGCGAGCTGCTCGGCGTTGACCTGGCCGGACAGCAGATCAGTTACGGTCTCATTGGCCGTAACTTCGGCCAAAAAGGCCAGCATCTGTGCCCAGTGGTCCACCGCCTGCTTTTCGACAGCAAATTCGAAAGCGGCTTTGGCGTAAGGGCGAGCAACGGTGGTCAGTTCAGACATTTAGCCCTCTCCCTTTGCTTACAGCTCCGCAGCCAGCTTTTCGACAATGTCACTGTGCGCGTCGGCATCAATGGAACGCTGGAGGATCTTCTCAGCACCGGCGACAGCCAGAGTGGCTACCTGGGTGCGCAGTTGATCCCGAGCGCGGTTACGTTCGGCGTCAATTTCCGCATGGCCTTGAGCGATGATCTTGGCGCGGACAGCTTCAGCTTCAGCTTTAGCTTCTTCCACGATTTGAGCACCGCGCTTGTTGGCCTGTTCGATGATCTCAGCCGCTTGTTGCTTGCCTTCTTTGATCTGGTCGGTCGCTTTCTGCTGGGCCAGATCAAGATCCTTGCTTGCGCGTTCGGCATTAGCCAGACCGTCAGCAATCTTCTTCTGGCGCTCTTCGATGGCAGCCAGCAGCGGCGGCCATACGAACTTCATGCAGAACCAAACAAAGATGATGAAGGCGATGGCCTGACCGATAAGGGTCGCGTTGATACTCACAACGGCATCTCCTCTCTAATCCAAAGCAAGTTTCGCACTAGGCGAAACCCTTAAATGCATTGCGGATTGGGGGCCTTACGCGAACAGCATGTACATGGCGATACCAACACCGATCATCGGTACGGCATCCAGCAGGCCGGCTACGATGAACATTTTGGTCTGCAGAGCAGGGGCCATTTCAGGCTGACGAGCAGTTGCTTCCAGGAATTTGCCACCCAGGATAGCGAAACCAATGGCAGTACCCAGGGCACAAACACCAATCAGTACAGCAACAGCGATGTAGGTCAGTTCCATGATTGTCTCCAAATAAGCTTGAACTAACGAAAAAAATTATTATTTGCCAGATTCTTAGTGGTCTTCACTTGCCATGCTGAGATACACAATAGTCAGCATCATGAAAATGAAGGCCTGCAAAACGATTACCAGGATGTGGAAGATCGCCCACAGAATGTGGAGAACCACACCCAGAGAACCGATCACCATGCCGCTGGTGTAAAGAATGGCGATAAGAATAAAGATCAATTCGCCGGCATACAGGTTACCGAACAAACGAAGCGACAGAGAGATCGGCTTCGCCAGCAGGGTGACTGTTTCCAGAACGAAGTTGAACGGGATCATTACCGGATGGTTGAACGGGTGGAGTGTCAGCTCCTTAACAAACCCGGATACCCCTTTCACCTTGATGCTGTATCCGATCATCAGAACGAATACGCCCAGAGCCATCGCCAGAGTGATGTTCAAGTCGGTCGTGGGAACGATCTTGAAGTACTCAACACCGGAGAGATAGGCGGCGTGGGGGATAAAGTCCACAGGCACCAGATCCATCAGGTTCATCAGGAATACCCAGACGAAGATGGTCAGAGCCAGAGGAGCAATGAGTTTGCTACGGCCGTGGAACGTGTCCTTCACAGTACCGTCAACCCACTCCACCATCATCTCGACAAAGCATTGCAGCTTGCCAGGGACGCCAGTGGTCGCGCGTTTACCGACACGGTGAAACAGCCAAAGGAAGAGGACACCAAGGCCAACCGAGAACAGTAATGAATCAAAATGCCAGGTCCAGAAACCCGCATCGTCACAAGCTTTAAAGAATGAAAGACCGTCATCGGTCATACAGACTTTACCGTTTGTGAGATGGTGGCGGATATATTCCTGCGGAGTGTCTGCCATCGTTCATCCCAATTGTTTTTATTTGAAAAACAAAGGTGCTGCCCAATGTGCCATCAACGCCCCGATGTAGCCGACGAACAGGGCGCCTGGGTATGCCAGATCTGTCGTGGACAACACGTAGGTGAACAGCACCATGGTTAGCATCAGTTTGATCGTCACGCCGACGTAGAACAAACCGAGAACAGAAACAGCGTCCCGAGCTCGAACCTTGTAAAACGCCAGTGTGGCGAACACAAAACTGGGTACGGTAGCGATTGAGCCGCCTTTTGCGGTCAGCATGGCCACTTCCCGTCCCCAGATCAGGTAGCCCAACCCACTCATCAACAACATCATCCCCAGCTGTGCGAGTACTACTCGGTAGGCCGCACTCCTTCGCTGGCGAGCCAGTTGGCTAATCAATGAATCAAGCTCCGCTGAGTTTTTATGGAAAAAAATCGGCCTTAGCCGATTTCCACCTTAAAAGCCTGCGAAAGTATACCCGGTTGGGGTTCGGATGCAACTTAGCCGATGGTGGGTGAGTGTGATCCGTGGCACGTCAGAAAGACATAATTCGACCTGCGTATCACACAAAAACGCAGACGTATGAATCCGCAAGTGATTTCGGCGAGAAAGTTTCGAAAAATAAGGAGTTTTAACCGAAGGAGAGTATTTTTTCAGTTCGCTCCCCTCCGGTTTGCGCTGGATTAACGTTCAACCAGCTCCGGGGCTAATTTGATCAGGATCCCATCCAGCTGGTCCAAATCCGTGTAATTGATCACAAGTTTACCTTTGCCCTTACGGCCGTGGTTAATCGCAACCTGAGCGCCAAGGCGTTCGGTCAGCTGATCCGCCAGTCGGGCGATGTCCGGATCCGGCTGAGCCGGAGTGGCCACCGGCGCGGGTTCCAGCAGCTTTTGAACCAGCTTTTCCGTTTCACGTACCGTCAGTTCTTTGCTGGCCACCTGACGCGCTGCCAGAGTCTGGGCATCGCCGTTCAGTGCCAGCAGGGCACGGGCGTGGCCCATCTCCAGGTCACCATGCTCCAGCAGAGTCTTTACGTCTTCGTTCAGGCTGTTCAGACGCAACAGGTTGGTGACGGTCGCGCGGGACTTGCCCACCGCTTCGGCCACCTGGGCATGGGTCAGCTCAAACTCGTCAGCCAGGCGCTTCAGGGCAATGGCTTCCTCCATGGCGTTGAGGTCTTCGCGCTGAATGTTCTCAATCAGTGCAATGGCCACGGCCGCGTTGTCTTCAACCTGTTTGATCAAACAGGGGACGGTGGTCAGGCCCGCCATCTGGGCCGCACGCCAGCGCCGCTCACCGGCGATGATCTCATAGCGGTCACCGGCCAGCTGGCGCACGATGATGGGCTGAATCACCCCTTGTGCCTTGATGGAGCTGGCCAGCTCCTCCAACGCCTCATCAGACATATCACGGCGCGGTTGATACACACCGCGACGCAACACTTCCACCGGAAGCTGAGACAATCCCTCCCGCTCGGTCTGAGCGGCAGGCGTTTCCTGACTGGGCTGACGCTGGGCCACCGCCTGGCTGCCACCGAGCAGGGCATCCAGCCCTTTACCTAATCCACGTTTTTTCGGGGACATCTGATTCCTCTTAAGCCTGTTCGGTCTCAGTCACACGGACAGATTCCGACCGACGCAGCATCTCACCGGCCAACGCCAGGTAGGCTTTAGCGCCAGCACTGCTCTTGTCGTAATACATCGCCGGGGCGCCGAAGCTCGGCGCTTCCGCCAAGCGGACATTGCGCGGGATGACCGTGCGGTACACTTTGTCGCCAAAGTGCTGTTTGAGCTGGTCAGATACGTCATTGGCCAGTCGGTTACGGGGATCGTACATGGTACGCAGGATCCCTTCGATGGTGAGTTGTGGGTTCACCACCTGAGCCAGTTTGCCGATGGTGTCCATCAGTGCAGTCAAACCCTCAAGGGCGTAGTACTCGCACTGCATCGGGATCACCACGGAATCCGCCGCGCCCATCGCGTTGACGGTCAGCATATTCAGTGAGGGCGGGCAATCGATAAAGATGTAGTCGTACTGGTCCAGAATCGGGGCCAACGCAGAACGCAGCCGCACCTCCCGGGCAAAGAACTCCATCAGTTTGATCTCTGCCGCAGTCACATCGGCATTGGCGGCGATCAGGTCGTACTTGCCGCTGGTTTCGCGAACAATCACTTCCTCGGCGGGTTTCTCTTCCACCAGCAGTTCGTAGGCGGTGTTTTCCACCTCGTACTTATCGACACCACTGCCCATGGTGGCGTTACCCTGCGGGTCCAGATCGATCAGCAGCACCTTACGACGGGTGGCCGCCATGGAGGCGGCCAGGTTGATGCTGGTGGTGGTTTTCCCCACCCCACCTTTCTGGTTTGCAATCGCGATCACTTTTGCCACTGCAGTTCCCTCAATCCACTTTTTTGACTTTGACCAGATGACGCTGGGCATCAAGACCCGGCACCTTCAGTGCCACAGTGTTTTCCACCTGGAATTGTGCCGGGATGTCCGCCAGTTCTTCCGGATCCAGTTGCCCCTTCAGCGCCAGGAAGTGGCCATCGGCCGCCGGCAGATGCGCACACCAGCTCAGCATGTCCTGCAACGAAGCAAACGCCCGGCTCAGTACCACATCAAAACCGTGTTCCGGCTGATAGGCCTCAACACGGCTCTCCACGGCGGTGACATTGGTCAGTCCCAGGGTATGAATCACCTGACGGATAAAGCGGATCCGTTTGCCCAGGCTATCGAGCAAAACGAACTCTTTGTCAGGATTGCAGATCGCCAGGGGCAGGCCAGGCAGTCCCGGACCGGTTCCCACATCGATAAAACGACGGCCCTGCAAGTGGGGGCCGACGACGATGCTGTCGAGGATATGTTTTTCGAGCATATCCATGGGATCCCGAACCGAAGTGAGGTTGTACGCCTTATTCCACTTATCGAGCATCTGCACCAGCTCAACCAGCTGAGCTTGTTGCTCGGTACTGACAGTAAGACCACTAGCGTCAATCAGGGTCGACAGGCGTTTCGCCAACACGGAGGGGTTCCCCTAAAGAAAAGAGTTAAAGGAGTCATTATGAAGCCCGCGGCAGAGCATGGGAAGCCCCGCCGCGAGCCTGAGACAGCGCGTTATGCGCTCTTGCGAAGCAGACCGTGCTTTTTCAGGTACACCAGCAGCAGTGAGATGGCCGCCGGAGTCACCCCGGAGATGCGGGAAGCGCTGCCCAGAGTTTCCGGCTTGTGCTCCATCAGCTTGGCCATCACCTCGTTGGAGAGGCCTTTCACCTGACGGTAGTCCAGATCCAGCGGCAGAGCGGTTTGCTCATGCCGACGCGCCTTTTCGATCTCGTCTTTCTGACGCTCGATGTAGCCAGCGTACTTGACCTGGATCTCCACCTGCTCAGCGGCCTGCTCGTTGTCCAGTGCCGGCCCCAGTCCCTCTACCGCCATCAGCTGGTTGTAGCTCAGTTCCGGGCGGCGCAGCAGATCTTCCAGGTTAGCTTCTCGAGCCAACGGGGATTTCAGCTGGGGATTGAGCGCCTCAGCGGCCGGGCTGTCTTTCTGCACCCAGTGGCTGCGCAGACGCTGACGCTCCAGCTCAATCGCTTCGACTTTGGCGTTGAACTTGGCCCAACGCTCTTCGTCAATCAGGCCCATCTCATGGCCCATCTCAGTCAAACGCAGATCCGCATTGTCTTCCCGCAACAGCAGGCGGTGCTCTGCACGAGAGGTAAACATGCGATAAGGCTCCTGGGTACCCAGAGTGGAGAGGTCGTCCACCAGTACGCCCAGGTAAGCCTGGTCACGGCGCGGTGCCCAACCGGATTCCCCACGGACACGACGGGCCGCGTTCAGACCGGCCAGCAAACCCTGAGCCCCGGCTTCTTCGTAACCGGTGGTGCCGTTGATCTGACCGGCGAAGAACAGGCCTTCCAGGAATTTGCTTTCCAGGCTGGCTTTCAGATCCCGCGGATCAAAGAAATCGTACTCAATGGCGTAACCCGGACGCAGGATGCGCGCCTGCTCAAAACCCTTGATGGAACGCACCAGCTCAATCTGCACATCAAAGGGCAGGGAGGTGGAGATGCCATTGGGGTAGATCTCAATGCTGTTCAGCCCTTCCGGCTCAACAAAGATCTGGTGAGAGGTTTTATCGGCAAAGCGCATCACCTTGTCTTCAACGGACGGGCAATAGCGCGGGCCGATCCCCTCGATCACTCCGGTGTACATCGGGCTGCGATCCAGGCCGGTACGGATGATCTCGTGGGTACGCTCATTGGTGTGCGTGATGAAGCAGGAGATCTGGCGCGGCTGCTCGGACCGGTCACCAATATAGGAGAACACCGGCGTCGGGTTATCGCCCGGCTGCTCCTGCATCACAGAAAAATCGAGGCTGCGGGCATCCAGACGGGCCGGGGTGCCAGTCTTCAGTCGGTCAATGCGCAGCGGCAGCTCACGCAGACGGTGCGCCAGACGCACCGCGTTGGTGTCACCAATACGGCCACCGGCGTAGTTATCAAGACCGATATGGATCTTGCCATCCAGGAAGGTGCCGACGGTCAGAACCACCGCTTCGGCGCCGAAATGGATACCAGCGTCGGTGATCACACCGGTGACCTTATCCCCTTCCAGGATCAGATCGTTTACGCCCTGCTGAAAGATCTGCAGGTTGGGCTGGTTAAACAGGATCTGCTGGATCGCCTGACGGTACAGGGCACGATCCGCTTGCGCACGAGTCGCTCGTACCGCCGGGCCTTTGGAGGCATTCAGGGTACGGAACTGGATACCGGCACGATCGGTGGCACGGGCCATGGCACCGCCAAGCGCATCGATCTCTTTCACCAGATGGCCTTTACCAATGCCACCAATGGCAGGGTTACAGGACATCTGGCCCAGGGTATCCAGGTTGTGGGTCAGCAAAAGGGTGCGGGCCCCGGTCCGGGCACTGGCTAACGCCGCCTCGGTTCCGGCATGGCCGCCGCCGACCACGATCACATCATAATGTTCCAGCACTCGCATGCGTTGCTACCCTATCGGTTCAAAAAAAAGCGCTGCATTCTATCACCGCTTCCTGCCATAGAGAAGGTTACTTCTTAACCATTCCGGTCTCCCTCGATCCCTAATATTTAAAAGATCTATTTAAAGATCCTTTATTGATCTTGTTATTAGGGATCTCGATCTCTGTGGAAAACCTTCTGAAAGCCAGCTCTATCAACGGATCCGGCCGGATCATTAGCTGTGATATATAGGCGATCAAACCGGATCAAAACATGAGGATAGATCGGGATCTTATGCACAGGGGGGGATCAAGTGGATCGAGAGGTGGGAATAAGTCCCAAGTTGATCACCGTTAGATCCAATCTTATGCACAGCCTCCTGTGGTTAGATCCTTGATCTGTGTATAAGGTGGTTGGACTTGTGGAAAGATCCCGGACGGGTTAACGGATCAGAGTCGGTTCTGCCACCCTTCTAGCCAGCTTAGTGCTTGATCTTCAGGGATTTCCTGCGCTTGCACATCGATCTGGATCCTATCCACAACGGGGATCGCACCCAGTGATCGTAGCAGGGGATCCAGCAGATCAAGCGCGCCACAAAAGGTGTCATAGCTGGAATCACCGATCCCGCACAGGGCGATGCGAACCTGGCTGAGATCCGGTTTCTGGGTGTTTAACGCGTCGTAAAAGGGGTGGAGATTGTCGGGCAATTCGCCTGCGCCGTGGGTGGAAGTCACCACCAGCCAGAGCGGCTCAGTCTGCAGATCTTCAAGGTTCGGAGTCAGGGTTGGGGTGACCTGGTGACCGTTCTGTTCCAGCTGCGCCTGCAGCTCGTCTGCGACGGCTTCAGCGCCGCCCATGGTGGTACCGATGATCAGGGCGATCTGGGCCATTGGTGTCTCCTGTAATGGCGTAAGAGGCCGACGGGCGGCCGATGCCTTCATTGTCCGAAGAGCCGGTGGGAAATGCCAGAAAAGAAAAAGCCCGCCAAAGCGGCGGGCTGATCGGGGTCAGGGTCGGCTTATTTACCGATACAAAACGAGGAGAAGATCCGTCCCAGAAGATCGTCAGAGCTGAACTCTCCGGTGATCTCTGAGAGCGCCTGCTGCGCCAGACGCAGCTCTTCAGCCAGCAACTCACCGGCCATAAACACCTCCAGCTGCTCTTTGCCCTGCTCAAGGTGACTGGCGGCCAGCTCCAGCGCTTCCAGATGACGCTGGCGGGCCATAAAGCCGCCCTCCGTGGTGCCCTGGTAACCCATACAGGCCTTCAGATGCTGCTTTAGCGCTTCCACACCTTCGCCGGTTTTGGCGCTGAGGCGGAACATCGGGTGGCCGGCTGACTGGCCGTGATCGACGGTTTCGCCGGTCAGATCCGCTTTATTGCGGATCAGGGTCAGCCCCATCTCTTTGGGCAGACGATCGATCAGTTCCGGCCAGATGGATTGGGGATCGGTGGCGTCAGTCTCGGTGCCATCCACCATCAGCAGTACCCGATCGGCCTGAGCGATTTCGCTCCAGGCCCGCTCAATGCCGATGCGCTCTACTTCGTCTGAGGCTTCACGCAGGCCGGCGGTATCGATGATGTGCAGCGGCATGCCATCAATGTGGATGTGCTCTCGCAGAACATCTCGGGTGGTGCCAGCGATGTCGGTGACGATGGCGGATTCGCGGCCAGCCAGAGCGTTCAGCAGACTGGATTTTCCTGCATTGGGGCGTCCGGCGATGACCACTTTCATCCCTTCACGCATCAGCGCACCCTGACGGGCACTGCGGCGCACATCAGTCAGGCGGGTTTCAATGGCGGCAAGGTCGCCGGCAATGCGGCCGTCAGAGAGGAAATCCACCTCTTCGTCGGGGAAATCGATGGCCGCTTCCACGTAAATACGAAGGTGGGTCAGCTGTTCCACCAGTTGGTGGATCTGGCCGGAAAACTCACCCTGAAGGGATTGCATGGCACTGCGCACGGCCTGCTCGGAGCTGGCTTCGATCAGGTCCGCAATCGCTTCGGCCTGGGCCAGGTCCAGTTTGTCATTCAGGAAAGCGCGTTCGGAGAACTCTCCGGGACGGGCTGTGCGCAGACCCGGGACGGTCAGGATGCGGCGGATAAGCATATCCAACACCACCGGGCCGCCGTGGCCCTGCAGCTCCAGCACATCTTCACCGGTGAAGGAGTTGGGGCCTTTGAACATCAGGGCGATGCCCTGGTCCAGGATCTGGCCCTGGTCATCCTTAAACGGCAGGTATTCGGCATAACGGGTTTTGGGCACTTTACCCAATACCTGCTGCGCGACGGTTTCGGCCAGGGGGCCGGAAACCCGGACAATCCCGACCCCGCCCTGACCCGGGGCGGTCGCCTGGGCCACAATGGTGTCCTGATGATCAGTCATACGAAATCGTTCTGGTTGGTTGTGGCAAGTGTAATAAAAAAGAAGGCGGCGCAAGCGCCGCCTTTCTGGGTTACTTCAGACCCTGTTTTTCCAGCGACCGGTAGATAAACAGCTGCTGGGCGATGGCGACCAGGTTACCCACCAGCCAGTACAGTACCAGACCGGACGGGAACCACAGGAAGAACACGGTGAACATGACCGGCATGTACTGCATGATCTTCTGCTGCATCGGATCCATGGTGGCCATGGTCGGCTGCATCTTCTGCATCGCGAACATGGACAGGCCCATCAGGATCGGCAGTACGTAGTACGGGTCTTTCACTGAAAGGTCAGTGATCCAGAGGAAGAACGGCGCGTGACGCAGTTCCACACTCTCCAGCAGTACCCAGTAGAACGCGATAAAGATCGGGAACTGCAGCAGCAACGGCAGACAGCCGCCCATCGGGTTCACTTTCTCTTTCTGGTACAGCTCCATCATGGCCTGACTCATGCGCTGGCGGTCGTCGCCAAAGCGCTCTTTCAGGTCCTGGATCTTGGGCTGCAGGTTACGCATCTTGGCCATGGAGGTGTACTGCGCTTTGGTCAGCGGGTACATCAGACCACGGATGATCAGGGTCATCAGGATGATGGCCACACCCCAGTTGCTCACCAGACTCTGCAGGAACATCAGCAGGCTGTGCAGTGGCTGGGCAATAAACCACAGCCAACCGTAATCCACCACCAGGTTCAGGGTGGGGGACAGGGCAGACAGCGCTTCCTGGTTTTTCGGGCCCACGTACAGGGTGGCACCCAGAGTTTGTTCTGCGCCCGCCGCGATCTGAACCGCAGGTTGCTTCACACCAATGATGGCATCGCCACCCACAACGTTGGAGTAGATGTCGTTGCTGCTGTCTGCTGAAGGCACCCAGGCAGACACAAAGTAGTGCTGCAGCATCGCAATCCAGCCACCCTGAGTGCGCTCAGCCAGATTGTTCTTCTCCATCTTATCGAAAGCGTACTTCTCGTAGCGGGTGTCCGCGGTGGAGTAAGCGCCGCCACGATAAGTGGGCATCATCATGCTGCCTTCGCTCTTGCCAATGGTTTGCTTGAGCTGGCTGTACATCTGCACCTGAATGGCGGCATCAGAGGTGTTGCGGACCAGGTAGTCCACACGCACGTCGTAGTGACCGCGGGTAAAGGTGTAGCGTTTTTCAAACTGGATGCCGTTGGCGTCAGTGTAGGTCAGCGGTACCACCAGAGTGTCCTGGCCGTCCTGCATGCGGAAGTCACTGCCTTCAATCTGGTATACCGGGCGCTGGCCGCTGGCGTGCGGGCCGTTCAGACCGATCAGGCCGCTCTGTGCCACGTAGGAGAAGCCGTTGGTGCTTTCCAGAATGGTCAGGGCTTGGTCGCCATCTTGCTCTACCTTGTGCTCCGGCAGAGCAGCAGAGACCACATCGCCACCGGTGGTATCGATGGTGATGTTCAGAGTGTCAGTTTCTACCTGAATCAGACGATCAGAGATCGTTGCACCGGCAGGGGCCGGCTGATTATTGGTAGCGGATTGCGGAACATCATTGGCCTTATCTGCGGCTGCCACAGACTGGCTGGCCGGAGTTTCGGCTTGCGGGGCCTGATCCAGCGTCCACTGTTGCCACAGCAGGAAACTGACAAACAGCAGCCCGATAAGGATTAAATTACGTTGAGAATCCATAGGTTATTGATCTCTGCCTTGTTTGGCGGGTGGTACCGGGTCATTGCCGCCCGGATGCAAAGGGTGACATTTTAGTATGCGGCGGATGGCTAACCAACACCCATAAAGCACACCGTGCGAAGAAATCGCACCAATGGCGTAGTGAGAGCAGCTTGGCGTGAAGCGACAGCTAGGGCCCAGAAGGGGACTGATCCCTTTCTGGTATCCCTTGACGAGCAAGATTAAGACTCGTTGCAGCGGCGAGAGAGTTTGCGCCATAGCTTGTCGACCAGCTTGTGCAGGGCGGCATTATCCAGAAGTTCGACTCCTTTTTTACCAATCACAACGATGTCCACGGCGGGCAGGTCGTGTTGATGGAGGCGAAAACTGTCTCTGACGATCCGCTTGATGCGGTTGCGTTGACACGCTTTTTTAACCTGTTTCTTCGCGATGGTCTGCCCGATACGGGGATGACCCAGCGCGTTAGGAACGGCCAAAAGTGTCAGTTGGGGGGAAGCTGCCCGGACCGGGTTAGCAAAGACGGGTTTGAAGTCGCCGGGAGTCAGCAGACGCTGATCCCGGCTATAGGTGTATCGCACCATTGAGGCGCTCCGAGTAACGTAATTACGCGGACAGGCGAGCACGGCCTTTGGCACGGCGACGGGCCAGCACCTGACGACCTTTTTTAGTGGCCATACGGGCACGGAAACCGTGGTTACGCTTGCGCTTCAGTACGCTCGGTTGAAAAGTACGTTTCATGGCTTTTTACCGTTCAGTTAACTGTACAGATTAACTTTCGACGCCAGGGCTTAGAGCCTTAGCGGGTCAAAAAAGAGGCCGAATTCTAATAAAAGACAGCCCATGTCGTCAATGGTCATGACGACATCATTCAGCATTTGGGTGAAGATACCAGTTATTGTGGATAACCTTGTGTATTCACCCCAAGATATAGACAGGCCGATCCAGATCAGATCGGCGCTGGTGGAATTATAGGGATCATTGTGATCCCTTTCCAGCCCTTTAAGATCGCGGACTCCGCGGGATCCTTCTTGCGATCCCCGGATCGGATCCATCACCAAAGATCAAGGATCTTTTCTGGGGATAACCTTCTGGTTGGCTATAGCGATTCGACGCCAAGGTGGGTAAAATTGATCCTCTTTTTCACTGATAAAATTTTGGGGCTCTGCGGTGAGTTTACCGGTATGGCAGCAGTGCGTTGAGCGACTCCGTGATGAGTTGCCGGCACAGCAATTCAGCATGTGGATCCGCCCATTACAGGCAGAACTCATGGGTGACACCTTAGTCCTCTACGCGCCGAATCGGTTTGTACTGGACTGGGTGCGGGACAAATACCTGAACTCCATCACCGCATTCCTGGCAGAGACTTTGGGTGACCGGGCTCCGGCGCTGCAGTTTGATATTGGCAGTAAACCCGAAGCCCGTCCCAAAGTGGACATCGGCACACCGCGTCCGGGGCCTGCCGTCGCCGCACCGGTCAGCCCCGCCCGGGTCGAAGCGCCGGTCAGCAACAATCAGGGTGTGCGCAGTAACATCAACCCCAACTATCAGTTCGACAATTTCGTAGAGGGTAAGTCCAACCAATTGGCCCGTGCTGCGGCCAGCCAGGTGGCGGACAACCCCGGTGGCGCCTACAACCCGCTGTTCCTTTATGGGGGAACTGGCCTGGGTAAAACTCACCTTCTGCACGCGGTTGGCAATGGGATCATGAAAAAGAAGCCCAATGCCAAAGTGGTGTACATGCACTCTGAGCGGTTTGTGCAGGATATGGTGAAGGCACTGCAAAACAATGCCATCGCTGAGTTCAAGCGCTACTACCGCAGTGTGGATGCCCTGCTGATCGATGACATTCAATTCTTTGCCAACAAAGACCGATCTCAGGAAGAGTTCTTCCACACCTTTAACGCGTTGCTGGAAGGCAACCACCAGATCATCCTGACCTCAGATCGCTACCCCAAAGAGATCGATGGGGTAGAAGACCGTCTTAAGTCGCGTTTTGGCTGGGGTTTGACGGTGGCGATCGAGCCGCCGGAGCTGGAAACCCGCGTAGCGATTCTGATGCGCAAAGCCCAGGAAAGTAATATCCACCTTCCTGATGAAGTGGCGTTCTTTATCGCCAAGCGTCTGCGCTCCAACGTTCGTGAACTGGAAGGCGCACTCAACCGGGTGATCGCCAACGCCAACTTTACCGGCCGGCCGATCACCATCGATTTCGTACGTGAAGCACTGCGTGACCTGCTGGCTTTGCAGGAAAAGCTTGTTACGATTGACAATATTCAGAAGACGGTCGCCGAGTATTACAAAATCAAGGTGGCTGACTTGTTGTCAAAACGCCGTTCGCGTTCAGTGGCGCGCCCTCGCCAGGTGGCGATGGCTCTGGCCAAAGAGCTCACTAACCACAGCCTGCCGGAAATCGGCGATGCGTTTGGTGGCCGCGACCACACTACGGTGCTTCATGCCTGCCGCAAGATTGAACAGTTGCGGGAGGAGAGTCATGACATCAAAGAAGACTACGCGAACCTGATCCGTACCTTGTCCTCCTGATGGGTGAGTGAACATGCAATTTGTCATCAACAGGGAAACCCTGCTGAAACCGCTGCAACTGGTTTCTGGTGCCGTTGAGCGGCGACACAATCTGCCTATTCTGGCCAACGTTCTGCTGGAAGTAAGTGGTAACTTACTTAAGGTGACCGGGACCGACCTCGAAGTTGAACTGATAGGTCAGGTTGAGGTGGAAGGCGAGCTCCAGCCTGGCCGCACCACGGTGCCGGCCCGCAAATTCCTCGATATCTGTAAAAGCCTGCCGGACCAGGCAGAGCTGAAGATTGAGCAGCAGGATAACCGCCTGCTGATCAAGTCCGGCCGCAGTCGTTTTTCTCTCTCCACCCTGCCGGCGGAAGAGTTTCCTGAAATCGGCGACTGGAAAGGGGACCTGCAGTTTACCTTGCCCCAGGGCGTACTGAAGTCCCTGATCGAAGCCACTCAGTTTTCCATGGCCCACCAGGACGTGCGTTACTACCTCAACGGCATGCTGTTTGAGACTGAGGGTAACGTCCTGCGCACGGTTGCCACTGATGGCCACCGTCTGGCGGTCAGCCATCGTGTGATTGAAGCCTCATTGCCCGAGAAGCAGGTGATCGTGCCTCGTAAAGGTGTGGTTGAGCTGAGCCGTCTGTTTGAAGATGAGCAGGCTGAGATCACGCTGTGCATCGGTGAATCCAGCATCCGGGCTGTCACTAAGGACGCCATCTTTACCTCTAAGTTGGTGGATGGTCGTTTCCCGGATTACCGCCGGGTACTGCCGAAGGACGGTGACAAGGTGGTGATCGCTGAGCGTGATGCGTTGCGTCAGGCGTTTGCCCGAGCCTCCATCCTCTCTAATGAGAAGTTCCGCGGTGTCCGGTTGATGCTGGAGAACGATCGCCTGACCATCACGGCCAATAATCCGGAGCAGGAAGAGGCGGAAGAGGTTCTGGATCTCAACTACCCGTACAGCGCTTTGGAGATCGGCTTTAACGTTTCCTACGTGTTGGATGTGCTGAACGCGCTGAAACTCGAAAACGTCAAGATGGTGCTTGGTGAAGCCAACAGCAGTGCGCTGTTTGAAAACGCCGACAATGACGAATCACTCTACGTGGTGATGCCGATGCGACTCTGATGGGCATCGACCGTCTCCATATACAGAATCTCCGAAACATTCAGGCCGCCACGCTGGAACCAGCCGGTGGCCTGAACCTTATCTATGGGGATAACGGCAGCGGAAAAACCAGTGTGCTTGAAGCGATCTGGTTTCTCAGCGTGGGCCGCTCTTTCCGCACTCACCTTGCCCCCCGGGCCATCCGTCACGAAGAACCCAACCTGGTCCTATTTACCCGAACCACTGCGGGCGAAAAATTGGGCCTGAAACGAGGCCGGGATGGGGATAACGACGTCCGCATTAATGGTGAGCGACCGGAACGTCTGGCGGACTTGGCCGCCTGTTTGCCGCTTCAGCTGATCAGCCCGGAGAGCTTCGCGTTGTTGCTGGAAGGGCCTCAGGCACGCCGCGAATTCATCGACTGGGGGGCGTTTCACAGTGACCCTCAGTTTATCGGGATTTGGTCCCGTTACCGGCGGTTGCTGAAACAGCGTAACCAGTTGTTAAGGCAGCAGGCGCCGGATCAGCAGTTCGCCATCTGGGACAAACAGTTAGGTGAGTATGGCGAGGCGTTGACTGCAATACGGAAACGCTGGGTAAGCTCGTTAAATGAGACATTGACGGGTATAATAAATCAGTTTTTGCCCGACCTACCGATCCGGGTCAGCTTCAGTCAGGGGTGGGACAGTAAAACTCCGCTACTGACACTGATTCAGGGTCAACTGGAACGCGACAAACAGCTTGGGTATACGGTTTCCGGTCCGCATAAAGCGGACCTGCGTCTGCGGGTGGGCAACCTGCCGGTGCAGGATGGGTTGTCCCGGGGCCAGCTGAAGCTGTTGGTGTGCGCGCTCAAAATTGCCCAGGGCAAGATCCTGGGACAGAAAGACACCAGCCGCGGTTGCATCTATCTGGTGGATGATCTGGCGTCAGAGCTGGATGAAAGCCACCGATCACTGCTGCTGGAACAACTGATGTCCACTGGCGAACAAGTGTTTGTAACCGCCATTGAACCGGATCAGTTAGCCATGATTCCCTGGGACAAACGGTTTCACGTGGAACAGGGTCGGGTAACCGAACAGAATTAATCAACGAGACAGGCGTATGGCAGAAAATAGCTACGATTCCTCGAGTATTAAGGTACTCAAAGGCCTGGACGCAGTGCGTAAGCGCCCCGGCATGTACATCGGTGATACCGACGACGGTACCGGATTGCACCACATGGTGTTTGAGGTCGTGGATAACTCCATCGACGAAGCCCTGGCGGGTCACTGCAGCGATATCGTGGTCACCATTCACGCCGATGGCTCTGTTTCCGTACAAGATGATGGCCGGGGTATCCCGGTGGACATGCACCCGGAAGAGGGCGTGTCTGCCGCTCAGGTGATCATGACCGTACTGCACGCAGGCGGTAAGTTCGACGACAACTCTTATAAGGTGTCCGGTGGTCTGCATGGTGTGGGTGTTTCCGTAGTGAACGCACTGTCCGACAAACTGGAACTGACCGTACGTCGTCAAGGCCACATCCACGAGCAGGTGTACAACCTGGGTGATCCGGTTGCGCCGCTGAAAGCGGTTGGCGATACCGATAAGACCGGTACCACCATTCGCTTCTGGCCGAGCCCCCAGATCTTCTCCGACACGCTGTTCCATTATGAGATTCTGGCCAAGCGTCTGCGCGAGCTTTCCTTCCTGAACTCCGGTGTATCCATCCGTCTGGTGGATGAGCGTGATGGCAAAGAAGACCACTACAGCTATGAAGGTGGTATCCAGGCGTTCGTTGAATTCCTGAACCAGAACAAGACACCGGTACACCAGCAGGTGTTCCACTGCACCGTCGAGCGCGATGATGGCATCAGCGTGGAAGTGTCCATGCAGTGGAATGATGGTTTCCAGGAAAACATCTACTGCTTTACCAACAACATCCCGCAGCGGGATGGTGGTACTCACCTGGCCGGTTTCCGTGCCGCGCTGACCCGTACTTTGAACAACTACATGGACAAAGAGGGTTACAGCAAAAAGGCCAAGACCAGTGCCTCCGGTGACGATGCTCGTGAAGGCCTGACTGCGGTTATCTCCGTAAAAGTGCCGGACCCGAAGTTCTCCTCCCAGACCAAAGACAAGCTGGTTTCCTCTGAGGTGAAAACCGCAGTGGAGCAGACGATGGGTGAGCAGCTTCAGGACTTCCTGCTGGAAAACCCGGGCGATGCTAAGACCGTTGTTAACAAGATCATCGATGCGGCCCGTGCTCGTGAAGCGGCGCGTAAAGCGCGTGAGATGACCCGCCGTAAAGGTGCTCTGGATCTGGCCGGCCTGCCGGGCAAGCTGGCGGATTGCCAGGAAAAAGACCCGGCACTGTCCGAACTGTACATTGTGGAGGGTGACTCTGCGGGCGGTTCCGCTAAGCAGGGTCGTAACCGTAAGTTCCAGGCCATCCTGCCGCTGAAAGGTAAGATCCTGAACGTTGAGAAGGCCCGCTTCGATAAGATGCTGTCTTCTCAGGAAGTGGCCACTCTGATCACCGCGATGGGTTGTGGTATTGGCCGTGACGAGTACAACCCGGATAAGACCCGTTACCACAACATCATCATCATGACCGATGCGGATGTGGACGGCTCCCACATCCGTACTCTGCTGCTGACTTTCTTCTATCGTCAGATGCCTGAGCTGATTGAACGTGGCTACGTCTACATCGCTCAGCCGCCGCTGTATAAGGTGAAGAAGGGCAAGCAGGAGCGCTACATCAAAGATGAAGCCGCTCTGACTGAGTACCTGACTTCTCTGGCCCTGGATAACGCCGCGCTGCACGTAAACCCGGATGCCCCTGGCATCGGTGGTGAGCACCTGGAGCGACTGGTGAATCAGTACCGTGAAGTTCAGGATGTGGTTGAGCGTCAAAGCCGTCGTTTCCCGAAGAGCCTGCTGAATCAGCTGGTTTACGTTCCGTCTCTGAGTGAAGGTGAGCTGAAAGACAAAGCCCACATCACCGAGTGGGCAGAACGTATGGTGAGTGAGCTGAATGAGCTGGACCTGGAAGGGGCCACCTACCGCTATGAGCTGGAAGAGGAAAGTGAGCGCGGCCTGTGGCTGCCCAAGCTGATCCTGCGCCAACACGGTGTGGAGAGCAGCTACCTGCTGACCTTCGACTTCCTGCACTCCACCGATTACGGTCGCATTGTTTCTCTGGGCAATGCCATTGGTGATTTGGTGGAAGAGGGCGCCTACGTCCGTCGTGGTGAGCGCACTCTGCCGGTGGAAACCTTTGAGCGTGCACTGTCCTGGTTGATGAACGAATCCAAGCGTGGTCTCTACATTCAGCGCTATAAAGGTCTGGGTGAGATGAACCCGGACCAGCTGTGGGAAACCACCATGGATCCGGAAACTCGCCGCATGCTGCGTGTAACCATCGAAGACGCCATCGGCGCGGATCAGCTCTTCACCACCCTGATGGGTGACCAGGTAGAGCCTCGCCGTGACTTCATCGAGAAGAACGCCTTGTTGGTGGCGAACCTGGACGTGTAATTTTTAACGCGCCCAAACTGAGAAAAGGCAGCCTATAGGCTGCCTTTTTTGATCCCACCAAAGGGACAAAGCGCACGGTGAAAAGAGTGTTCCACGTGAAACATCCATAAAAAAACGCTGCCCAAGGGCAGCGTTTTTCTTTAAACCGTTTTGAGAGTGATTAACCGAAAACGCGGTTTTCCTGCTCTTGAACACGGATAAAGGTGGTTCGCTTGGTCAGCTCTTTCAGCTTGGCGGCACCCACATAGGTGCAGGTGGAGCGCACGCCACCCAGGACGTCCTGGACGGTGTTCTCGACCGGACCACGGAAGGGCACCAGTACGGTCTTACCTTCGGAAGCGCGGTAGGTGGCGACACCACCGGAGTGCTTGTTCATTGCGGTGTCGGAGCTCATACCGTAGAACTTCATCATCTTCTTGCCGTCGCGCTCAACCACTTCGCCGCCCGCCTCTTCGTGGCCGGCAAACATGCCGCCGATCATCACAAAGTCTGCGCCGCCACCAAAGGCTTTGGCCACGTCACCAGGACAGGTGCAGCCACCGTCAGAAACGATTTGGCCACCCAGGCCATGGGCCGCGTCAGCACACTCGATTACGGCAGACAACTGAGGGTAACCCACACCGGTCTTCACACGGGTGGTACAGACGGAACCCGGACCGATGCCCACTTTCACGATGTCCGCTCCGCTGATGATCAGCTCTTCCACCATCTCACCGGTCACAACGTTACCAGCAACGATAACGCGGGTTGGCTGGGCTTCACGTACGCGACGAACAAAGTCGACAAAGCTCTGCTGGTAGCCGTTGGCGACGTCAATGCAGATAAAGCGGAGTTTCGGGTTGCTCTCCAGGATGGCATTCAGCTTCTCGAAATCGGCCTGAGAGGTACCGGTGGACACCATTACGTGGTCGTAAATGGTATCCGGCTGGGTCGCCAGCCAGGCATTCCATTGCTCTACGGAGTAGTGCTTGTGCACGGCAGTCAGCATCAGGTGCTGGGCCAGCGCTTCAGCCATCTCGAAAGTACCAACCGTATCCATGTTGGCAGCAATAACCGGGATGCCGGTCCAGGTGCCTTCGGCATGCTTAAACTGGAAGGTACGGCGGATGTCGACCTGAGAACGGCTGGACAGAGTGGAGCGTTTGGGACGGAAGAGAACGTCTTTAAAGCCCAGTTTCAGATCCGCTTCGATATGCATGGAGATACCCTATTTCAACTATAAACTTCTATGAAATCAGGGCAGATGACGGGAATAGAGAAAGGCTATTCAACCGGTACATCTGGCCTAATGAATTAGCACGCGCACCGGTTTTGGGCATTCTAGCGACGGAATCTTCTGAGACAACACAATTCTGCAGAACACTGTGTTCCGTAGAAAGGAGAAAGGCCACCCGGAGGTGGCCTTTTGCTTTTAAGACAATGCCTTACTGTTGCAGAAGGGAGATATCACCCACCTGCATAAACAGCTGACGGAGCTGTTTGAGCAGAGCCTGGCGATTGGCTCGCAAGGCCGGATCTTCTGCATTTACCATGACCGCTTCAAAGAAGTTGTCTACCGGCTCACGCAGCTCGGCCAGGGCCAGCAGCGCATCCTGATAGTCACCTGCGGCGAACAATGGGGTGACGGTTGCGGTGACCTGGGCCACTTTCTCAGCCAGCACCTTCTCAGCGTCATCCTGCAGCAGGGCAGAATCAACCTGGTCGGCGATGGCGCCTTCCACCTTGGCCAGAATGTTACCGACACGCTTGTTGGCGGCAGCCAGTGCAACAGCGGCATCCAGGGTGCGGAAGTGCTGTACCGCTTTAACGCGGCGGTCAAAGTCCACAGGGCGAGTCGGGCGAACGGCCAGAACGGCCTGAATCACATCAGCCGGGAAGCCTTCTTCTTGGTACCAGGCACGGAAACGGCCCAGCATAAAGTCGACCACCTGATTACAGATCTCCGCGCCTTTCTTACCGTCGGCATCCAGCTTCTCCTGTTCGGCGAACAAGCTATAGCTGAAGGCGGCCAGGTCGAACAGGTCCAGCGGCAGGGACTTTTCAACCGCAATGCGCAGCACGCCAATGGCAGCGCGACGCAGGGCAAAGGGGTCCTTGTCTGCCTTCGGCGGCTGACCAATGCCGAAGATGCCCACCAGGGAGTCCATCTTGTCAGCGATAGCCAGGGCCTGAGCCACACCGGAAGAGGGCAGCTCGTCGCCGGAGAAGCGCGGCTGGTACTGTTCATTCAGCGCGATGGCAACCGCCTCCGCTTCACCGTTGTGGCGAGCGTAGTGCATGCCCATGATGCCCTGGGTGTCGGTAAACTCGAACACCATGTTGGTCATCAGGTCACACTTGGACAGCAGGCCAGCACGGGCGGCGTGTTCGGTGTTTGCACCAATCAGTCCGGCAATGTGCTCGGCCAGTGCCTGAATGCGGTCGGTCTTGTCCTTTAGGGTGCCCAGCTGTTTCTGGAACAGCACGGACTCCAGACGCGGCAGCAGCGACTCCAGGGTCTGCTTCTTGTCGGTCTCGAAGAAGAACTCGGCATCTGCCAGGCGGGGACGAACCACCTTTTCGTTGCCCTCGATCACCACGGACGGATCCTTGGACTCGATGTTGGACACGAAGATGAACTTCGGCAGCAGTTTGCCTTCGGCGTCGTAAACCGGGAAGTACTTCTGGTCACCCTTCATGGTGTAAACCAGCGCCTCTGCCGGCACGGCCAGGAACTTCTCTTCGAAGGAGGCGGTGAGTACCACCGGCCACTCCACCAGAGAGGTCACCTCTTCCAGCAGCTCATCGTCGAGGTCAGCCTGGCCACCAATCTGTGCCGCTGCGGCTTGAATGTCCGCCACGATCTTGGCTTTACGCAGGTCATAATCCGCGACCACTTTGCCTTCGGCTTCCAGCAGTGCCGGGTACTGTTCGGCGTGCTCAATGGTCAGCGCCTGCTGGCCCATAAAGCGGTGGCCAAAAATGGTGTTGCCGCTGGCTTTGCCCAGGATGGTGGCAGGCAGCAGGCGATCACCCAACAACAGGGTTACGGTCTGAACCGGACGAATAAATTGGGTCTCGTAGGCGCCCCAGCGCATCGGCTTGGGAATAGGCAGCTTGGCCAGCGCATCGGCAACCATCTGCGGCAGCAGCTCATCAGCCGCCTGGCCCTTCACTTCGGCTTTGTGCAGCAGCCATTCACCTTTGTCGGTGGCAATGCGGCCCGCTTCAGCAACGGTGATGCCGTTGGAGCGCGCCCAGCCTTCGGCGGCTTTGGTGGGGTTACCGTCGGCATCAAACGCGGCCTGCACGGCCGGGCCACGCTTCTCTACGACCTTGTCGGCCTGTTGGGCAGCCAGCTCGGATACCTTGATAGCCAGGCGACGGGGAGAAGCAAACCACTTCAGTTCACCGTAGGGCAGCTCAGCCGCTTTCAGGCTGTCGGCCATGTTGGCAGCAAAGGACTCTGCCAGGGTACGCAGTGCCTTCGGCGGCAGCTCTTCAGTACCGATCTCTACCAGAAAAGTCTGTTGTTCCATCACTGCCTCATTTCGCCGGTTTGCACATGGGGAAACCGAGGGCTTCCCGGGATGCGTAGTAGGCCTCTGCAACGGCCTTGGTCAGGGTACGGATGCGCAGGATGTAGCGCTGACGTTCGGTGACCGAGATCGCCTTACGGGCATCCAGCAGGTTAAACGCGTGACCGGCGTCCAGGATGCGCTCATAGGCTGGCAGGGGCAGAGGGGTTTCCAGTGCCAGCAGCTTCTGACACTCTTTTTCGCTCTGGTCGAAGTAAGCAAACAGGAAATCGACGTCTGCGTGTTCGAAGTTGTAGGTGGACTGCTCAATCTCGTTTTGCAGGAACACATCGCCGTAGGTGATGGTGCCAAACGGGCCGTCACACCACACCAGGTCGTACACGTTGTCGACGCCCTGAATGTACATTGCCAGACGCTCAATACCGTAAGTGATCTCACCGGTAACCGGCTTACACTCGAGGCCACCAACTTGCTGGAAGTAAGTGAACTGAGTTACTTCCATGCCGTCCAGCCACACTTCCCAGCCCAGACCCCAGGCACCCAGAGTTGGGTTTTCCCAGTTGTCTTCCACAAAGCGGATATCGTGAACCTGAGTGTCGATGCCCAGTGCGCGCAGAGAACCCAGGTAGAGTTCCTGGATGTTGTCCGGGCTCGGCTTCAGCATTACCTGGAACTGGTAGTAGTGCTGCAGACGGTTCGGGTTTTCACCGTAACGACCGTCAGTGGGACGGCGGGAGGGTTGTACGTAAGCTGCGGCAAAGGGCTCCGGGCCCAACGCGCGCAGGCAGGTGAGGGGGTGGGAGGTTCCCGCCCCCACTTCCTTGTCCAGAGGCTGGACAACGGCGCAGCCTTGCTCCGCCCAATAGTCCTGCAGGGCAAGGATCATGCCCTGAAAGGTCTTGGTATCATACTTCTGCATGGGATCGACCTGAATGCGGTAGAAAATGATGGTAAATGGGGGAGATTATACCCTGTGCCACAGGGCGAATGTAGGTTAAATTTTATGCCCGGACCCGTTGAGCCATAAGGAAAAGCGATGAGTAATGGACGTTGCGACTGGTGTGGAGATGACCCGCAGTACGTGGATTACCACGATACTCAGTGGGGCAGGCCGGTTTTTGACAAGCTGGAGTTGTTTGAAAAACTCTGCCTTGATGGCCAGCAAGCCGGCTTGTCCTGGTTGATCATCCTCAGGAAAACCGAGAGTTATCGGGCCGCCTTTGATGGCTTCGACCCTCACAAGATCGCACAGTACGACGAACAGAAAGTGGAAGCGCTGCTTCAGAATCCGGGGATCGTCCGTAACCGGCTAAAGGTCAATTCCATCATCCGTAATGCCAGAGCCTTTCTGGCGATGGAGGAGCAGGGGGTCGATTTCTCCGCGTTCCTCTGGAGCTTTGTGAACCACCAGACCATCGTGAATCAGCGTCTGAGCATGAGCGAGGTACCGGCGACGTCGCCCGAGTCGGATGCCATGAGCAAGGCACTGAAGAAGGCCGGTTTCAATTTTGTCGGCTCCACCATCTGCTACGCCTTTATGCAGGCGGTAGGGATGGTGAACGATCATCTGGTTGGGTGCCCGCAATACCATGAGTGTCAGAAAGACTGATGTTGTGGCGTAAAAAAGGGGAGCCGAAAGGCTCCCCTTTTTGATCGTACGCGGCGGTTAGAGGCGAGTCTTCTCAAAGAAGAAGGCCTGACGTTCTTCGCCCTTGCCGTCGACACGATTCATGGTGGCGGCATCGTACAGACGCCCGTTGACCATGGTGTACTCCACTTTATCGCTGTCGCGGATGTCGCTCAGCGGATCACCGTTGATCACCACCAGGTCAGCCAGTTTACCCGGGGTCACAGAGCCCAGCTGATGATCCATGCCGAAATGCATGGCGGGGTTAATGGTGGCCGTTTTGAGCGCTTCCAGGTTGCTCATGCCACCCTGGGCAAACATCCAGATCTCCCAGTGGGCACCCAGACCTTCGCGCTGCCCATGGGCACCAATGTTGCTGTGCACGCCAAGGTCGCCCACCTCTTTGGCACCACGGGCCACATTAAAGTGGTTGTAGTGCTCATCCGGTGCTGTGGGACGACGCATGGAGCGGCTGCGCAGAATGTCGCCGGGTACGTAAGCAGATAGGCGAGGGTGGTTCCACACCTCGGTTTTGTCGTACCAGTAGTTTTCACCCCAGATGCCGCCGTAAGCCACCACCAGGGTCGGGGTGTAGCCAACCTCAGTCTGAGACCAGAACTGCTTAATGTCGTCATACAGGTTGGCGGCGGGCAGGGCGTGCTCAATGCCGGTATGGCCATCTGCAATCATGCTCAGGTTGTGCTGAAGCAGGGAGCCACCTTCCGGCACGACCATCATCTCCAGTTCGCGGGCTGCGGCCACCACCTGCTGACGCTGATTTCGGCGAGGCTGGTTGTAGCTCTTCACGCTGAACGCGCCCACCGCTTTGAGACGCTCAAGGTGGAATTTGGCGTCTTCATAACTGTCGATGTGGGCGGTGTAGCCCGGGCTGTTGGCACCGTACAGAATGGTACCGGTGGAGAAAATGCGCGGCCCGGCGATGATGCCGGCCTTCTGCATTTCGCTGGCGGCAAACACTTCAGTGGTGTCGTTGGAGGGGTCGTGGATGCTGGTCACACCCAGAGCCAGACCCGCATAGTTGATCCAGTTCTGCTGCGGGATGATCTCATCCTGACCCTGAGAGCCGTGAGCGTGCGCGTCAAAGATGCCGGGCATCAGGGTTTTGCCCTGGATGTCGATCACCTGGGCGCCCTTCGGTACCGCCACTTCATCACGGGTCCCGACCGCTGCAATCTTGTTGTTTTCAACAATCACAACGGCATCGGCAATGACCTTGTCTCCGTCCATGGTGATCACCTGGCCGCCAACAAAAGCGATGGTTCCACGTGGAACATCCGCGTCGGCTTTGAAGCCAATGTCGGTGATCTTTGGTTCGGCTTTCAGTTCGCTGCCCGGTTCCAGCAGGCCATCCAGGGACACCTGGTAAAGACTCGGGCCCATGCTCCAGTGCAGGAACTGGCCATCCAGACGCCAGCTGATGTTTTCACCCGCTCGCTGGGACAGCTGCTTAACCGGTAAGCTTCCGCCATCAGGACCAATGTGCAGGGTTTCACCGTGATGGGCGAACGGCGTCAGGAATACCTTAAAGCGCTCTGCAAACGCCAGCTGCTTGCCGTCCGGTGACACATGCCACTCGCTGGCGTGGTCAGAGGTAAAGTGAACGCGCGGTTCGAAACCGTGAGTGCCAACACTGGCCAGTGCGGTTTTGCCCCCCTCCATGGTGGAGAAGAACACCCGGTCACTGCTGCCACCAAAGTGCGGAGTGTGGCCACGCTTGCTGATGCGTTGAGGCTCGGCGTTCTTTTCGGCCAGGTCGATCCAATAGATGCCCGGTTCGCGGTTCCAGCTACGCGGTGTGATGTAGTAGCCCTTGGACTTACGGAACACCAATGCGTCGCCTTCCGGCGAGAAGGCGGGCTCAACGTATTTGCCCGGTTCCAGAGGCAGCACGGTGTTGCGCTTACGGCGCAGGTCTCGCACCACAACTTTGCCTTGTTCCTCATCCGTCCAGGTGACGTAAGCCAGTTTGCGGCCATCGCGGGACCAGGCCGGGAACAGTTCGAAAGTCTCATCCTGGCGGGTCAGTCGCTGAGGCTTGCCGTCGGGCAGAGTCCGCAGCCAGATTTTGCCCAGCGCTTCAAAAGCCACCTGCTTGCCATTGGGGCTGATCTGTACCTGGCGCAGCATCTTCAGGTCGAAGCGGTCCTGATCCAGATTTTGCTGGAAACGCAGTGCTGGTTGCACCTGCTTATCCACGGTGACCTGGAACGGAATGGCGGCCACCTCACCGGAGTCCAGCTCCAGCTGGCGGATCTCACCGCCAGCCCAGAACAGAATGGACTCACTGTCCGGGCTCCAGGCCATGGTGGGATACACGCCGTGGATGGCCCAGGTTTCCTGCATGTCTCGGTCCAGCTCGTTGTAGACCTGACGCTTCTCACCAGACACCAGATCGTAGAGGTAGAGCGCGCTTTGGAATCCGTCACGGGCAATGTACGCCAGGAAGCGACCGTCCGGGCTGGGGGTGGGGCGAATGGCACCGCCGGTGCCCTCCAGCAGCACTTCAATCTCGCCGGTTTCCCGGTCGTAGCGTTTGATTTTGTAGATCCCTTTTATGGAATCCTTGGAGTAATGGAAGGTCTTGCCTGGCGTCGCATCCTGAGAGAAATAGATGTAGCGGCCATCCGGTGAGAAGGCGGGTTCACCCAGGTCTTTCTGATCGTTCGGGCGTTCGGTCAACTGAATCCCTTTGCCGCCACTGACGTGATACATCCACACTTCGCCTGCGCCAAGGCTGCGCTGCGCGGTGTAGTGCTTACGGCCGACAAGGTATTGGCCATCCGGGCTCCAGGCGGGGCTGTTGAGCAGACGGAAGGTCTCAGAGGTCACCGGCTGCATGTCGCTGCCGTCAAGGTTGACGGTGAAGATGTTGTCACCGCCATCCTGATCGGAGGTAAAAGCGATGCGTTTGCCATCGGGGCTGAAGCGGGGCTGCATATGCCAGGCGATGCCTTTTACCAGCGGTGTGGCCTGCCCCCCGGAAACCGGCATGGTGTAGATGTCGCCTAGCAGGTCGAACACCAGGGTCTTGCCATCAGGGCTGATATCGAGGTTCATCCAGGTGCCCTGTGACACATTGATCTGGATGGTTTCCATCGGGCCTTCCGGGGCGTTAACGTCCCAGGCGGGCTTGTCGTCATTGGCGATAAGAGGGGTGCTGATCAGCAGGCCGGCACCGAGCAGGGCGGCTGCAAGGGGGGAGGTTCGAAACATGACACTTCCTGTAGTCTTGTTGTTATGCCTATGTATACAAAATCCATAGTACCAAGATCACAGGGAAAACGAAGAGGGCGGCAAAAGCCGCCCTCCGGGAATTTGTTTGGGGATGTGTCAGAGCCCTTTGCGGATCAGATAGCGGTAAGGCGCTTGCTCTGTGTCACTGGCCACCAGGGTGTGATCCATAAACTGGCAGAAGCTGGGGATGTCCCGGGTGGTGGAGGGGTCATCCGCAGTCACCAGCAGGGTTTCACCGTCTTCCATTTTACGGACGGTTTTGCGCACCATCATCACCGGCTCCGGGCAACGCAGGCCGATGGCATCCAGAGTGTGTTGGGCGCAGATAAAGGGATCAGACATGGTGACTCTACCGAAGACTAACTGACGAGGCGGGTATGATACGCCGACGACGTTTCCGATCAACTCCTGTTCATTTTTTGAGCCTAGCAGAGTGATCCGGGTATCAAAAAGGGCGGCCTGAGCCGCCCTTTTTCTGTGATGCCTGGTCAGACCCGCTCAAACACGGTAGCGATGCCCTGACCCAGACCAATACACATGGTCGCCAGACCCAGCGTGGCGTCCTTATGCTCCATCAGATTGATCAGGGTGGTGGAGATACGGGCACCGGAACAACCCAGCGGGTGGCCCAGCGCAATGGCGCCACCATTGAGGTTCACCTTATCGTCCACCTGATCCATCAGGCCCAGGTCTTTTACGCAGGGCAGGGACTGGGCGGCAAAGGCTTCATTCAGCTCCACCACGTCGAGGTCACTGACGCTGAGACCGGCGCGCTTCAGTGCTTTCTGGGTGGCGGGTACCGGACCGTAGCCCATGATGGACGGATCGCAGCCGGCGATGGCCATCGACTTAATGCGGGCGCGGATCGGCAGCCCCAGCGCTTTGGCTTTGGCTTCGCTCATCACCAGCATGGCGGAGGCGCCATCAGACAGAGCCGAGGAGGTGCCGGCGGTCACGGTGCCGTTTACCGGGTCGAATACCGGACGCAGGGCAGCAAGACTTTCTGCGGTGGTTTCCGGGCGAATCACCTCGTCGTGGCTGATGCGGATCAGGCTGCCGTCAGCGTCATGGCCCTCAATGGAGACAATCTCGTTAGCAAAGCGGCCTTCCAGCGTGGCGGCATGGGCACGTTGGTGAGAGCGGGCACCGAAAGCGTCCTGCTGCTCACGGCTGATGCCGTGCATCTTGCCCAGCATTTCCGCGGTCAGCCCCATCATGCCGGCCGCCTTGGCCACACTGTTGGCCAGGCCCGGGTGGAAATCGACGCCATGGTTCATCGGCACGTGGCCCATGTGTTCCACGCCACCGATGATAAAGCTGTCGCCGTCGCCCACAGCAATGGCCCGGGCCGCGTCGTGCAGCGCCTGCATGGAGGAGCCACACAAACGGTTTACGGTTACGGCGCCCACTTGCTTGGGCAGGCCCGCCAGCAATGCGGCGTTACGAGCCACGTTGAAGCCCTGCTCCAGAGTCTGCTGCACACAGCCCCAGATCACGTCTTCCAGTTCATTCGGGTCCAGCGCCGGGTTGCGCACCAGCAACTGGCTCATCAGGTGAGCGGACAGGGTTTCCGCTCGCACGTTACGGAATACCCCGCCTTTGGAACGGCCCATCGGGGTACGGATGCAATCGACAATAACAGCCTGGTTCATCTTCTCGCTCCTTACTGTCCTTGGTAGAAACGGGCGCCCTGGGCGGCCATTTCACGGAGTTTATCGGTCACCTGGTACAGCGGCCCCAGATGGGCGTACTGGTCAGCCATAGCGACAAAGCGGTCCAGGCCGATGGTATCCAGGTAGCGGAAGATGCCGCCGCGGAAGGCGGGGAAACCGATGCCGTAAATCAGTGCCATATCCGCTTCGGCCGGCGACGCCACGATGCCTTCTTCCAGGCAGCGAACGGTTTCGTTGATCATTGGCACCATGGTGCGGGCGATGATCGCTTCGGCGTCGAAGGCTTTCGGGGTGCCGTAGGCGTCCGCCAGCAATGCCAGCGCCGATTCGTCCACGGCTTTCTTCGGTTTGCCTTTGCGGTCTGGCGCGTACTGGAAGAACCCTTTGCCGTTCTTCTGGCCATAGCGATCGGCGCGGAACATCAGGTCAACCGGGTCGTTTTCCAGCTTACCCATGCGCTCAGGGAAGCCCGCCGCCATCACATCCAGACAGTGGTGAGCGGTATCGATGCCGACCACGTCCAGCAGGTATGCCGGGCCCATGGGCCAGCCAAACTGCTTGCTCATCACCTTATCGATCTGCTGGAAGTCTGCGCCCTCTTTCAGCAACAGGCTGAAGCCGGCGAAGTAGGGGAACAGGACTCGGTTAACGAAGAACCCGGGGCAGTCATTCACCACAATCGGGGTTTTGCCCATCTTGGCGGCGTAGGCCACCACTTTGGCCACCGTTTCGTCGGAGGTTTTTTCACCGCGGATCACTTCCACCAGGGGCATACGGTGCACCGGGTTGAAGAAGTGCATGCCACAGAAGTTTTCCGGACGTTTTACGCTCTTGGCCAACAGGTCGATGGAGATGGTGGAGGTGTTGGAGGCGAGCACGGCGTCCTCGGCCACTATCTCTTCCACTTCCGCCAACACAATCCCTTTCACCTTCGGGTTTTCAACCACCGCCTCGACCACCACATCAGCGTGGGCCACCGGCGCGTAGTCCAGGCTCGGGACAATGTTGTTCAGGACTTTGGCCATGCCATCGGGCTTGAGACGACCGCGTTCAACCTGCTTACCCAGCAGCTTGGCGGCTTCGTTGAGGCCAAGGTCCAGCGCGGGCTGGGCGATGTCCTTCATGATCACCGGAGTGCCTTTCACCGCGGACTGATAAGCGATGCCACCACCCATGATGCCAGCACCCAGTACGGCAGCCTGTTCAACCGGCTTGGCCAGTTTGGTGGCCTTCTTGGCCTTGCCCTTCACGAACTGGTCGTTGAGGAACAGGCCCACCAGCGCAGTAGCAACCTCGCCCTTGGCCAGCTTGATAAAGGCCTGATGTTCGCCTTTCAGCGCGTCAGCACGACCCGCACCGGCAGCCTGCTCAATCACTTTCACGGCCGCGTGGGGAGCGGGGTAGTGCGGACCGGCCTTCATTGCCACCATCCCTTTGGCGGTGGTGAAGGACATGGTCGCTTCAATCTTGGAGAGCGTGAGCGGTGCTTGCTTGCGGGCACGGCGTGCCTGCCAGTCCAATTCACCCTCAATGGCGCGCTTCAGCATGGCAACGGCAGCGCCTTGCAGCGCTTCCGGAGCCACAACGGCGTCGATGGCGCCAACCTGCAGTGCGGCATCCGGGCGGTGCTCTTTACCTGTGGTGATCCACTCCATTGCGTTGTCTGCACCGATAACCCGGGGCAGACGGACGGTGCCACCGAAACCGGGGATCAGGCCCAGCTTGGTTTCCGGCAGGCCGATGCGGGCGGTGCTGTCTGCGACCCGCAGGTCACAGGCCAGGATCGCTTCGCAACCGCCGCCAAGGGCAAAGCCATTCACCGCAGCAATGGTGGGAACCGGCAGGTCCTCAAGCTTATTGAAGATGACGTTGGTCTCTTCCAGCCAGTGCTGCAGTACAGACTCCGGCTCGGCGAACAGGGTAAGGAATTCGGTGATGTCGGCACCAACGATAAAGGCGCCTTTGGCGGAAGCCACAACCAGGCCTTTCAGATCTGGCAGGTCGGCGAGGATATCGAGGGCTTTGTGGAATTGGGTCAGGGTGTTGCGGTCGAACTTATTGACGGAGCCTTCGGCATCGAAGGTCATCTGGGCGATGCCGGGTTCCAGCCAATCGACGCTGAGGGCATTACTCTCAAAGATCATGGTTGGGTTCCTTTTTTACCACATCCGAGTGATGGCATTGTGAGCAAGTGTGAGGCGGCTCACGGTAAATTGCAACACCTATTTAAAACGGGTGTTTAAACTCCGTGGCATGAATTGCCTCAGGCCCGGTGATACACTCCGGGCAATCAATGCTGAACGACTGCCGAGTATGCGATGGAACGACTAGCCCACACCTTTCCGGAACACATCCAAACCCTGCGCCAGCGCGCTGATAACCTCCTGGCGAAACAAGGCCTGGATGGACTGATCATTCACGCCGGAGAACCGCACCGTATCTTTCTGGATGATATGGACTACCCCTTTAAGGTTAACCCGCATTTCAAGCACTGGGTTCCGGTAGTAGACAATCCTCATTGTTACCTGGTGGTGAAGGCCGGTGAAAAACCGACTCTGCTGTTCTATCGCCCGGTGGATTTCTGGCATAAGGTGCCGCCGCTGCCAACCGAGTACTGGGTCGAACAGTTTGATCTCGTGCCTTTTGAAACGCTGGATCAGGTGCCGGCCCTGCTGCCCGCGGACCGGACCCGCTTTGCCTATATTGGTGAGCATCCGCAGCGAGCGGCGGAGCTTGGCCTGAATCAGGTGAACCCACAGGCGGCGATGGACAGCCTGCACTTTCAGCGCAGCATCAAAACCGATTACGAAATTGCCTGTATGGATGAAGCCAACCGGATTGCGGTTTTGGGTCACCAGGCTGCCCGTGACGCGTTCCTGTCCGGCGCATCTGAGTATGAGATCCAACAGGCTTACCTGATGGCGACTCAGCACGGCGAAAACGACGTGCCTTACGGCAACATCATTGCCCTGAATGAGCACAGCGCCATCCTTCATTACACCAAGCTGGAGCGCCAGGCGCCGTCGGAGAGTCGCAGTTTCCTGATCGACGCGGGCGCGTCCGTCAATGGCTACGCCTCCGACATCACCCGGACCTACGCCAAAGATCCGCAGAGCCGGTTTGGCCAACTGGTGGCTGCCATGGATGACGCTCAGCTTGAGATCATCGACGCCATTCGTCCCGGCCTGCGTTACACCGAGCTGCACGAAATGATGCATCGTAAGGTGGCGGATCTGATGGTGCGCTTTGAGCTGGTGAACACCGACGCGGATACCGCGTTTGAACTGGGCGTCACCCGCGCCTTTTTCCCGCACGGTCTGGGCCATCCCATCGGCTTGCAGGTGCATGACGTTGCCGGCTTTATGCAGGATGAGCAGGGCACCCATCTGGCCGCACCGGCGTCCTACCCGGCGCTGCGTTGCACCCGTGTGCTGGAAGTGGGCATGGTGGTGACCATCGAGCCGGGCCTCTACATCATCGACACCCTGATTAACGATCTCTCCGCCGAGGCCAAAGCGGTCCTCAACACTCCGGTGATCGATGAGCTGCGCCCGTTTGGTGGTATCCGCATCGAGGATGACGTGGTGGTTCAGGCGTCCGGTGTCCTTAACCTGACCCGGAAACACGGTCTGGCCTGATGAGCGACCGCTTTGTGGTGCCCGCGGCACCGGTCGTGGTGGAGGAGATCATCAAACGGAGTCGCTTCCTGACGGTGATTGAACGGATCCAGACCGGGGCCGAAGCCCGGGCACTTCAGGCTCGCCTGAAAGCGCAACACCCGGAGGCCAGTCATCACTGTCTGGCCTTTGTCGCAGGCCCGCCCGGTTGCACCCGGGATATCGGGGCTTCCGATGATGGGGAGCCGGCAGGCTCTGCGGGGCGCCCGATGCTCAATGTGCTGCTGGGCAGCGAAGTGGGACAACTGGCGGCCGTGTCCGTACGCTATTACGGTGGCACCAAGCTGGGCGTTGGTGGTCTGGTCCGGGCCTATGCCGGTGGCGTGAAGCTGGCACTGGAATCGCTGACGACCCAACCCTTTGTGCCGATGAGCCAATTGGAAGTGCGAGGGGAATACGCGGACCTGCCGATGGTGGAGTATCTGGTTCAGCAGCATAACGGGGAAGTTCTGGCACCCCATTTTGATACCGGGATCCGCCTCGAGTTGGCGCTGCCGACCGCTGAACTGGCGGCCTTTGAAGCGGATCTGCGTCAACGCAGTGGCGGTCGGTTAGTGATTGATAAACCGTCTCAGGGGTGAATGCACTGCGCCGGTAGAGTATCCTAGCCGCAAATTAATTCATCAAACTGTCAATGGAATACCGGACCATAACCCGGATCATCGGCCTGTTGGTGGCACTGTTCAGTACCACCATGTTGCCACCGGCCCTGATCGCCGTGATCTACAAAGACGGTGGGGGCACCACCTTCGTTCAGGCTTTTGTCCTCTCTCTGGTTCTGGGGCTGATGCTCTGGTACCCCAATCGTGATGCCAAACAGGAGCTTCGCGCTCGTGAGGGTTTCCTGATTGTGGTCCTGTTCTGGACAGTGCTGGGGTCCATCGGTGCCATTCCGCTGGTGCTGGCGGATTCGCCCAACCTGAGCTTTACCGATGCGATGTTTGAGGCCTTCTCGGCGCTCACCACCACCGGGGCAACGGTGATCACCGGACTCGACGACCTGCCCAAAGCGATCCTGTTCTATCGTCATCTGCTGCAGTGGCTGGGCGGCATGGGGATCATTGTATTGGCGGTCGCCGTACTGCCGATGCTCGGGGTGGGGGGGATGCAGCTGTATCGCTGTGAAACGCCCGGTCCGGTCAAGGACAACAAGATGACCCCCCGCATCGCGGAAACCGCCAAAGCGCTCTGGTACATCTATCTGACGCTCACCATTGCCTGTGCCCTGGCTTACTGGCTGGCAGGCATGAACCTGTTTGATGCGGTCGGGCACGCCTTTTCGACGGTATCCATCGGCGGCTTCTCCAGTTACGACTCAAGCATGGGGCAGTTCGACAGCCGTCTGATCAACGCCATCTGTGTCGTTTTCCTGCTGATTGCCGGCATCAACTTCAGTCTGCACTTCACCGCCTTCGGGCGCCGGGGGCTCAACCTTAAGACCTACCTTCGGGACACCGAAGTAAAGGTGTTCCTGGGCTTCCAGCTGGTGCTGACCGCGATCTGCTTCCTGGTGCTGATCAACAGCGGGATTTACGACTCACCGGAATCCACCCTGGACCACGCTCTGTTCCAGGCGGTGTCCATCTCCACCACCGCAGGCTTTGCTACCCAGAGCTTCTCAGAGTGGCCGCTGTTCCTGCCCATTCTGCTGATCCTGGCCAGCTTTGTCGGTGGCTGCGCCGGCTCTACCGGTGGCGGGATGAAAGTGGTCCGTATCGTGCTGCTGCTGAAGCAGGGCGGCCGCGAGGTGAAGCGACTGATCCACCCCCGCGCCATGTACGCCATTCGCCTTAACAACAAAGCGGTGGGTGACCGGGTCATTGACGCGGTATGGGGCTTCTTTGCCGCGTACGCGGGGTTGTTTGCGTTGTTTATGGTGGCACTGATCGCCACCGGTATGGACGACATTACGGCCTTCAGTGCCACCGTGGCCTGTCTGAATAACCTGGGTCCGGGCCTTGGTGCGGTAGCCAGCCACTTTGGCGACATTACCGATACCGCCAAGTGGTTGCTGGTACTGGCCATGCTGTTTGGCCGCCTGGAGATTTTTACTCTGCTGGTGCTGTTCTCACCGGCTTTCTGGAAGAGCTGACAGGAGCGTCACATGAACCGGGTACTGATCCTCTACTCCACCGTTGATGGCCAGACCCGGCACATCGCCGGACAGATCCAGGCCCGGCTGGAGGCGTTGGGGCAGCAAGTCACCACGGCGGAGCTGTCACAGGGCGCGGCGCTGCTGGCCAACGCGGACAGGGTGATCATTGGCGCGTCCATCCGCTACGGCAAATTCCTGCCCGAGTTGATGGCGTTTATCACAGCTAATCAGGACGCGCTTTCGCGCCTGCCCAGTGCCTTTTATTGCGTCAACCTCGTGGCCAGGAAGGCCAACAAGAACACCCCGGATACCAATCCCTATATGGTGAAGTTCGTCCAGCAAAGCCCCTGGAAACCGACTTTGCTCGGGGTGTTTGCCGGCAAGCTGAACTACCCCATCTACCGATTCTGGGATCGTCAGATCATCCGTTTCATTATGTGGGTCACCAAGGGGCCGACCCAGCCGGATACGGTCGTGGAGTACACCGACTGGGGGGAAGTGGAGCGGTTTGCGGATCGCTTTGCGGCGTTATGACGCCTTGGGGGCACAGTAGATGGAGTGGAGCGTTGCCAGAATCGATTCCACTTCTGCGCTGGCCAGACGATACCAGACCATCTGTGCCTCTTTACGGGTGCTGACCAGTCCCTCTTTGCGCAGTACCGCCAGGTGCTGAGACAGGGCGGACTGACTCAGGGGCACCCTGTCGTTCAGTTCACCCACCGTCAGCTCCTTTTCCAGCAACAAACAGAGAATCATCAGACGATGCCCGTTGGCGATGGATTTGAGCAGGCGGGAGGCGGCTTCGGCATTCTCTGCCATGCTGGAAATGTCGATTTGGGACATCTTCACGACCTCGTTGAAAAATTAGCCAGAACTAATATTAATTCTATCTGCTGACTTTGTTAATACTTAGAGCTGGATCCCGTTTTCCTGATCACTGCTGACTTAGGTCGGGTGCTTTGTGATCATCGGCTCGGCAAACTGCCAGGGGGACCGCCACACTGATTACCTGACCCCCCGTTTTAACATTCCAGGAGAGCAGATGACACGGACATTGGTGTTGTACATGAGCCGCGGCGGCCATACGGCCCGGGTGGCGCGCACCATCATGGAGACCATCCAGGAAGCGGGCGAAGCCTGTGACATGATGGACCTGCTGGAAGCGGAACGGGAAGGCGTCGACTGGGCCCGCTATCAGCGGGTAGTGCTGGGCGCACCGGTGCTGTATGGCACCTACGACAAAGCGGTGTTTGCCTTTATTGAGGCGAACCGGGCGGACCTTGAGGCTCGCCCAAGCAGCTTCTTCAATGTGTCGGTGGTGGCCCGCACCCCGGAAAAGGCCACGGTGGAGGGGAACCGCTATATGCAGAAGTTCCTGGAGCTGTCTCCCTGGCGTCCGACCGACCTGAAGGTGATCGCCGGTAAGGTGGATTACCCCAATTGGGGCTTCTGGGACAGCCTGGCCATCCGCATGATCATGAAGATGACTGACGGCCCGACTGATCCCAAGACGGTGCTTGATTACACCGACTGGGATGACGTGCGTGACTACGCCCGCCATTTGATGACCCTGTCCTGAACTCAGTAGCCCCAGAAGGTTCTCAGGAACAGGACGGCGACGGTAACGATCTCCAGTCGCCCCAGTAACATCCCCACACTCAGGGCCCACTTGGCCGCGTCCGGCAGTGACGCGAAGTTGCCAGCGGGCCCGATAACCTCTCCCAGCCCCGGTCCAACGTTGGTGACCGCCGTGACCGCCCCGGTCAGACTCGAGACGGGATCAACCCCCACCAGCACCAGGAAAAGCGCCAGTACCGCGATGGTCGCCATAAACAGCATGGTGAACGCCACCAATGAGCGCAGGATATCCTCATTAATCGGGCGGCGATTGTAACGCTGCGGCACCACCGCATTGGGGTGAATATGCTGGCGCAAGGCCTTCATCACTACCGCGCCGGCGATCTGAAAGCGGAATATTTTGATTGCCCCGGAGGTGGAGCCGGAGCAGGCCCCGACAAACATCAGCAGGAAGAAGATGATGTTGGCGGCAGGGCCCCATTGGCTGTAATCCGTTGAGGCGAACCCGGTGGTGGTCACCACCGATACCAGGTTGAAGGCCGCCAGGGTCAATGCGGGAAAGAAATCCATCTCCTGTTCCCGTGCCAGCCAAATCGCCAGGATCAGCGAGGCCACGGCCACAAATCGGGCAAAGCCGATCACCTGCTGGTCCTGCCATGGGGCGAAAGAGCGACGATAGAGGCTCTGGACGTAGAGCAGCATTGGCAGGCCACTGAGGAACATAAACAGCGTGCCGTTCCAGTGGGCGGCGACGCTGAAGTGGGTCATCGAGCTGTCACTGGTGGAGTAACCGCCGGTGGAGACGGTGGTCATGGCATGGTTGATCGATTCAAACACCGTCATGCCGGACAGGTAGTAGCCGATGCCGCACAGTACGGTCAGGATCAGGTAGACCTTCACCAGCGCCCGGCCGATCTCTTTGGTGCGGGGCAGGGATTTATCAGACCAATCAGAGCTTTCGGTCCGGAACAGTCTCATCCCCCCCACGTTTAGCAGAGGCAGAATGGCCACGCCGACCGCGATAAAACCGATGCCGCCCATCCATTGCAGCAGCGAGCGCCAGATCAGAATCGACCAGGGCGCGCTGTCGAGGCCGGTGAGCACCGTCGACCCGGTGGTGGTGATCCCCGACATGGTTTCAAAGAATGCGTCGGTGTAACTGATGGCGTGGAAGAAGGTGAAAGGCAGGGCCGCAAAGATGGCCACCACAAACCAGGTCAGGGTAGTGAAGAGGTAAAAGTCTCGGGTGTGCAGGGTGATTCTGCACCCCCAACTGCTGCCCAGGGCAACGAAGGCCACGCCGCCGGTCATGGCGGCGGAGAGCAGGAAGTCCTGCACCAGGCCTTCATTGTGGTAGAGGGAAAACCCCACAGGCACCAGCATCAGCCCTGCCAGCACAGCCAGGAACAGGCCGAGCAGTAGCAGCAGGGGTCTGACATTGATCATCCCGGTCTCCTTTGTGAGCCTTGAAGATCAGATAAACAGCGCGCTTGGCTGGAACAGCTTTTCCACTTCCCTAATGTGTTTCTTGTCCACCAGGAACAGGATGACATGATCGTCCTGTTCGATGACCGTGCGGTCATGAGCCATCATCACTTCGTCCCGGCGGACGATGGCGCCAATGGTGGTGCCCGGCGGCAGTTTGATCTCCTGAACCTGACGTCCCACCACTTTGGAGGTGTTGGGATCACCGTGTGCAACCGCTTCAATGGCTTCGGCTGCACCCCGGCGCAGAGAGTAAACGTTGTTGATGTCGCCCTGACGCACGTGGGTCAGCAGCGCAGAAATGGTGGCCTGTTGCGGTGAAATGGCGATGTCGATATTGGCGTCCTGCACCAGGTCCACATAGGCTTCACGCTGGATCAGCACCATCACCTTCTTGGCGCCCATCCGCTTGGCCAGCAGCGCCGACATGATGTTGGCTTCGTCGTCGTTGGTGACGGCGATAAACACATCCACCTGGCTGATCTGCTCGTCGCTAAGCAGCTCCTGATCGGAAGCGTCACCGTGGAATACGGTGGTGTCTTCCAGGTACTCGGAGAGCTGGCTGGCCCGCTCGCCGTTGCGCTCAATCAGCTTCACTTCGTGAAACGGCTCCAGCGCTTTGGCCAGACCGAAGCCGATGTTACCGCCGCCGGCAATCATGATGTTGCGGTAGCTGGACTCCAGCTTCTGCATCTCACTCATCACTGCCCGAATGTGTTTGGAATCGGCCACGAAAAACACTTCGTCGTCCGCTTCGATCACCGTGGTGCCGCGCGGCATGATGGGACGGCCCTGGCGGAAAATGGCGGCCACCCGGGTATCAATATTGGGCATGTGCTCTTTCAGCGCGGACAGGGCGCTGCCCACCAGAGAACCACCATAATACGCCTTTACCGCCACCAGGCTGGCCTTGCCATCGGCAAACTCGAGAACCTGCAAAGCCCCCGGATATTCAACTAACCGGCGTATGTAATTGGTCACTAACTGCTCAGGGGCGATCAGCTCGTCGATAAAGAATCGACCGCGGCTGTCCGGGTCGGAACCGCCACTCTGAAACAGATCGTCCCGCTTGGTCAGATAGGCTGGACTGCGGATCCTGGCGATCTTGGTTGGGGTGCCGTAGAGGGTATACGCCAGATGACAGGCCACCATATTGGTGTCGTCGGAGTTGGTCACGGCGATAAGCATGTCGGCATCCTCGGCACCGGCGTCTCTCAAAACATGAGGGAAGGCGGCGTGACCGTGCACCACACGCAGGTCCAGCTTGTCCTGAAGCGTGCGAAGTGCAGCGATGTCGTTATCGACGATGGTGATGTCGTTGTTTTCCCCGACCAGGTTCTCTGCCAGGGTGCCGCCGACCTGGCCGGCGCCAAGAATGATGATCTTCATGCTGTCTGGGTGGACCCGTCCTGCCGTTTAATCAAGCGGGCATAGTAGAACCCGTCTCCGCCTTCTTCGGTTGGCAGCAACTGCCAGCCAGGGTGAGCGGGGTCTTCATCTGCCACGATGGGATCGAGCATAGCATCGGGGGTTTTCTGAAGAAACGCTTGGATCTGCTGCACATTTTCATCCGGAAGTACGGAACAGGTCGCGTACACCAGCGTGCCGCCGGGTTTGAGCATGCTCCAGCTGGCGGCCAGGATCTCGCCCTGCAGCTTTGCCAGCTTGGCAATGTCCTCGTCACGGCGCAGCCACTTGCTGTCCGGATTGCGGCGCATTACGCCGGTGGCGGAGCAGGGGGCATCCAGCAGAATGCGGTCAAACGGCTGTCCGTCCCACCAGCTGGCGGGGTCGGTGCCGTCACCACACTTCATCGTGGCGTTCAGCCCCAGACGGTCGAGGTTCTGCTTAACCCGGGTCAGACGCCAGGGGTCCACATCCAGTGCCACCAGTTCAGCCAGTGCTGGCTGTTGCTCCAGAATGTGGCAGCTCTTACCGCCGGGCGCTGCACAGGCATCCAGCACCCGCTCGCCGGCCTGAGGGGCCAGCAGGCGGCCGCTTATCTGAGCGGAGTGGTCCTGGACGGATACCGCACCCTTGGCAAAGCCGGGCAGAGTGGTGACATCACAGGCTTTGAGCAGACGGATGGACTCCGGCTCCTCACCGGCCACCGCGTCCACACCGGCGTCGGCCAGCATCTCAAGGTACTTATCGCGGCTTTGCTGACGGGCGTTGTTGCGCAACCACAGCGGCGGTGCGGCATTGTTGGCATCCAGCACCGCCTGCCACTGTTCGGGGTACGCGTCTTCCAGTCGCTTGATAAACCAGCCAGGGTGACGGTAGTGCACAGAGGGCGCGTCAAACTGCTCGGCCTTCAGCGCCTCCATATCCCGGTCCAGTGCACGCAATACACCATTGACCAGGCCGGTCATGCCGGGTGCACCGATTTCGCGGCAGGCATTGACTGACTCAGCGACAACGGCGTGAGAACCCACGCGAGTGTGCTTTAACTGGTACAGGCCGGACAGCAGCAGCCCGTGGATGATCCGCTTTTTGCCACTGAGCGGCTTCTGCAAACAGCGGCGCACCTGAGTGTCCAGCTGCGGCAGCTGACGCATCACGCCATAGGCGATCTCGGCCAGCAGGGCTTTATCTCTCGGGTCACGGAGTTTGCTTTGCGCTTTGGGTAGCGCCTGAGACAGTGACTGGCCCTGATCGATCACCAGGATGATCACGCTGGCAGCCAGCGCACGCAGATTGGGTTGGCTCATGACAGTTGGGTTCCTACCTCAAACCATTCTTTGCGGGCATTGAGGATGTCCGCCACCGCCATTGCTTTCTTGCCGGGCAGTTGCAGGTTGGTCAGCTTCAGCACACCCTCGCCAGTGGCGATCTGGATGCCGGTCTTGTCCGCGGCCAGGATGGTGCCAGGCTTGGCATTGTGGTTGTCGGCCAGCGCCTCACAGGCCCACAGTTTGACGGTTTGGTCCGCCACCTGGAAATGGCTTACCGGCCAGGGGTTGAAGGCACGGCACTCACGCCAAAGGGCCAGTGCAGACTTGGTCCAGTCTACGGCGGCTTCCTCTTTCGAGAGTTTTTCCGCGTAGTTGGCCAGCGCGTCATCCTGCTCTTCTGCGACGGCGGTGCCGTCGGCCAGTGGTGTCAGGGACTCCACCAGAGCTTTCGGGCCCAATTCGGCCAGCTTGGTATAAAGGCTGGCGGAGGTGTCGTTGTCTTCGATGGGCAGGGCCACCTTATGCAGCATGGCACCGGTGTCCAGGCCCACATCCATCTGCATGATGGTGACGCCGGTTTCGGCATCGCCCGCCCAGATAGAGCGCTGGATTGGCGCCGCGCCGCGCCAACGCGGCAGCAGGCTGCCGTGGACATTGATGCAGCCCAGTCGGGGCAGGTCCAGAACCGCTTTAGGGAGGATCAGGCCATACGCCACCACCACCATAATGTCGAAGTCGATGGCAGCCAGCTCTTGCTGGGCGTCTTCCTTGCGCAGTGATTGGGGTTGGTACACCGGCAGGTTGTGCTCCAGTGCCAGCTGCTTTACCGGACTGGCGGTCAGCTTTTTGCCTCGACCGGCTGGGCGGTCAGGCTGAGTGTAAACGGCCACCACCTGATGGTGGGAGTCCAGCAGGGCCGCCAGATGCTGAGCGGCAAAATCCGGCGTACCGGCAAAGACAATTTTCAATGCAGTCAAAGTGGTGTCCTAGGAAGCGTGCTTGGCGTCGAGTCGGGCCTGTTTCTCCAGCTTCTGCTTAATGCGCTGGCGCTTCAGGGGGGAGAGGTAGTCTACAAACAGCTTACCTTGCAGGTGATCCATCTCGTGCTGAATGCAGATAGAGAGCAGTTCGTCAGCTTCAACAGTAAAGGTATTTCCTTCACGGTCCTGCGCTTCGAACACCACGTGCTCCGCGCGCTCCACCTTGGCGTAGATGCCCGGTACAGACAAACAGCCCTCTTCATTGGTGAAGTGACCGTGCTCTTCAGTGATCTTCGGATTGATAAAGACCTTAGGCTCGCTGCGGTCTTCAGAGTGATCCATCACGATCACCTGAACGTGCTCATTAATCTGAGTCGCCGCCAAACCAATGCCGCGCTCTTCGTACATGGTGTCGAACATATCGTCCACCAGTTGCTGAAGGGCCGGGCCGAAGTCGGTGACCGGTTCTGCGATGGTACGCAGGCGTTCATCGGGAAAACGCAGGACTTCTCTAACAGCCATTACCTAATCTCATTCATTTATATAAAAAATTTGACAACAACCTGCCTATAATTAGGTTGTTTTGGGGTAATTTTAACCCTTTGCTTCTTCCTTTTACAGGTAAGGTAGAGGCGGGGCTACGTAACAAGGATGTGGCATGAGAACAGTAATCATAATGCTGGCGGCGCTACTCAGCCTGCCATTGGCGGCGGACACCCTGACTTTGAAGCCAGGTCACCCGGATACATACGTGGTCAAAAAGGGGGATACCCTCTGGGATATCTCGGCCATCTTTTTGGATGATCCCTGGCGCTGGCCGACCCTGTGGGGTGCCAACCCACAAATCGCTAACCCTCACCTTATCTACCCGGGCGATCGCCTGAATCTGGTCTATCTCGACGGTGTGCCAAGACTGGTGCGTAAACCGGTTAAACGGCTCTCGCCACAGATGAATGTGCAGCAAAAAGGCGGTGCCATTCCGGCTCTGCCTCTCTCCATTATCGAGCCCTATCTGAGTTTCCAGCAGGTGCTGGGGGAGGAAGCCCTGGCAGAAACCCCGCAGGTGATTGGTGGGGAACGGGACGCCACCCGATACGCCATGGGCGATGTGGTGTATATCAATGCGCGACTGCCACTGGGTGAAAAGTACGGGGTTTACATGCTGTCTCGTCGCTTTGTTGACCCGGACACCGAAGAGTTCCTGGGCCAGGAAGCACTGATGACGGCCACCGGTCGGGTAATTGAAAGCGGTGAAGTTTCCCGCATTGAGCTGCTGAGCATGCGTCAGGAGGTGGCCACCGGTCAGAAGGTGATGGCACTGAAGGATGACCTGATGCTGCCAGCCTATATGATGCCCACCGCCGCTCCGGAAGGGGCGGATGGCCGTGTGATCGCTGCCGATGCCATGGTGCGTGAGATTGGTCCTCTGGAAGTGGCCATCATCAACCGTGGCGCCGAAGATGGCGCCGAGGCGGGCCAGGTGTTTGCCATCTATAAAGAGGGCACTGAGGTGGTTGAAAAGAGGGATGGCGAATTTGTCGAACCGGAAGACCGCCGTGCTTACGATGAAATGGTGGCGATGCTGTCCGACGGACGCACCATCAAGCAGCCGGAGGTTTATCGCGGTGAGCTGATGCTGTTCAAAACCTACGATCGGGTCAGTCTCGGCCTGATCGTAAACGGCCGTCGCCCAGTCCGCATCCTGGACCTGATCGCCCGGCCAGAGCCCATGGTTTTTGGCAGTGAGCGCGACTGAAGAGATTCGACGCTGGCTTGCCCTGGATGCGTTATCCCGGGTAAGCCAGGTTCGAAAGCTGGCACTGCTGGAGGCGTTTCCCTGGGCAGAACTCTGGGAGCGTGCCGCAGCAGGCCGGCTCCCAGGCCTCTCTACCGCCCAGCATCGCGCCTTGCTTGAGCCGGACGGCCACGCCATTGACCATACGCTCACCTGGCTGCAAGCCGCTCCCCATCACCACTTCATTCCCCTGACTGACCCCCGCTACCCCCTGGCCTTGCGCCACACGGAAGATCCCCCCTTGATTCTGTTTGCTGCCGGTGAGGCTGAATGGCTTCAGCAGCCCATGCTGGCGATGGTAGGCAGTCGCAACGCGTCGCTGAGCGGACGCCAACTGGCCGAGCGGTGGGCGGCCAGTCTCGCCGGTCTGGGATGGGTCTTGGTGTCCGGGCTGGCGGAGGGGATAGACGGCGCTGCACATCGCGGAGCGCTAAGCCAGGGGCCCACCGTTTCTGTTGAGGGCAGTGGCCTGGCCAGCGTTTACCCCAAGGCCCACATTGGCCTGGCAAAGGAGATTGAGCAGTGCGGCGTCAGGGTGTCCGAGTTCTGGCCCTCAGAGGGGGTGAGACGGTCGCATTTCCCCAAGCGAAACCGGATTGTCAGTGGTCTGAGCCGCGGTGTGGTCGTGGTGGAGGCCGGGCTGAAAAGTGGCTCTCTGATTACTGCCCGCCTGGCCAACGAACAGGGCCGCGATGTGTTTGCCGTGCCGGGCAGTGTGCTCGATCCGAAACGGGTCGGTTGCCATTATCTGATTCAGCAGGGAGCCAAATTGGCCGCTGATCCGGTCGATATCATTGAGGAGCTGCTGCCCCAACTTTCCCGGGAGGCGCTGGAAGCGTTGATCAGGGTGCCGCAGGCGAACGTAGAAAGTTTGCCAGTCCCGGCGTTGTTAGATAGTGTGGGTTACGAGGCAACATCCGTAGATGATGTAGTGGCAATCAGCCAATTACCGGTAGATGTTGTGCTTGAGCAACTGACCGAGATGGAATTGGACGGGTGGGTTGCAGCGGTGCCCGGTGGCTATGTCCGGCTTAGGGGGAAGCGATAATGTTCGATATCTTAATGTACCTGTTTGAGACCTATGTACAGAGCGATGTTGAACTTTTGTTCGACCGCGAAGAATTAACTGACGAGTTAAGCCGTGCCGGGTTCCGGTCCGACGAGATTGGCAAAGCGCTGGTCTGGATTGAGAAGCTGGCGGCGTTGCAGGACTCCGACCGTCATCCTTATCTGGTGGGGATTGAGCCCGGCTCGTTCCGGGTGTATACCCCCGAAGAGATGGCGCGTCTGGACACGGAAAGCCGCGGATTCCTGATGTTTCTGGAGCAGATCCAGGTGTTGTGCGCCGCCACCCGGGAGATGGTGATTGACCGGGTAATGGAGCTGGATGGCGAACCGCTCTCTCTGGATGACCTGAAGTGGGTGGTGTTGATGGTGTTGTTTAATGCCCCGGGCAATGAGCAGGCCTACACCCAGATGGAAGACCTGATATTTGAGGAGCCGGAGGGGCTGCTTCACTAAAAGAACAGGGCGCCGAAAGGCGCCCTTTTTGGTTCAGAAGTGCAGGTGCCCTTCGGTATTGGCCAACTGCGGCGGGCGCAGATAATCACGATACCCATAGCGGTTCAGCTTGCGCGGGTAAGGTGAGGCATTGGCTTCCTCCGGCAGCGGCGTTTCTGCCCACTGAACCAGCCACTTCTGGAAACCCGCCTGATGGGCCGCGGCGGTGCTGGCCAGGGCCTCGGCGTAACCCTCAGCGTAGTCCCCCTTCAGTGGGTGGGTAATGGCTCGGAGTTGTTCCGGATCCTGCTCGGACAGATAGCGCACCGCCATGTAGCTCCAGCGATAAGTGCGGTCCAGTCCATCGCTGTACTCCGTGGCAAAGATGGTTTCCAGATCCAGCCACTCTTCCTGCTCCGTGTCTTTCAGCAGTTTCTGAGCCTGACGGTTGTCTTCGCCTTTTGATATGTACTCAGCCAGTCCTTCCGCCCACCAGACCATCTGGCCAGGGAAGTGACCAAAGCCCCCGTACTTGATGTAGCGACCGTCCAGATAGTGGACATACTCGTGGTTCAGGTTCCAGACGTTGTACTCCGGCAGCCACCAGCCCCGGAACGCAAAGAAGCGGGCCTGGTTGCCTTCGGCCTGAGGGATGCCTTCGATGTACATGCCACCATTGTCAGTGCCGATATCAAACAGCAGCTGGCCGTAGGCGTTGTATTGGCTCCAGTTCTTGAAGACCACCACTTCCAGCGCCGTGTTGTGGTCATTCACAACCGGGTTCATGCCGGTGCTCAGCAAGCTGTGGAAATGGTCTTCCTGGGAGGTCAGGCGTTCACAGCTGATCGCCAGCTCTTCGGGGCTAAGATCCTGAGTACGGATCACCAACCGGTCGGTGCAGGCGTGAGTAATCGGCAGAACGGCATCTGGCTCCGGGATGGCACAGATGTCGCCGTACGTTTCCTTACAGGCTTCCTGACCCAGGAAAGCGTTCACCAAGTATCCCAGCGTGAAAGCCTCTTTCGCTGCGTCTCCCCGGTTGGCGAGGTCGGAACGGGCGATCTCTGCGACAGCATCATCCTGAGCCGTCGCTGCCTCCTCATCCAGTAACAGGCGTTGGTGCGCCAGTACCCAGTAGGCGTTTTGCTGAGGCCAGTCCTGGCCGTCATATTGCGCGCCCGCGCTAGACGCGTAGGTTTTCATAACGCTGGCCAGTGACTGGGCGCTGAGCGCCTGGCGCAGCGGGTTGTCCTCATCTTTACGGCGAACCTTGTGCATCAGCAGACCCGGTGCCCGCAGCAGTTCCCAGAGCGCGTACTCCTGCGCGAGGGACTGGGGAGACTGTTGAGCAAACCGTTCGAGCTGGCGGGTCAGGGCCGGCAGCAACTCAACCGCCTTATCCTGAAGACCTTCCTGGCCATAGTAGCGATACAGGGTGACGGCCCACTGCTCGGCCAGGCGGGGCTGGTTTAGGGCATCCAGTGTCTCACCCCGGGTCAGCATGGCTTGATGCAGCTGGGCTTGTTGGGGCTCACTCAGAGTGTCCGGATCACCGAAATAGGAGAACGCGCGCAGGTAGTCCAGCGCTTGTTCCGGATTGCCGTGACTCAGGTTGTCCAGTGCCAGCGGCAGTTGTTGGGGATCGGGTTGTTGCCAATTGCTGAGATTGATCGGCGCCGGGGTGGGGTGGGGTGCGGAGGCACAGGCCCCGAGCAGGCCGGTGAGGGCCAGGGGGAGAAGTAAACGCATTGTCATTCCCTTGTTTGTTTTTGTATACAATATTCCACTGTGTTGTCTCAATGCAATCCCACCCCAACTGCTGGTAAAATCTGTTCAGTTCATTGAGTGGTTGGAAAGGGTTCATGTCCAAGATTGACCAACAGCTGTTCACGACCCACGAACATGCTTTAGAGCGGGAATACGGCGTTTGTCCCGAATGCGGGAGTGAGTTGCTTGTGCGTCATGGGAAGCATGGCCCGTTCCTCGGCTGCCAAAGCTATCCGGCTTGCGAATATCACCGTCCCCTGGTGGAGAAACACAACGTTGAGGCAGAGTTGCTGGAAGGCACCGAGTGCCCCCAGTGTGCGAAGCCGCTGGCGTTAAAATCCGGCCGCTATGGGTTTTATATCGGCTGCAGTGGCTTCCCGGAATGCGACTACATCGCCAAAGATGAGCCGGAACAGCCCGCTGGTACGGTCGCCTGCCCCAGTTGCCAAAGTGGTGAGTTGGTTGAGCGCACCAATCGCTTTGGCAAGAAGTTCTACGCCTGCAGCGGTTACCCCAAATGCAAATACCTGCTGAATGCACCGCCGGTGGCGACGTCCTGTCCGGACTGCGGTTGGCCGGTGCTGGTGGAAAAAACTGCACGTGGACAGAAACGCCACGCCTGCCCTCAACGCTCATGTAAATATCAATCAGAACCGATATAATTCGCGCGGCGAAGGCACGGTTTCTGTGAGCGAAAGCGTGTTGGAATCCGCGACAGCATGGATTGGCAAAGTGCTTGAGAGCGCGCTGTCTGTGTTGTAAGCCAAACTCACTGGCGATAGGAGGTTTTGGTGAGTCGTATGCTGACTGTCAGTGAGGGCGCCGCCCTCATGGCGAAAGGCGGGGTGGTGGCCTACCCCACGGAGGCGGTGTTTGGACTGGGGTGCGACCCCAACAATCCCGAGGCCGTCAGCCGTCTGCTGGACATCAAACAGCGTCCTGTAGAAAAGGGACTGATCCTGATTGCTGCAGAGTATGAACAGCTTCTTCCCTATGTGAATGATGGCGCGCTGCCGGTACAGCGCCGGGACGCCATTATGGACCGCTGGCCCGGACCCACAACCTGGGTGATGCCCGCTCAGTCGTCAGTGCCGAGCTGGGTGACAGGCCAGTTTGATACCCTGGCGGTTCGGGTGACCGATCACGCCATTGCTGCCGATCTCTGCCGCGCCTTTGGTGGCCCGGTTGTGTCCACCAGCGCGAACCTGACCGGTGAAGCGCCCAGCCGCAGTGCCGATGCGGTGCTGGCGGCACTGGGCGACCGTATTGATGGCGTGGTGATGGGCGAAGTTGGGGGACGAAAAGACCCCTCAATGATCCTCGACGCGATGACCGAACAGGTCTTCCGTACCTGACTTTTTCTCCCCAAAAGGACTTGATATGGCTCCGGATACACAAGCCGTAAAGCAATACCTTCTTTCGCTGCAGAACCGCATCTGTGAAGCACTGGAGCGGGCGGATGGCGAAGCCGCCTTCCAGCAAGATCAATGGCAGCGGGAAGAGGGCGGTGGTGGCGAAAGTCGCGTGCTGCGGGACGGTGCAGTGTTTGAGCAGGCGGGGGTTAACTTCTCCCACGTCATGGGGGCGCAGATGCCGGCCTCCGCAACCGCCCACCGACCTGAGCTGGCTGGCCGTCGCTTTGAGGCCATGGGGGTATCGCTGGTGATCCACCCGCGCAATCCACACATCCCCACCACCCATGCCAACGTTCGCTTCTTTATTGCTGAAAAAGAGGGAGAGGCACCGGTTTGGTGGTTTGGTGGCGGCTTTGACCTGACGCCCTACTATCCGGTGGATGAAGATGTGCTGCACTGGCATCAGGTGGCCGAGTCGGTCTGTCAGCCATTTGGCGAACAGGTTTACCCGGAATACAAAACCTGGTGTGACCGTTACTTCTACCTCAAGCACCGCGACGAAACCCGCGGCGTTGGTGGCCTGTTCTTTGATGACCTGAATGCGCCGGGCTTTGAGCGTTCCTTTGAACTGATGCAGGCGGTGGGCAATGGCTTCCTTGAAGCTTACCTGCCCATTGTCGAGCGTCGTAAAGCCGATGCCTATGGTGAGCGTGAGCGTCAGTTCCAGCTCTATCGCCGCGGTCGCTATGTTGAGTTCAACCTGGTTTACGACCGGGGCACGCTGTTTGGCTTGCAGACCGGTGGCCGCACCGAATCGATTCTGATGTCGATGCCGCCTCTGGTGCGCTGGGAATACCAGTATCAGCCTGAAGCAGACAGCGCTGAAGCCCGTCTGTATGACTACCTGCGTCCCCGTGACTGGCTGGCCGAACTGGCTTAAGCCGGCTCTCTGACCGGGCACCCCTCCTCGGTGTTCCGCATATGATCCGCCAGGGGAATCAATGCCTCCATCATGGCACGGCGAACCTGGCGGTTCTTCAATTCTGATTCCAGTGCCCGTTTCATGCAGTGCAGCCACAGGTTGCGTTGCTGTTTGTCGATGCGAAAGGGCAGATGACGCGCGCGCAACATCGGGTGGCCGTACTTTTGCTCAAACAGCGGTGGTCCGCCGAGCCAGCCACTCAGATACTCAAACAACTTTTCTTCGCTGCCGGCCAGATCCTGCGGATGCAACGCCCGAAGATCGGCGTAGTCCGGATCGTCGTCCATCAGCTGATAAAAGCGGTGAGCAATGGCGCGCACCATCGTTTCACCTCCCATCCTTTCATAAGCGGACTCAGGTTGCTTGCGACTTAAGTGTCGGCGTATAAGTGACAACATCTTCTTCTTCCTAAAGCAGTCAGGCAGGTCCATGGATCACTACGCGGTGTTTGGTCACCCCATTGCCCACAGCCAGTCCCCCTTTATTCATCAGACGTTCGCTGACCAAACCGGCCAGTTGCTGACGTATCGCGCCATCCTAGCACCCCTGGATGGCTTCGCCGAAACCGTGCAGAGATTTCGCGCGGAAGGTGGAATGGGCGCAAATGTCACATTGCCATTTAAAGAGCAGGCGTTTGCCCTGTGCGAAGAGCTGACACCTCGTGCCCGTCTGGCCGGCGCCGTGAACACGCTCCACTGGCAGGCAGACGGTAAATTGGTGGGGGACAACACCGACGGTGCCGGGCTGGTGGCCGACCTGCAGCAGCATGGTGTCAGCCTGACGGGGTTGCGCATACTGATGCTGGGTGCTGGCGGTGCGGTGCGGGGTGTGTTGGAGCCAGTCCTGGCCTGCCAGCCGGCGCAGCTGGTGATCGCCAATCGAACCGCAAGCAAAGCGACGGCCCTGGCTGCCGACTTTGGTCATCTGGGCAATGTCACTGGGGTCGGGCTGGATGGTATTGGGTCAGGCTTCGATCTGATCATCAATGGCACCTCCGCCTCCTTGTCTGGTGATCTGCCTCCATTGCCGGAAGGGTGCCTGGTTAAAGAAGGGATCACCTATGATATGGCTTATGGGGTTCATGCCACGCCGTTTCAGCTTTGGGGAGAGCGGCATGGCGGGCGTCTTAATCTCGCGGGGCTGGGTATGCTGGTAAACCAGGCTGCAGAGAGCTTTGCCCGCTGGCGTGGTGTTCGTCCGGAGATTGAGCCGGTACGGGCCGCACTGCTGGCGCGACTGGAGGCAAAACAATGAATCAACAGATCCTGTTTAACGATCATGTCGAGATCGACTGGGACCAGGGGTGGGCTAAGTTTCATGCCATGGTGGCGGGACAGCAGGTGCCTTGCCTGGTCGGATTAAACGTTCTGGCTAATAAACTGGACAGCACCCTTACCAGTGCAGAAGAAGCCGCAGCCGCATTTGAACAGCTGCGGTTTGATCTGGAATCGGAGGCTGAAACGCTGATTGAAGATGAAGCGTACGATGCCCAGGGACGAATTTGGCTGGGCCACCCTCCGATGTGAATCAGCCTTGTTCCGCCAGATACCGATCTTTCAGCCGTACGTAATGTGCGGCTGATTCTTTCAAAAAGGCCTTCTCGTCATCCGTCAGTGGTCGCACCGCTTTGACCGGGCTGCCAACATAAAGGAAGCCACTCTCTAATCGTTTCCCCGGAGGCACCAAAGCGCCAGCGCCGATGATGACCTCATCTTCGACCACCACGCCGTCGAGCACGATGGCGCCCATCCCGACCAGCACCCGATCGCCAATCACGCAACCGTGCAGCATCGCCTTATGCCCCACCGTAACGTCCTCGCCGATGATCAGTGGGAAGCCCTCCGGGTGGCCATTACCCGGTCGGGAGACATGAAGCACTGAGCCGTCCTGAACATTGGTACGTGCACCAATCCGGATATAGTTAACGTCACCTCGCGCAGCGACCAGAGGCCAGATGCTGCTGTCCTGTCCTAGAGTAATGTCGCCATAAAGCACGGCACTGCCCTCAATAAAGACGCCGTCAGCCAGTATCGGTGTTGATTCCATATGGGGAAATAGGGACATGCTAAAGCTCCTGAGGTCCAAATTTGACGCCATTATACCCAGCGTTGTCGGCCTTTTATGCATGTTGGCGATTAATAGAGCGATCGGGTTCGATCTTCGGAAAAAGCCTTGCGCCCCAAAAATCCCTCCCTATAATGCGCCCTCACGTTGACGGGGAACGGAGCCAAACGGCACCGAGGCCTGGTTAACACGGCAGCAGCCGCTCAGAAAACTTCATCAAAAAAGGGCTTGACCCG
>NZ_JAHVJZ010000015.1 GCF_019801015.1 Marinobacter nauticus
ACGTTCTTTAACAATTTGGATAAGCTGATAAATTTCTCGAGAAATTGTAAGAGTAAACTTCTTGCAAGTGTCTTGATATCCGGCGATTCAGCCTAGAGCTGAATAACGAAACATTTGGTTGCGTCATATTGCCACCTGCTGCTTTGCAAAGCGCAGTGGTATTACGACGAGATTTGGGTTTCGGTCGAGGCGAAGCTGGAACGAGCAAGGGAGTTAACTTCGGTTAATGACCGCGTGAGTGACAGGTTCAACGACGAACGAAAGCCAAAGATCAAGTAAGACCCCTTGGGGTTGTATGGTTAAGCGACTAAGCGTACACGGTGGATGCCTTGGCAGTCAGAGGCGATGAAGGACGTGCTAACCTGCGAAAAGCTCAGATGAGGCGGTAAGAGCCACTTGAGTCTGAGATGTCCGAATGGGGAAACCCGGCACCATAAGGTGTCATCAGTTACTGAATACATAGGTAACTGAGGCGAACCTGGGGAACTGAAACATCTAAGTACCCAGAGGAAAAGAAATCAACCGAGATTCCCTTAGTAGCGGCGAGCGAACGGGGATTAGCCCTTAAGCATTGAGGAAGTTAGTGGAACAAGCTGGAAAGCTTGGCGACACAGGGTGATAGCCCCGTACATGAAAACGACCACAGTGTGAAAACGAGTAGGACGGGACACGTGTTATCTTGTCTGAACATGGGGGGACCATCCTCCAAGGCTAAATACTCCTGACTGACCGATAGTGAACCAGTACCGTGAGGGAAAGGCGAAAAGAACCCCTGTGAGGGGAGTGAAATAGAACCTGAAACCGTGTACGTACAAGCAGTAGGAGCCCTTCGAGGGTGACTGCGTACCTTTTGTATAATGGGTCAGCGACTTACATTCTGTAGCGAGGTTAACCGAATAGGGGAGCCGTAGGGAAACCGAGTCTTAACTGGGCGAATTTAGTTGCAGGGTGTAGACCCGAAACCCGGTGATCTAGCCATGGGCAGGTTGAAGGTGCCGTAACAGGTACTGGAGGACCGAACCGACTAATGTTGCAAAATTAGCGGATGACTTGTGGCTAGGGGTGAAAGGCCAATCAAACCGGGAGATAGCTGGTTCTCCTCGAAAGCTATTTAGGTAGCGCCTCGTGTCTCACCATTGGGGGTAGAGCACTGTTTGGGCTAGGGGGTCATCCCGACTTACCAAACCCATGCAAACTCCGAATACCAATGAGTGCAATCACGGGAGACACACGGCGGGTGCTAACGTCCGTCGTGGAGAGGGAAACAACCCAGACCGCCAGCTAAGGTCCCAAAGTTATCGCTAAGTGGGAAACGATGTGGGAAGGCTTAGACAGCTAGGAGGTTGGCTTAGAAGCAGCCACCCTTTAAAGAAAGCGTAATAGCTCACTAGTCGAGTCGGCCTGCGCGGAAGATGTAACGGGGCTAAGCGATACACCGAAGCTGCGGAAGCACACTAGTTGTGCTTGGTAGAGGAGCGTTCTGTAAGCGGTTGAAGCGGAATTGAGAAGTTCCGTGGACGTATCAGAAGTGCGAATGCTGACATGAGTAACGTTAAAGCGGGTGAAAAACCCGCTCGCCGGAAGACCAAGGGTTCCTGTCCAACGTTAATCGGGGCAGGGTGAGTCGGCCCCTAAGGCGAGGTCGAAAGACGTAGTCGATGGGAAACGGGTTAATATTCCCGTACTGCTGATTACTGCGATGGAGAGACGGAGAAGGCTAGGCCAGCACGGCGTTGGTTGTCCGTGTTTAAGGTAGTAGGCGGTGAACTTAGGCAAATCCGGGTTCACATTACGCTGAGAGCTGATGACGAGTCACTACGGTGATGAAGTGGTTGATGCCATGCTTCCAGGAAAATCTTCTAAGCTTCAGGTAGTTAGCAACCGTACCCCAAACCAACACTGGTGGTCAGGTAGAGAATACCAAGGCGCTTGAGAGAACTCGGGTGAAGGAACTAGGCAAAATGGTACCGTAACTTCGGGAGAAGGTACGCTCTTGTTGGTGATGAGACTTGCTCTCTAAGCTGACGGGAGTCGCAGATACCAGGTGGCTGCAACTGTTTATCAAAAACACAGCACTGTGCAAACTCGTAAGAGGACGTATACGGTGTGACGCCTGCCCGGTGCCGGAAGGTTAATTGATGGGGTTAGACGTAAGTCGAAGCTCTTGATCGAAGCCCCGGTAAACGGCGGCCGTAACTATAACGGTCCTAAGGTAGCGAAATTCCTTGTCGGGTAAGTTCCGACCTGCACGAATGGCGTAATGATGGCCACGCTGTCTCCACCCGAGACTCAGTGAAATTGAAATCGCTGTGAAGATGCAGTGTACCCGCGGCTAGACGGAAAGACCCCGTGAACCTTTACTACAGCTTGGCACTGAACATTGAACCTACATGTGTAGGATAGGTGGGAGGCTTTGAAGCAATGACGCCAGTCGTTGTGGAGCCGTCCTTGAAATACCACCCTTGTATGTTTGATGTTCTAACGTTGGCCCCTTATCGGGGTTGCGGACAGTGCCTGGTGGGTAGTTTGACTGGGGCGGTCTCCTCCCAAAGAGTAACGGAGGAGCACGAAGGTTGGCTAATCATGGTCGGACATCATGAGGTTAGTGCAAAGGCATAAGCCAGCTTAACTGCGAGACAGACACGTCGAGCAGGTACGAAAGTAGGTCTTAGTGATCCGGTGGTTCTGAATGGAAGGGCCATCGCTCAACGGATAAAAGGTACTCCGGGGATAACAGGCTGATACCGCCCAAGAGTTCATATCGACGGCGGTGTTTGGCACCTCGATGTCGGCTCATCACATCCTGGGGCTGAAGTCGGTCCCAAGGGTATGGCTGTTCGCCATTTAAAGTGGTACGCGAGCTGGGTTCAGAACGTCGTGAGACAGTTCGGTCCCTATCTGCCGTGGGCGTTTGAGAATTGAGAGGGGCTGCTCCTAGTACGAGAGGACCGGAGTGGACGAACCTCTGGTGTTCCGGTTGTCACGCCAGTGGCATTGCCGGGTAGCTAAGTTCGGAATCGATAACCGCTGAAAGCATCTAAGCGGGAAGCGAGCCTCAAGATGAGTTCTCACTGACTCCTCGAGAGTCCTAAAGGGCCGTCGAAGACTACGACGTTGATAGGCAGGGTGTGTAAGCGTTGTGAGGCGTTGAGCTAACCTGTACTAATGACCCGTGAGGCTTAACCATACAACACCCAAGTGGTTTTGT
>NZ_JAHVJZ010000016.1 GCF_019801015.1 Marinobacter nauticus
ACCTTCGGGAGGACGCTCACCACTTTGTGGTTCATGACTGGGGTGAAGTCGTAACAAGGTAGCCCTAGGGGAACCTGGGGCTGGATCACCTCCTTAACGACATGAATTCTTGCCTGCGTTGAGTGTTCACACAGATTGTCTGACGATGTAAAAGAGTGCGTGCGATAAAGCCTTGGCTTTAACGCAGCAGATGAGCGCCAAATCAAGGCGCACGATGAGCCCCGCAGGGAGTTTGGTTTACCAAATGACCGAGGAGTGAAGAGTGCAACGACGAGTTGGTGAGCATCAGCAAGTTAAAGTGGGTCTGTAGCTCAGTTGGTTAGAGCGCACCCCTGATAAGGGTGAGGTCGGTAGTTCAAATCTACTCAGACCCACCAAATTCGCTCTGATAGCTGCGTTACCGCGGTCGTCGTTTGGAAAGCCAAACGTCCTCCCACGGTGCCTTGCTCCAAAGCGAATTGGCCACTGAAACTGCGCGCAACACGGTATGGGGCTATAGCTCAGCTGGGAGAGCGCCTGCTTTGCACGCAGGAGGTCAGCGGTTCGATCCCGCTTAGCTCCACCACTTACTCTTTAGGATAAAGAGGCCAAAGATAAATTGAATAATTTACCTTTGGCTTTTTTAAGCCCTGTTCTTTAACAATTTGGATAAGCTGATAAATTTCTCGAGAAATTGTAAGAGTAAACTTCTTGCAAGTGTCTTGATATCCGGCGATTCAGCCTAGAGCTGAATAACGAAACATTTGGTTG
>NZ_JAHVJZ010000017.1 GCF_019801015.1 Marinobacter nauticus
AATTATTCAATTTATCTTTGGCCTCTTTATCCTAAAGAGTAAGTGGTGGAGCTAAGCGGGATCGAACCGCTGACCTCCTGCGTGCAAAGCAGGCGCTCTCCCAGCTGAGCTATAGCCCCTCCGTGGCTTTCAGCTAGCGTCCAAATCGAATTTAGGCGAGGCATTTAACGAGGAAGTTTGGTTAGCCAAACGACGAGTTAAATAACGAAGCATAAAGAAGATTTGGTGGGTCTGAGTAGATTTGAACTACCGACCTCACCCTTATCAGGGGTGCGCTCTAACCAACTGAGCTACAGACCCATTCTAGCTTGATCTTTGACTTCATTCCGTCGTTGAACTCCTCACTCCTCGGTCGCATAGTTCACTATGCTCCTTGCGGGGCTTGTCGTTCGCCTCGGCCTAAAGCCAAATCTCTGCGCAATAACCACTGATGGTTATCGAGCCACTCTTTTACATCGTCAGACAATCTGTGTGAACACTCGACGCAGGCAAGAATTCATGTCGTTAAGGAGGTGATCCAGCCCCAGGTTCCCCTAGGGCTACCTTGTTACGACTTCACCCCAGTCATGAACCACAAAGTGGTGAGCGTCCTCCCGAAGGT